>NZ_JAYREK010000007.1:0-148018 GCF_041908905.1 Zoogloea sp.
CAATTTTTCAAAATATTGTTAAGCCTTTTCTGAGCATGGTATTTTTCATGGTATTACCAATTAGCAGGAAAATAAGCCATTGAATATAAAAGATAAAAATGTCTTGTTTACAATAGAGTGGGAGTGATTTGCGGTACGTCGCGTCCTTTCGGGCGCGATCCGAAACACAGCGAAAACCCCGGCACTGCCGGGGTTTTTCATTTGCGACGGGCGGCAGGTTGCGTGCAGTGGGTGTCGTGGGGCCCGCTCGGTTCGCTACGCCCTTGTTTTCATTTCATGCAATTAAGAGTCGGAAGCTCAACATTCGACACCTTCAAACCCGTTATCAGAAGGAGGGCGTAGAGCCGCCAGCGCAGATTACGTCTGCTCGCCGAGATGTGCAGCAGGTGGGTGTGGATTTGCAGAGACTGGAGCGCGCCAATCGTGATGCGGTCGAAATCCCTATGGAGGGGAGGCCGGGAGCCCCGCGCTGGGGACGCTCAGGACTACCGCTTCCCCGCTCTGCAGCCACGCCTGCTCAAGGGCTTGCAGGAGGTCACGGGCGGCGATGGTGCGCCAGTTGTCGGGCAATTGCTGCCCGCTCTCGGTGCGTGTCTCGGGCAGATCCGAAGGCTGGGCTGGAACCAGGACGTAGTGGGCGCGCAGTGGGTTGTCCTGTACCCGTCGGTTCCAGCAGGGCCAGGGATTGGGGTTCGGCGGTGTAAACCACGCCCCAGCCCTTCGGATTCCTGCGCCCGCCGTTAGAGCCGGGCACCTTCACCGCTGAAGGCGGTCCCGGCGACGCGGGCGATGGTGATCCGCGACACCCTTCCGCATCAGGCAAACACCCCTTGCTCGATACGCCCGAGGGTGTCCAACAGGGACGGCGGTGTAACACCGCCGAGGGACGCGTTGGGGCCCTGGAGCCACTTCAGGGCGCTATCGGCCTCCTCGAAGACCGTCTTCGCGCGCTCCACCACGCGGGCGAAGTGCAACAACTTGGCCGGCTCTTCGGGGGAGAGGGCTCCCTCGCGCTTGCGCCTCGTCAGGGTGCGCTCCGGAATGGCCAGTGCGTGGGCCCGATCACTCTGCGTGATGCGCGTGATGCGAACCACCGCATCGACGCAAGCCGCGCCTGACACACCAGGGGGATCCAGTCCATCTGGCGGTGCTCATGGGGCGCTCTCGCGGTGAGAAGCCATCTGGCAGCCAACATGGTCAAAAGTGGCCGGAAAGTCCAGCGGACCCGTATCGAGGGCGCTGATCTCCAGGCCCAGCCCCGGAGCGCCGTCATCACGGGGACGCCTCGACGGGCGCACCCGGCGTGCCGGAAAACGGCGGGCCCAGGTGCGGGGTTGCCGCTCGTTCCAACAAAAAAACTTTGTTTACAAGGGATTTTTTTGAGGCGGGGAGGGGCTCAGAAGGGCTCTGGGTTGCCGATTGCCGTGATGTTGAAGCCCGCATCCACGTACATGATCTCGCCGGTCACGCCGCTGGCGAGGTCGGAGCACAGGAAGGCCGCCGTGTTGCCCACTTCCTCGATGGTGACGTTGCGGCGGAGCGGGGCGTTGTGCTCGTTGAGGGCCAGCAGGCGGCCGAAGCTGCCGATGCCGGAGGCTGCGAGGGTCTTGATCGGGCCGGCCGAGATGGCGTTGACCCGGGTGCCTTCCGGCCCCACGCTGACCGCCGTATAGCGCACGGCGGCCTCCAGGCTGGCCTTGGCCAGCCCCATGAGGTTGTAGTTGGGCATGGTGCGATCGGCGCCGAGATAGGTCATCGTCAGCAGCGCGCCCTGGCAGCCCTTCATCAGGGGGCGGGCGGCCTTGGCGAGGGCCACGAAGCTGTAGGCGCTGATGTCCTGGGACACCCGGAAGGCCTCGCGGGAGGCGCCTTCGAGGAAATCGCCCTCGAGGGCTTCGCCGGGGGCGAAGGCGATGGAATGCACCAGGCCGTCGAGGCCGTCCCAGTGCTGGCCGAGCTTGGCAAACAGGGCGGTGATCTCGTCGTCGCTCTGCACATCACAGGGAAAGACCAGCGAGCTGCCGAACTCGGCGGCCATCTTGGTGACGCGCTCCTCGAAGCGATCGTTCTGATAGGTGAAGGCGAGCTCCGCGCCCTCGCGGTGCATCGCCTTGGCGACCCCATAAGAGATCGAGCGGTTGGACAGCAATCCGGTGATCAGGATGCGTTTGCCGGCGAGAAAGCCCATCAAGAAGTTCTCCGTTGAGATGAGCGCCTGATTATAGCGGATGGCCCGGAAATTGCGCCGTCCGCGGGCCGCGGGGCAGCCCAGGGTGACGCCTTTGGCATATTGTGACATCCATCTGACGACGAAGCCGCCCCACAGTGCTAACATCCGGGGCCTCGCAAGTTTCAGCCGACCGATAGATGGACACTACGACCCCCACCCCGACCGCCTCCACCGAGATCCGCAGCGCCAAGGAGATGCTCAAGGCCCTGCGCGCCGCCTTCCCGGTGTTTGCGGAATTCAAGCCGCTGGCCATCGGCATCGACAAGCAGGTGATGGCGGCCCGCCCCGAGTTCGCCAAGAAGCTGCTGCGGCCGGCGATGGGTTTCCATACCCGGTCGATTCCCTACCTCAAGGCCATGCAGGGCGCCTCGAACCGCTTCAACCTCGACGGCACGCCGTCCGACGCCGTAACGGACGAACAGCGCGACCACGCGGCCCAGCTGCTGCGCGAGCACTTCCGCGCCGGCGCCGAAAAGCGTCGCGCCGAGAAGGCCGCCGCCGAAGCCGCTGCGGCCGAGCAGGAGCGCGCCCGCAAGCTGGCCGCCCTGGCCGACAAGTTCGGCCGCAAATAAGTCCCTCCAGGCGCTCCGGGCGGACGACCCGGGCGCCGTTCGATCAGCTTTCGCCGTCGCCCTGCGGCCCCGTTGGTGCGGGTGCCGCCGGTGGAGCGGTCGAGGTGGCCTGCCGCAGCAGCGTGAGCAGGCGTTTTTCGGCCTCTTCCGCCCGTTTCGTTTCCCGTCCGAGCTGCTGCGCCAGCATCGCAAGCTGGGCCTCCCGGCTGCCGAGCTGGGCGGCGTCCGCCACCTGGCGGGTTTGCTGCCGTGCCACTTCTTCCTCCAGCCCGGCCGCCCGGCGGGTGAGTTTCTCCATTTCGCCTTCCAGCTGCTGACGGGCCGACGCCAGCGCCGCAGCGCGGGTTTCCAGCGCCTCGTTCTTCTGCCGCTGGCCGGCCAGCGCGCCCTCCAGCCTCACCAGCTTCTGCTTCAACTCTTCCACCACCACCACGTGATCCTGGCGTAGCTGGTCGGTCTGGCGCATCAGATGTTCCCGCTCGCCCGCGGCGCGTTCCTGTTCCAGGCGGATTTCGTCCAGCAGGCGCTGCCGTTCGGCCACTGCGGCGTCGGCCAGTTGCTGCACCTGCGCGGCGTGCTCGGCCCGCAGGGTGTCGAGCCGTGCGGCGGCCTCTGCCAGCCGGGCGGTCTGCTCGGCGCGCTGGGCGATGAGGTCGGCGATCATGGCCTGGCGGGCCTGATCGGCGGCGTGCAGGGATTTCAGCTCGGCCGTCAGGCGTTCGGTTTCGGCCTGTTCGCTGCGCAGGCGCGCGTGGGCGTCGGCGGTGCGCTGATCGGCGGCCTGTGTGGCAGCGGCGAGTTCCCGCTCGCGT
The DNA here is from genome assembly GCF_041908905.1 of Zoogloea sp. Classification (GTDB taxonomy): domain Bacteria; phylum Pseudomonadota; class Gammaproteobacteria; order Burkholderiales; family Rhodocyclaceae; genus Zoogloea. The sequence continues at coordinate 3,615 of NZ_JAYREK010000007.1, forward strand.
TCTTCAAAGCGTTGGCGCTGGGTGTCGGCCGAGGCGTTGGCGGCTTCGGCGGAGAGGGCCAGCAGGGCGTCGAACAGGCTGCGGGCCTTGAGCTGCAGGGCCTCGGGCCATTCTCCGAACAGCGGGTCGCGCTCCAGCGCCTGGCTGAGGGCGTGGGCTTCCCGCCACTGGCGGATGTAGGCCGACACGATGCGCGTCGAGCCCTTGCCGAGGTGCTGATGCACCTTCAGGTAGGTCGGGCTTTGGCCAGTTGCGGCCAGGTGGTTGCAGACGGCCTCGACCATCTCGTAGGTGACGGCGCTCGCCATGGCGGTTCTTTCCTTGCTTTGTTTCCGGTTCTTGCCGGTTTGCGGGTGCTGCTGCAGCCCGGCTGAGTGGGTGTTCAGATCGTTTCATATATTGCGTTATTGCGCAATTTTATTGCGTATTTATTTTAATAGTGTCGAGTTTGTTTGTTATCGATACAATTAACCATCTCATCAAAACTGGCGCGCATGTCTGAAGAAAGCAGGGCTTCGATGAATCCGCTGACCCCCATCAACGCCACGGCAGACGATGTCAGGCCGGGATTGCTGCCGGTCCCGGCGCATCTGCAGGGCGTGCGGGGTGCCCAGCGGGCGGCGTTGTCCGCCAACGTGCTGGGCGCGGACAACGACCACGAGGCGATCGTCGTCTGGCTGAACACCCGGGCCAAGAACGGCCACACCCGCAAGGCTTACCTGCAGGAGCTGCGGCGCTTCATGGCCTTCATGCTGTATATCCGTGGCCGTCCGCTGTCGAGCGCCAGCGTGGGCGATCTGGAGGCCTTCCGGGTGTGGCTTGCGGTGCCTTACCTGCCGTCCGAGGGCTGGCCGGCGGGCTACATGCCCTTCAAGCTTGAGACCGCCTCCGCCAACGGGCAGGCGCCGCGTCTGCGCGGGCTCGCCATTGGCAGCCGCCGCCGGGCCGACACGACGATCCGCAGCTTCTTCCGCTTTCTGCACGAGGGCGGCTACCTGGCCGCCAACCCTTGCATGAAGCTGGGCCGGCTCACCGGCGAGGAGATCTCCCTCGACGAGCTGGAGAAGCGCCAGCTCAGCCCCGAAGCCTACGCGCGGCAACGCCGTCGGGAGGCCATCGCCCTGGACAACCAGGATGGCGGCAAGGCTTTTCCGGTTGGGCTTTGGCGCTGGCTGCGCGGCTTTCTGGATTCCGACGAAAACACCTGGCAGATTCCGGATTCACCGGTTGCCGAGCCGCCCGGGCCCGGCCCGGTGAAGCGCTGGCCGCAGGAGCGCCGGGAGCGGCTGCGCTGCATCCTGTTGTTCAGCTACGCGGCGGCCAGCCGCCGGGCGGAGCTGGCCGAGACGACGATGAACGCCATCGTCCGCAGCGGCCAGCGCTGGGTCTGGAAGGTGATCGGCAAGGGCCGGACGGCCAGCGACGGCCCCGACCGGGTCACCCTGGACGAGCAGGCCCTGGATGCGCTGCTCCGTTACCGCCTGGTCCGTGGCCTGCCGGCTTATCCGTCGCCGGGCGAAGGCGAAATCCCGCTGATCGTCAAGTTGACGCCCAAGCGCCTGCGCCGCGACCGGGCCCTGAAAACCGGCGCGGGCGTGACGCCGGGCTACCTCAACACCGAGCTGCAGCGTTTCTTCAATTACGCCGCGCCCTTTGCCGAGCGTCACGACCCCGACTGGGGGCCCGTCCTGCGCCAGGCCGCGTCCCACTGGCTGCGGCACACCCGGGGCAGCCACTTCGCGCTGGGTCGGGTGTCGCTGGCGATGACCGCCGAACATCTCCGCCACAAGGACCCGCGCACGACCAGCAAGTACTACGTGCACCTGGACGACGAAGCCCGCGGCGAGGCCATAGACTCGATCTCCCGGCTGTTTGACGAGTCCTGAGCGCCCCCAGGGCCGGGCTCCGTGCCCAGGGCAAGGAAACGTGCGGCGCCCCGGCGTTCCCTTGAGCGCCGCGCAGCCGGGAGGTGGCAACTCAGCCCAGCAGGGCGAGCAGGGCCCGGGCGGTGGCTTCGGACGAGGCCGGGTTCTGCCCGGTCACCAGGCGGCCGTCGGTGACCACGTGCTCCTGCCAGTCGGCGGCGCGGGTGTAGTCGGCGCCGTTGGCCTTGAGCATGTCCTCGACCAGGAAGGGCACCACGTTGGTGAGCTCGACGGCGGCTTCCTCGGTGTTGGAGAAGCCGGTGACCCGACGCCCGCTGACCAGCGGCCGGCCGTCCTGGCCGCGCACGTGGCGGAAGACCGCCGGGGCGTGGCACACCGCCGACACCGGCTTGCCGGCCGCCGCGAGGGCCTCGATCAGGGCGCGGGAGGCCGCATCTTCGGCCAGATCCCACAGCGGGCCGTGGCCGCCCGGGTAGAAGACGGCGTCGAAGTCGTCGGCGCGCACGGCGTCCAGGCGCAGGGTGGCAGCCAGCTGGGCCTGGGCTGCGGCGTCGGCGCGGAAGCGGCGGGTGGCGTCGGTCTGGAAGCCGGGGTCATCGCTCTTCGGGTCGAGGGGCGGCTGGCCGCCGAGGGGCGAGGCCAGCGTGATGTCGGCGCCGGCGTCCTTGAAAACGTAGTAAGGCGCCGCGAATTCCTCCAGCCAGAAGCCGGTCTTGTGGCCAGTGTCGCCGAGGCGGTAGTGGGAGGTCAGAACCATCAGGATCTTCATTGGAGTTCCTTTGCGTGGGGATGTGAGTTTTCAGTGAGCGCCGGAGTTCAGCGCACGGCGTAGCGTTCGAGCCAGTGGGCGTAGGGCGCGGGCAGCACCCAGGAGGCGCGATTCACCTCCAGCGTGCGGGCCGCGTGGTAAGTCCAGTGGGGGTTGGCGAGGTGGGCGCGGCCGACCATCACCAGGTCGAGCTGGCCCTTGGCCACGGTCTGCTCGGCCAGCTGCGGGGTGTCGATGCCCCAGGCCGACGCGACCGGAATCCCGGCTTCGCGGCGCACCCGCTCGGCGATCGGTGCCAGGAAGGCCGGCGCCCAGGGAATCGTCGCGCTCGGCGTCGAGAAGCCGACGCTGACGCTCAGCAGGTCGAGGCCCGTTTGCTTGAACTTACGGGTGAGTTCGATGGAGTCGGCCAGGGTTTCCGCGTCGTGGCCGTCGAATTCGAGCACGCCGAAGCGGGCGGTGAGCGGCAGATGCTCGGGCCACACTTCGCGCACGGCGGTCAGTGTTTCCAGCAGGAAGCGGCTGCGCCCGGCCACGTCGCCGCCGTATTCGTCGGTGCGCTGGTTGGCGTGGCGTGAATAGAAGCTCTGGCCCAGGTAGCCGTGGGCGAAGTGCAGCTCCAGCCACTCGAAGCCGGCGTCGCGGGCCCGGCGGGCGGCGGCGACGAAGTCGGCGCGCACCCGGGCGATGTCGTCCCGCGTCATCTCGCGCGGCACCTTGGGCAGATGGGCGCCGAAGGCCAGCGGCGAGGGCGACAGGGTCGGCCAGCCGCGCGGGTCGGTGTCGGCGATGTGGTCGTCGCCTTCCCACGGGCGGTTGGCGCTGGCCTTGCGGCCGGCGTGGCCGATCTGGATGCCCGGCACCGCGCCGGCGGCCTTGATGGCCGCGGCCATCGGCGCCAGCGCCTCGGCCTGGGTGTCGTTCCACAGGCCCAGGCAGCCCGGTGTGATGCGCCCCTCGGGGGAGACCGCGGTGGCCTCGACGATGACGAGGCCGGCGCCGCCGCGGGCGAGGCTGGCCAGATGGACGCGGTGCCAGTCGTTGGCGAGGCCGTCGGTGGCCATGTACTGGCACATCGGCGGGACGGCGATGCGGTTGCGCAGGGTGACGTCCTTCAGCGTGAAGGGCTGGAACAGGGCAGACATGGGGCAGGTCTCCGTAAAATTAGACTGGTCGTCTAGAGTCAATCGAAAAAACGGCCGTCAGGCCGACAGCAGCGTGAGGCTGCTTTCCCAGGCCTGGGCCAGGGGGCTGTCGTCACGGCTGAGCTTGGCGAGCAGGCTGGCGCCCAGCCAAAGCTGGTAGAGGGTGCGGGCCGTGGCCAGGGGTTCAAGGGCCGGCAGGGAGCCATCGACCGCGCCATCGGCGATGCAGCGGGCCAGGCGGTCGATGATGCGCGTGGTGCCGTCCCGCAGGGTCAGGCGCATGGCTTCGGAGAGGTCGGCCACTTCGGCGCCAAGCTTGACCACCAGGCATTTGGCGTCGTCGCTGGCGCCGGACTGGCTGTGCTGCCATTGCCGCAGGTAGGCCAGCAGGCGTTCCCGCGCGCTGAGGCCCGGCGTTGCGAAAAGCCGGTCGATCTGGCCGAGGTAGCCGTCGAAATACGCCTCGAGCACCGCCTGGCCGAACAGCTCCTTGGACTTGAAGTAATGGTAGAACGAACCCTTGGGCACTTCGGCGGCCTGCAACAGCTCGTTGAGCCCGACGCTGGAAAACCCCTTGCACGCGACGATGCGCTGGCCGGTTTCGAGGATGTGCTGGCGAGTGTCGGCGTGACGGGTGTTCATGGATGCAAGCGTAAAGTCAATTAGACCAGTCGTCTAGTGTGTAAGGCGAAAAATTCAAAGCTGGTGTGGCGGGGCAGCGTTCGACCATGCCTTTTAATTCGAAGCTGGTGTGGCGGGGCAGCGTTCGACCGTACCTTTTGTTTCTGAAAATAGAAAATTTCAGAACACCTTAAAATGGGAGGGGGAGCCCCTCTGGCCGTGTTCTGGGCCGCCGGAGCCCGGTTTGCCTGGTCTGGTGCCGGTTTGATGCATTTCCGGTTTGATGCATTTCCGCCTGGAGCACCCGTCGCCACGGACTCCGCGGCGCTCGGGCTGCGCGTGCCGTGGCCGGTGGCGCGCAGTGCGTGGATTTCGCGCCGGTTCCGTTGGCTGCGCGCCTGCGCCGGACGACGGCGATGCGCCGTCCGGCGGTCGAGCCGTCAGGCGTGAAGCTGGTTGAGCTGCTGGGCGATGATGTCGTGGTTGAGCCACAGCACCGGGCCCGTGGGCGCCGACGATTCGCGCAGGATCAGCGGCCCGGTGGCCTCGAGCACCAGGGTGCTGAGCAGATCGGTGATCAGGGCCTTGCGGTCCTTGTGCATCTCGGCGATGGCGTCCGAGGTGCCGATGGTCAGGTCGGCCTGGGCCGGGTTGTTGGGCATCGGCCAGGCGGCAAAATCGCGGAAGCCCTGCATCACGTCGCTGGCGTGGAAGTCGGCGACCTTCTGCAACACGTCCTCGAGGCTGTGGCCGTCGGCCAGCAGATCGCGGCAGGCCTGCCACTGGGCGTCGGCCCAGGCGCCGCCGCCTTCCTTCTTGAGGGCATGGAGCAGCGAGATCAGCGGCAGCTCGACGCCGGCGAAGACGTCGGTGGAGTTGGTGCGGATCTCCGGGCAGTTGTACACCGTGGCCTTGACGCCCTGAGCCCAGGCGTCCCGGGCGATGCGCTCGAGGCGCATCTTGGCGTAGCCCTGGGTGTAGTTGGTGTAGGTCTGCCACTGGTAGGTGCCGCCCTGCAGGATCTCGGTGCCGTGGTAGCCGTAGGCCGAATAGCGCACCTGGCCGCCGGCGGCCTCGATGCGGGCGCGGATCGCCGCGCTGCCTTCGATGAGGTACTGGAAGCTGTTAGCCGACACTTCGTCGAAGTTCTGCAGGATCAGCTTGCCCAGGTCGCTGTCGAGCAGGGTCTGGGACGACATGAAGCGGTCGCCGCGGCCCTTGTAGATGCGGTTGGCGATCACCATGAAGACCTTGGCCTTGGGGATGCCGCCGGCCATGGTGTGGGCGAAGAACACATTGCGGCCCTCGCCGATCAGGCCGTCGAGTTGGGCCATCACCTGGGCCACGCCGTCCTTGAAGCGCTGGATGCCGACCTGGCGGCACTTTTCGATGTGGTCCCAGTCGAGCTTGTCGGTCTCCCAGGTTTTGAGCGTGAGCTTGCCGAGCAGATCGGTGGGCGTGGGCTCGCCGGCCGGAGCGTCGAGGTCGAAGCCGGCCATCAGCGGCACGTTGATGATTCTGCCGCCCAGGTTGGCTTCGGCGGCGGCCAGCTCTTCGGCGTCGAGGGGGCGCAGTGCGTTGTTTTCGTCGCGGCGGCCGACCGTGATGCCGACGATCTCCATGCCGGCCTTCCGCGCTTCATTGACCAGGCCGCTGGCGTAGCCGCGCCCGAAGAGTTCGCCGAACAGCACGAACACGTCGCCCTTGCGGAAGATGTTGGTTTGCGGAAGTTGTTTCAGGGAGGTGATAGTCATGAGCGTGTCTGGCCAGGGTTGAACGGAAAACCAGCCGCGATTCTATCCAGTTCGGCCCGCCGCGCCCAAATCGTGCTGCGCGTGCCGCGGGGTGAACCGCCCTGCCCTGGCCCTCGCCCGCTTCATTCGAGCACTTCGACGGGCATCCCCAGCACCAGCTCGGTCGAACCCTCGGCGATCACGTTCTGGCCAAACAGCACGCCCTCCGGGGTCTTGCGGAACTTTGCCAGGGTGCGCAGGGGCTCCTGGTCGAGGGCCTTGCGGCCGCTGTCGGGGTCGACGGTGGTGAACACGCAGCGCTCGCAGGGCTTGGCGAGGCGGAAGGTGGTGCCGCCGATGCGGATGCGCTTCCAGCCGTCCTCGGCAAAGGGCGCGGCGCCGGCGACCACCAGATTGGGGCGGAAGCGCGCCATGCTGAGCGGCCGGCCAAGGCGGGCCGACAACTCGTCCAGCGAGGCCTGGCCGATCAGCAGCAGCGGAAAGCCGTCGGCAAAGGTGAGCGGGACGTCGGGGGCGGTTTTCACCCGGCGGGCGGTGTCCGCGCCGATCCACATGAAGCGCAGGCGGGTGCCCAGGTAGGCCGAGATCCAGGCGTCGGCCGCGGTGGCGCCGCGCCAGGCCGGAAACTCGCTGCCCCAGACGATCGTGGGACAGGGCTCGGTGAAGGCGTCGTCGGGGACGAACAGGTCGTCACGCCCGGGCGCGTTCAGGGTGACGCCGCCGGGGCCTGGCTTCGCCGTCACGAGCACCAGCTCGGGGTGGGTGCGGCCGGTCACGAAGCGGCCATTTTCGTCCGCCACCATCCAGGTGCGGTCGTAGGGCAGCCCGGCCGGGCCCACGGGGCTGGCGGCAAGGGATTCGCCGCGCATGGACTTGACCGGATAACGGTAGAGGGCGGACAGGACGGGAGTGGCGGACATGGGGGCCTCGCAGGTCGAACTCGATGGGGTGGGCAGCTGGGAAAGGGATTATCCTTCCACCCTTGAACACCGGGCAAACGCCCACGAACCTGGAACGACCATGAATTACGAACAACACCTGGACGAAGTCACCACCCTCATCTACGAACGCTTCGGCCTCAGCGAAGACGCCGCGGTGAAGCTGGTGATGCGCGCCCAGGCCGACGGCTATTTCAGCGGCCACGACGACGACCCCTCGATCTGCACCCAGCTCCGCGCCGAACAGGACGCCAAGCGTGTCTTCAAGCTGTATGCCAAGCCGCCCGCACCGGCCGCCAAGCCGGCCCGCCGGGGCCCGCCGCGCTGATGCGCTGATGTGCCGGAGGGGTGCGTGAGACGGCTCGGCCGCCTGCTGTTCCTCGTCACGGGCCTGGCGGGCTTGCAGGCCTGCGCCGCGCCGCCGGCAACCGAGCCGGTGACGCTCCGGGTCATCATCGGTTTCACCGGGCCCGTGGACGGCGCCGCGCCGGCCACCCTGGCCCGCCTCGCCGCGCTGAGTGGCGCCGAGGTCGACTTTGTATCGTCCCTGTCGCCCCGCAGCCACGCCTACCGCCTGCGCTGCCCGCCGGACGACCCCGCCTGCGGCCGCGCGCTGGCTGCCCTCAAGGCGGCCCCTTCGATCGACTCCCTGAGCTCCGACACCATCAAGGACTTGCGATGACCCTCCGCCATGCCCTGTGTGCCGCCCTCCTCGGCGCCGGCACCCTGCTCGCCTCCCCTGCCCCCGCCGCCGACCTGGAAGCCCGGGTGATCGTCAAACTCAAGGCCGCTTCGCCCCTCAAGCAGGCCCAGGCGGCCAGCCGGGTGCAGAGCCTCGGCGCCCGCCTGGGGGTCAGCGCCAGGCTGCTCGGCCAGCCGGCGCCCGACCTGCAGGTGATGCAGGCCTCCGGCATCAGCTCGGATGCCCTCGCCGCCCGCCTCGCCCGGCAGGCCGACGTGGAATACGCGGTGCCCGACCGCATCAAGACCATCCGCGCGCTGCCCAACGACCCGCTCTTCGGCAGCCAGTGGTATCTGCAGGCGCCTGGCGCCACCCGGCCCGCGGCGATCGACGCCGTCGGCGCCTGGAGCCTCGGCGGCGGCAGCGCCAGCGTGGTGGTCGCCGTGGTGGACACCGGCGTGCGCTTCGACCACGAAGACCTGGCCGCGTCGCTGCTCCCGGGCTACGACTTCATCGCGGACGCCCTCAACTCCGGCGACGGCGACGGCAGCCGCGACGCCGACGCCTCCGATCCGGGCGACTACCTCTCCGCTGCCGATCTGGCCAACGCCGACCTGCGCAGCATGTGCGGCACATCGACGACCCGCAGCAGCTCCTGGCACGGCACCCAGGTGGCCGGCATCGTGGCGGCCCAGGCCAACAATGGCCTCGGCATCGCCGGTGCCGGCGGTGCCACCCGCGTGCTGCCGGTGCGCGTGCTCGGCAAGTGCGGCGGCTACGACTCGGACATCATCGCCGGCATGCGCTGGGCGGCCGGGCTCGCGGTGCCCGGGGTGCCCGCCAACCCGAACCCGGCCAAGGTCATCAACCTGAGCCTGGCCGGTGGCAACGGCTGCAGCAGCGCCTACGCCAGCGCGATTGCCGAAGTCCGCCAGGCTGGCGCCCTGATCGTGGCCGCCGCCGGCAACGAGACGAGCCCGGTCGAAGAGCCCGCCAGTTGCGCCGGGGTGCTGGCCGTCGCCGGCATCCGCCACGCGGGTACCAAGGTCGGCTATTCGAGCTACGGCCCGGAGGTCGGCATCAGCGCACCGGCGGGCAACTGCATCAATATCCTGCAGGGTGAGCCCTGCCTGTTCCCCTTCGTGAATGCCATCAACCTCGGCACCACCACGCCGGCGGCCAACGGCTACACGGGCATCTACGACGTCACCAGGGGCACCAGCTTCTCGGTGCCCCTGGTGGCCGGCACCGCCGCGCTGATGATCGCTGCCAACCCCGCCCTGGGCGAGGCGGAGGTCGCCAACCGCATCAAGCGCACGGCCCGCGTCTTCCCCGGCGACAGCAGTTTGCCGACCTGCCCCGAGACCACCAGCGATGGCCAGTGCAACTGCACCACCACCAGCTGCGGTGCCGGAATGCTCAACGCCGCCGCTGCGGTGGCCGCAGCGATCGACGCGGGGGCGCAGAATCCGTCGGTCGTCATCAGCGTGCCCGCCTCGCCCCGGGCCGGCAGCGCCTTCACCCTCGGTTCCGAACAAAGCCAGGCGGCCCCTGGCGCGGCCCTGAGCACCTGGGCGTGGTCCCAGTTGAGCGGCCCCGCCGGCATCCTGGGATCCAACACGCCCAGCACCACTTTCACGGCGCCGGTGGCTGGCACCTACATCCTGCGGCTCACGGTGACGGACGACGCCGGCCGCACCGGCGTGCAGGATGTCTCCATCGAGGTCGCGGCGGCGCCCAGCGGCTCGGGCGGCGGTGGTGGCGGTGCCAGCGACCCCGTCAGCCTGCTCGCCCTCTTCGCGCTGGCTGGGCTGGCAGCCCGCTGTCGCAGGGAGCGTTGATGCGCAACGCTGAACCGGAGGCAGGCTCCTGCCTCCCCGACGTGGCAAGCCGGCCTTGATCTGGGGGCTGTTTATTTATACAGTAAACGGATGCCCGATGGTGCTCCACCCGCCTTTGCCGAACTCTACTGCCGCTCCTGCTTCAGCTTCCTCACCGGCGCCTCGCACCCGGAAGAGCTGCTGAGCCAGGCGGCCAGCCTCGGCTACAGCGCGCTGGCGATCACCGACGAATGCTCGCTGGCAGGCATGGTGCGGGCCTACGCGGCCTGGCAACGGCAGCCGGAGGTGATCCAGCTCATCGTTGGCACCCGCCTGCAGCTGGCCGACGGGCCCCGGCTGGTCCTGCTGGCCACCGACCGCGCCGCCTACGGACGCCTCTCCAGCCTGATCACCCGCGGCCGCCGGTCCGCCGAAAAGGGTCGCTACCACCTCACCCGCGCCGACCTCAACGCCGGCCTGCCCGGTTGCCTGGCCCTGCTGCTGCCCCCCGACGATGCGGGCGACGACCCGCAGCAGCTGGCCCGCGACGCCCACTGGCTGGCCCGGCGCTTCCCCGGTGCTGCCTGGCTGGCCGCCCAGCGCCTGCTCGGCCCCGACGACGACGCCCGCAATGTCTGGATTGCCGATGCCGCCGCCAGTGCGGGCCTGCCGGTGGTTGCCACTGGCGCACCCCTGATGCACGACGCCTCCCGCCGCCGCCTCGCCGACGTGCTCACCGCCCTGCGGCACCGGGTCAGCCTCGACGAAGCCGGCACCCTGCTCGCCGCCAACGCCGAGCAGCGCCTCCAGCCCCGCGCCGTGCTGGCCCGCCGCCATCCGCCCGCCTGGCTGGCCGAGAGCCTGGCCATCGCCGCCCGTTGTCACTTCTCGCCCGGCGAGCTGCGCTACGAATACCCCGAAGAGATCGTCCCGCCCGGCCTCACCCCCAGCGCCCACCTGCGCGCCCTGGTCGGCCAGGGCCTGCGCCGGCGCTACCCGCCGGGGGGCGACGGCGGCGGGCGCATTCCGCCCGAGGTTCGCGAGCAGGCCCTCAAGGAGCTCGCGCTGATCGCCGAGCTGCGCTACGAAGCCTTCTTCCTCACGGTTGAAGACATCGTGCGCTTCGCCCGCAGCCGCGGCATCCTGTGCCAGGGGCGCGGCTCCGCGGCCAACTCGGTGGTGTGCTACGCGCTGGGGATCACCGAGGTCGAGCCGGGCCAGGCCAGCCTGCTCTTCGAGCGCTTCATCTCCCGGGAGCGGAACGAGCCGCCCGACATCGACGTCGATTTCGAGCACGACCGCCGCGAGGAGGTGATCCAGTACATCTACGCCAAGTACGGCCGCGACCGGGCCGCGCTGGCCGCCACCGTCATCCGCTACCGCCCGCGCAGCGCCCTGCGCGACGTGGGCCGGGCGCTCGGCTTCGACCCCGGCCAGCTCGAGCACATCAGCCGCCGGCTGGCCTGGTGGGACGGCGGCCAGGTGTCCCCCGAGCGGGTGCGGGAAGCCGGCCTCGACCCGGCCAGCCCGCGGGTGCGGATGCTCCTCGAACTCGCCAACCAGCTGGTCGGCTTTCCCCGCCACCTGTCCCAGCACGTGGGCGGCTTCATCATCTCCCGCGGGCCGCTGGCCGAGCTGGTGCCCGTCGAGAACGCGGCAATGGCCGACCGCACCGTCATCCAGTGGGACAAGGACGACCTCGAAACCCTCGGCCTGCTCAAGGTGGACGTGCTGGCCCTGGGCATGCTGTCGGCGATCCGCCGCAGCCTGGCCCTGGTGGCGCAGCGGCGCGGGCAGCCCTTCACGCTGGCCGACATCCCCCGCGAGCGCCCGGAGGTTTACGACATGCTCTGCCGGGCCGACGCGATGGGCGTGTTCCAGGTCGAATCCCGCGCCCAGCTGAGCATGCTGCCGCGGCTCAAGCCCCGCTGCTACTACGACCTGGTGGTGGAGGTGGCCATCGTGCGGCCCGGGCCGATCCAGGGCGGCATGGTCCATCCCTACCTGCAGGCCCGGGAGCGCATCGCCCGCCACGAGCCCATCCCCTACCCCCGGCCCGAGATCGAGCCGGTGCTGCGGCGCACCCACGGCGTGCCGATCTTCCAGGAGCAGGTGATGCAGCTGGCCATGGTGGCCGCCGGCTTCACGCCCGGCGAAGCCGACCAGCTGCGCCGCAGCATGGGCGCCTGGAGCCGCAAGGGCGACCTCCAGCGCTACCAGCAGAAGCTGATGGACGGCATGCTGGCCCGTGGCTACGCCCGCGAGTTTGCCGCGGCCCTCTGCCAGCAGATCCAGGGCTTCGGCAGCTACGGCTTTCCGGAGTCCCACGCGGCCAGCTTCGCACTGCTGGTGTATGTGTCGGCCTGGCTCAAGTGCTTCGAGCCGGCGGCCTTCCTGTGCGGCCTGCTCAACAGCCAGCCGATGGGCTTCTACGGCCCGTCCCAGCTGATCCAGGACGCCCGCCGCCACGGGGTTGAGGTGCGGCCGGCCGATGCCGCGGCCAGCGACTGGGAATGCACCCTCGAGCCCGGCCCCGACGGCCATCCGCCGGCCGCTCGCCTCGGCCTGTGCCTCGTCCGGGGCTTCAACGCCACCGCCGCCGGGCGTATCGGCCAGGCCCGTCGCGACGGCCCCTTCGAGTCGGTGGACGACCTCACCCGCCGCGCCGCCCTCTCCAGCGTCGAGCTGCGCACCCTCGCCGCGGCCGGCGCGCTGGCCAGCCTGGCCGGGCACCGGCGCCAGGCCCTGTGGGCCGCCGCCGGCAGCCAGGCGCCGCCCGGTGTCCTCCACGACGCGCCGGTCGTCGACCCGCCACCCCTCTTGCCCGCGCCCGCCGAAACCCACGACCTCGTCGCCGATTACGCCCGCCTGGGCTTCAGCCTCGGTCGTCATCCGCTGGCCTTTCTGCGCGCGCGGCTGGGGGCCGAACGCTTCTTGCCGGCCGCCGAGATCGCCGCCGCGCCCGACCGCAAGCTGGCCCGGGCGGCCGGCATCGTCACCTGCCGGCAGCGCCCCGGCACCGCAAGGGGTACGATGTTCGTCACCCTCGAAGACGAGACCGGCTGGGTGAATGTGGTGGTGCGGCCGGAGCTCCTCGAGGCCGAGCGGCGCATCCTGCTCGGCGCCCGCCTGCTGGGCGTGTATGGGCAGGTCACCCGCCAGGGCAGCGTGGTGCATCTGCACGCCAAGCGGGTCGTCGACCGCAGCCCCCTGCTCGGGGCGCTGGCCACCCACAGCCGGGATTTCCACTGACGGCGGGAATCCCGGGCCGCTCCGGGCGTCCAACCGAACAACCCGTCCAAGGAGCACTCCGATGAGACATCGCCTGGCCCTGCTGCTGCTTGCCACCCTCTTCGTGCTCGCCGGCTGCGGCGGCATGACGACCATCAAGACGAGCTGGCGCGACGGCGGCGACACGGCCGGCGCCCCGCGCAGGCTCGCCGTCTTCGTGGCGGTGAGCGACGAAAACCTGCGCAAGATGGCCGAAAACCGGGTCGTCCAGAGCCTGCAGCCGGCCCTCCCGGCCCAGGCGGCCCATCAGCTGGGGCTCGCGCCGCAGCTTGAGCAGGCCGAGGTGCGCGGCCGTCTCGTCGAGGCGGGCTTCGACGCCGTGCTGATGGCCCGCCTGGTGTCCGTGGACAAGACCCAGCGCCTGCTGCCGGCCCAGGACCCCCTGTTGTATCAACCGCTGTTCTGGGGTCGCCACCCCTACTTCTACCCCTTCAGCCCCCTTTACCCCTCCTACGCGACCAAGCCCCAGGTGGTCGAAGACACCCGGGTCATCGTCGAAACCCTGCTCTACCGCCTGCCCGAGGGCAGGCCGGTGTGGACCGCGGTGAGCGAATCCTTCAACCCCGCCTCGTCGAGCGAGGTGGTCGAAGACCTGATCCGGGTCATCGGCAGGCGCCTGCGCAGCGAGGGCCTGCTGCCCGGGCCGTGAAGCCGGGCCCCGGCGCGAACGGTGCGGCCCGGCGGGCAGGGTTCAGGCGCCGTCGGCCCCGGCCTGCTCCCGGCGCCGGTAGTGCGTCACCGCCGGCGCCACGATGAGGGCGCCGAGCAGGCCGACCACGAGCAGCGGCCACAGGATCGGCCGGTTCCATTCGGCGCGCAGCCGCTCCCGCGCGGCCACGTCGATGCGCTGGTACTTGAGGGTGTTGCGGACGATCTTGCCTGGCTTGCGGTTGTACAGCCAGCCGTGCTGCAGCGTGTAGGCCTTCTCGTAGAACCCCCACACCCATGGCGCGTCGTGCTGCAGGATCGCCAGCATGCGGGTGATGATGGCCTGCCGCGCGGGGCCGTCGGGCATCGCCTTCATGCGCTCGAAGAGCCGGTCGTATTCAGCGTTCTCGTAGTTGGCGGCGTTCTCGCCCTGGCTCTTCACCTTGCCCTGGGCGCCGTAGAGCAGGAACAGGAAGTTCTCGGGATCGGGGTAGTCGGCGTTCCAGCCCCAGTAGAAGAGCTGGGCATTGCCCTTGCGGATCTTGTCCTGGAAGCGGTTGTAGTCGGTGGCCCGCACCACCAGCTGCACGTCGAGCTTGCGGAACTGCTTGGCGAGCCAATCCACCGTCGATTTGTCGCCCATGCCCGAGCCCGTGGTGTCGAGGTACACCACCAGCGGTTCGCCGCTCTTCGCGTCGCGCCCGCCCGGGTAGCCCGCCTCGGCCAGCAGGCGGCGGGCTTCGTCCACCGACTTGCGCTGGGGCTTGCCGTCCACCCAGTCGTACACAAACGGGTTGATCCCCGCCTGCCCGGCCTGGTAGCCGGCAATGCCCGGCGGGATCGGGTGCATCGCCGGCACGCCGCGGCCGTTCTGGAACACCGAGATGAACTCCTCCTGGTCGATGGCGATCGAGATCGCCTGCCGCAGCTTGCGTGCCCGTTCGCTGCTGCCGCCGACCACCGGGTCGAGCATGTTGAAGCCCATGTACATCACCGTCGGCGCCACCGAGGTGTTGAGGCGGATGCCCTTGTCGGCCATCTCGTCGCTGAGGCTCACGTCGCCCTGCCCGCCCATCTGCACGGCTTGGTCAAAGTTGTCGGACGACACGCCGGAGGCGTCGTAGTAGCCCTGCAGAAACTTGTTCCAGGCCGGGATGCTTTCCTTCTCGCGGCTGAACACCACCTTGTCGATGAAGGGGATGGGCTTGCCGCAGTCGGCCAGCAGCCCGGCCCCGGAGTCGTCGGGCTCGCCCTCGCAGGGGTAGCTCTCGCCCCGGAAGTTGGGGTTGCGGGCCAGCACCATGCGGGCGTTGGGGTTGTTCTCGACCAGCATGTAGGGGCCGGTGCCGATGGGCCACCAGTCGAGGGTCAGGTTGCGCTCGGCCATGCCCGGCTGGGCGAAGAAGCGCTCGGCCTCGACGGGCATCGGCGCAAAGAAGGGCATCGCCAGCCAGTAGGGAAACTGCGGGTAGGTGCCCTTGATGTGCACCCGGTAGGTGTAGCGGTCGACGAGCTCGACGCCCGCCATCGGGTAGTTGCGCAGATCGATCCAGCCGCCGCCCTCGCCCTTGGCGCCGCGGGCCTTCTCGTCGGCCACCAGGCGGGCGTGGAGATCCTTGAGCCCGACGATGTAGTCGCCCATAAGTTCCAGCACCGGCGAGTGCAGGCGCGGGTGGGCGAGGCGCTTGATCTGGTAGATGTAGTCCTCGGCGGTGAGCTCGCGGGTACCGGTTTGGGGGAAGTCGGCGAGGCTGCGCTTGGTGGCGACCACCTCGGGCGGCAGGTCGAGGTAGAGCGGCTTGCCGGCCGCGTCCACCGCGAAGGCCGGGTGGGGCTGGTAGCGGATGCCGGGCTGGATGCGGATCTCGTATTCGCTGCGGGCGATGCTGGCCGGGTCGGCACCGGCGGGCAGCAGCCTGCCGGCGGCGTCGAACTGGCGCAGCGTGGGCATCTGGGCCGCGGCGGCCACCTGGAGCTGGAAGGGGCGTTTCAGGTAGTGGTACTGGAGCGGCGGCTCGTAGATCTGGTACAGGAAGGTCGCCTCGTCCTCGCTGTAGGACTGCACCGGGTCGAGGTGCTTGGGGCGCTGGCTGAAGGCGGTGTACAGGATGTTGCCGCCCCGCTCGGCCGCCGGATAGGGGTCGTTCCAGACCTGGCCGCAGCCGCTCAGCAGGGCCGCGGCCAGCACGGCGGCGAGCCGCCGGATCGGGGAAGAAGTGATTGCGCGCATGGCGCCCAGTCTACCGGATAGGCTCCGCCGGTGAAGGCGTTCGGGGCGCGAGTTTGGCGTGGGAGTGCGGAGCCGGACGCGGCCGGTCCCGTCCGGCAAGCTCAGGCGCTCTGCTTGCGGCGGGCCGCCAGTTCGGCCTGCATCTCGGCCACCAGGGCCTCGGCGCGCTGGGCGCGGGCGGTTTCGACGAGGCGGAGCTCTTCGACGGCGCGGGCGCGGGCCTCGGCGGCGGCCACCGCCGACTCCTTGCCGTGGGCGGCATCGCTGGCGATCTTGAGCTGGGCCTGCAGGCGCTCGATGCGGCCCTCGGCCGCGGCGAGGGAGGTTTCGATCTGGCGGGCCTTGGAGACGGCCTCCCGCAGTGCGGCGCGGGCCTCCTCGGTCTGCTCGCGCTGGCGGGCCTCCCTTTCTTCCCGGTTGGCGACCTGCTGGCGCAGGGCGAGCATCTCGGCGACCTTGTCCTGGCGGGCCTGCTCGATCTGCTTGAGCAGGGCCTCGCGCTCGCCGGCGCTGCGCTCCTGTTCTTCCTTGAGGGCCGTGGTGTAGCGCTCCCGGTCGTTCTGCAGCAGGCGGGTCAGGCGTTCGGTTTCGGCGGCGAACTTCTGGTCGCGTCCTTCGGCGGCTTCTTCCAGCAGCTTGACGCGGACCTCGAGGGCCTCCCGCTGGCGCTGGCTGTCCTGCAGCTGGCCGCGCAGCTCGGCGATCGTGGCGTCCCGCTCCTGGATGAGCTGTTCGCGGCCGGCGATCTGCTGGGCCGCCCCGTTGGCCGCGGCTTCGAGTTGCTGGATGCGGTCGTGGGCGGCCTGCAGCTGCACATTCACCGCCTCCCGTTCGGCCTCGAGGGCCTGGCGCTGGCTGGCCAGCACCTGGTCGGCCTGCTGCAGCGAAAGGGACCACACGTTGGCCATGAAGGCGTCGGCGGCCGACACCAGCTCGTCGGGCATGCCCGGAATGCTGCGCTGACGGAAGTAGGCGGCTCCGGTCTCCCGGCGCCACTGGTCGATGTAGCGCTGCACGACCTCGCTCGAGCCCTTGTTGCCGAGCTCGGAATAGACGAGGTTGAAGGAGGGGTTCTCGCCCTGGGAGAGCAACTGGAAACAGATCTGCTCGACAGCCTCGAAATTGACACTGCTGCTACGCGCCACGGACATCTCCCCGCCTCGGAAAAAATGCAAAAAACTGATACGAGGCATACCTTAGCATACGTATCCGGCCGGATAGCGTAATAGTCATGACGAAAGGTGAATTCGACACACTTTGACCCAACGCGCCGGGCGAGGTTCAGGCGGGTTCAGTCTTCCCGCTTCTCGCCGACCCAACGCAGGCGCTGTTTCTGTGCCTCGTCGTGCCAGCGCTCTTCCTCTTCGTGGATGTAGCGCTGGGTCGTGCGCGCGTCGGTGTGGCGGGCGTCCTTCTGCACGAAGCGTTCGTCGATCCCGCTGTCGAGCTTGGCGGTGATGCCCGTGTGGCGGCCCCAGTGGGCCGAGGCGGCGCGCAGCTTCTCCTTCTTGTGCTCGGCTTCCGGCGGCAGCAGGTCGGCCGCGGCCGCGAAGATCTTCTTGAGGATCTGGTTGAGGCGCCGGGCGGTGATCGGGCTGCCGTCCTTTACCGACACCAGCAGCGGTGTGGTGTCGTCCCGTCGCGGCACGGCGGAGAGGCCCAGGTGCTTGCGGTAGCGGATCAGGGCCTGCAGCATGTCGTCCGCCACCGGCACCTTGGCCTTCTTGCCACCCTTCCCCACCACGTGCCACCACCACAGGCCGCGCTCCTCGCGGAAGCTGTTCATGCGGTGGCTCTCGAGTTCGCCGGCCCGGGGCGCCAGCATGTAGAGGGTGGCCGCGATGAAGCGGGCCCGCTCGTATTCGTCGCGCCCGCGCTCCGCGTCCCGGGGCATGGCCTCGATGGCCGCCGTGACGGCCTGCCACATCTGCTCGTCGAGAAAGCGCTCGATCTTCTCCACCTCCTCGGTGCTGACCACCGCCCGCGGGCCACCGCCCGCGTCGGCGGACATCTTGCGGCGGCGCTGGCGGATCAGGCCCAGCGGGTTGCCCAGCAGATAGCCGGCGTCCACCAGGTAGCGCATCAGGGAGTTGATCGCGGCCATCGCGGTGAGCACGGCGCTCTCGCTGAGCGGGCCGACGAAGGGCCGCCACTTTTCGGACACCCGTTCGGTCTTCGGCCCACACCACAGGGCGGCCGGCTGCGGGTCGGCGAGAAAGTTGAGGTAGGCCTCGAAATCCTGCCGGTTGAGGCTGGACAAAGGCTTGCCCCGCTCGACCAGCGACCACAGCAACAGCCGCTCGCACTCCCGCTGGTAGATGCGCAGCGTGCCGGGCGAGCGGTCGTACTCCACGAGAAAGCAACGGATGGCCTCGGCGTCGCTGGCCGCGCTGATCTGCAGGCGGGCCGGATCGGCGCGGTTGTCGCCGGTGCGCCCGTCGAGCTCGGGAGGGATCGCGAGTTCGTCGAGGGGGCGCAGCGGAATGGCGGGGGCTGGGGAAGATTCGGCCTGGGGCCGGGCAGAGAAATTCGCGTCCATGGCCCCGAGTTTACCTCGCTGTAAAACCATGCGGAGGGCTGACCTCAGGGCTTGAACTTGCGATAGCTCGAATGCTGTATATAATTACACTATCGAGTGCACATGCACCGCAAGGGTCCTGAGCCGTGCAAGCCACTGGCTGGGTAGCCCTGTGGAGTCCCAATTCCCTTCCAAGGAGTCGATGATGGAAACCTTGATTTGCCGGATCCTGATGGTGAGCGGCGTGTTCGCCGGTGTCCTGCTGGCGGGCGGGAGCAGCGGTGCCCTGGTGCCCGCGATCCTGGCCGTGGTGTGTGCCGCGCTGTTGCGCCGCGTTGCACCGGCGCTGCCCTGGCGTTTCAGCCGCAGCCGTTGTCGAAGTACCCCGCTCGCCGGCTGGCGTTGAGCGCCGGCAGGCGGGCCTGCCGCCACGCTGCGGCCCGGCGCCGCCCTCCGCGATCCGCCGGGGGCATGGGTTCGGAGACGCGCAGGCGGCGGGTGGGCGTTCTGCCAGGGGCCGTCTCCCCGTCTTTTTGGGGGGCAGAAAACGCACGTGGGCGAGTGTCGATGCGAGCCTTGGGCGCTGGGCTGCCACCGCGGCGTTTTCGGCCCCAGGGTTCTGCAGCCCCGCGAGCCAAAAAACACCGGCACGTGGACGAAGCCAGGTGCCGGCGTGATCCGCCGCGCAGGCTGCGGGCGGTAGGTGTGGAGCGGGAAGCCCCCGTGTGTTACTTGCCCCGGGCTGCGCGGGCCTTGCGTTCGGCGCCGATCAGCTCGGCGATGTCGGTGTTGCGGTGCTTCAGCGCCCAGCTTTCGGCGGTCTCGCCCTGGTCGTTTTTAAGGTCGAGCCTGGCACCGGCCTTGAGCAGCCGGGTGACGACCTCCTCGTGGCCGTTGCGGGCGGCGAACATCAGCGCCGAGCTCTGGTTGGGCGCCAGCGCATCGGGGTTGGCGCCCTTGGCCAGCAGCAGGTCAACGATCGCGCTGCGGCCCTCGAAGGCGGCGTAGAGCAAGGGGTTCCAGCCGCCGTGGTCGAAAGGGGCCCTGGCGCTGACCAGTTGTTCGGCGACGCCGGTGTAGCCGCGCAGCGAGGCCAGCATCAGCGCGCTGTCGCCGGCCGCGTTGCGGGCGTCGAGCTTCACGCCGCGGGTCTTGAGGAGTTCAGCCACCACCGCGGGCTGGTCTTCGCGGGCCGCCAGGATCAGCAGGGTGTTGCCGCCGGCGTCGGTCGAGTTCGGATCCATGCCCTTGGCCACCAGCTGGGCTACTTCGCGGGCGTCGCCCAGCTTGGCGGCATTCAGCAGGTCGTCGAGGGACGCGGCCGATACCGGCAGGGCGAGTTGCATGCAGACGAGCAGCGCCGCGAGCCTGGCCGGCCGGGGGGAGAAGATGCGGAAACTGGGTTTCATCACGGTCTGGCGTCCTTGAAGAGTTGGAAAAAATTGCGGGTGGTAACTTCGGCCACCGCTTCCAGGGTTTCGCCGCGGGCTGCCGCCACGGCTTCGGCCACGTGGCGCACGTAGGCCGGCTGGTTGGTCTTGCCGCGGAAAGGCACTGGTGCGAGGTAAGGCGCGTCGGTCTCGACGAGCAGGCGGTCGGCCGGCACGTAGCGGGCCACGTCCCGCAGGGATTCGGCGTTCTTGAAGCTGACGATTCCCGAGAACGAGATGTAGAAGCCGAGGTCGAGGGCGCCCTTGGCCACCTCGAGGGTCTCGGTGAAGCAGTGCATGACGCCTCCTGCTTCGCCGGCGCCTTCCTCGTGCATCAGCCGGAGGGTGTCGGCCGCCGAGTCGCGGGTGTGGATGATCAGCGGTTTGGCGCAGCGGCGGGCTGCGCGGATGTGGGTGCGGAAGCGGTCACGCTGCCACTCGGGCGCATCCTTGTGCCAGTAGTAGTCGAGGCCGGTCTCGCCGATGGCGACCACCTTGGGGTGGGCGGCGAGCGCGAGCAGGCGGGCTTCGTCGGGCTCTTCGCAGTCGGCGTTGTCGGGGTGCACGCCCACCGAGGCGAACACGTTGGGGTGGCGCTCGGCCACGCCGATCACCCCGGGGAGGGTCTCAAGCTTTACCGCCACGCACAGGGCGTGGGTGACGCCGTTGTCGGCCATGCGGGCCAGCATGGCGGTTTCGTCTTGGATGAGGTCGGGGAAATCCAGGTGGCAGTGGGAATCTACAAGCATGAAGAACTTTGAAAGGGTCAGATCGTGTGGGTCGGGCGGGATGAGCCCAGGTGGCCCGCCAGGATCTGCTCGATGCGGTTGCGCAATACCTGGCCGGCCTCGTCGCCAGCAAACCTGACCCCGATGCCCTGGGTTTTGTTCCCCTGGGCGCCGGCCGGGGTGATCCAGGCGATGTTGCCGGCCACCGGGTGCTTGGTCGGATCGTCCATCAGCTGCAGCAGCATGAAGATCTCGTCGCCGAGCTTGTAGTCGCGGGTGGTGGGGACGAAGATCCCCCCGTTTTTTATGAACGGCATGTAGGCCGCGTACAGGGCCGACTTCGACGAGATGTTCAGCGACAGGACACTGGGCCGGGCCGGAGCCGGACGCTTGAAGGAATCGTTCATTTGCGCACCGCGGGAGCGGCCGCCCGGGCAAAGTGACGGGCGTACCGCAAGAGCATGTCTTCCAGGAAAAGCCGGGCATTGAGCGGATGCTGGGCTACCCGCCGGGCCTGATTGATCTCATTGTAACAGGCCAGTGCGCTGTCAATCGTCATGCGATCGGCCAGCCTGTGAAGGATATCGTGCTCGGCCGGAAAGAAACGCAGCGGCCCCCCCAGGCGCAGGCTGGAGAGGTCGGCGATCCAGCGCTGCATCCAGCTCACCAGGGTGTTCATGTCGAAGCCCGCGGCGAGGGACTCCTTGCCCTTCAGCCAGGCCTCCCACTCGCCGGCGAGGCGCAGCGGGGCCTTGCCCGGAATGGCCGCTATGTCGGTGACGAAGCGCTTGCGGCCGGCGGCCCCGCCGCCTTCAGCGAGGGCTGCGGCGGCCAGCGGCATGCCGCCTGCGAAGGCCAGCAGCGATGCGGCGTCGGGCGTCTTGCGCTCGACCAGCCAGCGTGCCGCCTGCTCGCCGGCCGGGCGCGGAAAGGCCCAGGTCTGGCAGCGGCTGCGGATGGTCGGCAGCAGCCGCTTCGGCGACGACGAGATCAGGATGAACAGCACGTTGGTGGTCGGCTCTTCGAGGAGCTTGAGCAGCGCGTTGGCGGTGTAGAGGTTCATCGCCTCGGCCGGGTCGACGATCGCCACCCGCTGGCTGCCCCGGTGCCCGCCGGTGGTCAGGGCCTGCTGGAGGTCGCGGATCTGCTCGATGACGATCTGCCGGCTGGCGGCCTTGCCGCCTTCGGGTTTTTCGGGGGCGTCGTCGGGAGTCTCCCGGTCGGCTTCGGGGATGACCCGGATCAGGTCGGGGTGATTGCCGGCGATGCGCCACAGGCAGTCTTCGCAGCCGCCGCAGGCGTGGCCGTCCGAGCCGGGCCGGGCGCACAGCACCCGGGCCGCCAGGGCTTCGGCGAAATCCCGCTTGCCGCCGCCGGCCGGGCCCGCGAAGAGCAGCGCGTGGGGCATCCGGCCGGCGCTGTCGAGCACCCGCCGCCAGAGGCCGGCCTGCCACTCGAAGATCATCGGAAGCACACCGCGGTGACGATCGCCTCGACCTCGGCGCGGATCTCGTCGGGGCTGCGGCTCGCGTCGATCAGGCGGACCCGCCGCGGGTCGGCCGCGGCCCGGCGCAGGTAGGCGGCACGGACGCGCTGGAAGAAGTCGGCCTGCTCGCGCTCGAAGCGGTCCGGGGCCTGGCCGGTGCCGGCGAGGCGGCGTGCGGCGACGGCCGGGTCGAGGTCGAAGATCAGGGTCAGGTCGGGCTGGAGATCGGGGTGCACCCAGCGCTCCAGCGCCGCGAAGCGCCCTTCGTCGAGGCCGCGCCCGCCCACCTGGTAGGCGTAGGTGGCGTCGGTGAAGCGGTCGGACACCACCCACTTGCCTGCCGCCAGGGAGGGCTCGATGAGGGCCGCCAGGTGCTCGCGCCGGGCGGCGAACATCAGCATGGCTTCGGTCTCGAGGTGCATCGGCTCGTGGAGCAGGATCTCGCGCAGCTTCTCGCCGAGGGGGGTGCCGCCCGGTTCGCGGGTCTGCACGACCGGGATGCCGCGGGATTCGATGAGCGCCACGGCCGCGGCGATCTGGCTGCTCTTGCCGGCGCCGTCGATGCCTTCAAAGGTGATGAAGCGGGATTTCACGGGTTGCGTTTCCGGATGTACTGGGCGACCGCCCGGTTGTGTTCTTCGAGGGTGCGGGAGAACTCGCTGGAGCCGTCGCCGCGGGCGACGAAATACAGGTAGTCGGTGGCCGGCGGGTTGAGCGCCGCGCGCAGGGCCGCCACGCCGGGCATGGCGATCGGCGTGGGCGGCAGGCCGGGCCGGGTGTAGGTGTTGTAGGCGGTGTCGGTGAGCAGGTCGCGCTTGCGCAGGTTGCCGTCGAAGGCCTCGCCGAGCCCATAGATCACCGTCGGGTCGGTCTGCAGCAGCATGCCGCTCTTCAGGCGGTTGACGAACACCGAGGCCACCATTGGGCGGTCGGCGGCCTGGCCGGTTTCCTTCTCGACGATGGAGGCCATCGTGAGGGCCTGGTAGGGGTTCTGGTAGGGAAGCCCCCGGGCGCGCTGGGCCCATTCCCGGTCGAGCACGGCCAGCATGTGGCGATGGGCGCGGCGCAGCACGTCGAGGTCGCTGCTGCGCCGCGAGAAGAGATAGGTGTCGGGGAAGAACAGGCCCTCCGGGTGGCGCGCAGTGCTGCCGATGCGGGCGAGCAGCTCGGCGTCGCTGAGGCCGGCGCTGTCGTGGCGCAGATCCGGGTGGCGGTCGAGGGCGGCGCGCAGCTGGCGGAAGTTCCAGCCCTCGATGATCGCCAGCTCCGCCTGGCTCACGTCGCCGCGGGTCAGCTTGGCGAGCAGCGCGAGGGGGGTGAGGCCGGCCTCGACTTCGTAGCTGCCGGCCTTGATGGCGTGCGCCTGGCGGGTGATCCGCGCCAGCGCCACCAGCACCGCCGGCTGCACGTCGATGCCGGCCTCGACGAGCTGGCGGGCCACCTGGCGCATCGACGAACCCGGCTCGATGGTGAAATCCAGCGGGCTGGCAGCCAGCCGCAGCGGCCGGTGGGCGTACCAGGCCAGCGCCCCCGCGACACAGGCGGCCACGGCCAGCAGGACGGCCAGCAGGCGAAACAATACTGACTTCATCAGGGAACCAGCGGCGTCGGAAACGAACGAAGGGAGTGTAAAAAGAAAGCAGGCGCAGCCCTGGATTCACGCTGCAGCCGGCCGCATATAATAGCGCAAAGCGCTTTGAGGCTCCGGCGGAGCCGTTTACCCAACAGGACACCGAACACAGATGAACGCAAGCTGGCAAAACCACCTCGCCGCCCAGGGCGCGAGCTTCCCGGATGACTTCTCGGTCTGCTTTGGCGCCGACGAACGGCAGGGCGCGAGCCTGGCTGCCCGGGGCACCGTCGTCGTGCCCCTCGAACACCTGCGGGTGATCCGCGCCACCGGCGAGGACGCCAGCGGCTTCCTGCACAACCTGTTCTCCAACGACGTCAAGAAGCTGGGCGCCAACGAGGCCCAGCTCAACAGCTTCAACAGCCCCAAGGGCCGCATGCTGGCGAGCATGCTGGTGTGGCGCCAGGGGGCCGACTACCTGCTGGCCCTGTCCGCCGACATCCACGCCGCGATGCTCAAGAAGCTGTCGATGTACGTGCTGCGCTCCAAGGTGCGCCTGCTCGACGACGGCTCCGACAGCGTGCTGATCGGCCTGGCGGGCCCCCAGGCCGGCGCCGCCCTCGAAGCCGCCGGCCTCGGCATTCCCGGCGCGCCGCGCACCACCGCCTCCGGCATCGCCAGCGTGGTGCGCCTCGACGGCGCCCGCTTCGTGGTGTCGGCGCCGGTCTCCGAGGCGGCTGCCCTGTGGGGCAAGTTCGTCGCCGCCGGCGCCGCGCCCGCCGGCACCCAGGCCTGGCAGTGGCTCGACATCCGCGAGGGCCTGCCCACCGTTACCCTGCCGGTGCAGGAGGAGTTCGTGGCGCAGATGCTCAACTTCGACCTGATCGGTGGCGTCAGCTTCAACAAGGGCTGCTACCCGGGCCAGGAGATCGTCGCCCGCACCCACTACCTCGGCAAGCTCAAGAAGCGCATGTACCGCGTGCATGCCGCCGTCGCCACCCTGCCCGCCGCGGGCACCGATGTCTACGCCCCCGATTTCGGCGACCAGTCCGCCGGCAAGGTGGTGAGCGCCGCCCCCGCGCCGGAGGGTGGCTACGAGGCCCTCGTGGTGCTGCAGACCTCCAGCGCCGAAGCCGGCCAGGCACACCTCGGCGCCCCGGACGGCCCGGCCCTCGCCTTCCTGCCGCTGCCTTACAACCTGGGCTGAGGACACGGTTTGAGCCCTTCCCACTATTACATCTACTACCCGGTCCGGATCGGCCTCGAAGCCGACCTGGCCCGGGTGCTCTACAACGCCCAGTCCGACCTGCAGGCTCGCACCGGCGTCGTCGGGCGTTTCCTGCGCCGGGCCGACGACCCGTGGACCTGGATGGAGATCTACGAGAACGTCGCCGACGTGCCCGCCTTCGACACGGCCCTCGAAGAGGCCATCGAGCGCCACGGCTTGCTGCGTTTCGTGGACGAGGGTGGACGGCGCCACACCGAGCGCTTCGTTCCATGTGCCTGATCCTGGTCGCCTGGCAGGCGCACCCCGACTATCCGCTGGTGGTGGCCGCCAACCGGGACGAGTTCTTCGCCCGCCCGGCGGCGGCGGCCGGCTGGTGGCCGGACCTGCCGGGGGTGTTCGCCGGCCGCGACCTCGAAGCCGGCGGCACCTGGCTGGGGCTCGGCCGCGCGGGGCGCTTCGCCGGCCTCACCAACTTCCGCGACCCCCAGCGCAACCGGGCGGGCATGCCGTCCCGCGGCGCCCTGGTGGCGGATTTTCTCGGTGGCCATGAAACCACCGCCGAGGCCCTGGCCCGGCTGCAGCACGAAGGCCCGCGCTACAACGCCTTCAACCTGTTTGTCTCCGACGGCGACACGCTGGGCATCTACGAGAGCGAGAGCGGTGCCGCGCGGCTGCTCGAACCCGGCGTGCACGCCCTCTCCAACCACCTGCTCGACACGCCGTGGCCCAAGGTCCGGGCCGGCAAGGCGCGCCTGTTCCGGGCCCTCGAGGCCCTGCCCGACGACACGCCACTTCTCGAGCTGCTACGGGACGATCGCCCCGCACCCGACGCCGAGCTGCCCCGCACCGGCGTCAGCCTGGCCTGGGAGCGGATGCTGTCGAGCGCCTTCATCCGCGCGCCCGGCTACGGCACCCGCTGCTCCACCGTGATCCGCCGCGACCGCCACGGCCAGACCCATGTCCAGGAGACCACCTGGAACGAGGTCGGCCGCGAAACCGGCCGGGTGATCGAGACCTTCCCGCCCACCCGGCCCTGACCGCACCCCCGTCTGCCGCACTTACCTTCACGCAGCACACCCGCATGACCGCCTCTGCCAGTTCCGCTCCGCTCCTGCTTCCGTCCCTCGCCGCCCTCGCCCAGGCCAAGCCTGGCCAGCGCCTCGACCTGCCCGCCCTCGCCGGCTCCGCCGACGCGCTGGCGATCGCCCAGCTGGCGCGCCAGGCCGGTGGTGGGCGGATGCTGGTCGTCGTCACCGCCAATCCGCTGGACGCCCAGCGCCTCTCGGACGAGATCGCCTGGCTGGCCCCGGGCCTGCGCACCCACCTGCTGCCCGACTGGGAGACCCTGCCCTACGACAGCTTTTCACCCCACCAGGACCTCATCTCCGAGCGCCTGTCGTCCCTCTACGCGATCAGCCGCGGCGAGGCCGACATCGCCCTGGTGCCGGCCTCCACGGCGCTGTACCGGCTGGCGCCGCCGGCCTTCCTGGCCGCCTACACCTTCTTCCTCAAGCAGGGCAGCAAGCTGGACGTGGACGGCCTGCGCCGCCAGATGACCGTGGCGGGCTACGCCCACGTCACCCAGGTGATGTCGCCGGGCGAGTACAGCGTGCGCGGCGGGCTGGTGGACCTCTACCCGATGGGCGCCGCCCTGCCCTACCGCATCGACCTCTTCGACGACGAGATCGAGAGCATCAAGACCTTCGACCCGGACACCCAGCGCACGGTGTTTCCGGTGCGCGACGTGCGCCTGCTGCCGGCCCGGGAGTTCCCGATGGACGAGGCCGGCCGCACCCGCTTCCGCGGCCGCTTCCGCGAGACCTTCGAGGGCGACCCGTCCCGCTGCACGGTGTACAAGGACGTCTCCAACGGCATCGCGCCGGCGGGCATCGAGTACTACCTGCCGCTGTTCTTCGACGAAACCGCGACCCTCTTCGACTACCTGCCCGACAGCAGCGCGATCCTGCTGCACCGCGACGTGCCGGCCGCCATCGAGGCCTTCTGGAAGGACGCCCGCAGCCGCCACCAGCTGCTTGGCGGCGACAAGACCCGGCCGATCATGGCGCCGGACCAGCTCTTTTTGTCGGAGGAAGCCTTCTTTGTCGCCCTCAAGGCGCGCGTCCGCCTGGCCCTGCCCGCCGGCGCCAGCGGCGGCCCCGCCGAGGCGCTGCCCGACGTCTCCGTCGAGCGCAAGGCCACCGACCCGCTGCATCGCCTGAAGGCTTTCTGCGCCGGTTTCCCGGGCCGTGTGCTGGTGCTCGCCGAATCCGCCGGCCGGCAGCAGACCATCGCCGAATACTTCGCCGAATACGCCCTCAAGCCAGTCCCGAGCGCCGACTTTGACGCCTTCGTGGCGGGCGATGGCCGGCTCGCGCTGGGCACCGGCCCCCTCGCCGCCGGCTTCATGCTGCCCGAGGCCGGCCTCGCCGTCGTCACCGAATCCGAGCTCTACGCCGCCACCGCCCGCAGCCGCACCCGCCGCGACAGCCGCAAGGCCGCCACCATGGAAGGCTGGCTGCGGGATCTGTCCGAACTCAAGCCCGGCGACCCGGTGGTGCACTCCAGCCACGGCATCGGCCGCTACATGGGCCTGGTGCACATGGACCTGGGCGAAGGCCAGACCGAGTTCCTGCACCTCGAATACGCCAACGGTGACAAGCTCTACGTACCGGTGTCGCAACTGCACGTGATCACCCGCTACGCTGGCGCCGACCCGGAGGCGGTCAACCTGCACACCCTGGGCTCCGGCCAGTGGGAAAAGGCCAAGAAGAAGGCCGCCCAGCAGGTCCGCGACACCGCCGCCGAGCTGCTCGCCCTCTACGCCCAGCGCGCCGCGCGCAAGGGCCACCAGTTCGACTTCAAGCAGCACGACCTGGAGGCCTTCGCCGACGGCTTCGGCTTCGAGGAAACCCCCGACCAGCTGGCCGCCATCGAGGCCGTGGTGGCCGACATGAAGTCCGGCCGGCCGATGGACCGCCTGGTGTGCGGCGACGTGGGCTTCGGCAAGACCGAGGTCGCCCTGCGGGCCGCCTTCATCGCCGTGGCCGACGGCAAGCAGGTGGTCGTGCTGTGCCCCACCACGCTGCTCGCCGAGCAGCATTACCAGACCTTCGCCGACCGCTTCGCCGACTGGCCGATCAAGGTGGCCGAGCTGTCCCGCTTCAAGAGCGCCAAGGAACAGGCCGAGGCCATCAAGCAGCTCGGCGAGGGCAAGGTGGACATCCTGATCGGCACCCACCGGCTGCTGCAGAAGGACGTCACCTTCAAGCGCCTGGGCCTCGTGATCATCGACGAGGAACACCGTTTTGGCGTGCGCCAGAAGGAAGCCCTCAAGGCCCTGCGCAGCGAGGTGGACATCCTCACCCTCACCGCCACGCCGATCCCGCGCACGCTGGGCCTGGCGCTGGAGGGGCTGCGCGAGTTCTCGGTGATCGCCACTGCGCCGCAGAAGCGCCTCGCCATCAAGACCTTCGTGCAGCGCTACAGCAAGGGCATCGTCCGCGAAGCGGTGATCCGCGAGTTCAAGCGTGGCGGGCAGGTGTACTTTTTGCACAACGAGGTCGAGACCATCGAGAACATGCGCGAGGCCCTCGAGGAGCTGCTGCCCGAGGCCCGCATCGTGATCGGCCACGGCCAGCTGCCGGAGCGCGAGCTGGAGCGCGTGATGCGCGACTTCACCACGCAGAAGGCCAACCTGCTGCTGTGCACCACCATCATCGAGACCGGCATCAACATCCCGAGCGCCAACACCATCATCATCAACCGGGCCGACCGCTTCGGCCTCGCCCAGCTGCACCAGTTGCGCGGCCGGGTCGGGCGCTCCCACCACCAGGCCTACGCCTACCTCCTCACCGACGCCCACGCCAAGCCCACCGCCCAGGCCCAGAAGCGCCTCGAGGCAATCACCATGATGGAAGAGCTCGGCTCCGGCTTCTACCTGGCGATGCAGGATCTGGAGATCCGCGGCGCCGGCGAGGTGCTGGGTGAAAACCAGTCCGGCGAGATCCAGCAGGTCGGCGTCAGCCTTTACACCGAGATGCTCAAGCGCGCGGTGCGCGACCTGCAGCGCGGCAAGGAGCCCGACCTCAGCCAGCCCCTCGAGGTCGTCTCGGAGATCAAGCTCCACGCCCCGGCCCTGCTCCCCAACGACTACTGCAGCGACGTGCAGGAGCGCCTGACCCTCTACAAGCGCCTGGCCAACTGCGAGAGCGAGGACGAACTCCAGGCCCTGCAGGAAGAGCTCATCGACCGCTTCGGCGAGATGCCCCCGCAGACGCGCACGCTGCTCGAAACCCACCGCCTGCGCATGCTGGTCAAGCCCTACGGCGTCGCCAAGATGGAAGCCTCCGAGAGCCAGATCAGCGTGCAGTTCGACGCCAGCGCCCCGATCGACCCGATGAAGATCATCACGCTGATCCAGAAGGACAAGCAGACCAAGATGTCCGGCCCCGACAAGCTCGTCCGCAAGATCGCCACTCCCGACCTCAAGGCTCGGGTGGCAGCGGTGAAGGCCCTGCTGGACGCCGTCAAGGCTTGAGGGGCGCTAGGAGGCGCTTATCTCCAGGGACCACCGGGGATTCACACGAAAGAAGACCCGTGGGCCACCCTTTGGGGTGGGCTCCTCCTTGATGTCGAAGAGCCCGGTGGCGAGGACGAGTGATTTCAAGGTCTTGTGGCCGTAGCGCTCCTTTAGGGCTGCGAACTCCGCCGCCGCATGCAGACGCAACAGGTGCCCGGCCAAGTCCAGCGGAACAAAGCCGTCGTCGCGACCCAGCTGTCGGGCAATGTCGCCGAGCATCATCACCAGCGGGCTGTGCCTCAGCAATTCCAGTTCAAACGCCCCTGAGCCGAGGTGCTCGGCGAGTTGCCGTCGCCCCTCCTGTAATGCGCTGACCGTCGTGCGCAGATGTTCGAACTCAGGGAGCGCCTTTGCACGCTGGCTGTCCAGCCAGACATCGGCTTCGGACGTGCTCTTGAGCGATTCGGGATTCCAGCGTGGCAGCAGGTGATGGACGAGTTCGTTGCGCTCCAGAACAATTTCCGCCAAGTGAGCGCCATGTTGTTCGGCTGAAGCCGCATCGAGGCCTGTGGTGAAGTGAAATGAAAACCATCCCTCGTGCACTTCATCCGGTACAGGCGCCGCGGAGTCAGCCTCCCGGAGGCTGGACTCAAGGTAGTCGCCGATGAGTTGGCCCATGGTGCGCTTGCTCACCGCTTCCGCACGCTTCGCCAGAAGTTCCGGAAACTCGCTCTGAAACCCGGCCACCTTGCAGTGCCCAACCAAGAACTTGAGCATCCCCTCCATCTGCTGAAACAGGAGCAGGTTTCGCCCAATCTTGCGCAGGACTTCGTTGCGCATGCTTTCCAGCGCTGCGGAAGCTGGCTCGTCGGTGTGTTTGCCGTCGTTGCCAGCTTGTCTGGCATTGTGCTGATCTGCCGTCATGTTGGGACCGCATCAATTCGGCGCCAGTCCGGTCATCAAGGTGGGAGGGATAGCCGGTAGAAGTCGCTGAAACAAACTCATCGGGCAGGCAACCCTGGAAAAGCAAAAAGCCCTGATTTCTCAGGGCTTTGCGCTTGAAACTAGGTCTTGGCGGAGAGTGAGGGATTCGAACCCTCGATGCAGGTTTGTGCCCGCATGCTCCCTTAGCAGGGGAGTGCCTTCGACCTCTCGGCCAACTCTCCGCAAGAGCTGCGCATTATAGATAAGGCGCAGCGGCTACGCAAGAACTATTTGATCAGGCTGCGGCCTGATCCAGGCCGAAGGCGCGGTGCAGCACGCGGACGGCCAGCTCAAGGTACTTTTCGTCGATGGCGACGGAGATCTTGATCTCGGAGGTGGAGATCATCTGGATGTTGATGCCCTCTTCCGCCAGGGTGCGGAACATGCGGGACGCGACGCCCGGGTGGGAGCGCATGCCGACGCCGACGATGGACACCTTGGCCATGGTGCGGTCGCCCTTGATCTCGCGGGCACCGGTGTGGGCCTTGACGCTCTCGAGGATGCCGAGGGTCTTGTCGTAGTCGGGGCGGTTCACCGTGAAGGAGAAGTCGGTGGTGCCGTCATGGCCGACGTTCTGGATGATCATGTCCACATCGACGTTGGCTTCGGCCACCGGGCCGAGGATCTGGTAGGCGATGCCCGGCTTGTCGGGAACACCCAGCACGGTGATCTTGGCTTCGTCGCGATTGAAAGCAATGCCGGAGATGATCGGCTGTTCCATGTTTTTGTCTTCCTCAACGGTAATCAGGGTGCCTTCGCCTTCCTCCTGGAAGCTCGAGAGGACCCGCAGCTTGACTTTGTACTTGCCGGCGAATTCCACGGAGCGGATCTGCAGCACCTTGGAGCCGAGGCTGGCCATCTCAAGCATTTCCTCGAAGGTGATGGTGTCCAGCTTGCGGGCTTCGGGCACGACGCGGGGGTCGGTGGTGTACACACCGTCCACGTCGGTGTAGATCTGGCACTCGTCGGCCTTGATCGCTGCGGCCAGCGCGACGCCGGTGGTGTCGGAGCCGCCGCGGCCGAGGGTGGTGATGTTGCCTGCCTCATCGACACCCTGGAAGCCAGCCACGACGACGACCGAGCCGGCATCGAGATCGCGGCGGATGTTGTCGCCGTCGATGTCGAGGATGCGGGCCTTGGTGAAGGCGTCGTCGGTCAGGATGCGCACCTGGCCGCCGGTGTAGCTGCGGGCGGGGATGCCGAGCTCCTGGAGGGCCATGCAGAGCAGACCGATGGTGACCTGCTCGCCGGTGGAGATCACCACGTCGAGCTCGCGGGGGCTGGGGCTGGGGCTGATTTCCTTGGCCAGGGCAATCAGGCGGTTGGTCTCGCCGCTCATCGCGGAGAGGACGATAACCATCTTGTGCCCCTGGGCATGGAACTTCGCGACCCGCTTGGCCACGTTCTTGATCCGTTCGGGGTTGCCGACGGAAGTGCCGCCATATTTCTGAACTATGAGCGCCATCTTGACTTCTAAAGATGTGGATGTGGAAAGCCCGTGATAGTAGCGGATAACACGAAGTCTTGCAGCTTCCCGTTGGGGTGACCATTTTGGGGCTTACGCGTGTATCACATCACGGGAATTTCGTGTGGAAAACCCCAATCAATGCAAGTAGGGCATTGTATGTCCCCCGCTTAGTGATCTATACTTTTTCACATATAACGAAAGTTATAGGCATCGACGGTTAGCCCGTTGTTATGACTGACAGACGAAAACCCCTTGAGGACTGCAAAATGAAGACCACCGAAAAAGTTGATGTGCGTGAGATCCGTCGTAAGCTTGGCATGAACCAGTCTCAGTTCTGGTCCAAGATCGGCGTCACCCAGAGCGGCGGTTCCCGCTACGAGAGCGGCCGCAACATCCCGCGCCCGGTTCAGGCCCTGCTGCGCCTCGTGCATATCGAGCAGGTCGATATCAACAAGATCAAGAAGGACGACGTGGAAGTGGTCGAGTACCTGAAGGCCACCAACCCGGAGCTCTTCAAGACCCTGAAGAAGGAAGCCCGCGCCAAGCGCAAGGAGCGCGTGTCCCACTAAGCAGCAGGACGCGTCGTTTTCTCAGGGGCTGACCACCACGGTCAGCCCCTTTTGTTTTATGCGGCGGGCGATCCGTTCGAGTTCGTCCGGGCTCAGGCGCTGCAGGTGCGCCGCCTCGGGCTGCAGCGAGGGGCGCGCGAGGCCATAGAGGTGCACGCCGCGCAGGGCCGCAGTGCCGGCCTGTTCGAGCCGGGCCAGGTAGGCGTCGAGCATGGCGTCCGAGGGCGGCTCGCCGTCCCAGCCGACCATGCAGGTCTGCACCCAGGTCGGGCAGAGGGAGGCGCACAGCGCCAGCCGGCGGGCGTGGGCCTCCGGGTTGATGTCGATGCCGTTGATGCGGGCGATGTCCTCCGCCCGGCCCCCGTCCAGCTTGAACCACACCTCGCCGCCGGCCGCGCCCAGGCGCCGCAGCGCGGTCTGCACGTAGGGCCGCTCGATGAGGCTGCCGTTGGTGATCAGGCGGATCGGCACCGCCGACAGCCCCGCCTGGTCGCGGATCGCCGCCACGCGCTCGACGATCTCGGCGAAGGCCTTGCTGCTGGTGGGTTCGCCATTGCCCGAGAAGGCGATGTCGCGGATCACCTGCGCCTCGGGCGGCACGTGCTCGGCCATGAAGTTGCCGTGGAGCAGCTCGTCGAGAAACGCCCGCAGCTCCTTCTCGAGCAACTCGAGATCTATCTCCGGCGCCGCGCCGCGGACGAGGTCCGGCACCTGGCAGTAGGCGCAATGCCAGTTGCAGGCGTTGTTGGGGTTGAGGTTGATGCCCACCGAGACCCCGCCGGCGCGGCGGGAGACCACCGGGTAAACATAGGTCATCGAGATGAAGCTGCGGTTGTGGTCGCTCACCGAGAGCATCTGCTGGCTGGAGTTCATGCCGCGGGTCCGGGTGTTGAAACGAGGCTGCGTATAATATCGGCTCTTTTATTGATTATCCGGTGTTCCCATGCGTATCACACGTCGCCTGGAATTCGACGCGGGCCACCGCATCCCCGATCACGCCAGCCAGTGCCGCCACCTGCACGGCCATCGCTACGTCCTCGAGATCACCCTGTCCGGCGACACCATCCGCCGCGACGGCTCGCCGGTGAACGGCATGGTGATGGACTTCGGCGACGTCAAGGCGATCGCCAAGCAGCGGGTCGTGGACCTCTGGGACCATGCCTTCCTCGCCTACCGGGGCGACACCGCGGTGGTGGCCTTCCTCGACAGCATGCCCGGCCACAAGACGGTGCTCCTGGACGTGGTGCCCACCGCCGAGAACCTCGCCGCCGAGGCTTTTCGCATCCTCGACCCGGCCTACCGCGACATCTATGGCAACCACCTGCGCCTCGAACGGGTGCGCCTGTACGAAACCCCCAACTGCTGGGCCGACGCCCTGCGCAGCGAGATGGCCTGAGGCCCGCTCCCGCGCCAGCCCCCCGACGAGACTGCCATGATCGACCTTTATTACTGGACCACCCCCAACGGCCACAAGGTCACCCTGTTCCTCGAGGAAACCGACCTGCCCTACCGCATCCTGCCGATCAACATCGGCAAGGGCGAGCAGTTCCAGCCCGATTTCCTCAAAATCGCGCCGAACAACCGCATTCCAGCCATCGTCGACACCGCGCCGGCGGGCGGTGGCGAGCCGATCCCGGTGTTCGAGTCGGGGGCGATCCTGCTCTACCTGGCCGAAAAGACCGGCCGCTTCCTGTCCGCCGACCCGCGGGTGCGCATCGACACCCTGCAGTGGCTGTTCTGGCAGATGGGCGGCCTCGGGCCGATGGCCGGGCAGAACCACCACTTCACCCAGTACGCCCCCGAGGTCGTGCCCTACGCCATCGACCGCTACGTCAAGGAAACCGCGCGCCTGTACTCGGTGCTCGACAGGCGCCTCGCCGACCGGCCCTTCATCGCGGGGGATGACTACTCCATCGCCGACATGGCCTGCTACCCGTGGATCGTGCCCCACGCCCGGCAGCGCCAGAGCCTCGACGACTTCCCTCACCTCAAGCGCTGGTTCGACGCCATCGCAGCCCGGCCGGCCACCGCCCGCGCCTACGCCCTCGCCGAGCAGATCAACCCGGCGCCGGTGCTGGACGAAGCCGCCAGAAAAATCCTTTTCGGCCAGGACGCCGGCGCCGTCAAGCGCCCCTGAGCAGGCGCCCGTGATTCACCCGGCGGGACGGCGAGGCGCGCTTCCGGTAAAATTATTATTCATTTGAAGCCGCTTCTTCCTCCGGGCCCAAGACCGCTTCACCCTTCACCCGGCCCGCGTCCCGCTCCCATGACCGCTACCATCGAACGCTTCGACCAGCTCGATCTCCAGGCGCCCATCCTTGCCGCCCTGGCCGAGATCGGCTACGAAACCCCGTCGCCCATCCAGGCCGCCTGCATCCCGCACCTCCTTGCCGGCCACGACATCCTGGGCGAGGCCCAGACCGGCACCGGCAAGACCGCCGCCTTCGCCCTGCCCGCCCTCGACCAGGTCGACATCAACCAGCGCAACCCGCAGGTGCTCGTCCTCACCCCCACCCGCGAGCTCGCCATCCAGGTGGCCGAAGCCTTCCAGCGCTACGCCAGCAAGATGCCCGGCTTTCACGTGCTGCCCATCTACGGCGGCCAGAGCATGGTCGTCCAGCTGCGCCAGCTGCAGCGCGGCGCCCATGTGGTGGTCGGCACCCCCGGCCGGGTCATGGACCACCTCGAGCGCAAGAGCCTCAACCTCGACGGCCTTGCCACGCTGGTCCTCGACGAGGCCGACGAGATGCTGCGCATGGGCTTCATCGACGACGTCGAGTGGATCCTCGAACACACGCCCACCGCCCGTCAGACCGCGCTGTTCTCGGCGACCATGCCCGACGCCATCCGCCGGGTCGCCCACCGCTATCTGCGCGACCCGAAAGAGGTCAAGATCAAGGCCGCCACGGCCACAGTCTCCACCATTCGTCAGCGTTTCCTGCAGATCGCCGGTCCCCACAAGCTCGACGCCCTCACCCGCATCCTCGAGGTCGAGGACGACTTCGACGCGGCCATCGTCTTCGTGCGCACCAAGACCGCCACCGTCGAGCTCGCCGAGAAGCTCGAGGCCCGCGGCTACGCCGCCGCCTGCCTCAACGGCGACATGACCCAGCAGCTCCGCGAGCGGGTCATCGAGCAGCTCAAGAACGAAACCCTCGACATCGTCGTCGCCACCGACGTGGCCGCCCGCGGCATCGACGTGCCCCGCGTCAGCCACGTCATCAACTACGACATCCCCTACGACACCGAAGCCTACGTGCACCGCATCGGCCGCACCGGCCGGGCCGGCCGCAGCGGCAACGCGATCCTCTTTGTCGCCCCGCGCGAGAACCACCTGCTGCGCCAGATCGAGCGCGCCACCAAGCAGCCCATCGAACTCCTCAAGCTGCCCAGCCGCGAGGCCGTCGCCGACAAGCGGGTCGCCGCCTTCCGGCAGCAGGTCTCCGAGGTCATCGAGTCCCAGGACCTGAGCTTCTTCCTCGACGTGGTCGCCGGCATCGAGGAGCGCTTCGACGTGGACGTCCACGAGGTCGCCGCGGCGCTCGCCTACCTGGCCCAGAAAGACCGGCCGCTGCAGATGCCCGACACCGGCAAGCCCGACATCGCCCAGCTCGCCGCCGGCAAGCCCGAGCGTCCGGCCCGCGAGCCCCGCGAAAACCGCGCCGAGATCCTCGAGCGCCGCCGCGACTACGCCGAAGGCCGCCTGGCGCGCTACCGCATCGACGTGGGCCGCGAGCACATGGCCAGCCCCAAGGACATCGTCGGTGCGATCGCCAACGAGGCCGGCATCGAGAGCCGCTTCATCGGCCAGATCAACCTCTTCGAGGACTACAGCACCGTCGAGCTGCCCGCCGACCTGGCCGCCGACACCCTCCAGATCCTGCGCCGGGCCCGGGTGCGCCAGCAGCCGCTGAACATCCGTCTCGCCAGCCCCGAGGAGGCCAGCCGTGAGCGCGGCAGCCGTCCGGGCGGCCGTGCCGCTCCGCCCAAGAAGCCCTTCCGCAAGGAGGGCGGCTTCGACAAGCCCGCCGGCGGCTTCAAGGCGCGCAAGCCCAAGCCCTGAGCACATCGCACCGGCCCCAAGGCCACCGACGATCCGCTGCAGCCCTGGCTGGCGGCGGTCGTCGGTGGCCTTTTTACTGGAGTCGTCCGGCGCCCCGGTCCGGCGCCGTGGGGCGTCTGCGGCGAGGGCGGCCGGTGTGCCGCCGGGATGTGCGACAAGTCACAGGTGGGAGGCGCTCTGGTAAAATGTAACGTTACATACATCACTGTGTAACTTTCAACGCCATGTTTGGACGCCTGTTGCCCCAAGAGGGCCGTTTTTTTGATCTCTTCAACGACCACGCCGAGCAGATCGTGCTCGGGGCCCATCAGCTGGTTGCCCTGATGGAAGACCTCTCCGTGGCCGAGCAGCACATCGCCGCCATCGAGACCATCGAGCAGGCCGCCGACAAGATCACCCACGAGACCGTCGCCCAGGCTCACAAGAGCTTCATCACCCCCCTCGACCGCGACGAGATCCACAGCCTCATCAACGCCATGGACGACATCCTCGACACGGTCCAGGACGTCGCCGAGTGCATCACCCTCTACCACATCCAGCGCATCACCCCCGAAGCCACCCAGCTCGCCAACGTGAGCCTGTCCTGCTGCAACCGGGTCAAGATCGTCGTCGGGCTGCTGTCCAACATGGACAACGCCAGCGCCATCCTGCAAACCTGCCAGGAGATCGACCAGCTCGAGACCGACGCCGACCGCATCATGCGCGGCGCCATGTCGCGGCTGTTCCGCGACGAGCGGGATGCGCTCCAGGTCATGAAGCTCAAGGCCATCTACGAGCAGCTCGAGTCCATCACGGACCGCTGCGAGGACGTCGCCAAGATCGTCGAAGGCATCGTTCTGGAAAACGCCTGAGCATCGCCATGGAACACCTACAGATCGGGTTCTGGGTCATCGCCGGACTGGTCGTCGTGGCCCTGCTGTTCGACTTCATGAACGGCTTCCACGACGCCGCCAACGCCATCGCCACCGTCGTCTCCACCGGGGTTCTCAAACCTCACCAGGCGGTGGCCTGGGCGGCCTTCTTCAACTTCGTCGCGCTCTTCGTCTTCCAGCTCAAGGTGGCCAGCACCGTCGGCAAGGGCATCATCGACCCCACGGTGGTCGACCACTACCTCGTCTTCGGGGCGCTGCTGGGGGCCATCGCCTGGAACGTGGTCACCTGGTACTACGGCATCCCGTCGAGCTCCTCCCATGCGCTGATCGGCGGCATCGTCGGCGCGGCGATCGCCAAGGCCGGCACCGACCCGCTGATCGGCGCCGGCATCATGAAGACCGTCGCCTTCATCGTGATCTCGCCGCTGTTCGGCTACGTGCTGGGCTCGCTGATCCTGGTCCTCGTGAGCTGGATCTGCCGGGACAAGGCCCAGCGGCGCGTCGACAAGTGGTTCCGCCGCCTCCAGCTGGTCTCGGCGGCCCTCTACAGCCTCGGCCACGGCGGCAACGACGCCCAGAAGACGGTGGGCATCATCTGGATGCTGCTCCTCGCGGCCGGCGTCACCGCCGCCGGTGATCCCGTCCCCACCTGGGTCGTGGTGCTGTGCTACATGGCGATCGGCCTCGGCACGCTGTTCGGCGGCTGGCGCATCGTCAAGACCATGGGCCAGCGCATCACCAAGCTGAAGCCGGTGGGGGGCTTCTGTGCTGAAACCGGCGGTGCGATCACCCTGTTCCTGGCCACCTCCCTCGGCATCCCGGTGTCCACCACCCACACCATCACCGGCGCCATCGTCGGCGTGGGGTCGGTGCGGCGCACCGCGGCCGTCCGCTGGGGCGTCGCCGGCAGCATCGTGTGGGCCTGGATCCTCACCATCCCCTGTTCGGCCCTGATCGCCGCCGGGGGCTACTGGCTGGGCCGCAGCATCCTCTGATCCGCTGACGCTCACGCCCGCCGGGCGATGTGGGAGAATCGCCGCTCGATTCACCCGCATCGCCCTTTTCACGTCCAACCCTCCCCGCTCGCACGCTCCCGATCCAATGGCCAGCCCGACTCCAAAGCAACTCAAGACCTTTGCGCTGATCCGCATCATCGGCGGCCTTGCCGCTGCCTTCGTCCTCGGCTACTCCTTCGTCGTCAACGTGTTTGCCGGCCAGCCCGTCCAGGGCGCGCTGCTGGCGACCGGCCTGATGGCCTTCGTCGGCTTGGCCTATGCGGCCTTCTACACCCGCAGCCTGAGCCGCCTGGCCAAGGCCGAGCAGGACGCCGGCAAATCTTGACCCCGCCGCGTCAGCCTCGGGCGGGTTGGGCCCTGGCCACCGTCCTGGCCGGGCTGCTGACCGCCTGCGCGAGCCCCGGCCCGGTGGAGTCGCGCCGCTCGCCGAGCCTGCCCGACCAGCCGCCGACGCAGATCCCGCCGCGGCAACAGCCCGCGCTGCCCGCACCGGGCCTGCCCCCGCCGCCTGCGTCGCCGGCGCGACCGCCGGTGGTCGTGGCGCCGGCTCCGGCGCCAAAGCCGGCCGTGGTGCCTCCCTTGGTGGTGCCCTATCTCTCCGAGCGCGATGGCCGGGCGCTGGTGGCGCGCTTCCTGCCTTCCCAGGTCCGTGACCGGGACGGCTGGGCGGCCGACATCTTCTCCGCCTTCGCCGCCCTCAAGATTCCGCCCACTGCCGACAACATCTGCGCGGCGGTGGCGGTGATCGAGCAGGAGTCCACCTTCCAGGCCGACCCGCCGGTGCCCGGCCTGTCGCAGATCGTCTGGAAGGAGATCGAGGCCCGCCGCGAGCGCCTGCACCTGCCGCGCCTGCTGGTCGATACGGCGATGCTCAAGACCTCCCCCGACGGGCGCAGCTACAAGGCGCGCATCGACGCCCTGCGCACCGAGCGTCAGATGAGCGAGCTCTTCGACGAGATGATCTCCGAGTTCCCCAACGGCAAGGCGCTGCTCGGCGGCTACAACCCGGTGCGCACCGGCGGCCCGATGCAGGTCAGCGTGGCCTTCGCCGAGGAGCAGGTGCGCGAGAAGCCCTACCCCTATGCCCGCCGCGGCAGCATCCGCAACGAGGTGTTCACCCGGCGCGGCGGCCTGTACTTCGGCATTGCGATCCTGCTCGACTACCCGGCGCCCTACAGCCAGCCCCTGTACCGCTTCGCCGACTTCAACGCCGGCCGCTACAGCAGCCGCAACGTGGCCTTCCAGGCCGCGGTGGCGCGGCTCGGCGGGCGCGCCCTGACCCTCGACGGCGACCTGCTGCGCTACCGGGACGGCCAGCCCGCCGACGAGCCCAGCGAGACCCTCGGCGCGCTGCTGGCGATCGCTGGCCGGCTGGGCCTCGGCCGTGCCGAGATCAGCCGTGACCTGCGCCTCGAGAAA
This sequence comes from Zoogloea sp., assembly GCF_041908905.1. Taxonomy (GTDB): domain Bacteria; phylum Pseudomonadota; class Gammaproteobacteria; order Burkholderiales; family Rhodocyclaceae; genus Zoogloea. The sequence goes on from NZ_JAYREK010000007.1 coordinate 43,269, forward strand.
ACCGCCGCCTTCGCCCAGACGCCCCTCTACAGCCGCGTCTTTGCCGCCGCCGATGCCCAGGCCGGTGGGCGCCTGCCCCGCGAAGCGCTGCCCCGGATCGACCTGAAGAGCCCCAAGATCCAGCGCAAGCTCACCACCGCCTGGTTCGCCGAGCGGGTCGACGCGCGCCACCGCACCTGCCTCGGCCGCGACCGCTCCGCGAGCCCGTGACAGGCGCAGGTTCCGGGGCCGCTTTCCTTGACCCAGACCAGACGACAGGGCTTGCCGAAACGATACAATTCAGTACTCACCATACAGTGGAAGTATGGTTTGATATTTATATAAGACAGCCACGAGGGAAAAAAACAGATGTCAGTTCACGCCCAGTACGCAGCCAAGCGCGTCACCCCCGCCGAAGCGATCCGCAACGTCCATAACGGCGACACCATCGTCGTGCCGACCGCCGTTGCCGAGCCGCCGGCGCTGCTCAACGCCCTGTCCGAACACCGCCGCGACTTCCGCGACGTCAAGGTCTCGCAGATCCTGGCAGTGCGCAAGTTCGGCTATCTCGACCCGGCCACCGCCGAGAACGTGCGCCACGTCGCCTACTTCTTCAGCGGCGCCACGCGCCCGGGCTTCAAGGAGGGCGTGGGTGACTTCTACCCCAGCTATTTCTCCGAGATGCCGCAGCTCATCGACCGCGGCCTGATGCCCGCCGAGGTGGTGTTCACCCAGGTCTCGCCGATGGACGAGCACGGCTACTTCTCGCTGGGCCTCGCCCCCGACTACACGATGGCCGCGATCCGCAAGGCGCGGGCCGTCATCGTCGAGGTGAACCCCAACGTGCCGTTCGCCTTCGGCAACTGCCACATCCACATCTCCCAGGTGACCGCGCTGGTCGAAAACGACGAGCCGGTGCTCGAGGTCGGCCTGCCCACCATCGGGCCCGTGCAGGAGGCCATCGGCAAGTACGTGGCCGACATGATCGACGACGGCTCCACCCTTCAGATCGGCTACGGCGGCATCCCCGACGCGGTGGTGATGCAGCTCACTCACAAGCACGACCTGGGCATCCACACCGAGATGGTCGGCGACGGCATCCTCACCCTGCTCGAGGCCGGCGCCGTCACCAACCGCCGCAAGAACTTCATGCCGGGCAAGATGGTGGCCACCTTCGCGCTGGGCTCCAAGAAGCTCTACAAGTTCCTGCACCGCAACCCGATGGTCGAGATGCATCCGGTCGACTTCACCAACGACCCGTACATCGCCGGTCAGAACGACAACCTGATGTGCATCAACGCCACCCTCGAGATCGACTTCCTGGGCCAGTGCGGCTCCGAGAGCCTGGGCCCGGTGCCCTACTCCGGCACCGGCGGCCAGTCCGACTTCGTGCGGGCGGCCAACCGCTCCAAGGGCGGCAAGGCCTTCATCGTGCTGCCGTCCACCGCCAAGGACAATACGATCTCGCGCATCGTCCCCACGCTTACCCCCGGCACCCACGTGTCCACCAGCAAGAACGACATCAACTACGTGGTGACCGAGTACGGCGTGGCCCAGCTGCGCGGCAAGAGCGCCAAGCAGCGCACCCAGGCCCTGATCGGCATCGCCCATCCGGACTTCCGCGGCCAGCTCACCGAAGCCGCCAAGAAGATGAACCTGCTGTAAGCCGGCGCGGCACGCGCCGCGACCCGTAAAACACGAGGGGCCTGCATCCAGCAGGCCCCTCGCACGTTCACGGCGCCCTGGCGCGCTCAGGCGATCTCGAACTCCAGCTTGAACGACGCCCCCTCGTCCTGGCCCAGCACCTCGACCAGCCAGGGCATCACCTTCTTCAGGGTGGCCGGCAGCGTCCACGGCGGGTTGATGATGAAGAGCCCGCTGCCGTGCATTCCGAAGCCGTCTTCCGACGGCGTGTGTACGTCCATGCTGACATGCAGCCAGCTGGTGATCGGCAGGCGCTTGAGCTTTTCGGGCAGCTCGCGGGAATGCATGCTGTGCAGCTTCGGGTACCACACCATGTAGGTGCCGGTCGGGAAGCGGCGCAGGCTCTCCTTGAGCATGGCCAGCACGGTGCGGTAGTCGGTCTTCACCTCGTAGGGCGGGTCGATCAGCACCAGCGCGCGGCGGGTGGGCGGCGGCAGGAAGGCGTTGATGCCGGTGAAGCCGTCCTGCTCCAGCACGATGGCCTTGCTGCCGTAGGGCTCGAAGGTCTTCTGCAGGAGCTGGCGGTCGGCCGGATGGAGCTCGAACAGGCGCATCCGGTCATCGGCGCGCAGCAGCGGCGCGGCGCAGCACGGCGAGCCCGGGTAGAGGCGCAGCTTGCCGCTGTTGTTGTTGAGGTCGCGCACCACCTTCAGGTAGCTCTTCACCTCGGCGGGCACGTCCTTGCGCCCGAGCAGGCGCGCCACGCCCTCCTCGAACTCGGCGTTCTTGCGGGCGAAGGCCTCGTCCAGCGCGTAGCAGCCTGCCCCGGCATGGGTGTCGATGTACCAGTAGGGCTTGTCCTTCTGGTTGAAGTATTCGAGCAACTGGACGAGCACGAAGTGCTTGAGCACGTCGGCGTGGTTGCCGGCGTGGAAGGCGTGGCGATAACTCAGCATGGCGTTGGCGCGTGGGCGCGGAAACGAAAGATCAGGGGCGCGATGCTAACACCTCGCCCGCCCGGCCGCCGGTTTTGCGTGGGCGGCCGGGGGTGGCCGTCAGCTGGCGGCGTTGTATTTGCGGCTGGAGCCGCGGAAAGCGTCGACCGGGTACTTGGCCTCGTTCTTGGCCAGCTTGGCCCGGGCCGCGGCGTCGAGGTCGATGCCGGCCCGCTCGGCGATCAGCAGCAGGTAGAGCAGCACGTCGGCGCATTCGTCCTCCAGCGCCTCGCGGCCGTGGAGGTCGGCCGGCAGTGCCTCGATCTCGTCGTCACGCTTCCACTGGGTGAGCTCCAGCAGCTCCCCGGCCTCGAGGTTGAGGGAGACGATCAGGCTGCGCAGCGAATGGAACTGGGCCCAGTCCCGCGCATCGCGAAAGGCCGTCACGAGGCGGGTGAGTTGGTCGAGCTGGCCGGCCATGGCTCAGCCCTTGCGGCGCTCGAGGAAGGCCGCCACCGCGCCCTCGTGTTCCGCCGAGCCGTGGGTCAGGGCCTGGTAGGCGGCGGAGAGCTCGAGGATGGCGTCGAGGCGGCTGGTCTGGGCCTCGCGCATCAGGCGCTTGGTCATGCGCAGGGCCTGGCCCGGGTTGGCGGCGATGCGCTCGGCCAGGGCGGTGGCCTCGGCGAGCAGCGTCTCGTGGGGCACCACCCGCGACACCAGCCCCATCGCCAGCGCCGCCTGGGCATCGACGGTCTCGCCGGTGAAGCTCATCTCGGCGGCGCGGGCGTAGCTGACCACCCGCTGCAGCAGCCACGCGCCGCCGTCGCCGGGGATCAGCCCCAGCTTCACGAAGCTCTCGGCGAAGCTGGCCTTCTCGGAGGCGATGCGGATGTCGGCCATGCAGGCGAGGTCGCAGCCGGCGCCGATCGCCGGGCCATTGACGGCGGCGATGGTCGGCACGTCGAGGCGGTGGAAGGCCAGCGGGATGCGCTGGATGCCGCGCCGGTAGTTGTCGCGGATCTCCATCCCGCTGCCGGCGGCAAGCCCGCGCTTGTCGCGGAAATCCTTGACGTTGCCGCCGGCGCAGAAGGCGCTGCCGGCACCGGTGACGATCACCACCTTCACCGCCGGGTCGGCCTGCACCCGCTCGCAGGCGGCCACCACGGCGTCCCACTGGGCCTGGCTGGTGAGGGCGTTGCGGGCCTCGGGGGCGTTGAGGGTGAGCGTGACGATGGCGTCACGCTGCTCGAAAAGCACGAAATCGTTGCTCACGGGTGTGTCTCCTTGTGATGTCCGGGTGGGCGGCGCGACCCTGCGAAAGCCTTCTTTCCGCCCGCTAAGCCTTTGGTTCCCTTGCGGAAAGGGGAAAAAGGGCGCTTTTTCCTTGCGCTCGATCGTTACCCTGATATTATGGCGCGCTCTTCGTCCGGCCATTCGGCGGCACGGGCGAAATTCAACCAAAAACAGGATAAAAAGATGCCGATCTACCGCCTCGGAGAGCTCAGCCCCCAACTTCAGGAGGGCGTCTGGGTTGCCGACAACGCCACCATCATTGGCGATGTGCACCTCGGACGCAACGTCAATGTGTGGTTCGGGGCCATCCTGCGGGGCGACAACGACCCGATCACCATCGGCGACAACACCAACGTCCAGGACGCCGCGGTGCTGCACACCGACGACGGCGTGCCCCTCGACATCGGCCGCGACGTGACCATCGGCCACAAGGCCATGCTGCACGGCTGCACGGTGGGCGAAGGCTCGCTGATCGGCATCAACGCGGTGGTGCTCAACCGCGCGGTGATCGGCAAGAACTGCCTGATCGGCGCCAATTCGCTGATTCCCGAGGGCAAGGTGATCCCCGACCGCTCGCTGGTGTGCGGTTCGCCCGGCCGCATCATCCGCGAGCTGACCGACCATGAGATCAGCCGCCTGAAGGCCAGCGCCGACAACTATGTGCGCCACGCCCTGCGCTACCAGGGCGATCTGGAACAGCTCTGATGCAGGGTTGAGGCAGCCTGTGGAGGCGCCTGCCCGGGCGCCTTCCCTGCCGGCGCCGCGGAGCGCCCCGCCGGCCCTCAGGCGAGGGTCAGGATGATCGGCTGGTGGTCCGACGCCGCGGTGTTCTGATCCACCGTGACCGCCTCGATCCGGTCCACCAGGTCGGCGCTCACGAAGAAGAAATCGCAGCAGTAGGCCCGATCCGGCCACTCGGCGCCGTTGAGCCCCACCGTGTTGAGGTGCGGGATCTCGCCGTAGCAGGCCCGCCAGGCGTCTTCCCAGCCCGACACGTCGGCGCTGATCGGCGCCGTCATGCGGTAGTACTCCGGGCTGCCCGGTTCGCAATTGAAGTCACCGCAAATCACCGCCGAGGCCGGCCGCGGCAGCACGGCGAAGGGTGAGTCGCGATCGGCGCTCTTGCCCGCAGCCGGCTGCATCGCGGCGAGGCGCACGGCGTCGCACTGCAGGCCGTGCAGCGCGGCGATCTGGGTCATGCGCTGGATGCGCGAGTAGTATTCCAGGTGGGTGTTCATGACCCGCAGCGGGCCTGCATCCCCATCGACGATCACCTCCAGGCACACCCGCGGCATGCTCGGCACCCCTTCTTCGGGTGGCCGCGGCAGGCTGTGCCTGAAAACCTGCCCCACCGGCAGGCGCGACAGGGTGAGGTTGCCGAACAGGCTCCGCCCTCCCCGGCCGTCGGGCATGTCGACGCCCTCGGCAAAATGGGCGCTGTAGCCCGGAAAGGCCGCGGCCAGCACGGCCACGCCGTCGACAGCCTGGCCGCCCTGCAGGCCGGCGAAGCCGACGGCCACTTCCTGCAGGCAGATCACGTCGAAATCGCCCAGCGTACGAATGGCGGAAACTGTGCGCTGCAGCGTGGTTTCCCCGTCAGCGCCCCGTCCCCACTGGATGTTCCAGCTCAGTAGTTTCATCAAGGACCCTTCTCTCCAAGTTCTCCGATTCCGGCAGGCAGGCCGCAACGGAAACGTCGCCGCGGAGCATAGCAAGGCCGGCGGGCGGACTCCTCCGCTATCGTCCGGCGGTCGTGTCCGATTGCCGAAATGGGCAGTGCACTTGCGGGTGAAAAGGATTTATGTCACGCCACCCGGCCGGGTGCCGGCCCGCCCTAAAGCAGTCTGCACGCCTGCCGTAAATGACCTTGTCACCCGCTGATTATAGCCATCATGTCCACACCCCAAGAGCTCGTCGCCTGCGTTGAAAAACTCGCCAGCCTGCCCGCCGTCTATCACCGCATCCGGGATCTGCTCGACGATCCCGACAGCTCCATGTTCGAACTGGCCGAAGCCGTCTCCAGTGACACGGCCATCACGGCTCGCGTGCTGCGGGTGGTCAACAGCGTGCTGTATGGTTTTCCGGGCAAGGTGGAGACGGTCTCCCGGGCGGTCAACCTGATGGGCATGCAGCAGGTCCACGACCTCGTGCTGAGCACCCTGGTGGTGGCGGCCTTCAGCGGCATCCGCCCGGCGCGGATGCACATGGGGCGCTTCTGGAGCGACTCGGTGTTGCGCGGCCTGGCCGCGCGGGCGGCGGCCCGTCAGCTCGGCATGGGCGACCCGGAGCGGATGTTCGTCGAAGGGCTGCTGGCCGACATCGGCCATCTGGTGATGTTCCAGGTGGCGCCCGAGCCGAGTGCGGCGGCCCTGGAGGCTGCGGCCCGCGACCGGGTGCCCGTCCACCAGGCCGAGGCCGAGATCGTCGGCTGCAATTTTGCCGAGGTCGGGGCCGCGCTGGCGGCGGCGTGGCGTCTGCCGGGCGGATTCGCCAACGCCATCGGCGCGCAGCTGCTGCCCGCCCTGGCCGGCCCCCACGTGATGGAGGCCGCCCTGCTCCACCTCGCCAATCAGATCGTCGCCACCCGGGACGCCGAGCAGCCCGACGAGGCGGCGATGGCCCTGCTGGATCCGATGAGCGCCTTGATGCTCGAGATCGACCCGGCGCGGATCGCCGCCGTCCGCGCCAAGGCCGAAGAGGAGCACGCGGTGGTGATCACCCTGTTCTTCCCGAACCAGGCGGGCGCCTGAGCCCGGCCTGACCGGACTGGAAGGGCCTCAGACCCGCCTGAGGCGCGTTTCCAGCTCCTGCCCCGGCTCGACGTTGCCGCGCCAGACCACGGTGGTGCTGGGCACGAGGCGGTCGTAGCCCCGGGATACCCAGCCCGCCAGGGGCGTGTCACTGCCGCGCAGCAGGCTGACCTCGCCGTTGGGCGGCAGGATGATCTCCAGGTTAACCGGCCCGTTGGCCACCAGCAGCCCCTCCGGCGTGCACGTCACGCTGCACTCCTCGCTGAAGTGCCAGTTGAGGCTGACCGGCTGGGCCCGGTTGCCGCTGATCTCGTCGCGCACCACCAGCGCGTCGCCGAGCTTGTCGAGCTCCCAGCTGCGCCGGTGGATCGGCTTGCCGGGCAGGCGCCGGTAGCCGTCGTGTTCGGCGACCAGCTTGTCGAGCACGCGGTTGGTGCTGCGCTCGATCACCGTGCTGCGGTATTTGCGCACCCACATGAACCTGCCGCCGGAGATGGCCTGGTCCTGGCCGTCGATGCACAGGGTGTTGTGCATTGCCGTGCCGCGGAAGCCATCGCGCCAGGCCTGGGGCCCGTGATAGGTGCCGGTGCCCGGGTCCACCAGAAACTCCCGTCCGGCCACCGACAGGGTGAACGACAGCGCGTCCGCGTGGCCGTGGGCGGCGCTGCCCCCCAGGCCCAGGGGGCCGGCGTCGGCCACCAGGCGGAATTCGTCCGGCGTGTCCAGGTTGGCCCCCAGCACGAAGACGCCGCCCTCGGGGAAATCCTTGCGTATCGTGGCCGGCGCCGCCTGCAGCAACAGGGCGTCGAACTGGGCGCAGGCTTCGCTGCCCAGCAGCCAGCGGGTGCGCAGGTCCACCATCCCCGCCTTGCGGGCCAGCGACGGGTTGCCGAAGAGCAGCGCCGCGGTGGCGAGCTGGCTCTGGAAGGGGCAGCCCCCGGCGCCCAGCGCCAGCCCGGAGACCCGCCCGTCACCGGCGTCGCCGAACATCGGCACGTTGCCGCCGTTGTCCATGATCGCCGCCACGTATTCGGCCATTGCCTCGAGGCGGCGCCGGTAGGTCTCCGAGAAGGGCTTGCCGGTGCCGCGGGCGGCCAGCTCGGCGATCAGCAGGAAGTCCCACACGAAGTGCTGGTAGGCGGTGGCCTGTTCGAGATTGACGCCGTCCTCGCCGTTCTGGGCGGCCACCTCCTCTTCCAGACCCTCGCGGGCGATGCGCCGCCACTGCTTGGCCTCTTCCCAGAAGGGCCAGGTGGCCCCGGCCACGTACAGCCCGGCCAGCTCGCCGATCAGGTGGTTGTTGGCCGAGGCGCGCCGGGAGAGGTCGCTGCGGATGAACTCCGCGTGGCGCCAGATCGAGTTGAGCCAGTCGGTGCGCAGCACCTTGCCCACCGGGTGGGCGAACAGCGGCGACTGCAGCCCGCCGATCAGCTGCCACACCGTCGCCCAGTTCACCAGGCGGATGCCGGCCTCCAGCGGGCTCGACCAGTTGGGCCCGAGGGGATACGGGCACTGCACGAACCAGCTGTCGAGGGCCGTGCCGATGGCATCGAGGTAGCGCGCGTCGTTGGTGATCTGCCAGGCCTGGGCGAGGCACACCAGCTCCAGGTGGCGGTTGGGCTCCCACAGATACTTGATGTCGCCGCTCTCGGCCGGGTCGAGGAAGGACATCGTCCGGCCGTAGCTCATGGGCAGCAACGCGCCGTTGTCGGGGTTGCGGTTCCAGCGCGGCGGAAAACCCAGGGGGATGGCGCCCCGGCCGAGGATGCGCCAGTGGCCGGCCAGCACCTCGTTGGCGCGCACCAGCACCTGCCCGGGGGTGTCCGGAATCTCCCGCGGCAGCCAGCGCACCCCGGCCAACTCGAAGCGGGCGTGGGGCACGCTGCCGGGGCTGCGGCGCCGCGCCATCGCATGGCTCGCCCGCCGGCCGGCCCGGTCGATCATCTCCGAGACGGACATGCAGCGCAGGCGGTTCCAGTACCACTCCACGTGGTTGAAGGTGGGCGTCGTTTTCATTGTTCACCACTCAGTCGGCTGACGATTTGTCGAAACTTTCCATTGCGTGTGCGCTCGATCCGGGCGACCCGCTCGATCCGGATGGTGACGCGCGGCCCCAGCCGCTCCAGCGCGCGGGCCAGCAGCTCCTGCTCGCCGGCGACGCCGAATTCGCTGCCGGCGACGATGCGGATGCGCACCTCGTTGAGCCGCTCCTGCACCACCTGGGCCTCCAGCAGCCCGAACAGCCCGGTGAAGAGCCAGTCGAGCATCACCACGTGGCGGCCGTCGGGGGTGCGGATCACGTCGTCGGCCCTGCCCAGCACCCGCTCGACGACCCGGAAGCTGCGCCTGCAGGGGCAGCGGTAGCCCGGGTCGGCGGGCACCACCACGTCGTCGGTGCGGTAGCGCAGCAGCGGCATGCTGCGATTGCCGAAGCCGGTGCCGATGAGGTTGGAGCTGCCGTCGCCGTTGGGCTCGAACTCCACGCAGCCGTAGTCCTCCAGCACGTGGTAGTTGCCGTGTTCGCAGGTGCCGATGGCGGCAACCCGCTCGAAGGCGCCGTACCAGTCGAAGACCCGGCAGCCGAAGCGTTCGGCGATCAGCTGGCGGTCCGCCGGGCTCAGGGTTTCCGACGAGGTCACGACACCGCGCAGGGACGCGCCCTGATAGACCCGGTCGTGCTCCTCCAGCCAGCGCGCCAGGTGGCTCACCGACGAGGGGTAGGCCTGCAGCAGCACCGGGTCGAAGCGCTCGAGGGCCTCGATGTAGGCGGCGCCGTTGGCCGGCGACAGGTGGTAGGACGAGAGCAGCAGCGTGTTTTCGGCCCGGTTCATGCGCCACAGCGCCCCGCCCGCCTGGTGCGCGGGCACCACCGGGTCGCCCCGCAGCCAGGCCCGGCGCTCGCCCGGGCGGTAGCCGGCCCAGGCGGCCTGGCGCTCCACGAAGGCCTGCTCGAAGGCGATCGAGGCCCGGTCGCGCCAGCCGGCCAGCGCGCGGCCGGTGGTGCCGCTCGTCGAGCCCCGGAAGCGCAGCAGCGGGCCGCCTTCGGCCAGCAGGCCGGTGCCGGCCTCGATCACGTCCTCGCGGGACAGCTCGGGGAGCGCGTGGAGGTCATCGAGGCTGCGCCAGGTGAGCGGATCGACCCCGAGCCGCCCGAACAGATCGCGGTAATAAGGCACCCGCCTGGCCGCATGCAGGGCGAGCCCCCGCGCCTCTTCGAGCTGCAGGGCCCGCCACCCCTCGGGGGGCAGCCACTGGTTGCGGGCGATGGCCTGGCGGATCCGCTGCAGGGTGCCGTGCTCGATGAAGAGGGCGCGCAGGCGGCTCTGCACTGTCAGCAGGTGCTCCTGCAGCCCGGGGGCGGCATGGCGGTAGAGGGCGGAATGGCTCGACAGCACGGTCCAGGTGTCCATGTCCCGGTGTTCAGCGGCGGACCCACTCGCGCGCAAGCAGCGCGACGAAGGCGAGGTCCTCGACGAGATGGCGACCCGGCTGCCGCCGCGATGCCAGCAGCAGATGGTGCAGCCCGCCGAGGCCGGTCCGCCGCATCCAGCGGGGCGGGCGCCGGGAGGCGCGGGGCGGCGTGTCGAAGCCGCTCGCCACGCCCATCGCGAAGGGCACCCTCATGACCGCCTGGTGGCGGGCCAGGAAGGCGCCCGCGGCGGAGGCGCCGAGGGCGACGCAGAGGATCTCGGGCCGCGCGGCGCAGATCTGCGCCACCACGTCGTCCTCTTCCGCCGGATGCCAGCCTCCCCTGCGGTGGCCGGCGACGGCAAGGCCCGGGTGGCGCCGGGCCACGCCGGCGGCCTCGTCCTCCCGGGTGCCGAGCAGGAAAACCTTCCAGCCCCGCTGGGCGGCCCGCGCGATCAGCGCCTCGAACAGCGCGCGGCGGGGGACGCGTGCCTTCAGCGGCCTGCCGAGCAGGCGCGAGCCCCACTGCAAAGGCCGGCCTTCGGCGTTGATCAGGTCGCAACCGTCGATGAGCCGGCGCAGGTCCGGGTCGCGGCGCGCCCTGACGATGTCGTTGCCGCTCAGCGCGCCGTGGCGGTGCGGCCGCCCGGAGCGGATGAAGCCCTCGATCAGCGCGAGGCTCTCAGCCAGGTCCAGGTTGTCGACGGCACAACCCATCAGCTGGATTCTCATGGGCCGGGCGCCCCTCAGCCACCGCGGCGGGCGAGGTGCAGCAGGGCCCGGCGCACCTCGCCCATCCCCCGGGCGATGTCGCGCCGTGGGTTGGAGGGGGTCGGGGCGTCGTGGCGGGCATCCTGCGCGCCGTCCACCGGCATGCCGTCGGGCACTGTCACCAGGGTGACCGCCGCCCCGTCGTCGCCCACCGGCACCAGGGTCCAGTGCCGGGCCGGGCCCTGGGGCAGTGGCGCCGGGGCCCGGCGCAGGTCGAGCAGCACCTCCACGCCCTGCCCGGACAGCCAGCGGGCGCTGTCCGCCGGGTTGGCGCCGGACCACTCCGCCACGCCGGGAGGCGCCGTCAGCGCCACCTGGCGCGGGGCCTCGCCGTCGGCCGGGGGCGTGCCCTCGTCCCGCAGCAGGGCGACCAGCGCCACGTCCGGCAGGCTGGCACAGTCGCCGGCCAGCCGCGCGACCCATGCGGGCACGGGCCCGACGGGCACGAAGATGGCGAGTCGCAGCGCGGGCGACGGTGCGCCTGAAACGGTCGAAGCGTTCATGCGGAAACCTCCGGGGCATGGCGCGGCAGGGCAGCCTGCGAGCAGGGCCTGCGCGCCGACGTGGCACAAAGAAGAATGGAAGGGAAACGGACGGCGCCCCGCGCCCGCCGCGGGCGATGGCGACCCGGCAGCGGAAGGTCGCAGGGCGAAAGGGTGGAAAAGGCAGTCGTGGGCATCAGAAATCCAGCAGCACGCCGCCGATCACGTTGACCCCGGCCTCGCGCAGGCTGGCGGCCAGCCGGGCCACCCGTGGCTGGCTGCTGGCGTGGCGACGGGCGACGACCACGGCGCTGCCGCAGGTCGCGGCCACCAGCTGGGCGTCGGCGCCGATCTCGGCCGCGGGGGTGTCCACAAGTGTCATCTGGAAGCTGTCGCGGGCCACCGCGAGCTGCGCCCCGAAGGCCGGCCGGGCCAGCAGCTCCTGGGGGTTGGGCGGCACGATGCCCGCCTGCAGCACCGACAGCTGGCCGAAGCGCGGATGGGGCTGGAGGGCGCACTTCTCGCCCCGCTCGGCGAGGCGCGAGGTCAGCCCCCCGGCCGGCGCGAGGCGGAACAGCTCTTGCTGGCGCGGATGGCGCAGGTCGCCGTCGATCAGCAGGGTCCGCTCGCCGAGCTGGGAGAACAGCACCGCCAGGTTGGCGGCCAGCCAGCTGCGGCCCTCGCCGCGCCCGACGCCCACCACCGCAATCGTGTTGAGCCGCGGCTCGGCGGCCCGCCGCAGCACCAGCTGGCTGCGCAGCTGGCGCAGGGCCTCGACCCGCTCCGAGTTGGGCTCGAAGGCCGCCACCAGCTCGGGGGAGACGCCCTGGTCGCCCACCGGCAGCACCGGGTAGTCGAACTGATGGGCCAGCGCCAGCAGCACGTCGGCGCGGGTTACCAGGCCCAGGTCCACCGCGGCTTCGCCGAAGGGAATGCCGAGCTCCCGCTGGCGTGCCATCACCCGGCCCACTGCGTCGGCGGGCAGCACGCCGCCGGAGACGAGGAGCTCGCCCACGTGGGGAAAGGCCAGCCGCCCGGCGCCTGCCCTCGAGATACGTTTCATGTCCATGTTTCGCATGCTCAGGGCTGCTGCGGCGCCGGGGCCGCTCCACCGTCGACCCGGGCCAGAACCGGCGCACCCAGCGCGGCGGCGAGGTCGTCGGCCCCCCGGATGCGTCGGTCCAGGCGTTCCCGGACCAGGGTTACCGCCACGCCGCACAGGCCGCCGATGACGATCGCCAGCGCGAGGTTGCGCAGCGGCCGTGGCCCGGTCGCCTCGGTGGGCGCCACCGCGGCCGACAGCAGGGTCGCGCTGCCCTTGTGGGGGGCGCCCTCCAGACGGCTCCCGGCGAGGTGGGCCAGCGCCAGCGCGTAGGCCGGCCCAGCGTCCGTTTCGCGCGGTCGCGCGCCCGGCTCGTCGCGCCTTGCCTGGAGCTGGCTGCGCAACTGGTCGGCGTGGGCGTCGAACCACAGCGCCGACTGGCGAGCCTGCTCGGCGCTCAGCTCCCGATCGGTGTCGAGGTAGGCGCGGGCCAGCGCGTTGGCGTAGTCGGCGGCAAAGCGCGGTTCGTCGGCGGCCACGCTGATGCGGAGCACGTTGCTTTCGGGGGTGGCGCCAACCTTGACGTCTTTCCGGAGCTGGCTGGCGATCCAGCGGTCCGCATCGCCCTGCCCGCCCGAGGCTCGCCGCCACCGCTCGGTCCAGCCTGGCTGGCCGGCGAGTTCGAGGGCGGCAACGGCACGGCTGCCTACCCGTTCACTGGTGACGATATCGGCGCGGGTCGCCAGGGTGTCGCCCCGGCCGGGCTCGACGAGCATTTCGGCGGTGGCCACGTACTCGCGCGGCAGCGCCAGGCTCAGGGCCAGCGTTACCAGCGTGACCCCACCCCAGACGGCGAACAGCGCCCGCCGGCGGGTCTTGAGAATGGTGGGAAGGTGTGTGAAACCCATGGCTACGGCCTGCTCCGAACGTTTTCTTGCGGACGGCGATCGCCCTGTCCGCCGGCATCGGATCGTGGTCGGGTCGCGGGCCCGCCGTGCCGGGGGCTACACTCCCTCTGCGGCGGAGGCGGCAGACACCCTGCGGGGCGTCCGTTCCCCTGTGACCCAGCGGCTGCGCGGCAGACCGACGGGTCAGGGAGGCCTCCAGACGCAACCGGACTGCCTTCGACACGAACATCAAAATCGCCCAAAACCGACATCCAAAAATGCAATGTGCCGCATATTGCGGGAGGACGAGGCGGAATAAAACGAAATTTTACGCAATTCGCAAAACATGCCGAAGTAAACGCATTGTTTTGCAAAATTTGTCACTTAATCGATAATTTTGACGTTTTGTGCGGTGCCAGATCCCGTCGCCAGCGGACTCTTCGGGGCGACCTGGTCCGCGCGGGCGCTGCGGCTGGCGGGCATCGTTGGCCCGGCTCCGGGATGGGCCGGCCTGCCGTTGCGGCAGTGGCAAGGGCGCGGTCGTGGGGGCTTGGGGGGCGGGGCCGGGCGCGTCGAGCGCTGGCTGAGGGCGCGCGGGGGGCGGGCCTTGGGCGTCTGGCGGCGTCGGGAGATTGGCCGGAGGGCAGTGATGAGGCCGGGCGTTCAGGGGCCTGGCGGGCGGAACGACAGGTGGGCCCGCAGGGGGCTCCGGTCAGGGGGCGTCGTGACGGCGGCGCGGATGTGCGGGCCGCGCCGGCGGTGATGGAATGTATGTGAAGACTTCAGTCCCGTCCCTCATCCAGGCCCGGGCAGCCTTGGCGCGACCCGGGCCCGCAGCCTGGGCGGCGGCGGGCCGGGTGGCGTGTGCCGGGTTCAGTCGACCTGTTTGGTCGTGATCAGCCTGGAGAGGTCGAAGCCCTGCTCGGCGAGGCGGCCGAGCAGCGCCTCGTAACGCACCGCATCCACCTGCGGCGTGCGGGAGAGCACCCACAGGTATTCCCGCGACGGCTCGCTGACGGCCACCAGGCTGTACTCCGGGTCGATGTCCACCACCCAGTAATCCCCCCACACCATCGGCAGGAAGGACAGCCAGCCGGGGGCGAAGCTCACCTTCAGCCGGGCCGAACGGGGGCCACCCACCTGGCGGCCGACGGCGGTGGCGACGTTCATCTCGCCGTTTTCGAGGCGGCAACGGTTGGTCACCGCCACCTCGCCGTTGTCCTTGAGGGCGTATTCGGCCCGGGAACTGTCCCGGCACTTTTTCTGGAACCAGGTCGGGTAGCGGGAAATCTCGTACCAGCGGCCCATGTAGCGCGCCACGTCGAGGGACTCGATGCTGGCGACGGGCTTGGCCGGCGGCGGGGTATCGGCGAGGCTGTGGGCGGCGACGAGCCCCAGCAGGGTGGACACGATGGCTTTATGGAGTGGATGCACGGCTGGCCTGATGCGGTAAAAAGTTGATGGTTGGTGAAGAGCGTGCGCTGCCGGCCTTCAAGCCGGCGCAGGTCCGTGGGCGGTGCGCCATTCGGCGAGGGCCTGCAGGGCGTCGTCGAGGTCGGCGACCACCCGCACGCCGGGCAGGCGTTTCTGCTTGCCGCGCACCGCGGCGCCGCCGGCCCAGAGGGCGATCTCCGGTGGCAGCAGGGCGCGGAGCTCCTGCAGGCGGTCGATGGCCTGGCGGGCCGGATAGGCCGCGCTGAACGACACGCCGACCACGTCGAAGCCGTTGTCCGTGGCCGCCCGGCACAGGTCCACCAGCGGGGTGCGGGTGCCGAGGGACAGGCAGGCGGCGCCCTCCGAGGCCAGGGTGGCCTCGACCATCAGCAGGCCGAGGATGTGCTCCTCGCCCGGCAGCGTGCTGAGCAGCACCCGCGGCCGCCCGCCGCCCGGCCCGAGGGCGCCGATGGCCCCGCGGAGCACGTTCTGCACCTGCTCGGTGTAGGCGTGCTCGTCGGACACCTGGATCTCGCCCCGCATCCAGGCGGCACCGACCTCCTCGTTGAGGGGCGCCACCGTCTCCGATACGAAGCGCTGCAGGCCCTGCCGGAGCAGCGACTGGCGCAGGCTCGTCCCGAGCTCGACGGTGCGGCCGAGGCGCACATACTGGAAGGCGCCGGGTTCGCTGGCCGGCGTGCTCGGGGAGCGCGGCTGGTCGCCGGCCTCGAGCAGCGCCTGGAGCGCTTCCGTCGGCTCGCCGACGATCTTGGCCGGCCGCATGCCGCGGTCGAGCAGGCAGCGGATCAGACGCAGCTTGTCGACCTGTTCGGTGGGGTACAGGCGTTCGCCCTTGTCGTCGCGATCTGGCTGGGGAAAGCCGTAGCGGCGCTCCCACACCCGCAGCGTGTCCTTGCCTAGACCGGTTTCCCGCTCCACGGCCGCGATGCTCAGGGCGGCGCTGGTGTCAGTGGAATTGATCATGTTGTCCTGGACAAATTGTTTGCATTAGCTTGACATCCTGGCGGTACGGCTCTATGTTAGAACTGCAATCCCGCATTGTCCAGGACAAAAATGATGAACGCCCAAGCCATACGTCAGCACGGAAGAGCCGTCGCCATTGCCGGGTTCCTAGCGTTTGCCATCGTCTCGAGCGCCGTGGTCGGCCAGTCGGCGAGCACCCCGGTGCCCAACATCAACCGCCCTGCCGAAAGCATCTCTGTCCAGGACAAACTCGCAGACGACGCGCTGGACTACAAGCTCTTCCTGCACCAGCAGGCCAGCGGAGCCGCCCGATGAAGGCCATGCTCCTTGTCGCCGGCGCGCTGGCCCTCAGCGCCGTGACCCTGAAGGCCGGGCTGCTGCCGGCGGTCGGCGCGTCGGCCACCGCCGCCACGGTCGAGACGGCGCGGGGCTGCCCGCCGCTCCTCGACCACACCTTTCCCGGCCTGCAGGACGAGAAGCCCCGCTCGATGTGCCAGTACGCGGGCAAGGTGGTGCTGGTGGTGAACACCGCGAGCTTCTGCGGCTACACCAGCCAGTACGAGGGGCTCGAGAGCCTCTACGACAAGTACAAGGCGCGCGGCCTGGTGGTGGTGGGCTTCCCGTCCAACGACTTCGGCAACCAGGAGCCCGGCAGCAACAAGGAGATCGCCGACTTCTGCCGGCTCACCTACGGCGTGCGTTTTCCGATGTTCGCCCGCTCCAGCGTGTCGGGGCGCGGCGCCAATCCGCTGTACCGGCAGCTGGGCGACAGCACGGGCGAGCGTCCGCGCTGGAACTTCCACAAATATCTCATCGATCGCAGCGGCACCACGGTGAAGAGCTTCCCCAGCGAAGTCTCGCCCGACAACGCCCTGCTGGTCGCCACCATCGAGCGGCTCCTGGCCGCCAAGCCTTGAGGCGGCGCAAGCCGGACGACCATGGACATGGGTGAAATCCAACGGGCGGGCATCGGCCCCCGACGCATCGCGGTGATCGGCGGCGGCATCGCCGGGCTGTCCTCGGCCTGGCTGCTGTCGCGGCGCCATCGGGTGACCCTCTTCGAGGCGGGCGACTACGTCGGCGGCCACACCAACACCATCGACGTGGAGGTGGAGGGCAAGTGCCATCCCATCGACACGGGTTTTCTGGTCTTCAACGACCGCACCTACCCCAACCTGTGCGCGCTGTTCGCCTGCCTGGGCGTGCCGTCGGTGGAGAGCGAGATGAGCTTTGGCGTGAGCCTGGCCCAGCCCGCCATCGAGTGGGCCGGCTCAGACCTCACCACGGTGTTCGCCCAGCCCAGCAACCTGCTGCGCCCGGCTTTCCTGGGCATGCTGGCCGACATCCTGCGCTTCAACCGCGAAACCACCCAGATGGCCGTGACGGGCGAGGCGCCGTCCGTCAGCCTGGGCTGCTACCTCGCCGCCGGTGGCTACGGTTACGCGTTCCGCGACTGGTACCTGCTGCCCATGGCGGCGGCGATCTGGTCGTGCCCGACGCGCACCATGCTCGACTACCCCCTCGCGACCTTCGTGCGCTTCTGCCACAACCACGGCCTGCTTCAGATCTTCGACCGTCCCACCTGGCGCACCGTGGCCGGCGGTGGCCGTGAATACGTGCGCCGCATGCTGGCCCAGCTCGACGACGTGCAGGTGTCCACCCCGGTGCTGGGCGTCGACCGCCGGCCCGACGGCGTGTGGATCCGCTGTCGCGACGGTGCCGAGCGCTTCGACGAGGTGGTGTTCGCCTGCCACAGTGACCAGACCCTGGCGATCCTCGGCGACCGGGCCACCGCCGACGAACGGCGTGTGCTGGGCGCCGTGCGCTACCAGCCCAACCTCGCGCTGGTGCACACCGATGCCGCGCTGCTGCCGCGCCGTCGCAAGGTGTGGTCGGCCTGGAACTACCTCGCCGGCAAGGGGAGCCCCGACGAGCGTCCGGTATCGGTGAGCTATCTCATCAACCGCCTGCAGCCGGTGCCCTTCGAGACGCCGGTGGTGGTGTCCCTCAACCCCTTCATCGAGCCCGCGCCGGACAAGCTGCTGCGCCGCATCGAATACGCCCACCCGGTCTTCGACCAGGGCGCCGTCGACGCCCAGGCCATGCTGCCGACCCTCCAGGGGCGTCATCGCAGCTGGTTCGCGGGTGCGTGGACGGGCTACGGTTTCCACGAGGACGGGCTCAAGTCGGCGATGACGGTGGCGCGCAGCCTGGGGGTCGACATCCCCTGGCAGCCGTCCGCCGAAGCCCGGCCCGAAGCACTGCAAGAGGCCGCGTGATGACCGACGCACCCGCCGCGCCGGGCCCCCTCTCCCCCGCCGTGTGCTTTGGCGCGGTGATGCACGAGCGGCTGGTGCAGGCTCACAATCGTTTTGTCTATCCGACCGCCTTCGTGCGCCTGCCCCTCGGCCGGCTCGACGAGATCCGCGCTCCGCTGCTGGGCATCGACCGCTTCAACCTGTTCTCGGTGCTGAGCCGGGACCACGGCCGCCGCGACGGCTCGCCGCTGCTGCCCTGGCTGCGCGGCATCCTCGCCGAGCGGGGCCTGGCCGGCGTGTGCGACGGCGAGGTGGTGCTGCAGACCATGCCCCGGGTGATGGGCTTCGTGTTCAACCCGGTGAGTTTCTGGTTCTGCCACGACCGGGATGGCGCGCTGCGGGTGGTGCTGGCCGAGGTCAACAACACCTTCGGCGAGCGCCACAACTACCTGGTGCATCACCCTGATCTGCGGCCCATCCGGCCGGCGGACGAACTCGTCGCCCGCAAGCTGTTTCACGTCTCGCCCTTCTTTCCGCTGCGGGGCGAGTACCGCTTCCGCTTCAGCACCCGTGGCCGGGTCCACGTGGTGCACATCGACCTGTGGGACAACGGCCAGCGCCAGCTCGGCACCTGCCTCTCGGGCCACGCCCAGCCCCTCGACGGGCGGGCGCTGGGCACCTGGCTGCTGCGCCACCCCTTCCTCACGCTGGGCGTGATCGCCCGCATCCACTGGCAGGCCCTGCGCCTCGCCTTCAAACGCGTGAGCTTCCACCGCAAACCCGCGCCCCCGCTCGAGGAGACGACCTGATGAACGCCCTGGAAAACACCCTCGCCCCGCTGCTGATGCCCCTCTCCAGCCTGCGCCTGTTCGAGATGCCCCGCGCTACCCGGCTGGCCCTGGAGATGCTCGACCGGCTGGAAGGCGGCGCCCTGGCCATCGAGCTGCCCCAGGGCGTGCGCGTGCGTGCCGGCCACGGCCCGCTGGTGGCCCACCTGCAGGTGCGCAGCCACGCCGTGTTCGACGACGTGCTGGCCCGGGGCGACATCGGCTTCGCCGAGAGCTGGATGGACGAGCAATGGAGCACCGACGACCTCGCCGCGCTGCTCACCCTGCTGTCCCGCAACCGCCCGGTGCTGGCCAGTGCCATCCATGGCCGCGTGCTGCGCCTGATCGGCCACCGCCTGACCCACCTGCTGCGCGCCAACACCCGCAGCGGCGCCCGGCGCAACATCGAGGCACACTACGACCTGGGCAACGATTTCTACCGCCTGTGGCTCGACCCGACGATGACCTACTCGTCCGCCGTGTTCGCCAGCCCCGACGAGAGCCTGCAGGACGCCCAGCTGCGCAAGTACCGGCGCATCCTCACCCAATTGGGCGCCAGGCCGGGCCAGACCATCCTCGAGATCGGCTGCGGCTGGGGGGGCTTCGCCGAAGTCGCCGCCACCGAGTTCGGCTGCCGGGTGCTCGGCCTCACCCTGTCTCCGGCCCAGCTGGCTTTTGCCCGCGAGCGCGCCGAGCGCGGCGGCTACGCCGACAGGATCGACCTGGAGCTGTGCGACTACCGGGACGTGCGCGGCAGCTACGACCACATCGTCTCCATCGAGATGATCGAGGCCGTCGGCGAACGTTTCTGGCCCACCTACTTCGGCCAGCTGTCGGCCCGCCTCAAGCCCGGCGGCCGCTGCGTGGTGCAGGCCATCACCATCGACGACGCGCTGTTTGCCCGCTATCGCCGCGGCACCGACTTCATCCAGCGCTACATCTTCCCGGGCGGCATGCTCCCCTGCCCGAAGAGCGTGCGCCAGCAGGCAGGCAATGTCGGCCTGGCGATTGTCGACGACTTCGCCTTCGGCCCCGACTACGCCCGCAGCCTGGCCCACTGGCACCGCAATTTCGAGGCCCAGCTCGGCGCCGTGCGGGCCCAGGGCTTCGACGAGCGCTTCATCCGCATGTGGCGCTTCTACCTGGCCTACTGCGAAGCCGGCTTCAACACCGGCGACGTGGATGTGCACCACTACGTGTTCGCCCACGCGGACGGGGGCCGCGCCCCATGACCCGCGCCGCCGGCCTGCGCGCGCTGGCTTTGGCCAGCCTGCTGGCGTTCGCGGCGGAAGCCGGCGCGGTCAGCCTGCCCCGGCCGGTGACCGCCACCGCCGGCGGCCTGCAGATGGCCGGCACGGGCGAGATGCGCTGGTTCGGCATCAAGCTCTACGACGCGGCCCTGTGGGTCGAGGCGCCGCCGCCCGGCGGCGCCGGCCTGCCCCTCGACAAACCCTACGCCCTCGCCCTGCGCTACGCCCGCTCGATTTCCGGCGAGGCCCTGGTGACGGCCAGCCTCGAGGAGATCCGCCGCCTCGGCGAGACCAACGAGGGCCGCCTCGCCCGCTGGAAGCCGCTCCTCGAAAAGGCGCTGCCCTCGGTGGCCCCCGGCGAAACCCTGGTCGGGCTGCACGAACCCGGCCGCGGCGCCCGCTTCTGGCACGAGGGCCGGCTCACCGCGCGCATCGACGACGCCGAGCTCGCCAGCGCCTTCTTTGCGATCTGGCTCGACGCCCGCACCCGCGAACCCGCGCTGCGCGCCCGCCTGCTCGGGCAGCCCCGGCCATGAGCCCCGACTCTCTGCCCCGGCGCGCCGTCATGGCCTACGGCGCCCTCGGCCTGCCGCTGGCCTTTGCGGCGCTGCCCCTGTATGTGCATGTGCCGCGCCTGTATACCGAATCCATCGGCCTGCCGCTGGCTGCCGTTGGCGGCGTGCTGCTCGCCGCAAGGGCGGTGGACGCCGTCTCCGACCCGCTGATCGGCTGGGCCAACGACCGCGTCGGGGGGCGCGGCCTGCTCGTCGCCGGGCTGGCGATCCTGGGCGCCAGCCTGCCGCTGCTGCTCGCGCCGCCGGCCGCGGCCGGGCTTGGCTGGCTCTTTCTGCTGCTGGTGCTGGTGTCGCTGGGCTATTCGATGGCCAGCATCGCCTATGCCGTGTGGGGCGCCGAGGTGGCGCCCACCCCGGAGCTGCGCACCCGCGTGGTGGCGAGCCGCGAGGGCTTCGGGCTGCTCGGGGTGCTGCTGGCCGCGGCGCTCCCGGGCCTGCTGGCCGATGGCGGAGACGAGGCGGCCGGCCTGGCCGTGCTGCCCTGGGTGTTCGCGCCGCTGCTGATCGCCTGCGCGGCGTGGACGCTGCTTGCCGCTCCGCCGGCACCGGCCCGCCCGTCGTACTCGGCCATGTCCCTGGCCAGCCTGCCGGCGGCGCTGCGGGATGGCGGCTTCGCCCGGCTGCTGGGGGTGTTTGCGATCAACGGCATCGCCGCGGCGGTGCCGTCGGCCACGGTGTTGTTTTTCGTGGCCGACGTGCTGCAGTCCGCCGAGCTGGCCGGGCTGTTCCTGGCCTTGTACTTCGTGGCGGCGGCCTGCAGCCTGCCCTTGTGGGTGGCGGCAGCGCGGCGGCTCGGCAAGCTGCGCGCCTGGCTGGCCGGCATGGCCCTGGCGGTCGCGGTGTTCGCGTGGGCCGGCCTGCTCGGCGCCGGCGACATCCGGGCCTACGGCCTGATCTGCGGGCTGTCGGGCTTCGCGCTGGGGGCCGACCTGGCGCTGCCGCCGTCGCTGCTGGCCGACCTGCTCGCGCGGCCCGTCGAAGCCCGGGACGCCCCCCGGGCCAGCAGTGGCGCGGCCTTCGGCTGGTGGAACTTCGTGACCAAGGCCAACCTGGCCCTCGCCGCCGGGCTGGCGCTGCCCCTCCTCGCGGTGTTCGGTTACAGCCCGGGCAGCCGCGAGGCGGATGCCGTGGCGGCGCTGGCCACCGTGTATGCCCTGGTGCCCCTGGCCCTGAAGCTCGCCGCGATGGCGCTGTTGTGGGCCTGGCGCCGACGCCTGGAGCCTTCCCCCTCACTTGACGACGCGGCCACCGCCGCGCAACCGGGAGCTTGACCATGACGACCATGAAACGCATCGCCGCCTTCCTTACCGCCCTGGCCGGCCTGTTCGGGCTGGGGGGGTGCTCCACCGTGGAGGTGGACACCTACCGCGGCCAGACGCCCACGTTGGACCTGCGCCAGTACTTCAACGGCACCCTCGATGCCCACGGCGTGTTCCAGGACCGCTCCGGCGAGGTGGTCAAGCGCTTCAAGGTCGTCATCGACGCGAGCTGGAAAGGCGACACCGGCACCCTCGACGAGCGCTTCACCTACTCGGACGGCACGACCCAGCGCCGGGTGTGGACGGTGACCCGCCTCGCCGACGGCCGCTACGCCGGCACCGCCGACGACGTGGTGGGCGAAGCCCGCGGCGAGGCCGCCGGCAATGCGCTGCGCTGGCGCTACGTGCTGGCCCTGCCCGTCGATGGCAAGGTGTACCACGTGGACTTCGACGACTGGATGTTCCTGATGGACGACAAGGTGATGCTCAACCGCTCGGCGATGAGCAAATGGGGCTTCCACCTCGGCGACGTGACCCTGACGTTCTACAAACGGTGATGGGTATTTTCCAACCCCTCAACACGCCGATCCGCGACTGGCAGGGCCAGCGGGTGTGGATCGTCGGTGCCTCCAGCGGCATCGGCGCCGCGCTGGCCCGGGCCCTGGCCGCCCGCGGGGCCTGGGTCGCCCTGTCGGCCCGGCGCCGCGAGGCCCTCGAGGAGGTCGCCTCCGCCTGCAAGGGCGAAACCCGCGTCGAGCCGATGGACGCCACCCGGCCCGAGGATTTCGAGCGGGTTCGCGAGCGTCTGCTGGCCGCCTGGGGCCGGCTGGATCTGGTGGTCTTCAACGCCGGCACCTACCAACCACTGCGCGCCGCCGAGCTTACCCCCGCCGTGGTCCGTGGCATCCTCGACACCAACCTGCTCGGCGTGATGGACGGGGTGGCCGCCTGCGTGCCACTGTTCACCCGACAGGGGCGCGGCGCGATGGCGCTGGTGGGCAGCGTGGCCGGCTACGGCGGCCTGCCCAAGGCCACCGTGTATGGGCCCGGCAAGGCGGCACTGATCAACTTCGCCGAAACCCTGTACCTCGACCTGGCGCCGGTGGGCGTGTCGGTGTTTCTGGTGAGCCCCGGCTTCGTCGCCACCCCGCTCACGGCGCAGAACGACTTCGCGATGCCGGCCCTGATGTCGCCCGACGCGGCGGCCGAGGCCATGCTGGCCGGCTTCGCCCGGGGGGATTTCGAGATCCACTTCCCCCGCAGGTTCACCCTGGTGCTGAAGCTGTTGCGCTTTTTGCCCCGGCGATTTTATTTTGCGTTGATCCACCGGCTCACCGGCCTGTGAAGGAGTGCCGCCCCGGGAGCCAGCAAGGGAACCCCATGGAACTCATGAAACTGCCCCCCGACCACAACCCCGGCAACTGCCGCGCGGCCCTTGCCGGCCTGGTGCGCTTCTACGAAACCCTCAGCCCCGACACCCTCGATCAGCTCCCGTCGATCTATGCCGCAGACGCCCACTTCAAGGACCCGTTCAACGACGTGGTCGGCGTCGAGGCGATCAGCGGCATCTTCCGGCACATGTTCGCCACCGTCGAGGCGCCCCGCTTCGAGGTCACCACCCGTCTCCTCACCGGCCGCGAGGCCATGCTCGGCTGGGATTTTCACCTCCGCCTGCGGGGCCGCCCGCGGGTGATCCGCGGCGTCACCCACCTCGGCTTCGACGCCGACGGCCGCGTGTGCCGCCACCGCGACTACTGGGACCCGGCCGAAGAGCTCTACGAGCACCTGCCTCTCCTGGGCAGCCTGATGCGCTGGCTGAAGAAGCGGCTGGCGAGCCCAGGGGCGTAGTCCCGCTGCGGGGCTCTGGTTTAGAGCATGCCGTGGCATGCACGATGAAGCCGCGGCATTGCCGCGGTCGCCCCATCGTGTAAGGATGCGGCCGCCCCGTTTCCAGCGGGGCAGGGTTGGCAGGCGCGTGCTCTCCTCGCTTTTCGGGGGCTTGGCGCGCCATAATTCGGCATGAAAAAACCAACCCATGCAATTAAGCACGAACTGATCGTCACAACCGAACCACCCTCGTCCCATCCGGACCTCTTCGACACGCCAGACAGTTGGGCAAACGCGCCCCGCGAAGCCTACGCGGCCTGGCTCGAGGGCCAATCCCTCCGCCCCTCGACCAAAACGGTCTATCTGGCGATGTTTTCCCGCTTCTGCCAGTGGCTGAACGAGTCCGGCAAATCCCTGTTCCACTGTGAAGCCGCCGATATCGCCCGGTTTCTGGACACGCCCAACCCCAATACCGGACGCGCGCCGCAGCCCCAGACCGGTCGCCAGCGCCAGCAGTACGTCCGCCAGCTCGAGCGGGTGTTCAATCACATCGCCTTCCTGGGCCGCGACGTCGGCAACCCGGGGCGCCAGGCCGCGATCGCGCGCGTCGGGGCGGGTGAGGACAAGCCAACCCGTGTGCTGACCATCTCCGAGCGGGATGCGGTGATTGCTGCCCTCGCCTCCCGACTTGCCCGCCTGGACACCGATGGTTCTGGCGCCGAGGACTGGATGGAATACCGTGATCTGGCCTTGGTGGCCGCCCTCTTGGGAGCGGGGTTGAAGGTGTCTAATATTGAGCGCTTGACTCTTAATTGCATAGATTTGGACGAAGGACGAATCGAACTGAGCGGGCCGCACTACACCCACCGGGCGCGCCTGCTGCCGTTTGCACTGGCGCCGCTGGCCGCCTGGCTGAAGGTCCTGGCCAGCCGGCATGGCGGAAAAATCCCGGAAAAGCACCCGATCTTCGAGGCTGATCGCACAGTCGGTTTCGGGCGTCACGCCAAGACGCTGGTGATGCACCCCTCCTCCGTGCATCGCCGCACCCAGCGTTTCCTGGAAGAAGCCGGCATCACCGGCGAACGGGCGAGCGCCCAGACCTTGCGCAACACCTATGCAAGCCTGCTGATCGAGGCCGGCGCAACGGATGACGAGCTGGTGGATTTTCTGGGGCTGAAGGCCTCGATCAGCGCCCGCCGCCTGCGCAAGGCGGTAGCAATGGTGATGTCGGCCGGAGATGCCGACAGCGACGCTGCGGCTTGACCCCCTCGCCCCTGCCCCAGGAGCCGCCAAGATCGCCGCTGGCGCGGCCCGCCCGAAGGCTTCAGAGCGCCTCCATGCGCTCCCGCAGCCGGGCGGCCTGGGCGCGCAGGGCGTCGAGGGTGCCGCCCTCCATCTTGTCGAGCTGCCGATACACCATGCCGAGGCGGTGATTGTTGCCGAGGCGCTCGCGCTGACGGTCGAAGAAGTCCCAATACAGGGCGTTGAACGGGCAGGCGTGGTCGCCGCTGCGGGCCTTCTTGTCGTAATGGCAGCCCTTGCAGTAGTCGCCCATGCGGTCCACGTAGGCGGCGCTCGACACGTAGGGCTTGGTGGCGAGCAGGCCGCCGTCGGCAAACTGGCTCATGCCCAGGGTGTTGGGCAGCTCGACCCACTCGAAGGCGTCGATGTAGACGCCCAGATACCAGCGGTGCACCTCGGCTGGAGCCAGGCCGGCCAGCAGCGCGAAGTTGCCGATCACCATCAGGCGTTGGATGTGGTGGGCGTAGGCCTCTTCGAGCGACTGGCCGATGGATTCGGCCAGGCAGCGCATGCGGGTCTTGCCGGTCCAGAACCAGCCCGGCAGCGGACGCGCGTGGCCCAGCGCATTGGCCTCGGCGTAGGCGGGCATGCGGGCCCAGTAGATGCCGCGCACGTACTCGCGCCAGCCGAGGATCTGGCGGATGAAGCCCTCGGCGGCGGCCAGCGGCACGCGGCCGTCGCGCCAGGCGGCCTCGGCCCGCCCGACCACTTCACGGGGATGGAGCATCTTGGTGTTGAGGGCAAACGACAGTAGCGAGTGGAACAGCCGCCACCCGCGGGTGCTCATCGCGTCCTGGAAATCCCCGAAGTTCGGTAGCGCCTCGGCCACGAAGGCGTCGAGCTGGGCCAGCGCCTCGGCGCGGTTGAGGGGCCAGCGCAGGCGCTCGGCACCGGGGTTGCCGAAGCTCTTCACGCCGGCCGCCACGATGCTCTGCCACAGGGCGGAGTGGTCGTGGCTAGGGCGCGGATCGCGCGGCTCGGCGGGGGTGCCGGGCCACGGCTTGCGGTTGTCGTGGTCGAAGTTCCACTGGCCACCCACCGGCTTGTCGCCGTCCATCAGCACCCCGTAACGGCGCCGCATAGTGCGGTAGAAGTGCTCCATCAGCCACTGCTTGCGGCCCTCGAAGAGCTCGGCGGCTGCGTCGCGGGTGGTATAGAAGTGCTCGCTGTCCACCATCCGGGCCGGGATCTGCAGGCCCCGGGCGTAGTCGGCGAGCTGGGCGTCGAGACGCCATTCGTCGGGGGCCTGGTATTCGAAGGCAGCGGCGCCATGGGCGGCGATCAGGGCGTCGAGGTTGGCGGGCAGGCTCTGCCGGTTGGAGGGGTTGTCGATCGCCACGTAATGCACCCGGTGCCCGGCCTCCCGCAACTGGCGCGCGAAGTCGCGCATCGCGGTGAAGATGGCCAGGATCTTCTGGGCGTGGTGGAGCACGTAATCGGTCTCCTGGCGCATCTCGATCAGTACGTGGATCACGTCGTCGCGGGCGGTCTGGAACCAGCTGTGCAGCGGGTTGAGCTGGTCACCGAGAACGAGGCGGAGGGTCGGCGCGCTCATGGGCGGCTCCACATCCTGCGGAAGCGGCCGTCCGGATCGTGCTCGCGGGCCTGCTTCGCCGGGTCGAAGCGGCGCCCGCCGCGGGGGTCGGTACCACGCCCGGCGATGTACAGCCAGTTGCCCTGGTTGCTGTACACGTCGTAGTCGATCAGCTGGGCCTCGAACCACTCGGCGCCGGCCCGCCAGTCGCAGGCAAGGTCATTGACGAGGTAGCTGGCCACCAGCTGGCGCAGGCGGTTGGACATGAAGCCCGTGACGGCGAGCTCGCGCATCGCGGCGTCCACCAGTGGCTCGCCGGTCTCGCCGCGGCACCAGCGGGCAAAGGCGTCGGGGTCGTGGCCGGGCGCGGGCTGCCTGCCGAGCCCGCCGGCGCGGTACAGGCGGCGGCCGTACTTGAGGTGCAGGAAGCGGAAGTAGTCGCGCCACAGCAGCTCGAACCACAGCCAGTAGCTGCCGTCGCTGGCCCCCTGGCTGGCCTCGAAGGCCTTGAGGTGGGCGTAGGCGACGCGCGCCGACAGCGCGCCGCTGGCCAGCCAGGGCGAGAACTTGCTGGAAAACTCCACCCCGCTGAGCCCGTTGCGGGTGGCCTTGTAGTGGTGGGGCCGGTCGCTCGAAAAATAGCGCCGCAGATGGGCCAGCGCCGCCGCCTCGCCGCCGTGGAAGGCCGGCCGGGTGTAGGGAAAGGAGGCGCGGGCGTCCACCTCGAAGGCGTCGCCCACCGGTCGGTAGGGCCAGCCCGGCGGCACGCCCTCCGGCCAGCCGGGGAGCCGCGGCGCCGGCAGGGGCTGCGGCGGCCTGACGGCGGCCTTCTCCACCGCCTGCCGGAAGGCGGTGAACACGTCGGGCAGGCGCTCCGGCGCGAAGGGCAGGTCGGCCGGGTCGAGCAGGCTGGATTGCCAGACGTCCTCCACCGGGACACCGGCGGTTTTCAGGGCGGCGAGCTGGGCTTCTTCTTCCGGCGCGGCGATGGCCTCGCAGGTGACGCCCGTGGCGCCGACCTGGACGGCCAGCGCCGGCAGGCACTCCGCCGGCTCGCCATGGAGCTCCAGCAGACCGCTGCCCTGCTCCACCAGCCGGGCGTTGAGGGCGTTGAGGGCCGCCCGCAGGAAGCGCTGCCGGTGGGCTCCGCGGCGGGCGAAGCCCCAGGGCGTGGCGGCATCGGCGGAGGGGGCATGAACATATACCGGCAAGACCCGCTGCGCCCGCGCGCAGGCGCGGCTGAGGGCCGGGTTGTCGGAGAGGCGCAGATCGTTGCGGAACCAGTGGATCAGGGTGGTCATGGGGTTGAAAGCGATCAAGGAAATGGGTGGAGAACTCGCGGCGCCGGTGTCGCGGATGGAGGTCGGGTCGGCCCCGTATGAGCCGCCATCGCATCGGGCTATCTTCCGGCAGAGGCATCGGGCGTCGGGGCAGCGATCGCGCGGGGGTGCCGGGGTTTGTCGGGTTGGGCGACGCCAACCCGATCTAAGCTACTGCGCGAACCCGAGCTGGTTTGGCTGACGGGGCATCGCCTCTCACTTCGCCGAGCGGCGGCAGCGTTCGGAGCAGTAGCGGACTTCATCCCAGCAGCGCGCCCACTTTTTCCGCCACACAAAGGGGCGGCCGCAGGCGGCGCAGGGCTTGGTGGGGAGGTCGGCTTTGCGGCGCATCAGATGTCCAGGGAGAGTTGACCAGCCGGCGGGCGCTTGGTGCGCCGGGACGTGGCCGGGCGGCGGCGGGAGCCGTGCCTGGCAACGATGGCGGCCTTGGCGGCGCGTATTTCGGGCTGGGCGCGCAGGGCGTGCACGCGGGCCTTGGCCTCGCGGGTGGCGGTTTCCAGGTCCACCGGCGGTTCAGGGATGTCGATGCCCACCCGCACGCCGCAGCGGGCCTGCACGTCGGGCGGCATCCGCCACGGCTCGAACAGCCAGGCGTCGGGCACCCGGGCCATGGCGGGCAGCCAGTGGCGCACGAAGCGGCCCTTGGGGTCGTGGTCGCGGGCCTGCTTGATGGGGTTGTACACCCGGGTGGTGTTGATGCCGGTGGTGCCGGCCTGCATCTGCATCTGGCTCCAGTGGATGCCCGGCTCGTAGTCAATGAAGGCCCGGGCCAGCCACTCGCCCACCGGGCGCCAGTGCAGCCACAGGGGGTAGCTGGCCACCGAGACCAGCATCGCGCGCATCCGGAAGTTGAGCCAGCCGGTGTCGTGGAGCATGGCCACGCAGGCGTCCACCAGCGGCCAGCCGGTGCGCCCGGTGACAAGGGCTTCAAAATGGGCCGGGTTCCAGCCGGCGCCCTCCTCCGGCGCCGGGCGCAGGCCGTCGTAGCCCCGGTGGAGGTTGCGGAACTCCAGCTCGGGCTCGCTCTCGAGCTTCTGGATGAAGTGGCAGTGCCAGTGCAGGCGGC
This sequence comes from Zoogloea sp., assembly GCF_041908905.1. Classification (GTDB taxonomy): domain Bacteria; phylum Pseudomonadota; class Gammaproteobacteria; order Burkholderiales; family Rhodocyclaceae; genus Zoogloea. The sequence goes on from NZ_JAYREK010000007.1 coordinate 72,116, forward strand.
TGATGAAGGCGGTCAGGCCCGCCCGTCGGCGGTCGGCCGTGGGGGGGAGGTCGGCCAGCTGCCGACGGGTGGCCTGAACCACTTCGCGCAGGCTGAGGCAGCCCAGCGCCAGGTACGGGGACAGCCGCGAGCAGGCGGTGGGCGCCGACAGGGGCGACGAGATGCCGCCCCGGTACTGCCCGCTGCGCTCGCCCAGAAACGCTTCCAGCACCGCCATGCCGGCGCTGCGCCCGCCCGGTTGCCGGTGCGGCGGCGCGGCGGGGGCCAGCCCCAGGGCGTCGGCGCTGGGGGGCGGTACATCGGCCCAGGGCAAGGGCGCGAAGGTGATGGCTCCCGGCACCGGCAGGCAGGGTTGGGCGACAAAGGCCTCCCAGCGGCCATGCCAGGTGTCGCGGTCGGCGAGGCGGCGCACCACGCCGAACTGGGGGAACTCCCGCCACGTCACGCCGCGGCTGCGGCACCAGCGGCCCACCGCGAGGTCGCGCTGGTAGCTCGGCCAGTTGCCGGTCTCCTCGTGGGAATACAGCGCCTCGAAGGGCTGGGCACGGTAGAGCCGCTCGAAGACCTCGACGGCCTCGCCGGTGAGCACATGCAGCCGGCCGCCCAGCACGCGCAGGGCGCGGTAGAGGTCGCGCAGGCTCTCGAGCACGAAGCCGTAGTGCTGGCGCGCGGCGTCGGGGGTGGCCCACAGGCTGGGCTCGACGATGTAGACGCAGATCAGCGGCCCGCGCAGGGCGGCGCTGACGAGGGGCGCGTGGTCGTGCAGGCGGAGGTCCCGCTTCAACCACACCACGCCCGGAGTCATGGCAGTTCGGACCCCACGGTGGCCGCGGCGCCGATCCGGCGGGCCAGCGCCCGGCCGCTCAGCCACGCGCCCTCCACCTTGCCGCCGTTGAGCCAGTCGCCGCACAGGCCGATGCGCCGCTCGTCGTCCCAGCAGCAGACGCGGTCCAGGGCCGGCTCGGTGTCGGCGAAGCGCCAGCGGTGGGCGCTCCACGCGGCCGGCGGGGTCTCGGCGCCCAGCTTGGCGAAAGCGCCGAGCAGCGCTTCGGCGACGGCCTCGGCGGGCGCTTCGAGGTGTTCCGCGCTCCACTCCGGGGTGGCGTGGAGCAGCCAGGTTTCCCGCGGGCCGCGGCCGGGCTTGTGGCTGTCCCGGGCCACCCAGCGCAGCGGGCCGTGATTGACGAAGGCCGCGTCGAAGTGGAGGTCGAGGGGCGCGTCGTAGCGCAGCATCAGCGCCCAGCTGGGGCGCATCCGGGCCAGGGCCGCGACGCCGGCGAACTGGGGGTGGACGGGGGCCAGCAGAGGCACCGCCTGGGGGGCCGGCACGGCCAGCACCACGGCGTCGAAGGTCTCGGGCAGCTCGCCCTGCTCCAGGGTGCCCAGGCGCCAGCCGGCCGGGCCGGCGACGACGCGGTCGACGGTGTGCTGCGCGCGCAGGTCGAGGGTGAGCGCCAGCGAGCGGGCCGGCGCCGTCATGCGCGGGGTGCCCACGAAGCGTTCGAGCGTCTCGTCGGGGGTGTGCAGGTCGGCGCCGGCGAAGACCTCCAGGCGCGGCTGCCAGCGCGCCGCCACGCCGAGGGCTTCCCAGCGGGCGACCTCGGCGCGGAAGTCGGGGTTGCGGGCGGTGAAGTACTGGGCGCCGTGGTCGCACTGCCAGTCGTCACCGCGCCGGGTGCTCATGCGGCCGGCGGGGCCGCGGCTCTTGTCGAAGAGCCTCACTTCGAGGCCCTGCTGCTGGAGATGGCGGGCACAGGACAGGCCCGCAAGGCCCGCGCCGAGCACCGCGACGCTCTCGATTTTATTCATGGCGACCTGGACAAATTGATTGATCAACCTAATCTTAGAATCGTAGGATTATTTTGTCCAAGACAAATACAGATTCAAGGAGCAAAAAATGAACAAGGTGGCGCTGATTACCGGCGCAGCCGGCGGCCTGGGCCAGGCGCTGGCGCGGCGCCTCGCGGCGGATGGCTGGCAGCTGGTGGTGGTGAGCCGCGACGCGGCGCGCCTGGAGGCCGCCTTCGGCACCGAGCACCTGCAGGTGGTGGCCGACTGCTCGACGCCGGCCGGGGTGGCGCAGATCTTCTCGGCGGCGGCGGCGGCGGGCCTCACCCCCACCGCCCTCGCCCACTGCGTCGGCAACATCCGCCTGGGCGCGCTGCACCGCACGAGCGAGCGGGATTTCATCGACTGCATGAGCGCCAACCTGTTCAGCGCCTTCCACACCCTGGCGGGCTTCGTCGGCGCCCTCGGCAAGGCCGGCCAGCCCGGCGCGGCGGTGCTGGTGTCGTCGGCGGCGGCGCGGATCGGCACCCCCAACCACGAAGCGGTGGCAGCCGCGAAGGCCGGCGTCGAGGGCCTCGTGCGCGGCGCGGCGGCCACCTACGCGGCGGCCGGGGTGCGGATCAACGCGGTGGCGCCGGGCATCATGGAGACGCCCGCCGCGGCGCGCATCATCGCCAGCCCACCGGCCCGGGAGGCCGCGGCGCGCCAGTATCCGCTGCCGGGCATCGGCGACCCGGCCGAGCTGGCCGGCCTGATGGCCTGGCTGCTGTCGCCCGGAGCGGGCCGGGTAACCGGCCAGGTGTGGTCGATGGACGGCGGTTTCGCCAGCGTCCGCCCGCTGGTGAAGTGAGGTGCGGCCATGAACACCCCCTTCGACCCCCGCCTCCCCCGCTCCGCCGCCTGGCTCGGCTACGGCGGCCTGCTGCCCTTCATCGGCCTGGCACTGGTGGCCTGGGCGGACCGCCACCACGGCCTGGTGTGGGCCGACGCGCTGGTGGCCTATGGCGCGGTGATCCTGAGCTTCGTGGGCGCCCTGCACTGGGGCTTCGCGATGGCGCTGCCGGGGATGGCTCTGGCCCTGCGCCGCAACGCCTTTGTGTGGAGCGTGGTGCCGCCGCTGCTGGCCTGGCCGGCGGTGATGCTGGAGCCGCAGCTCGGGGCGCCGCTGCTGATCGCCGGCTTTCTGGCCCACCTGTGGCAGGACCACCGGCTCGCCGGGCAGGTGCCGCTGCCCGCCTGGTACCTGCCGCTGCGCCGGCAGCTGAGCGGGGTGGCCTGCCTGAGCCTGGCCCTGGGCGCGTTCTCGATCACTCACTAGCCCCCGCGGAGACCATCATGAGCCGTCTCTTCAACCAACTCCCTGGCCACCCGCGGACGGCCCCCGGCCGCGAGCGGCAGATCCTGCGCCTGCTGCCCAGAGCCCTCGTGATCGGCACCGCCCTGCTGGCCCTGCCGTCGCTGGCAGTGCGCGCAGCGGCGCTTGTGAACCCGATCCTCGGCGCCACCAGCATGGTGATGAGCGTGGACATCTACAGCATCAGCCTGGTGGTGCTGCACTGGACGGTGGTGTTCACGGTGGGCCTGTCGGCCTTCATCGTGATGGTGATGAAGGGGCCCGGTTACGTGGCTGACCCCTACCCGCTCAGCGACGCCGACAGGCCGGCGGTGGCAAGGCCCGACACCCTGCCGCCGGGCCAGGGCTGAACGCCGGCCCGCCCGGCGGGGCGTTCTAAGCCTGGTTGAGCCGCTCCACCATCCGCACCAGGTCGGGCAGCCGCGTCACGCCCATCTTGTGCATGATGTTGTGGCGGTGCACCTTGACCGTCATCTCCGAGACGCCCAGCTCGGAGGCGGCCTGCTTGTTGAGGGCGCCCTTGACGATGTAGGCGATCACCTCCCGCTCCCGGGCGGTGAGCAGCGCGTAGCGGCGGCGGATCTCGCCCACCTCGCTCTCCTCGCGATGGGTGTCGCGGGCCCGGGCCAGGGCGCCGTGGATCGCGTCGAGCAGGTCGTCGTCGCGGAAGGGCTTGGACAGGAACTCCACCGCGCCCTTCTTCATCGCCAGCACTGCCATCGGGATGTCGCCGTGGCCGGTGATGAAGATGATCGGAATCGACGGGCCGCCCTGGGTCAGCCGGTTCTGCAGCTCCAGGCCGCTCAGGCCAGGCATCCGGACGTCGAGGATCAGGCAGGCCACGCCGGGGGGGCGCTCCGCCTCGAGGAAGGCCGCCGCCGAGGGATAAGTCTCCACCCGCAGCCCCACCGAGCGGATCAGGCTGCTCAGCGCCTCCCGCACCGACAGGTCGTCATCCACCACATACACCCACTCCGGGCTCTCCGTCATGCCACCTCCTTGCCCCCGCCCGCGGCTCACTGGTCCGGCAGGGTGAATCTGAAACAGGCGCCGGGGCCCGCGCTGCGGTCCAGCCACAGGCGCCCGCCGTGGTTTTCGATGATGCTGCGGCTGATCGCCAGCCCCATCCCCAGCCCGTCGGGCTTGGTCGAATAGAACGCCTCGAAGAGGCGCGCCTCCATGTCGGCGGCCACGCCGGGCCCGCTGTCCCGCACCGCAAAGCCCAGGCCGCCCGCGGGCTCGGGCGCTACCTCGATGCGCAGCCACCGCCCGCCGCCCGGCAGGTCGCGCATCGCATCGACGGCGTTGAGGATGAGGTTGAGGATGACCTGCTGCAACTGCACCGGGTCGGCGATCAGGCGCGGCTGCGGGCGGGGCTGCGCGACGCTCACCTGCACGCCGGCCTCGCTGAGCACCGTCTGCAGCATCTGCAGCAGCTCATCGAGCATCCGCGCCAGGTCGACGGGCTCGCGGCGGATCTCGCCGGCGCGCAGGAAACCGCGGATCCGCGAGATCACCTCGCCGGCCAGGCTGGCGTCGCGGTTGACCCGCTTCAGGGCCGCCGCCACCTCGTCGAGGTTGGGCGAGGCGTGGGACAGCCAGCGCAGCGCGGCCTGGCTGTTGGTGATCACCGCGGTGAGGGGCTGGTTGATCTCGTGGGCGATCGAGGCCACCAGCTCGCCCATCGCGGTGAAGCGCGCCACCCGGGTCAGCTCGGCGCGGGTGGCGGCCAGGGAGCGCTCGGCCTCCATGCGCAGGGTGATGTCCTCGACGATCACCGCCAGCATCGCGCCGTCCCCGGCCATCGCGGGGATGCGCGAGGCGCACACGTTGGCCCACAGGTAGGCGCCGTCCTTCCGCTCGTAGCGCTTCTGCACCGAATAGCTGGGCAGCTCGCCATCGAAGAGGCCATGCACGTTGCGCGCGGTGGTGTCCCGCTCGGCGGGGTCGGTGAGGGCGATCAGCGACACCCCGACGATCTCGTCCCGCCCGTAGCCGAGCATGCGCTGCAGGGCCGGGTTGGCCGACAGGATGCGGCCGTCCCGGTCGGTCAGCGCGATGCCCACCGCGGTGTTCTCGTAGAGGCCCAGCCAGCGCCGGTCGGAGACCTGCAGGGCGGTGAAGCTGCGCTGCAGCGACTGGCGGCTCTCCACCAGCCCGGCGGTCAGCTCGACGATGTCGGAGGCCTGGGAGTTGAGCTCCCGCTGCAGGATGTCCACGGTGCGCTTCACCGCCACCAGGTTGCGCGCCCGCGCCCGCAGCTCCTGGGCCGAGAAGGGCTTGATGAGGTAGTCCTGCACCAGGTGTTCGAGCAGGTTCTCGCGCAGAGTGTCGTCGGCCCGCGCCGACAGCACCAGCACCGGCACCCGGGGCGACTGGGCCCGCTCGGCCAGGGCGCGCACGAAGCGCTCGCCGTCCCAGCGGGGCATCATCAGGTCGGTGATGATGAGGTCCGGCGGGTCGGCCACGGCGGCCAGGAAGGCCGACTCGCCGTCCTCCCGCAGCACCACGTTGTACTCGTCCGACAGCACGTGGTGCAGGAAGTGGCGCAGGTCGGGGTTGTCCTCGGCGACCAGCACCCGCGGCTTGCCCGGCTGGAAGGGCGCGTCGGCGGCGAGGGGCAGCTCGGGGGCCAGGGGCACGTCGGCCTCGGCCAGGGCCGGTCCGTCCCGGCTCGCCTCCGGCCGCACGAAGGCGCCCTCGGGTGCCCGCGCGGGGAGCTCCACCTGAAAGACCGCGCCGCCCCCCGGCGCGTCCACCACCACCACCGTCCCCCGGTGCAGCTCGACGAACTCCTTGACGATGTTGAGCCCCAGCCCGCTGCCCCCGGCCCCTCGCGGCCCTGGGTGAAGCGGTCGAAGATGTGCTGCTTGAGGGCGTCGGGCACGCCGGGGCCGTTGTCCTGCACGCCGAGCAGCAGCCGGCCGCCGGGCAGGCGCTCCAGCCGGCACACGATGCGCCCCCCCGGCGGGGTGAACTTGAAGGCGTTGGAGAGCAGGTTGACCAGCACCCGCACGAACTTGGCCCGGTCCACGTCGGCGTGGAGCTCGGCCTCGCCGCGCAGCAGCATGGTGACGCCCCGGTCGTCCGCGGCGGCGGCGAAGCCGTCGAGGATCTCGCGCACCAGGGCCACCAGGTTGGTGTGCACGTAGGCCATCGGCATCCGGTCGGCATCGATGCGGGCCAGGTCGAGGAGGTTGTTCACCTGCTGCAGCAGCGCGCGGGCGTTGCGCTGGATCGCCGCGAGGCGGAAGCGCTCCCGCTCGCTGAACTGGCCGGCCTCCTTGATGAGCTGGTCCACCGGGCCGAGGATCAGGGCCAGCGGGGTGCGCAGCTCGTGGCTCACGTTGGCGAAGAAGCGGGTCTTGTAGCCGTCGAGCTCCTCGAGGCGCTCCAGGGCCACCTGCAGCTCGCCGTTCTTGCGCGACAGCTCGGCGCTGCTGGCGATCTTCTCGGTGATGTTGCGGCCCTCGGGCAGCAGGAAGGCCACCCGGCCCTCGTCGTCGAGGATGGGCGTCAGCGAGAAGTCGATGACGATGGTGCGGCTGCCGTGCAGGTCACCGAAGACCTCGAAGTCGCAGCGCACGAAGCGGCCGGTGCGGGCTTCCTCGATCATCTCCCGCACGCGCTCCCGAACCTCTTCCGACACCGCCCACCAGCGAGCCTGCCAGAAGGGCTTGCCGATCACGTCCTCGAGGCCGAGGCCGGCGCCGTCGAGGGCCGCCTGGTTGATCTCCAGCACGGTGCCGTCCAGATCCAGCAGGCCCAGAAACTGGTACATCGCGTCGAGGATGATGCGGGCCATCTTCTGGCGCCGCACCTCGCGGGCGTCGCCGGCCTCGATCACCACGCCGCGCACCGAGGTGCGCCGGGCCACCCGGCAGATATCGTCATCCGGATTCATGTCGATCCTCTCCACGCCTTGCGCCTCCCTGCCGGCCATCCACCCACGTGCGCCGGCCCGGCACGCGGGAGACGCGCGCCGGGCCTGTGGGGTACAAGGATGCGCGTTCAGAAGCGCCAGGTGTAGACCAGCGTCGCATTGTCCTGGGCGTGGCTGACCCGGATCGGCGCCGAGGTGTTGGGCAGGCTGGTGTTGTCCATGATCTCCCGGAAGGCGTGGGACCAGGCGAAGTCCACGCTGGCCCGGGGCGACACGGCGTAGCCGAAGCCGGCGGACAGGTGCTTGCGCGGCGTGGCCGGAATCACCGGGAGCAGCGTGGAGGACGGCAGCGCCTGCTGGGCCACCCGCAGGCCGCCGCGCAGGGTCCAGCGCTCGTCCATCCGCCAGGCGCCGCCCACGGCCACGACGGTCTGGTCGCGGTAGTCCTGGGGCAGCCGGATGTTAAGGTCGCCACCACCGTCGGCCACGAAGGCCACCTTGATGTCCTTCATCACCCCGGCCCAGAACACCCGCGACACATCCGCTGCCAGCGTCAGCCGGTCGGTGACCCGGTGGCTCACCCCGAGGTTGAGCACCGACGGCATCTGGAAGTCGCGCACCTGCAGCTTGCCCGGCAGCGCGATCTGCCCGGCGACACCGTCCACCGCGGTGAGGGTCGCGCGGCCGTCCATGTCGCCCATCCGGCTGCGCAGGGTGTAGGCGGCGCCGAGGCGGGTGTCCGCCGACAGGGCGTAGGTCATGCCCACCCGCCCGGTGTAGCCCCAGGCATTGACGCCGCTGGCCAGGGGCGCGTTGCGGGTCAGGCTGAAGTGGGCGCCACGCAGGTCGGGCAGGCCGCCCAGCACCGGCAGCAGGCTGCCGGACACGCGCCCGGCGCTGATCAGGCTGCCCACCTGGTCGGCCCCCAGCAGCATGTCGAGGTTGAGCCCCTGCCACATGGCGTCGATGCTGCCGCCGATGGTGAGGGCCTCGCTGGCCCGGAAGCTGGCCGCCACGGGGATGTTGAGCACCAGCAGGCGGCTGGCGTTCTCCAGCCCGGTGTCGAGCCCCCCCGTGCCGCGGGACAGGAAGCTGTTGCGACCGTACTCGGTGCCCAGCCCACCCTGGGCAAAGGCGCCGAGGCCGAAGCTCCATGCGCCGACGCGCTGCACGTAGGCCAGCTCCGGCGCGAAATACGGGCCGCGGTTGGCGCCGTGGTTGCGCGAAGGGGCGTTCTCGCCGGTGTCGCGGTTGCGCACGTCGATGTCGGTGGTGACCAGGTCGAGGCCCACCATCGCGGCGTTGTCGGCCTCCATCAGGGACAGCGTTGCCGGGTTGGTCATCATGCCGGCGGGGCCCACGTCGTGGGCGGTGGCCACCCCGCCCATGGCGCGGGACACCGCCCCGAAGCCCTCGAGGCGGAACACGTCGGTGGCCTGGGCGGCGCCCGCGGCGGTGGCCAGGGCGAGGGCCAAGCCCGCCATCGGCAGGCGCTGGCGCCGGGGGCTGCGTCCGGTGCTGTGTCGTTTTTTCATTGTCGTCTCCACGTCCGTCCCGGGGCCGGCTGTCAAAAGAATCGGTCGAAATGGATCTGCTCGAAGGGCACCCGGTGGTCCACCATCAGCATCTCCTGGAGGGCCTGGGTCATCGGCGGCGGCCCGGCGAAGTAGAACTCGTAGCGGGCCAGCGGCGCCGGCAGGGCGGCGGGCAGATGGCTGTGCACGAAGCCCGTCGCCCCCGTCCAGCCCCCATCGCCCGGCATGGAGACCACCGGGCAATAGGTGATCCGCTCCCCGAAGCCCGGCAGCCCGGCCAGCATGGCTTCGCCGCACACGTCGCGGGGCTCCCGGGCGCCGTAGAAGAAATGCAGCCGGCGCGCGCCGAGCATCCCCGCTTCCGCCGCCCCGCGGGCGATCGAGATCATCGGCGCCAGCCCCGAGCCGCCGGCCACGCAGACGATGTCGCGGGGCGAGTCGGTGCGCAGGTAGGCGACGCCGTAGGGCCCGTCGAGCCCGATCTCGGCGCCCGGCTGCAGGTGGTCGAAGAGGGTCGCGGTGCCCTGCCCGTTCGGCACCCGGCGGATCTGGAAATGCCACTCGCCGTCGCCGTTGGAGGTGTTGGCGAGGGAATAGGCGCGGGACGACGCAAGGCCCGGCAGGTCGAGCATCGCGAACTGCCCCGGCAGGAAATCCGCCTCGCCCTCGGCGCGGAAGCGGAACTCCCGCAGGTCGTGGGTGATGTCGGCGCTCCCGGTGAGCACCGCCCGGCGCCTTCGGGGCGCGCGCACCGGTACGTATTCGGGGCCGCTGGCCGCCTTGATGGTGACGTCGCCCAGCGCCCGGCACTGGCAGGCCAGGTGGCGGCCGCGCCGGCGGTCGCGCTCGCCGAGGCCCGGGGCGGCGGGCCACAGGGTCTCGATGTCGCCCGCCAGCAGCTCGAACTTGCAGCCGCCGCAGCCGCCCGAGTTGCACTCGTAGGACAGCCCGACGCCGGCACGCAGGGCCGCCCGCAACAGGGTGTCGCCGGGGGCCTGCTCGAAGCGGGTGCCGTCCCGCTCGTTGGTGATGACTGGATGAACCACTGCTTGAACTCCTTCCGCCGCGTGCGGCGCGCCCTGCCCCGCGGGCATGGGCGCGCCGTCGGGCGCTCCGGGGGCTGGGGGATCAGAGGGCCAGGCTGCGGCGCAGGTCGCGGGTGGCGGCCTTTGCTGCCTCGGCGGCGCCCGGCACATCCGGCAGGGCCGCGCAGTAGGCGTCGATGGCGCGGTCGGCCAGGGGCTCCCACTTGGCGATCCACGACTGGATCAGCGCCAGGTTGCCCGGGGTCTGCAGGGCCATCGCCACGAAGGCGGCGGTCCACCGGCGGTGGCGGGCGGCGTCGATCAGCTGGGCGTCGGTGAGCAGGCCGAGCAGCGTGTCGCCGTTGTGGCGGGCGGCTTCGCCCAGGCGGCGCAGCACGGCCTCCTCGACCGCCGGCATGACCACCAGGTTGAGCACCACGATGGCCTCGCCCCAGTCCCACACGGTGAGGGCCTTCTCCATCAGCTCGCGGAAGCCCTGCCAGGCGGGGTCTTCTTCCCAGTAGCGCCGCTCGTCGACGCCGAAGCCCTTGTCGGCGAACACCTGGGACAGCTCCCGGGTGCGGTAGGCGGTGTGGCTCAGCCAGCGCAGGCTGTCGGCCATCTGGAAGTAATGGCAGTTGGTGATGGTGCTGGCCGGCGACACCTGGCCCACGTAGGCGGAGGCCATCTGCAGGGTGTGGAAGAGGTAGCGGGCCGGGGTGTACAGGCGCGCCAGGGTGCCGGCCCAGCGCGGGTCGAGGGCCTTGTCGTGCTCGCGCTCGTTGAACTGGTCGAACAGCCCGAAGACGTAGGTCTCCTGGCCGTCCTGCATCAGGTTGTAGGTGCGATAGACCACCTCGTCCGGGTCGCGGAAGGCGTTCCAGTCGGCGTGCTTGAGGGCGGTACCGAAGGTGTTCTTCTTGTACCAGGTGTTCATGAACATGTCGGGCGACAGCTCGTAGGGCGAGTCGGGGCGCTTGTCGTTGTAGTGCAGGTTGGCGCTGACGATCTCGTACTCGCTGGGCTTGCGGCGGCGGGTGGCCAGGTGGCTCCAGGTCTTGAGGGGCTTCAGGACTTGAATCTCGGACATGGGTGTCTCCTCGTGTCTTTCTTGTAATGGGCGCGGGTCAGAGCTTCTTGTTGAAATAGAAGCGCACGGAATCGTCGCGGCTCTCGATCTGGCCGGCGAAGGAGCTGAGGTCGACCTCGAGGTCGTTCATGCGGAAGGGCCGGCCGAGTTCCTCCTCGATGGTGGCCTGGCGCAGGATCATCTCCTGCTCGGCGTGGATGCGGATGTAGGCCCGCTTGTCCTCGACGAAGATCTCCTTGTCCGGGTTGTCCACCCGGGCCGCCTCGATGACCGCCTGGGCCAGGTCGCCGGCGCGCATCACCGGCCCGACCAGGTTGTTGTGGTAGCCCTGCCCCGCAGATGCGTTGCTCATGTGTGTCTCCTCGCTGTTTTTGGGTGGGGCCGCGCCCGGGGCGCAGCCGGGGGTCAGGTGTGGGCGAACAGGGGCTCGACGCCCTCGGTGCTGACCAGCACGTCGTCGCCGTCGATACGTACCGGGTAGCTCGCCAGCGCGCAGTCGTCGGGGTTGATGCCCTGGCCGGTGCCGGCGTCGAACTGCCACAGGTGGGCGCGGCAGATCAGCTTCTTGCCATCGAACTTGCCCTCCGAGAGGGCGATGTCCTGGTGCGGGCAGATGCCCTGGAAGGCCTTGATCTCGCCGCCGTCGGCGCACACCAGCAGGATCTCGTGGCCATCGACGGTGTAGGGCGCCATCTCGCCTTCCCACAGGTCGTCGACGGTGCAGACTTTGCTGAAGCTCATCTCAGACCTCACCCGCCTGCCAGACGATGTCCACGGTCTCGGTGGGCTTGAAACCCGCCTCGGCCACCTTCATGCCCCGGGGCAGCAGCTCGGTGCTGCCGTGGCGGCGCACGCGCAGGATGTGGCCCGGCCGGGCGCGCACGCGCCGCCCCACCGAATGCACGGCCGCGGCGGCGGCCACCTCGTCCATGGTGTGCTCGGTATCCACCGGCACCAGCTGCAGGACGAAATCCCCCTCGAAATTGGAGGTCAACGGAAAAAGCGCCATCTTCAAATCTCCTCGTGTGGAACGCGCCCCGGCCCCGCGCGGGCCGGGGGCGGCATAGCGGTGGATCAGCCCGCCTTGCGGGTCTCGCGCAGGGCGCGGTAGACCTCGGCCCAGGCGTAGTTGTGGGCGTCGTCGCCGATCTCGCCCGGGGCCAGGCCCATGTATTGCAGTGCGCCGCCCAGGTCCATCGGCTGGATCATCCCGGCCAGGAAGCGGTCGACGATGCTCAGGTGGCCGGCGTAGCGCTCGGGGTCCTGCTGGAAGACCCAGCGGTCCACCTCTGAGCCGAAGTGGTAGAAGCGGCCGTTGTGCTCGAGGGGGTAGTCCTTCACGTCCCAGCCCTTGCCCGGCACGCCGAGGATGGGCAGCTGGCACATGTTGCACACGTAGGGCAGCGTCTCCGGGTAGGTCATGGCCATGTTGCCGTCCACCACGTTGTCGATGAACACGTCCCAGCACTGGCCCCAGGTGTCGTTCCAGCCGGGGTACTTTTCTTCCAGCCAGGCGCGCTCGTCGGGGGTCACGCCGGCGGCCGGGTTCCACCACAGGGTCGGGCGCCAGAAGTAGGAGCCGAGGTGCATGCCGTGGTGGGTCTGGCCGATGTCGTTGAGGAAGATGTCCCAGTACCAGGGCAGCTCGAGGCCCATGTCGGTGAGGGCGCGCTCGAACTGGGCGACGATCCACTCTTCCATGAACTCCTTGAACGACTGCTTGCGGTGCTCCAGCGGCGTGTAGTAGTCCATGATCGGGCCGGTGAGCACCGAGAACAGCTTCCAGGCGCCCCACACGGCGATGTCGACGCGCTTCTGGGCCTCGGCCTTGTGGCCGTTCTCGATCAGCAGCTTGAGGGCCGGGCCGCCGATCTGGGCGTGGCGGGATTCATCGGTCTGAATGCTGGAGATCAGGTTGGCGAAGGTGTGGTCGCCCGCCTCGGCGGCATCGGCGGCGAGACCCAAAAACTGCATGTTGGTGAAGCCGGTCTCGAAGCTGAAGGTGAGCATGATCGAGACGCTGATCGCGTCCCGGGTCATCATGATGTCGTCGAAGAAGTGGCGCGCCGCGATCATCGCCCACTCGTTGGTGTCGTAGGCCTTGAAAGCCCAGTCCATCTGGCGGTCCTTGGCCACGTGCTCGTGGGGGAAGTAGAGCTGCATCTGGCCGTGGCGGATCTCGTCCATGCAGCCCAGGGTGGCCATGTTGCGCATGCCCGGCGCCTTGGAGAAGCGCATCATGCGCGCCTCGGCGCTGGCCGCCGCGTATTCGCCGCGGGCGATGGCGCCGTAGTGGGCCTTCATCACCGATTTCCAGCCCGGGTCGGCGTTCTCGAAGATCCGGCTGCGCTCCAGCGCCGCCTTCACCGAATAGGCCCCGGCGTCCTTCTCCCGCTGCACCTTCACGTACTCGGGGTAGGTCTGCTTGTAAGGCTCGTCGTAGCCCTCCCAGGCGGTGAGCGGCAGGCCGAACTCGCCCGACAGCTGGGGCGGGAACAGTTCGTCCTCGGTGACGTATTTGGGTGTCCAGTTGGTTGAACGGGCCAGGTCATACCAGTCCATTCGATTGAGTACGGCCATCGATGTCTCCTCGTGATGGGGTGCAGGGAGCCTGCACTTCCCCTTCTTGGCCGGTCGCTCTGCGGCGGCCGGATCGGTGGGCCGGACATCGATGTTTCAGTCCGGCCGCATGGGAGACACCTTATCGGGATGCCGGAAGGCGAGGTATTAGACCTTGGTTTAGGTGCTGTGCAGCAAACGGGGACGGGCCCGGGAACGCCTTCCGCATCGCTCACCGCCTCGCCCATTTCCCCGACAAATCAAGGCCCTGGGCGCGTTCGTGCGACTTTTTTCTTGATTTTAAAGCCCAGAATACATACTAAATGTAGTAGAGAAAATATTTTTCTTACACTATTGATTTTTTTAACTTTATGTTTTTAAAGGAAATAATTTTTTGCCGAGAAACCCACTTCGCGGTAAGCTACGCACCGAAGAATTTTTGTATCAAGCACGCGAACAGACCGGTAAGAGGGAGTCCATGACCGCCACCACCAAGAACGCAAAATCCCAGATCGCAACAGCCGCCAACCTCCTCCCGCAGGAGATCTGCGAAGAGGTGCTGCTCGAGAAATACGCCAAGGGCAACGAGCAGACCATCTCCGACGTCCGCCTGCGCGTGGCCCGCGCCCTCGCCGCCATCGAGTCGGAAGACAAGCGCCTGTTCTGGGAAACCAAGTTCCTCGAAGCCCAGGAGCGCGGCTTCGTTCCCGCCGGCCGCATCAACTCCGCCGCCGGCACCAACCTCGCCGCCACCCTGATCAACTGCTTCGTGCAGCCGGTGGGCGACTCGATCACCGAATCCGTCGACGGCCGCTGCGGCATCTACACCGCCCTGGCCCAGTCCGCCGAGACCATGCGCCGCGGCGGCGGGGTCGGCTACGACTTCTCGTCGATCCGCCCGAAGGGCGCGATGGTGCGCGGCACCCAGTCGAATGCCTCCGGCCCGGTGTCCTACATGCGCGTCTTCGACCGCTCCTGCGAGACCGTCGAATCCGCCGGCTCCCGCCGCGGCGCCCAGATGGGCGTGCTGCGCTGCGACCACCCGGACATCGAGGAATTCATCCACGCCAAGGACCACGGCGACCTGTCCAACTTCAACGTCTCCATCGCCGTGACCGACGCCTTCATGCAGGCCGTCGAGGCCGATGGCGACGTCGAGCTCGCCCACAAGGCCGAGCCCTCCAACGACATCAAGGCGGCCGGCGGCTACCAGCGCGACGACGGCCTGTGGGTGTACCGCAAGGTGCGCGCCCGCGACCTGTGGGATCAGGTCATGCGCTCCACCTACGACCACGCCGAGCCGGGCATCCTGTTCCTCGACCGGATGAACCGCGACAACAACCTCTACTACTGCGAGACCATCGAGGCCACCAACCCCTGCGCCGAGCAGCCCCTGCCCTCCTACGGCTGCTGCTGCCTGGGCTCGATCAACCTCACGCTGTACGTCAAGGACGCCTTCTCCGACAAGGCCAGCTTCGACTTCGCCGGCTTCGGCAAGACCATCGAAACCTCGATCCGCATGCTCGACAACGTGCTCGAAGCCACCCACTGGCCCCTCGAGCAGCAGCTCGCCGAAGCCCAGTCCAAGCGCCGCGTCGGCCTCGGCTTCACCGGCCTGGGCAACGCCCTGGCCATGCTGCGCCTGCGCTACGACACCGACGCCGCCCGCGACATGGCCCGCAAGATCAGCGAGTTCATGCGCGACCAGGCCTACCTGGCCTCCGTCGAGCTCGCCAAGGAGCGTGGTGCCTTCCCGCTGTTCAACACCGACCTCTACCTCTCCGGCGGCAACTTCGCCTCGCGCCTGCCCGCCGAAGTCAAGGACAAGATCCGCAAGCACGGCCTGCGCAACTCCCACCTGCTGTCCATCGCGCCCACCGGCACCATCAGCCTGGCCTTCGCCGACAACGCCTCCAACGGCATCGAACCGCCGTTCTCCTACACCTACACCCGCAAGAAGCGGATGGCCGACGGCACCTTCAAGGAGCATGCGGTCGAAGACTACGCCTGGCGCCTCTACCGCCACCTCGGCGGCGACGTGAACAAGCTGCCCGACTACTTCGTCACCGCCCTCGAGATCTCCGCCGCCGCCCACAAGGACATGGTCGCGGCCGTTGCCCCCTACATCGACACCTCGATCTCCAAGACGGTCAACGTCCCCGAAGACTACCCCTACGTCGACTTCGAGAACCTCTACCTCGACGCCTGGAAGGCCGGCCTCAAGGGCCTCGCCACCTACCGCCCCAACAGCGTGCTGGGCTCCGTGCTGTCGGTCACCCCGAGTGCCGAGCAGAAGCAGCCGCAGGACCTCGAGATCTCCGACGACACCAACCGCCGCCTGTCCATCAAGAACCTGCCGGCGCCGGTGCTCTCGTCCCTGCGCTGGCCGGGCCGCCCCGACCTGCCGGACGGCAACGCCGCCTGGACCTACATGCTCAACACCCCGCAGGGCAACTTCGCCCTGTTCGTCGGCCACATGGACCCGGCCGAGGACGCCCCCGCCAAGGGTGCCTTCCCGTTCGAGGTGTGGGTGAACGGCGCCGACCAGCCCCGCGGCCTGGGCGCCGTCGCCAAGACCCTGTCGATGGACATGCGCGCCAACGACCGCGGCTGGCTCAAGCTCAAGCTCGAGGCCCTCGCCAAGACCGTCGGCGAAAAGTCCTTCGAGATGCGCTTCCCCCCGCACGGCGAGCAGAAGCTGATGCCGGGCGTCGTGTCCGCCTTCGCCCAGGTCGTGCGCTACCGCTGCGAGAAGCTCGAAGCCCTCGACGGCGACCTGCCGACCCCGGTGCTCGACAGCGTCTTCAGCCTGCAGGAGCCCAAGACCGGCACCGACGGCACCCTGTCGTGGACGGTGGACATCCAGAACCCGGCCACCGGTGAAGACTTCGTGCTCGGCCTGAAGGAGATCACCCTCCCCGACGGCGTCACCCGCCCCTACTCCATGTGGCTGTCGGGCAACTACCCGCGCGCCCTGGACGGCCTGTCCCGCATCCTGTCCCTCGACATGCGCGTGATGGACCCGGCCTGGATCGGCATGAAGCTGCGCAAGCTCATCGACTATCCGGAACCGCTGGGCGACTTCATGGCCTTCGTGCCCGGCACCCGCCGCCAGCAGAACTGGCCCTCCACCGTCGCCTACATGGCCGCGCTGATCATCCACCGCTACGCCATGCTCGGCGTCCTCGACGAGGCCGGCTACCCGACCCGCGAGATGGGCATCCTCGAAGCCCCCCGTGACACCAGCGAGCCCAAGGTGATGCAGGGCGCCCTGTGCTCCGAATGCGGCAACCACTCGGTGATCCGCAAGGACGGCTGCGACTTCTGCACCGCCTGCGGCGCAGTGGGGACTTGCGGCTGACGATCCAGCGGCTGGAGTCATCCACCAATAAAAACGCCCACCTCTCGAGGTGGGCGTTCTGTTTGAGGGTTGCATCCGCAGCGGTCCGGGCTATGATGCAATCAATGCAATCTTTATCGGAGACTTCCCGTGGCAAGCAATCTGGTCGTGCGTAACATTGAGCCCGCCGTTGCCCAGGCGCTGAAGCAGGCCGCTGCGGCCCATGGGCGCAGCGCCGAAGCCGAGCACCGTGAAATCCTGCGGGCCGCACTCTGCCGGCCTGCCCGCCGTAGCTTCAAGGAAGTGCTGGCGAGCATGCCCGATGTCGGCGAGGACGAAGACTTCAACCTCCGTCAGCGCTGATGTATCTACTCGATACCAACGTCGTCAGCGAGCTGAGAAAAGGTGTCCGCGCCAATCCAGGTTTGATGGCCTTTTTTGCCGAGCTGCGAGCCGAAGAGATCTACCTGTCGGTGCAGACCATCGGTGAGCTTCGCCGCGGCGTCGAAAACATCCGGGGCCGTGGAGACCTGCAACAGGCAGACCGTCTCGAAGCCTGGCTGGATGCCCTGGTGTCAGATCACGCCTTACGCATCCTGGACTTCGATCTGGAGTGCGCCCAGATCTGGGGCAAACTCATGTCGCCCAACCCGCAGCATCCGATCGACAAGCAGATAGCGGCCATCGGTCTGATCTATGACCTGACCGTCGTCACACGTAACACGGCTGATGTCCAGTCCTCCGGCGTTCGCCTTCTCGATCCGTTCAGCTGAGTTTCACCGATTGACGCCGACCCGCAGGGCCCTTCCCTGAAACGGGATCGGCGCGTGGGCGGGCGAGCTCGCGGAGATTGCACGAGGAAGGGCCGCGCTGGGCGAGCAAGCGTGCACCGGCGCGCTGAATGGCTGGGGAAGCCGACTTCACCTCGCAGCGAGAATCTACGGAAAGCCGTGAAAAGCATTGTTGTCTCGGGTGTCGAGCCGATCACGGATGCCGCATGACAGCCCGGCAAGCTTGCCAAAAGCCCGGCCGTCTGGGCTTAAACGATAAGCTTCGCGTCATCTCTTGTTCTGCGCTGGCACCATGGACAACCATCGCCCTACCTCTTTTTCCCGCCGCATCCTGCTTGCCGTCACCGGCCTGTCTCCCCAGATCGTCACCGAAACGCTGCATGCGCTCGCGATAGGCCATGACGACCCGTTCGTGCCCACAGAGGTCCACCTCATCACCACCGCCGAGGGCGCCGAGCGTGCGCAGCTCGCGCTGCTGTCGGACAAGCCGGGCTGGTTCCACCGCCTGCGCAAGGACTTCGGCCTGCCGGAGATCGCCTTCGACGGGGATCACATCCACATCCTGCACGACGCGTCGGGGCAGCCCATGGCCGACATCCGCAGCCCGACCGACAACCTCGCCTGCGCCGACTTCATCACCGAGAAGGTCCGCGAACTGAGCGCCGACCCCGAAAGCGCCCTGCATGTCTCCATCGCCGGCGGCCGCAAGACCATGGGTTTCTTCCTGGGCTACGCCCTGTCGCTCTTCGGCCGCCCGCAGGATCGCCTGTCCCACGTGCTGGTATCCGAGCCCTTCGAGAACAGCTGGGAGTTCTTCTACCCCACACCCTACGAAAACATCATCGAAACCGCCGGCAAGAAACTCGTCGATACCCAGCGCGCGCGCCTCAGCCTCGCCGAGATCCCCTTCGTCAGCCTGCGCCACGGCCTACCCACCGCGCTGCTCGATGGCAGCGCACGCTTCGACGCCACGGTGGCCGCCGCGCGGGCCAGCCTCGGCCCGGCGCGGCTGGAGATCGATCTGGCTGCGCGCGAAGTACAGGCGGCAGGCCACCGCTTCCGGCTGCCGCCCGCCGCACTGGCGCTGCTCGCCGTATTTGCACGGCGCGCGGCAACCAACGAGGCCGCCCTGGCCGCGCCCCTCAAGGACGTTCCGGACCCGGCCTGGGCCGAGCGCTACCTGCACGAACTGCGCGCCATCGTCGGCCCCCTGGGCGACATCGGCTCGGCCGAGCGCGCCCTGCGCGCCGGCATGGACGGCAGCTACTTTTCGTCCCAGCTCTCCAAATTGCGCAGCGCGATCAGACGCGCGCTGGGCCCGGCTGCCCGACCCTACCTGATCGACGACGGCGGCCGGAAACCGCACCGATACCGGCTGGCCCTGGCGCCCGAAGCGGTTCGGCTGCACCCCTAGCGTCCAAGGGCCGGGCTCCGCCCAGCGCCCCCCGAGGGGGCAAGGAAACTCGGGGCGGCCCTGCGTTTCCCCGGGAGCAGCCGCCGCAAGCTTGCGGTGTCATGAGATGGCACGCCAATCAGCTAAATTCAACATAGCATTTGACTATCGAAACAACATCAAATAGCGTGTTTTGCATTATTTGACGCCCTTCCGGCCGACCAACCTGGAAAGAACAATGATCAAGAAAACCTACCGCCTGCAGCTCGCCAGCCCTGCGTTTCTGGGCGACGCCGATCAAAAGGGCACCTGGCGCACCCCGCCGCTCAAAGCGCTGATCCGGGAATGGTGGCGCATCGCCGTGGCGCCCCAGGTGGCTTATGAAGTGGGCGCGCTGAAGACGCAGGAGAAAGCCCTGTTCGGCACCGCCGCCGATGACGGCAGCGACGGCAACCAGCAGAGCAAGATCCGGCTGGCCTTGTCGGACTGGCGCGCAGGTAGCTGCAAACAATGGGAGCCCGGTGAGGCCCGCGTGACGCATCCCGAGGTGAAAGACCGCAACACCGGCAAAGAACGGCCGGTCGGTGCCGAGCTGTACCTCGGCTACGGCCCACTCGTCTTTCAGCAAGGCACCCAGCTCAACAACGGCGCGGCGCTGCAGGCCAAGGAGGAGAACACCCTCAAGCTGGCCCACGCCGAAGAACATGATGAAGCGCTCACCCTCGCCCTCACCCTCGCCCACTGGTTCGGCACCATCGGCGGGCGCAGCCGCAACGGCTGGGGCTCGCTCGGCTGGGAGGCCCTCGCCGACACCCCCACCTTGCCCGTGCTGAGCAAGGCGGCCCTCGAACACACCGGCTGCTCCCGTCCCCTGGCTCGCTGCCTCGACCTCGACTGGCCCCACGCGATCGGCACCGATGCCAAAGGCGCGCTGGTGTGGCGCAGCAAGGACACCTTCCGCGACTGGCGCGCGGCGATGAAATTCCTCGCGCAGACCAAGATCGGCTTTCGCACGCAGGAGGCCCTTCAGTTTCGCCATGGCGGGCCTCATCCCAATGCAAAGAAACGACAGAACGGCTGGCAGCTACATGACTCGCCCGAGCCGCGGCATGTTCTTGCATATCCGGTGACACACCACGAAGTATCCCCACAGCTTCGCCGGAATGGCGGTGGGGAGGCGGATTGGGGGCAAGACGCCCGCCTCGCCAACACCCTGCGCTTCAAGCTCCAGCGCGAGCCCGACGGCAGCCTGCGGGCGCTGATCTACCACACCCCCTGCAAGCCCACCCTGCCCCACCAAGGCGTCGACCTGCTTGGCACCTGGCAGCGGGTCCACGACTTCCTCGACAACGCCGCGCTCACCCGTCTCCCCTGACCGCAAAGGCCCGCCATGACCAACGATACCCAAAACATCTGGCTCGCCAAGCTGGCCGCCTGGACCCACGACCCCGCCGAGAAGGCCCTCGTCCTGCTGCGCGACCCCGCCGGCCACGAAGGTGGCACGGTGCGCGAACTGCGGCAGGCCCTCTTCCCCGGCGGCCTCGGCCCGCTCGCCGCCCACGTCAGGCGGGCCGACCACTGGGCCAGCGCCGCCGACCGTCCGCAGTTTCCGCGCGACGCCAAGGACGGCCGCTACGCCGCCTGGACCCAGGTGCGCTTCACCGAAACCCCGGTCCTGATCCACCCGCTCTCCGGCACCGAATACCCGCTGGGCCGGCTCGACATCGACCCCGAGCACATCAAGGCCGCCTCCGTCGACCACTTCAAAGACCTCATCGAGCGCGACGCCGAGGGCCGGCCCGACGCGCGCCGCAGCGCCCTCTCCTTCTGGCGCTTCGGCCCCGAGATCGACGCCGATGGCCTGCGCGCCCTTTGGCAGCAACTGCCGGCCGATACGCGCATCCCCGACCACACCATCTGGACCCACCTCGACCTCTCCGCCGCCTTTGCCTCGGCGTTTGCCGCCGACAGCGGCGCCAATCCGGCGTTGCTGTCGATGAGCTTCGGCCCGGTGCAGGACTTCATCGCCCAGGCGCGCACCAGCTCCGACCTGTGGGCCGGCTCGCACCTGCTGTCGCGCATCGCCTGGCAGGGCCTCAAGGTGATCTGCGAACGGCTCGGCCCTGACGCGGTGATCTTCCCCCAGCTGCGCGGCGTGCCGCTGGTGGACCTGTGGCTGCGCGACGAGATGGGGCTGGACCCCAAGCGCTTCGCGAAAAGCTGCGAGTGGGTACGACACGGCACCGACGCCAACCCCCTGTTCGCTGCGGCGCTGCCCAACAAGCTGGTCGCCATCGTGCCGGCGGGCCAGGCCCGGGAGCTGGCCGAAGTCATCACTCAGGCGGTGCGCGGCTTCGTGCGCGACACCGCGGCGGGCATGCTCGCCGAGCTGCTGGCCGACGCCGGCATCGCCAACACCCCGGAGCTGCCCTGCCACGCCCAGCTGGCCGCCCAGCTCGACGGCTTCCCCGAGGTGCATTGGGCCGCGGTGCCCTTCGCCCCGCTGGTGCAGGAGGGCGACGGCGCCCCGGACGTCAGCCAGCTGGCGCAGGCCGGCGAACCCTTCTTCGGCAACGGCGGCTTCCTGGCCGGCCCCACCTGGCAGCGCCTGCAGAAACCGCTCGATCTCGAAGGCACGCGCTTCTACCGGCCCAACACTGGCGTGCTCTACCCCGCGCTCTACGAGCTGCTCGACCGCCTCGCCGCCAGCGCCAAGAGCGTGCGCGCCGCCCCCCAGCGCCAGGACGGCGGCGAGCAGGGCTACCGCTGCGACCTCACCGGCGAGGCCGAATGGCTGACCCACGACCGTGAGTACCTCAACATCCCCAAGGGCGAGCGCAAGCACGCCGACACCTTGTGGAACCGAGCAATCAGCAAACGCCCCGGCCTCAGCCGCAAGGGCGAACACCTTGGCGCCCTCGCCATGCTCAAGCGCCTGTGGCCGCGCTGGTTCGTGAAGCACGAGCTGGGCAAATGCGACCTCGACGTGCGCCGCTTCGTGGTGTCCACCCATACCCTGGCGGTGTCCACCTCGCTGGAGCGCTGGCTTGAGCAAGGCGCGCCGATCGGCGCCGCCGGCGAGCAACTGCTCGCCGAGGCAACGGCGGAAGCCCTTGATTCCGCCGCACTACCCCGCCGCCTGATGCGCAAGCTGATGCGCGGCAACACCTACGACGCGCAACAACGCCGCCTCGCCCGCGCCCTGCCGGCCCTCATGGACGCCGCCAGCACCGACGACCCTGAAGCCGACAACCCCAACGCCCGGCTGGTCGCTCAGCTGCTCGGCGACAAGCCCGAAACCTACTACGCCCTCATCCTGCTCGACGGCGACAGCATGGGCGCCTGGATCTCCGGCACCGACCCGGACAAGCTGCTGCAGACCCGCGACACCTTCCACCCCCAGATCCGCGAACGGATGAAGGCCCGATTCACCCGCCCCGAACACCTGGCCTATCTCGACGCCCTGCGTGCCGTCTCCCCCAGCCGCCACATGGCCATCTCCAGCGCCCTCAACGGCTTCGCGCTGACCCTCGCCCAGGACATCGTCGAGAACCGCTGCAAGGGCAAGCTGATCTACGCCGGCGGCGACGACGTGATGGCGCTGGTCGCCGTCGACGACCTGCTCGCCTGCCTCACCCTGCTGCGCGCCGCCTATGGCGGGCTGCCGGTGCCGGCCCCGCTGGCCACCACCCTCCAGCTCGACCTCGAAGGGCTCCAGCTGGGCGGCGGCCATGCCCTGCTCGACGGCAAGCTCCTGCGCCTGATGGGCGAACACGCCACCGCCAGCGCCGGCGCGGTGATCGCCCACCACAGCGCGCCCCTCGGCGCCGTCCTGCGCACCCTGCGCGACGCCGAAAAGCGCGCCAAGGGCCGCGGCGGGCGCGACGCCTTCGCCATCACCCTCCTGAAACGCGGCGGCGGCGCCACCGAGCTCACCCTGCCGTGGCGGCTCGACGCCGCCACGCTGGACGATTCGCCCATGCAGGCACTGGCCCAGCTCAGCGCGCTGTTTGCCGGCCGCGACACCTCGCGCAAGGCCGCCTACGTCACCCAGGGCTGGATGCCCCACCTGCCCGTCCAGTTGGGCAAGGACGCGCTGCACCCATTGCTGGCGCGCAACCTGGCCTACCAGCTGGTCCGCCAGGGCACCGACAGGGCACAGGCCGACGACTACGGCCGCAAGCTTGCCACCCTCGCCCTCCACCCGCGCCTCGCCGATACTGGCCCGGCCGATGTCATCACCCACACCCTCGCGGTCGCCGAGTTTCTCGCCCGCGAAAGCCGCAGCGGCACCACCCGGGAGCGCTGACCATGACCACTATCCTGATTGAACCGCTCGACGTGCTGATCCTGCGCGGCAACAAGCTCTTCGCCGACGCCGGCAGCCACGGCGAGGCCCTGATGCCGCCCTGGCCCTCGGTGGCGGCCGGCGCGCTGCGCAGCCGCATGCTCGCCGACGCCGGGGGCGACCCGGCCGCCTTCGCCCACGGCAAGGCCCGGCTTGGCGACGCCCTCGCCGCCAGCCTCGGCAGCGTCGAGGCGCCCGGCAGCTTCCGCATCACCCACTTCGGCCTCGCCCACGACACCGGCACCGAGGAGCAGCCGCGCTTCGAGCCCCTGCTCCCGCTGCCCGCCGACCTCAGCGTCGATCAACACGACCGCGCCACCCCGCTGCAGCCCACCGCGCTCCACCCGGCGCTGGCCAGCAGCCACCCCCTGCCGCTCACCCCCACCCTGCGCCAGCCCGAAGCCGGCAAGCCCAAGGGCGGCCTGTGGCTCACCGCCGCCGGCATCGCCGCCTGGCAACGCGGCGCAGCCCTCGGCAAGCACCAGGGCCACTGGCTGACCAGCTCCGAACTGTGGAAGCTCGACCCGCGCCTCGGCGTCGCCCTCGAAGCCGGCAAGCACACCGTCGCCGAAGGCCAGCTCTACACCAGCGAAGCGGTCGCGCTCCAGCCCGGCGTCGCCTTCGTCGCCCAGGTACAGGGCGCCGACGGCGTGCTGCCCGAGGCTGGCCTGCTGCGCTTCGGCGGCGACGGCCACGGCGCCCGGCTCCAGCCGGTCGACTGCGCCCAACCGCACCACGCCGGCACCACCCTGGCCGCCGCCGGGCGCTTCCGGCTGATGCTCACTAGCCCCGGGATCTTCCCCGACGGCTGGCGCCTGCCCGGCACCGACCCGGCCGGCCGCTGGCACTTCCACGGCGCCTCGGCACGGCTGGCCTGTGCCGCCCTCCCCCGCCTCGAGACCCTCTCCGGCTGGGACCTCGCCAGGCGCCGGCCCAAGCCCGCGTTGCGCGCCGTCGCGGCGGGCAGCGTGTACTGGCTTGACGATTTCCGGGGCAACCCCGCCGCCCTCGACCGGCTCGCCACCGAGGGCCTGCCACTGGACGACGCCTCGCGCCGCGCCGAAGGCTTCAACAACTGCCTGCTCGCCCAGTGGCTCTGAGGCGCTGAACCGCTGAACCGCTCGTCAACACCCCCAATTTCACTCCAGGACGCCCGCCATGTTCCAAGCCCACGCCGCCCTCTTCCTGTACGCCACCAGCCCCGTCCACATGGGCGCCGGCCAGGCCTTCGGCCTCATCGACAACCCCATCGCCCGCGAACGCCACACCGAGCACCCGCTGTTCCCCGGCTCCGGCCTCAAGGGCGCCATCCGCCACCGCTTCCACGCCCTGCCGGGCTGGAGCGAGGGCGCCACCGGCGAGCGCTTGCTCGACCGCCTGTTCGGCCCCGAGTCGCAGTCTGGCACCCTGCACGCCGGCGCGGTCAGCCTGGGTGATGCCCAGCTTGTCGCCTTCCCGGTGCGCTCGGTCAAGCGGGGATACGTGTATGCCACCAGCGCCCTTGCCCTGGCCCGCGCCGCGCGGCTGCTCAGCCAGCTCGGCGTAGCCGGCATGCCCGCGCTCCCCCAGCCCGTCGACTCCGGCTCGGCCAGCGTCACCAATACCGGCCTGCTCAGCGGTGACAGGCTCCACCTGGAAGCCTTCGAATACACCCACGCCCCCGCCCAGGCCCCCGCGCTGCAGGCCGTCGCCCGCTGGCTCGCCGACAACGCCCTGCCCACCGGCGACGCCCACGCCTTCTTCCGCGACAAGTTCGCCACCGACCTTGTGCTGCTCGCCGACGACGACTTCACCTGGTTCACCAAGAACGCCACCGTGGTCGAGCCCCACGTGCGCATCGACAACAAGACCGGCACGGCCAGCGATGGCGGCCTCTTCTACACCGAGAACCTGCCCCCCGAAGCCCTGATGCTCGGCAGCCTGATGGCCAGCCGCGAGCGCAGCGGCAAGGCCGAGATGGCCGCCGAAGCCGTCCTGTCTCAAGTCAGCGGCGCCATCGATGGCCAGCTGCTGCAGGTCGGCGGCGACGCCACCACCGGGCGCGGGCTGGTCGCCGCGCGCGTCATCACCGGCACCGCCAACTAACCGGGAGAACGCAGATGAGCACAATCACGCTGAAGAACCGCCAGCCCTCGACTGCCAAACCCGCCACGCCCGCCGCGCCGGTCACCCTCGAACAGAAGCGCGCCCAGTTCGCGTGGGACTTTGCCAAAGAAGGCACCGCCCTGGCTGGCGACGAATACCGCAACCTCGCCAAGGCCGCCCCTGCACTGATCATGAACAACGGCCTGATGCAGACCCTGGCCTTCTACCAGGACAAGAACAAGCCGCAACACCAGGCGCTCGCCCGCCATCTCCGGCGCTGGCTGAGCGTCCGCACTGGCGGGCCGGATCACGACGTCGGGTTTGAGCCCGCCATGAAGGCGATGCTCGGTTTCGGCCCCGATCAATACCGCCACGCCACCGACGAAGCCCTGCTGATCCTGCGCTGGATCCGCCAGTTCGCCGCCGCGCTGTGAGGAGCCACTCATGAGCTACGCCCTGCCCGACTACCTCACCCGCCACGCCCGCTTCGACGACTGCCCGCCCGGCCACCGCTTCGGGCTGTACTTCGACGGTTGGCGGGAAGACTTCTCCATCCCGCGTGACGGCAAGACCGGCTTGTTCCGCACCGTCGCCGGCGCCCTGCCCGACCACAGCCGCAAGGCCCTGCGCGCCCTCTGCGCCCGCCAGCAGGTGCTCGCCAGCGCCATCGGCGAAAAGCTGCTGCTCACCCACCCCGCCCGCCTCACGGCCCCCCTCGCCACCGGCCTCGGCAACGAGCACCCCCTCGAGAACGGCTTCGCCTTCCTCACCCCCCACGGCTTGCCCTACCTGGCCGGCAGCGGCGTCAAGGGCGTACTGCGCCGCGCCGCCGAAGAACTCGAGAGCGGCGAGTGGGGCGACACCTGCGGCTGGGATCAAACGGCCATCGACCTCCTGTTCGGCCCCGGCGAAGAGAACCCCGAGCGCGACACCCACGCCCGCCGCGGCGCGCTGATGTTCTGGGACCTCTTCTTCCAGCCCCCCAGCGACAAGGCCCCGCTGCTCGCGGTGGAGATCATGACCCCCCACCACAGCCAGTACCTCCAGCACGACGGCCACCCCCACGCCAACGAGCAGCCCACCCCGATCCCCTTCCTCGCCGTGGCGGCCGGTAGCCACTGCACCCTGTACGTGCAGTGCAACCCCGCCCTGATCCCCGCCGACCACGCCGAGCTGCGCGACGGCTGGCGCGCGCTCATCGAAGCCGCCATCGACCTCGCCGGCGAATGGCTGGGCTTCGGCGCCAAGACGGCGGTGGGCTACGGGCGCATCGGCCAGGACGAGGCGCTGCGCAAGAAGCTCGCACGAAACGCCGCCGACCGAGCCGAGGCCGCCGAGCAAGCGGCACGCCAGGCCGCCAGGGACGGCCTCTCGCAACAGGCGCTGGCGATCGCCGACTTCGTCGAAAGCTGCGAGCAAAAACAAAGATCCGGCCGCAAGGACCCCCTCAATCCCGGTAACGGACTGTATGCCGCAGCCTTGGCGGCCAGCAAACAAGCCCTGGCCGCCGACGGCGGCTGGAGCGCGGACGATCGCCTGCAACTCGCCGAAGCGCTGCAAAAGTGGCTGCCTCTGGTCATTGAAAAGCTCGACCGCAAGGACGACTGGAAAGACGCCCGCAAAAAACTGCAGCTCGCTGCGCTGCGGGGCGAGTGACCCATGAACGAGCTGGCCTTTTTTGAAACCGGGAGCGGAAGCATCGAAGTGCGGATCGAGCATGAGAGCGTCTGGCTCTCGCAGGAGCAGATGGCACGCCTCTTCGAGCGCGAGCGCTCGGTGATCACCAAGCACCTCCGCAACGTATTCAGGGATGAGGAACTGGTCGAGGAATCAGTCTGTGCAAAATTTGCACAGACTGCGGGCGACGGAAAAACCTACCAGACACGGTTCTTCAACCTCGACGCAATCCTGTCGGTCGGCTACCGCGTCAACTCCAAAAGAGGCGTGCAGTTCCGCCAATGGGCCAGCCGCATCCTCAAGGACTACCTCGTCCGCGGCTACGCCCTCGACCGCCAGCGCCTCGAACACAACGCCCGCGAACTCGAAGCCGCGCTGCGGCTCGTCCGCCGCACCCTCTCCAACGTCGAGCTGGCGCGCGAGGCCGGCAGCGGGCTGGCCGAGATCGTGGTGCGCTACACGCAGACCTTCCTGTGGCTGCAACGCTACGACGAGGGCCTGCTCACCGACCCGCGCGGCCACCCCGGCGGCGCGTTGCCGCCCCTCGACGAAGCCCGCGCCGGCATTGCCACCCTCAAGGCCGACCTGGTGGCCAAGGGGCAGGCCAGCGCGCTGTTCGGCCTCGAACGCGACGACGGCCTCGCTGCCCTGCTGGGCAACCTCGACCAGACCGCCTTCGGCGCGCCGGCCTACCCCACGCTGGAATCCCGCGCTGCCCACCTGCTCTACTTCGTCGTCAAGAACCACCCATTCGCCGACGGCAACAAGCGCATCGGCGCCCTCCTGTTCGCCGGCTTCCTGCACCACAACGGCCGCCTCTTCGGTGCCGATGGCAGCCCGGTGGTCAACGACGTCGGCCTCGCCGCCCTGTCGCTGCTCGTGGCCCAGTCGCGCCCCGCCGAGAAGGACGTGCTCATCCGCCTGATCATGAACATGCTGGCCGGAGACGTGGCATGACCACCTGGTTCGTCACCCGTCACCCCGGCGCCGTCGCCTGGGCCCAGCGCCGGGGGCTGGCCGTCGACCGCCAGCTCGCCCACCTGGCCCCCGAGCAGATCGCCCCCGGCGACACCGTGATCGGCACCCTGCCGGTGAACCTCGTCGCCCGCGTCTGCGCCCGCGGCGGGCGCTACCTCCACCTCTCCCTCGACCTGCCCGCCGAAGCACGCGGGCGGGAGCTCACGGCCGACGAACTCGAACGCTACGGCGCGCGGCTCGAAGCCTACGTCGCAAAACCCGCCACCCCCTGAACCCTCCACCGGAGCCCCCAATGACCACCCTCATCAGTTTTCTGGGCAAACAAAGCAGGGGCTACGCCCATGCGCGCTATCAATTTGAAGATGGCACCCTCCACGAAGAGCCCTTTTTTGGCCTTGCACTCCGCAACTACCTGCGGCCCGAGCGACTGATCTTGCTGGGCACCTCGGGCAGCATGTGGGACGTTTTCTTCCAGAGCGAGACCCCTGGTAGCGACGACGCCCAGATCCGTTTGATGGAGGCGACCGAAGCGCAAGCAGTTACCAACGAACACCTGCAAGAACACGCCATACGCCTCGAAGCCAAGCTCCAGATCCCGGTGAAGTGCCAACTGATCTCGTTCGCACGCAACGAAGCAGAGCAGGCCGAAATACTCGCGGGCCTCGCCGAGAGCCTGACGGCAGGCGAGCAAGTCGTTCTCGATGTCACCCACGCCTTCCGGCACCTCCCCATGCTTGCCCTCGTGGCCGCGCGCTACCTCAGCCGCGTGCGCAAGGTCAAGGTGCAGGACATCTACTACGGGGCCCTGGGCATGAGCACCCCCGAGGGCAACACGCCCGTTCTCAAGCTGGGGGGCATGCTCGAAATGCTCGACTGGGTAGACGCCCTGGCCACCTTCGACAAGGCGGGCGACTACAGTGCCTTTGCCCCGTTGTTCGAGCGCGCCGGGCAACCGAATGCCGCCGAGCAGCTCCACCGCGCAGCCTTTCTGGAGCGTACCAATCAGGTTGGGCAGGCCCGCGCGCCCCTGCGGGATTTTCGGGCACAACAGCCCGGGTCGATGTCGCCCACATTTGCGCTGTTTCGCGATCAACTCGATGCGCGGACCGCCTGGGTCGAGCACCAAACCTTTACAGACCGCCAGGAGAAGCTGGCCGAAGAATACTTGGCCAAAGGTGACTATCTTCGTGCCGCCACGCTCGGCTTCGAGTCAATCGTTTCTCGCCTCGTTCAGATACGGGGAGGGCTCGATCCGATGAGCTACGAGCACCGCAACATGATGAAGACGGAACTCGACGATGAGATCCGCCGTGCGGGCCGCAACCGAACCCTGACGCCAGCGCAATCCGCCTATCGTGACCTGCGAGAACTGCGTAATGCCCTCTCCCACGGCAGCCGCTCTTCTTTTGGGGAGATCCAGAGCGTGATCGCCATGGAAGCCTCCCTGAAAACCTACCTTGAAGAGCGCCTTAAACGCGTCCGCAGCATCGCCACCTGAACACTCGCCATGACCCACCTCCCCCTCGCCCGCTACCGCTACAGCTTCCGCATGGACGCCCCGCTGCGCCTGCCCCCCTACGCCGGCTCCCTGCTGCGCGGGCAGTTCGGCGCTGCCCTGCGCCGGGTCAGCTGCATGACCGGCGCCGCCCGCTGCGACGGCTGCCCCCTGCGCGCCACATGCCCCTACCCGGCCGTGTTCGAGGCGCCGGCGCCCGTCACGCACGACATGCAGCGGTTCAGCCACATCCCCAACCCCTACGTCATCGAACCGCCCCCCCTGGGCAGTCCTCCCATCGGCGCGGGCGAAACGCTGTGTTTCAACCTCGTGCTGTTCGGCCACGCCCTCAGCCACCTGCCGCTCATCAGCCTTGCGCTGCAGCGGGCCGTCGAACAGGGCCTGGGCCCCCAGCGCGCCGCCGGCCGTCTTGCGCGCATCGAGGTGCAGCGCAGGGCGGACGGGGCAGAGCCGGCCTGGGCCGAGATCTGGCAGCCCGCGGCGGCGGCCATCGCCGCCCACGACGCCCGCTTCGCCGTCGCCCCCACCCAGGCCGACGCCGGCGCCACCCAGGCGCAGCTCGTCTTCGACACCCCCCTGCGGCTCCAGCACCAGGGCCAGCCGGTGCGCCCCCCGGCGCTCACCCCACGCAAGCTGGCCGCCGACCTCCTGCGCCGCATCACCCTGCTGGCCGAATTCCACGCCGGCCGCCCCGGCCTCATCCCCGACGCCCCGGCCCTCGTCCAGCACGCCACCCACCTCGGGCAACAACTCGAACTTCACTGGCACGACTGGTCACGCTACTCCAGCCGCCAGCGGCAGGAGATGACCCTCGGCGGCGCGCTGGGCAGCTGGACCCTCACCGGCGAACTCGGTCCCCTGCTGCCCTGGCTGCGGCTCGGCGAATGGCTGCACGTGGGCAAGAACGCGACGCTCGGGCTGGGCCGCTATCGCCTGGCCCATCCCTCCGCCGCCCCATCAGACCCGACGCCCTCACCGTGCTAAGATCCAGCATCAGAAAGGACAAAGCCTTGCTCAGACAATCCGCTCCCAAACCCGCCCAAAACCTGGCAACCGTCTCTGCAGGGGCCTGTTTTAAATGGGTTTTTCTGATCGAGCAGTCCGGACACATGCCCTGATATCAAAGGGATTAAGACATTGCAGGTGGCTATTAATGATCCGCGCCCACCGTCCGGACACATGCCCTGATATCAAAGGGATTAAGACTTTCGACCTTCGTAACAGAAGTTGATGCCAATGAGTCCGGACACATGCCCTGATATCAAAGGGATTAAGACGGCATTTCTTGTTTGGGCGCACTCATGAAGGGTCCGGACACATGCCCTGATATCAAAGGGATTAAGACGCATGATTTCAGCGATTTTGGTGACTTCAGCTTGGGTCCGGACACATGCCCTGATATCAAAGGGATTAAGACCGGCGCGTCTGCGTCTTCTGGCCTGCCAGGATCGTCCGGACACATGCCCTGATATCAAAGGGATTAAGACACGCTTGAGATGCGAAGCTCGAAGGAGGCCGGCTGTCCGGACACATGCCCTGATATCAAAGGGATTAAGACACTTCCATGACCGTGCCTTTGAACATCTGCAGGGTCCGGACACATGCCCTGATATCAAAGGGATTAAGACAGCGAGATTTCCCGCGGTTCGCTGGCGCTGGGTGTCCGGACACATGCCCTGATATAAAAGGGATTGGGAGTGTCAGGGGCTGTTTCGGTTTCACACGGGCGTGGGAGGGTGATTCGAGCCCCCATGATTGAGGCACACGCCCGTGTGATCGCGATTCGAGCCCTTGTGATCGTAATGCAGGGCCGTGTGATCGTGATTCGAGAGGGTGTTTCATCAATGCAAGGCGATGTGATGCGAGCCAGCCCTGTTGTTTCTCGATCACGATAGCGAAGATTTGAATCAAACGGGCCTGTGGTTCGAGTTTTTGCTATCGTCCTCGCATCACAAGGGCGTGCATCGACCATGCACGCCCTTGTCGCGGCATTCCACGGCCCCGTGCTTGATCGACACCGGCCAGTGATCGCACTCCATGCCCGCTTGCCCGCATCACACAGCCCTGCGCCACGGATACACACCGGCCCGATCGGGGCACGCGGCCGTGTAACACGATCACGGCGGGGTGAGCCGCCATCGGCCCCCCGCCTCCCGCCGCCGCGTGCCCCTGCAAAGCCCTCTCGATGCATACGGCTTGCGCCAAAAAACCCATAGTGATAATTTTATACCCTAAACAGATACACCCCATTCCAATATTCCGCACCCGGAGGAAAGCATGAGCAAAACGCCCAGCGGTCGCGTCCCGGCCCAGATTCTCGCCGACGACATTCAGGCCTACCACGCCCTCGCCACCATCCAAGGCTACGCGCCCCCCGATCCCAAGCTCTCGCGCGAAGCGGTCGACGCCGCCTTCGCGGAGCTCTTTGCCGACCAGGCCGCCTTCGTGCGCGCCCAGGTGGCCCTCGACGCCGCCCGTGACAAGCTCGCCACCAGCGAACAGATAGCCCACGGCAAGATGCTCGGCGTCAAGGATTCGGTCTGCGCCCAGTACGGCGACGACTCCAACGAATACGCTGCGCTGGGAATGAAGAAGAAATCCGAGCGCAAGAAGGGCGGCAGCAAGCCCAAGCCGCCCGAAGCCTGACGCGGTGCCGGGCGGCTCTCACAAAGCAGAGGCCCCTCGGTAGCCGCTCAGTTAGCCGCTCAGTTACCCACTGAGCCAGCACACAAGGCGCTCCACTCGGGCGCCTTTTTTAGGCCCGGGGTCCGCCATCGACGAGCCCCCTCCTCAAACAGGCGTCATCCGCTTCGCCCCACCGCAAGCTTGCCATCCCACCCCCTCGCGCGGCGCGGTGGGCATGATGAGGGCACCCACCCCATCCTGCAGGCACCCATCATGCCCTCGCGTGATTTTTACCTTGCCGCCTACGACATCTCGAGCCCGCGCCGCCTCGCCGCCGCCCTGGCCCTGGTGAGGGGCTACGCCACCGGCGGGCAGAAGTCAGTGCATGAGGTCTTTCTGACCCGCGCCGAGCGCTTCGAGCTCCTCCATAACATGGCTCTGCTGCTGGACGAGGATGAAGACCGCTTCTTTCTACTGCGCCTCGACCCCAGCGCCCGCACCTATGCGCTCGGCGTGGCGGCGCAGCCCGCCGACCCGGATTACTTTTACGTGGGGTAAACACCATGGCCATGCTGCTGCTCGACCGCGCCGACCTCGAAGTACGTGTCTCCGAAGGCGCCCTCGTCCTCTACGAAAACGGCACCCGCCGCCA
Source organism: Zoogloea sp. (assembly GCF_041908905.1). Taxonomy (GTDB): domain Bacteria; phylum Pseudomonadota; class Gammaproteobacteria; order Burkholderiales; family Rhodocyclaceae; genus Zoogloea. Next base: position 104,755 of record NZ_JAYREK010000007.1, read on the forward strand.
GACGGTGCCCCTGCGCCTCCTCGACCGGTTAGTGATCCAGGGCGCCCGCACCCGGCTCGACAGCGCCGTGCTGATCAAGCTGGCCGAGGCCGGCGCCGCCACCCTGCTGCTCAGCCCGCGCGCCGGCCGGCAGGTGGCGATCGTGCTCGGCCCCGCCCACAACGACGCGGCGGTCCGCCTGGCGCAGGGCCGGCGAGTGACAGACCCGGATTTTTGCGACGCGTGGGCGCGCCAGCTGGTGGTGGCCAAGCTGCGCCGCCAGCATCGCCTGCTGTTGGCCGCCGAGGCCCGCCGCCCGGACACGCGCAAAGCCCTGTTCGACGCCCGCGGCGGCATTGCCGAGGCGCTGGCCCAGGCGCAGGTGGAAGGCACCGCCAGCCCCCGCCTGCGCGGGCTCGAAGGGAGCGCCGCCCGCGCCTACTTCCACGGCTACACGGCCCTGTTCGCCCCCGAGCTCGGCTTTGCCGGGCGCAACCGCCGCCCGCCCCGCGACCCCGTCAATGCCTGCCTGTCGCTGGCCTACACCCTGCTGCACTTCGAGGCGGTGCGGATGGCTCACGCCGCCGGGCTCGACCCGCTGCTGGGCTTCTACCATCGCCCGGCCTTCGGCCGCGAGTCGCTGGCCTGCGACCTCATCGAGCCCCTGCGCCCCGCCATCGATGAATGGGTCTGGCAGCAGTTCAGCCCGGGCCCACTGCGCCCCGAGCACTTCAGCGCCGACAAGGGGGCCTGCCTGCTGGGCAAGACGGGGCGCAGCCACTTCTACGCCGGCTGGGAAAGGTTCGCCCCCTTGCCCCGCCGCTGGCTGCGGCAAGGTTGCGCCCGGCTTGCTCGCCAGCTGCGCGCCGAGGGCGAGCCCTGGCTCGAACAACCCGACGACGACGAGGCGTTCTGACCATGACCACGCTCACCCGCCATCTCAAGGCCCCGGCCGACCAGCCCCCACGCAAGCCCTTGTACCTGATGGGCACAGCGGCCGCACGGATGGATGCCGGCGCGGACCACCTGATCCTGCACAAGGGCGCGGGCAGCCTGATGCGTTTTCCGCTGGCGCGGGTATGCCGCGTCATCTGCACCCGCCACCTCACCTGGAGCGGCGCGGCGCTGGCGCTGTGCCTTGGCCGCGGCGTGCCGATCACCTGGGTGGACAGCCATGGCCACGCGCTGGGCACCACCCAGAGCCACTACGACCAACCGCTGCCGTTTGCGACACTGATCGAGACCTACCTGGAGCTGCCCGACTGGCCCCGGCGCTTTGCCGACTGGCGGGCGCACCGCCGGCTGGAGACGCTCGTCACCTGCGCCCGGCGCGCGGCCGAAGGCGGCCATGGGCTGGACGCGGCCGGTTTCCAGGAGCTGAAGCGCAGCTATGTTTACAACGGCGAACATCCCCTGGCCTTCGCTGCGGGCGGCGAAGGCTGGTGCCACGCGCTGGCCCTCGACCATCTGCACCGCGAGGGGCTGCAGGCGTGCTACTGGGGCTTCAACGCCAGCCGCCTGGAGCTGGCGGCCGAACTGGCCGCCCTGCTGTGGGCGGAACTCAACCTGGACTGCGGCACCCTCCCCGCCGCCGCCGACCAGGGCAGCGTGCTGGCGCGCCTGTTCGAGGGCTGGGCCCACCAGCGGGAGGGCCGCCTGCTGCAGCATCTGGGCGACCTCAAGCGCCATCTCGCCCGGGAGATCGAAGCATGGCTATAAACGCCCCTCGGGGCTGGTTGATCACTTACGACATCACCGACCCCAAACGCTTGGTGCGCCTGCACCGTTTTCTCGTCCGGCGAGCCACGCCGGTTCAATACTCGGTGTTCCACTTCGAGGGCAGCGCGGCGCTGATGGGGCGCCTGATGGCCGACATCGAGGAGCTGATCGACCCCGACCACGACGATGTGCGCGGCTACCAGCTACCCGAGCACCTTGGCCTCGACACCCTGGGCCGCGGCGGCTCGCCCGGCGACGTGCTCCTTCTCTCCCCCGCCTCGCCCGGCCTGCAGCAACTGCTCCAGGCAGCCGGGCGCAAGCGCGCATGAACCACGCGCCGCCACCGTGCTACGATGCCCCCCACGACACGCTCGGAAACCCGCCGTGACAATCCGCTCCCGCAACCACTCCCACCCCTGGGAACCCCCTCTGCAGACAGCTGATTTTGCGGCGTTTTTTCAAGCGAGCAGTCCGGACTGATGCCCTGATTTGAAAGGGATTAAGACGTGAAAGGACAAGCTAGCTATTTTTTAAAGAACGGGTCCGGACTGATGCCCTGATTTGAAAGGGATTAAGACAAGTAGTCCGCCACGAAATTAACAAGCTCATCAAGTCCGGACTGATGCCCTGATTTGAAAGGGATTAAGACATGAGTGGGCGCAATCGAACAGGCGCGCCCAGGAGGGTCCGGACTGATGCCCTGATTTGAAAGGGATTAAGACTCAGCCGCGGCGTTGTCCATGACGCGCGCGGCTAGGTCCGGACTGATGCCCTGATTTGAAAGGGATTAAGACAGGCCTTCGCGGCCTCAGCCGCGATCCGGCGGGCGTCCGGACTGATGCCCTGATTTGAAAGGGATTAAGACAAGTCCTTGACCTTCTCCTGAGCCTTGCTGGCGGTCCGGACTGATGCCCTGATTTGAAAGGGATTAAGACGTGCTCAAAAAGCACGGCAGCGGTTAAGCGGGAGTCCGGACTGATGCCCTGATTTGAAAGGGATTAAGACCTTCGGCATAGCAGTTGTCGCAGCCCGGGCCGACGTCCGGACTGATGCCCTGATTTGAAAGGGATTAAGACTCGACCGCATCCGCCGGCTTGATCTGGTGGCCTGTCCGGACTGATGCCCTGATTTGAAAGGGATTAAGACTGCCAGCAGCGCGGAGATGATGAGGTTCTTCGTCCGGACTGATGCCCTGATTTGAAAGGGATTAAGACGGATTCGGTGGCCCGCGACATCAAAGACTTGGCGAGGTCCGGACTGATGCCCTGATTTGAAAGGGATTAAGACCGGTCGCGACGGGCAGGGTTTCGGCTTCTGGGCGGGTCCGGACTGATGCCCTGATTTGAAAGGGATTAAGACCCCCGAGGATGGCGACACCCACGGCGTAAGCCGTGTCCGGACTGATGCCCTGATTTGAAAGGGATTAAGACCCTTGTCGCCGGCAAGCTTCGTCAGTCTTTCGTCCGGACTGATGCCCTGATTTGAAAGGGATTAAGACTATTCCAACCCGATAAACATCGCCAGCACAATCGTCCGGACTGATGCCCTGATTTGAAAGGGATTAAGACTCCAGGGTGTTCGCTGGGTTGTTCTTCCACAGCAGTCCGGACTGATGCCCTGATTTGAAAGGGATTAAGACGCCGCTTGCGCGGCGGTGATTGCATTGCAGCTCGTCCGGACTGATGCCCTGATTTGAAAGGGATTAAGACTGTACGCCTCTGCGTAATCGTCGGCGTCGAACAGTCCGGACTGATGCCCTGATTTGAAAGGGATTAAGACTCGTCGGCGTCGAACAGCCGCCCCTCTTCGATGGTCCGGACTGATGCCCTGATTTGAAAGGGATTAAGACAAGGCATCTCCGGCACGACAACTGTTTGGGCGTGTCCGGACTGATGCCCTGATTTGAAAGGGATTAAGACACGAGCGCGGCGTGAAGTTTGTCGAAGGTTTTGTCCGGACTGATGCCCTGATTTGAAAGGGATTAAGACCCAGGCTCCCAGGCAGGCGTGGAACAGGCCGGCAGTCCGGACTGATGCCCTGATTTGAAAGGGATTAAGACCCACCGCGCCGGATGCGCTTCGGCGCCGGATTTCGTCCGGACTGATGCCCTGATTTGAAAGGGATTAAGACTGCCCTTTTTGTAGCCGACCACCACGCCGTGAAGTCCGGACTGATGCCCTGATTTGAAAGGGATTAAGACGTTATGGGCGTCGAGGTCGATCAGCGGAACGGTCCGGACTGATGCCCTGATTTGAAAGGGATTAAGACGCCCGCTGCTCCCTCCCCTTACAGGCTGCGCGGGGTCCGGACTGATGCCCTGATTTGAAAGGGATTAAGACAGCCGTGGCCGAAGAAGGCGATCACCGCGGCCTCGTCCGGACTGATGCCCTGATTTGAAAGGGATTAAGACTTCCCCGGTGACCGCAATATCGACAGGCCAGCTGAGGTCCGGACTGATGCCCTGATTTGAAAGGGATTAAGACGCAGCGCCGAAAATCATCAAGATGCCGGTGATCGTCCGGATTAATGCCCTCGCCGGTCGAGCGGCGTCTGGTTCCGGCTTTCAGCGGCAGCCGCCCCCCCACGCCCAGGGCTCCCGCAGTTACGCGAACGACATCACGCTCTGACTGTCCTGTAGCCACCTCAGCTTCGCAACTCGTTGTTTTGTTGAGACGTGCTAACTGAGCCTCAGCGAAGAAATCAATGCAGGGTGCGTAGCTGCGGGAGCCCTGCCCCCACGCCCCGCCGCCGGATGCCCTCCAGCGTGGCAAGGCCGAGGGCGGCGAGATGCAGGGCGGCCGGCTCGGGGATTTCGTTGGTCACGATGTGAATGTTGGCTCCGTCGTAGCCCGGCGACTCGCAGTTTGCCGGGTTGGCCTGGCATGCGGCGCCGAAGGGGCCGTAGATGTCGTTGTCGGCGGCGTAGCGGCCGATGTCCCGGCTCATCCGGTAGCCTGCCTCGATGCCGCTGGCCCAGGCGTCGGCCCAGCCATAGCCCAGCGAAGGCTCGCAGCCCGAGGCCGCCCAGGCGGCAAAGCGGTTGGGGTTGGCGGCAAGATCGAGGTCATCCACCATCCCACCCGAATAGCACTGGGCAAAGGCGTAGATCTCGGCCTTCACGTCAAAGGGCTCCACCCACAAAGCCAGCTGGTCGTCCTCGATGTTGCCGCCCCAGCCGACCAGCTTCACGTCGTTGGGGTCGGTGCGGTTCGGGTCGATGGCGCCGTGATCGAAGGACCAGAAATAAAAGGAGTCATCGGTGGTCATGGCCGTGTCGAGAAAACCCAGGACATCGTGCAGCTTGCCCGGCGTGCCCATCAGCACGCTCGTATTGGCCGCCACCACCGTCGACCAGTCGGAGTCCTTGTGGGCGTTGCAGCTCCAGGTGCCGTCGGGGTTCTGGGCGTAGCCGATGCACTGGTCCTGCCCGGTGTAGGTGCCGTCGGCGAACAGCACATAGATGTTGGTCGGATTGAACCCCAGGGTGCCGGTCAGGATGTTCCACATCCGCAGGGTCTGGTCGTAATAGCGGGAGGCGTTGTTGTCCGCGTCCCAGCCACCGCTGAACAGCACCGCATAATCCACGTGGGCCGCCGCCACCCCCGGCACCACGGCCATCGCCACCGCCGCCGCGCTGCGCGACAGGCGCTGCTTCCACTCGAGAAACGTCGTACGCATGATCTCCCCTCCCGAAAACGGTCGGCTGGCGCGGTAGCGCATCCCATGCCTCCGCCAGCATTCCGCACCGACCCCTGCGGACCACCGACGACTCTCCAAGGGCGGCCGTCCAGCCAGCGCATCCGGTTGCCGCTGGGCGTGGCAGGCGAGATGGTTTTTTGTGTTGATCGCCGTGAAATAAAGCACGCTTTGTTCCATCGGCCCGGGGTTTCACGCCAGACCCTTGATTCGGCGCCGGTTTTATTGCCCGACCGGCCATCCGGACACGCCGGCCCGCCCTTCGCCACGGCGGGCATGTAAGATTTTCCGACACCCGCGCAGACCTTGGAGGCTGTTGTGGGCCCCGCTTCGCCGCCCCGCGAGCCTGCTCCGGGGCAGGGAGAGCCTCCTACGCAAAATACCCCGCATCAAAGGCCGCCGAGTACGCCTGCCAGTCGGCCAGCACCATTGCGGCGGCGGAGTCGGCTTGCTCGATGAGCGGCCCCTGCCAGTCGCGACGCTGCCCGAAATCCACGAAGGCGTCGGCGATCGCCGAGCCCTGGCGCCCGGCGCTGCGCAGGTGGGCCCAGGCGACCACCTGGCCCATGGTGCCGAGCACTTCCTCGAGGCGGCGCAGCTTGCCGTTCCAGGCGTCCAGCGCCACCCGGTCCTCGCTGGGCTGCAGGCCGCGCAGGATGCAGGGCTTGCCCTTCAGTTCAACCGCCTGCAGGAAGGCCATGGGGATCGCCTGGAGGCGCTTCTGCAGCGTGACCACGCGGCTCGCCTCGTCGGGCCAGGGCGGCTGGGGCGCGGCACCCCAGGGGGCCAGGGACGAGGGCAGCGCCTCCTTGAGGTCCAGCAGGTAGTTGCCATCGGGCGAGCCCTTGCCTTCGACCAGCACGATGTAGCGCTCGACCCCCAGGCTGCCGGTACCGGCGATGCGCCGGGCAACGTCGAGGGGCCTGTAGAAACCGGGGTCGGGCCGGGTACTGGCGAAGCGGGTGATGAAGGCTTCGACGTCGGCGCGCCGGGCGTCGTCGACGGGCAGCGCCTTCTTGCCATCGCTGCGGATGCGGCGGTGCTTGCCCTTGAGCTCGGTGCGGGTATCGAGGAAGGCCGGGCGCTTGCGCTCGCCGAGCCCGGCGAGGATGTCCCTGACCAACCCGACCGCCGTCTCCCGCTCGACCCAGCGGGCCTTGCCTTCGGCGAGGGCGGCGGCGTAGGCGTCGATGAAGACGCGGCCCAGCAGGCCAGCCTCCGGCGGGGTGACCCCCAGGCTGCGGGCGCCCAACTGCACGCTGGCCAGGAAGCGCACGAGGTCCAGGGTGCAGGGGGCGAGGATGGCTTCGTCGAAGTCGTTGATGTCGAAATAGGCGAGGCGGTTGTCGCCCTTGAAGCTGCCGAAGTTTTCGAGGTGGAGGTCGCCGCACAGCCAGGCCAGGGGCGCGGCGGTGAACAACGGCTCCCGGGGCAGGCGGGCGTAGAACAGGTGGCAGCTGCCGCGCAGGAAGATGAAGGGGTCGGCACGCATCTTGCCGAGCTTGAGGGCGAGCCGCTCCGGATCACGGCCAGCGTTGAAGTGCTTGATCTGCTGGGCGGCGTCGTTCATCGCTGCGGTCTCCTGGAGGGCGGGGGTTGAGGGGCATGCCGCCATGATTATCCCCGCAACCGGTGGCGGCAAGGTGACGAGGGCCGCCCCTCCGGGGCGATCGGGCCAGGGTGTCGATCGACCATCACATGGGGCACATCCCGTTGTCACATAGCCTGCTTAGTGTCCGGGGCTTTCCAACTCCTGCCCCGCTGCCATGCCTGCTGCCCACCTGCCGCCCCGCCGGGCCCTATCGGGTCTATTGCTCTCCTCCGTGCTGGCGCTGGCCGGCTGTGCCGGGAGCGACACCGCCACGACGCTGCCCGAGTCGGCCACGGCCCAGCTCGCCGTGCTGGAAACCACCGACCTCCACGCCAACCTGCTGGGCTACGACTATTTCAAGCTGGCCGAGGACAAGTCGGTGGGCTTCGAGCGCACCGCCACGCTGATCCGCCAGGCCCGCGCGGAGTTCGCCAACACGCTGCTGATCGACAACGGCGACACCATCCAGGGCACCGCGCTGGCCGACTACCAGGCCCTGGTGGCGCCGGTGGCCTGTACCGAAAAGCTGGCCGCATACAAGGCGATGGACGCCATCGGCTACGACGCCGGGACGCTGGGCAACCACGAGTTCAACTACGGCCTGCCCTACCTGGCCCAGGTGACCGGCACCCGCTTCAATGTGGACGGCATGCCCGAGCTGGCGGCCCAGGCCAAGTGCAAGGGCCCGGACTTTCCGCTGGCGCTGGCCAACGTCACCAGCCGCAAGGACGGCAAGACGCTCTACCCGCCCTACTTGATGCTGGACAAGAAGATCACCGGCACCGACAAGGACGGCAGGCCCTTCGAGAGCGTGGTGAAGGTGGCGGTGATCGGCTTCACGCCGCCGGGGATCCTGGCCTGGGACAAGCGCTGGCTCGACGGCAAGGTGGACGTGCAGGGCGTCGTCGAGAGCGCGGCCAGGTACGTGCCGATGGCCCGCGCGGCTGGCGCCGACCTGGTGATCGCCGCCTCCCACGGGGGCTTCGACAGCAGCGCCTATTCGCCGGCCATGGAGAACGCCAACTACCACCTGGCCAAGGTGGCCGGTATCGACGCGATCCTGATGGGGCACTCCCACAGCGAATTTCCCAACGCCGCCTGCAATACCACCAGCTGCAACGCCAGCGGCGTGGACAAGGTCAAGGGCACCCTCCATGACGTGCCGGCGGTGATGCCGAGCTACTGGGGCAAGGCGATCGGCGTGATCAACCTGAGCCTGACGGTGAAGAACGGCAAGTGGAGCGTGGTGAAGGACAAAACCCAGGTCAGCCTGCGCAAGACCCTGCTCGACCCGGCCAGCCGCAGCTACGTGGCCGCCGACGCGGTGGTGTCAGCCGCCGTGCAGGCCGAGCACGCCTCGGCCATCGAGTACGTGAAGACGCCGATCGGCCAGTCGGACTTCAGCATGAGCACCTACTTTGCCGACGTGGGCGATGTGTCGGCGATCCAGATCGTGAACGCCGCCCAGGCCGACTACGTGGCGCGCTACGTGGCCGCCAACCTGCCCGCCTACCGTAACCTGCCGGTACTGTCGGTGAGCGCGCCCTTCAAGAGCGGCTTTGCCGGCGGCTCGGACTTCACCGATGTGAAGGCCGGCCACATCGCCATCAACAACGCCGCCGACCTCTACCTCTACCCCAACACCGTGTATGCGGTGAAGGTGACCGGGGCCGGCATCAAGGCCTGGCTGGAGAAGAGCGCCGAGCGCTTCAACCGCATCGACCCCACGCTGAGCACCGAGCAGCCGCTGGTGTCCAGCTTCCCGGGCTACAACTTCGACGTGTTCACCTCGGCCTACCTGAGCTACGAGATCGACGTGACCCAGCCTGCCGGCAGCCGCATCCGCAACCTGCTCTACAAGGGCGCCCCGATCGACACCGCCACGGAGTTCATCGTGGCGACCAACAACTACCGGGGTTCGGGCGGCGGCGGCTTTCCGGGGCTCAACGGCAGCAACGTGATCTACGCCTCCCCCGACGCCAACCGGGATGTGCTCATCGAGTACATCAAGGCCCGCCGCAACCTGACCCTGGCCAGCGATGGCGCCACCCGCAGCTGGCGCTTCACGCCGGTAACGACGGCCGGCCCGGTGAGCTTCAAGTCGGCCAGCGGCAAGCTCTCGGTGGCCCAGGCCCTCGGCCTCACCAACGTCAGCGTGCTGCGTGACGACGACGGCTCCGGCAAGGGGCTGGGGGTATACGCGATCGACCTGGGCCGCTGAACCTCACCGCGCCACGGCGCCGCGGGCAGCGCCCGGCGCCCCCTGTACGCCCCCCGATGGCCGCTTCCGCCGGCCATTGGGGGCACTCTCACACCGACACCAGCACGTCCCCCTGGGACTCGGCCAGCACGTGCTTGGTGACGCTGCCGAGGAAGAGCTCCTCGAGCATGCCCTCGCCGTGCTTGCCCATCACGACCAGGTCGCAGTCGCACTCCTGCTCCTGCTCGATGATGCGGTAGGTCGGGTCGCCGTGGAGCACGAGCAGGCGGGTGCCCACCACCGGCAGGCCGGCCTGGTCGCGCAGGGCCTGGAGCTTCTGCAGCGCCTCCTCGCGGGCGACGATGCGGTAGTGGTGGATCACCTCGTCGTCCACGCTGGCATAGCGCAGCTTGCCCTCGAAGGGCACGTCGAAGGCATGCAGCAGCACGATGTCGGCCCGCGGCGCGATGCGGCGGGCGTGGCGCACGGCACGCAGCGACGAGGCCGAGAAGTCGACCGGCACCAGCAGCCGCCGGTAGGGCTCGTGGGGCGGCTGCTTGACCACCAGCACCGGGCAGCGGGTGGAGCTGAGCAGCCGCAGCGCGGTGGTGCCGAGCACGAAGTGGCGGATCACGCTCTCGCCCTTGGCTCCGCACACCAGCAGATCGGTGGCCAGGGGGTCGGTCTCCCGGGCCAGCTCGGCCAGCAGCGCGCCGGCCGCCACCCGGGGGTTGGCGACGACGCCGAAACGGTCGTGGATCAGGCCGGCGAGGTCGATCAGCCTGCTCCGCGCCGCATCCAGCACGCGGGCCTCGAGCTCGGCCGGGCTGCTGCCCATCAGCTGACGCAGCCGCTCCAGCGGAGCGAGATTGGCCACATGCAGCAGGTCGAGCCGGGCCGCGGTCTCCCGGCTGACCAGGGCGGCGCGCTCGGCGGCGTGGCGGGCGGGCGCGGAGAGATCGGTGGTGGCCAGGATGCGGCGAAACGGGGTCATGGAGCGTTCCTCCTTTCCGGAAGGGCCGGCACGGCGCGCCGGCTCCTGGAAGTCGGAACCCCCCGGCCGGGCAAAGTTCCCGCCGAAACGGCGGCAAATGGCGGAACCTACGGCCATTTGCCGTGTCTGGCATTAAGATTGCAGTCAGAGCCGCCGGAGTGCGGCCGGCATAATGTCGCACCATGGGGCCGCGGGCGTCGCCCCGCCCGCACCCCCCCCCCCCGCAACGCCGGGCGGCCAAAATGAAACCCAGCCATCCGAACACGATTACCATGCTGCTTGCCGCTCTCGTCCTCGTCCCTTTCCTGGGCAGCCTCCTCGCCGCGCTGATGCCGGAGGATGCCCGTAACCGCGAATCCCTGCTGGCGATCGCGGTGGCGGCGGGCGGCCTGCTGGTGGCCGGTTCGCTCTACCCCGCCGTCGCAGACGGGCAGGTGCTGCGCGAGGAGCTGGCCTGGCTGCCGGCCCAGGGCCTGTATTTCGTGTTGCGGGTGGATGGGCTGGCCTGGGTGTTCTCGATGCTGGTGCTGGCCATCGGCCTGCTGGTGGTGCTGTACGCCCGCTACTACATGTCGCCGGCCGACCCGGTGCCGCGCTTCTTCGCGTTTCTGCTGGCCTTCATGGGCTCGATGCTGGGGGTGGTGCTGTCGGGCAACCTGGTGCAGCTGGTGGTGTTCTGGGAGCTGACCAGCCTCACCTCCTTCCTGCTGATCGGCTACTGGCACCACCGGGCCGACGCCCGGCGCGGAGCACGGATGGCCTTCACCGTGACCGCCACCGGCGGGCTGTGCCTGATGGCCGGGGTGCTGGTGCTCGGCAACATCGTCGGCAGCTACGACCTGGACGTGGTGCTGGCCGCCGGTGAGCGCATCCGCGCCGATGAGCTGTACCGGCCGGCGCTGGTGCTGATCGCCCTCGGGGCGCTCACCAAGAGCGCCCAGTTTCCGTTCCACTTCTGGCTGCCCCACGCCATGGCGGCGCCCACGCCGGTGTCGTCCTACCTGCACTCGGCAACCATGGTGAAGGCCGGCGTGTTCCTGCTGGTACGGCTGTGGCCGGCGCTGGCAGGCACGCCGGAGTGGACCTGGATCATCGGCGGGGCCGGGGTGTGCACGCTCCTGATCGGCGCCTTCGTGGCGATCTTCCAGCACGACCTGAAGGGCCTGCTGGCCTACTCGACGATCAGCCACCTGGGGCTGATCACCACGCTGATCGGCATCGGCACGCCGCTGGCCATCGTGGCGGCGATCTTCCACATCCTCAACCACGCCACCTTCAAGGCCTCGCTGTTCATGGCGGCGGGGATCATCGACCACGAGTGCGGCACCCGCGACATGCGGGTGCTGAGCGGCCTGCGCCACACGCTGCCCGTTACCGCAACCCTCGCCATCGTCGCCAGCGCGGCGATGGCCGGCGTACCGCTGCTCAACGGCTTCCTGTCGAAGGAGATGTTCTTTGCCGAGACGCTGCTGGTGGGTGGCGACACCAACTGGTGGATGTCCTACGCGGCGCTGGCGATGGGGGTGTTCGGGGTGGCCTACTCGCTGCGCTTCATCGGCATCTTCTTCGGCCCGCCGGCCCGGGAGCTGCCCCGCGCACCCCACGAGCCGCCGCGCTGGATGCGCTTTCCGGTGGAGCTGCTGGTGCTGGCCTGCCTGGTGGTGGGCAGCGTGCCGGGCGTCAGCATCGAGCCGATCCTGCACGTGGCCGCGGTCGCCACCCTCGGCCCGGCGATGCCGGAATACGACCTGGCGGTGTGGCACGGCTTCAACGTTCCGCTGCTGATGAGCGCGGTGGCCCTGGCCGGCGGCGTGCTGCTGTACGCCGTGCTGCTGCGCGGCTTCAACCTGCGGGCGCGCGAGACGGTGCCGCTGCTGCACCGCCTCAACGGCGCCCAGGCCTACGAGAGCGCGATGCTGCTGCTCACCAACTCGGCCGGCCGGCTGCTGAAGCATGTCGGCACCGGGCGGCTGCAGCCCCAGCTGCTGCTCATGATGGTCGCGCTGGTGGGCGTGCCGCTGCTGCTGGCCGGCGTGCCGGCGGCGTGGCCCGACCAGCCCCGGCAGGGCTTCGACCCGCTGTTCGCCGCCCTGTGGCTGATCGGCGGCGGGGCGGCGGTGGCCGCGGCCTGGCTGGCCAAGTACCACCGCCTGGCGGCGCTGGCGCTGGTCGGCGGCACCGGCGTCGTCACCTCGGTGACCTTCCTGTGGCTGTCGGCCCCCGACCTGGCGCTGACCCAGCTGATGGTGGAGACCGTCACCACGGTGCTGCTCTTGCTCGGCCTGCGCTGGCTGCCACCGCGGGTCGCCTCCGCCGCAGACCGCTCTGCCGCCGCCCCGGGGGCCCGGCTGCGCCGCAGCCGTGACCTGATCGTGGCGCTGGCCGGCGGGCTGGGCATGGCGGCGCTCACCTATGCGGTGCTGGTGCATCCGGCCTCCCACAGCATCGGGGATTTCTTCCTGCAGCATGCCCTTGTCGGGGGCGGCGGCAGCAACGTCGTCAATGTGCTGCTGGTGGATTTCCGCAGCTTCGACACCCTGGGTGAGATCACCGTGCTGGCGATCGTCGCGCTCACGGTGTATGCCCTGCTCCGCCGCTTCCGGCCGGCACCGGAGAGCGTGGGCATCCCGGCCCAGCGGCGCAACGACGTGGACCCGGCCAGCCGGCAGGCGCCGGCCGAGCAGGCGGGCAGCGGCTACCTGCTCGTGGCGGGCATCTACCTGCGCCTGCTGTTGCCCTTCATGGGGGTGGCGGCGGTGTATTTCTTCATGCGCGGCCACAACCTGCCCGGCGGCGGCTTCGTGGCGGGGCTGATCTTCTCGGTGGCGATCCTGGTGCAGTACATGCTGGCCGGCACCCTTTGGGTGGAGAGCCACCTGCAGCTGAGGCCCCACCGCTGGCTGGGCTTCGGGCTGGCGCTGGCCTGCGCGACGGGCCTCGGTGCGTGGCTGTTCGACCACCCCTTCCTGACCACCCATACCGCCCACGTGGACTGGCCGCTGGTGGGTGAGCTGCACCTGCCCAGCGCCTTCGTGTTCGACCTGGGGGTGTTCGCGACGGTGGTCGGCACCACGATGCTGATGCTGGTGGCGCTGGCCCACCAGTCCCTGCGCGCCCATCGCCAGCCCGGCGACGACGCGCCGGCGGCCGACGAGACCCGGAGGACGATCTGATGGAACTGACCCTTGCGATCGCGGTGGGCGTGATGTTCGGCTCGGGGGTGTGGCTGATCCTGCGGCCGCGCACCTTCCAGCTCATCACCGGGCTGCTGCTGATGTCCTACGCGGTGAACCTGTTCATCTTCGCGATGGGCCGCCTGTGGGTGAACCAGGCGCCGATCACCCCCACGCCCGCCGTCGACCCGGCCCAGCTCGCCGACCCGCTGCCCCAGGGCCTGGTGCTCACGGCGATCGTGATCGGCTTTGCCACCACCGCGCTCTACCTGGTGATGATCATCGGCGCCCGCGGCCTGACCGGCAGCGACCACGTGGACGGCGAGGAGGGCCGCGAATGAACGGACTGCCCTTCCTGCAACACCTGATCATCGTGCCGGTGCTCCTGCCGATGCTGGTGGGCGCCCTGCTGATCCCGGTCAACCAGAACCGCCACCAGCTCAAGTTTGCCTGCAGCCTGGCGAGCGCCGTGCTGCTGTGGCTGCTGTCGGTGGCGCTGCTGCGGCTCGCCGATGGCGGCCACTGGCCGGACGGGATCGGCGTATACCTGGCCTCCAACTGGGCGGCGCCCTTCGGCATCGCGCTGCTGGTCGACCGGCTGGCGGCGCTGATGCTGGTGCTGACGTCCACCATCGCGCTGGCCGTGCTGGTGTTCTCGGCCCGCCGCTGGGACCGGGTCGGCGTGCATTTCCATTCGCTGTTCCAGTTCTTGCTGATGGGGCTCAACGGAGCCTTCCTGACCCACGACCTGTTCAACCTGTTCGTGTTCTTCGAGGTGATGCTGGCGGCCTCCTACGGCCTGGTGCTGCACGGCTACAACCTGCGCCGCATCCAGGCCGGCATGCAGTACATCGCGATCAACCTGGTGGCCTCGCTGCTGTTCCTGATCGGGGCGGCGCTGATCTACGGCGCGGCGGGCACCCTCAACATCGCCGACCTCGCCAGCCGGGTCGCCGCCCTCGGCCCCGAGGACGCCTACCTGCTGCGCGTGGGGGCCAGCGTGCTGGCCCTCGCCTTCCTCACCAAGGGCGCGATGTGGCCCCTCGGCTTCTGGCTGCCCACCACCTACGCCGCCGCCTCGCCGCCGGTGGGGGCAATGCTGGTGCTGATGACCAAGGTGGGCATCTACGCCCTGCTGCGGGTGTGGCTGGCAGTGTTCGGCGACGGGGCGGGCGGGCTGGAGGGCTTCGGCCTCGCGGCGCTGACCGCCGGCGGCATGGCGACCCTGCTGTTCGGCGCGGTGGGCATGCTGGCCAGCCAGGACGGCTGCCGGATGGCGGGCTACGGCGCGATCATCTCGTCGGGCACCCTGCTGGCGGTGCTCGGCCACTCGGGCAGCGCGGTGCTCGCCTCGGGGCTGTACTACCTGCTCGGCTCGACCCTGGCGATGGCGGCCTTCATGCTGCTGATCGAGCTCACCGAGCGCATCCGCCCACCCGGGGCGGCCCTGCTGGCGATCACCATGGAGGCCTTCGCCATCGAGGACAAGCCTGAAGACCCGGTGGGCGTCGGCATCCCGGGCACCCTGGCCTTCCTGGGCCTCAGCTTCGTGGCCTGCGCGCTGGTGATCAGCGGCATGCCGCCGCTGTCGGGCTTCGTGGCCAAGTTCAGCCTGTTCCACGCCCTGCTGGCGCTGCCGGGCCGCGTGCCGGCCACCACCTGGCTGCTGGTGGCGCTGATGGTGCTGGCCGGGCTGGCGGCGATCATCGCCCTGATGCGTCTGGGGGTCCGCACCTTCTGGGCCTCCGGGGCCCTCACGCCACCACGGCTGCAGCGCTCCGAGGCGCTGCCGGTGGGGGCGCTGGTGGCCCTGTGCGTGCTGCTGACGGTGCAGGCCGGGCCGGTGTTCGGCTATCTGAGCCGCACGGTGGACGGCCTGTCGCGCAGCGACAGCTACAGCCGCCGCGTGCTGATGGAGCCGCCCGTGGCACGGCCGGCGGCCGGGGAGCTGGCACGATGAGACGCTGGATTCCGTCCCCGCTGCTGTCGATCAGCCTGCTCGCGATGTGGCTGCTGCTCAACCAGAGCGTCGAGCCGGCCCACCTGCTGCTCGGCGGCGCCCTCGCCATTGCCGCGCCGCTGCTCGCCCGCCCGCTGCAGCCCCACGGCTACGCCCGCCTCCGCCGGCCGCTGGCGATGCTGCGGCTGCTCGGGATGGCGACGGTGGAGATCATCCGCTCCAGCCTGGGCGTCGGCCAGATCATCCTGCTGCGGCGCACCCGCGATGTGAATTCCCGCTTCATCCGGGTGCCCCTCGACCTGCGCAGCCCCCACGGGCTGGCGCTGCTGTCGTGCCTGATCAACTCGACGCCGGGCACGGTGTGGGTCGATCTGCTGCCCGGGGACGACGGGCGCCAGGCGCTGCTGCTGCACGTCTTCGACCTGCACGACGCGGCGTGGTGGGTGGACACCATCAAGACGCGCTACGAACGGCCCATCATCGAGGTCTTCGAGGCGCCAGGAGACCGGACATGACGACTGTGGCACTGCTCTCGGCGGCCATCCTGTTTGCGGAGGGCTGCGTGGTGCTGGGCATGGTGCTGTGCGCGCTGCGCCTGCTGCGCGGCCCCACCGCCCAGGATAGGGTGCTGGCCCTCGACACCCTGTGGATGTGCGCCATGATCCTGGCCCTGGTGCTGGGCATCGACCATGGCAGCCAGATCTACTTCGACGCGGCGCTGCTGATCGCGCTGCTCGGCTTCGTGTCGACGGTCGCCCTGGCCAAGTTCCTGATGCGCGGCGAGGTGATCGAATGAGCGCCCTCCACACCCTGCCCTGGTGGGCGGCGTTGCCGGTGGCCCTGCTGCTGGTGGCCGGCGGGCTGGTCGCGCTGATCGGCACCCTGGGGCTGTTCCGCCTCGAGAACTTCTACCAGCGCATCCACGGCCCGGCCATCACCGTTACGCTGGGCGCAGGCTGCATCCTGGTGGCGTCGATGATCCATTTCAGCGTGGCCGAATCGCGGCCGGTGCTGCATGAGCTGCTGATCGGCGCCTTCGTGCTGATGACCGCGCCGGTGGTGTCGATGCTGCTGATGCGCGCCGCGGTGTACCGCGACCTGCGCGCCCGCCGCGCCGTCGGCCAGGACGAGGACATCGGCCGGCTGTAGCCCGGCCGCCTAACCCAATCCGCCGTCGGCCAGCTTGGCGCCGAAGCCGATGAACAGCGCGCCGACGCCGCCGGTGGCGGTGGCCGACAGGCGCGGCCGGCGCCGGAAGCTGTCGGCGAGCCAGGTTCCCCCGAAGATCAGCACCGACAGGTAGGCCATGCTGCACAGCTGGACGACCACCCCCAGGATCAGGAAGGACAGCGCCGGGTGCGCATAGCCCGGCGAGACGAACTGGATGAAGAAGGACACGTAGAACAGGATCGCCTTGGGGTTCATCAGGCTGATCAAGAGGGCGACCCGGAACGGCTGGGAGGTGCCGAGGGGGGACGCCTCCACCGGCGGGGCCACCTCGCCGGCACCGCGACCACGCAGCGCGGCCCGCAGCAGATTGAAGCCGAGGAACACCAGATAGGCCGCGCCGGCGTACTTGAGCGCCTCGAAAAGCGCCGGGTTGGCCTGGAAGACCGATGCCACGCCGGTGGCGGCGAGGGTCATCAGGACGAGGTCGCCGACGAAGATCCCCGCCGCGCCCCGGTAGCCGGCGGCAACGCCGAAGCGGGAGGCAACCGTCATCACGTACAGGGAGTTGGGCCCGGGCAGGAGAACAATGACGATCGTGCCGAGCACGAAGGTGCCGAGGTCGGTGACGCCATAGAACACAGTGCGGGCCCGCTCAAAAAAAAGGCCATGCTACGCGCTCCGGGCCCGGGCTGCCAGTTGGCCGAAGCGTGAGTGGAGCCGGTCGGCGGCCGGCACCCTGCCGGCCCGGCGGCGGACGCCTTCAGTGGTGGTCGTCGAGGATCGCGGTGGTGGTGCCGACCCGGTTGCGCCGGCCCTCCACGCAGGCCCGCAGGCGGCCGGCCAGCTCCGCGATGTCATCGGTGGGGCCCAGCAGCAGCACCTCGTCGGGCAGCCGGGCCCGCACCATCGCCCGCTCGCATTCGGCTTCGAGCAGCACGATCACCAGGGTGCCCTGCTCCCGGGCGTGGCCGGCGAGGGCGCGGAGCATCCCGAAGGCATCCATGCCGGCCAGCCCGAGGTGGGTCAGCACGACGGCCGGCGCCTCGGCGCCGACGCGGATCAGGGCATCGAAGGCGTCGCGGGCAAAATCGGTCTGCATCGCAGGCACCGCGCGGCCCGCGAGGGCGGCCAGCGCGCTGCGCTCGTCGTCCTCGCAGACGATCAGCAGGCCCTCGCCCGCCGCGGGGCTGCGGGCCGGCAGCGGGGTCTCCACCGGCAGCACCAGCATCCGCGGCCGGCCGGCACGCACGGTCCAGGTCTTCAAGCGGCCATGCTCCGCCCACAGACGCGCGGCGCGCACGCCCATGCCGACCCGACGGGCGGTGGGGAGCGTAGAACAGGTTATCGGTGAATTCCGGCGATTGGACATGGCTGGGGTACCAAGTTTGTAACTTTTAACAAGTTTGCCGAATCATTGAGCATCCCCCCTGCCCTGTACAGGAGAAAAGTCTCAATCCATTCCCTTTGCGTGGCGCACAGCCCTCCGTCATCGCAACAACATTAAAATCGTCACGCTCCGACGCCCATCCTGGGGCCGGCACGGTGAACGAAACAACGCCCCGGCCGGAAACCCGGTCGGGGCGTTGCGTGGGGTGCAGCGGCCGGGCGCAGGCCCGGCTTTGCGACGCGACTTAGACTTCGACGGTGTCCGCGACTTCGACGAAGGCGGGGATCTGGTCGAAGTTCATGTAGCGATAGACCTCGGCGGCCTTGGCATTCACGGCCTGAACCTGTTCCTGGTACTCGGCGACGGTCGGCAGACGGCCCAGCAGGGCGGCGACGGCAGACAGTTCGGCGGAAGCCAGATACACGCGGGTGTCGATACCCAGGCGGTTCGGGAAGTTACGGGTCGAGGTGGACACCGCGGTGGAACCCTTGCGGATCTGCGCCTGGTTGCCCATGCACAGGGAGCAGCCCGGCATTTCCATGCGGGCGCCGGCCTTGCCGAGGACGGAGTAGTAGCCTTCTTCGGTGAGGATGAGGGCGTCCATCTTGGTCGGCGGGGCGATCCACAGGCGGGTCGGGATGTCGGACTTGCCGTCCAGCACCTTGCCCGCGGCGCGGAAGTGGCCGATGTTGGTCATGCAGGAACCGATGAAGACCTCGTCGATCTTGTCGCCCTGGACTTCGGACAGCACCTTGACGTCGTCCGGGTCGTTCGGGCAGGCCAGGATCGGCTCGGTGACGTCGGCCAGGTCGATCTCGATCACGGCGGCGTAGTCGGCGTCGGCGTCCGGCTGCAGCAGCACGCCGTTGGCGATCCACTCTTCCATGGCCTTGATGCGGCGCTTGAGGGTGCGGGCATCCTCGTAGCCTTCGGCGATCATCCACTTCATCAGGGTGATGTTGGAGCGCATGTACTCGACGATCGGGGCCTTGTTGAGCTGGACCGAGCAGGCGGCGGCGGAGCGCTCGGCGGCGGCGTCGGAGAGCTCGAAGGCCTGTTCGACCTTCAGATCCGGCAGGCCTTCGATCTCGAGGATGCGGCCGGAGAAGATGTTCTTCTTGCCCTTCTTCTCGACGGTCAGGAGGCCGGCCTTGATGGCGTACAGCGGGATCGCGTTGACCAGGTCGCGCAGGGTGATGCCGCGCTTGGTGGCTTCTTCCATGCTGCCCTTGAAGCGGACCAGCACGGACTCGGGCATGTCGAGGGGCATCACGCCGGTGGCGGCCGCGAAGGCCACCAGGCCGGAGCCGGCCGGGAAGGAGATGCCGATCGGGAAGCGGGTGTGGGAGTCGCCACCGGTGCCGACGGTGTCGGGCAGCAGCAGGCGGTTGAGCCAGGAGTGGATCACGCCGTCGCCCGGACGCAGGGACACGCCGCCGCGGGTGGAGATGAACGACGGCAGCTCACGGTGCATGCGCACGTCCACCAGCTTCGGGTAGGCCGCGGTGTGGCAGAAGGACTGCATCACCAGGTCGGCGGAGAAGCCGAGGCAGGCCAGATCCTTGAGCTCGTCGCGGGTCATCGGGCCGGTGGTGTCCTGGGAGCCGACGGTGGTCATCTTGGGCTCGCAGTAGGTGCCCGGACGGATGCCCTGGCCTTCCGGCAGACCACAGGCGCGGCCGACCATCTTCTGCGCCAGGGAGAAGCCCTTGCCGGTGTCGGCGGGGTTCTGGGGCAGGCGGAACAGGGTGGACGGGGGCAGGCCCAGGGCCTCGCGGGCCTTGGTGGTGAGGCCACGGCCGATGATCAGCGGGATACGGCCGCCGGCGCGGACTTCGTCGAGGATGACGAGGGTCTTGAGCTGGGATTCGGCGATGGTGGCGCCGTTCTTGGTGGCGACGACCTTGCCGGTGGCCTGGTCGATCTTGAGCTCGATCTCGTCGCCCATGTCCATCTGGCCGGCGTCGATCTCGATGGGCAGCGCGCCCGCGTCTTCCATGGTGTTGAAGAAGATCGGAGCGATCTTGGAGCCCAGGCACACGCCGCCGAAGCGCTTGTTCGGGACGAAGGGGATGTCCTCGCCGGTGAACCACAGCACGGAGTTGGTGGCGGACTTGCGGGAGGAGCCGGTGCCGACCACGTCACCGACGTAGGCGATCAGGTTGCCCTTGGCGGCCAGCGCCTCGAGCTGCTTGATCGGGCCGCGGGAGCCCGGCTCGTCGGCCTCGATGCCCGGGCGCGGGTTCTTGAGCATGGCCAGCGCGTGCAGCGGGATGTCGGGGCGGGACCAGGCGTCCGGCGCGGGCGACAGGTCGTCGGTGTTGGTTTCGCCGGTAACCTTGAAGACGGTCAGCTTCTGGCTGGCCGGGACTTCGGGGCGGGAGGTGAACCACTCGCCGTCGGCCCACGACTGCATCACGGACTTGGCGTTGGCGTTGCCGGCCTTGGCCAGCTCGGCGACGTCGTGGAAGTAGTCGAAGACCAGCAGGGTCTTCTTGAGGCCTTCGGCCGCGGTGGCGCCGCATTCGGCGTCGCCCAGCAGGTCGATCATCGGCTTGACGTTGTAGCCGCCCAGCATGGTGCCCAGCAGCTCGGTGGCCTTGACCTTGGAGACCAGGCCGCAGGCGAGCTCGCCCTTGGCGACCTTGGCCAGGAACTCGGCCTTGACCTTGGCGGCATCATCCACACCGGCGGGAACGCGGTAGGTCAGCAGTTCCACCAGGAAGGCCTCTTCGCCGGCCGGGGGATTCTGCAGCAGTTCGACCAGAGCTTGGGTTTGCTGCTTCGACAGGGGCAGCGGCGGGATGCCGAGGGCGGCGCGCTCGGCAACATGCTGACGATAGGCTTCAAGCATGGATAGATCCTTCTAGACGGTGGTTGTGTGACGGTGTTTCGGCTGGCGCCCCGGCCCGGGTGGGACCGCGGACACCTCTCCCTCTCGGACTGATGTTTTATAGAACAAATTCCAGTCTTATATATATTATATTTTAACCGATCAAAATTGTGCGGACGCACAATGCAAATTTGCCCGGCAGGCCAATCTTACGCCTTAAACCCCGACGATGCCCGGCCTTCAGGCGGGCATGAAGGCGGCCAGCGCGCTCTCGACGGCCTTGAGTGAAATCGGCTTGATCAGCAGGTCGTCGAAGCCGGCGTCGATGAGGCGCTGCTTTTCTTCGTGGAGGGCGTGGGCCGTGTAGGCGATGACGTGCAGCCCGGCGAAGCGGGGGTCGGCACGCAGCCGCGCCAGCACTTCCTCGCCGGACATGCCCGGCATGCTGATGTCGAGGAACACCACGTCGAAGGGGCTCGCGGCGAGCCGCTCGAGGGCGGCGGCGCCGTCTTCGACCTCCTCGACCACGAAGCCGAGCCGTTTGACGAAGGCCATCGCCAGCCGACGATTGATGGAGTTGTCGTCGACGACGAGGACGCGTGTTGCAGCCGAGGGTGGCGAATCGCTCATAGGGGGTGATGCCTGTCAGATGGGCGGGGTGAACGGCCCCTCGACGGGGAGGGTCAGGGTGAAGGTGCTGCCTTCGCCAAGCCGGGATTCTACGCTCAACTCGCCGCCGAGCAGATGGGCAAGCTCCCGGGCCAGCGCCAGGCCGAGGCCGGTGCCGCCATGGTCGCGGGTGAGGAAGTGGTCGAGCTGCTGGAACTTCTCGAAGATCAGGTGGAGGGACTCGGGCGGAATCCCGGGGCCGGTGTCGCGCACCCCGAAGGCGATCGCGTCGCCGGCCCGCCACACCCTGAGCTCGACCCCGCCGTGCTCGGTGAATTTGATCGCGTTGTTGAGGAGGTTGTTGAGGACCTGCCGCAGGCGCTGGGCGTCGGTGAGCAGATGCGGCGGCAGGTCGTCGGCGAGGGTGCAGGCGAGGCTGAGCGCCTTGCCCTGGGCGTGGGCCCGGTGGGTGGCGACCAGGTCGGCCGCCAGGCGCGGGATGTCGATGGGCGCCGGCTTGAGTTCCATGCGGCCGGCCTCGATCTTGGCGAGGTCGAGCAGGTCATTGACGATCTCGAGCAGGTGCTGCCCCGACGAATGGATGCTGGCCGCGTACTCCTGCTGCTCCGGGGTCTCGAGCTCCAGCTGCAGCAGCTCCGAGTAGCCCAGGATGCCGTTGAGGGGCGTGCGCAGCTCGTGGGACATGTTGGCGAGGAAATCGGACTTGAGCTTGTTGGCCTCCTCCGCCCGGGCGCGCGCCTCTTCGGAACGCTTGAAGGATTCCTGCACCGCGTCGGCCATGTGGTTGAACGAGCGGGCCAGCTCGCCCATCTCGTCGCGGGAGGCGATCTCCAGCCGGTGCGACAGCTCGCCCGCCCGGAAGCGGCCCAGGCCGTCGATCATGCGCGTGATGCGGCGGGTGATGAACTCGGCCATCCAGATCGCCACGATGATCACCAGCACCACCATCACCACCGTGGACAGGGTCAGCGCGCCGGCGGTCTGGGCCAGGTTGTGGCCGATCTCGTCACGCAGCGCCTCGCGCTTTTGCTGGAAGGCCTTGTCGGTCTCGGTGATGGCCTGGCCGATGCGCTTGGCCGATTCGGTGGCCGCCCGGTGGAAATCACCCACGTTGGCGCCGATCGTCACAAAGCCGAAGCCGCGCCGCGACTGGCCGTACTGGCCGGTGTAATAGGGGATCGCGGCGGCGGTGGTGAGCTTGTCGAGCCCCGAGAAGAAGATCGCGAAGGAGCCCGAACCGCCCTGCTCGGTGAGCTGGTTCCAGCCGGCGCACTGGGGCGAGAAGTTGAGGTAACGGCAGTCGAGGGCCACGGTGCCGGCCTTCACCTGGGCGGCGGCGGGCTTCTTCTTGAGGGATTGGCCGTCGAAGGGCTGCACGCCGGCGAGAAATTCCCGGGCGCTCTTGCCGGACGCCTGCCAGGCGTCGTAGAGGCCCTGATCCAGCCACGGCACCACCTGCTCGCCGGTGGCCGGGTCGTAGCCGACGATGAAGTAGTCCCGCGGGTGGGAGATGTTGCGGCTGCGGTGATCCCACATGAAGGCGTAATTGCCGACGATCGCGTCGTTGATCGGGGTATAGCGGGAGTCGGTGGGGCTCAGGTGATCGGTGAATTCGCGGATGTGGTCGTGATCGAGGGCCAGGCTCACGTAGCCGACGACGCGGCCGTTGCGCTCCACCGGCGTCGCCCACCGCACGATCCCGCGGAAGCGCCGGCCGACGGGGTTCTCGGTGCCCGCGTAGGCCGACGCCTCGGGGCGGAACTCGATCCCGGCCTTCTTCGCCGAGGCCGGCAGGTAGGGGCCGATCACCCGGCTGCCCACGTAGGCGCCGATCACATCGGAAACATAGATTTCGCCGGGCTTCAGCTTCTGCAGCTCGGGCCAGTAACGCTCGGCCTTGACGAAGGTCTGCTCCGGCCGGCTGATGTCGCGCAGGGCCGTGGGCATCAGGTCGCCGGTGGTGATCTTGACGCGCTCGCGGCCATTGAGGTCGATGAAGCTCATCTCGACGAAAAGCGGGCGCTGCTCGGCGATGCCGATGTATTCGGGCGGGCGGGCGCTGAAGTGCTTGGCGTTGTCGGGCAGCGCCTGGCTGGCATCGGCGGCGAGGGCCTCGTCCCAACCCTCGGGGCCGTTGCTCTCCCAGCGGGTCTGGTCTTCGGACAGGCGCCAGTTGCCGTGGCGATGCACCGCGCGGCTGCGATGGGCCAGGAAGCGCCGGTAGGTGGCCTCGCCGGGCTCGACCTGGGCCGCCTGCAGGATGTCCGCATCCCGGTCGTAGAGAAAGGCGGCGACGGCGCGGGCGGTGTCGGTGGTAAGCCGCTCGATACCCTCCCGGGCGCGGTCGTCGAGGGCCTTGATGGCGTCGCCGGTGGCCACGTCACCCGTCTCGCGGATGGTCGTCAGCATCGAGTCAGCCATTGCTCCGGCCTGGCGGGTCACGGTGTCACCGAGGCGCTGGGCCATCGTCCACGCCACGAGGGCGAGCAACAGCAGGGGTAGAACCTTGATGACGACGAAGATCCCGATCAGCTTGCCGCGAATCCCCAGCATCCAGCGCTTGAACTGCATATCCTCACCCACGGGCAGGCCGGCGTGCCACGGCGGCACCGGCATTGATCGGGACAATCCGAGGCCCACCCTGCGCGCGGGCCCTGCTTACCCGATTTTTAACGGCAGCGCGGCGCAAAACTGCATGGTTTTCGATGCCGGATGGCTTGCGCCCGGCAGGTTCGTCGGCCCAGAATGCAGGCCCCCTGCCCTACCCCTGTGCTGCCATGGCCGAACCCTGCCCCTGCGGCAAGCCCGCCGCCTATCCCGACTGCTGCGGGCGCTACCTCGACGGTGGCGCGCCGGCCCCCGACGCCGAAGCGCTGATGCGCTCCCGCTACACCGCCTTCACCCGGGGCCGCGAAGCCTACCTGCTCGCCACCTGGCACCCGGACTTCCGCCCGGCCGGGCTGACCCTGGACGAAGGCCCACCCACCAAGTGGCTGGGCCTGCAGGTGCGCCGCCACGAACAGGGCGACGAAAACCACGCGATCGTCGAGTTCGTGGCCCGCTACAAGGTGGGCGGCCGCGCCCACCGCCTGCACGAGACGAGCCGTTTCGTGCGGGTGGATGGCCGCTGGTTCTATACCGACGGCGACATCCACGCG
This sequence comes from Zoogloea sp., assembly GCF_041908905.1. GTDB lineage: Bacteria > Pseudomonadota > Gammaproteobacteria > Burkholderiales > Rhodocyclaceae > Zoogloea. The sequence goes on from NZ_JAYREK010000007.1 coordinate 129,245, forward strand.
GGCTGACGCCCGGCGCTCAGCCGGCGGCGACCAGCTCGATGGTCTCGCCAGCGAAGTCGATGCGCTGGCCCGGGCGCAGCTTGGCGCGCTTGCGGTTCTCGATCTCGCCGTCCACGAACACCACCCCGTCGGCCACCCGTTGCTTGGCCTCGCCCCCGGAGCCGCACAGGCCGGCGGCCTTCAGGAGCTGGTCGATCTGGATGAATTCCCCTTCGACGGAAAAGCGGATGGTCATGGCGCGAGGCTCCGTTGAGTGACGGTTTGATGAAAGGACATTGCGGATTGTGTCAGAGCCGACACAGTCCGCCAATCCTCGCCGCACCGGTGGATCAGGCCGGGATGCGCAGCACCTGGCCGGGGTAGATCTTGTTCGGGTCGCTCAGCATCGGCTTGTTGGCCTCGAAGATCTTCATGTAGGCATTGGCGTTGCCATAACATGCCTTGGCGATCGCCGACAGGGTGTCGCCACGCACCACGGTGTGAAAGGTGGCCGGCGGCTCGGGGTTGATCACGGTGAGCTGGTCGTCCACCTTGTCGACGCCCTCCACGTTGCCGCAGCAGAGCAGCACTTTCTCACGGATGGCCTGGTCGGCCACGGTGCCGGCGACGGTCACGGTGCTGCTGGCGCCATCGAAGCTGACCTGCAGCGCGCGGGTGTCCAGGCCCTGCTTGTCGATGTAGGCGACGATGGCGGCGGCTGCCTTCTGATTGAGGTCGGCCAGCTTGTCCTGGGCGCTCTCGGCCGCGGCGGCTTCGACTTCCTTGCGGCCGAAGAGCTTCTCACCGGCTTCACGCACGAAACTCAGCAATCCCATGTCGTACTCCTGACAAATGTTGTGGAGCCGACAGACTACGGCGACAACGCCGCGCCGGGCGCTAAAAAAGTGTGTCGCAATGCAAACTGCGTTCAGCCGTCCAGGGGCGGCAGGCCGTGGCGGCGGCGCGCGCGGGCGCAGCCCTCGTCGCCGATGCCCAGCGCCGCGTAGGGCGCGAAGTCGCGGCAGGGCCCCGGGCGACGGTCGTAGATGGTGCACTGCACCTCGCGCCCCACCTCGCCGGCCAGCGCGATGCAGCGGGGCGGCCCGTCGTCGGTGCCGCGCATGCGATGCAGGGTGGCAGTGACCGGCACCGTCAGGGCCACCGGCACGCAGCCGCCGGGCTGGCTTTCCAGGTCGGAGACATGGAAATCCACCCGGAAGCTGGCGCAGCAGGCGCCACACGAGAGGCAGGGGTCAGCCATCGCTCAGCTGGCGCCGCAGCACTTCTTGTACTTCTTGCCGCTGCCGCAGGGGCAGGGTTCGTTGCGGCCCGGGCCGCTCTTGGCGGCGGCGGTGGCGGCGCTCACCGCGACGGGCTCGGGTGCCGGCAGGCCGAGGGCGCGCCAGTTCTGGTAAAGATGCTGGACGGCGAAGCCCTTCTCTTCGAGCTCGGCCAGCTGGGCCTCGGCGTCGGCGGGCGCCTCGGCTTCCTCCTCGGAGCCGAGGATCACCTCCAGCAGCTCTTCGGCGATGGCGGTGTCGCTGACCTTGTCGGGCCACTCGACGGGCCACATCTCGAAACCCTGCTCGAAGCCGTTGGTCCACTCCTCGCCGATGGCCGGGTCGTCGTCGCCGCCCTGGGCATAGCAGAAGGGCTGCCAGCCTTCGGCCTCGCCCTCCTCGTCGCCTTCTTCGTCGCCGATGGCGGCGAGCTGGTCGTTGTAGTAGCGCAGCACCAGCTCGATGGCCTTCTGCAGGGTGCTGCCGGAGCCGAAGCCCACCTCACCCTCATCGGCGGTCCACACCGCGGGCAGCCAGTCTTCTACCGCGATCGGCAACGGCGAGGCGGCGATGGCGGCGAGGTAGCCGTCGAGCATCTCGAGGTTCATGCAGTCGGCGGGCACCTCGTCGGAGACCAGCAGCGCCTCGAGCTGCTCGAGTTCGTCTTCGGAGAGGGGGATGGATCGGGCTTGGGTCATGACGGGTTTGCCTCCAGTTGATCGAGCTCGACCACACACCGGTAAAGGGTCTGGCCGGAATCCCGGTACTTGCGTTCGAAAGGGGTCAGCGGCGACGGGGCCTCGAAGGCCTCGCAGGGCACCTGGCGGCCGGTGAGCAGGCCGAGGGCGACGCAGAATTCTTCCACGTAGATGTTCCAGTTGCTGCGGCACTCCAGCCGCCCGCCGAGCCGCGGGATGAACGGAAACACCGGGTGGGCGTGCCAGCGCCGGGCCAGGTGGCCGATCTTGGGCCACGGGTTGGGGTACAGGATGTAATGCCGCGCGAGGCGGATGCCGGCCTCGGCCATCAGGCGCCAGTAGTCCACCAGGTCGGCACGCACGAAGACCAGGTTGGTGGGCATCAGCGCGTCCGGGTAGGGCTTCTTGCGGGTGAGGCGGTCTTCCGACTGGTCCACGCCGATCACCCAGTGGTCGGGGAAGGCCCGCGCCAGCTGGATGGTGCTGTGGCCCACGCCGCAGCCGGCATCGAGGATCAGCGGCGCCTTGCCGTCCCAGCCGGCGAGGCTCTGGGCGAAGGCGGCCTTGTTGTAGTCGAGGCAGGGTTTGCGGAACTCGTGGCTGGCGTGCCGGGCGACCAGCGCGGCCAGATGCTCATGAACGCCCTGCTGGGCGCTCTCGGGAATGCGGGAATTGGCGTACATCGCCGCAATTCTACGCGGCTGCCCGGAGCAGCGGTATGCCGTGGGCGGAAAGCAGCTGCTCGATCACCCGCGGGTCGGCCTGGGGGCGGATATCCCGGTACAGGATCTCGGCCTGGGGAAAGTTGCGGCGCAGCAGGTTGAGCCACTGCTTGAGCCGCCCTGGCGCATGGCGGGCCTCGACCTTGGCGAGCACCCGCCGCCAGAACTCGGCGATCAGCGGCTGCAGCTCGGTCCATTCGGCCGCCCGGTCGGCGGAGGCATCGGCGCCGGCCCGGATGCGCCGCACCAGAAAGGGATCGGCCACCGCGCCGCGGCCGAGCATCACGTCGGTGGCGCCGCTCACCGCGCGGCAGCGCCGCCAGTCGTCCTCGGACCACACCTCGCCATTGGCCACCACCGGCACCGCCACCACATCGGCGATGCGCCCGACCCATTCCCAGTGGGCCGGCGGCCGGTAGCCGTCGTTCTTGGTGCGGGCATGGACCACCAGCCCCTCGACCCCGCCCTCGGCCAGCGCCCGGCCGCAGTCGAGGGCCTTGCCGGTGTCGGCCACCCCCAGGCGCATCTTGGCGGTGAAGGGGATGTGCCGCGGCACCGCCCGGCGCACCGCGCAGGCAATGGCGTGGAGCAGCTCCGGCTCGTCGAGGAGCGCCGCCCCGCCCCGGTGGCGATTGACCGTGGGCGCCGGGCAGCCGAAGTTGAGGTCGATCCCCGCCGGGTTGAGCCGCGCCAGCTGGGCCGCGTTGTCGGCCATGCAGGCCGGGTCCGAGCCGAGCAGCTGCACCCGCACCGGCGTGCCGCTGGACGTGGCGCTGCCGGCCCGCAGCTCCGGCGACATCCGCGTGAAGGCCCGCAGCGGCAGCACCGAGCCCGACACCCGGGCGAACTCGGTGACGGCGTGGGCGTAGCCCTCGACGCGGGTCAGCACCTCGCGCAGCACGTCGTCGGCGAGGCCCTCCATGGGCGCGAGCAAGAGGCGGTGCGTCACAAGAACTCCAATCGATTCAAGCTGGAAAAGGTTGTTGGACGCGCCTGCCGGTGCGTTCGGCGGGCGCCCGGCGCCAGGCAACAACACAAAGCGCCCCGGCCGGCAGGCGTGCGGGGCACCGTCCCATCGGGTGAGCCCCGGCGAAGGGGCCAAAGCGGACACGCATGCAGGCTTCGTTGCGCTCGAAGGCAGTCAACTGCCGTTTCCAGGCTCAGGGCTCCAGAGGGCGCGGACTGTACCGCAAAGCGCCGGCCGCCGATAGCCGCCCGCGCCGCCCGGCGGACGCGCCCCAACAAGGGTAAGATGCGCCGCCTGCACGACTCCCGGATGCCCACGCCATGCGCCGCCCCGCCCCCGAACCCACCAGCCGCCGCGACCTGCTGATCTTCGCCCTGCCCGCCCTCGTGCTGATCGCCGCCGCCTTCGTGCTGGCGTGGCAGTTCGTCCGCCCTGCGCCGCCCAAGAAGATCGTGATCACCACCGGCGCGCCCGGCGGCGCCTATCACTATTTTGCCGAACGCTACCGGGACAAGCTGGCCCAGGACGGCATCGAGGTGGAGCTGCGCCCCTCGTCCGGCGCCGTCGAGAACCTGCGCCGCCTGAAGACCGATGACAGCGTGGACGTGGGCTTCCTGCAGGGTGGCATCGCCAACGAGCCGGACTCGGACGACCTGGCCACCCTGGGCAGCATGTACCTCGAACCCGTGTGGGTCTTTCACCGCCAGCCGGGCGCCCGGCTCGACCGCCTCGACCAGCTGCGGGGCCGGCGGATCGCGGTCGGCGCCCCCGGCAGCGGCGCCCAGCTGTTTGCCCTGCAGCTGCTGGCCGCCAACGGCATCGCCACCGACGACCCGCGCCTGGTGACGATCGGCGGCATGGATGCGGTGGCCGCCCTCAAACGCGGCGACGTGGACGCCTTCTTCGTGGTCGGCGCGCCCCAGGCGCCGGTGGTGGACGCCCTGCTCCACACCCCGGGCATCGGCCTGCTCAGCTTCGCCCAGGCCGACGGCTACGTGCGGCACTTTCCGCACCTGCTCAAGATCACCCTGCCCCGCGGTGCCATCGACATCCGCGGCGACCAGCCGCCCCGGGACGTGCAACTGCTGGCGGCCACCGCCAACCTGGTGGTGAAGGCCGACATCCACCCGGCCATCGTGAGCCTGCTCCTCAAGCACGCGCGGGACATCCACAGCCCGCCGGGGCTCTTGCAGGCGGCCAACAGCTTTCCGGCGCCCCAGGACCACGCCCTGCCCCTGCACACCATGGCCCAGCGCTTTTACGACTCCGGCCCCCCGCTGCTGCAGCGCTACCTGCCCTTCTGGCTGGCCGTGCTCATCGACCGGCTGTTCGTGATGCTGCTGCCGCTCTTCGCGGTGGTGATCCCGCTCTCCAAGGTGATCCCGGCCATCTACAACTGGCGGATGCGTGCGCGGGTCTATCGCTGGTACGGGGAGCTCAAGTTTCTCGAGGCGGAGATCGACCGCTCCGGGCAGGACGGCCACCCCCCGGCCGCCATCGACGCCTTCATCGGCCGCCTCGACCGCATCGAGGAGCGCGCCGCCCGGCGCAAGCTGCCGCTGGCCTTCAGCAACGAGCTCTACACCCTGCGCGAACATATCGCCCTGGTGCGGCGGCGTCTGCGCCACCTTGCGGAAACGGTCACGAAGCCCTGAAGCCCCGATTGCTAAAGTGAAATCAGCCGCGAGGCGGGCTTTTCTGCCGGATTTCCCTGCCCCGCGCTCCACCTCTCGCGAACAAACACCTCATCATGAGCCCCCATCTGGACCTCACCGCCCCCTACGCCCCCCTCGTGCGCCGCATCGAAGCCGAGGGCAGCGTGGAGGGGCAGATCCTGCGGATCGACCACTTCCTCAACCACCGCATCGAGCCGGCCTTCATCTTCGAGCTGGCCCACGAGCTCGCCAAGCGCCTGTCCGCCTTCCAGCCGAACCTGATCCTCACCGCCGAGGCCAGCGGCATCGCCCCGGCCCTGATCGTCGCCCACACCCTCAACGTGCCGATGATCTACGCCAAGAAGTATTCGCACCAGGTCGAGGCGCCGTCCCTGTCGCGCCTCATCCGCTCACCCACCAAGGGCGAGGACAACCGGCTGGTGGTGTCGACCCGCTACCTCAGGCCGGGCCAGCGGGTGGTGATCGTGGATGACTTTCTGGCCAACGGCCGCACGGCGGCGGCGCTGATCGAGATGGCCCGGGAGGCCGGTGCCCAGGTGCTCGGCGCAGGCTTCGTGGTCGAGAAGCACTTCAAGCACGGCCGGCGCTTCATCGAGTCGCTGCAGGTGCCGGTGGCCACCCTGGCCCAGGTCGAACACCTGGAAAACGGCCGGGCGATCCTCACCCAGCCGCGGGACGCATGACGCCCGCCCCCGTCAGCGGAACCTGACGCTCACCCCCGGGTTGCCGGGCAGGCCCTGGTAGGTGGCCTTCACCGCCAAACCGGGCTTGGGCGGGAGGAGCCTGGTGAAGGAGCCGAGGGACAGCAGGTCGCCGCGCTTGAGCGGCGTGCCGGCGGCGGCCAGGTCGCGGGCCAGCCAGATCGCTGCGTTGAGCGGGTTGCCGAGGGTGGCCCCCCCCGGGCCGCTGTCCAGCACCGCGCCGCTGCCGTCGGTGAGGGTCACCGTCATCGAGGCGAAGGCATCGGCGAGGGCCTGGGTCGGCTTCACCGGGATCGCCTTGCCGACCACGCCGGCGCGGGCGCCCACGTTGACCATCGCCAGCATCGGCCCGCCGAGGGTGGACGGATCTTCCACCATCAGGTCGGGCAGCTCGATGAAGGGGGCGTAGCTGCGCAGCGCGCGCAGGGCGGCCAGCGGGGTCTGGGCGTCCGCCAGGGCCGCCGGGTTGGCGACCTCGACGAGCAGGTCGGCCTCGAACACCGGGCGGGCGCCGAAGGCGGCGGGCAGCTCGGCGCCGTCGATGGCGAGCATGCTCTTGAAGAGGGTGCCGCGCAGGGGCGCGTCGTACTTGAAGCGCTTCTGCACCGCCGGGTTGGTGAGGCCGGCCTTGTAGCCGACGGTCTCGCCGTAGGCCTGGGCCAGGTAGCGCACCACCTTGTCGCGCCCGCACTGGCCGTCGGCCATGCTCAGTTCGCCGGCCGGCTGCGGCACCGTCTGGCGCGCGACGATGGCGGCGGCCATCGCGGCGGCCTCCAGATCGGTCGGGCAGGCCGCCTGGGCAGAGGCCAGCGGCAGCAGGGCGGAACACAGCGCAAGGGCGGCGTGGATCGATTTCATTATGCTTGTCTCCGGATCTTACATATGGATTTGCCGTATGCCGAAGGATATACGAGATGGGTTCCGGAGGGCAGCTGCATACGCGAATTTACTGGCTTTCAGGCCGCCTCGGCCCATCGGGATCGCTGCACAGGCCAATGGCCCGCGTGCCCCGCGCCCCGCAGGGGGTGACGGCGCCATCCACGGGGGCCGGCGTGCCGGCGGCATCGATCTGCACCAGGCGGGTCTGCCAGGCCTTGAGGCCGCGGCGGTCGAGCTCCAGGCGCAGCAGCCAGCCCTGACGCTCCTCGGGAAGGTCGAAGCCGTCGAAGACGAAGTTGCCCAGGCTGTACACGATGAGCCTGCCGCGGTACAGCTCGGCGTCCTGGATCACGTGGGGGTGGCCGCCGACGACGAGGCTCGCGCCGGCATCGATCATCCGGCGGGCGAGCGCGCGCTGGCGCAGGCTGGGAACCGGCCGGCCCTCCCAGCCCCAGTGCATGAAGGGGATCACGATGTGGGCGCCGGCCTTGCGGGCCGCGCGGATATCGGAGATCACCTCGCCGTCCTCGCTCCAGGCGACGCCGGGGCGGCTGGCGCCGGCCTCGAAGCTGCGGGGCTTGTATTCGTTGTAGGCGAGCACCGCGATGCGCAGGCCGTTCCGGTGGATCCACAGCGGCGCGTGGGCCTCGCGCAGGTTGCGGCCGCCGCCGAAGGCCTGAATGCCGGCCCGGCGGGCATGCTCGAGGGTGTCGACGAAGGCTTCGGAGCCGAAGTCGCCCGAGTGGTTGTTGGCTACGGCGACGGCATCGAAGCGGCCCTGCATCACCCGCAGCGCGTCCGGGCTGGCGCGGAAGGCATAGGGCTTGCCGGGCAGCCCCTGGCCGCGGGTGGACACCGAGCACTCGAGGTTGGCGATGCGGTAGTCGGCTCCGGCGAGGAGCGGCGCCACCTTCGCCAGCGGGTCGCCGCCAGCGGCGATGAGGCGGCCGGGGCCGTCGTCGAGCATCACGTCGCCGACGAAGATCAGGCTGACATCGGCGTCGGCCGCCCGGGCTGCGCCGGCGACCAGCGCGAGGCAGGCGGACAGCCCCGCCACGAGGGCACGCAGCCGCTTCATCGGGCGGCCCTCCCGAGGGTTTCGCACCAGTATTCCAGGTGGCCGTTGTAGGTGGGCTCGAAGACCCGCTGCAGGCCGGTGAAGCCCTGCTCTTCATGCTGCCGGCCCGCAGCCACGGGCCAGCGGTAGGTGGCCTGATGCACCGGCTGCGGCGGGCCCTCGTCGGGGAGCACGGCGGTGTACACCTTTACCGCGGCGATGTCGGCCGGCGCGTTCTGGAACACCACCCGAAAAACGAAGCGCTCGCCGAGGGTGACGCCCTCCACCCCGTAGGGCGAGGCGACCGGCGCGATGAGGTGGGTCTGGCTCTCGCCGTTGTAGCGGGTGTGGCAGCGCAGCTGGGGCGCGGCGTGGGCGGTGGGGGACAGCAGCGCGGGCAGCGCCGCGAGCAGCAGCAGGGGTTTCATCGCAGGCTTTCCAGATCGAAAAAAGGCCGACCGGGTGAGCGGTCGGCCTTGGCGTTTGCGGCGTGCGGCAGGCTTACTTGGCGACCAGGGCCGCCTTGATCTGCTCGAGGGTGCTCGGGTCTTCGATGGTGGTCAGGTCACCCGGGTCGCGGCCTTCGGCCAGGGCCTGGATGGAGCGGCGCAGCATCTTGCCGGAGCGGGTCTTGGGCAGGCCGGAGATGAAGTGCACGCGGGCCGGGCGGGCGATGGCGCCGAGGCTGCCGTCGACGATCTTCATGACCGCCTTCTCGAGCTCGACGACCTTCTCGGGGGTGTCGACGCTGGCCGGGTCCTTGACCACCGCGAAGGCCATCGGCATCTGGCCCTTGAGGGTGTCGGCGACGCCCACCACCGCCACCTCGGCGATCGCCGGGTGGGACTGGACGGCCTCTTCGATCTCGCGGGTGCCGAGACGGTGACCGGCGACGTTGATCACGTCGTCGGTGCGGCCGAGGATCTTGTAGTAGCCGGCGTCGTCCTTGATGCCCCAGTCGAAGCTGGAGTACACCAGCGGCTCCTGGAACAGCGTGAAATAGGTGGACACGAAGCGCTTGTCGTCGCCCCACACGGTGGACAGGCAGCCCGGCGGCAGCGGCGGCACGACGCCGACGATGCCCTTCTCGTTGGGGCCGCACTCGGAGCCGTCGTCACGGAACAGGCGCACGTCGTAGCCATACACCGGGAAGCCGGGGGAGCCGAGCTGCACGTCCTGCTTCTCGACGCCGGGCATCAGCGAGAGCATGGCCCAGCCGGTCTCGGTCTGCCAGTAGTGGTCGATCACCGGGATGCCCAGCTCGTCCATCATCCACTGGTGGGAGGTCTCGTCCATCGGCTCGCCGGCGCAGTAGAGGGCGCGCAGCTTGGAGAGGTCGTACTTCTTGAGGAAGGCCGGGTCCTGCTTCTTGAGCACGCGGATCGCGGTGGGGGCGCTGAACATCACGGTGACGCCCTGCTCCTGGCAGATCTTCCACCAGATGCCGGCGTCGGGGCGCAGCGGGGTACCCTCGTACATGATGGTAGCCATGCCGGCGATCAACGGGCCGTAGATGATGTAGCTGTGGCCGACGACCCAGCCGATGTCGGAGGTGGAGAAGAAGGTCTCGCCCGCATTGCCGCAGTAGATGTGCTTCATCGAGGCGGCCAGGGCCACCGCGTAGCCGCCGGTGTCGCGCTGGACGCCCTTCGGCTTGCCGGTAGTGCCGGAGGTGTACAGGATGTAGCTGGGCTCGGAGGATTCGACCCAGGTGACCGGCACGTCGGCGTCGAGGTGCCTGGCGCGCAGGGTGGCGTAATCCACGTCACGGCCGGCGACCACGTTCATCTCCTTGTCGAGGCCACGGTTGACCATCAGCACGGCAGCGGGCTTGTGTTCGGCGAGGTTGATGGCCTCGTCGAGCAGGTGCTTGTAGGGCACCGGGCGGCCGCCGCGCATGCCGGCGTCGGCGGAGACGATCACGGTGGGCTTGGCGTCGTCGATGCGGGTGGCCAGGGAGTGGGAGGCGAAGCCGCCGAACACCACCGAGTGGATCGCGCCGATCCGCGCGCAGGCCAGCATCGCGAAGGCGGCCTCGGCGATCATCGGCATGTAGATCAGGACGCGGTCGCCCTTCCGGACGCCGAGCTCCTGGTAGATCGCCGCCATGCGCATGACTTCGGTGCGCAGCTCGGCGAAGCTGTAGGTTTTCTCTTCGTTGGTCTCGGTGGAGATGTACACCAGCGCCTTGCCATCGGGGTTGGTCTCGGCGTGCCGGTCGACGGCGTTGTAGCAGAGGTTGGTCTCACCGCCGACGAACCACTTGACGAAGGGCGGCTTGGAGAAATCGTAGGTCTGGGTGGGCTTCTTGTTCCAGTGGATCAGTTCGGCCTGCTCACCCCAGAAGCCGTCGCGGTCTTCGATGGAGCGCTTGTGGAAATCACGATACGAAGTCATGGGTTCTCTCCCTCATTCTTGATTGAATGGCTGCGCCAACGCCGCCCATGACGAGGCAGGCGGGTCCCTGCTCGTCGTTGATATAGGTTTAGGGGGCGGTGTCAGCCGGTTCCGAATCGGCGTAGCTGGCGAGCTTGGCCAGCGGCACGCCGGAATGGCTCCGGGATTCTATCAATTCCAGAAGGGGCATGAGCGCCCGGATCGCATCCGGAAGCTGCGCGAGCACCCGGGCGTCGCGGGGGTCGCCGGCCAGGTCCCGCAGGAGCTGGTCGATGCTCACTGGCGCGCGGTGGGGAGCGGCGAGCATGTCGGGGGTGATCTCGCCCTTGTCGCCGACGATGCGCCGGCCACCCGCCGAGCGGCCCTGGGCGAGCCGCTGGACGGCCTCGCCAATGAGGTGGCTGACGGTCGGGCTACGCGCCCCGTCGGAGGTGGCGATGCCCACCGTGATGTGGATGCGGATACGCTCCTCGCGGTAGGTCATCACGATGTGTTCGATTGCGCCCCGCAGGCGCAGCGCGAAGCCGGCCGCCCCGGTCATGCCGGTGCTGGGCAGGACCAGCGCAAAACGGGCCGGCGCCAGCTCGGCGACGGTGTCCTCCTTGCGCAGCTTGGTGGCCATGATCTTGGAGAGCTTGCGATTGACCAGTTGGGCCACGTGGGCGCCATAGCGGGCGACGAGGCCGTCGAACTGGTCGATCTCGATGACCAGCACCGAGAGCTCGCCCTGGTGGCGCTGGGCCGCCGAGAGCTCCTGGCTGGCGTGGAAGTGCAGGTACGAGGGCGTCGCGAGGCCGGAGCCGGGGTCGACGGGGCTGGCCGTGGCCAGCGCCGTGCGGCTCTCCTCGAGGTCGCGCTGGGTACGGGCCAGCTGGGTCAACGCGTCGAGGCGCGCGAGCAGCTCGACGTGGCTGACGCTCTTGGAGATGAAATCGGTGGCGCCGGCGCTCTTGGCCTTGATGCGCACCTCGGGCTCGTCATCACCCGAAATGACCACCACCGGCAGCGTGTTGATGCGCGACAGGCGCGATGCGCGCATGCGTTCGAGGAGGCCGTAGCCGTCGAGCCGGGGCATCCCGATGTCGGTGATGACCGCCTGGATGGTCGGGTCGACCAGCAGCGTCTGCCAGCCGGCCTCCCCGTCGGCCTCCTCGCGCACTTCGAAGTGGCCCCGCACTTGGCGGATGATGGAGGCTCTCACCATCCGGGAGTCGTCGATGATCAGGACTCGGGGAAGGGTCTGATCGCGTTCTTCGCTCATGCTGGGCTCACTGTGGGTTACTTCAGGGCTTTACGGCAATCACCGTGCGTCCCTTTACCCGCCCCTCGATGAAGTCGTTGAAGACGCCCGGCAGTTCGTCGAACGGGATCGTCCGGGTCATGGCGGCCAGATGGCGCGGCTTGAGGTCGGACGCCAGGCGCGCCCACACCTTGCTGCGGGTCGGCTCGCCCATGTAGCCGGAGTCGACGCCGAGCAGGCTCACCCCGCGCAGGATGAAGGGGAAGACCGTGGTGTTGAGCTTGATGCTCTGGGCGTTGCCGATGCTCGCCACGGTGCCGGCCTGCTTCATGGTAGACAGCACCCAGGCCAGGATGTCGCCGCCCACGTTGTCGACGGCCCCCGCCCACAGGCCCGCGTCGAGGGGGCGCGTGGTGGCCGGGTCGATGGTGTCGCGCATGCGCAGCTCGGCCGCGCCCAGGCTGCGCAGGTATTCCTCTTCCTGGGGTTTGCCGGTGAGGGCCACCACGTGGTAGCCGAGGCCCGCCAGCATGTCGATGGCCAGCCCCCCCACCCCGCCGCTGGCGCCGGTGACGATCACCGGGCCGTTGGCCGGGGCCAGGCCGTTGTCCTCCATGCGCACGATGCCCAGGGCCGCGGTGAAGCCCGCGGTGCCCAGCGCCATCGCCTCGAAAAGCGACAGCCCCTCGGGCAGCGGCACCACCCAGCCGGCCGGGATGCGCGCGTACTCAGCGTAGCCGCCGTGATGGGCGACGCCGATGTCGTAGCTGGTGGCGATCACCGGATCGCCGGCCTTGAAGCGCGGGTCGCTGCTCTCGACCACCGTGCCGGAAAGGTCGATGCCCCCCACGCACGGAAAGCGCCGGATGATCTTGCCCGCCCCGGTGGCGGCCAGCGCGTCCTTGTAGTTGACGCTCGAATACGCCACGCGGATGAGCACCTCACCCGCGTCGAGCCCCTCGACTGCGAGGGATTCCATGGCGGCGGAGACCTTGCGGTGCTCGTCCTGGCGGATCACGAAGGCCTTGAAGGGGGGAACGGCGGCAGACATGTGCTTCTCCTCTCGATGGAGCGCCGGGGTGGCGGCTCCTTTTTTTGATCGGAGGATTATAGCCACGCCCGGGTTTCAGACCACAGCGGGCCTCAATCCTGGGCGGCGGCTGCCGTAAATGGCATCACCCCCCGTGGAGCGTCCCAATGGCAATGATCACCGACCCCCTGGAAAGCCTCGACAGCTATCTTGCATTCTTCGACCAGCAGGCGCTGCCTGCGCTCCGGCACACCGTCCGCGAGTTGCAGGCCATGCGCGACAAGGAGGACGAGATCAACGGCCGCTCGGTGGCGGCCCTCGTCCTGAGCGACCCGCTGATGACCCTGAAGGTGCTGATCCACATCGAGACCCACCGACGCGCCCGCCAGAACCACGACATCACCACCATCGAGCGGGCCATCATGATGATGGGCATCTCGCCCTTCCTGCGCGAGTTCTCGGCGACGCCGACCATCGAAGAACAGCTGGCCGGGCATCCCAAGGCCCTTGTCGGCGTGCTGCGGGTGATCGGCTGCGCCCGCCGGGCCTCCCGCTACGCCCGCGACTGGGCGGTGCTGCGCCACGACCTGGACGTGGACGAGATCACCGTGGCGGCACTGCTCTTCGAGGCCACCGAGATCCTGTGCTGGCTGTTCGCGCCGGGCCTCACCCAGAACGTCTACGCCATGCAGCGCGCCGAGCCCGGCCTGCGCTCATCCACCGCGCAGCGCATGGTGTTCAATGTGTCGGCCAAGGAGCTGCAGCTGGCCCTGGTGCACCACTGGCACCTGCCGGAGCTGCTGGTGTCGATGATGAACGTGAAATACATCGACAATCCGCGGGTGCGCACCGTGCAGCTGGCCTCCAACCTGGCCCGCCACAGCGCCCACGGCTGGGACGACGCGGCGATCCCCGACGACCTGAGCGCCATCGAATCGCTGCTGCGCATCGGCCGGGAACACCTGCTCACCCGGGTCGGGGCGCCCCACGAGGCGGTCGAACGCCTGCTCGCCGCCGGCGGCCGGGCCGATGGGGCGCTGCCGCTGCTGTAAGCCCGCCACGGCGGGGGCCGGTCATTTCTTGCCGGAGCGGGACTCGAGCTCCTCCCAGCGCAGCATCGCCGCCTCGATCTCGGCCTCGAGGGCCTGCAGGCGGGTGTTGAGGGCCGGGATTTCCTGGGGCGCGTCCTTGTAGGTTGCCGGATCATTGAGGCGGGCCTGCACGGCGCCCTGCTCGTCCTCGAGAGCGGCGATGCGGTCCGGCAGGGCCTCGAGCTCGCGCTCCTCCTTCCAGCTCAGCCTGGCTGGCTTCGCCGGGGCCGACGCCGGAGCGGGCGCCTCGCGTCTGGCGGCCGGGGCCTTGGGCGGCGTGGCCGGGGCGGCTTCGGGCGGCTTGCGCACGCGCAGCCAGTCCTCGTAGCCGCCGGCGTATTCCTTCCAGCTGCCGTCACCCTCCGAGGCGATCACCTGGGTCACCACGTTGTCCAGGAAGGCCCGGTCGTGGCTGACCAGGAACACCGTGCCGTCGTAGCTGGCCAGCAGCTCTTCAAGCAGGTCGAGGGTCTCGATGTCGAGGTCGTTGGTGGGCTCGTCGAGCACCAGCACGTTGGCCGGCCGGGCAAACAGACGGGCCAGCAGCAGGCGGTTGCGCTCGCCGCCGGACAGCGACTTGACCGGCGAGCGCGCCCGCTGGGGTGAAAACAGGAAATCGCCCAGGTAGCCGATGATGTGGGTGCGGTGACCGGCGATCTCGACGTAGTCCGAGCCCGGGCTGATCACTTCGGTGAGCGGCGCCTCGGGGTCGAGCTGGGCCCGCAGCTGGTCGAAGTAGGCCACCGTCTGGCGGGTACCGCGGCGCACGCGGCCTTCGTCCGGCTCGATGCCGCCGAGGATCAGCTTGAGCAGGGTCGTCTTGCCGGCGCCGTTGGGGCCGATCAGGCCGATGCGGTCTCCGCGCAGGATGCGCGTGGAAAAATCGCGCACGATGGTACGCTCGCCGAAGCGCTTGGTGACGTGCTCCAGCTCGGCCACCATCTGGCCACTGCCCTCGCCGCGGTCGAGGGCCAGCTTGACGTTGCCGAAGCGCTCGCGGCGGGCGCTGCGCTCGCGGCGCAGGGCCTCGAGACGCCGCACGCGGCCCTCGTTGCGGGTGCGCCGCGCCTCGACGCCCTTGCGGATCCACACCTCCTCTTGCGCCAGCAGCTTGTCGAAGCGGGCGTTGGCCTTCTCTTCGGCATCCAGCTGGTCGGCCTTGCGCAGCAGGTAGTCGCTGAAACGCCCGGGAAAGCTCGACAGGATGCCCCGGTCGAGCTCGACGATGCGCGTCGCCACGTGGTCGAGGAACACCCGGTCGTGGGTGATCACCACCACCGCGCCGCGAAACTCGCGGATCAGGCCTTCGAGCCACAGGATGCCGTCGATGTCCAGGTGGTTGGTCGGCTCGTCGAGGAGCAGCATCTCCGGCTCGCCGACCAGCGCCCGGGCCAGCGCCACCCGCTTGATGCCGCCGCCGGACAGGCTGCCCACCACCGCCTCGCCCGACAGCTTGAGCTCGCCCAGCACCTGCTCGACGCGCTGCTCCAGGCGCCAGGCCTGGGCGTCCTCGACCCGGTGCTGCAGGTCTTCGAGGCGTGCCAGGGCCGCCTCGCTGGCGTCTTCGGCCACCGCCAGCATCGCGGCGTGATAATCCACCAGCAGCTGGGCCACGTCGCCCAGCCCGTCGGCCACGGTGGCGAACACGCTGCGGTCGAGGGGGAAATCCGCCTCCTGGGGCACATAGGCCACCTTCGCCCCCGGCTGCCGCCACAGGCGGCCGTCGTCCAGGGTCGCCTGGCCGGCCAGCGCCTTCAGCAGGCTGGACTTGCCGCTGCCGTTGCGCCCGATCAGTGCCACCCGCTCGCCGGGGTCGAGCTGGAAGGCGGCCTTGTCGAGCAGGGCGACGTGGCCAAAGGCGAGGCAGGCATCATCGAGGGTGATCAGCGGCATGGGGAAGAGCTTCAAACGGAAAGGCCGCGATTTTAACCCGCCGACCGGCCCGATCGGGCGCGGATGGCGCGGGCGGCACCAGCAGGCCCGGAAATCCCGCCCGGCGACGGTCGCTGCCGCCCCCCTCGTGATGCCCCGCAGCGGCGGCGAACTGAACAGCACCATGTCGCCACGACCACGCAAGCACCGCCCCTCGCTGCGCTGACCCAGCTTCAGCCGGCTGAAACCCATTTTCGGATCCTGCCCCGATGCAGGCCGCCTGATTCCGTTTCCTCCCGGATTTATCGCGACTCCCGCCCTGAAGTTATCTCGTTCACTCTCATCAAAATTCGATTGACGAAACGCCGCCCAGACACAACAATAAGAATTATTCGCATTTCGATTTATTCAGATCGTGACCGACATCGACCCCACCCCATCCGCCAGCGCCGTGACCGACGAAGTCGTGGCCCTGCCCCACGGCCAGTTCGACACACCGATCCGGAGCAAGGACCTGTTCAAGGGCCGGCCGTGCATCTACATCGAGCACGAAGGAATGATCTATGCCCTGCGCAGCACCCGTGCCGGCAAGCTGATACTCACCAAATGAACGCCCCGCTCCACCCCCTCGCCCAAACCGTCGGAACCCGCCAGACACGGCTCGGCCGCGGGCGCCTGCCAATGGCCACCCTGCTGCTGACGAGCCTGGGCGCCTCCGGCGGACGGGCGGCCTTTGGCCTCATCCTGCGGCTCTACCCGCCCGCCTGAAGCCGGGCCCCCACACGAGGAAAACGCACCATGTATGTCTGCGTCTGCCGCGCCGTCACCGAAAAGCAGATCGAAACCGCCGTCCACGCCGGCGCCCGCCACCTGCGCGACCTGCGCACCGGCCTGGGCATCATCGAGGACTGCGGCCGCTGCGCCCGCTGCGCCAAACAGTGCATGGACAAGACCATCGAAGGCCTGATCGCCCCACCGCCACCACCGCCCGGCTCGAGCCATCTCCTGCTTAAACCTGCCGGCTGAGCCGGGCCCAACCACCCAAGCCGACCCTTAAAGCATCAAGAAACCACGACAGGCATAGCTTTCCGGGACGCCCGCAGGATAGAATATCGGGCTTGCGTCTCTCCGTAGTTCAATGGATAGAACGGGCGCCTCCTAAGCGCCAGATACAGGTTCGATTCCTGTCGGGGGGACCAATCAAGCAGTTCAAGCCGTATCACGCAGCATCAGAAACACCCGAAGAAGCCCGCCGTTGCGGGCTTTTTTGTTTTTTGGGCGTATCATCGCGTATCAGGAAACGGCACCCAAGCGCATAGTTTTTGGGGGTATATCCGGGGGTAGTTTTCAGTACCCCCGCGTTTCCTCAGTCCAGATACCCCCAAAGGACGCCCGATGCCGCTTACCGATACCGCGATTCGCAAGGCCAAGCCTGCCGAAAAGCCCTACAAGCTGACCGACGAAAAGGGCCTCTTCCTGCTGGTCGGGGTCAAGCCCGGCGCCCTTTACTGGCGGATGAAGTACCGCTTCGCCGGAAAGGAAAAGCTCCTCGCCCTGGGCGTCTATCCCGAAATCTCCCTGAAGACCGCCCGCCAGAAGCGGGACGAAGCCCGCCGGCTGCTCGATGCCGGAACAGACCCCGCCGAAGCGCGCCGCGTCGAGAAGATCGCCCGCAAGGTGGCCGCCGCGACCTCCTTTGAAGCCGTGGCCCGGGAGTGGCACGAGAAGAAGCGCCACGAGTGGGTGGACACCTACGCGGCAAAGGTGCTCACCTCGCTTGAACAGGATCTGTTCCCGACCCTCGGGCGCCGGCCGATTGCTGAAATCAGCTCCGCCGAACTCCTGGCTGCCCTGCGCAAGATCGAAGCCCGCGGCGCCCTGGAAACCTTGAAGCGGGTCCGCCAGCGGACCAACGACATCTTCCTGCACGCAATCGCCACCGGCAGCGCCGAGAACAACCCGGCGGCGGGCCTGCACAAGGCTGTGAAGACCGCACCCGTAGAACACCGGCCGGCGCTGCACCCTTCCGAGCTTCGCGAGTTCTTCATCCGCCTGGATGCGGTGCGCGTGTCGAGGATGGTCAAGAACGCCGTGCTACTGCAAGTCCTCACCTTCCTTCGCCCTGGCGAGCTGCGGGGCGCCCGGTGGGCGGAGATCGACCTGCAGGCCGGCGTCTGGGTAGTGCCGGCGGAGCGTGACCGCAGCCGCGGGCTGGTCGGAATGAAGATGCGGGAAAGTCACACCGTCTCGCTTTCGTCGCAGGCCGTCGAAGTGCTCCGGGAACTGCACGAGATCACCGGCAACCGTGACCTCGTGTTCCCCAACCGCAACGACCCGCGGCGCCCCATGAGTGACGGCACGGTGAATAGCGCCCTGCGGGCAATGGGCTATGCCGGCGATGAAGTGACGGGCTCAGGCTTTCGGGCAACCGCAACCGGCGCCCTGCTTGAACTGGGATGGCGGCCCGAGGTGATAGACCGCCAGCTGGCACACCGGGAGCGGAAAGAGGTTTTCGGGGCCTACTCGCACCAGGCCGAATACCTGGCCGAACGCCGCAAGATGATGCAGCAATGGGCGGACTGGCTCGACCAGGTGAAGAGCGGGGCGAACGTAGTGCCGATCCGTGGGCACGCTGCATGAACTGACGATCAACCGAGCAGCACGCCGCGCCTAGGTCGGCCAACCGAAAACGGGGAAACCATCGCCCCGCTGGCGCGGCACCTCTTTTGAAGGGCGCACGAAGGGGCGCAAATGAGTAACCGAAGGCGTCGGATATGGCTGATGCGCAGCCGGGTCAAAGAGATCGTGCGCGCAGACTTGGAAGACATCCTGGATGTCGACGTTGCGACAATCGCTGAGTACAAGGGGCTCGTGCGGAGCACGTTTAGTCTTGTCGATCGCCCCCCTCTTTGCTTTCCTAGCAATCTTGATGGAATAGACCCTCGAGACGGCAGCTTGGTGCACATTCAAAGAAGGAATGCGCCGCGGGGTTTTGATCTACTGCGAGGCGAGCTGTACCAGGTAGTCGACGACGCAAGAGGCCTCAGATTGTGGTCGGATTACCAGCAGGGCAATCGCACCGTCACGTCATGAATCCGAGCACTTCCGCCCGAAACTCGTCAGACGCCGAAGCCATCAGTCTTTTGTTCTTTATTCCCACCTTGCTGGTGGTGTTGAGGCGCAAC
>NZ_JAYREK010000008.1:0-111833 GCF_041908905.1 Zoogloea sp.
CGGTGGCGCCGGGGTACACCGTGGATTCGTACACCACGATGGCGCCCTTCTTCATGTACTTGCCGACGCTCTCGCTCGACTTGACCAGCGGGGTGAAGTCGGGCTGGTGGGCCTCGTCCACCGGGGTCGGCACGGCGACGATGATGAAGTCGGCCTCGGCGATGATCTGCGGGTCGGTGCTGCAGGTGAGATGCACCGCGGCCTTCAGGTCTTCAGTGCTCACTTCCCCGGTCGGATCGACGTGGCGGGCGTAGGCATCCACCTTCTCCTGGTGCAGGTCGAAACCGACGGTCTTCACTTTCTTGCCGAACTCGACGGCAAGGGGCAGGCCTACGTAGCCGAGGCCGATGACTGCGATGGTGGTCATGCTGTTGTTAAATCCTTAAGACGAATACAGTTGCTGAAACTTGACTAAGCGAAAGACTTCAAAAAAGGCCCGAGCGTCGTTGAACCGTAAAGCCTCCGACGCTCGGATCCATCTGAATTGCTCATAATCAGAGACGTGCTTCTTCCTGAGACTCAACAAACCACCGGTAAGCATCCCTCAGACCGTCTTCGAGACCGATTGAAGACATCCATCCCAGAGCTTTGAGGCGGGAAACATCCATAAGCTTACGGGGCGTGCCATCCGGCTTGGTTGCGTCAAACACCAAACGACCGGCAAACCCGGTAACACGGGCAACCGTTTCGGCCAACTCCCGAATCGTGCAATCAACGCCGGTACCGACGTTGATATGAGACAGCATCGGCTGTGTATTCGCCTGATAGGTTACGTCGTCAAGTTCCATGACATGAACACTCGCCGCAGCCATATCGTCGACGTGAAGGAACTCGCGCATCGGCGTACCGCTACCCCAGATAACCACCTCCTCATCGTCCCGCTGCACCGCCTCGCGAAAACGGCGAAGCAACGCGGGGATCACATGGCTGTTCTCCGGATGAAAGTTGTCGTTAGGCCCATAGAGATTAGTCGGCATAACGCTGCGATAATCCCTGCCGTACTGCCTGTTATAACTCTCACACAGCTTGATCCCAGCAATCTTCGCGATCGCATAGGGCTCATTGGTCGGTTCCAGGACACCTGTCAGCAGCGCCTCTTCTTTCATGGGTTGCTCGGCGTGCTTCGGGTAAATGCACGAGGACCCCAGAAAAAGAAGCTTTTGAACATTGCAAACGTGGGCAGAATGAACAATATTGGCTTCGATCATCAGGTTTTCGTAGATGAACTCCGCCGGGTAAGTATTGTTCGCGTGAATCCCCCCCACCTTGGCTGCGGCGAGATATACCTGAGCGACCTGCTTCTGCTGAAAAAAGCTCTCGACCGCCTTCTGATCCAGCAGATTCAATTCCTCACGGCCTGCCGTAACAATATCGACATATCCCAAGGATTGAAGACGCCGGACGATTGCAGAACCAACCATGCCACGGTGGCCGGCCACAAAAACGCGATCAGTCACGTTGCGCGGCATGCTCAGTTCTCCACCGAAACCGGTACGTCATGTCCGTGGGCCCGCAAGAAAGCATGCCGCTGAGCAACCTTGAGATCCTCGGCAACCATTTCGGCACACATCTCCTGCACCGTGATTTCCGGCACCCAACCAAGTTTTTCCTTTGCCTTGGTCGGATCACCAAGAAGGGTCTCAACTTCTGCGGGACGGAAGTAGCGAGGATCAACTCGCACGATGACATCACCCAGGTTCAGTGCTGAAGCCTTATCGCCGGAGATGGCGTCGACGATACCAATCTCATCCACGCCCTCGCCCTCAAAGCGCAGAGAAACCCCGAGTTCCGCCGCTGACCATTCGATGAACTGACGCACCGAGTACTGCACGCCTGTAGCAATCACGAAATCTTCGGGTTGATCCTGCTGCAACATCATCCACTGCATGCGCACGTAGTCTTTGGCATGCCCCCAGTCACGAAGTGCGTTGAGGTTACCCATGAACAAACATTTCTCGAGGCCTTGCGCAATATTGGCCAAACCCCTAGTGATCTTGCGCGTAACGAACGTTTCGCCACGACGCGGACTTTCATGGTTGAACAGAATACCGTTGCACGCGTAGATGCCATACGCCTCGCGATAATTCACGGCAATCCAGTAAGCGTAAAGCTTGGCGACGGCGTAAGGAGAGCGAGGATAGAAGGGTGTCGTCTCCCGCTGGGGAATCTCCTGAACCAGGCCATAGAGTTCCGAAGTCGAAGCTTGATAAAAGCGGGTTTTCTTTTCCAAGCCAAGGAAACGAATTGCCTCCAGCAAGCGGAGCGTCCCCATTGCATCGACGTCAGCGGTGTACTCGGGAGACTCAAAGCTGACCGCCACATGGCTCTGTGCGCCGAGGTTATAAACTTCATCCGGCTGAACTTGCTGAAGAATGCGAGTCAGGTTAGAGGAGTCCGTCAAATCACCATAGTGCAACACAAAATTCTGGTTATCTACATGAGGATCTTGGTAAATGTGATCCACACGCTGAGTATTAAAAAGTGAAGCCCGTCTTTTTATACCATGAACTTCATAACCTTTTTCCAACAAAAACTCAGCAAGATAAGATCCATCTTGACCTGTAACACCAGTAATTAAAGCGACTTTTTTCAAAACACTCTCCTTCAATACTTTTTAACGCGTTTATTTAAAAAAACATCCCAAAGAAATATAGGTGCAGAGACTAGCATTCTTCGCCATAACCTACGCGGCTGCTGCACAAGACGCGGCAACCATTCAAGCCCCATCTTCTGAAAGACAGGATGAGAGCGTCGAACCTTTCCAGAATAAAAGTCAAAAACGGCACCAATCGCAGCTATAAACCGGACATTTAGCTTTGATCTATTATCAAATATCCACTTCTCCTGCTTTGGGGCAGTCATTCCAACCCACAAAACGTCGGGCGCAGCAGAATTTATCGCCGTTATCATATTCTTTATTTCTTCATTCGAATATGAAGGCTTAAACGGGGGGGAATAGGTCCCAGCCAAGCGTACTCGAGGATAATCAATTGCTATTTTTTTTCTTATGATAGCGAGTGTCTCCTCTGATGCCCCCATAAAAAAAACCGAGCCCCCCCCTTTCTGATTCAAACACTCTAACACACCAAAAAAAATATCAGACCCTGTAACTCTTTCTTCAATAGACCCACCGAGCAACCTTGAAGCCAGCACTACGCCAGCGCCATCGGGAATAAGCCAATCGGCGTTTTTCAATGCCTCAGAAAAATGGCGATCTTTCTTTGCCTCTGCGTATGAATGAGGATTAATACATGCCAACCATAGCGCTCCCAATCCGACGCGTTCTTTCGAAGAAATTTTTTCGTAAATATCTTCAAGAAGTTTGCTACGAGAGCGGACATCAACCATGTAACCAAGCATATTTTCTGTCATGAGAACTTTCTTCTATTTAACATCAGAACAAGAAGCCTCATAAATGGAACGCAATAAGCCCCAATTATTCTCTTCGGTGTAAAATTTTTCGAACTCTTCGCGAGCGCCGGAGCTTAGTTTTTTTAAAGTTTCATCATCCCGAAGAATCTGAGAAATTTTTTCGCATATATCAGAAAAATCTCCTGCACGAAAAAGAACCCCGCTAATATTGTTTTTTACTATCGATGAAAGAGGGCCTAAATCAGAAGCAGCGACCGGCGTCCCAAAAGCATATGCCTCTCTAACAACCATTGGAAATCCTTCGTAACAAATGGAAGGCAAAATCAGTAACTTTGCGCTTGCGATTTGTCTTTGAGCATCTTCCGACGAAAGTTGCCCCATGAAAGTAATAGGCAACCCTACGGCTTTATGCTTTAAATGCTCCAGAAGAGGGCCACTACCAATCACTCTCAGTTCAACTTTACACCGACCAATTAAACTTTTCCAAGAATCCAAAAGGATATCAACACCTTTTTCAGGCGTTAATCGACCTACAAATACTGCATAGTTCCCTCTTTCGCCCCATTGCACTACGGACGGGCACCCTGGATAAAAATTAGGTTTAACATAAACTTTCTTTTCTGGCAGCCCAGCCGCCACAACCAAATCTCTTTGAAATTCAGACAAAACCACAAAGGCATCAACATCGTTTTGCCATATTTTCAAGGCTCGACTCAAGCCAATATTAGCTGCTAACGGAAGAGTTGCTAACCGACTTCCTCGATAACAACCGTATCGCAAACTCGGAAGGCTAGAGCGCTTTTCGATACACTCTATGCAAACCTCACCACCTCTCATGGGGATCGCTGCAGAGCAGAACAGGCGGTAGTTATGTAAAGTCAAAACTCTCGCGCAGATACCACGCAGCGCCGTAAATATACTGGGAGAAATCAGAGGGAACGTGTTGTGAACATGAACAACATCTGGCCGAAACTGTAGTGCTTTCTTTCTTATCTCAGCGGCTGAAAACGGATTCCAAGGAGTCGACAGGGCTCCTATTAATGCCCCCACGGCCCCCATTTGACGAATAGAGTCGCTACTTTTTACAAAACGCTCAACACATACACCTTGAGCAGCTACAAGATTAGCCTCTGCCTCAAAAACCTGATTTTCACCAGACGGCGACGCAGATCCATAATAGTTATGAACAAACAGGACTTTATTAATCATCGGAAATCCCTGCTTGCTCTAGAGCACTCAATATCCCGAAAGTGAACCTTTTAACCATACGCTCTAAAGTTATCTCGTTTGCTCTATCCCTACAGCCTTCCAGCAACTGTGCGTAAATTTTATTATCGGACAAAGCTTTCAATATAGCCTCAACATATTGATCCAAATCACTCTCAACAACTATGGCATTCTTCCTATTTACCAGATAAGCAAACTCCGGGCCATGCTTCGCACTGGCGAATGTAGCAATAGGAGTCTCCGAAACGAATGAGTCAAGAACGTTCAGCCCAACAGCCCCAGGATTGAGAATAAAATCTGCAACACATAAGCACTTTGCTTTTTCAAGACCATAACGTGCTCCGACCCACTTAATCCATGGTCTTTTTCTTATCGCTTCTAAAATAAAACTCTTGGACGGACCATCACCAACAATCAACAAAGAGCAATCAAAAAGAGTTCTTTTTATTTTGTCGACTGCTTCGATAAGAACATCCAACCTCTTGTCCTCGTAAAGAGAACCGATATAAAGAAAAACATGACCTTTCTCTGGAAGGCCCAACTCATCTCTCAAATATTTTTTTTCACCAACCAGAGTTTTTAAATCGGCTCTTAATTGCTTATCGTCAATAGAATTATTTAAAACTGTAATTTTTCTATCAGAAAAACCTGACCATTTAATAATATTTGCACTGTGATCTGTGTAAGCAAACCACCAATCAACTTTTTTCAAAACAAATTTTTTGAACTTCTCGCGCCATCCATTCGGATTAGAAGACTGTAAGTTTGCTCCGTGCCCCCAAAACGCAATCATATTTTTTCTGTACGGATTAAATATGTACAGATAGTTTGCAATCAAAGAATTTTCCTGAGGGAGTATTAACAGATCACAAGAAGCAGCACCTCCAGAAATATTCATAAGACATGCTTTTCTGCCAAAAAAATAGGCTGAATAAACTGCTTTGGCCCATGAAATATTAGCACTATCTTTTTTCTGACTTTCTTCCGAATGCTCTTTTCCGTATAACAAAACAAGTTCGACGCCATTCTCATCCAAACTTTTTTTAAGCTGTTCAAAGAGAGATACCCGATAGTGCGTGAGTCTTCGTTGAACAATCACTACTTTCTTGGCTTTTAGAGATGACATCAAACTCTTTCTTTTTTCACGGCAAGTGTAAAAAAAAGCATTGCAACGAAAAAAACCCAAACTGGACTACGCGCGACATAAAACCCTGTCTCTGTAAAATTGTAAATACAGAATGCTACGAGAAAATAAATTGAAGCTTTATATACAACGCTAGACTCGACGTTCTTCACTGCATGCGCAGATCTCAAATAGCTCCAAAGAATCGCACATGTCATCAATACGCCTATCAAACCCAACTTAACCCAGACCTCTAGATACCCATTATGAAAAGTTGTAGCCCAATGAAGGGCACCAAGACTCTCCGTGTCTGATCCAAATCCATAACCCACAATTGGATTCTTTTGAATAAGATCAAGCGCCGACAACCAAATAACATCGCGACCTGAAGCGTTTTCCTCACGCCCTAAGAGCTCAAGTAAATTAGACAACCCAAAAGAGAACAATGCGCCTACGATAAAAAAAAGCAACAAACTAAAGAATAGGAACCGAACCGACCTGACATTCTTTTCCCCCCTGAAAAGCAGCGAAAAGAAAAACAAAAAAACCATTAACGAAGAAGCAGCTAGAGAGGTAACGCTATTTGTACCAAGCAGCACCGCAAAAAAAACCGCCATCAAAATAAACTTTAAAAAATAATATTTATCCGAAAAAAAGCTAGTCCAGGCTGACAATGCCCAAACGCCTACGATGCATAATGAGCCTAAATAATTTGCGCTACCCGTCATGCCGGCCCATCGACCATTTGGATGTGAAGTCATATCGGGAAAAATTAAAATTGCAGCCAACTGCAGTGCAATATTTGTACTTAACGCAAGCGATACATGCTTAAAAAGATATACTGGCTGAGTTGCATAGCAAACTGCGCCCACAATTGAAACCGCACAGAGCCCAAGCAATTGAAACCCATCTACAAAACATTTTTGGGGAGCTGGAGACCAAACCGATCCCAATAATATGTATGCAATCAGGACATAAAGAACTGACCTGCCCGAAAAAACGGGATAGAATTTTCTGAACTTCGAAAACAAAACAAAAATAGCGCTGCAATAAATAAAAAGCCAAATCAACGTGGCACCAAGATTACGCTGCATAGCATCTGCCGCGCCTGAAACTTCTATTGACTCTCGAGTATCACCGGAAGGAATCGGTATTACTCCTGTCAATGGCAATCCTAATAAGAAAATAGAAATTATGAAAATCCATTTTCCTAATATTAGCTCACGAGTACTTAAAGGACGGTGCAACTCTTTCATTGAAATCTCTCACAAATCATTTCGATTTTAAATCTGACTTACGAAACATATACAACAAAGCGGAAAGAGCCACGACCTCTGCAAAAACAATTCCCAAAACTGCACCTGCCTCCATATAAAAGCTACAAAAACAAAAAGAAAAAATCACAGAGGCAGCAGCAGAAACAGAATTCACGGCAGCTTGATATTTAAAACGATTCAAAGCTTTAACAGCTAAAAACAGCCCTGAATTTATTGCCATAAAAAAAACATACACCATCCAAAAAACAACCAACCAACCAATTCCTTGATAGCTCTCTTTCAAAGAAAAAAGAGACATCAATGCCTCATAAACAAAAAACAATAAAGCGGCATAGGCCAACGATAAAAGTGCTAAAAGAATACAGAGCTTAATCGTGAGCTTCTCAACTTGTACAAGTGTTCCTTGAGCACTAATTTTGCTTAACCGTGGGAGAAAAACCTGACTCAATCCAGGAATCAAAATAGTGACAGGAGAAACAAAAATTCTAGCCGCGTTAACCTTAGCAACCGCCGCAGATCCTATTAAAGCTCCAACAACTAGCGTATGTGATTGTGTTCTTAAAAAATAAACACAATTGGTTAAAGAATCCCATTTTCCGCCAGCCCATGCCTCCTTAAAATCTTCTTTTATTTTTTTTATTTTCCAAAGGGGAGTTATTTCCGTTAGGAATTTACCAAGATAAGCGGCACAAAACTGGGAGGCTGCAAACACAACCAATACTTCACTAACACCGCAGCTAAAATTTAGCAAAGCTAAAACCGTAAAGAACAAAGCCAAAAATATGGCGTTTGAAAAATTTATGAGAAAAACCCATATTTCTCGCTCGTTAATATAGGCATATCTTATATAAAAATCTTTTAACACATACCCAGCGGTTGCAATAGCAATCGCTCCAGTCAAAAAACCCCATACCTTAAATTCCAAGAGGAACGCAAAAAAACCTAGAGCCCCTCCGATTACTGAGCAAAAGAAACAACTAATAACCAGCAAAGAAAGAATTCTTCTTGCATATTCTTTTTGCTCATCAACTTTCTTCCGCGGAGTTAAAACGACCATCTGAGTTAAGAATAGTGCATTCCCAATCCCAGCCAAAAAAAGAATAGCTGCAAATGCTAGGTTATATAGCCCAAAGCCCTCTGGACTCATAACGCTCAACAAGTACATACTTAAAACGAAGGTCGTACCGCTGCTTAAAGCCTGGGAAGCCAGGCTGAAAGAAATCGCTTTTAAGGCCAACATCTACCTCTCAGAAATCTTTTATATTGCATGAAATTGAATCACGCAGATTTTGAATATCTGTAGCTGTAAACGTAGCCTTTATAACCATATCGATAACGCTGTCGATCGGTATTTAGATCGTTGAATACAAAGCCTTTAACCTGAACACCAGCATGATTCAGTCGCTTTACAGACTGCTCGAGCTCTGCGATGGGATGGCGC
Source organism: Zoogloea sp. (assembly GCF_041908905.1). Lineage (GTDB taxonomy): Bacteria > Pseudomonadota > Gammaproteobacteria > Burkholderiales > Rhodocyclaceae > Zoogloea. The sequence goes on from NZ_JAYREK010000008.1 coordinate 8,441, forward strand.
CCTGCACGCGCAACCATTAAGGTAGCGCCGGTCATGCGGCCAATGATCGCAGCATCGGAAACGGCCAAAATAGGCGGAGCATCAACAATCAGCGTATCGAACTGCTGGCCAAGCTGTTCAAGCAACTGCTCAAAACGCTGATGCATCAGAAGTTCAGAGGGATTAGGCGGAATCTGGCCAGTCGTGACCACCCACAGATTCGGAATAGACGTCGGCTTGACGATGTCTTCGATTTTTGCGGAGCCAACAACGTATTCGCTGACACCGATTTCGCGGCGCAGTCCAAATTCCTTGTTGATATGGCCCTTACGAAGGTCGGCGTCGATGATCACGATGCGCTGACCGGCATTAGCCAGCACGGCCCCAAGGTTCTTCGAGATGAAGCTCTTGCCAAGACCGGGGCTGGAGCCAGTGATGAGCAGGGAATTGTGGGACGCATCCATCAACGCAAAGTGAATGGTCGTGCGCAATCCACGCAGGCTCTCGATGGCGTCGTCTTCGGGATTGCGAATGGCGAGGAGTTCGCCACTGCCCTTGCCGCTCTTGATGCGGCGGACGATGGCGGCTTCTTCCGGGCTATGCGGGATGGTCGCGTAAACCGGCAGGCCGAGCTGGGATTCGATGGTTTCGGGGTCTTCGACCACCACGCGCAGGGAGCGCACCACCCACACCACACCGAGGCTGACAATGAGACCAAGCAGCGCTGCCACGGCGAACACGACCGGCGCCTTCATACCGACAGCCTCGCGGGAGACGGCGGCTTGGTCCAGGATGCGCACATCGCCTACAGTGCCGGCTTTGGACACCTTGAGCTGCTGGGCGGTGTTGAGCAGATCGGTGTAAAGGGTGGTCGAGACCTCCACATCCCGAGCGAGACGCAGCACCTTCTGCTGGGTATCGGGCAGCTTGTTCACATCTGAATCGAATTGACTACGGCGCTCCTTAAGGCGCTGGAGACGCTGATCCACGGCCTGCACGCGGGGGTGCTCGGCGGTAAAGCTCTGGCGCAGTTCGTCGCGTTCCTGCTTGAGGGCGACGATCTGGTTGTCAACCTCGACGAGGGACTGCAGCACGCTCTGGGTTTCGAGATTCAGATCGAGGCTACCGCGGCTCTGGCGGTAGGCGTTGTAGGCGGCCTCGGCGGCGTCCATCTCACGCTTGAGGGTCGGGAGTTGGGTCTCGAGGAACTTGAGGGTGTTCTCGGCCTCGGCGGAGCGGCGCTCCACGTTCTGGCGCACGTAGGTCTTGAGGATGTCGTCGAGGACGACGCCGATCTTCTCCTGGTCCCGGCCGGTGAGGCTTACCTCGAGAATGCCGGACTTCTTGCCGCGCTCCTTGACCGTAAACTCCTTGCGAAGCAGTTCAACGGCCGATTCCATAGAACGCCGAACCAGCACGAAGCGGGCGCCCGGGCGGGCGACCATGTTGGACACGAAGATCGAGAACTTGCCGGCAGTGGCACGGTTACCAACCGCCCCCTTGACGACGCTCTCGCCGTCTTCGTCGAAGAGTTCGAAGCTGCCGTTTTCGCCGGCGGTGAGGATCAGCGGCTGGTCTTCGGCGCTGCGGGGCACATCCAGGGCGTCCACCTGCAGGGTTTCGCCACCCCAGGCATAGCTGGCCAGGCCGAACAGTGGGCTGTTGGGCTCCTCACCCTTGTAGCGGCGGGCAATGGCGGAGCCGATGATGGGGAAGGTCTTGGGCTGGACTTCGATATCCAGCTTGAGGCGGTTAATGACCCGGCCGAGCACCATGCGCGAGGTAAGGATCTCCTGCTCGGCCGACACGGTTGTGCTGTCACCCAGCAGGGGCTGGAGATCCTTGAGGGCTGCGGACATGCCGCCGCCGCCCTTTTCTTCGACCTGCAGCAGGCCGTCGGCCTTGTAGACGGGCTTGGACACAAAGACAAAAGCTCCGCCCAGCAGGATGGAGAGGGCGGTGATGGCGGCGATGAGCCAGCGGTGCTCCATGACCACGGCGACGATTTCGCCAACAGCCAGGCCTTCACCTTCGTCGTTTGAGGACGCTATCTGCTGGCCGGGCATGGCCGCTGCGGGCTTGAGGTTTTCGGTTTCCATGGGAGTGTGGATTGGGCTTGTTTGGTTATGGGCCGAATTTATGGGGTTTGGGGTGCCCCGGTGGGGCGGGTGTCTGGTGGCTAAGTGGAGGCGGCTTGAGCCGCCCCGGGGCGGCGGCATGACATGGGTCGTTCAGCGATTGGGGTCGGCGTGCGACTGAAGTCGCACCTACAGGGGGCGAGGTGGGACGCGGGGCCGTCGGCAAACCACTGCCCTGCCCTCCCCTTTCGGGGGGATGGGCGGGTGAGGTAGGTTTGCGGGCGGCGGTCATGCGCTTAGGGCTGGCGGCCGCCGAAAAGCGGGTAGCGTGTCAAGCTGGTGTTGTAGAGCGTCTGCGCCGTGGGCAGGATGTTGCTGATCACCCGATTCCAGCGCACCACATCTGCGGCATCCACATAAACGATATCGCGGGGCTTGAGCGGGAAGCGGTCGGCCAGCAGCATGGCGTCGGGGGAGCTGCCGTCCAGGTGGAACAGCTCGGGCACGTCGCTATCCCCGCGCATCACGTAGATCCACTTGGGGTTGGAACGGTCTTGCGCGATATAGCCGGTGTCGGCCAGGGCCTCGGCCAGGGTGGAGCGCTTCTTGGTCATGACCAGCGAGCCGGGCTTCTGCACTTCGCCGAGCACAAAGATCTTGTTGAAGCTGCGGTCCTGCACGTTGAGGATGTCGCCGCTTTCGAGCAGGGCGTTCTGCTCGGTGGCGCCGGCTTCGTACATGGACTGGATGTCAACGCGATATGTCGTCCCCTTGCGGGTGAGCAGCACGCGGCTGTGGTCCGCCTCGGGGCCGAAGCCGCCGGCCTGGTTGACCGCCTCGAGCACGGTCATGGGCACATCGGTGATGGGTAGCAGGCCCGGCTTGGCCACCTCGCCCACCACGTAGATACGCTGGCTGCGGAAGGCCGCCACGCGGACGTCGAGCTGGACCTTCTCGATGTATTTGGAGAGGCTCCTGGCAAGCATGTCGCGGATCTGACGGGTGGTCTTGCCGGTGACCTGCAGGGTGCCCACGTAGGGGTAATAGATGGTGCCGTCTTCGTTGACCACGGTGCCGGCCTGGTCGGCGGAGCGGTATTGGCCGGCCGGGGTGGTCAGCTCCGGGTGGTCCCACACGATGATGGTGAGCACGTCGCCGGGGCCTACCTTGTAGTCGGGCGCAGCGGGCATGACGCTGCCCTTTGCCGCACGGCCGTTCATGTTGGCGCTGGTGGCGGTGGGCTTTTGCGGGGCGGCGGCCTTGAGCTGCTCGATGATGAGCTCGGCGGTGATCGGCTTGATGGCCACGTTGGCCGGCACCGGCTCGGCGGCATCGCCGGCCTTTACCGGCAGCTTGACTTCGGATTGCTCGCCGCGCAGGGAATAGGCGCGGTCACCCGGGACGATGCTGGCGCAGGCGCCCAGCGCGGCACACAGGCCGGCGAGGAGGCTTCGGCGGAAGAAGGCCTTGCGGCCGGCGGCCCGGCAGGCAGGCGCGGCGGGGGCGGAGACGGCCCCGTGGAGGTCTTGACTCATGGACTTCCTGCTTTTCAAAGTAGGCGACAGCTCTGGATTTTAATTGACATTGCATTACAACCAAGGGCGTTGGACACAAAGTCGTGACGCTTGTGGGGGGATGCAGTGAAAATTTTTGGCGATCCGCGCAAGAGCCGGTGGCTTTGCGCGGGGATCGGCGGTGTGGTGGTCACAGCTTTTTTGCCCACGCATCGACGCCTTCGTCGATGAGGCGGATGGCGTGGTCCCAGACGTCGCGGGAGCGCTTGTAGGGGTCGGGGATTTCCTTTTTCTGCCAATGGCCTAACAAAAAGGTCTTGCCGCGCACGGCGGGGTCGATGTCGCCGAGGGCCTCGCGGTGGTGGGATTCCATCACCAGCACCAGCTCGGCCCAGCGGCACAGGGCCACGGTGGCCTGCTGGGCGCGATGGGCGCCGAGGTCGATGCCGCGCTCGGCCATGATGGCGATGGCGTTTTCGTCGGCGGGGTGGTCAACCAGCGCGCCCACACCGGCGGAGCGCACTTCGGGCTTGCGGCCGGCCTTGACGAGGGTGTCGCGGAGCAGGAACTCGCCAATGGGGCTGCGGCAGATGTTGCCCGTGCAGACAACGAGGATGCGTTCGTACAAAGGATTCAACCCTGAAACATGGGGCCACGCCTGGATGGCGGCCCCGTTGAAACGTCCATTGGCCCTGGGGCCGGATGGCTGGGTGGGGGCAGGCCGCTGCCGGCGCCCCGCCTGTGGATGCGCTTGCGCCCTGCTCAGTGCTGGACGACGGTCTCGACGACGGCGCTGGCCAGGGTGGGCTTGTTGACCCGCACGCTGGGCTCGCCGGCGGCGCTCTCGACACGATAGACCAGGGTGCCCCGCCGCGCCGAGCGGCGCTCGCCCTGGCGACGCTCGACAGGCTTCTGGTGGGCAGCCTGGCGGCGGTCGTGGACGGGCTTGCGATCGACAAACTGGCGGATCCTGACGCTGCGGCGGCCGCGGATTTCACGGCGGAGCGAGGCGATGATGCGGGCCACCTGGGTCTGGCTGAGGTCCTGGTCGTCACACAGCAGCTCGATGACGCCATAGCACTCGCCCGGCGCGGCGGCATCGGGCCGATAGACGCTGAAGCGGAAGTCGGCGTAAGGGCAGATGTTGCGGTTGAGGATCTCGGAGAGGTTGGCAAACTCGTCGGCGCCCAGGCCGCTCAGATGCACACCCACCGCGTGGGCGGAGGTGAAGCCGAGCAGGCGGTTGACCCGGCGCAGCAGGGGCACCAGGCGCCACGGGCGCAGCAGCACATAGAAGCACAGGGCAAAGGCGCCGATGAAGGCGATCAGCATGGTGAGCTCGTCGACGCCGGCATACATGCCACCCAGGCCGATCGCACCGAAACAGAGCTGGATGAAGGCCAGCACCAGCACGGTGTCCTGCACCCGGAAGCCGGCGCGCAGGAAGAGGTGGTGCAGGTGGTTGCGGTCGGCATGGAAGGGCGAGCGGCCCATCCAGATGCGGCGCAGCATGACACACAGGGTGTCGATGAGCGGGACGGCAAACAGCCACAGGGTGGTGATGGGGGTGATGGCCCGCGGGGTGACGCCGATCTGCGAGAAGTCGCTGAGCAGCCAGGCGAACACGAAGCCGAGCTGCATGCTGCCGTTGTCGCCCAGGAAGCAGCGGGCGCGACGGCGGTTGAGATAGCGCAGGTTGTGGTAGAGGAAGCCCGCCACGCCGCCGGCAATGACGAGGATCTGCGTGAAGTGGGCGGTATCGCCGGACATGAACACCGCAAACGCGATGAGCAGCAGGCTGACGATGGAGATGGAGCCCGACAGGCCGTCGATGCCGTCGATCATGTTGAGGGCGTTGATGGCGCCCATGGTGGCGATGAGGGTGAGCGGGACGCCGATGATGCCGAGGGAGACGACTTCGGTGGGAGACGCGAGGTGCCCCAGGTCTTGCAACGCGATGCCCGCGCCATACACCATGGCGAGGCCGACCGCGGCCTGGATGACCAGGCGGATCTTGAAACTGATGTTGAGGATGTCGTCGGCAAAGCCGGTGACCCACATGACGATGACACCGCCGACAAAGGCATAGACCCGGGCATCAGGAAGGTTGAAGAAGTGATCGACCAGGGCCACGCCGCAGAGGTTGGCAACGAGCACCCCGACGCCACCCACGAAGGGCGTGACCGTGTCGTGGGCCTTGTGGCCACCCGGCTTGTCGACCACATCGAAACGATGGGCAGCGATGATGGCATAGCGGACAGCCACCGCAGATACGACAAACCCCAGCAGGAACAGTGCGAGCGCGAACATTTAACCTTTACCCCCCACCTCGGAACGCCAGCGCCTGGGCACCGGGCTCGACTCGGAGAATTTTGTGTGACAAAGGCAAGACCTTGCCGGTGTCACACGATAGATAAGTAACGATACATGGGACGGGTTGCTGGCAACTCGGCCCGGACAACACTACCAAATGTATCTTACAAAAATTTGCAGCACACCCAAGCAACTAATCCACACATGCCATAAGATTTTTAACTTAATGACAAGAGAGATTTTTGTTACGCCATGGGCAACACGCAACCCTCGAAACCCTTGGCACAGCTGGATTTCCGGCATACGCGCAAAACCCGAAAAAACTAAGCAAATTTCAGGCCAAATATAAAACCCATACAAATCATGGCACTAGATTTTGGGTTATCACTATTTTACAAAATGTGTAAAATTTTCCGACACCCATCAGGGAGTGCGAAGCCCTGCCCACCCCGGGAATGCCGGGCGCAAACACGCCCCAACACCCCATCAAGGCGGTTAATGGCTACAAAAAGGGAAGCAGGCACCTGAAAGCCGAGGCGGCCGATGCACGAAGAACGCCGGAACAGGCACCCGCCAGCCCCCAAGAGGAAGGCGGACGCCTGCAAACCGGAGAATACGGGGGGACACCAGGCGCAAGCAGCGCCAGCTCCACAAGCCGGCCGCCACCAACGCGCACCCCACACCACCGTCAACCCACACCGCCAGCCCCAAGGCCAAGGCAGGCGTACAGAGGGATCGCGTAGACGCAAAAAAGGGAGCCGGAGGCTCCCTTGATTTTCTGTGTTGTGGCGGAGTGGACGGGACTCGAACCCGCGACCCCCGGCGTGACAGGCCGGTATTCTAACCAACTGAACTACCACTCCGCGCTTTGACGCTCATCCAGCCAAAACCGACTGGAGTGCCTGCTGGCGCAGGGCTTTGTGTGGCGTCCCCACGGGGATTCGAACCCCGGTTATCGCCGTGAAAGGGCGGTGTCCTAGGCCTCTAGACGATGGGGACCTGATTTGGTGGAGGTAAGCGGGATCGAACCGCTGACCTCTTGCATGCCATGCAAGCGCTCTCCCAGCTGAGCTATACCCCCAAATTCTGTACATCAACTGCTTGCCAGCATCGGCTGGCGTCCCCACGGGGATTCGAACCCCGGTTATCGCCGTGAAAGGGCGGTGTCCTAGGCCTCTAGACGATGGGGACCCGGATACTACTTGAACTACCGAACACTCAAAGGCAGCTGGGCTCCTTGACTGTTCTTGTTGGTGGCGGAGTGGACGGGACTCGAACCCGCGACCCCCGGCGTGACAGGCCGGTATTCTAACCAACTGAACTACCACTCCGCAAAACCTTTTTTACCTGCCCCGCTAACGGCTCAGGCTGCCTGCAAACTGCCACAGGCCTTGAAACCTGGCGTCCCCACGGGGATTCGAACCCCGGTTATCGCCGTGAAAGGGCGGTGTCCTAGGCCTCTAGACGATGGGGACCCGATAAAACTTGTTGTGGTGGAGGTAAGCGGGATCGAACCGCTGACCTCTTGCATGCCATGCAAGCGCTCTCCCAGCTGAGCTATACCCCCGTCCAACGAAGACCGCATTATAGACATGCTTCTGGGGCTTGTAAACCCCTTTTTTAATTTTTCTGCAAACTTCCCCAAACTACCCCCCACGCCTCGAATGAGCACAGCTCCTCCAGCAAGTGGAAAACACCCGGACAGCAGCGCTGGTTTTTGGGTGTTTTGGGTGTACACAATATGGTTGTGTCGAGAAAATTTACACTACTTCACAGCACTCTTCTCGAGATATACAAAAATCGTCAATAACTCAACGCCTTAGCCAATCCGGCCCGGATTTTGCAGAGGAAGCCAGCAAAGGATCTGCTAGCAGGAACCTTTTTAACCAAGTTATCCACAGAAAGGCTTCAAGATGATCAAGAAAAAACTTGCTGTAGCCATCTCCGCAGCCCTCTCGCTCGGCGCGGCCGGCATGGCCCAGGCAGCTGTTTACACCTCCACTGCCGACAACTTCACCGGCAACTTCGTGATCTCCGGTTTCGCGGATGCAAATCCGGGCTCTTTCCAGATCTCGTTGACCAACGTGCAGGGCGCGCTCGATCTCTACGTCCCGAAGAGCGGGACCGCTTCTGGCCAGCGTATCGGTAACGTCAGCCTCGACATCAGCCCGGCTCCGGGTGCCGAACTGAATTCCGTTGTGCCCAACTGGACTGCGCTGGGCAACGCCACCTTCGACACGAGCGGCATCACCGGCAACAATTTCAACTACAACTTCTCCAAGGGCACTTTCACCTCCGACGGCGTTGCCCAGAGCGGCGGCTCCTTCAGCGGCTCGGCCAACGCACTGGACCTCATCCTGGGCAACATGTTCGGCACCCTCGGTGCAAACATCGGCACGGGTTCGGTTTCCGTGACCCACACCCTCGCGGCCAACACCTGGACCCTCAACGTCACCGAAACCCCGGTTGGCGGCACTGGCTTCGCGGGTCTGTTCACGGCCCTCGACAGCAAGAAATTCGGCGGCAACAGCGACGGCGTGATCAACGGATCGTTCTCCGTGAATGCCTCGGTTGCGATCACCACCAACGACGGTGTTCCGACCCCTGGCGGCAACGTGGAAGTCCCTGTCCTGCCCAGCGCGCCGGCCCCCGGCACTCCGGAAGGTACCTTCGTTTTTGACAACATCCCGGTCGGCAACCAAGTGAACGAAGCTGGCCAGATCATCGGTCTCAACCCGCTCGCACCGCTCTGGATCGACCCGGTCGTCGCCGTGGGTTACCGCTATGAGCTCGGCGCCAACTCCACCACCAAGTTCGCCACCATCACCGCCCCGAGCCTCGGCACCGTCAATGACGCCAATGGCTACGAGGTCTGGCTGTTCAACGGCACCCAGTGGACGCTCGCGGGCAACGTGGCTGCAGGCGGCCTCTTCACTTTCCCCGCTGGTGGCGTGACCGCCTTTGAGATCCGCGGCATCAACCCGGATCTCGGCCTGGACCCGACCAACGACCTGGCCTTCCCGCTCGGCGTGACCCTTACCTCTGCAGGCTCCATCGACCTGACGATGACGGCCCTGACCGTCGACACCGGTACCGCCGTGCCGGAACCGACCAGCATGGCCCTGATCGGCCTCGGCCTCGCCGCGATGGCAGGCGTTGCCCGCCGCAAGAAAGCCTGAGCCTTTCTTTCGCGATAAAAAACGGCCGCATCTGCGGCCGTTTCAGACTGCTGACGAACCCCCGGTTTTTCCGGGGGTTCGTGCTTTTTGGAGCCCTCTCAGACGACTAGAAACGCTTGGCAGCAGCCCGGGCCAGTGGGGCTCGTTTGGATGAAGAGGATGTGTTGGCTCCGTAGAGCGCCTGTCAGGGCGCGGTAAAGCCGGAATTTGGGGTTAAAAAGGGCGGCTGCCCGGCGGGTCAGCAGCAGGGCGATCTTCTTCATGTTCTGACAGGCGGCCGAGAGCAGGCACTGGGCTTGAACCTTGGCCAGTCCGCGAAAGCGGGCGTAGCGATGCCCGTGCAGCTCCTTGGCGTCGGCAAAGCTGCGTTCAATGGTTTCCTTGCGTGGCGCGTAGAGGCGTTTGCCCAGATCGGTCAGTCGATTGGCGTCGATCTGCTCCTTGAAGGGCTGCCAGAGGTGGCGCGTGAGGAGCTTTTGGTGGTTCTGACTTTGGGTGCAGCGCGCCCGCTGCGGGCACTGGCGGCATTGCCCGGGGTCCGAGGCGTATTCGCGATAGCCCGCCCGGTTGGTGCCGCGATAGACGATGATCTGACCGGCGGGGCAGCGGTAGCGGTCGGTCTGCGGATCATAGGCGTACTCGCGTTTGTGGAAGTACCCCTCCCGGTGGCTGGGGCGGCGGTAGCCCATCACCCCATACAGCCCGCGCTCGATGATGCCTTTGCAGACCCACGGGGTGAAGTAGCCGGCATCGAGGCCCACCGCCGCCACCTTCAGATCGAAGCGCGTGCGGGCCCGGTCCAGGCGCGCGAGGTAGGGCGTGGCGTCATGGACGTTGCCGGGGGTGACGTGGGTGTCGACGATCAGGGCGTGCACGCCGTCGACGGTGCGGTGATCCAGATAGAAGAAGCCGACCGGTTTCTGGTCGCGCACCATGAAGCCTGAGTCGGGGTCGACCGTGCTGCGCTTGATCTGACGGCTGTCCGCCGCCGCCGCCTCCGAAGTGGGCTCGGACGGAGCGACCGGCGCGCCGTGCTCGCCTCCGTCCCGATCGGGGCCCGCATCGGACGACCCCGCGGGTGCCGCCTGAACTCGGCGCAGCGGCCGCTGGCCCGCGGCAGCCCGCTCGGCATCCACGGCGGCGTCCAGTTCGGCCAGATAGGCCGCCGGCGTTTGCTCGACTTCCACCAAATCGTAATGGCGCTTGTTGGCGTTTGCCTTCAGGTGCGTGCTGTCGGTATAGAGCACCCGCCCGCCGATCAGCTTGTGTTCGATCGCCTGCTCGACGATGGTGTCGAAGATGTCCTGCTCGATCCCCGTCCCGGTAAAGCGACGCCGCCGGTTCTGGCTCAGCGTCGAGGCATCGGGCACCTTGTCCGTCAGGCGCAGGCCGAGGAACCAGCGGTAGGCCACGTTGACCTCGATCTCACGTACCAGCCGGCGCTCCGAGCGCACCCCGAACAGATAACCGATGAACAGCATCTTGAACAGCACCACCGGGTCGATCGCCGGGCGGCCGTTGTTCGCGCAGTAGAGCCCTTCGGTCTTCTCGCGGATGAAGTCGAAGCGGAGGTGAGTGTCGATCAGGCGAAGCAGGTGATCACGCGGAACCAGTTGGTCCAGCGTCACCATCTCCAGTTCGGTCTGAGCGGTAGCGGCGGCAGGCTTGAGCATGCCGACATTATAAAAAAACGAAGCCCCCGACGGGCGGGGGCTTGGGGCTTTGTCAGCAGTCTGAAACGGCCGCATCTGCGGCCGTTTTCACTTTATGGCAACGATCAGTTGCTCAACAGCTTGTTAAGCGTAGGCTGATCGGGCATACCGGTTGCAGGCAGGTTAGAACGCACCTGGAAGTCTCTGAGCGCATCCTTGAGCGCAGGCGAGAACACTCCATCCTTGGCAGCACTGTAGAGCTTGGCTTGTGCCAATTTGCGCTGGATCTCCTCGATCACGCCCTTGTAAAGGGGAAATCCGCCCTTGTCCGTCTGGATCATGATCAGCTCAGACTTGGCTTGAAGCCGATTGGGCTTCAAAACCCCCAGCATGCTGTTGACGGCCACAATGAAAGGCTGCTTGGGATTCTTGTTGCAGTACTGCCCCAGCGCCGCAAGCAGCAACTCTGTCGTCTGCCATGGCGTGATGTCGTAGGTGTCCTTGGCGTACTGGTTGGTCGCGCTGACGTAGCCTTCCAACCATCCAGCAAACAAAAAGTAGTCGGTGTTGCGCTTGGTGGCAGCTGCGTTGAACGCCTCGCAGGTACGCCCACCGCCTCCGTCGATCGCAAAATCACCTTTGGCGTCTACGGCCAGCGCCTGGGTGGTGAAGCCGGCAACCAGCAGGAACGCCCCCAACAACTTGAATCGACCCGCAGGAAACGTGGTGGTTTTCAATTGCGCAACCTTCCCTTCTTGATGAATTCATAAGCGAATTCGAGTTTAGCGCAGTCGGGATGGGCACACCTGGCTACGCTCCCCGAATCGTGGAATATCAAACGGCAGGCCGCTCCTCAACCAACGACCTTACCGGGGTTCATCAGGCCCCGCGGGTCGAAGGCCTGCTTGATGCAGCGCATCAGGTCGATTTCGACTGCCGGCTTGTAGTCGGGCAGCAGCTCGCGCTTGAGCTGGCCGATGCCGTGCTCGGCCGAAATCGAGCCGCCCCGCGCCTTCACCGCGTCGTAGACGATGCGGTTGACCTCTTCGGTGCGGGCGATGAAGGCATCGTTTTCGCCATTCAGCGGGCGAGACAGGTTGTAGTGCAGATTGCCGTCGCCCAGGTGACCAAAGCACACGATGCGCAGGCCGGGGTAGGCGGCGGCCAGGGCTGCGCCAGCTGCCTCCAGGAAGTCGGGGATCGCGCTGACCGGCACCGAGATGTCGTGCTTGATGCTCACCCCGTCGCGCTTCTGGGCCTCCGAGATATTCTCGCGGAGCTGCCAGAGGGCCTGCGCCTGGCTGTCGCTGGAGGCGATGGCGCCGTCGGTCACACGGCCCTCGGCGATGGTGGCGGCGAGTTCGGTTTCGAGCAGGCCGGCCAGGGCGTCGCCGGCAACGGTATCGCTGAGTTCGAGCAGCACATACCAGGGGCTGGGCTGGCCGAGGGGGTCGCGGGTGCCGGGGATGTGCTGGAACACCAGATCGAGGGACACCCGGCTGATCAGCTCGAAGGCGGTCACCCGGTCGCCGACGGCGGCGCGCAGGCGCCCCAGGAGCTGGACCGCAGCGGCCGGTGAGGCCACCGCCAGCCAGGCGGTGACGACCGCCCGTGGGCGGGCAAAAAGTTTGAGGGTGGCGGCGGTGACGATGCCGAGGGTGCCCTCGGCGCCGATGAAGAGCTGCTTCAGATCGTAGCCGGTGTTGTCCTTGCGCAGCGCGCGCAGGCCGTCCCACACCTGCCCATCGGGGAGGACGACCTCGAGGCCCAGCACGAGTTCGCGGGTGTTGCCGTAGCGCAGCACCTGAACGCCGCCGGCGTTGGTGGAGATCACGCCGCCGACTTCACACGAGCCTTCGCTGGCCAGCGACAACGGAAAGAAGCGGTCCGCGTCGAGGGCGGCCTGCTGCACGAGGGCCAGCGGCACGCCGGCCTCGGCGCACAGGGCGTTGTTGGCGGCGTCCACGTGGCGGATGCGCCGCAGCCGCGAGAGGTTGAGCACCACGGAGGCGCCGTCGGCGAGCGGCGTCGCCCCGCCGCACAGGCCGGTGTTGCCACCCTGGGGCACCATCGCGCAGCCCGCCGCGGCGCAGGCCCGCACGACGGCGGCGACCTGGGCGGTATCCGCCGGCAGCACCACAGCCCTCGCCCGGCCGGTGTAGCGCCCGCGCCAGTCGGTGAGATAGGGCGCCATGTCAGCGTCGGCCGTGAGGCAATGGGGCGCACCGACGATGCTGCGCAGGGTGTCGACGAGGACGGACATGGGCGGGCTCCGGAGGAAAGGCGGGATGAACGGGATAGGCGGGATTATTGCACTCGCGCATCCGGTGGGGCGGTCACGGTGAGAGGGCCAGCGTGGGGTTGCGCTGTGGCAGCCCGACCTGCGGCCGCGGCGATAGGCCGTTGGGCGGGATGCGCGGGCTGTCGGGTGACGCTGCGCTGACCCGACCTACGGAACTGGGGATGGCGGGGAGGCTGTAGGTCGGGTTAGCCCGCAGGGCGTAACCCGACACCGAACTGCAGGCGCAGGGTTCAGCGCCCCAGGGCGCGGCGGATGGCGGGCAGCGCGAGTTCGACGGCAGCTTCGCCTTCGGCGATGGCCTCGGCGCCGCGGTTGTAGTCCATCAGCCCGAGCTGGGCGAGGCGCGGGGAGATGAGCACGTCAGCGGGCTCGCCGGCGAGGCGGCTGCGGGCGATGCGCACCGACATGATGGCGATGCTGCTCTGCATCACGGTGAGCATGGAGGGCAGGCTCTCGGCCTCGGCGGGCTCGCCGGCGGCGTCCGGCGCCCCACCCCGCCCGAAGCGGGACAGCAGCTTGCGGTGCCAGGCGACGGGGGCGTCGACCGGCGGTTCGGCCTTGCCGTCCTTGTGGTGATTGCGCCAGGCGGCACCGACCACGTCGGAGTTGAGGTCCACGGCGATGACGATGTCGGCCCCCATCGCCCGGGCCAGGGACACCGGCACCGGATTGACGAGGGCTCCATCGACCAGCAGGCGGCCGTCGTACCAGGTGGGCGCGAGCAGGCCGGGCAACGCGATGGAGGCGCGCACGGCGGTGGATACGCTGCCTTCGCGCAGCCACACCTCGTGGCCGCTCTGCAGATCGGTGGCGACACAGCCGAAGGTGTGCAGCAGGGCGGTGAAGTCGCGGTCGACGAAGTTGCGCTCGAAGAAGCCGATGAGTTTGTCGCCTTTGATGAGGCCGCCGCGCAGGCCCATGTCCATCAGGCCGACCACGTCCTGCCAGCCGAGGGTCTCGACCCAGCCGCCGAGCTTTTCGAGGTCACCGGCGGCGGCCACGGCGCCGACGAAGGCACCGATGGAGCAGCCGCTGATGATCTGCGGCTCGATGCCCTCCCGCGCCAGCGCCCGCAACACGCCCACATGGGCCCACCCGCGGGCGGAGCCGCTGCCGAGGGCGATGCCGATGCGGGGGGTGCGTTTCATGAGGCTTGCGGAAAGTGGCGCCGGGCCGGCGGGAGTCGGCGACGGGAGCCGCTCAGGCCCCCTGCCCTCCCCCGCTTACAGCGGCTCGGCGTAGAGGTCGTGGACGTCGCAGTCGGTGATGCGGACGCGGGCGAACTCGCCGGGCTCGAGGTGTTCGCCGGCGGGGATGACCACGAGGCCGTCGATCTCGGGGGCGTCGCCCGGCGAGCGCGCCAGGGCGCCCTCTTCGTCCACCTCGTCGACCAGCACGGTCATTTCGCGACCGATGAAGCGCTCGAGGCGCTCGGTGGAGATGTCCTCCTGGAACTCCATGAGCTGGATGCGACGCTCTTCGCGGATCTCCTCGGGCACGGCGCCGGGGAGCTCGTTGGCGGCGGCGCCTTCGACCGGCGAGTAGGCGAAGGCGCCGACGCGGTCGAGCTTGGCCTCTTCGAGGAACTGCAGGAGCTCTTCGAAGTCGGCGTCGGTCTCGCCGGGAAAGCCGGTGATGAAGGTCGAGCGGATGGTGAGGTCGGGGCAGATCTCGCGCCAGCGGCGGATGCGCTCGAGGTTGTTCTCGGAGCTGGCCGGGCGCTTCATGGCCTTGAGGATGCGCGGGCTGGCGTGCTGGAAGGGCACGTCGAGATAGGGCAGGATCTTGCCTTCGGCCATCAGCGGGATGATGTCATCGACGCTGGGGTAAGGGTACACATAGTGCAGGCGCACCCACACGTCGAGCTCGCCGAGGGCCTTGCACAGGTCGTAGAGCTTGGTGCGCAGCGGGCGGCCGCCCCAGAAGCCGGTGCGGTATTTGGTGTCGACGCCGTAGGCCGAGGTGTCCTGGGAGACCACCAGCAGCTCCTTGACGCCGGCATCGACGAGGTTCTCGGCCTCGCGCATCACGTCGCCGATCGGGCGGCTGACGAGGTCGCCACGCAGGGACGGGATGATGCAGAAGGTGCAGCGGTGGTTGCAGCCTTCGGAGATCTTGAGGTAGGCGTAGTGGTTGGGCGTGAGCTTGATGCCCTGGGGCGGCAGCAGGTCGATGAAGGGGTCGTGGGGTTTGGGCAGGTGCTTGTGCACCTCCTGCATGACCTGCTCGGTGGCGTGGGGACCGGTGACCGCGAGCACCTGCGGGTGGGCCGCCATGACCACGTCGTCCTTGGCGCCGAGGCAGCCCGTGACGATGACCTTGCCGTTTTCGGCGAGGGCCTCGCCGATGGCGTCGAGGGACTCTTCGACGGCGGCGTCGATGAAGCCGCAGGTGTTGATCACCACCAGGTCGGAGCCCTCGTAGGACGGGGAGATCTCATAGCCCTCGGCGCGCAGTCGGGTGAGGATGTGTTCGGAGTCCACAAGCGCCTTGGGGCATCCGAGGCTGACGAAGCCGACTTTCGGAGCGGCCGCGGGTTTGGATTGGGTCATGCGTGAAAAACCTGAAGGGTAGAAAGCACAAGGGCCGCGACGATCGCGGCCCGGTTTTTATTTGGCAGGGCTGTCGGGCTCGGCCGGCGGCGTGTCCGGATCGAGCTTTTCGGGGGAGAAGCCCGCGGGGAAGGCCGGGAACTGGAAGCCGGAGAAGAGGTTGCGCGTCTGGCTGTCGAGCTGCTCCTGCATCTGCGCGTACATCTTCTTGCTCTGCTCCATGTAGGCCCCCATCATGCTCTGCATGGCAGGCCCCTGGAAGTTGAGGAACTGGGCCCACAGGTCCTGGCTGACGGTGGCGTTCTCGCCATACACCGAGCGGACCTGATCCTGAAGCTTGGCCTGCATGTCGGTGAAGGCCTTGATGTTGCTTTCGAGGTACTTGCCCATCATCCCCTGCATGGCGTTGCCGTAGAAGCGGATCATCTGGGACAGCAGGTCGCTGGTGAACATCGGAGCGCCGCCAGCCTCTTCTTCGAGGATGATCTGCAGCAGGATGTTGCGGGTGAGGTCTTCGCCGGACTTGGCGTCGACGACCTGGAAACTGCCGTGCTCGAGCACGAGCTCCTTCACGTCGGCGAGCGTGATGTAGGAGCTGGTCTGCGTGTCGTAGAGGCGGCGGTTAGGGTATTTCTTGATCAGGCGAATTTGATCGGCCATTTTTTGATATCTCCTCGGTGGCGATAGACTCGCCCACCGGGATTATACTGCACTGCGCAATAAAAAACCCCGCCCAAGGGCGGGGTTGCGTGCAATGCGTCGCGCGCAGGCGATTACTGGTAGTACAGGCCGCCGTTGACGTTCAGGGTGGCGCCGGTGACGTAGCCAGCCAGTTCGGAGGCCAGGTAAACCACGGCCGCGCCGATTTCTTCGGGCTTGCCCAGACGCTTGACCGGAACGGTGTCGATGATGCCCTGACGGATCTCTTCCTTGATCGCCATGACCATGTCGGTGCCGATGTAGCCCGGGGCGATGGCGTTGACGGTGACGCCCTTGGTGGCCAGCTCGGCAGCCAGCGCCTTGGAGAAACCGATCACACCGGCCTTGGCGGCGGAGTAGTTGGTCTGGCCAGCCTGGCCCTTGACGCCGTTGACGGAGGAGATGTTGATGATGCGGCCCCAGCCACGCTCGGCCATCTTCGGGGAGATGGTGTGGGTGACGTTGAAGAGGCTGGTCAGGTTGGTGGCGATGACGGCATCCCACTGGCCCTTTTCCATCTTCGGGAAGAACTTGTCGCGGGTGATACCGGCGTTGTTCACCAGGATGTCGATCGGGCCGACTTCGGCGGTGATCTGCTCGACGGCCGCCTTGCACTGCTCATAGTCGGAGACGTCGAAGCCGTACAGCGGGATCTCGAGGCCTTCGGCCTTGCGGGCTTCAACCCACGCGTCCTTGGCGGGATCGCCCGGGAAGAAGTTGCCGACCACGCGGACACCCGCAGCAGCCAGAGACTTGCAGATCGCGGTGCCGAGACCACCAACTGCGCCAGTAACGAGAGCGATACGTTGCGTCATTTAACTTTCCTTTGTTGCACTGCCAAACGGAAGCAGAATTAGAACATATGCTGACCGCCGTTGATAGAGATATTGGCCCCGGTCACGAAGGCTGCCTCATCCGACGCGAGATAGGCGACCAGTCCGGCGATCTCTTCGGGCTTGCCCAGGCGGCTCACCGGGATATGCGGGAGGATCTTGGATTCGAGCACTTCCTGAGGGATGGCCATGACCATCTTGGTGCCGATGTAGCCCGGCGAGATGGTGTTGACGGTAACCCCGGCCTTGGCCACTTCGAGGGCCAGCGACTTGGTGAAACCGTGCATGCCGGCCTTGGCGGCGGCATAGTTGGTCTGGCCGAAGGCGCCCTTGATGCCATTGACCGACGAGACGTTGATGACGCGGCCCCACTTGCGCTCGACCATGCCGTCCATGACCTGCTTGGTCATGTTGAAGACGCTGTCGAGGTTGGTGTGGATGACGGCGTCCCAGTCGGCCTTGGTCATGCGCTTGAAGGTCATGTCGCGGGTGATGCCGGCGTTGTTCACCAGCACGTCGACGGGGCCGATGTCGTTGGTGATCGCCTCGACGCAGGCCTTGCAGGCGTCGAAATCGGAGACGTCGCAGGGATAGGCCTTGAAGCCGTAGCCCATGTTGTTCATGGTCTGGAGCCATTCGGCGGCCTTGTCGTTGCCCGGCGAGTGGGTGGTGACCACCCTGTAGCCGAGCGCCGCCAGCTTGATGCAGATGGATTCGCCCAGACCGCCCATCCCCCCGGTAACCAGTGCTACACGTGCCATGTTGTTTCCCTCCTCTTGGTTAGTAGTGATTGCGGGGCCACATCGTTGGCGGCCGCCGCGGGTTGAAACCTTGTAGATCGGTTTTTCATGTAAATACGGCGCCGGACAATGGCCGGCGCCGTAGCGTTTCATGGGTCAGACGGTTTCCTTGACATAGCGACCGGGCGCGGGCTCGATCACCTTGTACTTGGTGTTGCCCGGCTTGTTGCGGGCCGCCACCATGTCGCCGCTCTTCGGGCGCAGCCACTCGACCCAGTTGAGCCACCAGCTGCCCTTCTGCTCGGTGGCCGCGTCGAGCCACTCTTCGGGCACCGAGGCGGTGGATTCGCTGACCCAGTAGCTGCGGCGGTTCTTGGAGGCCGGGTTGATGGCGCCGGCGATGTGGCCGCTGGCGCCGAGCACGAAGGTGGTCTCGCCGCCGAGGAACTGGCGCACCAGGTAGGCGCTGGTCCAGGGCACGATGTGGTCTTCGCGGGCGGCCATCAGGTAGGCGGGCACGTCGACCTTGCCGAGGTCGACCTTGACGCCGAGCATCTCGAGCTTGCCGGGGACGCGCAGGTTGTTCTCGAGGTACATGTTGCGCAGGTACCAGGCAATGAACGGGCCGGCGATGTTGGTGCTGTCGGAGTTCCAGTACAGCAGGTCGAAGGCGTCCGGGGTCTTGCCCTTGAGGTAGTTGCCCACCACGTACTGCCAGATGAGGTCGTTGGCGCGCAGGCTGGAGAACACCTGGGCCAGCTCGCGGCCGAAGAACACGCCGCCCTTGCCGATGGTGGCCTCGCGACCGGCCACGGAGGCTTCGTCGACCAGGCAGCCGATCTCGCCGGCGTCGGCGAAGTCGAGCAGGGTCGTCATGAGGCTGAGACTCTCGACCGGGTCTTCGCCGCGGCCCTTGAGCACCGCCAGCGCCGAGGTGAGGATGGTGCCGCCGACGCAGAAGCCCAGGGCGTGGGGCTTCTTGACCTTGGTGATGTCGCGCACGACGTCGAGGGCGGTGATGGGGCCGAGCTGGAGGTAGTCGTCCCAGCCCAGGTGGCCCTGCTCGGCCTTGATGTTGCGCCACGACACGAGGAACACCGTGAAGCCCTGCTCCACCATGAAGCGCACCAGCGAGTTGGCCGGCTGCAGGTCCATGATGTAGAACTTGTTGATGCAGGGCGGGACGATCAGCAGCGGGGTCTTGTGGACCTTCTCGGTGAGCGGCGCGTACTGGATCAGCTGGATCAGCTCGTTCTCATAGACCACCGAGCCCGGCGTGGTGGCCAGGTTGCGGCCGATCTCGAAGGCCGAGTCGTCGGTCATGGAGATGCGGCCCTTCTCCATGTCGGCGATGAGGTTCTTGATGCCCTGGGTGATGCTCTCACCGCGGGTCTCGATGGCGGTCTGGATGAACTCGGGGTTGGTGGCCGCGAAGTTGGACGGGGCCATCGCGTCGACGTACTGGCGGGTCAGGAACTGCATGCGCTCCTTGGTGCGCCCGTCGGCGATGGGCAGCGCGTCGGCCAGCTTGGTGAGGTAGTCGGAGTTGAGCAGGTAAGCCTGGCGGATGTAGTCGAAGACCGGGCTGGCCGTCCATTCGGGGGCATTGAAGCGGCGGTCGCCGGGCGCCGGCTGGGCGACGGGCTGGGCCGGCTCGCCCGGGCGGACCTGGGCCATGCCGGTCCACAGGCGGGCGTGGGCTTCGGCGAGCTCCTGCTGCAGGCGGGCCATCTCGGAGGCCTCGGGGAGCGGCAGCTGCGGCGCCTGGGCAGGGGCGACCTGCTGGAAGGCGGCGTTCTGCTTGCCGAGAAAATCAAGAAAGCCGGCGGCCAGCGACTGGCCGAACTTGAACATGCCGTTGAGCGCCTCGGCAGACTGCTCGGGTGTGACAGACATCCATATCTCCTTTTTGGTGTTCGTCCGCAGGCGCACCGGTGGGTGGGCGGGCCGCCGCCCTCTCCGCTCGATGCTCTCAAGGAAACGCAGGGGCGCCCCAGGTTTTTTGCCCCACAAAGGGGGCGGGCTGGGCGGGGCACGGCCCTGGGGGCGCTCAGTTAAACCCGACGCAGCCTGCGGCCTTGTAGAATTCGTGTATGTATATTATTGCGATTGCCTGGTTGTATGTTGCGGTGCTGGCTGCCGCATCCGATACGACCGTCATTGGCGGGATCCTGACCTTCGTCTTCTATGGCGTTGCGCCGCTCTCCCTGTTTCTCTGGCTGTTCGGTACGCCGGCCCGGCGCCGACGCTCAGCCCAGCGCTCGCTCGGCGAGGGGGTGGGCCAGGGCGATCGAGGCGATGCCGGCGGCGATCAATAATACCTGCTGGGCGGTGGCGCGCAATTCCGTTCGCTTGTGCAGCCCCGGAATCAGATCGGCTACCGCGACGTAGATCATACTCGCCGCCGCAAGGGCGAGGAACACCGGCACCAGCTGCTGCATGTGGGACAGCGCGAAATACGCCAGGATGCCGCCGACCAGGGTGGCGAGGCTCGAAAGCAGGTTGAAGGCCAGCGCCTTGCGGCGGCTGTAGCCCGAGTGGAGCAGGATCAGGAAGTCGCCCAGCTCCTGGGGGATCTCATGGGCGATGATGGCCAGCGCGGTGACGATGCCGAGGGGCGTGCTCTCGACGAAGGCCGCGGCGATCAGCACGCCATCGACGAAGTTGTGGAAGGTGTCGCCCACCAGGATCAGCAGGCCGCTGCGGCCATGGTCGTGGCCGCCGTGCCCATGGCCGTGACCGTGCTGGTGGCTGTGGGGCTCGTGGCCGGCGCAGCCTTCATCGTGGCAGTGCCGCCACAGCACGAGCTTTTCGAGCACGAAGAACAGCAGGATGCCGGCGAGGATGTTCATCGCGGCTTTCTCGGGGGATTCGGCGGCTTCGATGGCGTGGGGCAGCACCTCCAGGAAGGAAGCGCCGAGCAGCGCGCCGATGGCATAGCTGATCAGCACCGGCACCCAGTGGGGGCGCGCGGCGTAGGAGATGCCGGAGGCCACCAGCACGCTGAGCAGACCGCCGGCGAGACTCATCAGAACGATCCAGGCGATGGGCGTCATGGTCATGGGGGTTTTGAAGTGGGCGGGCAGTATATCGCCAGTACGGGGCCGAGCCGGCGCTCAGGCCAGCCACACCAGCGACGCCATGCGGCCGGTGCGGCCGTCGCGGCGATAGGAGAAGAAGCGCCCGGCATCGGCAAGGGTGCAGGCGTCGCCCCCATGCACGCTGGCGACACCCAGCGCGGCGAGGCGCTGGCGGGCGAGCAGGTAGAGATCGGCGAGCCACTTGCCGGCGGGGCCGGCGGGGCGAAAGGCTGCCGCGGCGGCCGGGTCGTCGGCCACGAAGGCCGCCCTCACCTCGTCGCCGACCTCGAAGGCATCGGGGCCGATGGCCGGGCCGAGCCAGGCGACGAGCCCGGCGGCGGGCACCCCCATCGCGCGGACGGTAGCCTCGATCACCCCACCCTGCAGCCCGCGCCAGCCCGCGTGGGCGGCGCCGACGACGGTGCCGGCCCGATCGCACAGCAGCACCGGCAGACAGTCGGCGGTCATCACCACGCAGACGGCGCCCGGGCGACGGGACACCGCCGCGTCGGCGTCGGGCACCCCAGCATGGCTGGCGAGGTCGACCACCGTCGTGCCATGCACCTGATTGAGCCAGCACGGCTCGGCGGGCAGCAGGCCGCGCAGGCGGGCCCGGTTGGCGGCGACCACCGCCGGGTCGTCGCCCACGTGGGTGCCGAGGTTGAGGCTGTCGAAGGGCGCCGTGCCGACACCGCCGGCGCGGGTGGTGGACAGGGCCTTGACGTTGGCCGGCGCGGGCCAGGCGGGGACGATCCAGGCGTCGCTCATGGCGCCTCCCCGCGGAGCCGGCGCAGCAGGCCGTCGAAATCGGCCGGCAGCGGCGACTGCCAGCGGCAGGCCTCGCCGCTGCGCGGGTGGATCAGGCCGAGCTGCCAGGCATGCAGCGCCTGGCGCGGGAAGGCGTCGAGGCGCGGGTCGGCGCTCTTCGCCTTGCCGTAGGTGGCGTCGCCGACCAGCGGATGGCCGATGTGGGCCATGTGCACGCGGATCTGGTGGGTCCGCCCGGTGGCGAGCTCACACTCGACGAGGGTCGCGCGGGTGAAGCGCTCGACCACCCGGTAGCGGGTCAGCGCCTCGCGCCCCCCGGGCACCACCGCCATCTTGGTGCGCTGCACCGGATGGCGGCCGATCGGGGCATTGACCTCGCCGCCCGGCGCCGGCTCGCCATGCACGAGGGCATAGTAATGGCGCTTGACGCTGCGCGCCTGGAGCTGGCGCACGAGGTCGGTCTGGGCTTCGAGGGTCTTGGCGACGACCAGCAGGCCGCTGGTGTCCTTGTCGAGGCGATGCACGATGCCGGCCCGCGGCAGCTCGCGGAACGCCGGGCCGTGGTGCAGCAGCGCGTTGAGCAGGGTGCCCGACCAGTTGCCGCTGCCCGGATGCACCACCAGCCCCACCGGTTTGTCGATGACGACCAGGGTGTCGTCCTCGAAGACGATCTGGAGCGGGATGTCCTCGGCCTGCTCGGCGAGCATGGCTTCGGAGGGTTCAGGGCTCACGAGCACCGTCTCGCCGCCCCACACCTTGGTCTTCGGATCGGGGGACGCACCGGCGATGGTGATCCGCCCCGACTTCAGCCAGGATTGCAGGCGACTGCGGGAGTGCTCCGGGAACAGCCGGGCGAGGGCCTGGTCGGCGCGCATCCCGGCGCATTCGTGAGGAATCGATTCGCGTTGCGGCGAAGGGGGAGAAGCGGCTGGGCTATAATCGACCCAGTCTTCTTCCAAAGAGTTTTCAATGGCGCATTTCACCCTGCGTAGTTTAACGCTTACCGGCTTCCTGCTGCTCGCCGGATGCAGCGGCCTCCCCGACATGGCGGACGAAACCGCCGGCTGGAGCGCCCAGAAGCTGTATACCGAGGCCAAGGAGTCGATGGGCGATGGCGCCTGGGAACGCGCCATCAAGATGTTCGAGAAGCTCGAGGCGCGCTACCCCTACGGCCGCTACGCCCAGCAGGCGCAGCTCGAAGTGGCCTACGCCTACTACAAGTCGAACGAACAGGCTTCGGCGGTGGCGGCCTGCGAGCGCTTCATCAAGCTGCACCCGAACCACCCCAACGTCGATTACGCCTACTACCTGAAGGGCCTGGCCTACTTCAACGAAGACCTCGGCCTGCTCGGGGCGCTGGCCAACCAGGACCTCTCCGAGCGCGACCCGAAGGCCGCCCGCGAGTCCTTCACCACCTTCAAGACCCTCAGCGAGCGCTTCCCCGACAGCAAATACACGCCCGACGCCCTGAAGCGCATGCGCTACCTGGTGAACGCCCTCGCCGCCTACGAGGTGCATGTGGCGCGCTACTACCTCAAGCGCGGCGCCTACGTGGCCGCCGCCAACCGGGCCCAGGCAACGCTCAAGGACTTCCCCAACTCGCCGGCCAACGAGGAAGCCCTGGCCGTGATGATGCTCAGCTACGGCGCCCTCGGCATGCCCGAGCTGCGCGACGACGCCGAGCGCGTGCTGCGCAAGAACTTCCCCAACAGCAAATACCTCGGTGCGGGCCTGCCCAACGCCAAGGAGCGCACGTCCTGGTGGAAGATGTGGTGATGCGCCCGGGGCTCCGTCATGGATGAAGCCGTCCGCCAGGCCCTGGCGCGCTGGCCCGACGTGCCCCACTGCTTCGGCTGGCTGAGCCTGTCGCGGCGCGGGGAGTGGTGCGTGCCCGACGGCCCGATTCGCCACCCGGGCCTCGCGGCCTTCATCGGCCGCAACTACGAGGCCGATGCCGACGGCCGCTGGTATTTCCAGAACGGCCCGCAGCGGGTCTTCGTGAGCCTCGCCTACACGCCGCGGATCCTGCGGCTGGCCGCACCGGAACAGTTGCAGACCCACACGGGCCAGCCCGTCGACACCCTGTCGGAAGCCTGGCTCGACGAGGAAGGCAGCCTGCTGCTGGGCTCGGAGCACGGCATCGCACTGCTCGACGACCGGGACCTGGCCGCGATGGCCGCCCACCTCGTCGGCGACCTCGAACAGCCCGACGGCCCCGTCGAGCTGCACTGGAACGGCCAGCACCTGCCGGTGGGGCGCATCGCGCGGGCCGACGTGCCTGCACGCTTCGGCTTCGTCGGCCAGCCGGCCTGAAACCAGGCCGGCGCCCTCACCCGGCGCGGGTCAGCCCCGGCCGTAGGTGTCTTCAAAGCGGACGATGTCGTCCTCGCCCAGATAGCTGCCCGACTGCACCTCGATGATCTCGAGGGGGAGCTTGCCCGGATTGGCCAGCCGGTGCACGTGGCCCAGCGGGATGTAGGTGGATTCGTTCTCGCCGAGCAGGAAGGTGCGCTCGCCGTTGGTGACCTCGGCGGTACCCTTCACCACGATCCAGTGCTCGGCCCGGTGGTGGTGCATCTGCAGGCTGAGGCTGGCACCCGGGTTCACGACGATGCGCTTCACCTGGAAGCGGGCACCGTTGTCGATGGAGTCGTACCAGCCCCAGGGCCGGTGGATCTTGCGGTGGGCCGAGGCCTGGCTGCGTTTGCCGGCCTTGAGGGCGGTGACGATCTGCTTGACGTCCTGGGTCTTGTCCTTGCTGGCCACCAGCACCGCGTCGGGGGTCTCGACGATCACCGCACCCTCGAGGCCCACGCAGGCCACCAGGCGGTCCTGGGCATACACCAGGGTGTCGCGGCTGTCCTCGAAGAGTACGTCGCCGCGGGCCACGTTGCCGTTGCCGTCCTTGTCGGCGATCTGCCACAGGGCGTCCCAGGCGCCCACGTCCGACCAGCCGGCCGACATCGGCACCACGCAGCCGGCGATGCCGAGGCCCTCGGCGGCGGCGAGCTTTTCCATCACCGCGTAGTCGATGGAATCCGACGGACAGGCCGCGAACGCCGCCTTGCCCACCCGCACGAAGTCGGCGTCCCGCGCGCCGGCCTGCCAGGCTTCGGCGCAGGCCTGGGCCATCGCGGGCTGCAGGTGCCCGATGGCCTTCAGCCAGGTGCTGGCGCGAACCATGAAGAGGCCGCTGTTCCAGAGGTATTCGCCGCTGTCCAGGTAGCGCTGGGCGGTGGCGGCGTCGGGCTTCTCGACGAAGGCGGCGATGGCCTTGCTGCCGTCGGGCCGGTCGGCGCCGCAGCGGATGTAGCCGTAGCCCGTCTCGGCCCGGTCGGGGACGATGCCGAAGGTGACGATGGCGCCGTCGCGGGCCGCCGGAATGCCGGCATCGATGGCGGCCTGGAAGCCGGCGAGATCGGCGATCACGTGGTCGGCCGGCATCACCAGCAGCACCGGGTCGGCGTCGGCTGCGGCCAGGGCCGCCAGCGTCAGCGCCGGCGCGGTGTTGCGCCCGATAGGTTCCAGCACGATGTTGCCGCTGGCCCGCCCGGCCGAGCGCAGCTGCTCGGCGGTGACGAAGCGGTATTCCTCGTTGCACACTACGATCGGCGCGGCAGCCACCGGCAGCTGGCCGGCAAAGCCGGCGAGGCGGCCGGCGGTGGCCTGCAGCATGGTTTCGTTGCCGACCAGGGCGAGCAACTGCTTGGGATACTGCTCCCGGGAGAGCGGCCACAGGCGGGTGCCGGAGCCCCCGGAGAGGATGACGGGCTGGAGTTCGATGGAATGCATGACTGACAGTAAAGGGCGGAAATCGGACGGCGCCCCCGGCCCAAGGCCCTGGAGACGCCTGCTCAGCCGCCTTTCTAGCACGAATCGGCGGGCGGATTCGTTACCATCAATCAACAGGCATTATGCCGTCGGCGCAGGCGGCGCATCGGACAACCATGATCCGACCACCCGCTCGACTTCCTCAACCCCTGTCTTCTTGAGACTCGAGAACAATTGCACGGTGACCTGCTCGCCCAGGGGCGCGAGCTCCTTGCGCACCGCGGCCAGCGTGGCGGCGGCCTCGCTGCGGGTGAGCTTGTCGCTCTTGGTGAGGAGCACGTGGATCGGCCTACCGCTCGGCGCGAACCAGCCGATCATGGTGCGGTCGCGGTCCTTGAGGGGGTGGCGCGAATCCATGATCAGCACCAGGCCGATCAGGTTGGGGCGGCGGGTGAGGTAGTCCTCGAGGAGGTGCTGCCACTGGCGGCGCACGGCCTCGGGAACTTCGGCATAGCCGTAGCCGGGCAGATCGACCAGCACCGCGCCGTTCTGCAGCCGGAAGAAGTTGATCAGCTGGGTG
The DNA here is from genome assembly GCF_041908905.1 of Zoogloea sp. Classification (GTDB taxonomy): domain Bacteria; phylum Pseudomonadota; class Gammaproteobacteria; order Burkholderiales; family Rhodocyclaceae; genus Zoogloea. The sequence goes on from NZ_JAYREK010000008.1 coordinate 34,481, forward strand.
CGGCCGGGCGTCTTCGAGACGAAGGCGAGGCGCGTGTGGTTGGCCAGGGTGTTGATGGCGCTCGACTTGCCGGCATTGGAGCGACCGGCGAAAGCCACCTCGAGGCCCCGCGGCGGCGGCAGGCCGCTGGGCTTGGCGATCGAGATTTCGAACTGGGCGTTGCGGAAAAGGGACATGGATGGGCCGACCTGGCCGCGGCGGGCCTTGGCCTGCCGTGCCACTGCGTCGCGCAAATGACTGGAGTTAATATAGAATAGCAGGTTTGAGACACCCACATTCTTGGCTTCCGAGGACATCATGATCAAGCGTTCCCTGCTGCTTTCGCTGCTTCTGGCCGCCACCGCGGCTCAGGCCCAAGACAAGGCCGCCGCCCAGCCCGATATGGCCAAGGCGAAACAGACTGCCGAACAGGTCTGCGCGGCCTGCCACGGCGCCGACGGCAACAGCCAGATCCCCGCCAACCCCAAGCTCGCCGGCCAGCATGCGGAATACCTCCTCAAGCAGCTCCGCAACTTCAAGAGCCAGGACGGCAAGCCCGCCGAGCGCGTGAACGGCATCATGGGCGGCATGGTTGCGGCCCTGTCCGACGATGACATGAAGGGCCTCGCCGCCCACTTCGCGAGCCAGGAGCAGAAGCCCGAATCCGCCAAGAACAAGGCCTCCATCGAGCTCGGCCAGCGCCTGTGGCGCGCCGGCGACCTGAAGCGCGGCATCCCGGCCTGCGCCGCCTGCCACGGCCCCGCCGGTGCCGGCCTGCCCGCCCAGTACCCGCGCCTGTCCGGCCAGTTCGCCGACTACACCGAAGCCCAGCTGAAGTCCTTCCGTGCCGGCGAGCGCGCCAACGACCCGGCCAAGATGATGCGCACCATCGCGCTCAAGATGACCGACCCGGAAATCAAGGCGGTTTCCGACTACGCGGCCGGCCTGCGCTGAGCGACGGCCGCCCCCGGGGCCACGCGTGCCGCGGCCCCGCCCCCCGAGGGGGCAGCAGGCAATTGACGGTCCGGTCGGGCCGACGGAAGGGGTGGTCGAGGCCGCCCCTTCCTGTTTTATGGTCCCGGCCCCGTCACCCGGCCCAGCCTGCCGATTCACGACCCTGGCCACGGCGCCATCGACCTGACCCTCCACCGCGAAAGCATCCATGCGACACCGCAGCACCTCCCGCGCCCTTTACGAACTGCTCAGTTCGATGCGCTTCGCGATCAGCCTGCTGACCATCCTCGGCATCGCCTCCATCATCGGGACGGTGCTCAAGCAGAACGAGCCCTACAACAACTACCTCAACCAGTTCGGCCCCTTCTGGTTCCCGGTCTTCGAGAAGCTCGAGCTGTATTCGGTTTACAACTCGGTGTGGTTCCTGACGATCCTGGGCTTCCTGGTGCTGTCGACCAGCGCCTGCATCGTCCGCCAGACCCGCCCGATGCTGCGTGACATGCGCAGCTTCCGCGAGAGCGCCCGCGAGAGCTCCCTCGCCCAGTTCCAGCACCACGCCCGGCTGGGCACGAGCCTCGACGCCGATGCAGCCCGCCAGGCCACCGAAACCTATCTCGCCGGGGCCGGCTTCCAGGTGCGCGCCAACCCGCGCGACGACGGCCTGCTGCTGGCCGCCAAGCAGGGCAGCTGGACCCGCATCGGCTACTTCCTGGCCCACGCCGCCATCGTGCTGATCTGCCTCGGCGGCCTGCTCGACGGCAACCTGCCCCTCAAGGCCCAGATGGCCCTGGGCGGCAAGGTCGTCACCTCGGGCAACCAGCTGATCTCCGACATCAAGCCCGAGAGCCGCCTCGGCCTCGACAACTGGAGCTTCCGCGGCAACGTGTTCATCCCCGAGGGCAAGAGCGCCAACGTGGCGGTGCTCAACGTGCAGGACGGCATCCTGCTGCAGGACCTGCCCTTCACCGTGTCGCTGCACAAGTTCCACCTCGAGCACTACGACACCGGGATGCCCAAGCGCTTCGCCAGCGACATCCTGATCACCGACAACGCCACCGGCAAGTCGGTCGAGAAGACCATCGAGGTGAACAAGCCCTTCGAGTTCGACGGCATCATGATGTACCAGGCCAGCTTCGAGGACGGCGGCTCGCGCCTCAAGCTGCTCGGCCACGACCTGCGCCCGACCGGGCCGGCCGCCCCCTTCCCCGCCGAGGCGGCGGTGGGCGACAGCATCAAGCTCGCCAACGGGGGGCTCGACTACACCGTCGAGGTCGGTAGCTTCCGCGCCTTCAACATCGAGAACATGGCCAACGAGGAGGCCGCCGAGACGAGCACCGTCGCCCGCCTCGAGAAACACCTGGGCAGCGGCGCCAAGTCGCCCACCCGAAAAGACATGAAGAACGTCGGCCCGAGCTTCCAGTACAAGCTGCGGGATTCCGCCGGCCAGGCCCGCGAATACCAGAACTACATGCAGCCGATCGAGCAGGACGGCGCCTGGTACATGCTGTCGGGGATGCGCGAGAGCCCGTCGGCGCCCTTCCGCTTCATGCGCATCCCCGTTGACGAGGACGGCCGGATCGACACCGCGCTGGCGATCCGCCGCGTGCTGCTCGACAAGGCGCGCCACGCCGAGCTCGCGCGCCAGTTCGCGGCGGTGATGGTCGGCCCGGACGCCGGCCCGGCCGTGCGCAGCCGCATGCAGGACACCACCGCCAAGACCCTCGAACTCTTCGCCGTGGGCGGCTTCGAGAGCGTCGGCAAGTTCATCGAGAGCACCATCCCCGAGGCCGAGCGCGAGAAGGCTGCCGACGTCTTCATCAAGATCCTCGAAGGCGCCGGCTGGGAGGCCTGGAAGCTCGCCCGCGCCACGGCCGGCCAGCCGCCCCTCGAAATGAACGGGGTGCGCGCCCGCCTGCTGCGCGACACCCTCAACGCCACCAGCGACAGCCTGCACTACGGCGCGCCGGTGTATCTGCAGCTCGCCGGCTTCGACGAGGTGCGCGCCACCGTGCTGCAGGTCACCCGCTCGCCGGGCAAGCCCATCGTCTATCTCGGCTCGCTGCTGCTGGTGCTGGGCGTCTTCGCGATGCTCTATATTCGCGAACGTCGGCTCTTCGTGCTGATCAAAGCTTCCGGTGAGACCCTGGTGGCCCTCAGCTCCAACCGCAAGTCGCTGGACGTGGACGAGAGCTTCCGCCAGCACCGTGACGCCCTCGCCGCCCTGCTCAACCCGAACGCCGGGCCGTCCGCCCGCCCCTGATGTGAGGATTGCCCGACCATGGAAATCGCCCATCCCACCCATTCCCGCATGAAGCGCCCCACCGGCATCGGCGACTGGCTGTTCGCCCTCGCGCTGGCCGGCGGCGCGGTGTTCGCGCTGCGCCAGTACGGCGGCTTCATGGACGTTTACGACAAGGCCATCCTGCTGCTGGTGGTGCCGGGCCTGGCGGCCGTCGGCTGGGCCTGGAAGCCCTTCCGGGTCTTCCTCGTTGCCGCGGCGGCCCTGGCGCTGGGCAGCATCTCGCTCTACCAGGGCGACCTCGCCCGGGCCGAGCAGGTGTTCTTCCTCAAGTACCTCATCTCCAGCCAGACGGCGATCATGTGGATGAGCGCCCTCGTCTTCATCGCCACCGGCGCCTACTGGCTGGGCCTGCTGGCCCGCTCCGACTTTGCCGAGAAGACCGGCTCGGCCCTCACCTGGTGCGCGGTCACGATGGGCACCACCGGGCTGCTGGTGCGCTGGTACGAGAGCTACCTGATCGGCACCGACGTGGGCCACATCCCGGTGAGCAACCTCTACGAGGTGTTCGTGCTGTTCTCGCTGATCACCGGCCTGCTCTACCTGTTCTACGAAGGCCGCTACGCCACCCGGCGGATGGGCGCCTTCGTGCTGCTGGTGATCTCGGCGGCGGTGGCCTTCCTGCTGTGGTACAGCTTCTCCCGCGAGGCCCACGAGATCCAGCCGCTGATCCCGGCCCTGCAGAGCTACTGGATGAAGGTCCACGTGCCGGCCAACTTCATCGGTTACGGCGCCTTCGCGCTGGCCGCGATGATCGGCGTGGCCGACCTGCTGGTGCGCCGCGGCATCCTGGCGAGCCGCCTGCCGAGCCTGGAGGTGCTGGGCGACGTGATGTACAAGGCGATCGCCATCGGCTTCGCGTTCTTCACCATCGCCACCATCCTCGGCGCCCTGTGGGCCGCCGAAGCCTGGGGCACCTACTGGCAGTGGGACCCCAAGGAAACCTGGGCCTTCATCGTGTGGCTCAACTACGCCGCCTGGCTGCACATCCGCCTCACCAAGGGCCTGCGCGGCCCGCTGCTGGCCTGGTGGGCGGTGATCGGCCTGCTGGTGACGGCCTTCGCCTTCGTCGGCGTCAACATGTTCCTGTCAGGCCTGCACTCCTACGGCTCGCTCTGATTCAGCCCCGCCCCCGCCGGCCCGCCTCTAGGCGGGCGATCTCGGCCGCACTGAAGCCCGCCCTCCGTCGGGCTTCCACATTGAGGGGGCGCGGCGGCCACGGGGCGTCAAAATCCGCCATCAGAGCCAGATAGGTGGCCTCCGGCTCCAGGCCGCGTTCGGCACAAAAATGGCGAAACCAGCGGTCGCCCAGCGCCACGTGGCCGATCTCGTCGCGCAGGATGATGTCCAGCACCGCGATGCTCGCCTCATCGCCGATGCGGCGCAGGTTGGCAACGATCGGCGGCGTGGCGTCCAGGCCGCGCGCCTCCAGCACCCGCGGCACCAGGGCCATCCGGGCGAGCGGGTCGGCGGCGGTCTTGACGGCCATGTCCCACAGGCCGCGGTGGGCGGGGAAGTCGCCGTAGCCGTAACCCAGCTCGGCGAGCCGGCCGCTCACCAGACCGAAGTGGTACGCCTCCTCCTGCGCCACCTGCAGCCAGCCGTCGTAGTAGTCGTCGGGCAGCCCCCGGAAGCGATACACGCAGTCGAGGGCCAGGTTGATCGCGTTGAATTCGATGTGGGCGATGGCGTGCAGCAGCGCCGCATGCCCCTCCGGCGAGCCCGGCTTGCGGCGGGGCACCGCCGTGTGGGGAATCAGCTCGGGGCGCACCGGACGGCCGGCGTCTTCCACCGCCAGCACCGGGCAGGTGCTGGTGACGGGCACAGGCAGGAGGCCGGCGGCGCGGTCGTTGCAGAGAGAAGCCACGGCCGCCACCTTGTCGGCCGGCTCACCGCACATCAGGGCCCGATAGGCACGGGCGTGCAGGTCATCGTATTCAGGCATGGGGGCGGATGGTAGCAGCTCCCGCCCGGCGACGAGCGGCGGCAGGCGTGCAAAAAAAAGGCCGCACCCTTGCCGGTGCGGCCTCAACCCTTGAAGCTGTTGTGTCTGGCGTACGGCTCAGGCGGCCTTGCGCCTGGCGGCCTGCGGCGCCTTGGTGGCGGCACCCACGGCTCCGCGAAGCGCCAGCAGGTTGGCGTCGGTGATGTCCTGGATCTGGGCGCCGACCTTGTTCATGTTTTCCATCGCGGCGATCTGGGTGTCGAGGCTCTTGCAAAGGGCGTCGAAGACCACCGCAAAGCCTTCCGGCGCGCCTTCGGCGATGCGGCCGATCTGCGCCTGCATCTGGCGGGTCGCCTCGACGGCCGACTGCTGGGCCACGGCAGCCAGGATGTCGCGGGTTTCGACGAGCAGTTCGTAGTGACCGCGGGCGCAGTCGGCGGCACGGGCGATGCCCGGCTTGACGTGGGTTTCCTGCCACTGCAGGAAGGAAGCCGGCTCCTTGACTTCGAGCAGGGCCTGGACGGCGGCCAGCGCGTCACGGGTGGAGGCGAGGCCGGCGTCGAACTGCAGGCGGGTCATCTTCTCGAGCTGGGCGCTGAGGCTTTGACCGAATTCGGCGATACGATCGAACGAGACGGGGTTGAACGGGACGAACGCGCTGAAATCCTTGGCAAACATTCCTTGCTTCCTCATGATTGAAAAGGCAGCCGGCCTGGACTAGAGGGTTGTCTCCTCCACCTCTCCGGGTGATCTTCCGCTCTGTGGCCGTGCTTGCGAAGCACCGCGTGTGCAGTGCACAACAGCGCGAAGTGTGCCAAATTTGCGCACCCCGCCAAATCCGGCGTTTCCCCTTCAGACATCAGGGAAAACCCGGAACGCGCGCCGTGCCGGGGCTGCCAGGCCGTGACGCGGCCCCCCTCAGGGCCCGCTCTTCGGCTCGGCCGACCAGCCGATGCTGACGACGAGGCGCACGAGCTCGGCCAGGGAATCGACCTGGAGCTTTTCCATCACCCGGGAGCGGTGCTGCTCGACGGTCTTCATGCTGATGCCGAGGTCTTCGGCGATCTGCTTGTTGAGGCGGCCGGCGACCATGCCGGCCATGACCTCGGATTCACGGGTGGTCAGGCTGGCGATGCGGGCCTGGATCTCGGCCAGCCGGGCGCGGGCAGCCCGCTGGGCGGCGGCAAGCTGGACGGCCTCCTGAATCCGGTCGAGGAGCGCCTGCTCGTTGAAGGGCTTCTGCAGGAAATCGAAGGCGCCGTCACGCATGGCCCGGGCAACCATCGGGACATCCCCGTGGGCCGACACGAAGATGATGGGCAGGTCGTGCCCGAGACGGACGAGGCGCTCCTGCAGCCCCATGCCGCTGAGCCCCGGCATGCGGACGTCCAGCACCAGGCAGTGGGCCCGGCGCAAGGTCTCGTCGTCGGCCAGGATCTCGAGGGCACTGGCGAAGCTGCGCACCGGCAGCCCCAGGGTTTCGATGAGCAGACTGGTGGATAGCCGGACGGCGTCATCGTCGTCCACCACGCATACGAGCGGATCATCCATCTCAGGCCTCCTGCCGGCTTGCCGCGCCCGACGGCGGCGGCACCGGCTTCATCCGGCAAGCGCCGGGAGCGTAAAACAGAACGTCGTCCCTTCGGGACCCGTGCGTTCGATCCACAAACGCCCTCCGTGATTCTCGATGATGGTCCGGCAGATCGGCAGCCCCAGGCCGACTCCGTCGGACTTGGTAGTGAGGAAGGGGACGAAGGGGTCGGCCAGGATGGCCTCGGCGAGGCCTGGCCCCCGGTCGGCGACCGCCAGCTCCACCCAGCCGTCGGCGGTGGGGCTGGCCGAGATCCGCAGGCTGCGGTCGCCGTCGAGGGTACTCATCGCGTCGATGGCGTTGCGGATCAGGTTGGTCAGCACCTGTTCGAGCTGGACGTGGTCGGCAAGCACCGGCGGCAGGCCATCGGCCATGTCGAGGACGACCCGGATGTTGTTGGCCCGCAGGTCGGGCTGCATCGAGCGGACGACGCTCCGCACGGCTTCGCCGATGGTCACCGGACTGGTCACCGGCCGGCCCTTGCGGACGAAGCCGCGCACCCTGTGCACGATCTCGCCGGCGCGCAGGGCCTGCTGGGCGATCATCTGCAGCGGCTCCCGGAAGGGGTCGGCGAGGGCGCCCACGGCATCAAGCCGGCGCAGCACGAGGGCGCTGAAGTTGCGGATTGCCGTCAGGGGCTGGTTGAGCTCGTGGGCCAGGGCGGTCGCCATCTCGCCCATCTGGATGAGGCGGCCGGCCCGCGCCAGCTCCTGCTCGCGGCGCTTCTCGCGCTCGATGGCGAGGTAGCGGTCGTGCACGTCGCGGACGGTGCCGGTCATGCGCAGCGCCTTGCCGCTGGCGTTTCGCTCCATCACCTTGCCCCGCACCGCCACCCAGCGATAGCTGCCGTCCTCGCACAGCACGCGGAACTCGACGTCGGCGATCGCCTCCTGCCCGCGGATGTGGGCGTCGAACACCGCCATCGCCCGCCGCAGATCGGCCGGATGCAGGCGCTCGGGCCAGATGTCGTTGCCGCGCACGGGGCGGTTGCCGCACAGGCCGATGATGCTCCGGAAGGAAGCGCTGACGTAGATCTCGCCGCTGCAGACGTTCCAGTCCCAGCGGGCATCGCCATGGCCTTCGAGGGCAAAGCGCCACAGGCGCTCGGACTTCTGGAGGTTGTCGAGCTCGGCACGGGCGCCGCCGATGTCCCGGTGGGTGCCGACGAAACGCTGGGGATTGCCCGCCGCGTCCCGCTCGCAGACCCCGCCGCGGGCCTGGATCCAGTGATAGCGCCCGTCCTTGCCGAGCAGCCGGAACTCCGCCGCGTAGACCTCGGTGGCACCGTGGAGGCAGGCCTCGAGGCGGCGCAGGGCCTCGTCCCGGTCTTCGGGATGCAGCAGCCTGCGCCATTCGAGGGCGGCGGTTTCCGCGGCGGAGTAGCCGAGCATGGCCCCCCACCGGGGCGACCGATACTGGCTGCCGCTGCGCAGATCCCAGTCCCACACCCCGTCGCCCGCCGCCTCGAGGGCCAGCCGCCAGCGCTCGCCGCCGTCGGCCGACGGCACCACGGGGGGCGGGGCGTCCGACACGGCGCGTCCCGTCAGCGCAGGCCGCCGCCCGGCATCAGGCCCTTCATGGCACGCATCATCTTCTGCATGCCGCCCTTGGAAAACTGCTTCATCATCTTCTGGGTCTGCTCGAACTGGCTGAGCAGGCGGTTGACCTCCTGCACCGTCACGCCCGCCCCCGCGGCGATGCGGCGCTTGCGGGAGGCCTTGAGAAGCTCGGGCTTGGCGCGCTCGAGGGGCGTCATGGAGTTGATGATGCCCTCGATGCGCTTGACGGCCTTCTCCTCGACGCCGCCCTGGAGCTGGCCCGCGGCCTGGGCGAACTGGGCCGGCAGCTTGTCCATCAGGCTGCTGAGGCCGCCCATCTTCTTCATCTGGCCGAGCTGGTCCTTGAAGTCGTTGAGGTCGAAGCCCTTGCCGCTCTTGAGCTTCTGGGCGAACTCCTTGGCCTTCTCCTCATCGACGCCGCGGCGCGCGTCCTCGACCAGCGACAAAATGTCGCCCATGCCGAGGATCCGGCTGGCCATCCGCTCGGGGTGGAACTCCTCGAGCCCGGCGAGCTTCTCGCCGACGCCGGCAAACTTGAGCGGCTTGCCGGTGACGTGGCGCACCGACAGGGCCGCGCCGCCACGGGCGTCGCCGTCGAGCTTGGTGAGCACCACGCCGGTGAGGGGCAGCGCGTCGTTGAAGGCACGGGCGGTGTTGACCGCGTCCTGGCCGAGCATCGCGTCGACGACGAACAGTGTCTCGATGGGCTTGACCGTGGCGTGGAGGGCCTGGATCTCCTCCATCATCGCCTGGTCGATGGCGAGCCGGCCGGCGGTATCGACGAGCAGCACGTCCATGTAGTGGCGGCGGGCGTAATCGACGGCGGCGAGGGCGATGTCGACGGGCTTCTGGTCGGGCGAGGACGGGAAGAACTCGACCCCCGCCTGCTGGGCGACGGTCTGCAGCTGGGCGATGGCCGCCGGGCGATAGACGTCGGTGGACACCACCATCACCTTCTTCTTCATCCGCTCGGAGAGCAGCTTGGCGAGCTTGCCGGTGGTGGTGGTCTTGCCGGCGCCCTGCAGGCCGGCCATCAGGATGATCGCCGGGGGCTGGGTGGCGAGGTTGAGGCCCGCGTGGGCGCCGCCCATGAGGTCGGTGAGCTCGCGGTGCACCACCCCGACCAGGGCCTGGCCGGGAGTGAGGGAGCTCAGCACCTCGGTGCCGACGGCCTTTTCCTTGACCCGGGCGATGAAGTCCTTGACCACCGGCAGGGCCACGTCGGCCTCCAGCAGGGCCATGCGGACTTCCCGCAGGGCGTCCTGGATGTTGTCTTCGGTGAGTCGGGCCTGGCCGCGCAGGGTCTTGACGACCTTGGCCAGTCGCGTAGTGAGGTTGTCCAGCATGATGGTCTGTAGCCGAGGGCTTGGAGTAAACTTGCGAAATGCCTGCGATTCTACTTCATCTGCTCCCCGCCACCCTGTACACCGCGCTGGGCGTGCATTTCTGGCACAGTCGCTGGCACGCGCCGGCCCTGGCGACCCGCCCCGGCCTGCGCCCATGGGAGCGCACCCTGATGCTCGTGGCCCTGCTCGCCCACGGCTTTGCGCTGCACGGCGTGTTCTTCTCGCCCGAGGGCATCCACTTCGGCTTCAGCCTGGCCCTGTCGCTGATGATGTGGCTGGCGATGCTGTTCTACTGGATCGAGAGCCTCTACGCCCGCCTCGAGGGGCTGCAGACCCTGTCCATGCCGCTGGCGGCGCTGTGCTCGCTGCTGCCGGCCTTCTTCCCCGACCCGCACCTGCTCGCCAACGCCGGCAGCCCGCTGTTCCGCGCCCACTTCGTGGTCGCGATGCTGGCCTACAGCCTGTTCACACTGGCGGCCCTCCACGCGGTGCTGATGGCGGTGGCCGAAAAGCGCCTGCACGGCGCCCGCCTCAGCCGGGCCTTCGCGGCGCTGCCGCCGCTGCTCACCATGGAGACCCTGCTGTTCCGCCTGATCGGCATTGCCTTCGTGCTGCTGACCCTCACCGTGGGCTCCGGCGTGCTGTTCTCCGAGGCCCTGTTCGGCAAGGCCTTCCGGCTCGACCACAAGACCGTCTTCGCGATCATCTCGTGGCTGCTCTTCGGCAGCCTGCTGGTCGGCCGGCACATGTGGGGCTGGCGGGGCCGCAAGGCCCAGTACTGGACGCTGGCCGGCTTCGTGGCGCTGATGCTGGCCTACGTGGGCAGCCGTTTCGTCGCCGAGGTCGTGCTCGGGCGCGGCGCCTGAGCGGCCCCGACGCCCCGCCGCACAGTGGAAAACGTTCCGCTCTCCGTCCAGTCGCTGATCCTCGTCACGCTGCTCGCGCTGTCGGGTTTCTTCTCGATGGCCGAAACCTCCATGATGGCGGCCAACCGCTACCGCCTGCGCTCGGCCGCCAGCCTGGGCTCCCGCGGGGCACGGCTGGCCCTGACGCTGCTCGACCAGACCGACAAGCTGCTCGGCATCATCCTGCTGTGCAACAACCTCGTGAACGCCGCCGCCGCGACCCTGGTCAGCGTCATCACGATCCAGCTCTTCGGCAACGAGGAGTGGGTGCTCGGCGTGAGCACCCTGGGGGTCACCTTCCTGATCCTGGTGTTCTCCGAGATCACCCCCAAGGTGATCGGCGCCAACCACGCCAACCGGCTGGCCTGCGTCGTCAGCTACCCGCTCACCGGGCTGCTGAAGGGGCTGTATTTCGTGGTGTGGTTCGTGAACCTCTTCGTGGCCGGGCTGCTCGGCCTGCTGCGCCTGCGCGACGCAGGCGACGGCACCAGCCAGAACCTGTCCACCGAAGAGCTGCGCACCATGGTGCTCGAATCCGGCGCCTTCATCCCGCCCAAGCACCGCAGCATCCTTGTGAACCTGTTCGAGCTGGAGGACATCACCGTCGAGGACGTGATGACCCCGCGCAACCAGATCGAAGCGGTGAACATCGCGGAGCCGATGGAGGTCATCCAGGGCCACCTGGCAACCTGCTACCACACCCGCCAGCCGGTCTTCGACGGCGAGATGAACGCGGTGATCGGCGTGCTCCACGTGCGCCGCCTGCTCGCCCACAGCTTCGAGAACCGCCTGTCGGTGGCCGACATCCGCGAGCTGCTGACCCGGCCCTACTTCATCCCGGCCAGCACGCCGATCTACTCCCAGCTGCAGTTCTTCCAGGAGAACCGCGAGCGCCTCGGCCTGGTGGTGGACGAATACGGCGAGCTGCTCGGCCTCGTCACCCTCGAGGACATCATCGAGGAGCTGATCGGCAAGTTCACCACCCGCCGCCCCGACGCCGCCGAGCGCCTGCGCTGGGGCGAGGACGGCAGCGTGATCGCCGACGGCAGCCAGCACCTGCGCGACCTCAACCGCAAGCTCGGCCTCGACCTGCCGGTGGACGGCCCCAAGACCCTCAACGGGCTGGTCCTCGAACATCTCCAGGACATCCCCGAATCCGGCCTGTCGGTACGCATCGCCGGCGTGCCCATGGAGGTCGTCCAGGCGGAGGACCGCCGGATCAAGACCGTGAGAATATTCCGCCCGCAAAACCCGAAATAAACAGAGAATGTAGCGCGGGTTTACAAGCCCTCGCACCGGCGGCATGATCGCCGCACCTTTCAGGCACACCCCCACTTCAGACGTTCCGGCATGTCCGCACCCCCCCAAGTCGCCCTGAGCGGCCTCGCTCGCGCCCTCGTACAACACGGCCGGATCCTCGAAGCCGAGGCGCTCGCGTGCACCTCGCCCTCCGCGACGCCCAACGACTTCCTGATCGAGCTCATCAAGCGCGGGCTGATCAGCGCCGGCGACCTGGCGCGCTTTGCCGGCGAAACCTTCGGCACGCCGATCATGGACCTGGCGTCCTTCGACGTCGCCCACCTGCCCATCGACGCCATCGACCGCAAGCTGATGATCAAGCATCAGGTGCTGGCCCTCGGCCGACGCGGCAACCGCCTGACCCTGGCCCTGGCCGACCCGTCCAACCTGCGCATCCTCGACGAGATCCGCTTCCAGACCGGGCTCGCCGTCGACCCGGTGGTGGTCGAGGCGCCCAAGCTGGTCGCCCTCGTCGAGCAACTCTCCGAAACCGCCAGCGAGACCCTCAAGGAGCTCACCGGCGACGAGTTCGACATGGATCTGCTGGGCCAGGAGAGCGGCATCGAGACCCCGCAGCAGGACGAGTCCTCCGATGTCGAGGACGCGCCGGTGGTGCGCTTCATCCAGAAGCTGCTGATCGACGCCATCAACGAAGGCGCCTCGGACATCCACTTCGAGCCCTACGAAAAGTACTACCGCATCCGCTTCCGCACCGACGGCATCCTGCGCGAGATCGCCCAGCCGCCGCTGGTCCTCCGCGAGAAGATCGCCGCCCGCATCAAGGTGATCTCGCGCCTCGACATCTCCGAGAAGCGCGTCCCCCAGGACGGCCGGATGAAGCTGGTGCTGTCCAAGAACAAGGCCATCGACTTCCGGGTCTCCACGCTGCCGACCCTGCACGGCGAGAAGATCGTGATGCGTATCCTCGACCCCAGCTCGGCGATGCTGGGCGTCGACGCCCTCGGCTACGAGCCCGACCAGAAGGCCGCCCTGATGGAGGCGGTCAGCCGCCCCTACGGCATGATCCTCGTCACCGGCCCCACCGGCAGCGGCAAGACGGTGTCGCTCTACACCTGCCTCAACATCCTCAACAAACCCGGCGTCAACATCAGCACCGCCGAAGACCCGGCCGAAATCAACCTGCCCGGCATCAACCAGGTCAACGTCAACGAGAAGGCCGGCCTGACCTTCGGCTCCGCGCTGCGCGCCTTCCTGCGCCAGGATCCGGACGTCATCATGGTCGGCGAAATCCGCGACCTCGACACCGCCGAGATCTCGGTGAAGGCCGCCCAGACGGGTCACCTGGTGCTGTCCACGCTGCACACCAACGACGCCCCGTCCACCCTCGAGCGGCTAAAGAACATGGGCGTCGCGCCGTTCAACATAGCCTCGTCGGTGATCATGATCACCGCCCAGCGCCTCGCCCGGCGGCTGTGCACCTGCAAGCAGCCGGTGGACATCCCCATCGAGGCGCTGCTGTCGGCCGGCTTCACCCACGAGGACATCGACGGCAGCTGGCAGCCCTACGGTCCCAAGGGCTGCGACCGCTGCAAGGGCAGCGGCTACAAGGGGCGTCTGGGCATTTATCAGGTCATGCCTATTTCCGAAGAGATCGCACGTATAATCATGACGAACGGCAACTCGATGGACATCGCAGCCCAGGCCCAGCGTGAAGGCATCCGGGACCTGCGCCAGTCCGGCCTCCTGAAGGTGAAGCAAGGGGTCACCTCGCTGACCGAAGTCCTCGCCTGCACCAACGAGTGATCGCCCCACGCGGAAACAACCGATGGCCACTGCACCCACCAAAAAAACACCTGCCCGCAGCACCAACGCCGTTCGCGAACACCTCTTCGTCTGGGAGGGGAAGGACAAGACCGGCAAGATCATCCGCGGCGAAATGCGCGCCACGACCGAGAACGTCGTGCAAACGGTGCTGCGCCGCCAGGGCATCCTGGCCCACAAGATCCGCAAGCAGGCCTTCGCCCGCGGGCGCAAGATCGAAGACAAGGACATCGCGCTGTTCACCCGCCAGCTCGCAACCATGATGCGTTCGGGCGTGCCGCTGCTGCAATCCTTCGACATCGCCATCAAGGGCTGCGGCAACCCCTCGCTGGCCCGCCTGCTCAACGACGTGCGCGCCAACGTCGAGACCGGCAGCAGCCTCTCCCAGGCCTTCCGGCGCCACCCCGACCACTTCGACGCGCTGTTCTGCAACCTCGTCGCCGCCGGCGAACAGGCCGGTATCCTCGACGCCCTGCTCGATCGCCTGGCCACCTACAAAGAAAAGATCCTCGCGATCAAGAGCAAGATCAAGTCGGCCCTGTTCTACCCGATCTCGGTGGTCGTGGTGGCGGCCCTCGTGGTCTCGGTGATGATGCTGTTCGTGGTGCCCGAGTTCAAGAAGGTCTTCGCCAGCTTCGGCGCCGACCTGCCGGCACCGACCATGCTGGTCATCGCCGTCTCCGACTTCTTCGTCGAATACTGGTACATCGGCTTCGGGCTGATCTTCGGCGCCATCATCGGCATCTCGTACACCTACAAGCATTCGCCCCAGATGCAGGCCACCGTCGACCGCCTCACGCTGCAGGTCCCGGTGATCGGCGACGTGATCCGCAAGGCCACCATCGCCCGCTGGACGCGCACCCTGTCCACGATGTTCGCCGCCGGCGTGCCCCTCGTCGAAGCCCTCGACTCGGTGGGCGGCGCGTCGGGCAACGTGGTTTACAAGAACGCCACCAAGCAGATCCAGTCCGACGTGAGCACCGGCACCAGCCTCACGGTTGCCATGCAGAACGCCCTGGTCTTCCCGACCATGGTGATCCAGATGGTCTCCATCGGCGAGGAATCCGGCCAGCTCGACTCCATGCTCAGCAAGGTGGCCGACTTCTTCGAGCGCGAGGTGGATGACGCCGTCGCCGGCCTCAGCCAGCTGCTCGAGCCGATGATCATGGTCTTCCTCGGCGTGGTGATCGGCGGCCTCGTGGTCGCGATGTACCTGCCGATCTTCAAGCTCGGCGCGGTGGTCGGCTGATGCCCCGCAGCCTCCGGAAGGCATCATGAACCTCCTCGGGGATCCGGCCGTGTTCGCGGCCCTGTGCACCCTGCTCGGCCTGTTCATCGGCAGCTTCCTCAACGTGGTCATCCACCGCCTGCCGGTGATGATGGAGCGCGAATGGCAGGCCGAAGCCGCCAGCCTGCGGGGTGAGGAGCCGGGCGAGGCCCCGGCCCTCAACCTCGCCACGCCGCGCTCCCGCTGCCCCCACTGCGGCCACCCGATCAGCGCCTTCGAGAACATCCCGGTGGTCAGCTACCTGCTGCTGCGGGGCCGCTGCCGCCATTGCAGCGCCCCCATCGGCGTACGCTACCCGCTGGTGGAGATCGCCTGCGCGGCGCTGTCGGGCTTCACCGCGCTGCACTTCGGCTACAGCCTGGCGGGCGCCGGCGCGCTGGTCTTCCTGTGGGCGATGATCGCCCTGTGCTTCATCGACCTCGACACCCAGCTGCTGCCCGACAGCATCACCCTGCCCCTGCTGTGGCTCGGCCTGCTGCTCAACCTCGACGGCACCTTCACCGACATCAACGGCGCGGTGATCGGCGCGGCGGCCGGCTACCTCGCCCTGTGGTCGGTGTTCTGGCTGTTCAAGCTCGCCACCGGCAAGGAGGGCATGGGCTACGGTGACTTCAAGCTGCTCGCCGCCATCGGGGCCTGGCTCGGCTGGCAGATCCTCCCGCTGACCATCCTGCTGTCGTCCCTGGTGGGGGCCGTGGTCGGCATCGCGCTCATCGTGCTGCGCCGGCACGGACGGGAGATCCCGATCCCCTTCGGGCCCTACCTGGCCGCGGCCGGGCTGCTCGCCCTCTACTGGGGCAAACCCCTCACCGAGGCCTACCTGGGCCTGCTCTGACGACCCGCGCCGCAAGTCGGCACAGGCATCGGCGGCGCAGCGGGTGCTTGAAAAGCAGTGTCGCGCCCCCATTTTCTACAGACCGGGTCTGTTTCGCCCGATGTTGCGATGCGCTAAACTTCGCCCAACTGACTTTCCGGAGCTCGTCATGCCCATCTACGAGTATCGCTGCAGCGCCTGCGGCCATCAAAAAGACCACCTCCAAAAAATGAGCGACGCCCCGCTCACCACCTGCCCCGCCTGTGGCGCCGAAGCCTATTCCAAGCAGCTCTCGGCCGCCGGCTTCCAGTTGAAGGGCAGCGGCTGGTACGCCACCGACTTCAAGGGTGGCAGCGGCTCCAGCCCCAAAACCGAGGCCAAGAGCGAGAGCGCGGCCCCGGCGACTCCCTGTGGCGGCAGCTGCGCCTGCCACTGAACCAGGGCGCCCGCGAAACCGCTGAATGAAAAAATACTTTGTCACCGGACTGCTGATCTGGATCCCGCTGGTCATCACCCTGATGGTGCTGGCCTGGGTGGTCAACACCCTAGACCAGATCCTCCTCATCGCACCGGCCGCAGTCCGGCCCGACGCCCTGCTGGGCTTCCACCTGCCCGGCGTGGGCGTCCTTGTCACGCTGCTGCTGATCCTGCTCACTGGCCTGGCCGCCGCCAACTTCGTCGGCCAGCGCCTGGTCGGCTTCTGGGAGGGCCTGCTGTCGCGGATCCCGGTGGTCAAGTCGATCTACTACAGCGTCAAGCAGGTCTCCGACACCCTGCTGTCCAGCAACGGCCAGGCCTTCCGCAAGGCCCTGCTGATCCAGTACCCCCACCAGGGCATCTGGACCATCGCCTTCCAGACCGGCAAGCCCGGCGGTGACGCCGCCCGGCACCTGGGCGACGATTTCGTGAGCGTCTACGTGCCCACCACGCCCAACCCGACCTCCGGCTTCTTCCTGATGCTGCCGCGCAAGGACGCCATCGAGCTCGACATGAGCGTCGACGAAGCCCTCAAGTACATCATCTCGATGGGCGTGGTCGCGCCGCCGCCCTCCCGCACCGCCCATCACTCCCCGGCGGCCCTACTGAATCAATAAACGCGCCTGTCGGCCAGGCGTGTTCCGTTTTTTCCAGGAATAAAAGACCCCACCATGCGAACTCAATACTGCGGCCTCGTCTCCGCCGCCTATCTCGACCAGATCGTCACCCTCTGCGGCTGGGTTCACCGCCGGCGCGACCACGGCGGCGTGATCTTCATCGACCTGCGCGACCGGGAAGGCCTCGTGCAGGTCGTCTGCGATCCCGACCGGGCCGAGATGTTCCAGGTGGCCGAGTCCGTCCGTAACGAATTCGTCCTGAAGATCACCGGCAAGGTCCGCCGCCGCCCCGCCGGCACCGAGAACGCCGGCCTCGTCTCCGGTGAGATCGAAGTGCTGTGCCACGACATCGAGGTGCTCAACACCTCCGCCACGCCGCCGTTCCAGCTCGACGAGGAGAACCTCTCCGAGACCACCCGCCTGACCCACCGTGTCATCGACCTGCGTCGCCCCCAGATGCAGAAGAACATGATGCTGCGCTACAAGACGGCGATGGCCTTCCGCCGCTTCCTCGACGCCCAGGGCTTCATCGACATCGAGACCCCGATGCTCACCAAGAGCACCCCGGAGGGCGCCCGTGACTACCTGGTGCCGTCCCGCGTCCACGACGGCCAGTTCTTCGCCCTGCCCCAGTCCCCGCAGCTCTTCAAGCAGATGCTGATGGTGGCCGGCTACGACCGCTACTACCAGATCGTCAAGTGCTTCCGCGACGAAGACCTGCGCGCCGACCGCCAGCCCGAGTTCACCCAGGTCGATATCGAGACCTCCTTCCTCACCGAAGCCGAGATCACGGCGATGATGGAAGAGATGATCCGCACGATCTTCAAGGAGGTCCTCGCCGTCGAGCTGCCCAACCCCTTCCCGCGCATGAGCTACGCCGAGGCGATGGCCCGCTTCGGCTCCGACAAGCCCGACCTGCGCGTGACCCTCGAACTCACCGACGTCACCGACGCCGTCGCCGATGTGGCCTTCAAGGTCTTCAGCGGCCCCGCCACCTCCGGCGGCCGCGTGGCCGCCATGCGCGTGCCCGGCGGCGCCAGCCTCACCCGCGGCGAGATCGACGAGTACACCAAGTTCGTCGGCATCTACGGCGCCCGCGGCCTCGCCTACATCAAGGTCAACGACGTCACCCAGGTCAATGAATCCGGCCTGCAGTCGCCCATCGTCAAGAACCTCCACGAAACCGCCCTGCGCACCATCCTCGAGCGCACCGGCGCCCAGTCCGGCGACCTGATCTTCTTCGGCGCCGACAAGACCAAGGTCGTCAACGACGCCCTCGGCGCGCTGCGCATCAAGCTCGGCCACGAGAAGGGCTACGTCAACGGCAAGGCCTGGGAACCCCTGTGGGTCGTCGACTTCCCGATGTTCGAATACGACGAGGACGACAAGCGCTGGACCGCCTGCCACCACCCCTTCACCAGCCCGAAGGACGAGCACCTCGACCTGCTCACCACCGACCCGGGCAAGTGCCTCGCCAAGGCCTACGACCTGGCCCTCAACGGCTGGGAAATCGGTGGCGGCTCGGTGCGTATCCACCGCGCCGACGTGCAGGAAAAGGTCTTCTCGGCCCTCAACATCGGCCCCGAGGAGCAGCAGGCCAAGTTCGGCTTCCTGCTCGACGCCCTCAAGTACGGCGCGCCCCCGCACGGCGGCCTGGCCTTCGGCCTCGATCGCATCGTCACCATGATGACCGGCGCCGAGTCCATCCGCGACGTGATCGCCTTCCCCAAGACCCAGCGCGCCCAGTGCCTGCTCACCAACGCCCCGTCGCCGGTGGATGAAAAGCAGCTGCGCGAGCTGCACATCCGCCTGCGCCAGAAGGCTCCGGAAGCGCCGGCCGCCTGACCAACGCCTCTCCGGCACCGAAAAGCGGGCAAACGGCACAGCCGTTGCCCGCTTTGTCGTTTACGGGTCTCAAGATTTGATGCCCGCGGCCGTTTCCCGCATAACCGACACCCCCTCCCACCGCACCCACCGTGATCGAACTCGGCACCATCACCGCCCTCGTCGTCGAGGCAAACCCCAACATGCGGACGCAGCTCCGCAACATGCTGAACATGGCCGGCATCACCAAGGTTCAGTTCGCCGTCACCGCCGGGGTCGCCATACGCAAGTTGCGGGACAGCATCTACGACCTGATCCTCTGCGAGTACCACATCGGCGACGGCCAGGACGGCCAGCACCTGCTCGAAGACCTGCGCCACAACCACATCATCCCGCTGTCGACCCTGTTCGTGATGGTCACCGGCGAGCGCCAGTACGAGCGGGTCGTGAGTGCCGCCGAGCTGGCGCCCAACGACTACATCCTCAAGCCCTTCGCCGCCGACACCCTGCACGACCGCGTCGAGCGGGCCCTCGTCAAGCGCGAGGCCTTCATGCCGGCCTACCGGCTCATCGAACTGGGCAACGTGCCCGACGCGATCACCTACTGCACCGAGGCCGAAGAAACCTACCCCCAGTGGCAGCTCGACTTCCTGCGCCTGCGGGCGGAACTCCACGTGGCCGGCGGCCACGCCGACGAGGCCCAGGCGCTCTACGAGCGCATCCTGGCCACCCGCAGCGTGCCCTGGGCCCGCCTCGGGCTGGCCAAGGCCCTCTTCATGCAGCGCCGCTACACCGAGGCCGAGTCCCTGCTGAAACCCCTGGTCAGCGAGAACGAACTCTACGTGGACGCCTACGACTGGCTGTCGCGCACCCGCGAGGCCGCCGGCGAACTCGAATCCGCGCGCAACGTGCTGGCCCACGCCACGGCCCTGTCACCGCACCGGGTCGGACGCCTGCGCCGCCTCGGTGAGCTGTCCATCGCCACCGGCGACCACGATGCCGCCGAAAAGGTGCTCTCCGAAGTCGTCCGCAAGGGCAAGTATTCCGACTTTCGCGACCCCGAAGACCACGTCCGCCTGGTCCAGGCCCAGCTCGGCCGTGGCGACACGACCCAGGCCGAGGCCACCATCCGCGACCTCGAGCGCTCCATGGCCGGCCTCGAGAAGACGCGCATGTGCACCGCCCTGTCGAGCGCCCTGGTGCATGTCCAGAAGGGCGAGACCGAGCAGGCCGGCGAGGCCCTGAAGACCCTCATCGCCGAATCGGACGGCGCCCAGAACCTCTCACTCGCCCTGAAGGGCGAGCTGGCCCGCGCCTGCTTCGCCACCAATCTCGAGGGTGAAGGCGCCCAGGTCGTCCTCGACATCATGCGCAACGCCCCCGACGAGCGTACCGTCGCCGCCACCAAGGACATGCTCAAGGACGCCGGCAAGGCCGATCTCGGCGAGGCGCTGGCGAAGCAGATCAATGCGGAAGTCCGCGACCTGGTGGCCGAGGGCGCCCGCAAGGCCCAGGAAGGCGACCTCGACGGCGCGGTCCAGTTCATGCTCACCGCCGTCCGCAAGATGCCCGGCAACACCAACGTCCTCTTCAACGCCACGCTGGCCCTGCTCAAGCACATCGAGGGCTGCGGCTGGAACGAGCGTTACGCCGAGCAGGCCCGCAACATGATGGAGCGGGCGCGCGCCCAGGACCCGGGCAACGCCCGCCTGCCGGCACTTACCACCTTCTACTACAACCTCCTGAAACGCTACGGGATCGAGCCCTAGGGCGGGCGCGGAGCGGGGGGTGCACCATCGCGCCCCCCTGCTAAACTGGAAGCCTTCCCACTCGCCGAGGGCTCCATCATGCTCATGCGCCTCCTGCGGCTCGCCGCAGTCCTGTTCGCCTTCGCCGCCACCGGCGCCGAGGCCCGCGACCTCCTCGACTGGGGAAGCCGCGACATCCCGATCGTCTCCGAATCCCGCCTGCCACCCGAGGCCCGCGAGACCCTCGCACTGATCCGCCAGGGGGGGCCCTACCCCTACCGGCGCGACGGCATCGCCTTCCAGAACCGCGAGAACCTGCTCCCCGAAGCCCGCCGCGGCCATTACCGCGAATACACCGTACCGACGCCCGGCTCGCGGGACCGGGGCGCGCGGCGCATCGTCACCGCCGGCAACCCGCCCTCGGCGTACTACTACAGCGACGACCACTACCGCAGCTTCCGGCGCATCCAGGACTGACCATGCAAGCCCCCGCCTACCACGACCTTCTGCCCCGCGCCGAGCGGGCCGGGATCTACCACATGCCCTTTGCCGCCGATCTGGCGCTTGAAGAAGCCGCCGAAAGCCTCGACTACCCGCTGCACCGGGTCGACCTCGCCCGGGTCGCCACCAAGGAAGCCTTCCTGGCCGCCGTCGGCGAGGCCCTCGGCTTTCCCGACTGGTACGGCCACAACTGGGACGCCCTCGCCGACTGCCTCACCGACCTGTCGTGGATGGAGGCCGACGGCTACGTGATCGTGCTCGAACGGGCCGACGCCTTTGCCCAGGCCGCCCCGACCGACTTCGCCACCGCCCTGTCGATCTTCCAGGACGCCGCCGACACCTGGCGCGAGGACGGCGTGCCCTTCTGGACCCTCGTCGGCACCACCTCCGGCGAGCTCGACTGGCTGCAGGACCTGGCGTGAGCGCGCCCTACAAGCAGCCGGTGTCGGTGCTGGTGGTGATCCACACGCCGGCGCTGGAGGTGCTGATCCTCGAACGGGCGGGCAGCACCGGGCTGTGGCAGTCGGTGACCGGCAGCCGCGAGGGCGACGAGGCCCCGGCCGCCACGGCGCTGCGCGAGGTCGAGGAGGAAACCGGCATCCGCGCCGACGCCGACGCGCTCCACGACTGGCAGCTCGCCAACCGCTTCGTGATCATGCAGCGCTGGCGGGGCCGCTACGCGCCGGGCGTGCTCCACAACACAGAACACGTGTTCAGCCTGTGCGTGCCGGCGCCCCAGCCGGTCCGGCTGGCCCCCGACGAGCACCTCGCCGCCTGCTGGCTGCCCTGGCAGGAGGCCGCCGAGGCGGTGTTCTCATGGACCAACCGGGACGCGATCCACCTCCTCGCCCGGCGCCTCGGGGCCGGCTAGATTTTCGCGGCCTTGCCGGCCTGCTGGGCCTCCACCAGCCGTGCCAGGCACTCGGGGCAGTAGCAGCCCGCCGCACCGGTGGCGGGGAGCGCCAGCAGCGGCGGCAGCGCGGCGCACCAGCACTCCGTCAGGCCGGCCTGCATGCCGCAGGTGAAGGCGGCCCCACAGGCCGGGCAGGTATTGGTCGGCGGACAGGGATTCTCATGCGGCATCTTCGGGCTCCGGGTCGGCAAACGCGGGTTTATACCCCATGCGGGGCTTGAAGTGCCGCACGGCGGGCCCTATATACAAATCAGCGAGGGCCCCATCCCTCTTCAAGCCCCAGACCAGACAAGGAGAATTACGAATGAGCAACATCACTCGCCGTGACCCTCTTGACGACTTCTTCCGCGGCTTCTTCGTGCGCCCGGTGGAGTATGGTGGCGGGCCGATGGCCAACGCCGAGGCGCCCCAGATGCGCGTCGACGTGAAGGAGCAGGACGACGCCTATCAGGTGCATGCCGAGCTGCCGGGCATCAAGAAGGAAGATATCCACGTTCATATCGACGGCCCGGTGGTGTCCATCAGCGCCGAGCGCAAGCAGGACAAGGAAGTGAAGGAAGGCGAACGCATCCTGCGCACCGAGCGTTACTTCGGCCAGGTGTCGCGCAGCTTCCAGCTGGGCCAGGACGTGGACGAAGGCCGGGCGACCGCCCGGTTCAACGACGGGGTGCTGGAACTCACCCTGCCCAAGAAGGTCGCTCCGCAGGCCAAGCGCCTGATCATCGAATAAACCACCAGCAGCCCGCAGGTGGCCGCCAGGGGGCGGGAGGCGCGAGCTTTCCGCCCCTTTCGTTGTCGGCCGGTGTCACGCGCGGGGCGCTCCAAGCCCCGCCGCAGGGATTACAATCGCGGCTACCCGTAATCACCCTTCTGCGCCGCACGAGACCATGACCGAGCACATCGACACCTCCAACCTGTCCCCCGCCCAGAAAGCCGCGATCATCGCCGAAGCCCTGCCCTACATCCGTCGCTTCCAGGACAAGACCCTGGTCATCAAGTACGGCGGCAACGCGATGACCGACCCGCACCTCAAGGAATGCTTCGCCCACGACGTGGTGCTGCTCAAGCTGGTGGGCTTCAACCCGGTGGTCGTCCACGGCGGCGGCCCGCAGATCGAAACGATGCTCTCCCGCGTCGGCAAGAAGGGCGAGTTCGTGCAGGGCATGCGCGTCACCGACGCCGAGACCATGGAGGTCGTCGAGATGGTGCTCGGCGGCCAGGTCAATAAAGAGATCGTCAGCCTCATCAACCAGGCCGGCGGCAAGGCCGTCGGCCTCACCGGCAAGGACTCCAACTTCATCCGCGCCAGGAAGCTGATGATGGAAGACAAGGGCAACCCGGGCGACCTGATCGACATCGGCCAGGTCGGCGACATCACCGACATCGACCCGAGCCTGATCGCCTTCCTCGACAAGGGCGACTTCATCCCGGTGATCGCCCCGATCGGCGTGGGCGAGGACGGCGAGAGCTACAACATCAACGCCGACGTGGTTGCCGGCAAGCTGGCAGAGATCCTCAAGGCCGAGAAGCTGGTGCTGCTCACCAACACCTCGGGCGTGCTCGACAAGCAGGGCAAGCTCCTCACCGGCCTCACCCCCCGCGACATCGACGACCTGGTGGCCGACGGCACCCTCTCCGGCGGCATGCTGCCCAAGATCGCCTCCGCCCTCGACGCCGCCCGCAACGGCGTGAAGAGCGTGCACATCATCGACGGCCGCGTCGAACACTGCCTGCTCCTCGAGATCCTCACCGACCACGGCGTCGGCACCATGATCAAGAGCAGCTGATCCGCCTCGCAGCGGCCGCACGGGAGGGGCGCATCACGGTGCGCCCCTCGTGCTTTGCCCCCCCGGCCACGGCCACCTGCCGGCGCGGGGAACCCTCGCCGGCTACAATGGTCAGCCAGATTCCCTTCAGCCATCCGCCTCCCATGCTTTACCGCCTCCCCTTCCGCCTCCTGGCCCTGCTCCTCTTCGCCGCCTGCGCGGCCCTGCTCGCCTTCGGGCTCTACCTGCAGCACGCGCAGGGCATCGAGCCCTGCCCGATGTGCATCATGCAGCGTTACGCCCTGGCCACCTGCGGGCTGATCGGCCTGCTCGCCGGGCTGCACAACCCGGGGCGCCGCGGCGTGTCGGGCTACGCCCTGCTGCTGGCCATCGCCGCCCTCGCCGGGCTGGGCGTCGCGGCGCGGCAGTCGTGGATGCAGTGGTTCCCGCCCGCGGTCTCCGAGTGCGGCCCCGGCCTCGAATACATGCTCGAGAGCTTCCCCCTCAGCGCGGCGCTGCCGATGATCTTCCGCGGCGCGGGCGACTGCTCGGTGGTGGACTGGAGCTTCCTCGGCCTGTCGATCGCCAACTGGTCCTTCGTCAGCTTCTCCGCCATCCTCGTCACCCTGGCGGTTTACCTGTGGCAGCGCGCCCGGCAGGCGGGCTGACCCGCCCCCTGCAAGACAGGGCGTCGAACCGCGCCCCTTCAGAAGCGCCGCCCGCCGCTTTACAATAGCGGGCTGTCCGGCACACCCTGCCGGAAACCACTGAACATCAAAGGATTTCCATGGCTCTCCAATGCGGCATCGTCGGCCTGCCCAACGTCGGTAAATCGACCCTCTTCAACGCCCTCACCAAGGCCGGCATCGCCGCCGAGAACTACCCCTTCTGCACCATCGAGCCCAACGTCGGCATCGTCGAAGTGCCCGACCCGCGCCTCGACGCCCTCTCCGAGATCGTCAAGCCCCAGAAGGTGCAGCCGGCCATCGTCGAGTTCGTCGACATCGCCGGCCTGGTGGCGGGCGCCTCGAAGGGTGAAGGCCTGGGCAACCAGTTCCTCGCCAACATCCGCGAGACCGACGCCATCGTCAACGTGGTGCGCTGCTTCGACGACGAGAACGTGGTGCACGTGAACGGCAAGGTCGACCCGATCGCCGACATCGAGACCATCGTCACCGAGCTCGCGCTGGCCGACATGTCCGCCGTCGAGAAGGCCATCCACCGCGAAAGCAAGAAGGGCCGCGCCGGCGACAAGGACGCCCAGAAGCTCGTCGCGCTGCTCGAGAAGCTGCTGCCCCACCTCAACGAGGGCCTGCCGGCGCGCACCCTGCAGCTCTCCGACGACGAGAAGCTGCTCCTCAAGCCCCTGTGCCTGATGACCCTCAAGCCCGCGATGTACGTGGGCAACGTCACCGAGGACGGCTTCGAGAACAACCCCTACCTCGACCGCCTGCGCGAGCACGCCGCCAAGGAAGGCGCCCCGGTGGTCGTGCTGTGCGCCAAGATCGAGGCCGAACTGGCCGACCTCGACGACGAGGACAAGATGGCCTTCCTGGCCGACCTGGGCCTCGAGGAGCCCGGCCTCAACCGCCTGATCCGCGCCGGCTACCAGCTGCTGGGCCTGCAGACCTACTTCACCGCCGGCGTCAAGGAAGTCCGCGCCTGGACCATCCACGTGGGCGACACCGCCCCCCAGGCCGCCGGCGTGATCCACACCGACTTCGAGCGCGGCTTCATCCGTGCCCAGACCATCGCCTTCGACGACTTCATCAAGTACAAGGGCGAAGCCGGCGCCAAGGAAGCCGGCAAGATGCGCTCCGAAGGCAAGGAATACGTGGTCAAGGACGGCGACGTGCTGAACTTCCTGTTCAACGTGTGACCCCCCTCGCCTCCGCAGCCACCACCACGCCCCCCCTTGCGGAGCCGGGGTGAGTTGTCTGCGGAGCCTCGAGAGCCGGCCTCGGAGGCTAACTCTCGAGGCGGTGGAGGATAACTTTTTAGCCTCCGGGCTTCGGCATTTATCCTCCCGAGGATAATTCGTTACCCTCGGAAGCTGACTATTTATCCTCCCCAACCTCGACATTTACCCTCGGAAGATAAGCATTTATCTCCCCCAGGCTGACTCATCAGCCTCCGAAGGTAAAAAGTTAAGCTCACCTGGATACACCTTTACCCCCGGCAGGATAACTCGCGCTCCCTGGCCTCAACTCCGCAGGCCGGGGTAGCGGTCCGCGGCATGCAGCGCCCAGCCGGTATCACCGGTGAGCTCGAGCACCTGGGTGTGGTAGCGGACCACCGCTGCCCGGTGGGCGATGCTGATCAGCGTGATGCCGGCCGCCAGCAATTGCCCGTAGAGGGCCGCCTCGTTGGCGCTGTCGAGGGCGCTGGTGGCCTCGTCGAGGATCGCATAGCGGGGCTGGTAGAGCAGCACCCGGGCAAAGGCCAGGCGCTGCTGCTCGCCGACGGAGAGCACCTTCTCCCAGTCCAGCTCCACGTCCAGGCTGCCGACCCGCCCGGCCAGGTCGCCGAGGTTGACCTGCTCCAGCACCTTCAGCAGGTGGGCGTCGGACATCGCGCCCGTCCGGTGCGGGTAGAGCAGCTGGCTGCGCAGGGTGCCGACCTGCATGTAGGGCTGCTGGGGCAGGAAGAGCATCTCCTCGGGCGGCGGGCGCAGGATGCTGCCGCTGCCGGCATACCACAGCCCGGCGATGGCCCGCAGCAGCGAGCTCTTGCCGCAGCCGCTGTCACCGACGATGAGCAGCCCCTCGCCCGGACGCACGGTGAGCGACAGGCTCTTCACCAGGACGCGCTCGTAGTTGGGCGTGTTCAGCGTGACGTTCTGCAGGGCCAGGTGGGGCGCTTCGGCGGCGCCGATGACGCTCCCCTTGCGTGAGCCGGGCTCGATGGCGGGGTCCAGCAGCACCCGGGCCAGGGTGTCGAGGCGGTCCACGCCGGCGGTGAAGCGCGACAGGCTCTCGAAGTTCTCGACGATCAGCGAGATCGCGCTCAGCACCGCCGCGAAGGCGCCGGCCGCCTGCACCGCGCGCCCCACCTCCAGCTCCCCAGACAGCACCTGGGAGGCGACGATGGCGCTGGGCAGCACGATGTTGAGCAGGCTGTAGGCATACTGGAAGAAGTTGAGGCCGAGCTGCTGGCGGATCAGCTGCCTGTAGTTCTTGAAGGCCGCGTTGAAGCGCCGCCGCACCTGGTGCAGCTCCTGGGCCTCGCCGCGGTAGAAGGCGATCGACTCGGCGTTCTCGCGCACCCGCACCAGGCTGTAGCGAAAGTCCGCCTCACGCCGGATCTGCTGGAAGTTGAGGCTCATCAGCCGCGAGCCGAAGAACACCACCGCGATCAGGGTGCCGGAGACCGCGTAGGCCACCAGCACGTACACCAGCGCGTGGGAGATCGACCACAGCACCTGGCTGAAGGCGACCAGCTGCAGGAAGGAGCCGATGAAGATCAGCAGGAAATACAGCGAGCGCGTGCAGAAGGTGCCCACGTCCTCGGCGATCCGCTGGTCCGGGTTGTCGATGAGGGTGCTGGCGTTGAGCTCGTAGAACTGGCGGTGGCTGAAGTAGTTTTCGAGAAAGCGGTTGGTCAGCCAGCGCCGCCACTGGATGCCCAGCGTGTCGCGCACGAAGAAGTAGAAGGCGAAGATCGGCACCGCCAGGGCCAGCAGCACCAGGCAGAAGCGGATCGACTCCCAGAAGCGCGCCTCGTCGCGGGCGGCGAGGGCCGAGGTGAACTCCCCGGTCTGCTCGTTGAGCATCACCGCGAAGCGCGTCTGGGCGAGCAGCAGGACCACCAGCAGGGCCAGCAGCCCCCAGGCCTTGACGCGCTCCTGGCTGCGCCAGTAGGGCGACGCGATGGCCCAGAAACGCTGCCACAGATGGTAGGCGAAGGGATTGATCTTCATGATCCGGCACCCCAGGGCGCTCGCTCCGGCGGGCTTGGGCGGGCGATCCGGCTGGATGCCCCTGGCTTTTTTACTCCCCGGCTCCGGGCCAGGTCAAGCGCGGCCGGCGGATGGCGGCAGGCCCGGGGCGACGCTCATCACGCTGGCGAGGCCCTGGGGAACATCCGGCGCGCAGAGCGGCAGGTCGATCGTGAAACACGTGCCCCGCCCGGGCTGGCTGCTCACCTCGATGCTGCCGCCGAACAGGCTGGTGACGATGTTATAGACGATATACAGCCCCAGCCCGCTGCCGCCCTGCCCCATCCGGGTGGTGAAGAACGGGTCGAAAACCCGCCCCCGCACTTCCGGCGGAATGCCGCAGCCGTTGTCGCGGATGCGCAAGCGGATGAAGCCCGCCGCAGCGGGCTCCGCGGCGATCGAGACCTCCCCGGCCTCGTCCGGGCCGAAGGCGTGCAGGGAGGCGTTGGTGACGATGTTGCCGATCACCTGCTCCAGCGGCCCCGGGAAGCTGTCCAGGAGCAGCCCCTCCGGGATATCCACGGCGAGCACCAGCCGGCGCCTGCGCAGGCCGGGCATCAGGGTCGCGACCACCTCGTCGATGGTCTTGCGCAGATCGAAGCTGCGCCGCTGGGCGCTGGTCTGGTCGACGGCCACCTGCTTGAAGTTGGCCAGCAGCCCGGCGGCCCGGTTGAGGTTGCGCTCGATGAGTTCGAGCCCATCCCGGGACAGCTCGATGAAGGCGGCGAGCTCGGAGCGCCGCATGGTGCCGACGGCAAACACGTCCTGCAGCTCGCGCAGACGGTTGCGGAGGTGCGAGGCGGTGAGCAGGGTGTTGCCCAACGGCGTGTTCAGCTCATGGGCCACGCCGGCGACGAGGTTGCCCAGGGAGGCGAGCTTCTCGGCGTGCACCAGGTGTTCGAGGGCGTGGGCCAGCCGCTCGTTGGTCTGGCGCAGCTCGGCCGTGCGCTCGGCCACACGCAGCTCGAGGGACTGGTTGAGCTGGCGGATCTCCGCCTCGATCGCCTTCTGCTTCGAGATGTCCTTGCCGGTCCCGCGAAAGCCGCAGAACACGCCGTCGTGCCCGAACGCCGGATCGCCGCTGACCTGCAGGTCGATGCCTCCCTGGTCGGGGAGCTCGACCTGGAAATGGATGTCCCGGAACGGCTGGTGGGTCTCGAGGGCGGCACGCAGGCGGGCCCACTCCAGCGGATCGCCCTTCACGCGAGGGCTGTCCCACGGCGTCCGGCCCAGGGCCAGCACCCCCTGGGCGCGCAGCGCGCTGGCCTGGCGGCCGGACAGCGCCGAGAAGCGGAAATCGGCATCGAGCTCCCAGAAGACGTCGCTCGACATGTCCGACAGGGTCCGCAGCCGCGCCTCGCTCTCGCGCAGCGCCCGCTCCGCGGCGGCCCGCTGCTGCGCGCTCTGGCGGAACTCCCGCAGGGCGCCGGCCAGCCGGCCGAGTTCGTTGGCGCCGACGTCGGGAACGGGCGCATCGAAATGACCGCGGGAGAAAGCCTCCACCGTGCGCAACAGCGCCTGCAGGGGCTCGCGGATCGACGCCGTCACCAGCACCCCGAGCAGCAGGGTGACGCCGACGACGAGCACGCTGACGAGCACCGACAGGCCGTTGATGAGCGCCATGCGGCGGGTGTAGCGGGCGCGCAGCTCGGCCTCGATGTCGGCATGGCGCGCGTCGAGGGACGCCGCCCCGCGGGCGATCTCCTGCTGGCTGGCCTCGATCTGGCGCTCCATCACGGCGCCCCGCCGGGCGTAGGCGCGCTGCAGGCTGCCCAGGCCGGAGATCATGCGGTGGGTGCGCTCGCGCAGATCGCGCAGCACGGTGCGTTCGAACTCGCTGTGGGTGAGCTGCTCGATGAGGGGTGAGAGCTGGGCCACCCGCTCCAGGGCGGTGCGCGTCGCGAGGCTCACGTTGACCTCCCGCCGGGCGTAGTAGGCGTTCATCTTGAGGAGCGCGTCCACGAAGGCGTCGATCAGCGACCGGGTGGCCGGCGCGATCAGGGCGCGGCCCCGGTTGTCGGCGCTGGTGTTGAGCAGCAGCGAGAGCAGGCGGGCGGAGTGCTGGCCCGGCGCGAGAAGTTCGCTGTGGTAGATGCGCTCGATCTCCACGTTGATGCGCTTGAGCTCCTCGTAGCCGCCGACGAAGCTGCGCAATGACTGGCGCAGGGACGCCAGCTCCGCGGCGTCGCTGCCGCGGACCTGCTGGCGTGCCTCCAGCTCGGCAAACAGCTGCCCGGTCGCCACGTCGATCTGCCGCACCAGCGTCTCGTCGGGCGCGGCCAGATACTGCCGGATCGCGGCCTGCAGGCGCGCCGTCTCGGTGTTGAAGTGCTGGAGCTGGCGGTGCTGCACGTTGAGCGCCTCGATGGAATCGAAATAGGCGTCCTTCAGCCCGTTGCTGACCAGATCGAGCGCCAGCAACAGCGCCAGCCCGGCCACGCTGAGCAGCGACAGCAGGGTGAGCCGCCGGCCGAGGGAGATGGCGCGCAGCCCGGCATTCAGGCGGGCGAGCAGCGCGGCGAGGCGGCGGGACTTCATCGGAGGGCGCGGATTCTGGCGATCAGCCGCCGCTGCCCGGCCCCGCCGGCGAGCCGCTCGTGGAGCGGCTGCAGCGCCGCCTCGAAGCGGGCACGCTCGGAGGCCGGGATCTCCACGAAGTTGACGCCAGCCAGACGCAGCATGGCCTCGACCCGCTCCTCCCGCTGCTGCCAGATGTCCCGCACCAGCGGCCGGGCCTCCCGGGCAGCCCGGCGCAGCATGCCCTGCTCGGCCGTCGACAGCCTGTCCCAGCTGCGCCGGGAGATGACCAGCACCTCCGGGGCGAAACTGTGGCGGGTAAGCGCCAGCGAAGGAGCATGGCGGTGATGTTCGGCGCCGGCATAGGCGAGGAGATTGCCCTCAGCGCCGTCGATCAACCGCGTCGCGAGGGCATTGCCGGTCTGGGAGAACGGCAGCCGGACCGGCCGCGCGCCCCAGGCCTCGACGATGGCCGCGGCCAGGGCCGAAGACTCCACGCGGATCTTCAGCCCCTTCAGGTCCTCCAGACGGCGCACCGGACGGCCGACCGTGCCGATCACCCGGCCTCCCGTCTCGAAGAAGGCCAGCCCGACCAGCCCGTGGCCGTCCAGGGCTTGCAGCAGCTCGGCCCCGATCGGCCCGTCGAGCACGCGGCCGAGGTGCTCCACGTCGCGGAACAAAAAGGGCAGCGACAGCACCCGGAGCGCCGGACAGAGGTCTTCCAGGGTCTGCACGCTGACCCGGTTGAGGTCGAGCTCGCCGCGCTGGGTCGGCGGCACCAGGGCCGCCTCGTCGCCCAGCAGGGAAGCGGAGTAGACCTGTATCGCCAGCCTGCCGCCCGATTGCCTGTACAGGCTCTGGCCCATGAACTGGACGGCCTGGACGGTCGGGTAATCGGCCGGCTGCTCGTCGGCGGCCCGCAGCAGGCGGACACCGCCGGCGACCTCGAGGGCCGCCAGCGGCGGTGCGAGCAGGAGCAAGGCCAGCCACGACAGCCGCCGCAGCGTGCCGGGAGACGGCAGCAGGGCCCCCATCTCAGCGCCCCGCGGCGCCCGGCAGCGCGAGCAGCCGTCGCCCGTGATGGCGGAGATGGATTCCCGCCAGGGTGTGGTCACGCAGGCGTACCACGATCCAGGCGTTGATCCAGTCGCGCAGGGCCTTCTCGCCGCGGGGCATGCCCACCGCCACCTCGAACTCCATCTGCCGGAAGTGCTCCACGAGGGGCCGCGGCGGGCGACGGGCATTGACCTCGTCCACCACGTTGCGGGTGACCGACAGGATCTCGAACTCACCGGCCAGGTAGGCCTCCACCAGCCGGTCATGTTCGGCGTAGCTGAGCAGCTTCACCCCCGGGGCATTCTGCAGCAGATGCTCGGCGTTGGCGCTGCCGGCCAGCACGCCCACCCGGCGCCCCCGGAGATCGAGCGGTGACGACAGCTGCAGCGGCGGCGGCGCCGCGATCACCGTGTCGATGGTGGCGTAGGGCACGGAGAAGGCGATCAGGCGCTCCCGCTCGGGGCTGATCGACAGGGCCGAGATGACCACGTCCGCGCGGCGGGCGAGCAAGGCCGCCACCCGGTCGGAATTGACCACCCGGACGACTTCGAGCCGGACCCCCAGATCCCGCGCCATCGCCCGCGCGATGTCCGCGTCGGACCCCTGGGCCGTGCCATCGGGCGTGTAATGGTTGTAGGGTGGCAGGGCCCCGGCGATCGCCACGCGCAACCGCCCCTGGGCCCGGATCTCGTTCAGCAGCGTGGCCGCCGCCAGGCCGGGCATGAGCAGCAGCACGAGGAGCAGCCCATGCAGCCCGGCCCGCATCGAAAAACCCGCCATTCAGCGCCCTCCTCCCGCGGCCGGCCTGAGGTCGGCCGGCAGATCGTGCCCGTGGTGACGTCGAAAGAGCTCGTTGAGCCGGCCGTTCTGCAACTGCGCGAAGACCCAGCCATTGACCCAGCCATTGACCCAGGCGCGCAAGGCCTTTTCTCCGCGGGGCATGGCGATCGCGACGTCGAACTCCTGCTGGACGAACTTCTCCTCGAACAGCTTGCTGCCGGCCTGGCGGTTCACCTCGTCGAGCACCGCCGTCTGGGTCGAGAAGAGGTCGACCTTGCCCGCGATGGCGGCCTTGATCAGGGCCATGTCGCTCTCGAAGCTGACCAGCCGGGCCCGCGGCGCAGAGGCCGCCACCAGGGCACCGCTGGCCGTGTTGCGGGTCACGCCGACGTCGAGGCCGGCCAGATCGGCATAGCCGCTGATGCGCAGCGCGGGCCGCCCGGCGAGCACCACATACAGGCGCGCATAGGGCAACGAGAAGCCGACAACCCGCTCCCGCTCCGGCGTGATCGACAGACTCGACACCACCATGTCCACATCCCGCCCTTCCAGCGCAGTGAGCCGCCCGGCGTTGGTGAGACGCACGATTTCCAGCCGGACCCCGAGGGCAGCGGCCAGCTCCCGGGCCGTATCCACGTCGGAACCGACGAGCTCCTGCCTGGCATCGAGATAACTGAAGAGGGGTACTCCAACCGCCACGCCGACCCGAAGCACCCCGCGCTGCCGGATATCCGACAGCAGGTCGGCCCGCGCCAGCGACGGTGCCAGCAACACGAGCAGGCACGCCGCCAGCTGGCAGGCCGCACGAATCGCCCGAAACCAGGATGAACGCATACCCCCCCCCGCTACCGGACAGTACGTTTGATTACGGACGCATCATCCGGCACTTGAGGGCTTTTTCATGGCCATAGCATTGCAGCCGCCACCGGCGAGGCGCGCGGCGACAGCGCGGCAGCGCGCCGGGCCACTACCGCGAGACAGGGCGTTGTCTGGGTGAAACAGGGCACGCCACGCGCGACGGCGGCCCCTTCGGCACGACACCAGGGACATGGCGGATGAAATGGCGGAGAACCGTCGCGAACCCCGCCCCGGGCGCTGGACCACCGCCCCCGGCGCAAGGCCGGCGGGTCAGGCCAGCCATGGGGCGATCGCGCCTGGCGAAGGCGGCGCAGACCGGCCGGATACGACGAGGGCGCCTCACGGGCGCCCTCCGGCTCAGTTGCTCACGACCTCGTCGGCCCGTGTCTTCGAGACGAAGCGGGCCAGGAAGATCCCCAGCTCGTAGAGCAGGCACATGGGCACCGCCAGCATCAGCTGCGACACCACATCTGGCGGCGTGACCACCGCGGCGATCACGAAGGCGCCGACGATCACGTAGGGCCGCGCCTCCTTGAGCTTGGCCACGTCGACAATCCCCAGCTTGACCAGCACGATCACGATCACCGGCACCTCGAAGGTGATGCCGAAGGCCAGGAACATCGACATCACGAAGGCCAGGTATTGCTCGATGTCCGGCGCCGGCGTGATGCTCTTCGGCGCAAACTGGGCGATGAACTTGAACACCGTGCCGAACACGAAGAAATAACAGAAGGCCATCCCTGCCAGGAACAGCACCGTGCTGCCCACCACCAGCGGCAGGCCGAGGCGCTTCTCGTGGGCATACAGGCCCGGCGCGATGAAGCACCAGGCCTGGTACAGCACGAACGGCAGGGCGATCACGAAGGCCACCAGCAGCGTGACCTTCATCGGCACGAAGAACGGGGTGACGACGCCGGTGGCGATCATCTTGGTGCCCTCGGGCAGCGCCGTCATCATCGGATGGGCGAGGATGTCGTAGATGTCGCCGGCCCAGGGCATCAGGCACACGAACACCACCACCACCGCGACCACGGCCCTGAGCAGGCGGTCGCGCAGCTCGACCAGGTGGGAGATGAAGCTGTCTTCCTGCTGCTCGTTCATGACTGGACGCTCTTGCCGGCGGCGCCGGCTTCAGGGGACACGGGGGCCGTCACCGGCGTGGCAGGCGCCGCGGCGGGCGGCGCATCGACGAAGACCGGCGGGCCGGCGTGCTGCTCGGCCTCGGCGAGCTGCTTGTCGAGGAGGTCGGAGACCACGTCGTGGCTGTGGCCGGTGTCGACGATATCGGGCGCAGCCGGCGGGTTCGACTTGAGGCTGTTCTCGAGGTCGCCGATCGCCGCGGAGGCCGACTGCAGCGAGGACGACAGGCCTCCCTCGACGCTGGCCACCTCGCTCCTCACCGAGCTTTCGAAGGCCATCGCCGACTTGCGCGCCTCCTCCTGCAGCTTCTTGAGCTCCTCGAGCTGCATCTCGCGGTTGATGTCCGACTTCACATCGGCCACGTAGCGCTGCAGGCGGCCCAGCAGGTGGCCGGTGGTGCGTGCCACCTTCGGCAGCCGCTCGGGGCCGAGCACCAGCAGCGCCACGATGCCGATGACCATGAGTTCAGAAAAACCGATGTCGAACATCTGATTCGCCTAGTTGTGGGGAGGTAGCAGAGGCCGGCGGGCGCCACAAACGACAAAGGGGCGACTCGATGCGCCCCTCCGCCGCGCCTGATGCCGGGTCTGGCTCAGGACTTGTTCTTTTCCCGGGCTTCCGCGTCGATGGTCTTGCTGGCGGCATCGCCGATCTTCTGGCTGTCGCCCTCGGCCTCTTTCATGCCGTCCTTGAAGCCCTTCACTGCGCCGCCGAGATCCTGGCCGATGTTGCGAAGCTTCTTGGTGCCGAACACGAGCATCACGATCACCAAGACAATCAGCCAGTGCCAAATGCTGAAGGAACCCATTGAATTCTCCTAAAGACTACCGTTTGAGCATCGGCCCGACCGGATCCGGCCCACCGACGACGTGCATGTGCACATGCATGACTTCCTGCCCGCCTACGCGGCCAGTGTTGATGATGGACCGGAAACCGTCGGTGCTGCCTTGATCGACGGCAATCTGGCCGGCAACCGCCAGCATCCGCCCGAGGACCGCCTCATCGTCGGGGCCCACGTGGGCCAGCGAGGTGATGTGCTTCCTGGGGATCACCAGCACATGCACCGGACGCTGGGGCTGGATGTCCTTGAAGGCCAGGACCAGCTCGTCTTCATACACCCTGGCGGCCGGGATCTCGCCGCGGGCGATGCGGCAGAACAGGCAATCATGCATGTGACCCGCCCCTCAGCCCTGGGTTCGCGCTTTTTTCTCGTCGATGCCCGAGACGCCTTCGCGGCGGCGGAACTCGGCGAGCACGTCGTCCACGGAGAGGCCGAAGTGGGCCAGCAGCACCATGGTGTGGAACCACACGTCGGTCACTTCCCAGACCACGTGCAGCAGGTCCTTGTCCTTGGCCGCCATGATGGTCTCGGCGGCTTCCTCGGCGACCTTCTTGCAGATCGCGTCGGTGCCCTTGTGGAACAGGCTGGACACGTAGGACGAGTCGGGGCTGGCTTCCTTGCGCTCGGCGAGGGTTTGGGCCACCCGGTGCAGCACTTCGATGTCGATCATTTGTAAATCTCCTTCGGGTCTTTCAGAACCGGTTCGACGGCCTCCCAGCGCCCGTCGGCGAAATACTTCTGGAAGAAGCAGCTGCGCCGGCCGGTATGGCAGGCGATGCCGCCCACCTGCTCGATCTTGAGGAGGACCACGTCGTTGTCGCAGTCGATGCGGATCTCGCGGACCTTCTGGGTGTGGCCGGACTCCTCGCCCTTGTGCCACAGCTTGCCGCGCGATCGGGAGAAATATACCGCCTCGCCTGTTTCAGCCGTTCGCGCCAGCGCGTCACGGTTCATCCAGGCAAACATCAGCACGTCGCCGGTGTCGGCGTCCTGGGCGATGGCCGGGATCAGGCCGTCCTTGTCCCAGGCGAGTTCGTCGAGCCAGGCGGCGCTCACAGGCGCACCTCGATCCCGCGGGCACGCATGAGCTCCTTGGCTTCGCGCACGGTGTGGTCGCCGAAATGGAAAATGCTCGCGGCGAGCACCGCGTCGGCGCGGCCGAGGGTGACGCCGTCGGCCAGGTGGTCGAGGTTGCCGACCCCGCCGCTGGCGATCACCGGGATCGAGATCGCGTCGGAGACCGCGCGGGTGAGGCCGAGGTCGAAGCCGTTCTTGGTGCCGTCCCGGTCCATGCTGGTGAGCAGGATCTCGCCGGCGCCGAGGGACTCGACCTTCTGCGCCCATTCGATGGCGTCCAGGCCAGTGCGATTGCGCCCGCCGTGGGTGAACACCTCCCACTTGCCCGGGGCGACCTGCTTGGCGTCGATGGCGACCACGATGCACTGGCTGCCGACCTTGCCGGCCGCGTCGGCGACCAGCTGCGGGTTGTTGACCGCCGCGGTGTTCATGCTGACCTTGTCGGCACCGGCGTTGAGGAGGCGCCGGACGTCGTCGACGCAGCGCACGCCGCCACCGACGGTGAGGGGAATGAAGACCTGCTCGGCGACCTGCTCGACCACGTGCAGGATGATGTTGCGGTCGTCGGAGCTGGCGGTGATGTCGAGGAAGGTGATCTCGTCGGCGCCCTGCTCGTCGTAGCGGCGGGCCACCTCGACCGGGTCGCCAGCGTCCCGCAGTTCAACGAAATTGACGCCCTTGACGACCCGACCCGCGTTGACGTCGAGACAGGGAATGATGCGCTTGGCGAGCATGTAGTCAGGCAGCCCCGTTGAGCTCGTCGGCACGGGCCTGCGCCGTGGCGAAGTCGAGGGTGCCTTCGTAGATCGCCCGGCCGGTAATGGCACCGGTGATGCCTTCGGCCTCGACCGCGCACAGCGCCTCGACGTCGGCCACAGTGGCGATGCCACCGCTGGCGATGACCGGGATGCGCAGGGCCTGGGCCAGCTTGACGGTGGCTTCGATGTTGACGCCCGACAGCATGCCGTCACGGCCAATGTCGGTGTAGATCACGCCTTCGACGCCGTAGTCCTCGAACTTCTTGGCGAGGTCGATGACGTCATGGCCGGTGAGCTTGGACCAGCCATCGACGGCCACCTTGCCCTCCTTGGCGTCCAGGCCGACGATGATGTGGCCGGGGAAGGCGCTGCAGGCGTCGTGCAGGAAGCCCGGGTTCTTGACCGCCGCGGTGCCGATGATCACGTAGGTGATGCCAGCGTCGAGGGCGCGCTCGATGGTGTCGAGGTCACGGATGCCACCGCCCAGCTGAACGGGAATCTCGTCGCCGACCTCGGCCAGGATCGCCTTGATGGCGGTCTGGTTCTTGGGCTTGCCGGCGAAGGCGCCATTGAGGTCGACCACGTGCAGTCGGCGGGCTCCCTGTTCGATCCAGTGGCGGGCGGTGGCCCGTGGATCTTCGGAGAAGACCGTGGCAGCGTCCATTTCGCCTTGTTTAAGGCGCACGCAGTGACCGTCCTTGAGGTCAATAGCGGGAATCAGCAGCATAGCGAGAGATTGCGGAAGAGGAGTTGGAACCGGAACGGCGGAATGGAAAGGTGCGAGGAATCAGGGCTTCCAGGACATGAAGTTCGACAGGAGCTGCAGACCCGCCTCGGCACTTTTTTCTGGGTGAAACTGGACGGCAAAGATATTAGCCTGCGCTACCGCCCCGGTAAAGGGGATGCCGTAGTCGGTGGTGGCCGCGACGATGCCCGGATCGGCCGGGTCGACGTAGTAACTGTGCACATAGTAGAAGCGGGCGCCGTCGGGGATGTTGGCCCACAGGGCGTGGGCCTGCTTCTGCCAGACCTCGTTCCAGCCCATGTGGGGCACCTTCAGGCGGATGCCGTCGGCACCGACCATCTTGTCGGCGGGGAAGCGCCGGACCTCGCCCCTGAACACGCCAAGCCCGGGCACGTTGCCCTCCTCGCTGTGCTCGAAGAGCATCTGCTGGCCAATGCAGATGCCCAGGAAGGGCTTGCTGCGGGCCGCCTCGAGCACCGCCGGGCGCAGGCCGCGGGCGTCGAGCTCGCGCATGCAGTCGGGCATCGCGCCCTGGCCGGGGAAGACCACCCGGTCGGCGGCCAGCACCTCGGCCGGGTCGGAGGTGACCACCACCTCGGAGGCGCTCGCCACATGCTCGATGGCCTTGGCCACCGAGCGCAGGTTGCCCATGCCGTAATCGATGATCGCGACCTTGTTCATAGGGCCCCCTTGGTGGACGGGATCACGCCGGCCTGGCGCGGGTCGGGCGTCACCGCCATGCGCAGCGCACGGCCGAAGGCCTTGAAGACGGTTTCGCACTGGTGATGGGCGTTGCGGCCCTTCAGGTTGTCGATGTGCAGGCTGACGCCGGCGTGGTTGACGAAGCCCTGGAAGAATTCATAGACCAGCTGGGTGTCCAGCGCGCCGATCATGCCGGCGGTGAAGGGCACCTCGAACTCCAGCCCGGGGCGGCCGGAGAGGTCGACCACCACGCGGGACAGGGCCTCGTCGAGGGGCACATAGGCGTGGCCATAACGGGTCAGACCCTTCTTGTCGCCGACCGCCCTGGCAAAGGCCTGGCCGATGGTGATGCCCACATCCTCGACGGTGTGGTGCCCGTCGATGTGCAGGTCGCCGACGGCCTCGACCTCGAGGTCGAAACTGCCGTGGCGGGCAATCTGGTCGAGCATGTGGTCGAAGAACCCGATGCCGGTGTTGAGCTGACTCTTGCCGCTGCCGTCGAGATCGATCTTGACTCGGATCTTGGTCTCGAGGGTGTCGCGGGATATTTCGGCGTGCCGCATTGCGTGGTTTTCCAGGAAAAACAGTCGAAACTGGGGGAACGAAGGGCATGATAGCATCTAGCGTTTTCACCGTCCCTTGCGGCACGCGCTGCCGCCGAGCCGATCTGCCATGAGCCGCTTCTGGAGCCCCGTCGTCCACGACCTGACGCCCTACGTCCCCGGCGAGCAACCCAAGCTCGCCAACCTGGTCAAGCTCAACACCAACGAGAACCCCTACCCGCCGAGCCCGCGCGTGCTGGCGGCGATCCGCGCCGAACTCGGCGACGACGCCGACCGCCTCAAGCTCTACCCCGACCCGACGGGCAGCGCGCTCAAGGCCGCGGTGGCGCGGCATTTCGGCGTCGCGCCCGAGTGGGTCTTCGTGGGCAACAGCTCCGACGAAGTGCTCGCCCACACCTTCCAGGCCCTGCTCAAGCACGAGCGGCCCCTGCTCTTCCCGGACATCACCTACAGCTTCTACCCGGTGTACTGCGGCCTCTACGGCATCGCCTTCGAGGCGGTGCCGCTGGCCGACGATTTCTCGATCCGCATCG
The DNA here is from genome assembly GCF_041908905.1 of Zoogloea sp. Classification (GTDB taxonomy): domain Bacteria; phylum Pseudomonadota; class Gammaproteobacteria; order Burkholderiales; family Rhodocyclaceae; genus Zoogloea. The sequence continues at coordinate 73,595 of NZ_JAYREK010000008.1, forward strand.
ACGACTACCTGGCCCGCGGCGCCGACGGCGTGGGCGCGGTAATCTTCCCCAACCCCAACGCCCCCACCGGCCGCCTGCTGTCGCTCGCCGAGATCGCCCGGCTCGCCGCCGGCCTGCCCGACGCGCCGATCGTGATCGACGAGGCCTACGTGGATTTCGGCGGGCTGGACGTGATCCCCACCGCCGTCGCGCTGGTGAAGCAGCACCCCAACGTCCTGGTCACCCAGACGCTGTCCAAGAGCCGTTCGCTGGCCGGGCTGCGGGTCGGCTTCGCGATCGGCCAGCCGGAGCTCGTCGAGGCCCTCACGCGGGTCAAGGACAGCTTCAACTCCTATCCGCTGGATCGCCTGGCGCTGGTGGGCGCCAGCGCCGCGATGGACGACGAGGCCCACTTCGAGACCACCCGGCGCCAGGTCATCGCCAGCCGCGAGGCCCTCGCCGCCGAACTTGGCGCCCTCGGCTTCGAGGTGCTGCCCTCCGCCGCCAACTTCGTGTTCGCCCGCCACCCGGGCCGCGACGCCGCCCAGCTGGCCGCCGCGCTGCGGGAGCGCAGCATCATCGTGCGCCACTTCAAGGCGGCGCGGATCGACCAGTTCCTGCGCATCACGGTGGGCACCGACGCCCAGTGCGTGCAGCTGGTCGAGGCGCTGCAGGAGATCCTCGGCTGATTCCGCCGAAGCAATGAAAAGCCGCACCCGAGGGTGCGGCTTTTTTGTGGCTAGGGGCGGAGAACTCAGCCCTTCAGGCGCATCTCGGCCGAGCGGGCATGGGCCTGCAGACCTTCGCCATGGGCCAGCACCGACGCGACCTTGCCGAGGAGCTGGGCCCCCGCCTCCGAAATGTCGATGAGGCTGGTGCGCTTCTGGAAGTCGTACACCCCCAGCGGGCTGGAGAAACGCGCGCTGCGCATGGTCGGCAACACGTGGTTGGGGCCGGCGCAATAGTCGCCCAGCGCCTCGACCGAATAGTGACCGATGAAGATCGCCCCGGCGTGGCGGATCTGGTCGATCCACTGGTAGGGATCGGCGAGGGACAGCTCGAGGTGCTCCGGCGCGATGCGGTTGGCGATCCGGCAGGCCTCGGCGAGGTCGTGCACGTGGATCAGCGCGCCGCGGTTCTTCAGGGACGTGGCGATGGTGTCGCGGCGGGGCATCTCGGGCAACAGCCGCGCGATGCTCTCCTCCACGCGGGCGATGAAGGCGGCGTCGGTGCACAGCAGGATGGACTGGGCCAGCTCGTCGTGCTCGGCCTGGGCGAAGAGGTCCATCGCCACCCAGTCGGGGTTGCCCGAGCCGTCGGAGATGATCAGCACCTCGGAGGGGCCGGCCACCATGTCGATGCCCACGGTGCCGAAGACACGGCGCTTGGCGGCCGCCACATAGGCGTTGCCGGGGCCGACGATCTTGTCCACCTGCGGGATGGTGGCGGTGCCGTAGGCCAGCGCGGCGACGGCCTGGGCGCCGCCGATGGTGAACACCCGGTCGACGCCGGTGATCGCGGCGGCGGCCAGCACCAGCGGGTTCTTCTCGCCCCGGGGCGTGGGCACGACCATGATCAGCTCGGCGACGCCGGCCACCTTGGCAGGGATCGCGTTCATCAGCACCGAGCTGGGGTAGGAGGCGCGGCCCCCCGGCACGTACAGGCCGACCCGGTCGAGCGGGGTGACCTTCTGCCCGAGGCGGGTGCCCGCCATGCCCGGCGACTCGTCGGTGTAACGCCAGGATTCGAGCACCTGGCGCTCGTGATAGCTGCGCACGCGGGCGGCGGCGAGGTCGAGGGCCTCCCGCTGCGCCACGGTGAGGCTGGCCAGCGCCGCCTCGAGTTCGGACTTCGGCAGCTCCAGCGCCGCCATGTCGGCGACGTCGAGATGATCGAAGCGGCGGGTGAATTCGACCACCGCCGCGTCGCCGTCCCGGCGCACGGCCTGCAGGATGTTGGCGACGGCGTCCTCGATGGCCGCGTCGGTACTGCCCTCGAAGGCCAGCAGGGCGTCGAGGGTGGCGGAGAAGCCCGCGTCGGCGGACGACAGGCGGCGGATCTGTTCACTCATTGCTTGACGGCTCCTGCAAAGGCCTCCAGCACCGGCTGGATGAGCTCGCGCTTCAGCTTGAGGGAGGCCTGATTGACGACGAGGCGGGAGCTGATGGGCATGATGTCCTCGACCTCGACCAGGTTGTTGGCCTTGAGGGTGCTTCCGGTGGAGACGAGGTCGACGATGGCGTCGGCCAGCCCGACCAGCGGGGCGAGTTCCATCGAGCCGTACAGCTTGATCAGGTCCACATGGACCCCCTTGGCAGCGAAGTGTTCCCGCGCGGCGTTGACGTACTTGGTGGCCACGCGGATGCGCGCGCCCCGCTTGATCGCCGCGGCGTAGTCGAAATCCGTGGGGGCGGCCACGCACAGCCGGCACTTGGCGATGTTGAGGTCGAGGGGCTGGTAGAGCCCTGCGCCGCCATGCTCGATCAGCACGTCCTTGCCGGCGATGCCCATGTCGGCGGCACCGTACTGCACGTAGGTCGGCGTGTCGGTGGCCCGCACGATGACGAGGCGCACGTCGGGCCGGTTGGTGCCGATGATGAGCTTGCGCGAGGTCTCGGGGTTGTCCGTCGGCGTGATCCCCGCGGCGGCGAGCAGCGGCAGGGTTTCTTCGAAGATTCGGCCCTTCGAAAGGGCGAGCGTTATGCCGTTCAAGATGGTCATCTGTGTGCCTAAAAGGTGATTCTAGCCGATCAGGCCGCGCTTCGGCCCGCCGGCGGGCTTTGTTCGCGGCGCCCGTTCTGTTAGCCTTCAACCGTGGCTGAACCGCCCTGGGCGGCTTCGGCCCTTTTCGTTTTCCAGTTCCAGGAGCTTTGCATGAAACCCGAAATCACCGTATCCACCAGCGATCTCGAACGCCTGGAGGGGCTGCTGTCCAAGCCGCCGACCCGCAACCGCAGCGACCTCGACGGCCTCCGCGCCGAGCTCGACCGCGCCAACGTCCTCGACGGCGACGCGATGCCCGACAACATCATCATGATGAACAGCCGCGCCCGCTTTCGCGAGGAAACCTCGGGCCGCGAGTACGAACTGACTCTCGCCTGGCCCCACGAGGCCAACGCCGCCGACGGCAAGGTTTCCATTTTTTCGCCCGCGGGCAGCGCCCTGCTGGGCCTCTCGGTGGGCCAGAGCATCGACTGGCAGACCCCGGAAGGCCACGCGATCCAGCTGCGGATCCTGGCGGTCAGCCACGGGGCCTGACCCCACAGGGGCCCGCCCCGGAGCCGGCGCGGCCTCAGCGCAGCCGGCTGACCCGGGCCCCCAGCGCGCTCAGCTTCTCCTCGAGGCGCTCGTAGCCGCGGTCGAGGTGGTAGATGCGCTCGATGGTGGTCTGCCCTTCGGCCACCAGGCCGGCGATGATCAGGCTCGCCGAGGCGCGCAGGTCGGTGGCCATCACGGTGGCCCCCTGCAGGCGGGCGACGCCCTTCACGAAGGCGGTGTTGCCGTCGATCTTGATGTCGGCGCCGAGGCGCTGCAGCTCGACCGCGTGCATGAAGCGGTTCTCGAAGATCGTCTCGCGGATCACCGCGGAGCCGTCGGCAACCGCGTTGATGGCCATGAACTGGGCCTGCATGTCGGTCGGGAAGGCCGGATACGGCGAGGTCCGCAGGCTCACCGCGGTGAGGCGGGCCGGCGCCTTGAGGCGGATCGCGTCGCGCTCGGCAAAGACTTCGCAGCCGGCGTCCATCAGCTTGTCGATGACGGCGTCGAGGTAGCTCGCCGAGGTGCCGGTGAGGCGCACTTCGCCGCCGGTCACGGCCGCCGCGCACAGATAGGTGCCGGTCTCGATGCGGTCGGGCATCACCCGGTGGGTGGCGCCGTGGAGCTTTTCGACGCCGCGGATGCGGATCACGTCGCCGCCGGCACCGGAGATCTGCGCCCCCATCGCCACCAGGCAGTTGGCCAGGTCGACGACCTCGGGCTCCCGGGCGGCGTTCTCGATGACGGTCTCGCCGTCGGCGAGGCAGGCTGCCATCATCAGGTTTTCGGTGCCGGTGACGGTGACCATGTCGGTGAAGAGGCGGGCGCCCTTCAGGCGCGGCACCTTGGCGTGGACGTAGCCGTGCTCGACGCTGACCGCCGCGCCCATCGCCTGCAGACCCTTGATGTGCTGGTCCACCGGGCGGGCGCCGATCGCGCAGCCGCCGGGCAGGCTCACCTGGGCCTCGCCGAAGCGGGCCACCAGCGGGCCGAGCACCAGGATGGAGGCGCGCATCGTCTTGACCATCTCGTAGGAGGCCATTGGCTTGTCCACCCCGCTGGCGTCCAGCGTGACGGCGTCGCCGTCGCGGCTCACCTTGACCCCCATCTGCTCCAGCAGGCGCAGGAGGGTGCTGACGTCGTTGAGACGCGGCACGTTGGTGAAGGTGACGGGCTCGGTGGTCAGCAGCGCCGCGCACAGGATGGGCAGCGCCGCGTTCTTGGCGCCGGAGATGGCGACTTCGCCGGACAGGCGGACACCGCCCTCGATCAGCAGTTTATCCATGGATCAACGGGCTCTCAGCCCAGTTCCTTGATGAGTTCGGCCCACTGGGCGGGCGTGTAGGTGTTGAGCTGGAGGGCGTGGATCTCGTTGCCCATCAGCTTGCCGAGGGTGGCGTAGACGGCCTGGTGCTGCTGCACCCGGCGCTTGCCTTCGAAGGCCGGGCTGACCACGATGCCGGTGAAGTGGGTGCCGTCGTCACCCTCGATCTGCAGGAAGTCGCATTCGAGGCCCGCGGCGATCAGCCGCTCGATTTCACTTGCTTGAAACATTTTTTACAGTCCTCAGGCGCGCAGCTTGTAACCCCGTGCAAGCATCTGCAGGGTGATCACGGCAAGCACGATGAAACAGGTCAACACGACTCCGATGCTCGTCCATGGGGAGACGTCCGAGACACCGAAGAAACCATAGCGGAAACCGTCAATCATGAAGAAAAACGGGTTGAAATGCGACACCCCCTGCCAGAAGGCCGGCAGGGAATGGATCGAGTAGAACACCCCGGACAGCATGGTGAGCGGCATGATCAGGAAGTTCTGGAAGGCCGCCAGCTGGTCGAACTTGTCGGCCCAGATGCCGGCGATCACCCCCAGGCTGGCCAGGAAGGCGCCGCCGATCAGCGCGAAGGCGACGATCCAGCCGGGCTGGGCGATGTCGAAGGACGCAAAGGGCAGCGCCGCCAGCAACACGCCGACGCCGCACATCGCGCCCCGCAGCACCGCGGCGATCACGTAGGCGGCGTAGAACTCACGATAGGAGATCGGCGGCAGCAGCACGAACACGATGTTGCCGGTGATCTTGCTCTGGATCAGCGACGAGGAGCTGTTGGCAAAGGCGTTCTGCAGCACCGTCATCATCACCAGGCCGGGCACCAGGAAGGCCGTGTAGCTGACGCCCGGAAAGGGCTGGACGTGGTCTTCGAGCACGTGGCCGAAGATCAGCAGGTAGAGCACCGCGGTGAGCACCGGAGAGAGCACCGTCTGGAAGCCGACCTTCCAGAAACGCAGGCACTCCTTGTAGAGCAGGGTCTTGAAGCCTTCCATGGGTCGCCTCAGTTCTGGTTCATGATGCCGACAAAGACCTGTTCCATGTCGGGCTTGCCGAGGGCCATGTCGATGATGGAACCACCGGCCGCGCGCACGCCGGCCAGGATGTCGGCCACGTCGTCGAAATGCTCGAAGCCGAACTCCAGCCCGCCGGCCACCTCGCGCAGCACCTTGGCCGCCAGGAGCGGCGGCAGCGCCACCGGGGCCGCCAGCTTGACCTGCAGCGTGTGGCTGGCGAAGCGCTGCAGCAGGTTGGCGGTGGTGTCGAGGGCCACGATGCGGCCGGCCTTGAGCATGGCGATGCGCCCGCACAGGGTTTCGGCTTCTTCGAGGTAGTGGGTGGTCAGGACGATGGTGTGGCCGTCCTGGTTGAGCTTGCGGATGAAGGTCCACAGCCCCTGACGGAGCTCCACGTCGACGCCGGCGGTGGGCTCGTCGAGGACGATCACCGGCGGGCGATGCACCAGGGCCTGGGCCACCAGCGCCCGGCGCTTCATGCCGCCCGACAGCATGCGCATGTTGGCGTTGGCCTTGGTGGTGAGGTCTAGGTGGTGGAGGATCTCGTCGATCCAGTCGTCGTTCTTCTTGATCCCGAAATAGCCGGACTGCAGCACCAGCATCTCGCGCACCGAGAAGAAGGGGTCGAAGACGAGTTCCTGGGGCACCACGCCGAGGGCCATGCGGGCGGCGCGATAGTCGCGTACGACGTCGTGGCCCATGACTTCGAGGGTGCCACTGTCGGGCCGGGCGAGGCCTGAGAGGGAGGAGATCAGGGTCGTCTTGCCGGCGCCGTTAGGGCCGAGCAGTCCGAAGAATTCGCCCTGCGCCACCTCGAGATCCACCCCGGCCAGGGCCTGAAGGGAACGGAAACGCTTGGTGACGCCGGCAATGCGGATCGCAGGAGTCATGTCAGGTCGGAGAGTGAAGGCCGGCTGGGGCGCTCAGCGCGCCAGCGGCAGGATGGCATCGACGTCGTAGAGGGCGGCCAGGCTGAGCAGGGCCTGCGGCGCACCGACGATGGAGAGTGTGCGCCCCGCCCCCCGGGCGGCGCGGGTCCAGCTGAGGAGCAGCGCCAGCGCGGCGGAGTCCACCGGGCCGGCCGCCGACAGGTCGACGACCTGGTCGGCCTCGGCCACCCGGGCCGCGCCTTCGCCCTTGAGGGCGGCGACGGTGGCGATGGTCAGCGGGCCGGAGACGGCCAGGCGCGAACCCTCGAGGCGGATCATTGCTTGGCCTGGACGGTGGTTTCGAGCTGCTTGTTCTTGTCCTTGAGGGACTTGATCAGGCCGTCGATACCGCCCGTCCGGACTTCCTGGCCGAAGCTGTCGCGGTAGTTGGTGACCAGGCTGACCCCGGCCACCATGACGTCGTACACCTTCCAGCCGTCCGCCTGCCTGTCGAGGGCGTAGTCGATCTGCACCGGCTTGGCGCCGGCCTGGCGCACCTCGGTGCGGACGATCACGTCGGTGTCCTCGGGCTTGGCCTTCAGCGGCTTGAAGTCGATCACCTGGTTGCGGTACTGGGTGAGCGCGTTGGAGTAGGTGCGCACCAGCAGGGTCTTGAACTCGTGGGTCAGCGCGGCCTTCTGGTCGGGGCTGGCCTGGCGCCAGTCCTTGCCCACGGCGAGGCGGGTCATGTGGGCGAAGTCGAAGTACGGCAGCACCTTGGTCTCGACCAGCTCGACGGCCTTGCGGGTGTCGCCCGACTGGATCGCCTTGTCCTGGCGGACGATGGCGATCACGTCGTCGGTGACGCCCTTGATGAGGGCGTCCGGCGTGATGGTGTTGGCGAAGGCGGCGAACTGGACACCGAGGCTGAGGGCCAGCGCGGCAAGCAGGGAGAAGGTCTTTTTCATTCCTGGTCTTCTTTCGTGGCTAGGTTCTGCGGGGCCGAGGCAACGACCGGAGCGGCGGGGTCGTCGCGCCGCGCCTCTTCGTCGTCCGGGTCTTTCGGACGCGGCGGGTTGCCGTCGTACACCTGGTTGAGGCGGTACTGCATGTAGAAGCTGCGGAGGTATTCGTATTTGTCGAGGGCGGCCTGCTCGGCCGTGGTGTCGGCCCCCAGCAGCACGCTGCGCTTGTGCACCAGGCGCAGGCCGGTGGCGGAGTTGCGGGTGGCGACCTCCTTGTGCTGGATCACCGGGTCGGCGTAGATATCGCCCACCAGGCCCAGGGTGTCGCGGAAGTTGCTCGACCCAAGGATCGGCAGCACGAGGTAGGGCCCTTCGCCGACGCCCCACACACCGAGGGTCTGGCCGAGGTCTTCGTCGTGCTTCTCGAGACCCATCTCGGTGGCCACGTCAAAGGCCCCCAGCAGGCCGACGGTGCTGTTCACCAGGAAGCGCCCGCCGTCGGAGAGGGCCTCGGCGACCTTGCCCTGGAGCAGGTTGTTCACCCCGATCCAGATGTCGCCCAGGTTGCCGAAGAAGTTGCCGACCACCGTCTTGACCGGCAGTGGCGCGTAATCATAGACCTCCGCCGCCGGGCGGATCACGAAACGGTCGGCCTGCTCGTTGAACTTGAAGGTGGCCCGGTTGAGGGGCTCGAGGGGGTCCTTGGGGTGCCCGCCGGGGGACGCGCAGGCCGTCAGCCCGAGGCCGAGCGCCAGCGTGGCGATGCCGCGCCAGAGAACCCTTGTCTGATGAGTGTTCTTGCTTTTCTTCATCGTCGTACCGCCGGCCAGCCGGCCGGCGCTCTCTGTTGGTGCCGCCCGCGCCTTACTTGGCCGGCGCGGGCTGGCCGTCCGCCGCCTTGTCGAACATGAACTGGCTGATCAGCTTTTCGAGCACAACGGCCGACTGGGTCTTCTTGATGACGTCGCCCGGAGAGAGGCTCTTCTCCTCACCGCCGGGGTCGAGGCCGATGTACTGCTCGCCGAGCAGGCCGGAAGTCAGGATGTTGGCGAAGGTATCGACGGGGAACTTGTAGCGCCCATCCACCGTGAAGACCACCTCGGCCTGGAAGCGTTCATTGTCGTAGCGGATTTCCTCGACGCGCCCCACCAGGACCCCGGCGCTCTTCACCGGTGCGCGCACCTTGAGGCCGCCGATGTTGTCGAAATGGGCGCTGAGGGTGTAAGGCGACTGGATACCCGACCCCGAGATGCTGCCCACCTTGAGCGCCAGGAACAGCAGCGCGGCAATCCCGACCGCCACGAAAACCCCGACCCACAGATCGAGCGTCGTACGACTCATCAGAGACCTCTGAACATGAAAGACGTCATCACAAAATCGAGCGCCAGGATCGCCAGCGCCGAACTCACCACCGTGCGGGTGATCGCCCGCGACACGCCCTCGGCAGTGGGCACGCAATCGTAACCTTCGAACACCGCGATCAGCGCCACCGCCACGCCGAAGACGAAGCTCTTGAACACGCCGTTCAGCACGTCGTAGCGGAAATCCACCGCCGCCTGCATCTGCGACCAGAAGGCGCCGTCATCGACCCCGATGAAGACCACTCCGATCAACCAGCCGCCGAAGATGCCCATCGCCGAGAACAGCGCCGCGAGCAGCGGCATCGAGATCACCCCGCCCCAGAAGCGCGGCGCGACGACCCGGGCGATGGGACTGACGGCCATCATGTCCATCGCCTTGAGCTGCTCGGTGACCTTCATCAGGCCGATCTCGGCCGTCACCGCCGAGCCGGCCCGGCTGGCGAAGAGCAGGCCGGCCACCACCGGCCCCAGCTCGCGCAGCAGCGACAGGGCCACCATCGTGCCCATCGCATCGGTGGAACCGTAGCGCTGCAGGATCTCGTAGCCCTGCAGGCCGAGCACCAGCCCGACGAACAGCCCCGACACCAGGATGATCAGCAGCGACAGCACGCCGCTGAAATACAGCTCGCGGATGGTGAGGTGCAGGCGCGTGAAGGACTGGCCCGAATACACCAGGATCAGCCAGAAGAAGCGCGCGGCAAAGCCCAGCTGCCACACCCCGTTCACCACCATCGCACCCAGCCTGCGTACCACGCCGCCCATCAGCCGCGGCCTCCGGTGAGGGCCTGGCCATAGTCGCCGGCCGGATAGTGGAAGGGCACCGGGCCATCGGCCTCGGCATGCACGAACTGATGCACGAAGGGGTCTTTCGTGTGGCGGATCTCGTCGGGCGTCCCCTCGGCGGCGACCCGGCCTTCGGAGATGAAATAGATGTAATCGACGATCTGCAGGGACTCCTGGATGTCGTGGGTGACGATCACCGAGCTCGCCCCCAGGGCGTCGTTGAGGCGCCGGATCAACTGGCCGATCACGCCCAGCGAGATCGGGTCGAGCCCGGTGAAGGGCTCGTCGTACATCAGCAGCGCGGGGTCGAGGGCGATCGTGCGGGCCAGCGCCACCCGCCGCGCCATGCCGCCGGAGAGCTCGCCCGGCATCAGGCGCGCCGCGCCGCGCAGCCCCACCGCATGAAGCTTCATCAGCACCAGGTCGTCGATCAGCTCGGGGGGCAGGTCGGTGTGCTCGCGCAGCGGGAAGGCCACGTTGTCGAACACCGTCATGTCGGTGAACAAGGCCCCAAACTGGAACAGCATGCCCATCCGCCGGCGCAGCGCGTAGAGCGCCTCCCGGCCAAGGCCGGCCACGTCCTGGCCATCCACCACCACCCGCCCGCCAACGGCCTTTTCCTGGCCGCCGATGAGGCGCAGCAGGGTGGTCTTGCCACAGCCGCTGCCACCCATGATGGCAACCACCTTGCCACGGGGGATCGACAGCGAAATATCGCGCAGGATCGCCCTCTCGCCATAGGCGAAGCGGACGTTTTCGAGGCGAACGAAGGGCTCGGACATGGGGAAATGCTGCAATGCAATACCCCAATTGTAGCAGAGCCGCCGAACGGTGGCATGAGGACAAACCCCTTCCACGCCCGAAAACCATTGCCACATCAAGGTCTTGAGCACGTCAAACCCGGCGCCGCCGGAGGGGTTTATAATGCGCGGTTTCGTTCCAATCACGACCCGCTACGGACATGCAGGACAAACAACAGTACAAACCCGCCGACATCGAGCGCGCCGCCCAGCAGCACTGGGACGCTACCCAAGCCTTCCGCGTCCAGGCCGACGCCTCGAAGCCCAAGTACTACTGCCTGTCCATGTTCCCCTACCCCTCGGGCAAGCTGCACATGGGGCACGTGCGCAACTACACCATCGGCGACGTGCTGTCGCGCTTCCACAAGATGAAGGGCTACAACGTCCTGCAGCCGATGGGCTGGGACGCCTTCGGCCTGCCCGCCGAGAACGCCGCGATCAAGAACAAGGTCCCGCCGGCCAAGTGGACCTACGACAACATCGCCTACATGAAGCAGCAGCTCAAGTCGCTGGGCTTTGCCATCGACTGGAGCCGCGAGCTGGCCACCTGCACGCCCGAGTACTACAAGTGGAACCAGTGGATCTTCCTGCGCATGCTCGAAAAAGGCATCGCCGAGCGCAAGACCCAGGTGGTCAACTGGGATCCGGTCGATCAAACGGTGCTCGCCAACGAGCAGGTCATCGACGGCCGCGGCTGGCGCACCGGCGCGCTGGTCGAGAAGCGCGAGATCCCCGGCTACTACCTCAAGATCACCGATTACGCCGACGAGCTGCTGTCCGACCTCGACACCCTCGGCGGCTGGCCCGAGCGGGTCAAGCTGATGCAGGCCAACTGGATCGGCAAGAGCACCGGCGTGCGCTTCGCCTTCAGCCACGCCATCGCCGGCGACGACGGCCAGCTCATCAACGACGGCAAGCTGTGGGTGTTCACCACCCGCGCCGACACCATCATGGGCGTCACCTTCTGCGCGGTGGCCGCCGAACATCCGCTGGCCCTGCACGCGGCTCGCAACAACCCCGAGCTCGCCGCCTTCATCGAGAAGTGCAAGCACGGCTCGGTGATGGAAGCCGACATGGCGACCATGGAAAAGGAAGGCCTGCCCACCGGCCTGTTCGTCACCCACCCCCTCACCGGCAGGCAGGTCGAGGTGTGGGTCGGCAACTATGTGCTGATGAGCTACGGCGACGGCGCCGTGATGGGCGTGCCCGCCCACGACGAGCGCGACTTCGCGTTCGCCAGGAAGTACGGCATCGAAATTAAGCCCGTGTATCAGTTGCATGGCCCAATCAATGACATGCCAAGAGGAACAAGGCCACCACGAGGAGCCAATATCATCCAAGTGGATCCAAATGGCGAATGGCAGCCGTGGTACGGACTCAAGCCGGACGACCCCAGCGAACTCTGCGAACGAGAGCTTATTAACTCGGGCGCACTGAATGGTCTTTCATACAGCGAAGCCGTAGATAAAGTCGCGTCTCTACTTTCCGCCCAAGGACTTGGCGAGAAGAAGGTGCAATGGCGCCTGCGCGACTGGGGCATCAGCCGCCAGCGCTACTGGGGCTGCCCGATCCCCATCATCCACTGCGACAGCTGCGGCTCGGTGCCGGTGCCCGACGACCAGCTCCCGGTGGTGCTGCCCGAAGACTGCGTGCCCGACGGCTCCGGCAACCCGCTCCACAAGCGCGACGACTTCCTGGCCTGCACCTGCCCGAGCTGCGGCAAGCCGGCCCGCCGCGAGACCGACACCATGGACACCTTCGTGGACTCGTCCTGGTACTACGCCCGCTACGCCACCCGGTTCGGCGCCGACAGGATGGTCGACGACGAGACCAATTACTGGATGACCGTCGACCAGTACATCGGCGGCATCGAGCACGCCATCCTGCACCTGCTCTACTCGCGCTTCTGGACCAAGGTGATGCGCGACCTGGGCCTCGTCGAGTACCGCGAGCCCTTCGCCCACCTGCTCACCCAGGGCATGGTCCTCAACAACGCCTTCTTCCACAAACCCGAAGGCGGCGGCAAAAATTATTACTGGGAGAGCGAGCTCGACATCCAGAAGGACGCCAAGGGCCAGATCACCGGCGCCACCCTCAAGGCCGACGGCACGGTGCTCGAGCACGAACTCACCACCATGTCCAAGTCCAAGAACAACGGCGTGGACCCGCAGGCCCTGATCGAGCAATACGGTGCCGACACCGCGCGCTTCTTCATGATGTTCGCTGCGCCGCCCGAGCAGACCCTCGAGTGGTCCGATGCCGGCGTCGAGGGCGCCTACCGCTTCCTGCGCCGGGTATGGAGCTTCGGCCACCTGCTGGCCACCGAGATCCGCCCGCAGCTCGGCGCCGGGCGCAGCCTCGCCACGGCCAAGCTGCCCGAGGCCCTGGCCACCCTGCGCCGCGAGATCCACCTGCTCCTCAAGCAGGCCAACTACGACCTCGGCAAGCAGCAGTTCAACACCGTCGCCTCGGCCACGATGAAGATGCTCAACGCCCTCGAGAAAGCCCCCCGCGACGGCGCCCTCGCCGCCGAGGTCATCGAGGAAGGCTTCGGCATCCTGCTGCGCGTGCTCTCGCCGCTCACCCCGCACATCAGCCACGCCCTGTGGCGCGAGCTGGGCTACGGCGACGACATCCTCGCCGCCGCCTGGCCCGAGCCCCTCGAGGCCGCGCTGGCCCAGGACGAGATCGAGCTGATGCTGCAGGTGAACGGCAAGCTGCGTGGCGCCGTCCGCGTGGCCGCAGATGCGCCCAAGGACACCATCGAAGCCGCCGCCCTCGCCCACGAGATGGCCGTCAAGTTCATGGAAGGCAAGCCGGCCAAGAAGGTGGTGGTCGTGCCGGGCCGGCTGGTCAACATCGTCTGCTGACCTCCGGGCAACCCGCGATGCGCGCCGGCCTCGCCACCCTCCTGCTGCTCACCCTGGCCGCCTGCGCCGGCGTGCCGGGGGAGCGCGGCTGGTACGAAGGCCTGCGCCAGGAAAACGCCCGGCGCCAGTACGAGCCGGGCCGCGACATCAACCGTGAACCGCCGGCACCCAGCTACGACGCCTACGAGAAAGAACGCCAGCGCCTGCAGAAGGAAGCCCGCCCATGAGCCATCCGCAACAGCCCGGCCGCCGCCGGGCCCTCGCCCTCCTCGGCGCCACCCCGCTCCTCGTCGCCGGCTGCGGCTTCAAGCTGCGCGGCGCGCGCCCGATGCCCTTCGAGTCGATCTACCTGGGCATGTCGCCCTACGCGGAGCTCACCGCGGCGCTGCGCCGCCAGATCCGCGCCAACGGCGACACCGTGATCGCCGAACGGGCCGAAGACGCCCAGGTGCGCCTCGACGTGCTCGCCGACCGGAAGGAGAAGGTCATCCTGGCCCTCAATACCCAGGGCAAGGTGCGCGAGTACCAGCTGCGCCACCGCTTCATCTTCCGCCTGGTGGACGTCAAGACCGGCCAGGAGGCACTGCCCGCCAGCGAGGTTTATCTCTACCGCGACCTGGCCTTCGACGACACCCAGCTGCTCGCCAAGGAACAGGAAGAAATCCTGCTCTACCGCGACATGCTGAACGACCTGGTGCAGCAGCTGCTGCGCCGCCTGTCCGCCGCCAAGATGCCGGCAGCGGCACCCACGCCGTGAACCTGCGCCCCGAGCAGCTCGCCGCCCAACTCGACAAGCCGCTCGCCCCGCTCTACGTCCTCCACGGCAACGAACCCCTGCTGGTGCTCGAAGCCGGCGATGCGATCCGCGCCGCGGCCCGCAAGCAGGGCTACGCCGAGCGCGAGGTGCTGGTCGCCGGCCAGGGTTTCCGCTGGAGCGAGCTGCAGTCGGCCGCCGGCAACCTGTCGCTGTTCGGCGCCAGCAAGCTGGTCGACCTGCGCATCCCCAATGGCAAGCCCGGCCGCGAAGGCGGCGAAGCCCTGCAGCGCTACGCCCGCCAGCTCGACGACGGCGTCGTCACCCTGGTCACCCTGCCCGAGCTCGACTGGGCGACGCGCAAGGCCGCCTGGTTCGTGGCCCTCGCCGAGGCCGGCATCGCCGTCGAGCTCAACGCTCCCGAGCGCGAGCGCCTGCCCGACTGGATCGCCCAGCGCCTGGCCCGCCAGCAACAGCGGGCGCCGGCCGAAGCCCTTGGCTTCATCGCCGATCACGTGGAGGGCAACCTCCTCGCCGCCCACCAGGAGATCCTCAAGCTCGGCCTGCTCCACCCGCCGGGCGACCTCAGCCTCGACGACGTACGCGGCGCAGTGCTCAACGTCGCCCGCTACAACGTCGACAAACTCCGCCAGGCCCTGCTCGACGGCGATCCGGCCCGCTGTGCCCGCCTGCTCGAAGGCCTGAAGGGTGAGGGCGAGGCCCCGCTGCTGGTGCTGTGGGCCCTCACCAGCGAGATCCGCAGCCTTGCCAACCTGCGCCAGGGCCTCGACGACGGCCAGCCGCTGCCCGCCCTATTGAAGGCCGAGCGCGTCTTCGACGAGCGCCGCAAGCAGGGCGTGCAGCGCGCCCTGCCCCGCCTGCCGGCCGCCACCCTGCGCACCGCGATCTTGCATGCGGCGAAGATTGACCGGATGATCAAGGGCCTAGCCGGCGGCGACGTGTGGGACGAGTTCCTCCAGCTCTGCCTGCGCCTCACCCGCAGCGCGGCCCCGACGCGGCGCTGACAGCCCCCGCGCACCACCACGAGACCGAAGACGATGGACATCAAGACCTACATGCAGACCGTCGGCCGCCAGGCCCGCGAAGCCTCGCGCAGCGTGGCTGCCGCCTCCACCGACGCCAAGAACAAGGCCCTCCTCGCGATGGCCGCCGAAATCCGCGCCCGCGCCGCGCAGCTGCTCGAAGCCAACCAGCGCGACCTCGCCGAAGCCCGCGCCAACGGCCTCGAGCCGGCGATGATCGACCGCCTCACCCTGTCGGCCAAGGGCATCGAGGCGATGGCCGTCGGCCTCGAGCAGGTCGCCGCGCTGCCCGATCCGGTGGGCGAGATGGGCGAACTCAAGCGCCGCCCCTCGGGCATCACCGTCGGCAAGATGCGCGTACCGCTGGGCGTCATCGGCATCATCTACGAGGCCCGCCCCAACGTCACCGCCGACGCCGCCGCGCTGTGCCTCAAGTCGGGCAACGCGGCCATCCTGCGCGGCGGCAAGGAAGCCCTCAATGCCAACCAGGCCATCGCCGACTGCGTACGCGCCGGCCTCGCCGCCGCCGGCCTGCCCGAGACGGCGATCCAGGTCGTCGAGACCACCGACCGGGCCGCCGTCGGCGAGCTGATCACGATGCCCGAGTTCGTGGACGTCATCGTCCCCCGCGGCGGCAAGGGCCTCATCGAGCGCATCACCCGCGACGCCCGCGTGCCGGTCATCAAGCACCTGGACGGCAACTGCCACGTGTATGTGGACGAGTTCGCCGACCCGGCCAAGGCCCTCGCCATCGTCGAGAACGCCAAGACCCAGCGCTACGGCACCTGCAACACCACCGAATCGCTGCTCGTCGATGCCACCGTCGCCGAAACCCAGCTGCCCGCCATCGGCCGCATGCTGGCCGGCAAGGGCGTCGAGCTGCGCGCCTGCCCGGCGTCCCTGGCGATCCTGCGCCAGGCCGGCATCGCCGACGCCCAGCTCAAGGAGGCCACCGAAGCCGACTGGTCCGAGGAGTTCCTCGCCCCGATCATCGCCATCAAGGTGGTCGACGGCCTCGACGCTGCGATCACGCACATCAACCGCTATTCGTCCGGCCACACCGAAGCCATCGTCTCCGAGAACTACACCCGCGCGATGCGCTTCCTGCGCGAAGTGGATTCAGCCTCGGTGATGATCAACGCCTCCACCCGTTTCGCCGACGGCTTCGAATACGGCCTCGGCGCCGAGATCGGCATCTCCACCGACAAGATCCACGCCCGCGGCCCGGTCGGCCTAGAAGGCCTGACCAGCCAGAAATGGATCGTCTTCGGCGACGGCCAGGTTCGCGCCTGACGCGCCCGACAGCACGCCCTCCGCCCGGGAACATCCCGGGCCGGCCGGCTTAAGATGCCCGCCCCCTCGCCCAACCGGGCGACGGACGGGCGTTTTTCTGTCTGCACGACAAAGACCACCCGGCAAAACCCTGCCCGTCTCGCTGCGAACGGCTGTTTTATCCCGCCGCAGGGCTTTCCGCACTGCCGCCGGCACCGTCCGGCGAGAGATTATTGCGGGCGGGAATTGCCTTGACCACGGCCCTTGGCGGGCTTTTTGGCACGAGCGGAAATAGGTGACCTTGCCGCCTCGAGCGGGCGGGCGCAGAATTCCTTCATGCTCGCCCCCGATTACAACGCCCTCCCCGGCACCCAGCCCTTTTCGGCCATCCTGCCGACGCCATTCGGCGCGCTCGGCATCATGACCGGCAGCCAATACCTCCTGGAAATCGTCTTTCTCCCCGGCGGCGAGACGACCCCAACCCCCTCCGACCCGATTGCCGAAAAGGCGGTTCTGCAATTGAAACGCTATCTGGACGACCCCGCCTATCGATTCGACCTCCCGCTGGCACCCCGGGGCAGCCCTTTCCGGCGCCGGACATGGGCCGCGATCAGCGAGATTCCACTCGGTGAAACAAGAACTTACAGCCAGCTGGCGAACGCCGTCGGGAGCATTCCCCGCGCCGTCGGCCAGGCCTGTGGCGACAATCCATTCCCCATCGTGATTCCGTGCCACCGGGTCATTGCGGCCAACGGGCTCGGCGGCTTTGCCCATCACGCCGGCGGCCTTCTCATCGACACCAAGCGCTGGCTATTGCGACACGAGGGCGTCGTCTGAAACCCCGCCATTGCACGCAAACCCCACGGATCATTTCAGCCCATATCGAACCACCATGTCACGCTCTTCAGGCAACTCCCCCGAAACGCCCGCCACCCGTTTCCTGCGCGAACACCGCATTGCATTTTCGAGCCACCCCTACGCTTACGAGGAACACGGCGGCACCCGGGTTTCGGCGCGGGAATTGGGGGTCGACGAACACGCCGTGATCAAGACCCTGGTGATGGAAGACGAAGGCCGCCACCCCCTGATCATCCTGATGCACGGCGACCGCAAGGTTTCCACCAAGGAGCTCGCGCGACAGGCGGGCCACAAGCAGGTCAGCCCCTGCGACCCGGCCGTGGCCCAGCGCCACACGGGCTATCTGGTGGGCGGCACCTCGCCGTTCGGCACCCGCAAGGCCCTGCCGGTATTCGTCGAAGCCAGCATTCTCGAGTTGCCGCTCATTTACATCAACGGCGGCAGAAGGGGCTTTCTGGTCGGCATAAACCCCCATGACATCGTCCCGACACTAAAAGCACGGCCGGTGCAGGTCGCAATCGAATAAATTGCGAAAAACATCCGTAAAACACTTGCCAGCGCGCCGGATATTGGTGGCAAAATAATAGCGTAAATAAAAGATCGACCGGAGGGCCTATTTCCCTGCCGGCGCCAGTCACCAGAACAGCAAATCAAGGAAACACACCATGGACCTGTCATCCCTTTCCCTGGCGGAATTGCGCCGCCTGCAGACGAAGGTCGAGACCGAGATTCGTCGCCGTTCCGACACCGCCAAGAAAGACCTGCTGAAGCGCATGCAGAAGCTCGCCGCCGAACACGGCATGAGCCTCAATGAAGTGATCGGCCAGGAGGGTGAAAAGGCCCCGGCCGCCGCTCCCGCCGCCAAGAAAGCTGCGGTCGCCAAGCCGGCCAAGAAGGCCAAGCCTGCCTCGGTGATCAAGTTCCGCCACCCCGAAAACCCCGCCATCGGCTGGACCGGCCACGGCCGCAAGCCCCAGTGGGTGATCGACTGGCTGGCCCAGGGCAAGGAACTCGACGAACTGCGCGCCGAAGCGCCGACCGTCACCGCAGCCTGAGCCTCGCCGGGCCTGCCTTGCTCAGCCTGGCAGGCCTGCCGTCGGCGCGTGATCGGGCGGCGACACGCCATTGCGCCCGCGCTCGATGAATACGCCGACGCGCCGCACGTCCTTCATCACGCCAATCTTGGCGATGGCCAGTTTCACCCACGGCGCCCCGAATTCATCGAACAATAGCTTCACGATGAACTCCCCGAGCGTTTCGATGAGGTTGAATTGCTGAACCGCGAGCTCCTCCCGGATACGCTCTATCACCCGGGCATAGTCGATCGTGTCGGCGATATCGTCGTGCTCGGCTGCTGCATCGGGCACACCGAAAGTCAGATTCAACTCAAGGGTCTGTTCGGCAACCCGCTCCCGCGGATAGATGCCCAGGCGCGACTTGACCCGCAGCGCCTCGATAAAAATGAAATCCATTGCTCGTCCCGGCTAAAATCGCGCCCATTCTAGCTTGCTACTCCACGAAACAATGCAACTCATCCTTCTTCTTGTTGCCGCCTACCTTCTCGGCTCCGTGCCTTTCGCCGTCGTGGTGAGCCGCCTGTTCGGCATGGCCGACCCGCGCAGCTACGGCTCGGGCAACCCGGGCGCCACCAACGTGCTGCGCAGCGGCAACAAGCTCGCCGCGGCCCTCACCCTGGTGGGCGACGCCTTCAAGGGCTGGCTCGCCGTGTTTCTGGCTGCCAGCGTGGCCCCCTCGATGGAGGCCGCCACGCTGGCCGTACCAGCCGCCGGGCTGGCAGCCTTCCTGGGGCACCTGTTTCCGGTCTTCCTTGGCTTCAAAGGCGGCAAAGGCGTCGCCACCGCCGCCGGCGTGCTGATCGGCGCCAACAGCTGGCTGGGCCTCGCCACCCTGGGCGTCTGGCTGGGCGTCGCCTTCACGCTGCGCTACTCGTCCCTCGCCGCGCTCTGCGCCGCACTCGCCGCCCCGGCCGTGGCCTTCGCGCTCGGGCTGGGCACCGACTGGGTGATCGCCATCGGCGTGATGTCGGCCCTGCTGATCTGGCGCCACAAGGACAACATCAAGCGCCTGATGGCGGGCCAGGAAAGCCGCATCGGCAGCAAGAAGAAGAACGCCGCCGGCGCCTGACCTCCCCAGCCGGACTCAGGCCGCGGCCCGGGGTTTGGCGATCTCCTGCAGGCTCCAGCGCGGCCGCACGGCGAAACGGCCGTCCGAGGGCGCCACCTGCTCCCCGGCCATCAGGCGCATCGCACCGGCAAAGGCGATCATCGCGCCGTTGTCGGTGCACAGCTCCAGCTCGGGGTAGAACACCCGCGCCTTGCGCTTCGCCGCTGCCGCATCGAGGGCCGCACGCAGCGCCAGGTTGGCCCCCACACCGCCAGCCACCACCAGCTGACGCAAGCCGCAATGGCGGAGCGCCGCCATCGCCTTGGCGACCAGTACCTCCACCGCCGCCGCCTGGAATTCGGCGGCCAGATCGGCCCGATCGGCCGGCGTGAAGTCCGGCGCGGTGGCGGCAGTCAGCACGGCGGTCTTGAGGCCGCTGAAACTGAAGTCGAAATCCTTGCTGTGCAACATCGGGCGCGGCAGCTTGAAGCGCCCGGGCCGGCCTTCGAGGGCCAGCTTCGCCAGCGCCGGGCCGCCAGGGTAAGGCAGGCCGATCAGCTTGGCGGTCTTGTCGAAGGCCTCGCCGGCGGCGTCATCGACAGTCTCGCCAAGCAGCACGTAATCACCGACACCGGAAACCCGCATCAGCTGCGTGTGCCCGCCCGAAACCAGCAGCGCCACGAACGGGAAGGCCGGCGGATCGGCGGACAGCAGCGGCGAGAGCAGATGCCCCTCGAGGTGATGCACCGGCAGGGTCGGCACCCCCAGCGCAACCCCCAGCGCCTCGGCCACGCTCGAACCGACCAGCAGGGCGCCGGCCAGCCCGGGCCCGGCGGTGTAGGCGATCGCATCGACGTCGCCCATGGACAAGCCCGTCAGGGCCAGGGTCTCCCGCAGCAGCAGGGGCAGGCGCCGCACGTGGTCGCGGGAGGCGAGCTCCGGCACCACGCCGCCGTAGGCCGCATGGAGATCGATCTGGGAATGCAGCCGATGGCCGAGCAAGCCCTTGCCAGTGTCGTAAATGGCGACCCCAGTCTCGTCACAGGAGGTTTCGATACCCAGAACACGCATGATCGGCCCGCGCAAAAATCAGGATTTTACCCGCCAACGGCCCACAAAGCGAAAAAGGGGCTTGGTTGTCTCCGGGGACTTCGTTATACTCTTCGTTTTTCCGTCCAAAGAATTTTCGAGGAAGCACGCAATGCCGGGTATCCGCGTCAAAGAAAACGAGCCGTTTGAAGTTGCCATCCGTCGCTTCAAGCGCACCATTGAAAAAGTGGGCCTGCTGCCCGAACTCCGCTCCCGCGAGTTCTACGAGAAGCCGACCGCCGAGCGCAAGCGCAAGCTGGCCGCCGCCGTCAAGCGCCACCACAAGCGCCTGCGCAGCCAGACCCTGCCGCCGAAGATGTACTAAGCAACACCCCGAGTACACGCTTCCCAATCGCCACGCGATACGCGCTTCTGCGCGAGCGCGTGGCGTTTGCGTTTTGGTCCGCACGCTCGCAGCACACCTGCGCACAGCGTTCGCCCGTAGCAACCCACCGCCCGGAAAACCGCCCATGTCCCTCAAGGTCCGCATCAACGAAGACATGAAAGCCGCCATGCGCGCCAAGGACAGCGCCCGCCTGTCCGCCCTGCGCCTGCTGCTCGCCGCCATCAAGCAAAAGGAAATCGACGAGCGCATCGAGCTGGACGACGGCGCCGTGCTCGCGGTGGTGGACAAGATGCTCAAGCAGCGCCGCGACTCCGCCGCCCAGTACGAAGGCGCCCAGCGCTTCGACCTGGCCAGCGCCGAGCGCTTCGAGATCGACGTGCTGTCCGCCTACAAGCCCGCGGGCCTCAGCGCCGACGAGATCGCCGCCGCCATCGATGCCGCCGTGGCCGCCACCGGCGCCAGCGGTCCCGCCGACATGGGCAAGCTGATGGCCGTCCTCAAGCCGCAGCTGGCCGGCAAGGCCGACATGGCCGACGTTTCAAAGCTGGTGAAATCCCGCCTCAGCAACTAGGATTCATGCACACGGCGCCCTTCCGCGCCGGCAGCCCTCCATGATCCCGCAATCCTTCATCCAGGATCTGCTCGCCCGCGTTGACATCGTCGAAGTCGTCGAACGCTACCTGCCGCTCAAGAAGGGCGGCATAAATTATTTCGCCTGCTGCCCCTTCCACGGCGAAAAATCCGCCTCCTTCTCGGTCAGCCCCAGCAAGCAGTTCTACCACTGCTTCGGCTGCGGCGCCCACGGCAGCGCGATCAGCTTCCTGATGGAGTACAGCGGGCTGGGCTTCGTCGACGCGGTCAAGGAGCTGGCCGGCACGGTGGGCATGGAAGTCCCGCAGGACGACTTCAAGCCCAACGCCAACCACGCCCGCGACCAGTCGCTGACCGAACTCATGGCCCAGGCGGCGCGCTTCTACAAGGAGCAACTCAAGCGCAGCGCAGTGGCCATCGATTACCTCAAGCAGCGCGGCCTCACCGGCGAGATCGCCGCCCGCTACGGGCTCGGCTACGCCCCCGAGGGCTGGCAGGCCCTGCAGGCCGCCTTCGCCGACTACAAGGCCGCCGGCCTGCTCGAATGCGGCCTGGTCCTCGAAAACGACGAAGGCCGCCGCTACGACCGTTTCCGCGACCGCATCATGTTCCCTATCCAGGACCAGCGCGGCAACGTGATCGGCTTCGGGGGCCGCGTGCTCGGCAAGGGCGAACCCAAGTACCTCAACTCGCCCGAAACCCCCATCTTCGAGAAGGGGCGCGAACTCTACGGCCTCGTCCAGGCCCGCCAGAGCATCCGCGACCAGGAGTGCGTGCTGGTGGTAGAGGGCTACATGGACGTGGTCGGCCTCGCCCAGTTCGGCGTCGGCAACGCGGTCGCAACCCTCGGCACCGCCGCCACGCCCCACCACATCCAGAAGCTGCTGCGCCTGACCGACCGGGTGGTGTTCTGCTTCGACGGCGACGCCGCAGGCCGCCGCGCCGCCGGGCGCGCCCTCGAGGTAAGCCTCGAGCACCTGGCCGACAACAAGACCCTCAGCTTCCTGTTCCTCCCCGAGGAGCATGACCCGGACAGCTTCGTCCGCGCCGAGGGGCCCGACGCCTTCCGCGCCGCGATGAACCGCGCGCTGCCGCTGGCCGAATTCCTGCTGGCCGAGCTCAAGAAGGACATCGACCTCGGCACCGCCGAAGGCTGCGCCAGGCTGGTTCACGAAGCCAAGCCGCTGGTCACCCGGATCGCCGCCCCGCTGCTGCGCCTGCAGGTCATCAAGATGCTGGCCGAGGCCGCCGGCTTCACCCAGGCAGAGGTCGAGCAGGCCTTCGGCCTCAAGGCGGCCACGGCGCCGCGCCGTTTCGACGACGCCCCACCCTTCGAGGGCGGCGGCTTCAGGGGCAGGCAGGATTTCCGCGGCCGGGGCCGCAACGCCCTGCCCCGCCTGGCACCGCGACAGAAGCCGCTGTCGGCCATCGAGACCCTGCTCAAACTGATCATCCAGCACCCGGTGTGGGCAGCCCGGCTGCCCATCGACCTGCTCCCCGACGACAGCCCCGAAGGCCGGGCGCTGCGCGCCATCGTCGACGCCATGAGCGTCGGCGAACTGCCCACCCACGGCATCGGCGCCCTGCTCGAACATTACCGCGGCAGCCCCCACGCCGAGGCCATCGACCGGATGGCCGGCCAGCTCGCCGACACGCCCTTCGACGAAGTGACGATTGAACCCTTGCTCAACGACACGCTCAAGAAGCTGGAAGCCGATGCCGTCAGCCGGGAAATCGACGCCCTGACCGCCCGCGAACGGGAAAACGGGCTGACACCCGCCGAGCGGCGTCAGCTCGCCGAGTTACTACTGCACAAACAGAAACTCCGAACCCCTGCAAAAGTGCGGGATTCGTAATATAATTTTCGGTTTCGCGAAATTCGCTCGCCGAGACCTTACAGACTACCGCTCGGACGACCAATCGAGGACAACCATGACCACGGAAAAGCCCAAAACACCGCGCAAAGCGCCTGCCAAGCCGCGAGCAGCGAAGGTCAAGGACAAACTTGCCCCGATGATCGCCGAGGCGCCGACCGCTGAAGAGGCCGAAGTCCGCCGCACGCGGCTCAAGACCCTCATCGCGCTGGGCAAGGAACGCGGCTACCTCACCTACGCCGAGATCAACGACCACCTGCCCGACGACCTCGTCGACGCCGAGCAGATCGAGTCGATCATCAGCACCTTCAACGACATGGGCATCCAGGTCTTCGACGTGGCCCCGGCCGCCGAAGACCTGCTGATGTCCGAAGTCGCGCCCACCGTCGTCGACGACGAGCAGGCCGAAGCCGAGGCCGAGCAGACCCTCTCGGCCGTCGACTCCGAGTTCGGCCGCACCACCGACCCGGTGCGCATGTACATGCGCGAGATGGGCACCGTCGAGCTCCTCACCCGCGAAGGCGAGATCGAGATCGCCAAGCGCATCGAGGAAGGCCTGAAGCACATGATCCAGGCGATCTCCGCCTGCCCCACCACGATCGCCGACATCCTCGACGCCGCCGACAAGATCTCCAAGGACGAGATGCGCATCGACGAGCTCATCGACGGCCTGATCGACCCCAACGCGGTCGAAGCCATCGAAGAGCTGGCCGAAAGCGACGACCTCGACGTCGAAGACGAAGCCGAAGAAGACGACGAGGCCGAAGGCGACGGCGGCGGCGCCCAGTCCGCGTCGCTGATCAAGATGAAGGCCGAAGCCCTCGAACGCTTCGCCAACCTGCGCAGCCTCTACGAGAAGATGGCCGCGGCTCTCCAGAAGAAGGGCTACCAGGACAAGGCCTACCTCAAGCTCCAGGAGCAGGTCTCCAACGAGCTGATGAACATCCGCTTCACGGCCCGCACCACCGAGCGCCTGTGCGACGCCGTGCGTCACATGGTCGACCAGGCCCGCGCCCACGAACGCAAGATCCTCAACCTCTGCGTCGACAAGGCCGGCATGCCGCGCCCGCACTTCATCAAGAGCTTCCCGGGCAGCGAGACCGACCTCGACTGGCTGAAGAAGGAGATCGCCGCCGGCCCGGCCAACGCCGCCGTGCTGATGCGCATGCTGCCCGCCGTCCTCGAGGAACAGCAGAAGCTGATCGACCTCGAACAGCGCATCAGCATCCCGCTGAAGGAACTCAAGGACATCAACAAGCAGATGTCCACCGGCGAAGCCAAGGCCCGCCGCGCCAAGCGCGAAATGACCGAGGCCAACCTGCGCCTCGTGATCTCCATCGCCAAGAAATACACCAACCGTGGCCTGCAGGTCCTCGACCTGATCCAGGAAGGCAACATCGGCCTGATGAAGGCCGTCGACAAGTTCGAATACCGCCGCGGCTACAAATTCTCCACCTACGCCACCTGGTGGATCCGTCAGGCCATCACCCGCTCGATCGCCGACCAGGCCCGGACCATCCGGATCCCGGTGCACATGATCGAGACGATCAACAAGATGAACCGCATCTCGCGCCAGATCCTGCAGGAGACCGGCAACGAGCCCGATCCGGCGACCCTGGCCGAGAAGATGGAAATGCCCGAGGAGAAGATCCGCAAGATCCTCAAGATCTCCAAGGAGCCCATCTCGATGGAAACCCCCATCGGCGACGACGACGACTCCCACCTGGGCGACTTCATCGAAGACAACGCCACCCTGGCCCCGGCCGAGGCTGCGCTGTACTCCAGCCTGCGCGACGCCACCAAGGAGGTGCTGGATTCCCTCACCCCGCGCGAGGCCAAGGTCCTGCGCATGCGCTTCGGCATCGAGATGAACACCGACCACACGCTGGAAGAAGTCGGCAAGCAGTTCGACGTCACCCGCGAGCGCATCCGCCAGATCGAAGCCAAGGCCCTGCGCAAGCTGCGCCACCCCAGCCGCTCCGAGCGCCTGCGCAGCTTCCTCGACAACGAGGCGTGATCCACCCAGGCCGCCACCGCGGCCCCACCGTTTTACGGGCCCATAGCTCAGTCGGTTAGAGCAGGCGACTCATAATCGCTTGGTCGCGGGTTCAAGTCCTGCTGGGCCCACCAGCAACATCAAGCACTTAGGCCAATCCTTCGGGGTTGGCCTTTTGCTTTTCGGACTTCGTGTAGCCACTGTGTAGCCAAATCCAGACGGTCGGCTTCCTCTCCCTCGCCCGACTCCCGCCGCCGCCAACGAAAAACCCGCCACGCGGGCGGGATGGTTGTGGGGTGTCCCCAAATTTGGGGCGGCTTCAGTCCAGCAGCCGGCGAGCTACCGCGTCGAGGTCTTCGGGCGCCATGTGCGGCTCGGCGTGCTGATACAGCTTCTCCAGGGCGTCAGATAGGGTTCTCATGACGCCGACCTCCCCGAAGCCCTGCCCAGGGCCGCGGCAAGCGCATCGATGGCCCGGTCGCAGGCGGCCATGCGGGCCGGGCTGTCATCGGCCAGCACGCCCACCGTGAGAAAGCCGCAATCGATCCAAGCGAAGACCTCCGCCGCGGCGGCGTGCAGCTCGGGGGCGGCTGCGATCAAGGCTTCGTTGCCGTCCGCCTGGTCGAGGCCCACGCCCCCCGAGAAGACTTCGCAGACGGTCACGGCATTCAGGCCGGTGCCGGCGGCAATGGTGCGATGGCCGGCACGACGCCAGGGGCCGGGGGTGAAGGCCGGGGCGCTCATGCTGCACCCCCTTCGGTTTCGTCGTCCTCGAAGGTCATGACGGCCACCAGCACGCCCCGCGCATCGTCTTGACCCGCCCACAGCTCCAGGCGATCACCCACCAGCACCATGCGGCCTTCGGCGGGCCGAATCGTCGGATCAATGTGAAGCAGTTCGCCGGGCAGGATGACGCGGCGCGGCGTCTGGATGCGCTCGGTTGCCCACAGGCAGAAAGTCGGCGGGGCGAAGTAGATGGGGGAACTGAGGGCGCGCTCGATGTTTGCGGCAGGCGCGGCGGCGTTGATGGCGGCCATCATTCGCCCCCTTCCTGATTCTCGGTGGGCGCGGCCAGGCCGGCCGCATCCACGACCGCCTTCACGGCCTCGAGCTGGAAGACCGCCCCGAACAGGGCCTCGTCGTCGTGCTCCATCGCGGCACCGCGAACGGTGCGCAGGGCCGATGCCAGGAGGCAGGAAGCGATTTCAAGGGCGTCCTCTACGGAGACGCCAGGGCGCACGGCAAACAGGTGTTGCTGGGCCGGATTGCAGGAATGGAAGGTTTTGGAGGCGGTAACGGGGGCGGGCGCGGCGGTGCTGGTGTCGGTCTTGGACATGGTGATGCTCCTTGGCTTGCGGTGATGTTCTCCGCAGCCCCTTCCTACGGGGGCGGCGGAACCGTGCGGGGGTAGGAATACCGGGCCAAGGTCCGGCCAGCCTCGCGGCTGCCCCGCACGGCCCGCCATTGAACAGGCGCAACCATGCTGCCGACGTGAAAAAGCCGCGTCGTGCGCGGCCTCATCGGCCTTGGCTCTCCGGGTTCCTACGCCCGGCCCCTGTTGTCTCAGGGGCGCTCGAAGTATCAGCCGGGCATCATGCAGTCGTCAAGCCCCTTGCTGATTATTTCGGGCGCCCTCGGCTTCCCGCTCCGCCCGCTTCGCCTTGCGGCTGTGCATCACCGCCAGCGACTTCACCAGCTTCTGCCGCTCTGCCGGCGTCAGCTTGGCGAGTGCCGCCCGGCCCTGTTCGATCTGCTCTTTCCTCACGATCACCCCGTTTTCCTTTCAAGCTGTACCCGCTACCTGAGCGGATAGGCTTCGGCCCGGTGCTCGGCCCCACCCCGGCGGGCGCCCCCGGTGGGCTTGCCCTCGCCCCGTGCGGCTGTCTGGGTGGAAATCTGCCGCTCGATGAAGGCCAGCACGTCCCGCTCCATCAGCACATAGGCACGGCCGATCTTGGCGGCCGGCAGGCGCCCGTCGCGCGCCATCGCCTCAACGGTTCGAGGATTCACCTTCATCAGGGCCGCGGCGCCCCGTAGATCCAGCGTCGTCATTCAAACCCCTCCTTCCAACGCGGCCACCCGCTCATTGAACCGCTTCATCACGGACGTGATGCGCGCATCGATCATCTTCACCCGCGCCGTTTGCCCACCATTCACGGCTTCGCTCTTCATCTCGCGGAGCTTGCGGATCTCGCTCTCGGCCCTCAGCGGGCCGCCCAGGCCAAGCCGGGCCACCGGGTGCTCGGCAAGGTAGCCTGCCACGTCGCCGCCGTCCTTGCGCCGGCCCTGGATCTCGGCCCGGTGCAGGTTGAGGGCCTTCAGGTTTGCGTAGAAGCGCGCGCCCTCGCTGGCCTGCCCGGTGGTGTCGCCGTAGAAGCGGCCCAGCAAGGGCACCTTGTGCGCCGGCAGTTCCTCGCCGGTCATCATGCTCGTGACGGTCTGCTCCGCCTTCAGCGCCTCGCGGCCAACGCCCCCCGTTACCTGCCCAATGAGGTAGTCGATCTGATCCGGGGTCGGCGAGAAGAAGCCCGGCTTGTAGGCGGTGCCGCCGCTCGCCAGGTTTGCCCAATAGGCAACGGCCTTGCTCAGTGCGCTGGCGGTGTCCCTCGCCCGGGTGTGGCCCGGGGTCGGGTGAAGGCCGCTCATGTCCTCGCGGGCGATAGGCTTGCCGGTCCAGTCCCGGTTCTCGGCCAGGGCCGCCAGCGGGTCGAGCGCCGTCGGCGCCAGGGTCTGCATCGAAAGACCGGCGTTGCCGATCGGGTTGAAGGTGTCGGCCAGCATGCCCAGGATGTCGGCGATTCGCTTGGGGGTGTCCTTGAATCCCCCGATGGCCCACTCCGTGGCAATCCGGCTCATGCCCGGGATGACGTGGTAACCGAGAGGCAGCGGAACCGAAAGGTATTTGCCATCCGCCAGGGGGATGACGATGGAGCGCTCGCGCACAAACTCGGGCGGGTCGTCGTCATCGAAGCCGGCGCCGGCCAACACCAGCGCCTGCAGCACGCCCAGCGCCAGCCCGCCGCCGATGATCTTCCGGCCGATGGGGCCGTTCAGGGTCTGCAGCATGCGGGCGGAGCCCTGCATCGAGGCGTTGAAGAAGGCGTACAGGGCGCCGGCCTGAGTCGCGACCTGCCCCTTGCGGTTGAAATTCACCGTCAGGTTCTTGGCGAGGCTGGCGGCCTTCTGCTTCGATAGGCCACGATCAAGCGCGGCCTTGTAGGCGGCCAGTCGAAACCCGTTCTCCATCATGTCGTTGTAGTCGGACAGCCACCCGAAGAGGCCCTCGGCCTTCTTCTGCGCCACCTCCGCCGGCACCTTCAGCGCCCCCTTGGCGGTGAAGATCTTCCCGAGCGGGCCATCCATCCAGGCCGCCGGGTCAAGCTCCCGCCGCAGGGCTTCGGCCCGGGCTTGGCTGTTCGCGAACTGGTCGCGGAATCCCGTCTGCCCGCCGGCCTTCTGGAAGTCCTCGAAGAGGCGCGCCCATTCATCGGTCGGGGCGGTCTCCCCCGCGCGCTCGGCACGCAGGGCGGCATAGATGCCGCGCATCGCCGGCAGCGCCCCGGCCAACACCTTCTTCTCGTCGCCACGAATGGGCGTGGTCGAGAGCTGCAGCAAGGCCGCTTGCCCGTCGCGCAGGGCATTGACGATGCCGAAGATCGGGTTGTACTGGGTATTCACCGCGGCAAACCATCGGGTGATCTTCGAGGACACCTGAAGCAGCCGGCCCAACTGGTCGGCGTCCAGGTTCTTCAGCGCCCCCGCCATCCGCTGCGCCCGCTCGTCCCGGTGGTTGAAGAACACGAAGCGATCCCGCCCATTGACCCGCACGGAAAGCACATTGTCGCGGCCGCGCAAGGTCGGATTGATCCGCTCCGCAACCAGGCCGGTAGCCGGGTTGATGTAGCGCTCCACCGGCTCCCGCGCGAAGCTCTGCGCGTCGGCCGGGTCGAGCCCCAGGGAAGCCAGCTCGTCGGCGATCTTCTGGCGCTCTGCCGGCTTCATGGCCTTGGCCTCGTCAGGGTTGATCGGCAGCCAGAAGTCAGGGTTGGGCGACTTGAGGGCGAGGGCGTAAAGCGCTTGGGCGACGCGGTTTTTCTCGGCCCGCACGATGGTGCGCTCGCGCTGCAGGGCGACGTTTGCCAGGATGTCCACCACCGCCCGGGTGCTGCCGGTGCGGCGCTTGGCAGCCGTCCCCCGGACGCTGAAGCCTTGGCCCGTTCCAAGCCCGCCTTGCTCCGCATCCTCGCGATGCAGCGGGACATAATGCCGATACGCGGCCTCCCATGCCTTCACCGTCTCCGCGGTCTCAAGCCCGGATTCCACCAGCAGCCGGCGGGTGCTGGCGTTGATTGCATCCACCTGCGCGGCCAGCGAGTCGAACACCTTGCGGCGCTCCGGCGCCAGCGCAGCCATGAAGGCGGCGGCCTCCTGGTTGGTCATGCCCGAGCCGCCATCCTGCAAGCCGGGATTGTCCGGGTTGGCCCGGGCGATGTGGGCGTTTGCCTCCGGGGCGTGGCGGGCGTGCAGAAAGCGCTCAAACTCCGCCAGGGTCACGCGGTTCAAGCGCATGCGCGTGATAAGCGGGCGCATCTCCTTCGAGAGAAAATCCTTGACGCCCTTCGCGCTGCGGCCGTGGAAGAGCTCTTCCTGCAGGTAGGGGTTCCACTCGTCGGCAATCGTGCCGACCCTCGCCTCGATGGCGTCGATCACCCGCTTCGTGTCGATCTGCTTGTTCTGCAGGGTGTAGATGAGCGCGTCCTTGTCGATCCGTCCGCCGAAGAGCTTGGAGGGCTCCGGCGCTTCCCAGGCGGCGGCGATCGTCGCAGCGGGGCGGGCGTGTTTGCCGGCCCGGCCCGGCGCCCCGCTCTTCGACGCCCACGCCCCGGCCTCGTCCAGCGTCAGCACCTTGCCGCGGGCGGCCTTGCCCACGCCGGCCATCGCGTAGGCCACCAGATCATCAACGGCGACCGACTTCATCGGCACGCCATGCGCCAGCGCCCAGGCGCGCAGGGTCGCCACGAAGCCGCGCACCAGGTCGGCCACCTTCCGGCCGATGTTCTTCTCGATCCAGGCCAGGATCGGGCCATCCGCCGCCGAGAAGCCCACGCCGCGCCCTTCGGTGACAGCCATCTCCACAATGTAGGACGCCGCCTCGGTCGCGTTGCCGGCCTCGCCCACCTGGTCCATGCGCTCCGCCACGCGGTCGAGGAAGGCGCGCAGGGCCGGAGCCTCCTTCGCGCGGCCGTCGATCAGCGCCAGCGCCTTGGCGTCGATGTCCTTGCGCTGCTGGCCGTGCAGGGCCTCATGCAGCACCACGCCCGGCACGGTCTCCGGCGAAAGGTTCGGACCGATGGCGAAGGTCAGGCCCGATTTCGGGTCGAACAGGCCATTGACCCCGGCGCCGTCCACCGACTCGAACATCTCCATCGTCTCGCGGTAGTCCCAGCCGGTGCGGCTGGCAAACTCGCGGGCGATGTCGGCGCTGTCGTTGGAGTCGAGCACGACAAGGCCGCCTTTCTGGCCCAGGGCGCCCCGGCGCAGCATCGTCTTGATCGCGCCGGCCAGCTTCGGGAATCGCTTGGCGAAGGCGCCCGGCAGGGTGTCGTAGGTGATGCCGGTCGGGGTGGGCTCGTCGGGGGAGTTGCTGAAGCGGATGTCCGGGCTTTGCGCGCTGAAGGCGCCCGTGTTGCCAAAGGCAGACTTGACCTGCTCGGGGTCGAAAACGATGAACACCCGATGCTTGGCGCTATCGGCCTGGATGCGGCCGCCTCCAATGTGCGTGATGCCGTCGAATCCCATTGCGCGGATGCCGTCCTGCATCGCTTCCGCACCTTCCCACTTCGGGACGCCCTGATCTCGCAGCCCATCCTCGGCCGCGCGATACCAACTCTCGTTCGTGTCGCCGCCTTCGTGGAAAACCTCCGATCCATCAAACTGCTTGCGCCAAGCCGGCGCGTCTGCCTTGGCGTCCATATCAATCGGCGCCGTGACGCGCAGATACACAGGATAGACGCTCGGGGTCGCTCCCTTCCCCTTCGTGGTGTAGCTGCTGGCCACGACGGGGTCTGCGGTGAAATACCCGCCGGCTCCCATCAGGCCGTAGTTGGAACCGTAGGTGTCGAAAGAGGTGAAAGCGTCGCCGTCCTCGCTCGCGCTGGTGCCGTGGTACATCACCAGCGGACGGCCCTGATCATCCACCGCCTTGGAGTCACCAAACCACCGCCAGAAGTTGCGCAGCCCTTCCTCGGTCGGGTGGATCGGCTGGCCCTTGCTGTTCGTGGTCGGGCGCTTCACGCCATCCACGGTGATCATGCTGGGCTTCGTCTTCGATTTCGTCTCCTCGGGGGCGACCTTCGCGGCGAGCTCTTTCTCGCCACTGGCCGGATCTTCCCGGCGCACCTCACCGGCCGCCACATCCCCGTTCATCGCGGGCAGCGTCCCCGCCGGCAGCAGATGATCAAGTCGCCCATCCGCAAGCGCCGCCATCATGGCCGCCTTGCCGGTGATGGTGATGTCCTCGCCGCCAGCGCCTTTGAATCGGTACGTGCAGTTCATCGGCCCGCCTCCCACTGAAGAAGGTGCGGCCGTCCATTCCGCTGATCGTGCGTGAGTGCGTGCATGGGTCGGTCCCTCGGTTTGCGATGTCGCAAGTCTTGGGGAGACGGCCCGGACCCTCAAACCCTAAAGCGGGCTCAGGCGTCGTGTGCTGCGTTGTGGCGCGTTGTCTCAGCCCCGCCGTTACGGACAGCGCATCATCCCTCCGACCATTTGGCAGTGGCCTCCGCCTTGGGCTGGGACGTACGTTTGGCCGGCGCCCTTGTTGTAGCGCCCGCCCATGTTGTCCCAGCATCCGCTGGCGTCGCAGCTGGTAATGACCGATGGGGCCGGCGTCGGCGCAGGCATGTTCAAGGGGGCTGGGCTTCCAGCCATGCCCCCGGCTTCGGGCTCCATCCCGCAGGCGACCCGCCGGGCATTCTTCAGTTTCAGCATCTGCTCCGACGGCGCCATTCGGCTCTTGGCCTCGTCGTACCGCTTGGACACCTCGGTGCACTCCCTCGCCACCTCGGCCCGCTCGGATGCGCTCCGTTCGGCTCGAAGCCGTGCCACATACTCGGCGCGGGCCGCCTCTCGCTCCTGGTCTTCGCGTAGTCGTTTGGCGCTCAGGCGCGCGGCCTGCGCCATCTCGCCGGATGTGTCCATGCTGTTTTCCTGGATCTTCACTTGGCCGCCAGAAGTGGAGCCATGGCAGGGCGTTTGGGAGTAGGCAATCTGCCCCGTCCGGTCGTCCTTGCACTTGAATACCTGGGCCTGCGCTGAAGGAATGAGCCCGGAATGGATGGCCAGCACAGCAAGACCCCAGATTGCCCCGAGCCTCGATCGCGTCGAAGCTCCGCAGATTGGCCTCTTGGTGTTCATGCTCCCTCTCCTGCTCTTGTGAATGGCAGGCATAGTGCCATGAAGCCATGCATATAACATCTATCGAAAGTAGTAGGAGGGCGCTCCCGAGTTGGCAGACCACCAACGGGCGGACCATAACATTCGATAACAGCCGGAGCGATGGATACCGGGCATGGATACCGCCCCTGGATACCGGGCCGGCAGGTGTCGCAACCTGAAGTTTTCTGAAGTGGCGAGCCCTCGCCCATCGCTGTTACAGCGGCCGTTACAGTCTGGTCTGTTACGGCGACTTCCCGTGGTAACCGCGCTGGTAACCGCCCCTTTGGTAACCGCATCCGGCGGCCCGGATTCCCTGCGTACCGGGCTGCGTACCAAGTCCGTGCGTACCAAAGAAAAGCCCCACCACATGGGCGGGGCACTAAGTTTTGCTAACCACCCCGCGCCGAAGCCCTCGCCCTCAATCTGCCCCCTGGTGCTCCCCGTCGAGGCCCCGCAGTTCCGCCTCCAGCCGCCCCACTCGCATACGCAGCGCCGCAATCTGCGTGGCGCTTTCGTGGCCCAGCTCGATTGACGCCAGTTGAGCCGCTCCCCCCGCCATCATCGCGGCCAGGTGCCGGTCTTCCCTCGGGGTCAGATCAAGCAGCACATCGCCAATCTCGATCTTCACCGTGCCGTCAGGGAGCACGGTTTTCGAGATCGGCCGGGCCGGCGGGTGCTTCACTGCCGGCACGAACACCCCGCGGCCGATGCGCGTAATGTCGCCGCGATCCACCAGCACGGCGAGCCGGTCATCAACGGTCGTCAGGGCGAGCCCCGTAACCTCCCGAACGGCCTCGCGCGTGACGATCTGCTCGAGGTTGTGCAGCTCCTGCACGGTGTCCAGGATCTGCTGAAGGGTCGTTTTGTTGATCGCCATGCTTACCTCCGTGGTTCAAAATTTTTGCTGTGAAAGTCCAGCCAGTCGCCCGGCACCTGCGGAATGCACACCTCCACCTCGAAGCCCTTGAGCTTGAGGCGATGGGCGGCCCGGTAGGCGGCGGCCTGCCCGGCGAAGTTCTCGTCGTGGTCGGCGAACACGATCACCTCCTTGACGCCGGCCGGCGGCTCGAACGACTCGATGCCTTGCGCCGATACGCAGCTCCACACCGGCACCTCGAACAGCTCGGCAGCGGCGAGCGCAGTCTCGATGCCCTCGGCGATGCCCAGCACCTCAGAAACGGCCGTCAGGCGAATTGCTGCGCCGGATAGGGGAAACCCCTGCATGAGCTTCTTCGGCGCGCTCACGGGCGCTTTGCGGCCGTCCTGGAGGTATGTCCGGTGCAGACTCACGGCGCGGCCATCCGGCGCGGTCACGGTCGCCAGCATCGCGGGATAGACGCCCTGGTGCTCGCCGTCCTGATACCGCAGGCCGGGATGCACCCGGACGGCTTCCGGCAGGTCGTACAGGCGCAGCCCTCGCCCGGCCAGGTAGAGGGCGGCTTCGTCCCCCCGCTGAATCGGCTTCGACTCCCGCCACACCCGGCGCAGGGCGGCGAGCTTGTCCTCGTCGGTGCGCTCGGGCTTGCCGGTCACGGGCTGCACCACACCCGCCAGCCGTTCGATTTCGCGGGCAGCGTCCCTGAACGACAGGCCAGTGACGCCCATCGCCAACTTCACGCCGTCACCGGCGCCGCAGCCGCTGCAAAAGTACGTCCCTCGCCCGTCCCGGTCGTCAAACCGGAATCGATCACGCCCGCCACACAGAGGACAGGGACCGTGCTTGCCGCTGAGGGCCTTCTCGTCCATGCCCAGCGTCATCAGGATGGACCGCCAGCGGCCGGCGGCGGCGGTGCGAACGTCGATACGGTTACCCATGCTGGCGGCCCTCCTGCACCCTCTCGCGGGCCTTGGCGGCTGCTATCTGGCGGGACTTGAGCCAGCCCATCAGCTCGGCAGTCGGTGCGGCCTCAACGGCTTTCATGCCACGCGGCCACACGTCGAACATCTCCCGGTACTTGTGCGAGACCCAGCCGGGCGAATACCCGCGGGCGCGGGCCACGTGCAGGAGCTGCGAATAGACGTGCTGCTTGCGGTCGGGCGTCGCCGGCTTCCGGGCCTTGCGGTCGATCTTCACGAGCTCGCCGTCGGCCACCTCCACATCCGACTGGCGCTGCGGCGCGAAGCCGCACTTAGGGCACTCATGGACGCCGGCATCGCGGACGTACTTGCAGCTCGGGCAGGGCTTCGGCTCGCTGGCCTTGCGTTCCTGCTTCTTGCTGCCGGACTTGCTGGCGTTGCCGTCGTCCAGTTCGAGCGGTAGGTCGTCGAAGGGGTGCCCGATGCGCTCCACGCTGCCGCTGTGATCCAGCAGCAAGGCGCGGGTCTTGCCGGGCGCCGGGCGAAGGACACGGCCGACCATCTGCAAGAACCGGGTGAGGCTCTTCGTCGGCCTCGCCAAGATCATGCAGCTCGTGTCCGGCACGTCGAAGCCTTCGGACAGCAGGGAGACGTTCGACAACACGGTGAAGCCACCGCGCTCGAAGCGCCCCAGGATGTCGGCGCGGGTCTCGTCGTCCATGTAGCAGTCGAGGTGCTCGGCACTCACGCCAGCGGCGCGGAACTGCTCGACGATGTGCTGGGAGTGCGCGATGGACGATGCAAAGCAGATGGTTTTGACGCCTCCGGCGAGCTTGAACCAGTGCCGCAGGATGTCGCCCACCAGCTCCGGCCGGTCGGCGGCCTCTTCGATGTCGGCCTGCCGATAGTCCTGCTCGCCCTCGGCGGTGCGAGAGGTTTTCGCGCCGGTCATGTCCGGGCTGCTCGGTGCGTAGATTTCGAGGTCTGTCAGATGCCCCGCATCCACCAGCGCTTGCACCGTCGCGCCAATCACCAAATCCTCGAACAGCGGCCTATCCGCCAGCTCGGGGTACGGCTTGCCCAGCCCTCGGGCAAAGGGCGTTGCGCTCAGGCCGATGCAGGGCACGCGGCTGTAGCGGAACAGCAAGGCGCGGTACTTCTCGCTCCCGGCGCAGGCGTGCGCCTCGTCGATGATGAACACGGCCACGTCATCGAAGATGCAGTTGCGGGCGTGGATGGTGTCGATCGAGGCCACGACAACGCGGTGATGCAGGCCGTGCGTGTTCTCGCCCTGGAGGATGCCCACATCCAGCCCGGCGGCCCGGAGCGCGGCGGCGAACTGGTGCACCAGCTGCTTGCGATTCGCCAGCACGACAACGCGGCCCCTGGACTTGCTCAGGGTCATTTGCGTGATGGCCGTCGCAACGCGGGTCTTGCCCCCGCCGGTCGGCAGGTAGGCCAGGACGCGGCGGCGCCCGGCCTTGAGCGAGTCGCGGACCTCCTTCACCAGACCTTCCTGATAGTCCCGCAGGCTGATAACCCCGGCCCCAGCCAGGGCGGCGGATTGGGCTTGGGTGCTCATCGCTCCACCTCCCAATCAGGGGTCAGGGTGAAGTCAGAAACACCAGCAGCCTCTATGCCCCCAACATCTCCCCCTTGGCTAGGGCTAGGGTTAAGGTTAGGGTTAAAGGACTCGACAGACACCCGGCGGGATACTCGCGGGTTACTCGTCGAGTTACCCGACGGCTTACCCGGATTGCCCGAAACGCCAGTATCGGCGCGGGTTTTGCGGGCGTTGGTCTTGGCTGCCCCAGCCTTTCCACCCTGCGCTTGGCGCTCGCGGATGCCTTCAACGCGATGGCGGTAGGATTCCAGGTCAGGCGACGTTATGCGGCCGTTTTCGACCTCGAAGAACGGCATTACATAAGGAAGCTCGGCGGCGATTTCTGCGGGGTCGAACCCCAGGATGCGGGCAAGAACTTCCGCCGATTCGGGCAAGAACTGATTGACCCAGCACTCCAGGCGCATCGAGTACAACAGCCCCCGCTGGGCGAGGGTCAGCGTCCGGTACTCAAACCGGGCCATCATGTTGGCGGCGTACTCCAAGAAGGCTGGGGCGGTGCGATTGGCGACCATCACGCAACCCCCGCGGGCAGAAGCACATGCAGCACGACGGACAGGATCAACCACGCTAGCACCCACCACAACAGGGCCGGGGCGGCTGCACCGGACTGACGCCCCAGGCGCCGCCGCAGAGGATCAACACCCGGAACCTCGCGGCCGCCGGTCGCGTTCGCGAAGGCCAGGACGGCAACCTTGCCCTGTTCGTTGACGGCGCGGTGATGGGCCGGGGAATCAATCAGCGAATCGACGGCGCGGGCGTAGCACTCTTCGGCCAGCGCGAGGCGGCGCAGTTGCCGGGCGGTCAGTCGGGCGCGAATGGCCGTGATGCGCTCGCCGCCGGTCTCGAACAGGGCGGCAGTCACAACGCGCGTTGCTGCGGTCTCCCACAGCCCCAGCGGGGTCGTTGAGTCACCCCGCTCATGCGCACGCAGGCACAGCGCCTGCACGGCGTCCGTCAGATCGCGGCGGTCGGCCTTGCCAAGCTGGCGGGCCTCTTGCCAGTCCGGGAGCGACTTCTGCACGGCGAGGCGGCGCAGCTCGCGCTCCATGCGACCGAAGGCGCCGATGAACTTCTCTTTCCACGCTGCGGCAGCGCGGCCGGTGAAGCCCATCGCCAGGAATGCGAAGCCGTCGCGGGTGATGCGGTACATCGGCACAGCACGGAAGCCGCCATTGGGCTGGGCGACCTCGGCAGATGTCAGCGCAAAATTGCGTTCAGAAAAGTCCGGCGAGCACTCCAGCTTTTCGACGGCGCGGAGCACATCGGCGTGGCGCTTGCCGAACCTGTCGGCCACCAGCAGGGAGGTTGTCCAGACCTCGCCGTGATCCAGTTCGACCAGCGGGGCGGCTGCGGTAGAATGGCGACGCGGTTCCAGGGCGCTCGCACTCTTCGGGGTGTGGGCGCTTTTCATTGCGCCACCTCGCCATTCAGCAAGGCATCAATCGCGCTGGCGTCCCACAGCAGGCGACCGTTGGGCAGCTTGGTAGGCTTCAGGCCCAGATAGTGACCGCTCAGGCAGAGCGAGCGACGGATCGTTTGAGGCTTGATGCGGAGGCGCTCGGCAGCTTCGAGGGTGTCGAGCTTGCGCGGATTGCTGATAACGCGGAATTGGGTATTCATTTCGTGTCGTCCTGTTTTTTGGAACGACACGAATGTTATTCACCAGCTTTCAACGCGTGGATAGGAGGTGATGTCAGATCAGGTATCACCCCGCATCACGAACATTGGAAAATCAGTCACTTAAAAATTTACACTCCACCTTCAAAACGACGGCCAGCCTCTGGAAATACCGTCAGGTAAAGGTGCATTGCATTCTCCTGGTGCCCTGCTGCTCGCGTCCAAGAACAGACCTCGTGATAGTGCGGCCTGAAGCTGCTCAACTCCATTCCGTCAAAATTCTTAGGGTGCAGCCGTCCCATCAGCCAAAGCAAATCGCCCGCATCCCCCGGCATACTCCACCTGTCAAAATCTATGCCTTGCTCGTGGTGCCATTCCTCGATGCGCTTAACCACGTTGGCAACCAATGCCCTTTTTGTACCGGGTTTAGATTTTGGTACGTATTTAAGCGCGGCATAGAACAAGGCTATGTCACCGTTGCCTGTGGAAATACTCCGATAGCGGCGAGGAGCATCTTGTCGGGCGTATCAAGTCGGCGCGTGTCGAGTGCCCGGCGCCAGCCCAGATAGTTCGGGAGGTAGTGCGTGGC
>NZ_JAYREK010000009.1:0-110447 GCF_041908905.1 Zoogloea sp.
CGAGGTCGATCACGAAGACCGGCGCCGGGGTGCGCAGGTGATCGGTGTCGGCCGGGTCCACCGGCAGCCGCCCGCCGGCAAAATCCCCCAGCGCGGCGCTGGGGAGCCTTTCGGTGGCGGCGGGCACCGCGCGCAGCACGCGGGCCGGGAAGGCTTCGCCCGGCAGCTCGGCGAGGCGCACCGATACGCCGCGGGTGTCGTCGCGCACCAGGGCGGCCACATCCTGCTCGACGGCCACCCGCAGGGTGCTCGCGTCCCCCGTGAGGATGTGGCCGAGCAGGGTGCCACGGCGCGCGAACACACCAGCCATGTCGGCCTGGCGCGGCATCACCAGCTGCCCGCCGACCCCGGCGCGCAGCGCGAGGGCCGCCTGCAGCGTCTCTGCGTGGGCCAGCTGGCCGCGGACCCGCTCCATCTCTTCTTCCACGTTGCGCAGCTTGACGGGGTCGCGGAGCATGGCCTGGAAGAGGTCCGCATCCAGCGCCGCGAGCTGGTGCCGGTACTTGGCGACGTCGGCCTGCAGGCGCGGGTCGTCGAGCCGGGCGATCAGCTGGCCGGCCTCGACGCGGTCGCCATGGGCGGCCTCCAGCGCCACCAGGAAACCGTCGGTGCCGGTGCGCAGCTGGGCCTGCTCGGGCACCCACACCACGCCCTGGACGACGCTCGAGAACGGCAGCGGCACCACACCGACCAGCAGCACGACCCCGACCCCCAGCGCCCCGGCCGCGCGCAGGGCCCGCTGGCGCTGGGCGTCGGGCAGCGACAGGCGCAGCAGGCGCCGCCAGAAGCCGAGCACCGGCATCACGAGCAGCGTGCCGAGCATCACCACCGCGGCAAGCCCCCCGAGCACCATCGACCAGCTGCCGATCCAGCCCACGATGGCCACCGCCAGCCCGGCCCGGTACAGCCACGAGGCCGGCGCGTAGCACAACAGCCACAGCCGCTCGCCCCGGCCCGGCTCGGGGGATGCCACGTCCGCCAGGCCGAGCACCCGCCCCAGCAGCAGATACCGCCAGAAGGCCGTGCTGCGGGTGGCCAGGTTGGGCAGGTCGAAGGCATCGCAGAGCATGTAGTAGCCGTCGAAGCGCAGCAGCGGGTTGCCGTTGAAGAGCACGGTCGATACCCCGCCGATCACCGCCGCGACGAGGCACACGTCGCGCACCAGGCCCGGCTCGACCAGGGCCCACAGCATCAGCGCGGCGCCGGCGATGGCCAGCTCGACCAGGATGCCGGCCGCGCTCACGGCGAGCCGGTTGGAGGCTTCGCGGAAGGCCGACGCCGCCGAGGCGTCCACGAAGGGCGCCGGGGTGAGCAGCAGCAGGCTCACCCCCACCTGATGGACCTCGCCGCCATGGCGCCGCACCACCAGCCCGTGGGCCAGCTCATGGACGGCCTTGATCAGCGGGTAGAGCAGCCAGGCGATCAGCAGGAAGCGCGACGTCGCCATCCAGGTGTGCACGTCGGCCGCGAGCCGGTCGGATTCCATCGCCGCCACCAGCCCGCCGCCGGCGATCAGCGCCGCCAGGAAGAGCAGCATCCAGCCGGACACCAGCCACTCCAGCCACGGGTCGAAGCGCGCCAGCAGCGCGCTCGGGTCCCCGAGGCGGATGCGGAAGGCCAGCGGGTTCACCCCCAGCCGGCGCTGCTGCCGCGAGGCCTGCCGCTCCCGGTGGAAGATGGCCACCACGTCCGGCGTCAGCTCGCAGTGGATCAGGCCGCGCTGGTTGAGCTGCACCAGCAGGCGCACGATCTCGTCCTGGGTCAGGGCCTCGTCGGGGGCTTCGGCGAGGAGCGCCTCGCTGAGCGCCTCGACGCTCTGGCGGCCGTCGCAGCGGCCGACGAAGGCATAGGCGGCGGCGTTCATCCGGTGGAAACGGCCGGTCAGCGGGTCGGCCAGCACATACCAGACCTCCCGCCGGTGGATCTGCCGCGTCACCCGCAGGTGGGGGCGCAGGCTGGGATGCAGCCCGGCCACGCGATACCACTGGCTGCTGAAGACGCTGCCGCTCACCTCACACCCCCAGCCAGGACCAGGCCCCCAGGCGCAGCCATTCGACCAGCCGGTGGGTCCATGCCCACAACAGCGGCTCACGCCCCACCGCGATGCGCGCCACGCCGCGCAGGCCGGGGCGCAGGGTGTCGGGCTGGGCGTCGAGGCG
Source organism: Zoogloea sp. (assembly GCF_041908905.1). GTDB lineage: Bacteria > Pseudomonadota > Gammaproteobacteria > Burkholderiales > Rhodocyclaceae > Zoogloea. The sequence goes on from NZ_JAYREK010000009.1 coordinate 2,160, forward strand.
GGCCTCCACCTCGAAGACGTTGCGGCCCTCGACCGCGGTGGCCATCGGCGTGATCCGGGCCACCGTGACCGCCAGCGTGTCCCACGGCAGCGCCGACAGGGCCAGGCTGCCGGGCTGCCCCAGGCGGACCCGCCCGATGTCGCGCTCATCCACCTCGACGATCACCCGGAAGCGCTCCCGGGGCGCCACGGTGAGCAGCACGTCGCCGCGCTGCACCGGGCTGCCCAGGGACTGGCTCAGGTCGCCGCGGATCACCACGCCGTCGAAGGGCGCCTCGATGCGGGTCCGTCCGAGCTGCTCATCCACCAGCGCCAGCTGGGCCCGCGCCTCGTCGGCCCGGGCCTGGCTGATCACCAGCTGGGTGCGGTCGGCCCGGGCCATCGCGGCGGCATAGGCGTTTTCGTGTTGCGCCAGCTCGCTCGCCCAGCGGTTGTGCTCGAGCTGCAGATCCTGCTCGGCCAGCTCGGCGAGCACCTGGCCGACCTTTACCCGGTCGCCCGGCCGCACCAGGCTCTGCTTGAGAAAGCCGTCCACCGGCGCCACCAGCACCCGCTGGATCTCGCCCTCGACGCGGGCGTTGCCGCCGATCCGGTACTCGACGGGGGCGAACAGCAGGCCCGCCAGCACCACCCCGGCGGCGCTCAGACCAACCCGCCACCGGACGTTGTCCGGCGCACGCAAGCGGGCCCGGAGCTGCCGGAAGCGATCGCCCATGCGCCGGCGCAGGGGCCGCTCCCGGTCCCGCATGAAATACAACACCGGGCCGAGCAGCGCCACCGCATGCTCCCAGTCGGCGATGTCGGCCGCCGGCGAGGACACCGGCTCGCTGAACTGGAACAGCACCGCCCCCACCAGCTCGTGCCCCACAGCGATCGGGATCGTGCACACCCCGCCCCCGCGGGTGCGGAGGAGTTCGTCATGGGCCAGCACGATGCGCGGCGGACGATCCGGCGGCTGGGGGAAGACGACGGTGGCGGCCTGGTCCAGCGCCTCGTCCATCGCCGCGCCGAACACCTTGAGGGTGTCGCTGCCGCCCTCCCCGATCCCGCCGTGGGACAGCGCGACGACCCGGCAGAAGCGATCCTCAACGAAACCGATCGCCACCCACTCGCAACCGAGCCGGGTGGCGAGTTCGGAAGCAAGGGCCGTGGCCGCCGGCCGGAGCCGGTCATGGGACACCACCGCCGCCTGGAGGGCGATCAGGTCGATGCGCTGGGGCGTGGCGAGAAGGGGGGGCGGCGGGGAGTTCAGAGCATCCGTCCTGAGAGGCTATCGTCCTCGTATTGACGACATGCGAAAGGAAAACTTTACAGGCGGATGGCCTGGCGCCGCGGGCCCTCCTCCGGCCGCGCCCCGACCGGCGGGCCGGAAAAAGGCCCGCAGGGGCGGAAAAAGAAAACCCTCTTTCATCGGAGGACGAAAGAGGGTTTTTGCGGGCCGCCGGAGCGGGGGTGGCCTGTCGGGCGCGCCGCCCCGGGGCGGGATGTCAGTGCTGGGACGTCAGCTGGGCGATGAACGCCTCTTCCTTCTCGGCGGGGAAGGCATGCTGGGCGAGCACTTTCTTCACTTCACGGGCGCTGCTCTGGGAGCCTTCAACGCTGAACTCGATCCCCAGCGTGCGGCCGTTGGCGGCCAGGGTCATGAAAGCCGTCCGCCACCGCTGCGATTCCGCCAGACGCTCGCGCACTTCACTTTCGTTGCGGATCACGACACCCGCGGCCTTGAGGGAATCCAGAAATTCTGCGTAGGACCCGTTGTAGTAACTGCCCATCGATTTCTCCTGTTAGTGCGGTGATTGCTCACCTGTAATCCCTCAACGCAGCAAGGTTGAAAGTGGATGACAAGAATTTCGATTTTTTCTGGCTACCCCAAAAATACCGCGGGACGCTCACACGCGGAAGCGTTCCAGAGCCCGGTGCAAGGCCTCTGCGTCCTTCAGCAAGGCGTCGGCTTCGCTGGCGATGCCCTGGGTGGCGCTGGCCGAACGGTCGGCCATCGACGAGATGTGCTCCACGTGGCGGGCGATCTCCTGGGCCGCCGTGCTCTGCTCGAGGAGCGCGTCGGAGATGCTGTTCACGATCTCGCCCACCCCGTCGGCGCGGCCGGTGATCAGGTCGATGGAATCCCCTGCCTTGCCGGCATGGGCCACCCCCAGGTCGACGCGCGCCACGGCGTTCTCGATGCAGTTGAGCACCGACTCCTTGGCGCTGCGCATGTCGCCCATCATGCGGCCGATCTCGTCGGTGGCGGTGGTGGTGCGCTCGGCGAGCTTGCGCACCTCGTCGGCCACCACGGCAAAACCGCGCCCCAGCTCGCCGGCCCGGGCCGCCTCGATGGCGGCGTTGAGGGCCAGCAGGTTGGTCTGGTCGGCGATGCCCTTGATGATCCCCACCACTTCGGCGGCCCGCTCGGACTCGCGGCCGAGGGCTTCGACCCGCTCGACGGCCGTGCCGATCACGCCGGCGATGCCCGACATCTCGCCCACCGCGGCCTTGACCACCTTGCTGCCCTGGACGGCGGCCTCGCTGGAGTCGGACGACAGCTTGCGCGCGTCGCTGGCGTTGTCGGTGATGTGGTTGATGGAGACAGTCATCTCCTGGACGGCGGCGGCCATGGCGCTGGTGGAGGAATGCTGCTCGCCGACGCCTTCGGCGATCTCCTGGGACGTCTGCTGCAGGCGCGCCGCCAGGGACTTCAGGCTGTCGGCGGTGCTACGGGCTTCGGAGACGGTGCTGCGCAGCTCTTCCTGCATGCGCGCCACCGCCGCCAGCACCGGGCGGCGCTCCACCTGGCGCGGGTCGAAGGCGTAGTCGAGATGGCCGTCGGCCACCCGCAGCGCGAAGCTCGAGACGGTCATGCCGTCCTGCACCAGCCCGCGCAGGACGCCAGCGATATAGCACAGCAGGCCCGTCTCGACGACCACGTAGCCCGCATGCACGAGCACCCGGCCGATGCCGTCGAACTCGGGAAACACATACACGCCCGCCCCGGTGGCCTGCAGCCAGGCGAAGCTCAGGTGATGCACGGCGATCAGCGCCGCCGCCGCAACCAGCGGACGCCAGTCGCAATACAGCACCAGGAAGGCCAGCAGCACGAAGATGCCGAAGTGGGACTCGATCACCCCATGGGTCTGGTGGATCAGCAGCGCCGCGAAGATCATCGCCGCGCAGCCCACCGCGATGCGGGTGACAAGCTGGCCGGGGGCGCTGCGGCTGATCAGCAGCGGCACCAGGAAGGCCGGCAGCCCGACCCCGAGGGCCGGGGCCCAGCTGTCGTTGAGCCCGGCGACCACCAGGCACAGCACCAGATGGAGGCCGAGGGTGCCGACCAGCAGATTGTCGGCCTGGGCGCGGAAGGCGCTGAGGCCGTCCTTGAGCTTGCCTGCGGTGGCGCTCATGGCACACCTCCGTTCCACAGGCCGGCGGGTGTGGCCGAACACGCGTCGCCACGCAACACCGATTCCACTTCGAGCGCCCAGATCTGGGCTGCCGACGCAATCAGCCATACCCCGAGCAGCAGCCAGGGCCAGGCGGATCTGAGTCTTTTGTGAGCGGCGCAGGACGCTACCCGTTCGTTGTCCATGAAAACCTCCGTGGTTGAAACCATGGACAGCTAACGGGCTAAAACAGGATTTCTTGAGACAGAACGCCGCACTGGGTGGGGATCCTGCAGGCGGCTCAGCCGGCGAGATGCTGCAGGATCGGAGCCAGCATCGCCGCGCCGAGGCGAATGCTGCGCTCGCCGTTCCAGCCGGTGATGCCGTCGGGGAGGTTGGCGTTGTCCTTGAAGGGCATCTCCAGGGTGAGCGAGACGCAGCCGAAGCGGTGGGCGACCCACTTGGAGGCGAGGGTCAGCAGCTCGTCCTGGAAACGCCCCACCGCATAGCCGTGCTCGGTCTGGAAGTCGGGGCTGGCGGCCCGGAAGGCCTCGACGAAGCGCGCCTGGCGCTCCCGCTGCTCGTCCGAGAAGCCCGGCACCTCCTCGGCGGTGGAGAAGAACACGTAGGGCAGCGCCTCGTCGCCGTGGATGTCGAGGAACAGCCCCACCCCGCTCGCCTCCATGGCCCGGCGCACCAGCAGCACCTCGGGGCTGTGCTCGACGGAGGGCTCGCGCCACGCGCGGTTGAGGTTGACGCCGGCGGCGTTGGTGCGCAGGTTGCCGCGGATCGCGCCGTCCGGGTTCATGTTGGGGACGATGTAGAGCACCGCCTTCTCGCGGATGCGCCGCGCCACCGGGTCGGCGGCGTCGAGCAGGCGCTCGAGCAGGCCCTCCATGAACCACTCGGCCATGCTCTCGCCCGGGTGCTGGCGGGCGATGATCCACACCGGCTGCTTGCCCGGCGCCGCGCGGCCGACGGTGACGAGGTCCAGGTCGCGCCCCTCGACGGTGGCGCCGAGGTTGCTCACCGACGCGAAGGGCGACAGCTCGACGCGGCCCAGCAGGTCGAGGTGGCGCTCGTGGGAGTACGGCTCGAAGTAGGCGTAATACACGCTGTCGCGCTCGGGCCGGTGCTCGACGATCAGCTGGCCGTCTTCATAGCGGGTGGTGGCGATGCGGAACCAGTGGCGCCGGTCGTAGGAGGCCACGCAGCGGTAGCCGGGCCAGCCGTCGGGATAGGCCGCCGCCGCGGCGTTCTCGAAGACCATCCGCACCTCCTGCCCCGCCGCGCCGTGGAGGCGGAAGTGGAACCACTGGCGGAAGGCCGCGTCGCCGCCGACGCCCTGGTCGGCGCGCAGCCGGAGGCGGATGTCGCCGGCCGAGGCAATGGACAGCACCTCGATGGCGCCGGAGTCAAAATTGCTGCTGATGCGGAGGGTCATGGCGGCGTGGGGAGCGATACTCACAGGATGTGGGTCAGGGCGTAGAGGGCGAGGCCGATCAGGCCGCCGACCAGGGTGCCGTTGAGGCGGATGAACTGCAGGTCGCGGCCGACGCTGTGCTCGATCTCGCGGACCAGGTCTTCATCCTTCCAGGCGCGCATGGTGCCGGCGATGTGCTCCGACAGCCCGTCGCGGAGCTGGGGCGCGAGGCCCTCGACGGTGCGCTCGATGTGCTCGTTGACCGAATCGCGCAGGGCCGGGTTGGCGGCCAGGCTGGCGCCGATGGCGGTGGCCGCCGAGGCCAGCCTGGCGCGGATGCGCGAGTCGGGGCGGGCCATGTCGCTGGCCAGCCAGCCGCGCAGGTCGTCCCACAGGCCGTCCACGTATCTGGCGATGCCCGGGTGGGCGAGGAAGCCGCGCTTCATCTCCTCGATCCGCTCGCGCAGGGCCTCGTCGTTCTTGAGGCGCTCGACGTAGCCCTCGACCAGTTCGTCGAAGGCCAGCCGGCGGGGATGGTGGGGATCGGCGGCGATCTCGTTGAGGAGGCCGTTGACCCCATGCACGATGCCCACCGACACCCGGTCGCCGAGCTCCGCCGGGTTCATGCCCACCAGCCCGAGCATGGCGACGACCTTGGGATATTCCTTGCTCGCCACGTCGACGATCATGCCGGCGAAGGACGCCTGCACCCCCGGCTCGTCGAGCCAGGCGGCGAGCCGCCGGATACCCTCGTCGAGGAGGCCCTGGTGGCGGCGGTTCTCGGTGAGGGCGTCGAGGATGCGCCCCACCACGCCCGCCAGGTCGAGCCCGGCGGCACGCTTGCGCAGGGCATGGACGATCAGCCGGCGGACCCGGCGGTCATCCATGAAATCGAGGGACTGGACGAGGATCACCCCCACCCGGTCGGACAGCGCCCGGGCGTTACCGGGTTGCTGCAGCCAGTCGGCGAGGCGCGAGGCCGGGTCGGCGGCACGCAGGCGGGCCACCAGGGAGGCGGTGTCGAGGAAGCGGTCGCGGACGAAGCGGGCCACGTTGTCGGCCAGCCGCGCCTTGTTGCGGGGCAGGATGGCGGTGTGCGGAATCGGCAGGCCGAGGGGGTGGCGGAACAGCGCCACCACCGCAAACCAGTCGGCCAGGGCGCCGATCATCGCCGCCTCGGCGAAGGCCGCCAGCCACGGCCAGCCCTCCCGCCGGGCAACCACGAACAGCAGCGTGACGACCACCAGCAGCCCGGTGGCCAGGGTTTTCATGCGTTTAAGGCTGGCAGCCTTGTCGGGATCGGCCATCGGCGCTCTCCTCTCCTGTGTGGGTTACGCGGGGGTCGTTGCGGGCGTCAGTCCTGGCGGCGCCGGAAGACCCAGCAGCCGTCGTCGGAGGCCTCGGCGGCGAAGGCGTAGCCGTCGCTGTCGAAGGCCTTGAGGGCCTCGACGTCCTGGATGCCGTGGGTGATCGCGTAGCGGGCCATCAGGCCGCGGGCGCGCTTGGCGTAGAAGCTGATGATCTTGTAGCGGCCGCCCTTCCAGTCCTCGAAGGCCACGTTGAGCAGCCGCCCCTTGAGCTTGGCGGCCTTCACCGACTTGAAGTATTCCTCCGAGGCGAGGTTCACCAGCACCGCCTCGCGGCCGGCATCGCGCTCGGCGTCGAGCAGGCGGTTGAGGGCGTCGGTCTGGGTCATGCCCCAGAAGGCGTAGAGGTCCTTGCCGCGGGGGTTCTTGAAGCGGGTGCCCATCTCGAGGCGGTAGGGCTGCATCAGGTCCAGCGGGCGCAGCAGACCGTACAGGCCGGACAGGATGCGCAGGTGGGCCTGGGCGTAGTCGAGCTGGGCCTCGCCGAGGCTGCGGGCGTCGAGTCCGTCATACACATCGCCGTTGAAGGCCAGCACGGCCGGGCGGGCGTTGTCGGGGCCGAAGGGGCGCGACCATTCGGCGTAGCGGGCCACGTTGAGGGCCGCCAGGGCGTCCGAGAGGTGCATCAGCTCGGCCACCTGGGCGTGGGACAGTTCGCGCAGGCCGGCGATCAGCTCGGCGGCGTCATCGAGGTATTCGGGCTGGGTGAAACGGGCGGTGGCGAGGGGCGACTCGTAGTCGAGGGCCTTGGCGGGGGACAACACGAAGATCATGGTGACGGCCGGAAATGCGACGGCGGCGATTCTAGCAAAGGGGGCCGGGCCGCATCAGGCCATTGGTTCGAGGTGGGTGGTGACCTCGACGCCGGGCAGCTCGACCGCGAGGGCGGCCTCGATCTCGTCGAGCAGGGCGTGGCCGTCGCGCACCGTCCAGTCGCCGGGCACCCGCACCACCACCTGCACGAAGGCGGACGCCCCGGCCCGCCGCGTGCGCAGCCCCTCGAAGGCCACGCCGCGGGGCTTGAAGCCGGACAGCACACACCCGACCCGGGCGATCGCGTCACGGTCGAGGCTGCGGTCCATCAGGCCATCCACGGACTCCCGCAGCAGGCTCAGGGCTTCGCGGGTGATGTTGAGGCCCACCGCAATGGCGATCAGGGGGTCGAGGCGCAGCCAGCCGGTCCAGGCGACCAGCCCGACCCCGGCGATGACGCCGATGGACGTCCACACGTCGGTCATCAGGTGGCGGGAGTCGGCCCGCAGCGCGATGGAGTTGAAGCGCTCGCCGGCCTGGGCGAGCACCCGCGCGACGGCGAAGTTGATGGCGGTGGCGGCCGACGACCAGGCCAGGCCCCAACCCGGTGATTCGAGGGGCTGAGGGGCGAGCAGGCGCTCCACCGCCGCCCAGATGATCGCCACCGCGGCGCCGAGGATCAGGAAACCCTCGACCCCGCTCGAGAAATACTCGGCCTTGCCGTGCCCGAACGGGTGCAGGCGATCGGGGGGCGCCTGGGTGACCAGGATCATCCACAGGGCAAACGAGGCGCCGGCCAGGTTGACCAGGGATTCCAGCGCGTCGGACAGCAGGCCCACCGAACCGGTGACCCACCAGGCCAGGGTCTTGAGGGCAATGGTGAACACCGCCGCGGCGATGGACAGCCACGCAAAATGATGCCGGTCCATCCGTTGCAGGTCGATCATCGCCGCTCAGCTCCGCTCCACGTCGGTGACGTCCTTGACGTCGCGGACCAGCTGCACGGCACGCTGGATCTGCTGCACGCCCTGCACCTCGATGGTGAAGCGCATCCGCGCCGCGCCCTTGCGGCTGAGGGTGTTGACGGCGATCACATTGAGCTTCTCGCGGGAGAGCACCTCGGAGATGTCGCGCAGCAGGCCCTGGCGGTCCATCGCGTGAACCACGATATCCACCGGGAAGACCGAGCTCTCCTTCGGCCGCGCGCCGCCCCACTGGACGTTCACGAGGCGTTCGGGGTGCTTGCGGGCGAGCTCCTGGAAGTCGCGGCACTCGACCCGGTGGATCGACACGCCACGGCCGCGGGTGACGTAGCCCTGGATCGCGTCCGGCGGCGCCGGCTTGCAGCAGCGACCGAGGGAGGTCATCAGCTTGCCGACGCCGACGATCAGGATCATGTCGCCCGCGTCGCCGGAGTGGCTCTGGCCGATGGCCACCTCGGCCTCGGCGCCCTCCGGCTCGACGGCCTCGGCCCCGCGCAGGGCGACCTGGATCGCCCGCGGGCCCACCTCGCCGCGCCCGGTGGCGATGAACAGCGCCTCGGCGTTCTTGAAGCCCAGGCGCGTGGCCAGGTCGTCGATGCTCACGTGGCCGTGGCCTTCGCGCTGGATCTCCTTGGTCAGCACGCCGCGGCCGCGGGTGAGCAATTCTTCTTCTTCGAGGGCGCTGAAATACTGCTTGATCTTCTGCCGCGCCCGCGGCGTGGCCACGTAACCCTGGTGGGGGTTGAGCCAGTCGCGGGACGGCCCGCCCTCCTTGGTGGACATGATCTCCACCGTCTGGCCGTTCTCGAGGGGCGTGTTGAGGGTGACCAGCTGGCCATTCACCTTGGCGCCCCGGCAACGGTGGCCGAGATCGGTGTGCACCCGGTAGGCGAAGTCGATGGGCGTCGCCCCCCGCGGCATGTCGATCACCCGCCCCTGGGGCGTCAGCACGTAGATGGTGTCGTCGAGGGAGGCGCGCTTGAACTGCTCGAGCCAGTCGGCGGCGTCGGTGACCTCGTCGCGCCACGACAGCAGGCTGCGCAGCAGCGCGATCTTCTCGTCGTAGGCGACGTTGGGCACGCCGCCGCCCTCCTTGTAGCGCCAGTGGGCGGCCACCCCCAGCTCGGCGTGCTTGTGCATGCCGTGGGTGCGGATCTGCACTTCCAGCGAGCGGCCGTCGGCGGCGTACACCGCGGTGTGCAGCGACTGGTAGTTGTTGCCCTTGGGCATCGAGATGTAGTCGTCGAACTCCTTGGGGATCGGGGTCCAGATCTGGTGCACGATGCCCAGCACCGCGTAGCAGTCCTTGACCTCGTCCACCAGCACGCGCAGCGCCCGCACGTCGAAGATCTGCGAGAAATCGAGGCGCTTGGCGCGCATCTTGTTGTAGATGCTGTAGATGTGCTTGGGCCGGCCATACACCTCGGCCTTGATGCCGATGGCCTCGACCTCCGCCTTCAGGCGCGCCACCGCGTCGACGATGAACTGCTCCCGCTCGACCCGCCGCTCGTCGAGCATGCGGGCGATGCGCTTGTAGGTCTCGGGCTCGAGGAAGCGGAACGACAGATCCTCCACTTCCCACTTGAGCTGCCAGATGCCCAGCCGGTTGGCCAGCGGGGCGTAGATGTCGAGGCTCTCGCGGGCGATGGACTCCCGGTCGGGCACCGGGTTGTCGGTGAGGTAGCGCAGCGTCTGGGTGCGCGAGGCGACCCGCAGCAGCACGACGCGGATGTCCTCGACCATCGCCAGCAGCATCTTGCGCAGCACCTCGCTCTGGGCGCGGATCTCGGGGGCGCTGGTGACCGCCGCCATGTGGGTGACGACGCGCAGGCCGTTGAGGCGGCGCAGGCCATCCACCAGGCTCGCCACGTGGGCGCCGTAGCGCTGGGTGAGCTCGTCGGCGGGCTGGCTGAGCACGTCGCCGACGGCAAAACACAGGGCCGCCAGCCGGGTGTCGGCGTCGAGGCGCAGGGATGCGGCGATCAGGGCCATCCCGAGGGCGTGGCTCCAGGTCGACTCGCGGGTGCCGAGCACGCGCTCGCCGTAGAGGCTGCGGGCCCAGTCGTGGGCCTGCCCGACGCGGGCGGCATCGTCGGGGGCGAGGCCCTCGCAGAGGAGTTCGAGGGCCGACGTGGCGGCAGCGGAAAGGGAATGAGTGACGGCGACCATGCGCGCATTATCCTATAGGCTTGCCTGCCGGCGTTTGATCTTGATCGCAAACCGGCGACGAAGCACCCCGCCCCTTTCGAGACCCCCTGCAGACGAGCCCCCGACCGATGTTCTCCGCCCTCCGCCGCTGGCGCCGCCGACGCCAGGCCGACCGCATGACCGTTTCCACCGCCCAGTGGGAGCAGGTCGAGCAGAGCCTGCCCTTCCTCGCCTGGCGGCCCGCCGAGGACCGCCCCCGGCTGCGCCGCCTGGCCCTGGAGTTCCTCGCCGAAAAACAGGTGCACGGCGCCCGCGGGCTCGAGGTGAGCGACACGATGCTGCTCTCGATCGCCCTGCAGGCCTGCCTGCCGGTGCTCCACATCGGCCTCGACGCCTACGCCGACTGGGTGGGCATCATCGTCTATCCGGGTGACTTCGTGATCCCGCGCAGCGAGGTGGACGAGAACGGGGTGATCCACGAATACGACGACGAGGTGCTGGGCGAGGCCTGGGAGGGCGGCCCGGTGCTGCTGTCGTGGTTCGACGGGGACGACGCGCCGGCCGGCATCAACGTGGTGATCCACGAGTTCGCCCACAAGCTCGACATGGGCAACGGGGCCGTCGACGGCTACCCGCAGCTACCCGCCGACATGCCGGCCGCGGCCTGGGCCGCCGCCTTCCAGCCGGCCTACGCCGACTTCTGCCGCCGGGTGGACGACGGCGAGGACACCGCCCTCGACCCCTACGGCGCCGAGCACCCGTCGGAGTTCTTTGCGGTCATGAGCGAGGCCTTCTTCGAGACGCCGGGCCTGCTGAAGCACGAATACCCGGCGGTTTACGCCCAGTTGTCCCGCTATTACCGGCAGGATCCCGCCGCCTTCGAGCCCGGCGCGGACCAGGCCGGGTAACGCGGATGTCACATTTCTTTGCTTGTCGCCGGTTCCCTGTCTAAAGTGGAGAGGCCCATCGGCACCTAGGGCACTTCCGATCAAACAGTGGAGAGCAATCCCATGGCTATTACCTGGATCCTGGTCGCCAACGCGAGTCTCGCCCGTCTGTACGAACACCTCGGCCCCAAGAAGGGCCTCAAGCTGATCAAGGAACTCGAACACCCCGAAAGCCGCATGAAGAACGCCGAGCTGTCCTCCGACAAGGCCGGTTCGTTCCAGGTTTCATCCGACAGCGGGCGCGGCTCCCGCGAACAGCAAACGCCGCCCAAGCTCAACGCGGCGCGCAACTTCGCCCACGCCCTCGCCAAGGAACTCTACCTCGGGCGCAGCCGCAACGAATTCGGCCGGGCCATCCTGGTTGCCCCGCCGGCCTTCATGGGCATGCTCAACGCCACCCTCGACGGCCCCACCGCCCACATGGTGAGCGACCGGCTCGAGAAGGACTACACCAAGACCCGCGAGCCGGACCTGTGCGGCCACCTCGAGGGCTGCCTCGTGGTCTGACCCGCCCACGCCCGGGCGCCGGCCATCGGCGGCAGCCCGGGCGTCACAACCGCCTCCTCACCGCGAACCACCGGGCGCCGGTAGCCGGCCTGCGTATCGCGCTTGCGGACGGGTGCGACAGGCGTCGCGTCCGTCTGGCTTTATGGGCGGGCTTCAGGCCGAAGCCTCCACATCCGACACCCCGCCCGGTAGCGCCAGCGGCCAGCCGGCGAGTCGCCGGTAGCTGGCGCCCGCCTCCGAGAGGCGGGACTCCATCAGCACCCATCCGGACACCGGCCAGACGATGGCCCCCATAGCCGGCAGAGGCTCCGCACGCGGCACCTTGCGCAGCAGCGTGACGTGGGGAACAAAGGGGGTGTCGTCCACCGCGAACCCCAGCCCGGCGAGACGCTGGCGCAGCGCGCCCACCAGCGCGTCGAGGGCCGCCGGCCGTTCGGCGCAGCCGGCCCACACGATGTGGTTGTGGCGCCAGTGGGCAAGCTGGTCCAGCCTCAAGGTGAAGGGCTCGCCGGATACGCCACCGAGGCCCTCGACGAGCCCCGCAAGGCGCGACTCTTCGACCCCACCCAGGAAGGCCAGCGTGATATGCAGCGTGTCGCGGCGCATTCGCCGGCCCCCCAGCTGGCGCTGGGCGTCGAGGCCGGCGGCATCGAGCGCCGCGGCGGCGGCCTCGTCTGGCCACAGGGCCAGGAACAGCCGCCGGGCAGGTTCAGCCATCCACCCGCGCGAGCAGCGCCACCGCCTGGGCGGCGATGCCCTCGCCCCGGCCGGTGAAGCCGAGCTTCTCGGTGGTCTTGCCCTTGATGTTGACCGCCGCCGGGTCGACCCCCAGGTCGGCGGCGATGTTGGCGATCATCGCCGGCACGAAGGGCAGGATCTTGGGCGCCCGGGCGATCACGGTGGCATCGATATTGACGGTCTGCCAGCCGGCCGCCCGCACCGCCGCCGCCGCCTCGCGGAGCAGCACGCGGGAGTCGGCGCCCTCGAAGCGCGGGTCGGTGTCGGGGAAATGACGGCCGATGTCGCCCAGCCCCGCCGCGCCGAGGATCGCGTCGGTGAGGGTGTGCAGCAGCACGTCGGCGTCGGAGTGGCCGAGCAGGCCGCGCTCGAAGGGGATCGTGACGCCGCCGATGATCAGCGGGCGGCCGGGGACCAGGGCGTGCACGTCAAAGCCCTGGCCGATGCGGAACGGAACGATGGGATGGCTCACGCCTTGTCCTCCCGGTGCTGGAGAATCCACTCGGCCAGGTGCAGGTCGAGGGGGAAGGTAACCTTGAGATTGGTCGGGTCGCCCCGCACCAGCCGCGGCCGCAGGCCCATGGCCTCGATGGCGCTGGCCTCGTCGGTGACGTCGCGGGCCGATTCGAGGGCGCGCTTGAGCATCACGTAGCGGAACATCTGGGGCGTCTGGGCCTGCCACAGGCCCTCGCGGGGCACCGTCGCAGCGACGCGGTGGGTGCTGTCCTCGCGCTTGAGGGTGTCGGCCACCGGCACCGCCAGGATGCCGCCCACCTCGTCGTGGCCGAGCTCGCGCACCAGGGTCTCGATGTGCCAGGGCGCCAGGCAGGGCCGGGCGGCATCGTGCACGAGGATCCAGTCGGACTCACTGGTGTCGTCGGCGATGGCCCGCAGGCCGTTGAGGACGCTGTCGGCCCGCGAGGCGCCGCCGCAGAACAGCGGCACCAGGCGGTCGCCGAACGGACGCCAGTCGTGGCGGTCCCACGCCTGGTCGCCCACCGACAGCACCACGTACACCCGGTCGATCACCGGCGCGGCACACAGGGCGGCCAGGGTGTGGCGGATCAGGGGCTGGCCGAGCAGCGGGAGATATTGTTTGGGCTGTCCGCTCTTCATCCGGCTGCCGCTGCCGGCGGCGGGGACGATCGCAAAACAGCGGCTGGTCTGGGTTCGCATCGCGTAATTCTACTTAATGTCGCGGCCTTTTCTGCCGCAGAATGCCTCATCACCGCCGTGGAGGTGCCCACCGTGCTGTTCTCCCTGCCCTTCGAACCGCGCCAGCTTGAGGCGCTCGGCCTGGCGACGCTGATCGGCCTCCTGATGGGCCTCGAACGCGAGCGCCGCCCGGCGGCCCTCGCCGGCGTGCGCACCTTCGGCCTCACCGGCCTGCTCGGAGCCCTGTCGAGCCTGCTCGGCGAACACTTCGCCACCCCGGCGCTCATGATCGCCGGCTTCGTGCTGGTGGCGGTGATGATCATCGCCGCCAACTTCCGCCAGCCGGAGCCCAACGACCCGGGCACCACCTCGGTGGTCGCCCTCCTCGTCTGCTACTGCCTGGGCGCCATGGTGTGGCTCGGCTACGGGCGGATCGCGGTGATGGCCGCCGTCGGCTCGACGATGCTGCTCTACTTCAAGTCGGAGCTGCGCGGCGTCGCCTCGCGCCTGACCAGCCAGGACTGGCGCTCGGTGCTGCAGTTCTCGGTGCTGTCGCTGATCGTGCTGCCGATCCTGCCCAACCGGGGCTTCGGGCCCTACGACGCGATCAACCCGCACCAGGTGTGGATGATGGTGGTGCTGATCTCCGGCGTCAGCCTGGCCGGCTACGCGGCCCTGCGCTTCGTGGGCGCCCGCTACGGCGCGCCGCTCCTGGGCCTGATGGGCGGGCTGGTGTCGAGCACCGCCACCACGATGGTGTTCTCCCGCCACGCCCGCGAGAACCCGGCGATGGCCTCGACCGCCACCCTGGTGATCCTGCTCGCCAACCTGATCATGGTGCTGCGCGTGCTGGCCATCGCCTGGGCCCTGTCGCCTTCGGCGGTCAGCCTGCTGGTGCCCGGCAGCCTGCTGGCGGTGCTCATCGGCGCGGTGGTGATCGGCCTCGACTGGCGGCAGCTGGCCAGCCAGGGCGAGCTGCCGGTTCCCCAGACCCGCAACCCCACCGAGCTGCGCGCCGCCCTCGGCTTCGGCGCCCTCTACGCCGGGGTGCTGCTGTGCGCCGCCTGGCTGTCGGAGATCGCCGGACGCGGCGGGCTGTACCTGCTCGCCTTCGCCTCGGGCCTCACCGACGTGGACGCGATCGCCCTGTCCACCCTGCGCCTCTACAACCTGCAGAAGATCGAAGGGATGGCCACCGCGATCTCCATCCTGCTGGCCATGCTCGCCAACCTGGGCTTCAAGACCTTCCTCACCTTCCTGCTCGGCGGCGCCGAGCTGGCGCGCCGGGTGGTGGTGGGCATGTTCGCCGTCGGCGCGGGCCTTGCCGGGGGAATCATCTGGCTGCTGAATACATCCCTATAATGAAAGCATTCTCTCGCACCTTCGGGACACGAAAATCATGGCTCAAGTCTCGCAACGCCTGCCCGCCGTAGCCGGGCTGTTCTACCCGGCCGACCCCCACAGCCTGCACGCCCAGGTCGCCGGCTTCCTGGCCTCGGCGGTGCCCGGCGAGGTGGTCACCGCCCCCAAGGCCGTGGTGGTGCCCCACGCCGGCTACATCTACTCCGGCGCGGTGGCCGCCAGCGCCTATTCCGAGCTCACCCGCCGCCGCGACGTGATCCGGCGCGTGCTCATCCTGTGCCCCACCCACCGGGTTTACGTGCGGGGGATGGCGGTGCCGGCGTCCCAGTCCTTCGTCACCCCGCTGGGCGCCGTGGCGGTGGACCGGGACGCCTGGCTGGCCGCGAGCGCGCTGCCCGGCGTCGTGGTGGACGACCGCCCCCACGCCGAGGAGCACGCCATCGAGGTGCAGCTGCCCTTCCTGCAATCCACCCTCGATCACTTCACCATCCTGCCGGTCGCCGTCGGCGACGCCGAGCCGCAGCAGGTCGCCGCCGTGCTGGAGGCCCTGTGGGGCGGGCCGGAGACCCTGATCGTCATCAGCTCCGACCTCTCCCACTACCACTCCTACCGCCAGGCCCAGTTCCACGACCAGGCCACCATCGCCCAGATCCGCCAGCTCGACGCCACCCTCGACGGCGAGCAGGCCTGCGGCGCCAACGCGATCAACGGCCTGCTGCTGGCCGCCCGGCGCCACCACCTCACGCCCCATCTGCTCGACCTGCGCAATTCGGGTGACACCGCCGGCGACCGCAGCCGGGTGGTCGGCTACGCCTCCATCGCCTTCTCGGACGACAGCAACCATGCCCACCACTGACACCGAGCTTGGCCAGATTCTGCTCGCCCAGGCCCGCCGGGCCATCGCCGACGCGCTGGGGCTGCCCGCCCCCGACGCGCCGGATGACCCCCGGCTCGCCGGCCGCGGCGCCACCTTCGTCACCCTCACCCTGGGCGGCGAGCTGCGCGGCTGCATCGGCAGCCTCAACGCCCACCGCCCGCTGGGCCAGGACGTGCGCGACAACGCCGTCGCCGCGGCGCTGCGCGACCCGCGCTTCCCGCCGCTGACGGCGGCCGAGTTTGCCGAAGTGCGGGTCGAGGTGTCGCTGCTCACCGAGCCCGACTTCATCGAGTTCCGCGACGAGGCCGACGCCCTCGCCCAGCTGGAGCCCGGGCGCGACGGGGTGATCTTCTTCAACGGCTGCCAGCGCGCCACCTTCCTGCCCCAGGTGTGGGAACAACTGCCCGAGCGCCGCCTCTTCATGGCCGCCCTCAAGCAGAAGGCCGGGCTGCCGCCGGATTTCTGGGGCCCCAACGTGATGATCGCCCGCTACCACGTCCGCAAATGGCACGAGGGCGCCAACCAGGAGTAAGACCATGGACAAGCATCCCGCGCGTTACTGGCATGCCCTTGATGATGGCCGTATCCAGTGCGACCTGTGTCCTCGGGATTGCCGGCTCCACGAAGGCCAGCGCGGCGCCTGCTTCGTGCGCCAGATGGTCGGCGGCAGGATGGTGCTCACCACCTACGGCCGCAGCTCCGGCTTCTGCATCGACCCCATCGAGAAGAAGCCCCTCAACCACTTCCACCCCGGCTCCAGCGTGTTCTCGTTCGGCACCGCGGGCTGCAACCTGGCCTGCAAGTTCTGCCAGAACTGGGACATCTCCAAGAGCCGCGACATGGACCGGCTGATGGATGCCGCCTCCCCCGCCGAGATCGCGCGGGTGGCCTCCGAACACGGCTGCCGCAGCGTCGCCTTCACCTACAACGACCCGGTGATCTTTGCCGAATACGCCATCGACACCGCCGTCGCCTGCCATGCGCAGGGCGTCGCCACCGTCGCGGTGACCGCCGGCTACATCCACCCCGAGGCGCGTCGCGACTTCTACGCGGTGATGGACGCCGCCAACGTCGACCTCAAGGCCTTCACCGACGACTTCTACGTACACCAGTGCGGCGGCCACCTCGCCCCGGTGCTCGACACCCTCAGCTGGCTGCACCACGAGACCGACGTGTGGGTCGAGATCACCACCCTGCTGATCCCCGGCCTCAACGACGCCGACGCCGAGATCACCGCCCTCGCCCGGTGGGTCGCCACCGAGATGGGGCCCGACGTGCCCCTGCACTTCACCGCCTTCCACCCCGACTACAAGCTCGACCAGCTGCCGCCCACCCCGCCGGCCACCCTCACCCGCGCCCGCCAGATCGCCCGCGACGCCGGCCTGCACTACGTCTACACGGGCAACGTGCACGACCCCGAGGGCGGCACCACCTTCTGCCCCGGCTGCGGCGCTCGGGTGATCGAGCGCGACTGGTACGCCATCCTGGCCTACCGCCTCGACGCCCACGGCGCCTGCCAGGCCTGCGGGCACTCCATCGCCGGGCGCTTTGGCGAATTCCACGGGGCTTTCGGGCCTCAGCGTGTCCCAGTACACGTGCGCCCATTCTAGGTTCTGCCATCGTCGACGGCACCCAAGGCATCACCGCTCGACCATGATGAAACTGCGCCACAGCGCCCTCAGCATCGCCGCCGGCCCGGTCTGGCTGGAAGCCATGCAGGCCCACGCCCCCGACGCCCCCGGCCTGATCCTCGTCGCCCAGACCGCCGTCGGCCGCCACCGCGACTCCCGCGAGGCCCACTTCGTGCAGCGCCTGCAGCAGGCCGGCTACGCCACCCTGCTCTTCGACCTGCTCACCCGCTACGAGGAAAGCCGCGACCCGGACACCCGCTACAACGCCCCGTTGCTCGGCACCCGGATCGGCGCGGTGTTCGAATGGCTGCGCCACCAGCCGCCCCTCACCGGCCTGCCGATCGGCCTGGTGGCCAGCGGCACCGGCAGCGCCGCGGCGGTGCGCGCGGTGGCGAAGGAGCCCGAGATGATCGGCGCCCTGGTCTGCCGCGGCGGCCGGCCGGACCTCGCCGGCATCGGCCCACTGCGCCAGCTGAGCTGCCCGACCCGCGTGATCGCCGGGGACCGCGACGACGGCCTGGCCAGCCTGCGCCAGGCCTACGACCTGCTGGAGTGCATCAAGGACTGGTACCCCCTGGCCGGCACCGACGACTTCTTCCGCGAGCCCGGCGCCCTCGACGACGCCGCCGACGGAGCGATCGAGTGGTTCCGCCAGCATCTCCGCGCCCGCCCGGCAGCGGAGGCCGACACGGCGGCACAATGATTCCTGACGCCCCCATCTGGTCGTCGGGGCGCGGTTGCAGGACCCGCGTTGCACCGCCGATTGTTTGCGGGTCGCTGATGGAGACCAGGCAACACGCGGCTTTGCACACCTGGCCATGGAACCACGCCCCCGCCAACGGAACGCCAGCCAAGCACCAGCCCGCTGGCCTCCGACAGCGAGGCCCCTCAACCCTCCCGCGTCATCACCTGGTGCGGAAGGCCAGCCTCCTCATACACCTCCCCCTCCGGCACAAAACCGAAGCGCGCGTAGAACCCCAGCGCATGGGTCTGGGCGCTCAGCACCAGCCGCGCCATGCCGCGGCGGCCCGCCTCGGCGATCAGCGCCTGCAGCAGCGCCGCGCCGACCCCGTGGCCGCGCCACCCGGGCAACACCGCCATCCGCCCGATGTGGCTGTCGGGCAGCAGGCGGCCGGTTCCCACCGGCTCGTCGTCGACCAGCGCCAGCGCGTGGCACGACACCGCGTCGAACTCGTCCAGCTCCATCTCGGCCGGCACCCGCTGCTCGTCCACGAACACCCGGAAGCGGATCGGCGCGGCCTGGGCCGCCAGCGCGTCCCAGCCGCCCAACCGGACATCGACCAGCGGGCCGCTCATGCCCGGATGTCCACCTTTGTTCCTGCCGGCACCAGATCGAACAGCTCGGCCACGTCCCGGTTGCGCATGCGCACGCAGCCGATCGACAGGGGCACCCCCATCGGCTCGGTGTCGGGCGTGCCGTGGATGTAGATGTAGCGGCGCATCGAATCCACCTCGCCGAGGCGGTTGCGCCCGGGCTCGGTGCCGGACAACCACAGGATGCGGGTCAGGATCCAGTCGCGCGCCGGGTGGGTGGCGGCCAGCTCGGGGGTCCACACCTCGCCGGTCGGGCGGCGGCCGCGGAAGGCCGCGCCGAGCGGCGCGCCTGCGCCGATGCGGGCACGCACGATGTGACGGCCCCGCGGCGTGCAGTGGCTCCCGCTCAGCTCGCCGGCCCCGTTGCGGGCGGTGGACACCTGGTAACGGCGGATGCACGCACCGTCGCCGCCGATCAGGGAGAGGGTCTGGGAAGGGATGTCGATCACGATCTCCACGGGGCTCACGCTCCGGCCCGCTTGCGCCGGGCCGCAAAAAAGGACGATAAAAGGCCGCCACACGCCTCCGCCAGCACGCCACCAGCCACCTCGGCGTGATGATTTAGGCGCGTTTCGGCGAAAAGATCGAGTACGCTACCCGCAACACCCGTTTTGGGGTCACGGGCGCCAAACACCACCCGCCCGATGCGGGCATGCATGATCGCCCCCGCGCACATCACGCACGGCTCGAGGGTCACGTACAACGCGCAGCCGGGCAGGCGGTAGTTGCCCACGGCCTCGGCGGCGGCCCGCAGCGCCATCACCTCGGCGTGGGCGGTGGGATCGTGGCGCAGGATCGGCTGGTTGAAACCGCGGCCCACGACGCGGCCGTCGGCGGCCACGACCAGGGCGCCCACCGGCACCTCGCCGACGCGACCGGCCTCCTGGGCCAGCCCGATGGCCTCGCGCATGAAGGCCGCGTCCTGCTCTGGACTGAAGAGAGTCATGTGAAACTGAAGACCTTACCTGAAAGCTCGGTTCGGGATTTTAAAGCAGCATCGTGAAAAGACAGGCTCCGACAATGCCGTGCCCACCCCCTACCGAACCGACACAGGGTTCGCAGGACACGCCCTGTGCCCCCCGCTCCGCCGAACCCGC
The DNA here is from genome assembly GCF_041908905.1 of Zoogloea sp. Taxonomy (GTDB): domain Bacteria; phylum Pseudomonadota; class Gammaproteobacteria; order Burkholderiales; family Rhodocyclaceae; genus Zoogloea. Next base: position 21,859 of record NZ_JAYREK010000009.1, read on the forward strand.
CCCGCCGGGCGACGGCTGGGGCTGCCTCGAAGTCACCCTGCGGCACATCCGCGACGGCGTCATCGTGACCGACGGCCAGGGCCGCGTCACGCTGCTCAACCCGGTCGCCGAGTCCCTCACCGGCTGGACCACCTATGAAGCCGGCGGCGAGCGCCTCGCCCACGTCTTTCCGGTGGTCGGCGGCGTGACGAGCGAACCCCTCAGCCTGACGCCCGGCGGGCCCGACGAAGGGGCGCTTGCCTGGACTGCCGCCCAGTTCATCGACCGCCAGGGGCGCCGCCACCCGGTGTCCGTGCGCAGCGCCGCCATCCCCGGCGCAACCGGGCAGACCGGCGCAGTGCTGATCATCCAGGACGAAGCCAGCGATCGCTCCGCGACCCCGGGCGGCGCAGGCACCACCGTGCGCTACCGCGCCCTCGTCGAGAACTCGCCGGTCGGCATCTTCCACTTCGGCCCCGATCTGCGGATCACCTACAGCAACACGCGGCTGGCCGAGATCCTCGCCGTGACGCCGGAGCGCATCCAGGGCTTCGACCTCCACGGCATCGACACCCTCAACGTACTGTCCATCCTGCAGCGCGCCCTGCTCGGCCAGCGCGGCGCCTACGACGGCCCGGTGTCCACCCCCCTGTCGCCGGAGCCGCACCTGCTGTCGATCCACGTGGCCCCCGAGCGGGACGTGGCCGGCCACATCTACGGCGGGGTCGGCATCGTCGAGGACCGCTCGACCTTCCCGATCACCGACGAACAGCGGCGGGAGGCCAGGGAGCGCTACATGCTGGCCCAGCCCGGCGCCAACGAGGGCCTCTGGGACTGGGACCCGAACACCCAGCTGCTCTACCTCTCGCCCCGCCTGCTGGCGCTGCTGGGCCTGCACAGCGAGGCCGTGCGGACCACCGGCGCCGAGTGGCTGAAGCTCATCCACCCGGACGACCGCGCCCACTACCGCGCCGACGTGATCGCCCACCTGCGCGGCGAGACGACGCATTTCGAGTCCGAATACCGGGTGGCCGACAAGGACGGCCGCTTCCACTGGGTGCTCGCCCGGGGCCTCGCCCACCGGGACGCCAGCGGCCGCGCGGTGCGCATCGTCGGGGCGATCAGCGACATCACGGCCCGCAAGCGCGCCGAGGAACAACTGAAGGCCGAGCGGGATTTTTCCCGCGGCCTCATCGACAGCCTGCCCGCGCCCTTCTTCCTGTTCGACGCGCAGGGCCGGCTGGTGCTGTGGAACCGCTTCGTCAGCGAGCTCACCGGCCTCGACGCCACCCACCTGCAGCACGCCCCGGCCGGCAGCCTGGTGATCCCCGAGCAGGAGGCGGTGATGACCCACCGCATCGAATCCGCGCTGAGCACCGGCGAGACTTCCGCCGAGGTCATGCTGCGGCGCCACCGGGCCGATCCGGTGCCCTTCCTGGTGGTGGCGCGCCGGGTGGTGCTCGAGGGCAAGCCCCACATCGTCGGGGTCGGCACCGACCTGACCGAGCGCAAGTTCGCCGAGCGGGCGATCAAGCGCCTCAACCAGGAGCTCGAACGGCGGGTCGCCGAGCGCACCTCCCAGCTCAGCGCCACCCTCAGCGAACTCGAATCCTTCAGCTACTCCGTGTCCCACGACCTCCGCGCCCCGCTCCGCGCCATCGAAGGCTACAGCGCCATCCTCGGCTCGGACTACGGCGACAACCTCGACGACGACGCCAAGGAGCTGCTGCGCCGGGTGCGCTCGGCGGTCCATCGGATGGGCCAGCTGATCGACGACCTGCTGACCCTGTCGCGGGTCAGCCGCAAGGAGCTCGAACGCCGGCCGGTGGACCTCACCGCCCTGGCCCAGGCGATCTGCGAGGAGTTCCGCCAGCAGGACCCGGCACGCCCGGTGAAGGTCGACATCGCCCCGGGGCTATGCGTTGACGGCGACCCCAGCCTGATGCGCACCGTGCTCGAAAACCTGCTGGGCAACGCCTGGAAGTTCACCGGCCGCGTCGCCACCCCCGAGATCCGCTTCGAGGCCACCCGCCACGCCGGCGTGGACGCCTTCGTGGTCCGCGACAACGGCGCCGGCTTCGACATGCGCTACAAGGAGAACCTCTTCCGCCCCTTCCAGCGCCTGCATTCCGACCGGGAGTTTCCGGGCACCGGGATCGGGCTCGCCACCGTCGCCCGCATCGTGCGCCGCCACGGCGGCGAGGTGTGGGCCGAAGGGGAAGTCGGCAAGGGCGCCAGCCTGTACTTCAGCATCGGCCAGAGCACGCCGCTGCAGGGCAGCAGCTGAACCTGCGCCGCGGGCGTCAGAGCCGGACCGGCCGGTCGGGCAGCTCGTCGGGGTTGCCGGGGCCCGCCGGAAACGGGCCGGCGAGCAGGTCGCCCACGGCAATCACCGCGGCCACCGCCCCGGGGCCGTAGCGCCCCTCGCGGAAGGCCGCCTCCAGTTGGCGACAGACCGCCTCCCAGGCGGCCTGGGGCACCCGCCGGGCGATGCCCCGGTCGGCAACGATCTCCACGCGGCGGTCCACCCACTGCACGTAGATCAGCACGCCGGTGTTCTCCTCGGTGTCCCACACCCGCAGCTGCGAGAACACCTCGACGGCCCGCTGGCGGGTATCGACATCATGCCGCAGCAGCGGAAAATCGAGCCCGCCCTCGACCGCAAAGCGGATCTCGCCCCGGTGGCGCGCCTCCGACGCCCGCACCGCCTGCTCGATGGCCGTCATCACCGCCGGCGTGAACACCCGATCGACCCGCCAGGACGGCATCAGCAGGTGCCGCAGAACACGCCTCAGCCGCATCTCACCACCCTCCCGAGGCGCCGCCGCCGCCAAAGCCGCCGCCCCCACCGGACCAGCCGCCACCGCCACCGCGGCCAAAGCCACCGCCACCGAAGCCGCCACCGCCGCTCCACGGCCCGCCGGTATGCCGCCCACCGCCGCCGGCGCCCATCACGAGGATGAACACGAAGGCCAGCAGCCCGCCGACGAGGCCGATCAGCAGGGCCCCGGTGAGCATCCATGCCCCCGCGCCGACGATGCCCGCGGCCAGGGTGGCCCCCAGCAGGCGCCCGAAGACGGCCCGCAGGACACTGCCGATCACGATGGTGCCGATCATGCCGAGCACCAGCACCTCCTCGAAGCCCATCGGCGCGTCGCCCGCCGGCCCACCGGCGACCGGTGCCGGCAACGGCTCGCCGGAGACCCGGGCGGCGATCGCCTCGACACCCGCCTCGACCCCGCCGGGAAAATCGCCCGCCTTGAAATGGGGCGTCACCACCTCGGCGATGATGCGCTTGGCGATGGCGTCGGGGATCGCCCCCTCCAGCCCCCGCCCGACCTCGATGCGCATCCGCCGGTCGTCCCGCGCCACCACGAAAAGCACCCCGTCGTCCACGCTCCGGCGGCCCAGGCGCCAGGCCTCGGCAACCCGGATCGAGTACTCCTCGATGGCCTCCGGGCGGGTCGTCGCCACCAGCAGCACCGCCACCTGGGCGCCCTTCTCGCGCTCCAGCGCCGCCAGCCGCGCCTCGACGGCCGCCCGCCGATCCGCAGGCAACAGCCCGATGGTGTCGGTGACGTGGGCCGTCAGGGCGGGCAGCGGCTGGACATCCTGGGCCCGCGCACCGCCCGTCAGCAGCACGAACAGCGCCGCCGCGAAGATCAGATGGAGCGGCAGCCGCAGCGCGTGGCGCATGGCGCGAGCCGGCTTCAGCTTACTGGGCCGCCGGCTTGGCAGGGGCCGGCGCGGTGCCGAAGTCGACCTTCGGCGGCGCGCTGATGGCGGCTTCGTTGTCGACGGCGAAATTGGCCTTGGCCCGGGCGCCGATGACCATCGCGGTGAGGTTGTTCGGGAAGGTGCGCACCGAGACGTTGTACTCCTGCACCGACTTGATGTAGCGGTTGCGGGCCACGGTGATGCGGTTCTCGGTGCCTTCGAGCTGGGCCTGGAGATCACGGAAGCTCGCGTCAGCCTTGAGGTTGGGGTAGTTCTCGGCCACCACCAGCAGCCGCGACAGGGCGCCGGAGAGCTCGCCCTGGGCCTTCTGGAAGCGGGCCATCGCCTCGGGGTCGTTCACCAGCTCCGGCGTCACCTTCATGCCGGCCACGTTGGCGCGGGCCTCGGTGACGCGGGTCAGCACCTCCTTCTCGTGGGCCGCGTAGCCCTGGACCACCTGCACGAGGTTGGGGATCAGGTCGGCGCGGCGCTTGTACTGGTTGAGCACCTCGGACCAGGCGGCGTTGACCTGCTCGTCGTTGATCTGGATCTGGTTGTAGCCGCAGCCGGAGAGCAGCAGCGCCGACAGCAGCAGGGACAGGAAGAGCTTGATGCGCATGATGTGTCCTCGAAAAATGAACCGGCGGCCGGCTGCCGCCCTTACGCTGAAGTCATTTTAACCACCACCGGCCGGCGCCGCAGCAGCGAAGATCAAATCTTGCAAGGGACGATCACGCCTCGTCCCGCAGCGCCCGCATGGTCTTGCGGGCAAAACAGAGGTCTTCCCAGGCTTTTGCCTTGTCGGGCTGGTTACGCAGCAGGTAGGCCGGATGGTAGGTGACCACCACCGGAATGTCGCCGTAGCGGAAGGTCCGGCCGCGGGCCGCCGAGATCTTGACCTCCTGGTTGAGCAGCGCCTGGGCCGCCGGGCGGCCGAGGGCGACGATCAGCCGCGGCTTGATCAGCTCGATCTGGCGACGCAGATAGGGGAAGCAGGCCGCCAGCTCGTCGGCCTCGGGTGTGCGGTTGTTGGGCGGACGGCATTTGACCGCGTTGGCGATGTACACGTCGTGCCCGCGCTGCAGGCCGATGGTGGCGAGCATCGCATCGAGCAGGCGCCCGGCCTGGCCCACGAAGGGCTCGCCCCGCTCATCCTCCTCGGCTCCGGGCCCCTCGCCGACGAACAGCCAGTCGGCCTCCCGGTCGCCCACGCCGGGCACGGCCTGCTTGCGGCGCCGGCACAGCCCGCAGGCCTCGCAGCCGCGGATGCGCGCCTCGAGTTCGTCCCAGCCCAGGCCGGAGACGTCGGCGCCAGGCGCCGGGCCGGGCTCGGGCGGCGCGACCAGCACAGGCTGCGGGGTGGGCGGCGTGCCGACCGGCCGCCGGGGCGCCCCCGCCGGAGCGGCCTGCGTGCGCGGCAGCTCCGGCGCGCGCGGCGGCGGCGCTTCGAGCGTCGCTGCCGGCGGCTGCACGGCGGGTTCCTCGACCTCCTCGGCGGCGCCGCGCAGGCGCCACAGGGGCGCCAGGCCTATCTCGCGGAGGATCGCGTCGCGGCGCCGGGTCATCGGAGCGCTCACAGGGCGAGGCTCATCACGAGCCCGTCCTCGCGGCCGCCCACCGCCGGGTAATAGCCCTTGCGGCGGCCGATGGTCTGGAAGCCGGCCCGCTCGTAGAGCGCGAGGGCCGGCCCGTTGGACGGCCGCACCTCGAGCAGCAGGCGGCGCGCGCCGTTGGTCCGGGCAACGTCGGCGAAATGCCCGAGCAGGCGCCGCCCGAGGCCGCCGCGCTGGCGGCTGGCCACCACGCTGATGTTGAGGATGTGGGCCTCGTCGATCACCATCATCAGCACGCCGTAGCCGACCGGCTCGGCGCCGTCGAGCATCACCCAGCAGGCGTAGCCGGCGGCCATCGAATCGGCAAAATTGCCCTGGGACCACGGAAACGGATAGAGCTCGGCGTCGCGGGCGGCCACCCATGGCAGGTCGGCCTCTTGCATCGGCCGGAAGTGCAGGCCCGCCACGCCTGCGGCCGGCGCTGCCAGGGGCGCGCTCACGCCTTGCCTCCGCTCGCCAGGCGTTCGGCGGTGGTGAGGGCCACCTTGTCGCGCACATAGAGGGGCGCCGCCAGCGCCGCATCGACGACCTCACCGTGCGCGAAGCGCTCGGCCGCCAGGCGGGCCACGCTTGAAGCCAGCGGAACGGGCGCGCCGTCGTGGCCGGCGAGCCGCGGGCCCAGCGCCGGCAGCAGCGCGTCGCCGTAGGCCCTGAAGGCGGAGCCGAAACCGAACCACTCGCCTTCGGCGGGCAGCGCGACCCCCGCCGGTGCGGCGCAGGCGGGCGCCTGGCACTCCTGGAGCGCGGTACCGACACGGCGGTAGGCCGCAAAGTAAACCTCGGACATGCGCGCGTCCGCCGCAACGAAGATCGCGTCGTGGGGGCACTGGCTCGCCAGCGCGGCCAGCGTCCCGACCGGGATCACCGGCTTGCCGAGGCCCATCGCCAGGCCCTGGGCCACGCCGCAGGCCAGGCGCAGGCCCGTGAAGGCGCCCGGGCCGGCTCCGAAGGCGATGGCGTCGAGGGCCTCAAGGGGCACGCCGGCTTCGTCGAGCAGGCGGCGGATCTCGGGGAGGATGGTTTCGGAATGGCCAGGCCGGCCGGCCACGCTGCGCTCGTGCAGACGATCGCCGTCCAGCAACGCGACGGAGGCGGTCTCGGTGGAGGTTTCGAGGGCAAGGATCTTCATAGCGCCCGCATTCTACCGCCCCTTGGCAGCCGGGGGCGGCGCAGATGGCGCGCGGACGGGGAAACGCCGCGCCCGGCGGCGCCCGGAACTCAGCGCTGCAGATGGGGGTGATGGGGGGGCTTGCTGTACACGTCGCGGCCGGCATCCTGGACGTCGCGCCGCAACTGGCGACGCTCTTCGGGGGACAGGCGGCGGGGGTTGCGCCCCTCGTCGGAATCCCGGCGCGCGCCGTCGGCCATGAAGGACGGCACCTCGCCGGCCGGGCGTTCCTGCAGACCGAGGGCACGCCCCAGCGGCGCAGGACGCTCCGCACCGGCCCATTGGGCCAGCGCCACACCACCATCCAGGCAGGCCGCCACGACCACTCCGACCAAGGCGGCACGAAGATACTTCTTTGTCACAGAACACTCGCTCCCATGGCGTGAATGCTAACCCGTAATGACGCATTCCGGGCAGTCTCGGAGTCTCTGGAAGCATTCTCGCAGCCCCGGCCGCGGACGGTGGCGGGCTTTGTAAGGGGATGTATGCGGCGCACCTTCGTTTACCTTTACTTACTCGCCCGTGCAGCCCCGGCTAGCCGCCCGGCGAGGGAGGCGCTAGGATTCGCCCCATGGAAAAAGAAAGCTTTCGCATCCTCGTCGTCGACGACGACCTCCGCCTGCGCGACCTGCTCAAGCGCTACCTCGGCGAGCAGGGCTTCAACGTCAAGACGGTGAGCGATGCCGCCCAGATGGATCGCGCCCTGTTGCGCGAGCATTTCGACCTGATGGTGCTGGACCTCATGCTGCCCGGCGAGGACGGCCTGTCGATCTGCCGGCGCCTGCGCGGCACCAACAACCAGATCCCCATCGTGATGCTGACCGCCAAGGGCGACGACGTGGACCGCATCGTCGGCCTCGAGATGGGGGCCGACGACTACCTGCCCAAGCCCTTCAACCCCCGCGAGCTGGTCGCGCGCATCCACGCGGTGCTGCGCCGCCAGCCCCAGACGCCGCCCGGCGCCCCCGCCAGCGACGACGAGGACGTGCACTTCGGCAACATCGTGGTGCAGCTGGGCACCCGCATCCTGATCCGCAACGGCGAGGAGACCCTGCTCACCACCGGCGAGTTCGCGCTGCTCAAGGTGCTGCTCCAGCACCCACGCCAGCCCCTCTCCCGCGACCGCCTGATGGAACTCGCCCGCGGCCGCGAGTACGACGTCTTCGACCGCTCGATCGACGTGCAGATCTCGCGGCTGCGCAAGCTGATCGAGGAAGACCCGAGCAAGCCCCGCTACCTGCAGACGGTGTGGGGCTTCGGTTACGTCTTCGTCCCCGACGGCAACAAGCACAGCCAGTAAGCCCCGCCCGGAGTCATCGTGGAGCCCCGCTACCGCGCCTTCCTGCTGGCGGCGCCGCGAACCCTGCTGTGGCGCATCTTCCTGCTGGTCACGGTACTGATGCTGGCCTCGGTGGCCGTGTGGTCGGCCATCTTCAGCCACTTCGACCAGCTCAGCCAGGCCCGCCAGACGGCCCAGACGGTGGTCAGCATCATCAACCTGACCCGCACCGCGCTGCTCAACGCCGACCCGGCCCTGCGCAAGGACCTGCTCCTCGATCTCGCCACCCTCGAGGGCATCCGCATCTACCCCGCCGAAGCCCAGGACAAGACCACGCCGATGGACGACACCCCGGTGCTGCGCCTCGTCACCCGCGAGGTGCGCCTGCAGCTCGGCGCCGACACCCGCTTCGCCGCCTCGTGGGAAGGTCTCTCCGGCTTCTGGGTGAGCTTCCGCATCGGCGCCGACGACCCGGCCGACGCCGAGGATTTCTGGGTGATGCTGCCCATCGAGCGGGTCATCCGCCCCCATGCCCGGGAATGGATGTGGTGGGGCCTGGCCGCCCTCAGCCTGGCGATGCTCGGCGCCTACGCGATCGTGTCGCGGCTCAACCGCCCCCTGAGGGCCATGGCGCTCGCCGCCCGCACGGTGGGGCGCGGCGAAATGCCGCCCCGCCTCAGCGAGAGCGGCCCGGCCGAGGTGGCCGACCTGGCCCACGCCTTCAACCAGATGGCCCACGACCTGCAGCAGCTCGACGCCGACCGGGCACTGATCCTGGCCGGCGTCTCCCACGATCTGCGCACCCCACTCGCCCGTCTGCGGCTGGGCATCGAGATGTGCGGTGCCGACCCGGCCGAGGTGGACGCGATGGTCTCCGACATCGAAGACATGGACCGCATCATCAACCAGTTCCTGGAGTTCTCGAAAAAGGACGGCGGCGAGCAGCCCGAAGCCCTCGACCTCGCCGCCCTGGCCGACGAGCTGGCGGCACTCTACGCCCGGCGCGGCTTCACCATTGCGGTGGATCACCGGGGCGCGGCCCTCGCCCTCGCGCGGCCCCAGGCGCTGCGCCGGGCCCTCACCAACCTGATCGAGAACGCCATCCACTACGCCGGCCAGGCCCCCGAGCTGGAGGTCGGCAGCCCGGCGGGCAAACCGACGATCCACGTCCTCGACCGCGGCCCCGGCATCCCCCCCGACGAGGCCGAACGGGTCAAGCGCCCCTTCACCCGCCTGGAATCCGCACGCAGCAACACCAAGGGCTCCGGCCTCGGGCTGGCCATCGTCGATCGGAGCGTGCGCGGGCAGAACGGTGAATTTCGTCTCGGCGCCCGCCCCGGCGGCGGACTGGACGCCTGCATTGAGCTTCCGGCCGCACCAAAGGCCTGAGTTAAAGCTAGAATCGAGGCAAGCATATTCACCGCGGGCGCCCCATGATCCTGTTCCATCAGTTCTTCGATCCGACCAGCTCCACCCTCACCTATCTTCTCGCCGACCCCCTCAGCGGCGAGGCGGTCATCATCGACTCCGTGAAGGAACACCTCGGCGCCTATCTCACCTTCCTGCAGGAGCAGGAGCTGCAGCTGGCCTGGGTGCTGGAGACGCACGTCCACGCCGACCACATCACCGGCGCCGCCGGCCTGCGCGAGATGACCGGCGCCCGCAGCGCTGTCAGCGCGGCGGGCGGCATCGGCTGCGCCGACCGTCAGCTCCGAGACGGGGACGCCATCGTCTTCGGCAGCGAAGTCATCCGCGTCATCCCCACCCCCGGCCACACGCCCGGCTGCGTCACCTACCACTGGCGCGACCGGCTGTTCACCGGCGACTCCCTGATGATCGGCGGCTGCGGGCGCACCGACTTCCAGGGCGGCAATGCCGGCCAGCTCTACGACAGCATCACCCAGCGCCTGTTCACGCTCCCCGACGAGACGCTGGTCTACCCCGGCCACGACTACAAGGGCGCGCGGGTATCCTGCATCGGCCAGGAGAAGCTCGGCAACCCGCGCCTCGCCGGGCGCAGCCGCCAGGAATTCATCGAGATCATGGCCAACCTCGACCTCGCCCCGCCCAGGTTGATCGACGAAGCCCTCCCCGCCAACCTGCGCTGCGGCCGCCCCGACAGCCGTGAAGTCCATGGCGCCTGATCCCGACACCCCCTACGGCCAGCTGGGCGGCGAAGACATCATTCGTACGCTGGTGCACCGCTTCTACACCCTGATGGACACCCTGCCCGAGGCCTGGGACGTCCGCCAGATGCACCCCGAAGACCTCTCCGGCTCCGAGGAGAAGCTCTTCAAATATCTTTCGGGCTGGCTGGGCGGCCCGCCGCTCTACGAGCAGGAGTTCGGCCATCCGCGCCTGCGGGCCCGCCACCTGCCCTTCCGCATCGCCAGCGCCGAGCGTGACCAGTGGCTGCTGTGCATGCGCATGGCCTTCGACGAATGCCTCGCCGAAGGCCCCCTGCGCGACCGCCTGTGGGGCGCCATCGAAGGGCTCGCCGACCACATGCGCAACCACGCCGATCCGGTCTGAAACACCTCGCCCCGTAACCGCCCGCCCCCGACCGATGAAATTCCTGTTCGACCTGTTCCCGATCATCCTGTTCTTCGTCGCCTACAAGTTTGCCGGCATCTTCGCGGCGACCGCCGTCGCCATCGTGGCCACCATCGGGCAGATCAGCTGGGTGTGGTTCCGCCATCGCAAGGTCGACACCATGCTGTGGGTCAGCCTGGCGATCGTCACGATCTTCGGTGGCGCCACGCTGTTCTTCCACAACCCGACCTTCATCAAGTGGAAACCCACGGTGCTCTACTGGTTCTTCGCCGCGGCGCTGCTGGTGTCGGCCTACGGGCTGCGCAAGAACCTCATCCGCACCATGCTCGAAGCGCAGATGAAGCTGCCCGATCCCCTGTGGAGCCCCCTCAACCTGGCCTGGGCCGGCTTCTTCGCACTGATGGGCGGCCTCAACCTGCTCGTCGCCTACAACTTTTCCGAAGACACCTGGGTCAACTTCAAGCTGTTCGGCGGCATGGGCCTGATGCTCGTGTTCGTCCTGGCCCAGGGAATGTTCTTGTCCCGCTACATCGAAGAGGAACCCAAGTAATGCTGTATGTGCTGATCGGCGAAGACGCCCCCGGCTCCCTGGACAAGCGCCTGGCCGCCCGCGGCGAGCATGTGGCCCGCCTGCAGGCGCTGCAGGCCGACGGCCGCCTCGTGCTGGCCGGCCCCTGCCCCGCCATCGACGCCAACGACCCCGGCCCGGCGGGCTTCACCGGGAGCGTCATCATCGCCGAATTCCCCTCCCTCGCCGACGCCGAGGCATGGGCCGCGGCCGACCCCTACATGACCACGGGCGTGTTCAGCAGCTGCACGGTCAAGCCCTTCCGGAAGACCCTGCCGTGAGCCTCGAAGCCGAAATCCGCCAGCGGCTCGCCGCCCTCGCCCCGACTCAGCTCGAGCTGATCGACGACAGCGCCCTCCACGCCGGCCACGCGGGTGCCCGCGCCGGGGGCAAGCACTTCCGGCTGGCCATCGTGGCCCCCGCCTTCGCGGGCAAAAACACCGTCGCCCGCCACCGGATGATTTACGATGCGCTCGGCGACCTCATGCGACGGGACATCCACGCCCTCGCGATCCAGGCACGCAGCCCTGAAGAGCTGTAAACTTTCAATCCGCTCCACCAAGCAAGGAAAACTGATGAAAATCGTCCCGACCCGTCTGGCCGTGTCCCTCATTGCCGCCGCCATCGCGCTGCCGGCATTCGCCCAGAACGTCGCCACCGTGAACGGCACCGCCATTCCCCAGTCCCGCGCCGATCTGCTGGTCACGGAGCAGAAGAGCCAGGGCGCTCCCGATTCGGAGCAACTGCGCGCGGCCGTCAAGGAAGAACTGATCCGCCGCGAAGTCCTGAGCCAGGAAGCCCGCAAGAAGAGCCTCGACAAATCCGCGGCCGTCCAGGCCCAGATGGACATGGCCCGCCAGGCCGTGCTGATCCGTGCCTACCTGCAGGACTTCGTGAAGGCCCACCCGGTGAGCGACGCCGACGTCAAGGCCGAATACGACAAGATCAAGAGCCAGCTCGGCGACAAGGAATACAAGGCCCGCCACATCCTGGTCGAGAAGGAAGAAGAAGCCAAGGCCATCATCGCCAAGCTCGACAAGGGCGAGAAGATCGACGACCTGGCCAAGCAGTCTAAGGATCCGGGCTCCAAGGACAAGGGCGGCGACCTCGGCTGGGCCAACCCGGCCAGCTTCGTGAAGCCCTTCGCCGACGCCCTCTCCAAGCTCGAGAAGGGCAAGTACACCACCACCCCGGTCAAGACCGACTTCGGCTACCACGTCATCAAGCTCGAAGACACCCGTCCGCTGAAGGCGCCCGCCTTCGACGAGGTCAAGGGCCAGCTCAAGCAGCGCCTCGAGCAGCAGCGCGTCGAGAAGCACATCGCCGAACTGCGCAGCAAGGCCGCCGTCAAGTAAGCCCCAGCCCGGCACAGCCCGCTCCGAAGCCGACGCACGCGTCGGCTTTTTTCATGGCGCTCACGCACCGAGACTGCGTCGGAGCAGAACAAGACAAAAGGAGCCTCGCGGCTCCTTTTGTCGTTGAATCAGATCCTGGTCAGGGGATCAGAACATCTCTTCCGGCAGGGCCAGCGCAGCGGAGGCGCCATTCACCACCGAGTAGGCCAGGCCCGGCGCCTGGGACAGCACGTGGTCGGCGTAGAAGCGCGCGGTGGTGATCTTGGCCTGGTAGAAGCCCGCATCGCCGCTGCCTTCGGCCAGACGCTGCGCCGAAACCAGCGCCGCACGGCCCATCTGCCAGCCGCCGGCGACGACGCCCAGCAGCTTGAGGAAAGGCACCGATCCCACCGAGGCGGCCTTGATGTCCTGGCCGTAGGTGGCGACGATGTATTCGACCGCCTCCTCGAGGGCCGTCACGCCGGACGACAGGGACTTGCGGATCGCCGCGAAGTCGTCGCCGGCAGCCGCGGCCAGGGCGGCCTCGACCTGGCGCATCTCGGCGATCACCCCCTTGACGGTCTGGCCGCTCTCGCGGGCGATCTTGCGGCCGATCAGGTCGTTGGCCTGGATCGCCGTGGTGCCTTCGTAGATCGCCGTGATGCGGGCGTCACGGAAGTGCTGGGCCGCGCCGGTCTCCTCGATGAAGCCCATGCCACCGTGCACCTGCACGCCGGTGGAGGTGATCTCGATGCTGCTCTCGGTGAGCCAGCCCTTGACCACCGGGATCATCAGGTCGACGAAGGCCTGGTTCTGGGCGCGGACGGCCTCGTCCGGGTGGTAGTGGGCCATGTCGGTGGCGGCACCGACCACGTAAGCCAGCGCACGCTGGGCCTCGACCTGGGACTTCATGCTCAGCAGCATGCGACGCACGTCGGCGTGGTGGATGATGCTCACCTTCGGGCCGCCGCGCACGCCGGCCTCGGTGCCCTGGATGCGGTCCTTGGCGTAGGCCAGGGCGCGCTGGTAGGCACGCTCGGAGAGCGCCAGGCCCTCCATGCCCACCGCGAAGCGGGCCTCGTTCATCATGATGAACATGTACTCGAGGCCACGGTTCGGCTCGCCCACCAGGGTGCCGATGGCACCGCCGTTGTCACCGAAGGCCAGCACCGCGGTCGGGCTGGCGTGGATGCCCAGCTTGTGCTCGATGGAGACGCAATGCACGTCGTTGCGCTCGCCCGGGGTGCCGTCGGCGTTGAGCAGGAACTTCGGCACGACGAACAGGGAGATGCCCTTCACCCCCTCCGGCGCGTCCGGCAGACGGGCCAGCACCAGGTGGATGATGTTGTCGGTCATGTCGTGCTCGCCATAGGTGATGAAGATCTTCTGGCCGAAGATCTTGTAGGTGCCATCACCCTGGGGCACGGCGCGGGTGCGCACCGCGGCGAGGTCGGAGCCGGCCTGGGGCTCGGTCAGGTTCATGGTGCCGGTCCATTCGCCGCTCACCATCTTGGGCAGGTAGGCCGCCTTCTGCTCATCGGTGCCGCGCAGCTTGATGGACTCGATGGCGCCGTTGGTCAGCATCGGGCACAGGGAGAAGGCCATGTTGGCCGACTTCCACATCTCCATCACCGCGGTGGACACGAGCTTGGGCAGGCCCTGGCCGCCGAACTCGGGCTCGCAGGCGAGGGCCGTCCAGCCGGCCTCGGCGAACTGCTTGTAGGCTTCCTTCCACCCAGTGGCGGTGTGCACCACGCCGTTGTCCCAGCGCGCGCCTTCCTGGTCACCGGTCCAGTTGAGGGGCGACAGCACGCCGGTGGCGAACTTGCCGGCTTCCTCGAGGATGGCGTCGACCACGTCGGGCGAGGCGTCCTCACACCCGGGCAGGGCAGCCACGGCGTCCAGCCCGGCGAGTTCCCGCAGCACGAACTGCATGTCACGAATCGGTGCGTTGTAGTTGCTCATTGTTCTTTCTCCACTCAGATCGTTTTTGGATTTTTAAGACACGAGATTCCCTGCCACCGCCCTTCGCCCCTCACTTGCTCCCGAAGTAGCTGCGATCGTCGAAGCTGGCCACCCACTCGGGGAAATACACCACCAGCAGGGTCAACGTCATTCCGGACAGCCAGGCTTCGGAAAAACCCAGCAACAGGAAGAAAGGCAGGTAGTCGGACAACAGCAGATCCACCGGATAGGCCCCGGCAGCGACCAGCCCCAGGGACGCCACGCAGCCCTGGAGCAGGACAATCACCGCGGCGCCGATGAAGGCGTTTACGAAAATGTATACAAAGAAATGCCTGGGCAGCCAGCGCGCCACGAGACGGGCGTACAGCGTGCTGAAGGCCACCGGAACCACCGCCATCACGATCAGGTTGATCGGGTAGGCAGACCACTGGGTGCTTCCGTTGAAGGTGATGCCCGCGAGCGCCAGGGCCAGGACGAGCAGGGCCAGTTGCGGCCCGAAGATGAGGGTCGCCGCCATGGCGCCGAGGAGATGCAGGTTGAGGCTGGGATACACCCCGGCGTTCAGGCTCCAGAGCAGGGTCAGGATGACCGCCGCCCCCAACAATGCGTTGAGCTGATGCCCGTCCTGCAGGCGCCGCCACGGCGCCGTCCGGAGAACCCACACCCCGACTCCGACCCCCAGGATGGCCGCAACGACGTGCCATGCCGGGGAGAACAGGTCGGGGGCGAAGTTCATCCGTACGCTACCGTGACGTTCGCCGTGTCTCCCGTCAGACGGCAGCCACGAGTTGCGGCACGGCCTCGAAGAGGTCGGCCACGAGGCCGTAGTCGGCCACCTGGAAGATCGGCGCTTCCGGATCCTTGTTGATCGCGACGATCACCTTGGAGTCCTTCATGCCCGCCAGGTGCTGGATGGCGCCGGAGATGCCCACCGCAATGTACAGCTGCGGCGCGACGATCTTGCCGGTCTGGCCGACCTGGTAGTCGTTGGGGACGTAGCCGGCATCGACGGCCGCCCGGCTCGCGCCGAGGGCTGCGCCGATCTTGTCGGCCAGGGGCTCGAGCACCTGGTGGTAGTTCTCGCCGCTGCCCATGCCGCGACCGCCCGAGACGATGATCTTGGCGGCGCCCAGTTCGGGACGGGCCGACTTGGTCAGCTCGCGGCCGACCAGCTTGGAGAGCCCCAGATCGCCCGTCGCAGCCACCTGCTCGACGGCGGCGGAACCGCCCTCGCCCGCCGCCTCGAAGGCGGTGGTACGCACGGTGATGACCTTGACCGCATCGGCCGACTTGACCGTGGCCAGCGCGTTGCCGGCGTAGATCGGGCGGACGAAGGTGTCGGCGGACTCGATGGCGACGATGTCGGAGATCTGCGCGACGTCCAGCAGCGCGGCGACGCGCGGCAGCACGTTCTTGCCGAAGGTGGTGGCGGGGGCCAGCACGTGGCTGATCGAGCCGCCGGCCGCCTTCACCACGGCCACCACCTGGGTCGCCAGGTTCTCGGCACCGAGGTCGGCGAAGGCGGCGGCATCGGCCGACAGCACCTTGGAGACGCCGGCCACCTTGGCGGCGGCGTCGGCCGCAGCGGCGGCGCCGGAGCCCGCGACGAGGACGACCACGTCACCGCCCAGCTTGGCGGCGGCGGAAATGGTGTTGAGGGTCGCGCCCTTCAGGGACGCGTTGTCGTGCTCGGCAACAACCAGAATCGTCATTACAGCACCTTCGCTTCGTTCTTGAGTTTTTCGACCAGCTGAGCCACGTCAGCCACCATGATGCCCGCGCTGCGCTTGGGCGGCTCGACGACCTTGAGGGTCGTCAGGCGGGGCGCCACATCGACGCCCAGATCGGCCGGCTTGACCGTCTCGAGGGGCTTCTTCTTGGCCTTCATGATGTTCGGCAGCGTCGCGTAGCGCGGCTCGTTGAGGCGCAGGTCGGTGGTCACCACGGCCGGCAGCGCGATCTCGAGGGTCTCGAGGCCGCCGTCGATCTCGCGGGTGACGGTCGCCTTGCTGCCGCTCACGGCGAGCTTGGAAGCGAACGTGGCCTGGGGCCAGCCCATCAGGGCAGACAGCATCTGGCCGGTCTGGTTCGCATCATCGTCGATGGCCTGCTTGCCGCAGATCACCACCTGGGGCTGCTCCTTGTCGCACAGTGCCTTGAGCAGCTTGGCGACGGCCAGCGGCTGCAGGTCGACGTCGGTCTCGACGAGGATGCCGCGGTCGGCGCCGATGGCCATCGCGGTACGCAGGGTTTCCTGGCAGGCGCCCACGCCGCAGGACACGGCCACCACCTCGGTCGCCACGCCGGCTTCCTTGAGGCGCACGGCTTCTTCGACGGCGATTTCATCGAAGGGGTTCATGGACATCTTGACGTTGGCGGTATCGACGCCCGAACCGTCACTCTTCACGCGGACCTTGACGTTGTAGTCGACCACGCGTTTAACGGGAACCAGAATCTTCAATGCTCCACTCCTTCTTATTTAGAGTTTTCCCAACATCTTGCAGATCTGCGGCCATCAACGAAGGCCGCTCGCCCCGGGGCTGGACTGGCGTCAGGAGATTGCCATCCATGATGGGCAGCCCCGCTGGCCACGAAAGCCGGACGACATTTCGCAGCTTCTCACAGGCGACCTTGCCTTGTCACTTTCCGTACGGTAGCGTATGGTTAAAGAAGCGTCAATACTATAACGTATGGAAAAACCACCCCGCCCCCAGCTCGATCGCGCCGCATGGGTTCAGGCCGCCCTCGACACCCTCGCCGACGAGGGGGTGACGGGTATCCGCGTCGAGGTGCTGGCCAAGCGCCTGCACGTCACGAAAGGCAGTTTCTACTGGCATTTCAAGGACCGCCAGGACCTCCTCGCCGGCGTGCTCGACGTCTGGAAGGAAGGCCGCATCCGCGACATCATCAAGCAGACCCGGCCCGAACCGGGCAAGGAGCAGGCCCAGCTCTTCCACGTGATTGACGTGTACAGCGCGAGCCGCAACAAGAAGGGCATCCTGATCGAGCTGGCGATGCGCGAGTGGGCGCGCCGCGACTCCCTCGCCGCCGCCACCGTCGAAGAGGTGGACGCCTGGCGCCTGCGCTGCGCCCGCGAACTCTTCCTTGCCATCGGCCTCCCGCTCCACGAGGCATCCACCCGCAGCATGCTGCTCTACGCCTACGTGTTCGGCGTGTCGATGATGAACTGCGAGAAGTTCGACGGCGACATCGCCCGCATGAAGGCCGACATCCTCGAACTCATCGCGCTTCCCGCCCGATCGGCGGCCTGAACCCGGTCAGGCCGGCCAGCCCCGGAATGGCCGCGACCGCGTTGGCGCAGGTCGCCTCCACCACCTCGGCCATCGGCATGCCCCGCAGCGTCGCCAGTTCGCCGGCAAAACGCCCCAGATTGACGGGGTCGTTGCGCCGCCCGGCCGCCCAGGCGGGCGGGATGTCCGGCGCGTCGGTCTCGAGCACGATCGCCGACAGGGGCAGCTCCGCCGCCAGCTGGCGGATGCGTCGGGAGCCGGTGTAGGTCATCGCGCCGCCGAAGCCAAGCCGGAAGCCGAGCTTGATGAAGGCCTCTGCCTGCTGCAGGCTGCCGTTGAAGGCGTGGGCGATGCCCCCTGGCGGCCGGATGCGCCGCAGGAGCTTGAGGATCTCGTCCTGGGCCCGCCGGATGTGCAGCACCACCGGCAGCTCGAACGCCCGCGCCAGCCGCAGCTGGGCCTCGAAATAGCGCAACTGCAGCGGCAGGCTGCCGTCCTGCATGAAGCCGTCGAGGCCGATCTCCCCCACCGCCACCGCGCTGCCGTCGGCGAGCCGCTCCCGCAGGTGTTCAAGGTCGGCCTCGCAGGCCTGCCGCACGTACATCGGGTGGATGCCGAAGGCGTGGCGGCAATCCGGATGGGCGGCCGACAGGGCAGCTACCGCGTCGAAGTTGGAGGCCCCCACCGCCGGCACCAGAAAGCCTCCCACCCCACCGGCCCGCGCCGCGTCGAGCACCGCCTCGCGGTCGGCGTCGAACTCGGCGGCATCCAGGTGGCAGTGGGTGTCGATCAGCACCGGGCGGCCCTACCCTGGGGGCTTACTTGCCGGTCCACACCGGCTTGCGCTTGGCCATGAAGGCGTCGATGCCCTCGGCCGCGTCATCGCACATCATGTTGCAGGCCATCACCTCGGAAGCGTGCTGGTAGGCGGCGTCGAGGCCCATCTCGAGCTGCGAATAGAACATCTGCTTGCCCATCGCGATGGCCACCGGCGACTTGGCGCAGATCGACGCGGTGAGCCTGGCCACCTCCTCGTCGAGGGCCTCGAGGGGCACCACCCGATTGACCAGCCCGCGGCGCTGCGCCTCGGCGGCGTCGATGAAGTCCCCGGTGACGAGCATCTCGAAGGCCTGCTTGCGGCCCATGTTGCGCGACAGGCCGACGCTCGGCGTGGCGCAGAAGAGGCCCACGTTGATGCCCGACACGGCAAAGCGCGCCACGTCCGAGGCCACCGCCAGATCGCACATGGACACCAGCTGGCAGCCCGCCGCGGTGGCGATGCCGTGGATGCGGGCCACCACCGGCTGGGGCATGCCGACGATCTGCATCATCACCTTGCCGCACAGACGGAACAGCGCCTGCATGAAGGCCTTGGTGTGGTTGCCGCGCATCTCCTTGAGGTCGTGCCCGGCGCAGAAGGCCCTGCCGGCGCCCGCCAGCACCACCACCCGCACCGACTTGTCGGCGGCGATGGCCTGCAGCTCGGCCAGCAGGGCTTCGAGCATGGCCTGGGACAGGGCGTTGAACTGCCCCGGGCGGTTGAGGGTGAGCGTGGCGACCCCGTCGGCATCGGCGCGGAGCAGCATGGGTTCGGTGTTGGAATCGGGCACTGCGTTCATCGGTTGGTCTCCTCGTTTGATATGTGGTGATGCGTCTTGAATGTTCAGGCGCCGCAGCGGCCGCGCGCTGCGCCTTCCCGGCCGAGGGCCTCGAGCCAGTCGGACAGCTCGACGCCCATCTGGCGCACGCCCCCGCGCAGCGCCGCGACACCGCCGAGGGCATCCGCCGACGGCGCCGGACGGGCCAGCGAGAAACCACGGCTGGCGACGATCTGGTCGCTGCGCGGCGCCAGCAGGAAGGCGCGGGCCTCGACGACGCCGCGGCTGGCGGCGGCCTCGTCGAAGACCTGGGCAAACTCGTCCAGCTCGACCCGCAGGCGGCAGGCGCCGCTCGTGCCGGCCTCGCCGCCGGTGCGGACCGCCCGCTTCAGCGCCAGCTCGACCAGCTGGGCCGGCTGGGCCGCCCAGCGGCTCTCGACATAGGCCTGGCGGCGGGTAGGCTGGGCGTAGGCCAGGCGGTACTGTATCGCGGTGGACGCCAGCCAGGGCGCGGCGACCACCTCGAGGCCACGCAGGGGCACCCCGGGGCTGCGGGCGGCAACCGGGTCGGGCCCGCCGAAGTCATGCACCGCATAGGCCGGCGCCACCTTGGGCAGCCCCGTGCAGCCAGCCAGCAGCGCCGCGATCAGCAGGCTCGGAATCATCGGGCAGAGGGACGGACGGGGCAGGGTCATGGCCTAGGGGGCTCCGGCAAGGCGTGGCGGTCAGTGGCCGGGCTGGCGGAAGCCCGCCTCACCCGGGCCCGGCAGGGGCTTGCCGCGGCCCAGCAACAGCAGCTGCGGCGAATTGTCGATCTCGTCGAGCAGGTCGGAGAGCTGCCGCGAGGTGACCGTGAGCTCCTGCAGCAGCCCGTTGAGGCGCGGCAGGGTGCTGGTGGCGACGCCTTCGCCGGTCGCGCCGGCCAGGGTGTCGAGGCGCTCGCTGACCGTCTGCAGCCGGGTGAGCAGCGTGCGCCCCTCCCGCGCCAGCGGCACCGCCTCGCCGCTCAGGCGTTCGAGGTTGTCGAGGGAGCGGCCGATGCGCGCGAGGTTGTCCCTGGAGAACACCTGGCGCACCGCCGCCAGCGTCTGCGGCGCCTCCTGGAGCGTGCGCTCGAGGCCCTGGCTGGAGCGCTCGAGATGGGCCAGGGTGCGTTCGATGCGGGCCAGGTTGTCGGGGCTCGCCAGGCCGGCGAGGCGCTCGGCGAGGTCGCGTACCCGGGAGAGGGTCTGCAGCGAGGCGGCGCTCACCTCGTCGAGGAGGCCCGGCGCCAGGCGGAGCCGGGGCGGTCCGCCGGCCACGCCGGCCAGCGGGGCGGGCTGCTCGCCGTTGTCGTCGAGGGCGATGAAGGCCAGGCCGGTGACCCCCTGGGTGGCCAGCCGGGCGCGGGTGCCCTCGGTGATCGGCAGGTCGGCGCGGATGCGGACGGTAACGAGCACGTCGCGGGGATTGGCCGGATCGAGCCCGATGCTCGCCACCTTGCCCGCCACGATGCCGCGGTAGCGCACGGTGGCCTGGGGGTTGAGGCCGTTCACGCTGCCGGAGGTCACCAGCACCACCTCGCGGGTCACCTCGCGCTTGTCGGAAAACCACCACAGGGCCAGCACCACCCCGGCGCTCAGGATGATCGCGAACAGGCCGGCGGCGATGGCGTGGGAGCGGCTTTCCATCAGATCAGCCCCCGCCCCCGGGCCAGGGCAGCCTCACTGCGCTCGCCATGGAAGAAACGCTGGATGAATGGGTCCTGCACACGCATGATCTCTTCGAGGGGGCCAAAGGCGAGTATACGCCCTTCGGACAGCACGGCCACCCGGGTGGCCAGGGCCGCCAGGGTATCGAGATCGTGGGTGACCAGGATGACCGTCAGGCCGAGGGCCGCGTGGAGGCTGCGGATGAGGCGCACGAAGCCGGCACTGCGGTCGGGGTCGAGGCCGGCGGTGGGCTCGTCGAGGAGCAGCAGCTCGGGCTCGAGGGCCAGCGCCCGCGCCAGGGCCACCCGCTTGACCATCCCGCCCGACAGCTCGGCCGGCATGCGCAGGGCCACGTCGGGGCCGAGCTCGACCATCGCCAGCTTGAGCAGCACCAGGTCGCGCAGCAGGCCCTCGTCGTCGATGCCGGCTTCGCGCAGCGGAAAGGCCACGTTGGCGAACACGTTGAGCGCCGAGAACAGCGCCCCCTGCTGGAAGAGCATGCCGAAGCGCCGCCGCCGGGCGAGCTGGTCGGCCCGGCTGCCGCCAAAGAGCGGCTCGCCGAACAGCCTCACCTCGCCCTCGGCGGGCTGCAGCAGGCCCACCATCTGGCGCAACAGGGTGGTCTTGCCGGTGCCGGAGCCGCCCACCAGGGCCACCACCTCGCCGGACGGCACGGCCAGGTCGATGCGCCGATGCACCCAGGTATGCCCGAAGCGGGTCGACACGCCGCGCAGTTCGACCGGGTGGCTCATCGCCGCCTCCTCAACGCGGCAGCCCGATGGAGCGGGTCGCGATGGCGAACACCGCATCCACCAGGATCACCACGGTGATCGAGGTGACCACCGAAGCCGTCGTGTTGGCCGACAGGCTCTCGGTGTTGGGCCTCACCCGCAGGCCGAAGTGGCAGGCCACCAGCGCGATCAGCAGACCGAAGACGGCACCCTTGGCCAGGCCGATCAGCAGGTTCACCGCCGGCACCGCCCGGGGCAGCGCGTTGAGGAAGAAGTCGAAGCTCAGCCCCAGCTGGAGGTTGGCCGACACCATGCCGCCGAAGAGCGCCATCGACGACCCCCACAGGGTCACCAGCGGCATCGCCAGGGCCAGCGCGACAACCTTGGGCAGCACCAGGCGCACGTAGCGCGAGATGCCCATCGTGGTGAGGGCGTCGATCTCCTCGGTGACCCGCATCACGCCGATCTGGGCCGTCATCGCCGAGCCCGAGCGCCCGGCCACCAGCACCGCCACCAGCACCGGCCCGAGCTCGCGGATGATGCCGAAGCCGAGGATGTTGACGATGAACACGTCGGCCCCGAAGAGCTGCAGCTGCAGCGCCGAAAGGTAGGACAGCACCACCCCGATCAGGAAGCCCACCAGCGCGGTGACCGGCATCGCCTGGACCCCGACCTTGTAAAAGTTGGCCGAGATCTCGAGTAGCGGCCAGTGGCCCCGGTAGCGCAGCAGATAAACGAGGTCGAGGCAGAGCTGGCCGACCAGCGCGACGAAATGCACCAGATGGCGCGCGAAGCCGAACACCGCCCGCCCGACCTGGGCCGTGCCGTCGAGGAAGCGATAGGGCGCCCGCGCCTGCACGGTGGTCTCGCCGAGTTCGGCCAGGCGCCCGAAGATGCCCTCGAGCTCGGCCGGCAGCACCAGCCCGTCGGGCCGTCGCCGCCCCCAGTGGCGCCACAGCAGCACGGCGCCGAAGCTGTCGAGGCGGGTGACGCCGCTCAGGTCCCAGCCGGCGTCGCCGGCCACGGCCTGGAGTTGCCGGCGCAGCGCTTCGAGCCGGGGCGCCAGGAAGCTCAGGGTCCAGTCGCCGGTGAGGCGCACCCGGGGGTCGGCGCCAATGGCCTCCTGTCGCAGGGAGGGAGGCTGCCGGTCTCCGGCGGGCATCCGCGCTGCCTCAGGCACCCGCCGGGCTGCGCGCCGGGGTGCGCTCGACACGCAGCTTGAGGGGCTGGCCGATGGCCTGCCACTGGCGCTCTTCTTCTTCGAGGGCCGAGGCGGTGAGGGGCAGGTTGCGCAGCCAGTCGTTGTCGGCGACCGCCACGTAGCCGCGGCCCTCGCGCTTGAGGCGCAGCGGCGGCACGCCCCGCCCGTCCCGCGCCCGATGCACGACGACCGCCAGCCGCAGGCACAGGATCAGGCGCCACTCGGTGCTCTCCGGGTCGAGGCCGCCGACCCGCGCGAGCTTGCCCCGGTGGGCCAGAACGATCCGCGCCAGGCGCCCCTGGTCCATCCGCGAGAAGCCGGGCATGTCGGCGTTACCGAGGATGTAGGCGCTGTGCTTGTGGTAACTGGAATGGGCCACCGAGACGCCGGCCTCGTGGAGCAGCGCGGCCCATTCGAGGAAGCGCCGGTCGATGCTCTCGTTGTCGGCCGCGGCCGGATCGATCTGCAGCAGGAAGGCCCGCGCGGTATCGGCCACCTGGCGGGCGTGGGCCAGGTCGACGCCGTAGCGCTCGACGAAGGCCGACACGGTGGCGTCGCGCAGGTCGTGGTGGTGATAGCGGCCGAGCAGGTCGTAGAGCACGCCCAGGCGCAGCGCGCCCTCCGAGAAGGTCATGCGCTCGAGGCCGAGCTCCTGGAACACCGCCCACATGATCGCGAAGCCGCCCGGCAGCACCGGCAGCCGGTCGGGGCGCAGGCCCTCGAGCTGGAGGTTGTCCACCGAGCCGGCCTTCAGCATCAGGTTGCGCAGGCGCTCCATGCCGCTGCGGGTGATCCCGCCGTCGGAGAGCCCATTGAGTTCGAGGATGTCCACCAGCGCCTTGGCCGAGCCGCTGGAGCCCACCGCCTCCTCCCAGCCGATCTCGCGGTAGGCGTGGGCGATGGTCTGGATCTCCTTCTGGGCCGCCAGCTCGGCCTCCCGCAGGCCGCGCTTGTCGATGCGGCCGTTGGGGAAATGCCGCAGCGAGTAGCTCACGCAGCCCATGTAGAGGGATTCGAGCGCGATGGGGTTGAAGCTCTTGCCGATCACGAACTCGGTGGAGCCGCCGCCGATGTCCACCACCAGCTGCTGCTTGTGGGGGTTGGGCAGGGTGTGGGCGACGCCCACGTAGATCAGGCGGGCCTCCTCGCGGCCGGCGATGACCTCGATCGGAAAGCCCAGCGCGGCCTCGGCCTGCACCAGGAAGTACGGCGCGTTCTTGGCCACCCGCAGGGTGTTGGTGGCCACCGCCCGCACGGCCTCGGGCGGATAATCGCGGATGCGCTCGTTGAAGCAGCGCAGCGCGCTGATGCCGCGAAACTGCGAAGCGGCGTCCAGCATGCGGTCGGGCGAGAGGCCGGCCGCGAGGCGAACCGCCTCCTTGATCCCGTCGAGGGGATAAATCTGGTCGTTCACGATCCGCCCGATCTGCAGGCGGAAGCTGTTGGACCCCAGGTCGATGGCGGCGATTAGTTCACGGTTCATGAATCGGCTACGGAGACTCGCGCGGAAGCGCATGAGCCGCAAATTCTAGCACCGGCCCACGGCAACGCCGCCGCCGGCATTACCCACCCGCGCAATCGTCATGTGCGTGCAACAAAACCGTCACATACTTGCACTCAAATCAGAAGATTCCGAGGAGAGTCCATGCCCCTGCCCGCCCCCGAGCCCCAATTTCGCCGCGATCACTTCATCAATCGCGAGCTTTCCCTGCTGCAGTTCCAGCGCCGCGTGCTCGCCCAGGCCGCCGATCCGGCCATGCCGCTCCTCGAGCGCCTGCGCTTCCTGTGCATCGTGTCGAGCAATCTCGACGAGTTCTTCGAGGTCCGCGTCGCCGGCGTCAAGGAGCAGATGCTCCTGGGCAGCCTGACGATGACCACCGACGGCCTCACGCCCACCGCGCTGCACGCGCTCATCAGCCGCGAGGTGCACAGCATCATCGCCGAGCAGTACGCCCTGCTCAACGACACCATCCTGCCGGCGCTGGCGGCCGAAGGCATCGTGTTTTTGCGCCGCAGCACCTGGACCGACGCCCAGCACCTGTGGGCGCGCGACTACTTCATGCGCGAGGTGATGCCGGTGCTCACCCCGATCGGCCTCGACCCGGCCCACCCCTTCCCGCGGGTGCTCAACAAGAGCCTCAACTTCGCCGTCGAGCTCGAGGGCCGCGACGCCTTCGGGCGCGACTCCGGCGCCGCCATCGTGCAGGCCCCGCGCGCCCTGCCCCGCGTCATCCGGGTGCCCAAGGAGCTCACCGGCATCGACGACGCCTTCGTGTTCCTGTCGTCGCTGCTCCACGCCCACGTGGGCGAGCTCTTCGGCGGCATGAACGTGGTGGGCTGCTACCAGTTCCGGGTCACCCGCAACTCCGACATGTTCGTCGACGAAGAGGAGGTCAAGGACCTCCGCGCCACCCTCAAGGGCGAGCTGCAGCAACGCCACTTCGGCGACGCGGTGCGCCTCGAGCTCGCCGACAACTGCTCGGAGGCGATGGCCGGGTTCCTGATGAAGCAGTTCGCCCTCGATCGGGCCGACGTCTACCGCGTGCCGGGCATCGTCAACCTCGTGCGCCTCAACCAGGTGCCCGACTGGGTCGAGCGGCCCGACCTCAAGTACCGCGGCTTCCGCCCGGCCCGCCCGAAGGAGCTCGCCAAGGGCGACAACATCTTCGCCGCGGTGCGCAGGCAGGACATCCTGCTGCACCACCCCTTCCAGAGCTTCGAGCCGGTGATCGGCCTGCTCAAGGCCGCCGCCGACGACCCGGACGTGGTCGCCGTCAAGATGACCGTCTATCGCACCGGCACCGACTCGGTGCTGATGGAGCACCTCATCCGCGCCGCCCAGAAGGGCAAGGAAGTCACCGTGGTCGTCGAGCTGATGGCCCGCTTCGACGAGGAGGCCAACATCGGCTGGGCGGCCCAGCTCGAGGAGGTCGGCGCCCACGTGGTGTATGGCGTCGTCGGCTACAAGACCCACGCCAAGATGCTGCTGGTGGTCCGCCGCGAGAACGGCGGGCTGCGCCGCTACGCCCACCTGGGCACCGGCAACTACCACCCCCGCACGACCCGCTTCTACACCGACTTCGGCCTCCTCACCGCCAACGAGGAGATCGGCGCCGACGTGGCCGAGGTGTTCAAGCAGCTCACCGGGCTGGGCCAGGCCGGCAGGCTCACCCACCTGTGGCAGGCGCCCTTCACGCTGCAGCCCAACGTGGTGGCCGCCATCCGCGAGGAGGCCGAGATCGCCCGCTCCGGCCGCAAGGGGCGCATCATCGTCAAGGTCAATGCGCTGCTCGAACCGGAGACCATCGAGGCCCTCTACGAAGCCTCCCAGGCCGGCGTCGAGATCGACGTGATCGCCCGCAGCGTGTGCGCCCTCAAGCCCGGCGTACCCGGCCTGTCGGAGAACATCCGGGTGCGCTCCATCGTCGGCCGCTTCCTGGAGCACCACCGCATCTTCTACTTCCAGGCCGACGGCGCCGACAAGCTCTACCTCTCCAGCGCCGACTGGATGGAGCGCAATTTCTTCAAGCGCATCGAAGTCGCCTTCCCCATCCTCGACCCGAAAGTGAAACGGCGTGTAATGAAGGAAGGCCTGCGCCCCTACCTCGGCGACAACTGCCAGGCCTGGGAGCTCGACGCCGACAACCACTACCGGCGCAAGAACCCCCGCAGCACGCGCCGCGCCGCCCAGGAGATCCTGCTCAAGGAGCTCACCGGCAGCCACGACGGCTGAGCCCAGCGCCTCCCCTGCCCCGCCCGCCCGTGTCGCACGCCGGAGCGGGGCAGGTGCTTCTACTGTTGTAGAATCAGCGCCTTCCGAATTCATTGATGGCGAAACTCATGTTCCTTCCCAAGCGCCGCCTGCTCGTTGCAGCCACCCTCAGTGCCGCCTTCCTCGCCGCCTGTGGCGGTGGTGGCGGGAGTTCCGCCCCCGCACCGGAGGAAGTCAAGGCGGTTGCCGGCGACGAACAGATCTTCGTCGAGTGGAAGGAAATCACCGGCGTTCAGTACTGGCTGTGGTTCAAGGAAGGCGCCAGCGTCGCCGTCGGCGACAAGAATGCCACCGCCAAGGTCGGCTCCAAGGGTGGCGGCATCGACAGCCCGTATCTGATCGACACCGTACGCACCGGCACGGCGCTCACCAACGGCACCGCCTACTCCATCGTGATCAACGGGCGCACCGACGGCGGCGAAGGCGGCCCGGGCGCCAGCCCCGCCGGCGGCCCCTTCACGCCCCGCCCGGCCGGCGCCACCTGGAACGCCTCGACCGGCTTCGGCGGCGCCTCGATGAACGGCATCGCCTACGGCCGCAGCGCCGGCAGCGTCAGCCTCTATTCCTACGTCGCGGTGGGCGACGGTGGCGTCATCTACAACACCCCGGACACCGACGAGAAGCGGGTCTACCGGTCCACCACCGCCCTCGAATGGACGACCCCCACCGGCACCAAGCCCGCCGCCGGCATCGACCTCAAGGCCGTCGTCTACGACGTGAGCCTCGGCACCTACTACGCCGTGGGCAGCGGCGGCAGCGTGGCCTACAGCTCGGACATCAACAACTGGACCACCCTCGGCAGCGCCGCCACCAACACCAGCGAAACCTTCAACGCCATCGCCAGCAGCGGCGGCACCCTGGTGGCGGTTGGCGACAAGGGCACCATCCGCTACTCCACCAACGGCACCACCTGGACCACCCCCGCCAGCATCAGCGAGGACATCAGCGCCATCAATCTGCGCGGCGTCACCTACGCCAACGGTCGCTGGGTGGCGGTGGGCAGCAACGGCAAGGTGCTCACCAGCACCAGCGTCGGCACCTGGGAGGTCTCCACCCAAAGCGGTGACCTCACCGCCGTCGCCTCCGGCCGCTATCCCCTCGACGGCACCGCCTACTACTATCTGGCGGTGGGCGCCGACGGCACCTTGCTCACCAGCTCCGACGGCATCACCTGGACCACCGACAACGTGGGCGCGGCCCTTCGCACCGCGGCGGTCGGCACCCGCCTCATCGCCCTGGGCGACGGCAGCGCCTGGTACCGCGAACTCGCCGGCACCACCTGGACCGCCGCCAGCGGCGCCAGCGGCAACATGCGCGGCATGATCCGCGCCCAGCACATCTACACCGCCGTCGGCGCGGCCGGCGCGAGCAACCACGCCTACTGAGCGCGCTCGCCCATCCCTGCCGGGGCCGGCCGAACCTGCGTCGAGCCGGCCCGCAAGTGGAGCCGCCAGCCCCTGGCCGCTCCACTTTTCGCTTCAACACCGCGATCCCGAAGCCATGTCCGCCAACGCCAGCCTCCTCTCCCGCTCCCTCGCCGCCGTCTGGCACCCGTGCACCCAGATGAAGCACCACGAGCAGCTGCCCCTCATCCCGATCGCCCGGGGCGAGGGCGCGTGGCTCATCGACATGGACGGCCGGCGCTACCTCGACGGCATCAGCTCCTGGTGGGTCAATCTGTTCGGCCACGCCAACCCGCGCATCGGCAACGCCCTCAAGGCCCAGCTCGACACGCTGGAGCACGTCATGCTGGCCGGCTTCACCCATGAGCCGGTGGTCGAGCTCTCCGAGCGCCTCGCCGCCCTCACCGGCCACGCCCTGGGCCACGCCTTCTACGCCTCCGACGGCGCCTCGGCCACCGAGATCGCCCTCAAGATGAGCGCCCACTACTGGCGCAACCACGGCCAGCCGGGCAAGAACCGTTTCGTCAGCCTCGCGGGCAGCTACCACGGCGAGACGGTGGGCGCCCTGGCCGTCACCGACGTGGCGATCTTCCGCGACGCCTACGCCCCGCTGGTGCGCGGCGGCAGCTGCGTGCCCAGCCCCGACGCCCGCAACGCCCAGCCCGGCGAGACCGCCGCCGACGTGGCCCGCCGCGCCGCCGCCGCCCTCGAGGCCCACCTCGCCGAGCACGCCCTTGAAACCGCCGCCGTGATCGTCGAACCCCTGGTGCAGTGCGCCTCAGGCATGGTGATGTACGACCCCGAATACCTGCGCCTCGCCCGCCAGCTGTGCGACCGCTACCGGGTGCACCTGGTGGCCGACGAGATCGCCGTCGGCTGCGGGCGCAGCGGCAGCTTCTTCGCCTGCCAGCAGGCCGGCATCTGGCCGGATTTCCTGCTGCTCTCCAAGGGCATCTCCGGCGGCTACCTGCCGCTCTCCATCGTGCTCACCACCGACGACGTGTTCGCCGCCTTCTACGACGACGACACCGCCCGCGGCTTCTTGCACTCCCACAGCTACACCGGCAACCCGCTGGCCTGCCGGGCGGCCCTCGCCACCCTCGACATCTTCGAGCAGGACGAAGTGATCACCCGCAACCGCGCCACCGCCGCCCGCCTCG
Source organism: Zoogloea sp. (assembly GCF_041908905.1). Lineage (GTDB taxonomy): Bacteria > Pseudomonadota > Gammaproteobacteria > Burkholderiales > Rhodocyclaceae > Zoogloea. The sequence goes on from NZ_JAYREK010000009.1 coordinate 50,842, forward strand.
GCGAAGCCTTCTGCACCGCCGTCGGCGGCCACCCGGCGGTGCGCCACCTGCGCCAGCAGGGCATGATGCTGGCCTTCGACGTGGAAGGCGCCCCCGCCGGCTTCTCCCGCCGCTTCTTCGCCGAGGCGCTGGCCCGCGAGCTGCTGCTGCGCCCGATCGGCAACACCGTTTACACCATGCCGCCCTACATCGTCTCCGAGGCCGAGATCGCCCACCTCGCCGGCCAGACCGCCGCCGCGCTGGAGGCCAGCCTTGGCTGAGCCCCGCGATCCCCTCGACGAACTCGACGCCGGCCTCGCCCGGCTCGATGAAGCCGGCCTGCGCCGCCGCCGGCGCATCGTCACCACCTCCTGCCGGCCCGAACTCCAGCTCGCCGACCGCGCCGCGCCGGTGGTCGCCTTCTGCTCCAACGATTACCTCGGCCTCGCCGCCGAGCCCACCCTGGCCAGCGCCGCCGCGGGCGCCGCGGCCCGCTGGGGCGTCGGCGCCGGCGCCTCGCATCTGGTCAGCGGCCACTACGCCGCCCACGAAGCCCTCGAAGCCCGCCTCGCCGCCTTCGTCGGCATGGACGACGCGCTGTGCTTCTCCACCGGCTACATGGCCAACATCGGCGTGATGCCTGCCCTCGTCGGCCGCGGCGACGCGATCTTCGCCGACAAGGTCAACCACGCCTCCCTGGTGGACGGCGCCCTGCTGTCCCGCGCCGAGCTGATCCGCTACCCCCACTGTGACCTCGCGGCCCTCGAAGCGCGCCTCGCCGCCTCGGAGGCCCCGCGCAAGCTGATCGTCACCGACAGCGTGTTCAGCATGGACGGCGACCTGGCCCCGCTGCCCGAGCTCCTCGTCCTCGCCGAGGCCCACCGGGCCTGGCTGCTGGTGGATGACGCCCACGGCTTCGGCGTGCTCGGCCCCCAGGGCCGCGGCAGCCTCGCCCACTTCGGCCTCGGCTCGCCGCGGCTGATCCTGATGGGCACCCTCGGCAAGGCGGCCGGCGTGGCGGGCGCCTTCGTCGCCGGCTCGCGGGATGTCATCGAATGGCTGATCAACACCAGCCGCAGCTACATCTTCACCACCGGCGCGCCGCCGCTGCTGGCCGAGACCCTGCTCACCGCCGTCGACCTCATCGAACACGGCGACACCCGCCGCGCCCACCTGGCCGCGCTGATCGCCCGCTTCAAGGCCGGCCTGCGCCTCTCCCGCTGGCAGCTGCTCGCCTCCGACACCCCGATCCAGCCGGTGGTGATCGGCGACAACCACGAAACCCTGGCCGTCTCCCGCGCCCTGGATGCCGAGGGCCTGTGGGTGCCGGCGATCCGCCCCCCCACGGTGCCCAAGGGCGCCGCGCGGCTGCGCATCACCCTGTCCGCCGCCCACAGCGTGGAGCAGGTGGACCGGCTGGTCGCCGCCCTCAACCGCCTGGAGGCCCAGCACCCATGACCCCCGCCGCCCAACCCCTCGTGCTGCTCCACGGCTGGGGCCTGTCGTCCGGCGTGTGGGCGCCGCTGCTCGCCGAACTCGGGCCGACGGTGAACGCCATCGCCGTCGACCTCCCCGGCCACGGCGGCGCCGCGCCGGCCGGCGACACCCTCGCCAGCTGGGCCGACGCCCTCGCCCCCCGGCTGCCCGACGGCGCCGTGCTGGTCGGCTGGTCGCTCGGCGCCCAGCTCGCCCTCCACCTCGCCGCCCACGCCCCCCACAAGGTGAGCCGGCTGGTGCTGATCGCCGCCACGCCGCGCTTCGTGCAGGCCCCCGACTGGCCGGCGGCGCTGCCCGAGGCCACCCTCGCCGGCTTCCGCGGCGACTTCGACACGACCCCCGACGCCACCCAGCGCCGCTTCACCGCCCTGCAGGCGATGGGCGACGGCCGCCGCCGCGAGGTCATCGCGGCCCTCAACGCCGCCCTCACCCCCGCCGACGCCGCCCACCACCCGGCCCTCGCCACCGGCCTCAGGCTCCTCGCCGACACCGACCTGCGCCCGCGGCTCGCCGACGTCCGCCAGCCCGTGCGCCTGCTCCACGGCGCCGAAGACCGCCTGATGCCCGTCGCCGCCGCCGAATGGCTGGCCGACGCGCTCCCCGACGCGCGCCTGTCGGTGTTCAAGGACTGCGGCCACGCCCCCCAGCTGTCGCGCCCGGCCGACTGCGCGACGCTGATCCGGGCCTTCGCCGCCGAGGCCACCCGCTGACGATGCAAGCCCCCGCCCCCAAGCGCGCCGTGCGCGCCGCCTTCGACAAGGCCGCCGACCACTACGACGCCGTCGCCGCGGTGCAGCGCGCCGCCTGCGACCGCCTGCTCGATCTCGCCACCGGCCAGGGCTTCCAGCCCGGCCGCGTGCTCGATGCCGGCTGCGGCACCGGCTACGCCCTGCCGGGCCTGCGCCGACGCTTTCCGGCCGCCGAGCTGCTGGCCCTCGATTTCGCCCCGGCCATGCTGCGCCGCCACCCCGCCGGCCTGGCCCGGCCCCTGTGCGCCGACCTGGAGCACCTGCCCCTCGCCGACGGCTGCCTGGACGCCATCTGGTCGAGCTACGCGCTGCAATGGTGCGCCCCCGGGCGGGCCTTCCCCGAGCTCGCCCGCGGCCTGCGCCCCGGCGGCCAGCTGTGGATCGCCACCCTCGGCCCCGGCACGCTGGCGGAACTCCGCGACGCCTTCCGGCAGGTGGACGACGCCGAGCATGTGTTGCCCTTCCAGCCGCCGGAAGCCGTCATCGCCGCGGTCGAGGCCGCCGGCCTGCGGGTGCTCGCCCGCGAGCGCGCCACCCTGCGGGCCTGGGCCCCCGACCTGCGCCGGCTCCTCGCCGACATCAAGACCCTCGGCGCCCACCAGACCGGCGCCGCCCGCCGCAAGCCCCTGGGCAAATCCGCCTGGGCCCGCCTGCAGGCCGCCTACGAGCCGCACCGCTGCGCCGAGGGCCTGCCCGCTTCCTACGACACCTTCTGGCTGATCGCCGAGAAACGCCCATGACCGCCTACTTCATCGCCGGCACCGACACCGAGATCGGCAAGACCTTCGTCACCTGCGCCCTCCTCCACGCCGCCCGCGCCCGCGGCCTCAGCGCGGTCGGCATGAAGCCCATCGCCGCCGGCGCCGACCTGGTGGGCGGCGAACTCATCAACGAGGACGCCGCCCGCCTGCGCGCCGCCGGCAGCTTCGACCCCGGCCTCGCGCTGCTCAACCCCTACTGCCTCAAGAGCCCCATCGCCCCCCACATCGCCGCCGCCGAAGAGGGCGTGACGATCGCCCCCGCCCCCATCCTCGACGCCTTCGCGGCGCTGCGGGCCCGGGCCGACGTGGTGCTGGTGGAGGGCGTCGGCGGTTTCCGCGTCCCCCTGGGCGACGGCTACGACACCGCCGACCTGGCCCGCGACATGGCCCTGCCGGTGATCCTGGTGGTGGGCATGCGCCTGGGCTGCATCAACCACGCCCTGCTCACGGTCGAGGCCATCGCCGCCCGCGGCCTCCCCCTCGCCGGCTGGGTTGCCAACCAGGTGGCCCCGGCCATGCTGCGCTTCGACGAAAATCTCGCCGCCCTCACGGCACGCCTGCCGGCGCCGCTGCTGGGCGTCACGCCCTTCCAGGCAGATGGCGACGCGGCCGGGGCGGCTGGCGGGCTGCGCCTGCCGGGCTGAACCCCGACCCGCCCGCTGTCAGCCCGCCGCCGGCCTGGGCAGGCTCAGCGTCGCGCGCAGGCCACCCGCCGGGCGATTCTCCAGGCGGATCGTTCCGCCATGGGCGAGGACGATTTGCCGGACGATCGCCAGCCCCAGGCCAACGCCGCCGGTCTCGCGACTCCTCGACGACTCGCTGCGGTAGAAAGGTTCCAGCACCTTCTCCAGCATGTCCCCGGGCAGCCCGGGGCCCTCGTCATCGACGACGATGGTCACCCGGGCCGGCTCATCGACCAAGGCCACGGACGCCTTCCCGCCGTATTTCAGGGCATTCTCGATGAGGTTGCCGATGGCCCGCCGCAGGGCCTGGGGGCGCCCGCTCAGCCTGACGCAGGCCGGCGCCTGAAGCGGGATCTCCCGCCCCAGCTCGGCCCAGTCGTCCACCAGGCTCTCCAGCATGGCCACCATGTCGATCGGATGGACCGGCTCGTCGGCCGTGCGCCCGCGCAGGAACTCCAGCGCCGAGGTCAACATCTGCTGCATGTCGTCGAGGTCGCGCAGGTAGCGTTCGCGCAGGCCGGCGTCGGCCAGCATTTCACTGCGCAGGCGCAGGCGGGTGACGGGCGTCTTGAGGTCGTGGGACACCGCAGCCAGAAATCGCTCCCGCTCCTCGATGTGCTGCCGGATGCGCCGCTGCATCGAGTTGAAGGCCCGGGCCGCCTCCTGCACTTCGCTCGGCCCATCCTCGGGCAGGGGCGGCTGCTTGAGGTCGTCACCGAGCCGGTTGGCCGCCGTGGCCAGCCGGGTCAGCGGCTTGACGGTGATGCGTGCGACGTACCAGATCAGCACGCTCACCACCGTCAGCATCACCGCCAGATTGAGGAACAGGTGGAACGGCCAGTCGAAGATCTCCTTCGGCGCGCCGCCCTCGACGCGCAACCAGCCCCCCGAGCCGAGCCCGACGCACACGTCGAAGGCGAAGCCCCCCACGTGGGGCAAGGCGACCGGCCGGACCTCGACCTCCGGGCCCAGGCTTGCGGCCAGCCGATCGAGGAACGCCTGCCCCGCCGCGGGCACCGCGTCGAGCGGCGGCCCGCAGTCCGCGACCGCGACCCGCAGGCGCCCGGTGCCGAGGCGTTCCGCAAGGCGCGGCCTGTCCTCGATGGGGGTGCTGTCGATGGCCCGGTGGATGGCCGCCACACGCTGCGCGAACTCCTGGCTGATCGCCGCCCCGAGGGTGCGCTGGCGCTCGGTCATGTGCATCGCCACGCCGATCAGCTGCGCCACCAGGAGCCCGCCCGTCATCAGCAGCGCCAGGCGTCCGAACAGGGTGCGGGGCAGCAGGCTCAACGCTCGACATCCACCAGGGCGGCCAGCACGTAGCCTTCGCCACGCACCGTCTTGATGAGCGCCGGCTCCCGGCTGTCGTCCATCAGCCGCCGGCGCAGGCGGCCGACCAGCACGTCGATGCTGCGGTCGAACAGGATCGCCTCGCGCTTGTTGGCCAGCTCGAGCAGCTGGTCGCGGGGCAGGACGCGCTGGGGATGCTCGAGGAACACCCGCAGCAGGCGGTACTCGGCCCCCGACAAGGGGACGACCAGCCCGTCCGGCGCGGTGGCGTTGCGGGTGGCCACGTCCAGGCGCCAGCCCGCAAAGCGGAACCCCCGCGCATCGCCGATCTCCATGTTGGCCGGCAGCGACTGGGCCCGTCGCAGGATGGTCTTGATGCGCGCCAGCAGCTCCCGCGGGCTGAAGGGCTTGGCCAGGTAGTCGTCGGCGCCCATCTCGAGGCCGATGATGCGGTCCACCTCGTCGCCCCTGGCCGTCAGCATCAGCACCGGCAGGTTGCTGGAGCGGGCCCGCAAGTCGCGGCACAGGGACAGCCCGTCCTCGCCGGGCAGCATCAGGTCGAGGATGACGAGATCGATGCAGTGGGTTTCCAGGACGCGGCGCATCGCCTTGCCGTCGCCGACGGCGCTGACCCGGAACCCGGCCTGGCTGAGGTATTCCGACAACAGGTTGCGGATCTCCCGGTCGTCATCGACGACGAGCAGATGTTCGGTGGGCGCGCTCATGGGGCGATCATAAACCGGCAGGCGGCGGCCGATAGGCCCCATGCACGGGTGCGCGGCGGACTCACGGGATCTCCCTTCCCTCGCCGGCCTCTTCTTCGGTGCGCCCGTCGCGGATCTGGTAGATCCGCCTGAAAGTGGGGATGATCTTCTCGTCGTGGGTCACCACCACGATGGCGGCCCCGTAGCGGCCGGCCATGTCGTTGAGGATGCGCATCACGGCCAGGGCCCGGGTCGAGTCGAGGGGCGCGGTCGGCTCGTCCGCCAGGATCACCGGCGGCTGGTTGACCAGCGACCGGGCGATGGCCACGCGCTGCTGCTCGCCCCCCGACAACATCGACACCCGGACGCCCATCCGGTGCCCCACGTCGAGGGCCTCGATCAGCCGGCGGGCCCGCTCCCGCGCCTCCCCGTCCGGCACCCCCGCCAGCATCGGCAGCAGGGCGACATTGTCGACCACGTCCAGAAACGGGATCAGGTAAGGCGCCTGGAAGATGAAGCCGATCCGGTCGCGGCGGAGCGCCCGCAGGTCGTCGATCTGCCAGCCGCCGGCCGTCCCGTCGAAGATGCGCTCGCCGCCCAGCTCGATCTGCCCTCCAGTGGGCTCGATCACCGCGCCCAGGCACTTGAGCAGGGTGCTCTTGCCCGAGCCGCTGGGGCCGACCAGGCCGACCACCTCGCCGCGCCGGATGCACATGTCCACGCCGCGCAGGGCCGGCACCGCCGTCGGCCCGCTGCCGTAGGTCTTGGTCAGTCCGCTGAGGCGGATCGCCACGTCGTGACTGGATGCCGCAGGGTGCATGCTCAGCCTCCGATGGCGTCAGCGGGATCGACGCGCAGGGCGGCGCGGATCGCCAGCACGCTGGCCAGCGCGCACACCACGAGGGTCAGGGCCAGCCCCCGCACCGCGTCACCGGTCTCCAGCAGCACATGGCGCGGAAAGAACGGCGCCCACAGGGTGGCGGCCGACTTGCCGACGACGAAGCCGATCACCCCAAGCGCCAGCGCCTGCTGCAGGATCATCGCGGCGATGCTGCGGTCGCGGGCGCCGATCAACTTGAGCACGGCGATCTCCCGCTGCTTGTTGAGGGTCATGGTGTAGATGATGAAGGCCACGATGGCCGCGCTGACGATCGCCAGGATCACCAGAAACATGCCGATCTGGCGGGCCGAGGTGGCGATCAGCTTGGCCACCAGGATCTCCTCCATGTCGGCGCGGGTCCACGCGGTGAGGTGCTTCCAGCGGCCGATGTCGGCCTTCACTTCGGCAGCCGGATAGCCGGGTGCCACGCGCACCAGCACCGCATTCACGTTGCGGCTGACGGTCTGGCTGGCCAGCAGCGCATCGAGCAGGCCCGGCACCCCGGGCCGGTTGAGCTCCGGGTTGGCGCGCGTCCGGGCCCGCTCGGCGAGCAGGCTGTCGTTGTCCTTGAGAAACTGTACCTCCTGGGCGTCCTTCAGCGGAATGAACAGCATCGGGTCGCCGGACGACGAGGTGGCACGCCGCACCAGCCCGACCACGGTGTAGTCGTGACGCCGGATGCGCACCGTCTCGCCGAGCTGCAGGCCGGCCTTCTCGTCGGCGACCGCCTCGTAGTGGCTGCGGATCAGCGGGCGCCCGGCGACGATCCGGGCCGGCTCCCCCAGCGCCCCCGGCTCGACGCCGGCCAGCATCACCCGCAGGTCCTGCCCCGCGGCCTGCACCTGCATGGTCAGATAGGCCACGTTGGCCACCTCGGCTACGCCGGGCAGGGCCGCCAGGGTGCGATAGACGTCGTCGCGGATCGACGACGGCTCCGCCCACGGCCCCAGGGTGTCCTTCTGGACCACCCACAGGTCGGCCCCCGAGGCGTCGATGACGGCGTTGCCGTCGGCCACCATCCCCCGGTACACGCCAGCCATGGTCAGGGTCACGCCGATCAGCAGGCCCAGGCCGATCCCGGTGAACAGGAAGCGCCCCAGGTGATGGCCGATGTCGCGGGAGGCCAGGTTGATCATGCGGGCGCTCCGCCGGCGCGATCCGCCCGCACCCGGTCGCCATCGGAAAGGGGCTTCGGCGTGCGGACGATCACCGTGTCGCCCGCCTCCAGGCCGTCGGACACCTCGACGCCCTGCTCGGTCCGCAGGCCGACGCGCAGCGGCCGGAAGCGCGCCCGCCCCTCTGCCACCACGAACACGCCGACCTGCCCCATCTGGCGGACCAGCGCGGCCGGCGGCACCGCCAGCACGGCCGGGCGCGCCGGCAGCTGCAGCGTCACCTCCGCCATTTCGTTGAGGGTCAGACCGGCCGGCGGCGCATCGAAGGCCACCATCGCCACCCGCTCCTCGGTCACCGCGTCCGACATCTGCTCGACCCGCGCGACCTTGCCGGCAAAGTGTTCCCCCGGGCGGCTGCGCAGGGTGATGGCGGCGCCCAGGCCCGGCGCCAGCCCGGCCGAACGCCCCTGGTCGATGCGCACGCGCAGCCACAGCGCGTCGGCTTCGGTCATCCGCAGCACGGCCTGCCCGGCGAGCACCGTGCTGCCGGCCTCGAAGTCGCGGGACACGATCCGCCCCCCGACCGGCGCGATCAGGCGGGTATTGGCCAGCTGCCGCTCCAGCGCGCGGGTTTCGGACAGCAGCCGCTCCCCGTCGGCGCGGGCCGCGGCAACGCCGGCCCGGCTGCCCTGCAGGCCGGCCTCGGCCGCCCGCGACTCGTGCCCCCGGGCGCGCTCGGCCTCGGCGCTCACGAAGCCGCTCTGCCGCAAGGCCTGGTAGCGCCGGGCGTTGGCGGCCGCCGTCGCGAGGCGGCTCTCGGCCTCGCGGCCCTGGGCCTCGGCCGCCGCCAGCCCGGCGCGGGCGCGGGCCAGCCCATGGCGGCTGGCGGTAAGCCGCTCCTCCAGGTCGACCGGGTCCATCTCGGCGAGCAACTGCCCGGCGCGCACGGTATCCCCCTGCTCGACATGCACCCGGACCACCCGGCCCGCCGCGGTGGGGCCGACCAGGACGGTGCGCCTCGACTCGACGACCCCGATCCCGAACAGGGTCGGGTGCAGCGCCTGCCGCGCGATCACCACGGTGCGCACCTCCGGCACCGGGGCCAGGGGGCTGCTGCGCAAGGCCAGCAGGCCGGCACCGAGCACCACCAAGGCCACCACCACCTTGCGCAGCCGCGCCGACAGGACAGGCCGCTTCATCTCAGTCTCCGGCCGGGCCGAACCCGATCGGCGGGACGACCGGCGGCGGCGGGGTGTGGCGGAAATCGTGCATCATGGGCTACCCGAGAGATCGATCACGCGATTGTCGGCACGTCCCCCTCATCTGTCGCCCACAACCCGGTAACGTACTGTGTCAGCCGGCCACTTGTCATCGAAGCTCACCAAATCGCGCCCGGCGCCTGAAAGACGCCACACAATGCACCAGGCTGGTGCCGCCAGGCTTTCGCCTGCATCAACACAAGCCTTTGAATCGAGAATGTTTTTGGTCTTGCGTCAGATCAAGCCGTGAACCCCGAAAATCCCCCATCGTGTGACAATTTGACGCAGGCTGCGTGATGGGGCCGGCCTGAGCCTGGCCCGCGGGTTTTGCCATCAAAATCACCGGGCATCACTCAAGATGTCGATTTCAATCCCGTTCATGCTGAGATTGGGACACGTCCCGTCAGGTGCCCGTTCGCCATGGATTCCATTGATCTACCATGAAGCACCGTCCGAGAAACTCACCGTCGAATGGCGACACCTCCGATACCGGACGCTCCGCCCTCTGGCGCACTGCGTCGCACGGGGCCCGCGGGCTGATGCGGGCCATCGGGCTGGCGTTGCCCGGAGGGTGCGGACGCACGCGGCCTGACCCCCGCGTCCACGGCCACCGGCGCGCCTCCGGCGGGTTCCAGCCGGTACGCCTCATTCGCGCCCTGCTGGCCGCCGCCGTGCTGCTTGCCGGCGGGCCGCCGCTGGCCGGCGCCGGCGCTACGTCGCCCGGGCAGGTCGCAACACAGCCCGATGCAGCGCCCCAACACCAGAAGCTCCGGAGCGTGCTCATCCTGTCTGGGGTACAGCCGGGCCTGCCGGTGCCGGATGCCATGGTCGCCAACGCGGTGGCCGCCCTTAAAAACAAGGGCATCAGCGTCAACAACATCTACGCCGAGCACCTCGACATCGCCCGGCATGGCGACCCCGCCAGCCGTTCCGCGCTGGCGGCCATGCTGCGCCAGAAGCTGTCCGGGGTCGACATCGGCCTGGTGATCGTCCCCAACATCGCCTCCCCGGCGGTGATGGATTTTCTGGCCCGCGAAGGCCACGACATCCTGCCAGCCGACACGCCGGTGATGACGATCCTGCCCGAGAAATCGAACAGCACCTGGGCACGGGAGCGGCCACACCTCATGAACGTGCCCGCACGGCCCGACGTGGCCGGCACGCTGCGCCATGGGCTCGACCTGTTTCCACGAACCCGTCACCTGCTGGTGGTGACCGACACCGGCAGCGGCAGGAATCGCCCGTGGCCCAGGCCGCGGAGGCCCTCAAGGGCCTGGGGCGGCATCTCGACGTCGAACACACCGCCGCGCTGACCTACACCGAGCTGCTGCAGCGGGTGTCATCCCTGCCCCCCGACAGCCTCATCCTGCTGAGCACCTTTTATCAGGACCGCACCGGCCGCAGCTTCATCCCCGCCGAAGTGGCCGCCGAAGTGGCCCGGCGCGCCAACGCGCCGGTGCTGGTGTTGTATGAAGCACATGTCCAGCACGGCCTGCTGGGCGGGTCGGTGCTGATCCCCAACCGGATCGGGCAGCGCATCGGCGAGATCGGTTTCGAGGTGCTGAGCGACGCGCGCCGCTTTGGCGCGGGGGCCGACGCGCCGATCATCCCGCCGCAGCCGATGTTCGACTGGATGGCGCTGCAACGCTGGGGCGCCGACCCCGACCGGCTGCCCGCCGAAACGATCTTCCTCAACCGCCCCCGCACGCTCTGGAACGACTACCGTCCGACCGTCATCGCGGGCGCGTCGGCGCTGTTCACGCTGGCGGCCCTGTCCATCGCCCTGGCCGCCCAGCTTCGCCGCCGCCGCCTCGCCGAGCGGCTGGCCACCGACATGAGCCGGCAGGCCTTCGAGGCCGGCGAACGGCTCAACACCATCCTCGACACCGTAGAGGCCTACATCTACATCAAGGGCACCGACCACCGCTACCAGTACGCCAACCGCAAGACCTGCGAACTGTTCGGCCGCCCGCTCGACGGAATCGTCGGCCACGAGGATCGCGAGTTCTTCGGCGACACCATCGCCCCCAAGGTGCATGCGGACGATGAACGGGTGCTCCGGAACGGCGAGCGGGTCGTCACCGAGGAATGCCGCCCGGGGCCGGACGGCCGCCCCGCCTACGACCTTTCCATCAAGATCCCGCTGCGCGATGCCGACGGCCGCATCTACGCCCTGTGCGGCATCTCCACCGACATCACCACCCTCAAGCAGGCCCAGCTGGAGCTCGAACGCTACCAGCAGCACCTGCAGCAGATGGTCGATGAGCGCACCGCCGAGCTGGAGGCCGCCACCGCCGCGCTGCGGGCCGCCAGCACCGAGCAGCAGGCCATCTTCGATGCCGCCACCGCCGGCCTGCTGGCGGTGAAGGAGCGGGTGATCCTGCGCTGCAACCGCACCCTCGAGCAGATGTTCGGCTACGGCCCCGGCGAGCTCACCGGCCAGAGCGTACGCATCTTCTATCCCGACGACGCCAGCTTTGCCACGCTCGTCGACGAGTTCAACCCGGCCATGACCGACGTCGGCCACTACCTCGGCGAGCGCGAGCTGGTCCGCAAGGACGGCTCCCGCTTCTGGGCGCGCCTGTCGGCCCGCGGGCTGCAGCCCGGCAACCTGGGCGCCGGCTACTACGGCATGGTCCAGGACATCACCACCGAGCGCGAGCTGATCGAGAGCCTGCGCCACGCCCGGGATCTGGCCGAACAGGCCACCCGCGCCAAATCCGACTTCCTGGCCAACATGAGCCACGAGATCCGCACACCGATGAACGCGGTGCTGGGCCTGACGCACCTGGCGCTGCGCGCCCACCCGGCGCCCCAGCAGCGCGACTACCTGCAGAAGATCCAGCTCTCCGGCCAGCACCTGCTCGGCATCATCAACGACATCCTTGATTTCTCGAAGATCGAGTCGGGCAAGCTCGAGCTCGAGCTGGTGGACTTCGACCTCGAGCGCCTGCTCGGCGACCTGGCCCAGCTCGTCGCCGAGCCGGTTGCCCGCAAGGGGCTCGAGCTCATCCTCGACGTCGCCCCGGACGTGCGCTGCGGGCTCAAGGGCGACGCGCTGCGGATCAAGCAGATCCTGCTCAACTTCGTCAGCAACGCGGTGAAGTTCACCGAACACGGCGAGATCACCATCCATGTCGGCACCGAAACGTCAGGCAGCGACATCCTCCTGCGCTGCGCGGTGAGCGACACCGGGATCGGCATCAACGGGCAGCAGAAGGCCCAGCTGTTCCAGAGCTTCCAGCAGGCCGACAGCTCGATCACCCGCAAGTACGGCGGCACCGGCCTCGGGCTGGCCATCTCGCGGCGGCTGGCCGAGCTGATGGGCGGCGAGGTCGGCGTCGACAGCACGCCGGGCGTGGGCTCGACCTTCTGGTTCACCGCCCGGGTCGCGCCGGGCCAGGCCCGCGCGGCGCCGCCCCCATCCCTGCACGAGATGCGCGGCAAGCGGGTGCTGGTGGTCGATGACAACCGGACCGCCCGCGAGGTGCTGCTGGCCATGCTGAACGGCATGGGCTTCACCACCACCGAAGCCGAATCCGGCGAGGCCGCCCTCGCCAGCCTCGAGGCGATGGCGGCCGCCGGCACGCCCTGCGACCTCGTGGTGCTCGACTGGCAGATGCCGGGCATGGACGGCATCGCCACCGCCCGGGCGATCGAGCGCAGCCTGCACGGGCCGCTTCCGGCGCTGCTGATGGTGACCGCCTACGGCCGCGAGGGCCTCGCCGATTACGCCAACGACACGGCGATCCGGGAGGTGATGGTCAAGCCCGTCAGCCCCTCGACCCTGCTCGAGGCGATCCTGCGCGTTTACCACCGGGGTGACGACAACCCGCCCACCCTGGCCCCCCAGCCCGGCCTCGAGCCATCCGAGCTCGGCGGGCTGGACGGGCTCCGCGCCCTGCTGGTCGAGGACAACGAGATCAACCAGGAGGTCGCCGGCGAGCTGCTGCGGCAGGCCGGGCTGAACGTGAGCATCGCCGGCAACGGCGCCATCGCCCTCGACATGCTGCGGGCCGGCCACTACGACATCATCCTGATGGACATGCAGATGCCGGTGATGGACGGCATCGAAGCCACCCGCCGCATCCGCCAGCTGCCCGGCTTCGAGCGCCTGCCCATCCTCGCCATGACCGCCAACGCGATGGCCGGCGACCGCGAGCTGTGCTTCGCCGCCGGCATGAACGACCACATCGCCAAGCCGATCGACCCCGACGACCTGTGGGCCAAGCTGCACCGCTGGCTGAAGCCGGGCACCATCATCGCCGGCCGGGCCCCACAGGCAGCCGACGGACACACCCTGCCGGCCATCTGGTACACCCTGGACGGCCTCGACGCAACCACCGGCCTCGCCAACGCCCTCGGTCGTCCCGAACTCTACCTGTCCCTGCTGCGGCGCTTCGCAAACAACCAGCACGACTGCGTGGACCGCATCCGCACCCACCTTGCCCAGGGCGACAAGGCCGCGGCCCTCCTGCTCGCCCACACCCTCAAGGGCACCGCGGCGCAGATTGGCGACGACACCATCCGCACGCTCGCCGAGCGGCTCGAACAGGCGATCGACCGGGGCCAGCCCGAAACCACCCTCGCCCCCATCGAGGCCGAACTCGCCGCCGCCCTCACCCAGCGGCTCGACACCCTGGCCCGCCACCTGCCACCCGCTCCGGAGGAGCCTGCCCCGGCCACGGTGGACGGCGCCACCCTGCGCGAGCTCTGCGCCCGCCTGATACAGGCCCTCAACGACGACGACTTCAGCTGCCGCCGGCTGTTCGACGAAAACACCACCCTGCTGCAGGCGGCGCTGGGCAAGGACTTCGACCGGATCGCCACCGCCATCCACAACTACGACGCCGAAGCCGCCCTCGAAAGCCTCAGGCAGGCCATGGGCTCGAACGGGATCGAGTGAGCCCCCCGCCCGCTCAGGCCCGCTGCTGGCGCAGCTGCTCGAACAGGCACACCCCCGCCGCGACCCCCACGTTGAGGGACTCCATGCCGCCGGGCATCGGAATCCTCACCCGCCGGGTCGCCAGCGCGGCGACCGCGGGCGACAGACCCTGACCTTCCGAACCGAACAGCCAGGCCACCGGGCCGCGCAGGTCGAGGGCGTAGAGATCGACACAGTCGCGCAGGTCGGTGGCGAGGATCTCGCCCTCGAACGCCTTCAGGGCCTGGGCGGCGTCGACGTTCTCGTGGATGCGCAGGCTGAAATGAGCCCCCATCGCGGCACGCAGCACGCGGGGCGCCCAGGCCTGGGCACAGCCGGGGGTGAGGAGCACGTCGGGCACGCCGACCGCGGCCGCGGTGCGCAGGATGGTGCCCAGATTGCCCGGGTCCTGCACGCCGTCGAGCAGCACGCAGCTGCCCGGGAGGGGCCCGGCTGCGGGCCCCGCGGGGGGCTGCGCCACCACGGCGAGCACGCCGCTCGGCGAATCGACGGGACTGACGTGGGCGAACAGGCGGTCGGGCAGCTCGACGAGGCTGCGCGGATCGCAGCGGGCGAGCAGCGCGGCGATCTCGGGCTGCGCCCGGCCGCTCTCGCTCGCCACCACCAGGCGGGGCAGCCAGCCACGCTCAAGTGCCACCGTCAGCAGGTGGGCACCATCGAGCAGGGTTTCGCCGGCGCTGCGCCGTTCCCGCGCCGAGGTGGCGAGGGCGTGGAGCTGTTTGACGGTGGGGTTGTCGCGGGAGCTGATGAGTTTCATGGGGAGCAGGAGCCCGTATCGAGGCGCTTCATCTGGCGGCCGGAAGCGCTTGCCGCTGGAGCCGGCGCGGGGTCAGAACGCCAGGCCGAGGGTCGCCAGCACGACGACAAAGGCGCCGAGCAGCAGGTTGGTGGCGACCCGCTGGCGGATCTGACCCAGGGCCTGGGCACCCTGGGCCCAGCTCTCGGCGGCCACCGCCCGCTGAAATGCCTGCCAGGGTCCGAACCAGATGCTCGCGAAGATCGCCGCCATCACCAGGCCGATGCCCGCCATCCCATGCCAGGCCAGCGGCGCCTGGGCAAAGCCCACCGCCAGCAGCATCGCGAAACCGGAGCCGATGATGGCCGCCAGCGCCAGCCACACGATGGGGAAGAAACGCGACAGCACCCCATGCCACAGGGCCAGCCGCTGGGGCGGCGGCAGCGCCAGGGAGGCCGGGCGCAGGCAGAGATGGGCGAAGCTCATGCCGCCCACCCATACGATGACGCCGGCCAGATGCACGCAGAGCGTGAGGTGATGCAGGGTCATCGGAGATCCTCGTCGGTCCACAGGGGCGGATTGGCGATGATGGCGCGCACCGGGCCGAAGCTGGTGCGGTAGATCTCGCAGGCACCGTGGACCTTGAGGGCCGCCAGATGGGCCGCGGTGGGGTAGCCCTTGTGGCCGGCGAGGCCATACTGGGGGTAGCGCCGGTCGAACTCAACGAGCAACGCGTCGCGGGCGGTCTTGGCCAGGATGGAGGCGGCCGAGATCTCGGGCACCAGCGCGTCGCCCTTCACCACCGCCTCGCAGGGCAGCTCGATCCGGGGGCAGCGGTTGCCATCCACCTTCACGTGAGTCGGCTGCGGCGTGAGGCCGGCCACCGCGCGCTGCATCGCCAGCATCGAGGCGTGCAGGATGTTGAGACGGTCGATCTCGGCCACGCTGGCTTCGGCAATGCACCAGGCCAGCGCCTTCTCGCGGATCTCGGCAGCGAGGGCGTTGCGGCGCTTCTCGCTGAGCTTCTTGGAGTCGGCGAGGCCGGCGATGGGCCGGGCCGGGTCGAGGATCACCGCGGCGGCCACCACCGGCCCGCACAGGGGGCCGCGGCCGGCTTCGTCGACACCGCACAGCAGGCTCATCGGGAGCGCCCCTGCAGGTAAGGCAGGATCGCCGCGGCGGCCTTGGCGGCGGTGTCCTGGCGCAGCTGGAGATGCATGTCGGTGAACACTTTCGTAAGGTCGGCCACGCGGGCCGGGTCGGCCAGCCAGCCGTCGAGGGCATCGGCCAGGGCCTGGGGCGTGGCGGCGTCCTGCAGCACCTCGGGTACCACCTCGCGGCCGGCCAGCACGTTGGGCAGGCCGACCCAGGGCAGGTAGGCCAGACGCCGCATCAGGCGATAGGACCACTTGCCGATCTTGTAGGTGATGACCATCGGGCGCTTGAGCAGCGCGGCTTCGAGGGTGGCGGTGCCGCTCGCCACCAGCACCACGTCGGCGGCAATCATTGCCTCGACGGCGTGGCCGAAGAGGATGCGGATCGGCACGTCCACGTGGGCATGACGGCGCAGGGCCTCCTCGAACAGCAGGCGGGTCTCGCGGGTGGCCAGCGGCACCAGGAAGCGGGCGCCGGGGTGGCGTTCGTGGAGCAGCGCGGCGGTGGCGATATAGGTGTCGGCGAGGTTGCGCACCTCGGACTGCCGGCTGCCCGGCAGGAAGGCGAACACCGGGCCGCCCGGGGAGATCTGCAAGGTCTCGCGCATGGCCTCGCGGTTGGGCGCGAGGGGAAAGACATCGGCCAGCGGGTGCCCCACGTAGCTCACCGGCACGCCCGCCGCCCGGTACAGCTCGGGCTCGAAGGGAAACAGGCACAGCATGTGGCTCACCGCGCGGGCGATGCCCTTCAGACGCCCCTTGCGCCAGGCCCAGATCGACGGGCTGACGAAGTGGATCGCCGGGATGCCGCGATCCTTGAGGCGCTTCTCGAGCCACAGGCTGAAGTCGGGGGCATCGACGCCGATGAAGGCGGCCGGCGGATCTTTCTTGAGCAGGTCGAGCAGGCTGCTGCGGATGCCCGACAGCTCACGGTAGTTTTTGAGGGCATCGACGTAGCCATGCACGGCGAGCTTCTCGGCGGGCCAGAGGGCCTTGAAGCCGACCGCCTGCATCTTGGGGCCGCCGATACCGAAGAACTCGGCATCCGGCAGGTGGCGCTGGAGCGCCTTGATCAGGTGGCTGGCGAGGAGGTCGCTGGACGCCTCGCCAGCCACCATGGCGATGCGCAGGGCCATGGATCAGCGGACGATGCCACGCCCTGAATCGGCGATGAAGTCGGAGAACAGCTGCAGCTCGGGCACCTCCCGGGCCGCCTCGGCGATCTGCGCGCGGGCCTCGGCCAGCGGCAGGCCGCTGCGGTAGAGGGTTTTATAGGCGCGCTTGATGGCCATGATGCCTTCGCTGGTGTAGCCCCGGCGCTTGAGGCCCTCGCTGTTGATGCCGTGGGGCGCAGCCGGGTTGCCGGACACGGTGACGAAGGGCGGCAGATCCTGCAGCAGCACGGTACCGACCCCGCAGAAGCTGTGGGCCCCGACACGGACGAACTGATGCACGCCGGTGAAACCGCCGAGGATCGCCCAGTCGCCCACGCTGACATGGCCGGCCAGGGTGGCGTTGTTGGCGAAGATCGTGTTGTTGCCGACCATGCAGTCATGGGCCACATGCACGTAGGCCATGATCCAGTTGTCGTTGCCGACACGGGTCAGGCCGCCGTCCTGGACGGTGCCGGTGCTGAAGCTGCAGAACTCGCGGATGGTGTTGCCGTCGCCGATCTCGAGCCGGGTGGGCTCGGCGGCGTATTTCTTGTCCTGGGGCTCGGAGCCGATGGAGCAGAACTGGAAGATCCGGTTGTTACGGCCGATGCGGGTATGCCCTTCGACGACCACGTGGGGGCCGATGCGGGTGCCCTCCCCGATCTCCACGTGCTCACCGATCACCGAATAGGCGCCGATCTCGACGCCCTCGGCGATCCGCGCGCCCGGATGGACGATGGCGGTCGGGTGGATGCTCATCGCTTGATCGCGCACATGAATTCGGCTTCGGTGGCGAGTTCGCCATCGACGCGGGCCACGGCCTTGAACTTCCAGATGTTGCGCATCTTGCGGACGATCTCGGCTTCCATCACGAGCTGGTCGCCCGGCACCACGGGGCGCTTGAAGCGCACGTTGTCGACGGACGCAAAGTAAACGGTGGAGTCGTCGTCGGGCACCGAGCCGTCGGTCTTGAAGGCCAGCACGGCGGCGGTCTGGGCCATCGCCTCGATGATCAGCACGCCCGGCATCACCGGGTTGTGGGGAAAATGGCCGGGGAAGAAGGGCTCGTTGACGGTGACGTTCTTGAGGCCGACCACGCGCTTGCCGATCTCGAGCTCGGTGATCCGGTCGACCAGCAGGAAGGGGTAGCGGTGGGGGATGTACTGCTTGATTTCGTTGATGTCGATGATGGCGCTCATGATGTCTTGTCCTGTTCGGCGAGCTTCTTCTCGAGCTCGCGCACGCGCTCTGCCATCGCGTCGAGGCGACGCAGATGCGAAAAATTCTTCACCCAGTCCGCATGCGGCTGCAGCGGAATCATGGCCGTGTAGACCCCGGGCCTGTCGATGGATTTGGTGACGTTGGTATCGGCGGAGATCACGATGTCGTCGCCGACCTCCAGGTGGCCCGAGAAGCCGGCCTTGCCGCCGACCTGCACCCGCTTGCCGACGGTGGTGCTGCCCGCCAGGCCGGCCATCGCCGCCATGATGGTGTCTTCACCGACGCGGCAGTTATGGGCGACGTGGATGAGGTTGTCGAGCTTCACGCCGTTGCCGATCACGGTGTCTTCGAGGGCACCCCGATCAACCGTGGTGTTGGCGCCGATCTCGACATCGTCGCCGATGACGACGCCGCCAATCTGCGGGATCTTGACCCAATGCTTGTCCGCGTCGCGGGCGAAGCCGAGGCCGTCGGCCCCGATCACCGCGCCGGAGTGCAGGATCGCGCGGGCGCCGATCGTGCAGCCGTCGTAGACCTTGACCCCCGCGTGCAGCAGCGAGCCGGCGCCGATGGTGACGCCGTCACCGATCAGGCAGCCGGCGCCGATCACGCAGCCCTCGCCGATCCGGCAATCCGCACCGATCACCGCATTGGGCCCCACCGCCACCGAGGCCGGCAGCTCGGAGCCGACCACCGCGCTGGGGTGGACGCCCGCCGGCACGGCCTTGGGCGGGTTGAACAGCTGCGCCGCCCGGGCGAAGTAGAGGTAGGGGTCGGGGGTGAGGATGCGCGGACGATCGGTGAAATCCGCCGCCTTGGCGGGCAGGATGAAAGCCGACGCGCGGCTCGCCTCGAGGGCGGCCCGGTACTTGGGGCTCACCAGGAAGGCGAGCTCGCCCTCCCCTGCCCTGTCGAGGGACGCGATCTGGCGCACCACCACGGACGGATCGCCGAGCAGCTCGCCGCCGAGCCGGCCGACCAGCTCGCCAAGAGTCAAATCCATTGCCGACCGCCCTTACTTGGCTTCGGAGAGAGCCTTGATCACCTTGTCGGTGATGTCGATGCGCGGGCTGGCGTAAACGGCTTCCTGGAAGATGATGTCGTACTTTTCGGTCTCGGCGATCTGGCGGATCGTCTTGTTGGCGCGGTCGAGCACGCCGGCCAGCTCTTCGTTGCGGCGCTGGTTCAGGTCTTCGCGGAACTCGCGCTGCTTGCGCTGGAAGTCGCGGTTGAGGTCGTTGAACTCGCGCTCCTTGTTGCGGCGCTCGCCCTCGGCCATCGTCATGCCGTTCTTCTCGAGGGACTCCTGCATGCCCTGCAGCTGCTTGGCCAGGCGCTGCAGCTCCTGATCGCGCTTCTCGAATTCCTTCTCGAGCTTCTGCTGCGCCTTCTTGGCCGGCGGGGCTTCCTTCATCACGCGGTCGGAGTTCACGAACCCGACCTTGACCTCGGCGGCCGCCGTCTGCGCAAACGCGGCCAGCACCAGGGCCGCCAGCGTGGATTGAACAATAGCTTTCACTCAAACCTCCATCAACATCATTGCCGCAGCGATCAGAAAACCGTGCCGAGCTGGAACTGGAATTTCTGGGTCTTGTCGCCGTCCTTCTTCTTGAGGGCCTGACCCAGGCTGAACTTCAGCGGGCCGACCGGCGAACTCCAGGAGAATGCCAAGCCCGCACTGTAACGCAAATCCGAGGCCTGGACCTTGTCGTCGGGGCCCCACACATAGCCCGCGTCGGCGAACACGGACAGGCGCATGGACTTCTCCTTGCCCTGGCCCGGCATCGGGAAGTAGTACTCGGCGTTGGCCACCGCACGGCGGTTGCCGCCCAGCGCGCGGGAGTAGTTGTTGGCGTCGAGGTAGCGCGGGCCCAGGGTGCTCTGCTGGTAGCCCCGCACCGAGCCGATGCCGCCGGCGTAGAAGTTCTTGTAGAACGGCAGTTCCTTGCCGTCGTAGCCGTGGGCGTAACCGACGTCGCCGTTGAGCATCAGCGCATGGCCGCCACCAAAGGGGAACCAGTGCTGGTGCTGGTAGCTGGCCCGCGCGTAGCGCAGGTCGAGCACCGGGGTGGCAACCTCCAGCGAAGCGCGCTGGTACACACCCGAGGTCGGGTACAGGAAGCTGTCGCGGCGATCGCGGGCCCAGCCGGCGGTGGCCACCAGGCTGCGGGCGGTGTCGCCGAAGCTGTTAACGAAACTGATGTACGGCGCCGGGCTGGTGTCGTAGACGCTGATCTTGGTCTGGTCGATGGCCAGGCCGAAGTTGATCCGGTCGTCCTCGGCGATCGGATAGCCGAAGCGCACCCCGGCGCCGATCGACGACGACTTGTAGGTTGCCACCGACAGGGAGGTGGGGTCGACGTTGCGCTGATAGACGTCCCAGCCGATGCTGACCCCGTCCACCGTCCAGTAGGGGTTGGTGAACGACAGCGCGATCGTGCGGTTGATCCTGCCGGTGTTCATCTGCAGGGTCATCGCGTTGCCGGTGCCGAACAGGTTCTGCTGGGAGATCGACGCGGACAGGATGACCTTTTCGGCGCTGGAGAAGCCGGCGCCGAGCATCAGGTTGCCGGTGGCGCGCTCCTTGACCGTGAAGTTGGCGTCCACCTGGTCGGTGGAGCCCGGCACCGCGGGAGTCTCGATGGAGACGTCCTCGAAATACCCGAGGCGGTCGAGGCGCACCTTGGAGCGGTTGATCGCCGCGCCGTCGTACCAGGCGCCTTCCATCTGGCGCATCTCGCGGCGCAGCACCTCGTCGCGGGTGCGGGCGTTGCCGGCGAAGTTGATCTTGCGAACATACACGCGCCGGCCCGGGTCGACGAAGAAGGTGAAGGCGACCTCGCGCTTGACCTTGTCCACCTCAGGGGCCGCGTTGACGTTGGCGAAGGCGTAGCCTTCGTTGCCGAGGCGGTCGGTGAGCGCCTTGGTGCTCGCGGTGATGCTGTCCCGCGAGAAGGTGTCGCCCGCCTTGACCTTGAGCAGCGGCTGCAGCTCGGCCTCAGGGACCGCCATCGTGCCGGCCAGCTTGACGTCGGAAATGGAGTACTTCTCGCCCTCAGTGATGCTGAGGGTGATGTAGATGTCCTTCTTGTCGGGCGTGATCGACACCTGGGTGGAATCGATGCTGAAATCCAGGTAGCCGCGGTTGAGATAGTACGAGCGCAGCGCCTCGATGTCGGCCGACAGCTTCTGCTTGGAGTATTGGTCGCTCTTGGAGTACCAGGTCATCCAGCCCGGAGTGGTGAGGGTGAAGAGCTCGAGCAGCTCCTTCTCCTTGAACACCTTATTGCCGATGATGCTGATCTGCCGGATCTTGGCGGCGTCGCCTTCGATCACGTTGAAGTTCACGCCGACGCGGTTGCGCTCCAGGGGCGTGACGGTAGTGGTGATCTGCACGCCGTAGAGGCCCTTGGCCAGGTACTGGCGCTTGAGCTCCTGCTCGGCCCGCTCGAGAACGGCACGGTCGAAGATGCGGGACTCGGCGAGGCCGACCTCCTTGAGGCCCTTCTTGAGGGCGTCCTTCTCGAACTCCTTGATGCCGACGAAGTCGATCTGGGAGATGGCCGGACGCTCATCGACGAGCACGACGATCACGTCGTTCTCGACCTCGAGGCGCACATCCTTGAAGAAGCCCGTGGCAAACAGCGCCTTGATGGCCTGGGCAGCCTTGTCTTCGGAGAAACGTTCACCGACCTTCACGGGAAGATAGCTGAACACCGTACCGGCTTCGGTACGCTGGATCCCTTCGACACGGATATCTTTGACGACGAATGGCTCGAAGGCCAGGGCGGGGGATGCGAACAAGGCCGCGATCACCCCGGAGAGGAGCTTGGATTTCATCCGATTTCAGCTGGCAACCAGGCGGTTGATGTCGTTGTAGAAGGCAAAGGCCATCAGCGCAGCCAGCAGGGCCATGCCGATCTGCTGGCCGATCTCCATAGCACGCTCGGAGACAGGGCCGCCCTTAATGATTTCAATCAGATAATACAGCAAGTGCCCGCCGTCGAGCACCGGCACCGGCATCAGGTTGAGGACGCCGAGGCTGATGCTGATGAGGGCCAGGAACTTGATGTAATGGGCCCAGCCCATCCGGGCCGACTGGCCCGCGAAATCGGCGATGGTCACCGGGCCGCTGAGGTTCTTGACCGAAACCTCGCCGACGATCATGCGCCCCATCATCGAGACGCTCATCGCCGCGGTGTCCCAGGTCTGGCCGAGCCCCTTCGACAGGGCCTCGGCGACCCCGTAGCGCACCGTGACGAACATCTGCTCGCGCTGGGCGTCGGCATCGGCGAGCGCCGCGCCGATGCGGCCGATGCTGCGCCCATTGTCGTCTACCGCCGACGGGACGACCTGAAACACCTGCGTCTGCCCGTCCCGCAGCACCTCGAAATCCAGCTTCCGGCCGGGCGCATCCCGGACGATCGCCACCAGCTCGCTCCACTGGGCGATGGCGCTGTCGCCGATCCGCAGCACCCGGTCGCCGGCCCGGAGGCCCGCCACCTCGGCGGCACCGTCGGGGCTCAGCTTGCCCAGCACCGCCGGCAGGCGCGGCCGTTCGAGATTGAGGCCCAGCTGGGCCGTGACGTCACGCTCCGCCTGGTCAACGACGACGCCCGCCAGGTCCAGCTTGTGGAAGACGATCTCGTGGTTGGAGTTGATGGTCTCGACCGTCACGGCCTCCTTGTCGAGGGCCAGGTTGAGCAGCTTCCAGCGGAACGACTGCCAGGTGTCGACCGGCTCGCCATTGACCGCACGCACCAGCTCGCCGCCGCGGAAGCCGGCCTGGGCGGCGGGCGTCGCTGCCTCGGGCTCGCCGAGGCGCGGGCGAAGCTCTTCGACGCCGCCTGTGTACAGCCCCCAGTAGAGGGCGATCGCCAGGACGAAGTTGGCCAGCGGGCCGGCCGCCACCACCGCGATGCGCCGCCAGACGCTCTGGCGATTGAAGGCGCGATGGAGTTCGTGGGCCGCCACCGGCGCCTCGCGCTCGTCGAGCATCTTCACGTAGCCGCCGAGGGGAAAGGCCGACAACACCCACTCGGTCTGATCGGCGCCGGCCTTGCGGACGAGCAGCGGCCTGCCGAAGCCGAGGGAGAAGCGCAGCACCTTGACCCCGCACAGGCGCGCGACGAGGTAGTGGCCAAACTCGTGCACCACGATCAGGATGCCGAGGGCCAGGATGAACGGCAGGAGGTAATCGAGGAGATTCATGCCCTTCAACGGAGCGAGCGGCGAATGTAGTCGGCGGCAAACGCCCGCGACCGGCGGTCGGCATCCAGCACGATGTCGAGGGAGTCCGCCGCGCAGGGCGCAATGGCGTCGAGGGTAGCGGCGATCACCGCGGGGATGCGGTCGAAGCCGAGCGCGCCATCGAGGAAGCAGCCCACCGCCACTTCGTTGGCGGCGTTGAGCACCGCCGGCGCCACGCCCTCCTCGGCGAGTGCGCGGTAGGCCAGCGCGAGGCAGGGAAAACGCTCCAGATCCGGCCGCTCGAAATTGAGCTGGCCGACGGAAAACAGGTCGAGGGGCCTGACCCCGGCATCCACCCGCTCCGGGAAGGCCATCGCGTGGGCGATCGGCGTACGCATGTCGGGGTTGCCGAGCTGGGCGATGACCGAACCGTCCACGTAGGACACCATCGAGTGGATCACGCTCTCGGGGTGGATCACCACCTCGATGCGCTCGGCGGGCGCGCCAAACAGCCAGTGGGCCTCGATGACCTCCAGGCCCTTGTTCATCATCGTCGCCGAGTCGACGGAGATCTTGCGGCCCATCACCCAGTTGGGATGGGCGCAGGCCATCTCGGGCGTCACCGCGGCCAGCTCATCCAGCGGCTTGCGACGGAACGGGCCGCCCGATGCGGTGAGCAGGATGCGCGTCACCTCGACGCCGTCCACCCCGCCGCGGAAACCCGCCGGCAGCGCCTGGAAGATCGCGTTGTGCTCGCTGTCGATGGGCAGCAGGGTCGCGCCGTTGGCGGCGACCTCGCGCATGAACAGGGCACCGGACATCACCAGCGCCTCCTTGTTGGCGAGCAGCACGCGCTTGCCGCTGCGCGCCGCCGCCAGGGTCGGCACCAGCCCCGCCGCGCCGACGATGGCCGCCATGACCATGTCGACCTCCGGGGCGGAGGCGACATCGGCCAGCGCCGCCGGCCCGACCAGCACTTCGGTGCAGCAGCCCGCCTGGTCCAGCAGCGCCTGCAGGCGCTGGGCGTCCTCGGCCCGGTCGAGCACCGCGTAGGCGGGGCGATGGGCACAGCACTGCTCGAAGAGCTTGTCCACCTGACGATGGGCAGTCAGGGCGAACACCCCGTAACGATCGGGGTGGCGCGCGACGACGTCGAGGGTGCTGACACCGATGGACCCGGTCGCGCCGAGCACCGTGAGAAGTTTCTTGCGTTGGCTCATGTGCTTTGCTGCGGAGTTTTACTGCGCGATCCAGAGGACGACGAGGGCGGCCAGCGGCAACGTGGATGTCAGGCTGTCGATGCGGTCGAGGATCCCCCCGTGGCCGGGCAGCAGTGTGCCGCTGTCCTTGACACCCGCCTGCCGTTTGACCAGGGATTCGAAGAGGTCGCCGATGATGCTGACCGCTGTGAACGCCACCAGCCCGACGAGGGCGAGCACCAGCTTGCCGGGCTCGGCCACCGGATAGCCGATGTAGGACAGGCAGGCCAGGCCGTAGGCGCACACGCCGGCAACCGCCCCGTAGGCGCCTTCCCAGCTCTTGCCCGGGCTGATGGACGGCGCCAGCTTGCGGCGGCCGAAAGCCCGTCCGGTGAAGTAGGCCGCGATGTCGGCCACCCACACCGCCGCCATCACGCCGAGCAGCAGCCAGGGGCTCAGCAGGCGCAGGTGGGCGATGGCCAGGCTGGGCGGCACCAGCAGCACGAAGCCGACCAGCGCCGCCGCGCCGGCGCCGGGCAGCTTCCAGCGCGAACGCAGCCAGAACGGCACACAGCAGATCCAGAACAACGCCGACAACCCGTAGATCGGCGCCAGCGCAAAGGGCGCCACCACGCCGGGCAGATGCAGCCCCCCCACCAGCCCGCCGGCGAGACAGATCAGGCCCAGCAGCCCGGCGTAGAGACGCCGCCGCCCGGTGCCGAACCCCACCATGGCACCCCACTCAAGGGCTGCCCCGAAACAGACGAGGGAGGCAAACAGAAGCCAGCCGAGGGCCGGCAACAGGAACAGCGCAGCCAGGAGACCCGCGAGAAGGATCAGCGCGGTGATGACCCGCGCCTTAAGCATGGCCGGGCGCGGAAGGGTCGGTGCTGGTGGCGGCGAGCACCTGCTCGCTGGTCCGACCGTAGCGGCGTTCGCGCCCCTGATAGGAGGCGATCGCCTCCTTCAGCTCGGCTTCGCCGAACTCGGGCCACAGCTTGTCGGTGAAATACAGCTCGGAATAGGCCAGCTGCCACAGCATGAAGTTGCTGATGCGCTTCTCGCCGCCGGTGCGGATGAAGAGGTCGGGCTCGGGGCCGAAACTGAGCGCGAGATGGGCCGACAGGTCGTCTTCGCTGAAACCGTCCCGGGCCTCGGGCCGCGCCGCGAGCATCTTCTCGACGGCCTGCATGATGTCCCAGCGGCCGCCGTAGTTGGCGCAGATGGTGAGGTTCATGGCCGTGTTGCCGGCGGTCAGCGCCTCGGATTCACGGACCATGTCCACCAGCGGCTTGTCGAAACGGCTGAGGTCGCCGACCACCCGCAGACGGATGTTGTTGCGGTGGATGCGCTCGATCTCGCCCTTCAGGGACTTGATGAAGAGCTGCATCAGGAAGGACACCTCGTCCTTCGGACGCCGCCAGTTCTCGGAACTGAAAGCAAACAGGGTGAGGTACTCGACCTTGTTGTCCAGGCAGGTGCGGACCACCTCGCGCACGGAATCGACGCCCTTGGCATGGCCGGCCACCCGCGGCATCAGGCGCTTGCGGGCCCAGCGGCCGTTGCCGTCCATGATGATTGCGATGTGCCGGGGAACCTGCACAGTCTCGGGAACAGCCCGCGTGGAGCTGATGAACGGCAGTCGCACCATGATTTTTCCGCCTGCAGGGAACCGGGAAGACAGATCTGGACCGGAAGGTCAGATCTGCATCAGTTCTTGTTCTTTCTGTGCGAGAACCTTGTCGATCTCGACGATGGCCTTGTCGGTCAGCTTCTGCACGTCGTCCTGGGCGCGGCGCTCCTCGTCTTCGGAGATCGTCTTGGCCTTGAGGGCGTCCTTGAGGTGGGCGTTGGCGTCGCGACGCAGGTTACGCACGGCGACCTTGGCACCTTCGCCTTCGTGCTTGACGACCTTGATGAGTTCCTTGCGGCGCTCTTCGGTCAGCGCGGGCATCGGGACGCGGATGATCTCGCCCTGGGAGGCAGGGTTGAGGCCGAGGTCGGAGTCGCGGATGGCCTTCTCGACCTTGCCGATCATCGGCTTTTCCCACGGCTGGACGCCGATGGTGCGGGCATCGATCAGGGTGATGTTGGCGACCTGGGAGATGGGCACCGGGCTGCCGTAGTACTCGACCATCACGTGATCGAGGATGCCGGTGTGGGCACGGCCGGTGCGGACCTTGGCCAGGTCGGTCTTCAGCGCCTCGATGGAGCGCTGCATCTTGTGTTCGGTAGTTTTCTTGAGCTCGGGGATCATTTCGACATCCTCAGCAGTAAACCAGCGTGCCTTCGTCCTCGCCCATCACGACCCGCTTCAGCGCGCCGCTCTTGAAGAGGCTGAACACGTTGATCGGGAGGCGCTGGTCGCGGCACAGGGCAAACGCGGTAGCGTCCATCACGGCGAGATTGCGGGCGATCGCCTCGTCGAAGGAGATCCGCTGGAAACGGGTCGCGGACGGGTCCTTCTTCGGATCGGCGGTGTAGATGCCGTCCACCTTGGTGGCCTTCAGGACGATGTCGGCGCCGATCTCGGCACCCCGCAGCGCAGCCGCGGTGTCGGTCGTGAAGAAGGGGTTGCCGGTGCCGGCACCGAAGACGACCACGCGCCCTTCTTCGAGGTAGCGGATCGCCTTGCCGCGGATGTACGGCTCGACCACCTGGTCGATCCGCAATGCGGACTGGACGCGGGCGTTGACCCCGGCGGCGCGGAAGGCGTCCGCAAGGGCCATCGCGTTCATCACGGTGGCCAGCATCCCCATGTAGTCGGCGGTGGCGCGGTCCATGCCGGACGCCGCCCCCGCCATGCCACGGAAGATGTTCCCGCCGCCAATCACCACCCCCACTTCGACACCGATGCGGGTGACGTCGAGCACATCGCGGACGATACCGGCGACGACATCCTGGTTGATGCCATAGGCGTCATCGCCCATCAGGGCTTCACCGGAGAGCTTGAGGAGAATGCGTTTGTAGGCGGGCTGGCTCATCGTTATGGGACCTTCTTACTTCTGGGCAGCCGCGGCAGCGGCCTGGGCAGCGACTTCAGCGGCGAAGTCGGTCACCTTCTTCTCGATGCCTTCACCCACGATGTACAGGGTGAAACCGGCCACGGAAGCGCCCTTGGCCTTCAGCAGCTGGGCAACGGTCTGCTTGCCGTCCTCGGCCTTGACGAAGACCTGGTCGAGCAGGGTGACGTCCTTCAGGAACTTCTGGACGGTGCCTTCGGCGATCTTCTCGAGCATGGCTTCCGGCTTGCCGGCTTCGCGGGCCTTCTCGATGGCGATGCGGCGCTCGACGTCGAGCAGCTCGGCGGGCACGCCGGAGGCGTCGAGGGACTTCGGCTTGGAAGCGGCGATGTGCATCGCCAGATCCTTGGCCAGGGCTTCGTCGCCGCCGACCACGTCGATCAGCACGCCGATCTTGGAGCCGCCGTGGATGTAGCTGGCCGCGGCACCCTTGGCTTCAGTGCGAACGAAGCGGCGAATGGACATGTTCTCGCCGATCTTGCCGACGAGGGCCTTGCGGACCTCTTCAACGGTCTGGCCGTCGATCTCGAGGGCAGACAGGGCTTCGACGTCGGCCGGGTTCTTGGTGGCGACGAGTTCGGCAACGTTCTTGACGAGGGCCAGGAAGTCGTCGTTCTTGGCGACGAAGTCGGTCTCGCAGTTGACTTCGACCATCGCGCCCAGCTTGGCGTCGGCGGAGATGTAGATGCCGACGATGCCTTCGGCGGTCACGCGGGCGGCAGCCTTGGAGGCCTTGTTGCCCAGCTTGACGCGCAGGATTTCTTCGGCCTTGGCCATGTCGCCAGCGGCTTCGGACAGGGCCTTCTTGCACTCCATCATGGGTGCGTCGGTTTTCTCGCGCAGCTCCTTGACCATGCTTGCGGTGATTTCCGCCATGCTTGCTCCTAGATATCTAATGAATGGTATTCAGTCGGATACTGAATGGGCGCCCGAGGCGCCCATTCAGGGGAATCAGGCCTGCTCTTCGGCGCCGTCGTCGACTTCGACGAACTCGTCGGAACCGGCGGCAACGATTTCCTGGATCACGGCGTTCTTGCCTTCCAGCACGGCATCGGCGACGCCACGGGCGTACAGGCGGATGGCGCGGGAGGAGTCGTCGTTACCCGGGATCACGAAATCGACGCCTTCGGGCGAGTGGTTGGTATCGACCACGGCCACGACGGGGATGCCCAGCTTGTTGGCTTCGGTGATGGCGATCTTGTGGTAGCCGACGTCGATGACGAACAGGGCGTCCGGCAGGCCGCCGAGCTCCTTGATGCCGCCGAGGCTCTTCTGCAGCTTCTCTAGCTCACGGGAGGCCATCAGGGCTTCCTTCTTGGAGAGGCGCTCGACGGAGCCGTCCTCGACCATGGCTTCCATGTCCTTCAGGCGCTTGATCGAGACCTTCACGGTCTTGAAGTTGGTCAGCATGCCGCCGAGCCAGCGCTCGTCGACGAAGGGCATGCCGGCGCGGCTCGCTTCTTCAGCGATGATCTCGCGGGCCTGGCGCTTGGTACCGACGAACAGGATGGTGCCGCGATTGGCAGCCAGCTTGCGCACGAAATCCATCGCCTCGTTGTACTTGACGAGGGTCTTTTCGAGGTTGACGATATGGATCTTGTTGCGCTGACCGAAGATGAACGGGGCCATCTTCGGGTTCCAGAAACGGGTTTGATGGCCGAAGTGGACGCCCGCTTCGAGCATTTGACGCATGGTGACAGACATTGCTTGACTCCAAGTACTGAGGTTTGACCGCCGTCCGGTCTGCGCCTCCGCCCAATGCGGAGGAACGCTATGCCGCAGCCGACCTGCCCCGCAAAGGGCGCCGGAAGCCTGAAGAGCTTTCCTGGCCGGCCGCCGGACCCCAATGGGCCGGACGTGTGTATTTTTGCCCGGCAACATGCCAGACAAGCCCGTGATTGTAGCAGCATCCCATGATCCGCCTCAAGACCGGCGGCAAATGGCATCGGGCGGCCACCGGACGCGGGCGGGCCGATTGCCCGGCGGGGCGGCTTGAGCTAGCCTAGGCGTTCCAAAGCCCCCAACAGAAATACAGTATCCATGAGCGTCACCATCAAAACGCCCGAAGAAATCGAAAAAATGCGTGTCGCGGGCCGGCTCGCCTCGGAAGTCCTGGACTACATCGAGCCCTTCATCAAGCCCGGCATCAGCACCGGCGAACTCGACAAACTCTGCCACGACTACATGGTCGATGTGCAGGGCTGCATCCCGGCACCCCTCAATTACTGCCCGCCCGGCTACACGCCCTACCCCAAGTCGATCTGCACCTCGGTCAATCACCAGGTCTGCCACGGCGTGCCCAGCGAAAAGGTGCTGCTCAAGAAGGGCGACATCGTCAACCTCGACATCACCGTCATCAAGGACGGCTACCACGGCGACACCAGCCGCATGTTCACGGTCGGCGGCGACACCAGCATCCGCGCGAAGCGCCTGTGCCAGATCACCTACGAGTGCATGTGGCTGGGCATCGCCCAGGTCAGGCCCGGCGCCCACCTGGGCGACATCGGCCACGCCATCCAGAAGCACGCCGAGGGCAACGGCTTCTCGGTGGTGCGCGAGTTCTGCGGCCACGGCATCGGCGCCAACTTCCACGAAGACCCCCAGGTGCTGCACTACGGCAAGCCCGGCACCGGCATCGAACTCAAGCCCGGCATGATCTTCACGATCGAGCCGATGATCAACGCCGGCAAGGCCGCGATCTCCGAGCTGCCCGACGGCTGGACCATCGTCACCCGCGACCGCAGCCTGTCGGCCCAGTGGGAGCACATGGTGCTCGTCACCGAGACCGGGGTCGAAGTGCTGACCCTCTCCGCCGGCAGCCCGGCGCGCCCGGACATCGTCGCCAAGCTCCTGCCCTGAGCACTCCCCATGCCCGACAGCCCCACCCCGGACGCCAGCCGCGAACTGATCAACCGCTGCAAGGCGCGCCTCAAGAGCGGCAGCGAGGCGCTCCGCAGCGCCTATGAAGCCCACCCCCGCACCGAGCCCATCCTGAAGGGGCGCTCGCGCCTGGTCGATGGCGTGCTCCTCGAGATCTGGCAATCCTTCGGCCTGCCGCCGTCGGCCGCGCTGGTGGCGGTGGGCGGCTACGGGCGCGAGGAGCTCTTCCCGTGCTCCGACGTGGACCTCCTGTTCCTCCTCGAGGAGGCCCCCGACGAGGACACCTGCGAGCGCCTGACCCAGATGATCGGGCTGTTCTGGGACATCGGGCTGGACATCGGGCACAGCGTGCGGACCATCGCCGAATGCATCGACGAGGCCGGCCGCGACATCACGGTGCTCACCAACCTCCTCGAAGCGCGCCTCGTCGGTGGCAACGCGCGGCTGTTCGCCCTCTTCGAGACCACGCTGCGCAGCCAGGTGAATCCGGGCCAGTTCTTCAAGGCCAAGCGCCTGGAGCAGGACCAGCGCCACACCCGCCACGACGACACGCCCTACTCCCTCGAGCCCAACTGCAAGGAGAGCCCCGGCGGCCTGCGCGACCTGCAGCTGATCGGCTGGATCAGCCGCGCCGCCGGCTTTGGCACCCACTGGCGCGACCTCGCCCGGCGCCACCTGATCACCCCCTACGAAGCCACCGAGCTGCGCGAGCTCGAACGCTTCCTGCAGCATGTGCGGATACGCCTGCATCACCTCACCGGCCGCCGCGAGGACCGCCTGCTCTTCGACCACCAGGAGCGGCTCGCCCGCCTGTTCGGCTGCGAGGGCACCGACGTCCGCCGGGCGTCGGAAGTCTTCATGCAGGAGTACTACCGCACGGCCAAGAAGGTCACCCAGCTCAACGCCATCCTGATGCTCAACTTCGGGGTGGCCTTCTTCCCCGACCGGCACCCGGTGGCGATCAACATCAACGAGCGCTTCCAGTGCGTGCGCGAGCTCCTCGACGTACGTGACGAGGGCGTCTTCGTCCGCCACCCCGGCGCGCTGCTCGAATGCTTCCTGCTCCTGCAGCAGCGCTCCGAACTGAAGGGCATGACCGCCCGCACCCTGCGGGCCCTGTGGCACGGCCGCAAGCTGATCAACGCCGACTTCCGCCGCGACCCGGCCAACCGGGCGATGTTCCTGCGCCTGCTGCAGCAGAAGCGCGGCGTGATCCAGGAAATGCGGCGGATGAACAAGTACGGCATCCTGAGCTATTACCTGCCCGCCTGGCGGCGCATCGTCGGCCAGATGCAGCACGACCTGTTCCATGTGTACACCGTGGATCAGCACATCATGCAGGTGCTGCGCAACGTGCGCCGCCTGATGGTCGCCGAGCACGCCCACGAATACCCGATGATGACGCGCCTCGCCACCAGCTTCGAGAAGCCGTGGCTGATCTACATCGCGGCGCTGTTCCACGACATCGCCAAGGGGCGCGGGGGCGACCACTCCCGACTCGGCATGAAGGACGCGCGCGACTTCTGCGTCGCCCACGGCCTCGACGAAACCGACACCGAGCTGGTCGAATGGCTGGTCGGCCAGCACCTGTCGATGTCCAACGTCGCCCAGAAGCAGGACCTCTCCGACCTCGAGGTCATCCAGCGTTTCGCCGCCCTGGTCAAGACCGAGCGGCGGCTCACCGCGCTGTACATCCTGACCCACGCCGACATCCGCGGCACCAGCCCCAAGGTGTGGAACGGCTGGAAGGGCAAGCTCCTCGAAGACCTGTTCCTGGCCACCCAGCGCCTGCTGCGCGGCGCCACCCCGCAACAGGCCCTGGGCACCCCCGTCCGCCAGGACGAGGCCCGCAACCTGCTGCGCTACTACGGCCTGCGCCCGGGCACCGAAGACGCCCTGTGGGCCCAGTTCGACACTGTTTACTTCATGCGCCACGACCCCGAGGAGATCGCCTGGCACACGCGCATGCTGTATTACCGCGTCGAAACCGAGGAGCCGGTGGTCAAGGCCCGCCCGAGCCAGAGCAGCGAGGGCCTGCAGGTGATGGTGTACATGCGCGACAGCGGCGACCTCTTCATGCGGCTGTGCGGCTTCTTTGCCCGGCTCGGCTTCACCATCGCCGACGCCAAGATCCACACCACCCGCAACGGCTACGCCCTCGACAGCTTCGTGCTGCTCGACCCGGGCCAGGAGATACACTACCGCGATCTCATCAACCTGCTCGAACACGATCTCGCCGAACGCCTCAAGAGCGACTCCCCGGCCGACCGTCCGGCCGGCGGGCGGCTGCCCCGCGAGGTCAAGCACTTCCCGATCACCCCGACGGTGAACATCCGCCCCGACGAACGCGGGCAGCACTACATCATGTCGGTCACCGCCGCCGACCGCCCCGGGCTGCTGTTCGGCATCGCCGAGACGCTGGTGCGCCACGGCATCAACCTGCACACGGCCAAGATCGCCACCCTCGGGGCACGCATCGAGGATACCTTCCTGATCAGCGGGCCCGGCCTCGGCCACGACTCGGACGTCGTCCGGATCGAAACCGAGCTGCTCGAAAAGCTGGCGATCTGAACGCCACCGCCGGCGCCCTGGGGTGCCGGCCGGCGGCTCAGTCGTCCGCCGCCACCAAACCGTCCGGAAACAGCACCTCGGTGAAGCCGAAGCGCGAGAAATCCCGCACCCGCATGGGGTAGAGGACGCCGTCCAGGTGGTCGCACTCATGCTGCACCACGCGGGCATGAAAGCCCGTGGCGATGCGGTCGATGGGCTGGCCGGCGGCGTCGAAGCCGGTGTAGCGCAGGCGCGTCCAGCGCGGCACCCAGCCCCGCAGGCCGGGCACCGACAGGCAGCCCTCCCAGCCGCCCGCCTCCTCCGCGCCGAGGGGCGTGAGCTGCGGATTGATCAGCACCGTGTCGGGCACCGCCGCCGCGTCCGGGTAGCGCGGGTTCGCGCCGCCACCGAAGATCACCACCCGCAGATCGACGCCGATCTGCGGCGCCGCCAGCCCCGCCCCCGACAGCGCCGCCATGGTGTCGCGCATGTCGGCCAGCAGCCCCGCCAGCTCGGGCGTGCCGAAGGCCTCCACCGGCCGGGCGCGCCGCAGCAGGCGCGGGTCGCCCATGCGCAGGACGTCGCGGATCATACGGTGCACAGATGCTCGAGCACCTTGCGGACACGCCCCATCGCCTCGTGGAGCACGGTCTCGATGCTGTCGAAGCAGATCCGCTGGGAGCTGTCGGCGCGGCCGGCGGCGTAGTTGGCCACCACGTTGATCGCCGCGTAAGGGATGCCCAGCTCGCGGGCCAGGGCGGCCTCGGGCATGCCGGTCATCCCCACCACGTCGGCGCCATCCCGCGCCAGGCGGTTGATCTCGGCGGCCGTCTCGAGGCGCGGACCCTGGGTCGCGGCATACACCGCGCCGTCGAAGACCTTCTCGCCAGCCGCCGCACCGGCCGCCAGGATGCGCCGGCGCACCGCCGCGTCGTAGGGCTCGGTGAAGTCGATATGCACCACGGGCTCGTCCAGCCCCTCGTGGAAGGTGCTCTTGCGGCCCCAGGTGTAGTCGATGATCTGGTCGGGCACCACCAGCGTGCCGGGGCACAGGTCGGCGCGGATACCCCCCACCGACGCCACCGAGATGATGACCTCCGCCCTGGCCTCCTTCAGCGCCCACAGGTTGGCCTGGTAGTTGACCTGATGGGGCGGGATGGTGTGGCCGTAGCCGTGGCGGGCCAGGAAGACCACCGGCTGCTCGCACAGGCGCCCGAAGGTCAGCGCCCCGGACGGCTCGCCATAGGGAGTGCGAACCACCTCCCGGCGCACCACGTTGAGGTTCGCCAGTTGCGTCAAACCACTACCGCCAATAATCGCCAGCATGCCGGGCTGCTCCTAGAAAGCCGAATCGGGCCGGAATCTTAGCACGCGACACCCGTGACGCCGGTGATGCTGCATTGCGAAAAGACGTGCTAAAATTTTGGGTTTACAAGCACTTTCCGGTATCCAACCCCATGTCCCGCGCCATCCGCAACATTGCAATCATCGCCCACGTCGACCACGGCAAGACCACCCTCGTCGACCAGCTCCTGCGCCAGTCCGGCACCTTCCGTGAAAACCAGCAGGTCAGCGAACGCATCATGGACTCGGGGGATATCGAAAAAGAACGCGGCATCACCATCCTGTCCAAGAACTGCGCGATCCAGTACGGCGACACCCACATCAACATCGTCGACACCCCGGGCCACGCCGACTTCGGCGGCGAGGTCGAGCGCGTGCTCTCCATGGTCGACAGCGTGCTGCTGCTGGTTGACTCGGTCGAAGGCCCGATGCCCCAGACCCGCTTCGTGACCCGCAAGGCCCTGGCCCTCGGCCTCAAGCCGATCGTCGTGATCAACAAGATCGACCGTCCGGGCGCCCGCCCCGACTGGGTCATCAACCACACCTTCGACCTCTTCGACAAGCTCGGCGCCACCGACGAGCAGCTCGACTTCCCGATCATCTACGCCTCCGGCCTCAACGGCTTCGCGATGGAAAACCTCGACGACGAGCGCACCGACATGCGCCCGCTGTTCGAAGCCATCCTCAAGCACGTGCCGGCCCCCGAAGTCGACGCCGACGGCCCGCTGCAGATGCAGGTCTGCTCCCTCGACTACTCCACCTACATGGGCCAGATCGGCATCGGCCGCATCAAGCGCGGCCGCATCAAGCCCAACCAGGAAGTCGTGGTCATGTACGGCGACGAGAACCGCGGCAAGGGCAAGGTCAGCCAGATCCTCACCTTCAAGGGCCTGGAGCGCAGCCCCGCCGAAGTCGCCGAGGCCGGCGACATCGTGCTGGTGGCCGGCATCCAGCAGGTCAACATCGGCGTCACCCTGTGCGACCCCGACTGCCTCGAGGGCATGACCCCGATCGCCGTCGACGAACCCACGCTCACCATGAACTTCATGGTCAACTCCTCGCCGCTGGCCGGCCGCGAAGGCAAGTTCGTCACCAGCCGCCAGATCCGCGAGCGCCTCGAAAAAGAGCTGCTCAAGAACGTCGCCCTGCGCGTCAACTTCACCAGCGACTCCGACACCTTCGAGGTCTCCGGCCGTGGCGAACTGCACCTCACCATCCTCCTCGAGAACATGCGCCGCGAAGGCTACGAGCTGGCCGTCGGCCGCCCGCGCGTGGTGTTCAAGGAGATCGACGGTGTCAAGTGCGAGCCCTACGAGATGCTCACCGTCGACGTCGAAGAAGAACACCAGGGCGGCGTGATGGAAGAGCTCGGCCGCCGCCGTGGCGAACTCCAGGACATGCAGCCGGACGGCAAGGGCCGCGTGCGCCTCGAATACCGCATCCCGGCCCGC
Source organism: Zoogloea sp. (assembly GCF_041908905.1). Taxonomy (GTDB): domain Bacteria; phylum Pseudomonadota; class Gammaproteobacteria; order Burkholderiales; family Rhodocyclaceae; genus Zoogloea. The sequence goes on from NZ_JAYREK010000009.1 coordinate 86,606, forward strand.
GGCCTGATCGGCTTCCAGGGCGAGTTCCTCACCATGACCCGCGGCACCGGCCTCGCCAGCCACGTGTTCGACGACTACGGCCCGATGGCCGGCCAGATGGCCGAGCGCCGCAACGGCGTGCTGATCTCCCAGAACGACGGCGAGGCCGTGGCCTACGCCCTGTGGAACCTGCAGGACCGCGGCCGCATGTTCGTGAGCCCGGGCGACGCGCTGTACGAAGGCATGATCATCGGCATCCACACCCGCGACAACGACCTGGTGGTGAACCCGATCAAGGGCAAGCAGCTGACCAACGTGCGTGCCTCCGGCACCGACGAAGCCGTGCGCCTGATCAACCCGATCCAGCTGACCCTCGAATCCGCCATCGAGTTCATCGCCGACGACGAGATCGTCGAGATCACCCCCAAGAACATCCGCCTGCGCAAGCGCTTCCTCAAGGAGCACGAGCGCAAGCGCGCGTCCCGCGAAGAGGCATGATCGCTACCCGCCGGGGTTCACGCCCCGGGTAGCCAATAAAAAGCGCGGCTCGAAGGCCGCGCTTTTTTTGTGCCGTCAGCGGCGGGGCTGTCCCCCGCCGGCCGCAGAGAGGCCCCGCCCTCAGCTGCGGGAAGCCAGGTAGGCGGCGAACTCGGCGCTCACCTCGGGATGCTTCAGCGCGAGTTCGACGGTGGCCTGCAGGTAGCCCAGCTTGGAGCCGCAGTCGTAGCGGGTGCCCTTGAACTGATAGGCCAGCACCGCCTCTTCCTTGAGGAGCGAGGCGATCGCGTCGGTGAGCTGCAGCTCGCCGCCGGCGCCCGGCTTGAGCTGGCGCAGATGCTCGAAGATGCGCCCGGTCAGGATGTAGCGCCCCACCACCGCCTGGGTGGACGGCGCCTCCTCGGGCTTCGGCTTCTCGACGATGCCGGTGACGCGCTGGATGTCGCCCACGTCGCGCTCCGTGCTGACGATGCCGTACTGGCGCGTCTGGGCCAGCGGCACATTCATCACGCCGAGCACCGAGCAGCGGTTGTAGTTGTACACGTCCACCATCTGCTTCATCACCGGCGAGGCGCCCTCGCCGTCGAGCAGATCGTCGGCGAGCAGCACCGCGAAAGGCTCGTCGCCCACCACCGGCGCCGCGCACAGCACCGCGTGGCCGAGGCCGAGGGCCTCCGCCTGGCGGATGTAGATGCAGTTGACGTGGGACGGCACGGTGTCGCGGACGATCTTCAGCAGCTCAGTCTTGCCGCGGTTCTCGAGCTCGGTCTCGAGCTCGTAGGCCTTGTCGAAGTGGTCCTCGATGGCGCGCTTCGAGCGGCCGGTGATGAAGACCAGGTCGGTCACCCCCGCCGCCACCGCCTCCTCGACCGCGTACTGGATCAGGGGCTTGTCCACGATGGGCATCATCTCCTTGGGGCTGGCCTTGGTGGCCGGCAGGAAACGGCTGCCGAGACCCGCCACCGGGAAGACCGCCTTCGTCACTTTCTTCATCGTCACTCTCCGAATAATTCCGCCTGCCCAGCCGGGCCCTGCGCCGGCCCCAACAGGGCGCGCAGGGCGTCTTCGTCCAGCACCGCGACGCCCAGCTGCTGCGCCTTGTCGAGCTTGCTGCCGGCATCCGCGCCGGCCACCACGTAATCCGTCTTCTTCGACACCGACCCGGCCACCTTGCCGCCGGCCGCCTCGATCATCGCCGCCGCCTCGTCGCGGCGCAGGGTCGGCAGCGTGCCGGTGAGCACGAAGGTCTTGCCGGCAAAGCGCCCGTCCACCGGGCGGGCCGCACCCTCCCCCTCGGCCCAGCGCATCTCCCGCCGCAGCGCGGCGATCACGTCGCGGTTATGGGGCTCGGCAAAGAACTCGCTGATGCACTTCGCTACCACCGGGCCCACGTCGGGCACCTGCAGCAGGGCTGCCTCGTCGGCCGCCAGCAGGGCATCGAGATTGCCGAAGTGACGGGCCAGATCCTTGGCGGTCGTCTCGCCGACGTTGCGGATGCCCAGCGCGAAGATGAAGCGGGCCAGGGTCGTGTCACGGCTCTTCCCGATGGCCGCGAGCAGGTTGGCGGCGGATTTCTCGCCCATCCGCTCGAGGCCCGCGAGGGAAACCGCGTTGATGCGCCCGGCATCATACAGGTCGGCCGGTGTGCGGACCATGCCTCCCGTCACGAGCTGCGTTACGATTTGTTCCCCGAGCCCGTCGATGTCCACCGCCCGGCGCCCGGCGAAGTGCAGCAGGGCCTGCCGGCACTGGGCCGGGCAGAACAGGCCGCCGGTGCAGCGGGCCACCGCCTCGTCCTCGCCGCGCACCACGTGGGAGCCGCATTCGGGGCACTTGTGGTCGATGGAGGCCAGCAGATCGAAGCGCGGCAGTTCGCCGTCGCGCCGCTCGGGGATGGCCCCGACCACCTCGGGAATCACGTCGCCGGCCCGGCGCACCACCACCCAGTCGCCGATGCGCACATCCTTGCGGTCGATCTCGCCCTGGTTGTGGAGCGTGGCGTTGGTGACCGTGACCCCGCCGACGAACACCGGCTCCAGACGCGCCACCGGGGTGATCGCCCCGGTGCGGCCCACCTGCACGTCGATGCCCAGCAGGCGGGTCGCCACCTCCTGGGCCGGATACTTGTGGGCCACCGCCCAGCGCGGCTCACGGGAGACAAAGCCGAGTTCCTGCTGGCGGATCAGCGAATCCACCTTATAAACAACGCCGTCGATGTCGAAGGGCAGGCTGGGCCGCAGCGCCGCCATCTCGGTGTGGAAGCGCGCAAGGCCCTCCGGCCCGACGGAAGTGCAGCGGTGCTCGCACACCGGCAGGCCGCAGGCAGCCAGCGCATCGAGGATGCCGCTGTGGGTGTCGGGCATCGGCCAGCCCTGCACCTCACCGAGCCCGTAGGCGTAAAAGGACAGCGGGCGCCGCGCGGTGATGCCCGGGTCGAGCTGACGCAGGCTGCCGGCCGCCGCATTGCGGGGGTTGACGAACACCTTCTGGCCCTCCGCCGCCTGGGCCGCGTTGAGGCGCTCGAAGTCGTCGCGGCGCATGTAAATCTCGCCGCGCACCTCGAGCACCGGCGGCGCCTCGCCCTGGAGGCGCAGCGGGATCTGCCGCACGGTGCGCACGTTGCGGGTCACGTCCTCGCCGGTACTACCGTCGCCGCGGGTCGCCGCCAGCACCAGCAGGCCGTCTTCGTAGCGCAGGTTGATGGCGAGGCCGTCGAATTTGAGCTCGGCCGCATAGACCAGCGGCGGGGCCTCGTCGTCGAGGCCCAGTGCCCGGCGCACGCGGGCGTCGAAGGCGATCGCGCCCTGCTCGGTGGTGTCGGTCTCGGTGCGGATCGACAGCATCTGCACCCGGTGGGCCACCGGCAGCAGCTCGGGAGACGGCGCGCCGCCGACCCGCTGGGTGGGCGAGTCGGGGCTCAGGAGCTCGGGATGGGCGAGCTCCAGGGCCTGGAGCTCGCGGAACAGGCGGTCGTACTCGGCGTCGGGGACGGTCGGCGCGTCGAGGACGTAATAGGCGTGGTCATGGGCCTGCAGCTCCGCGCGCAGGGCGTCCACCCGCGCACGGAGTTCCGGACTGGCAGCCATCGGCCGGCCCGATCAGGCGAAGAGGCGCAGGGCCAGCGGCGAACCGGCCGGGATGCCGTGCTCGGCCATCTGGCCCTGGAACTGTTCGATCTGGCTGCGGATCATGCCCGCCGCCTTGTCGCCGAGGGGCGAGCGGTTGTCGTCCACCACCACGCCGCCGAGGGCGTCGGCGACATGCTGGGCGAGCTTCATCATGCGCTCGAAGGCGCGCACGCCGTCGGCCACGCGGGGCACGTCGAGGATGAGGGTGACGCCCTGGGTCGTCATGCTGCGCATCCCCTCGGCAGTGAACAGCACCGGCTCGAGGTTGGAGAAGACAAACTCGGTCGCCCCCTTGTCGTCGCGGGCATGGAAGCTGCCGTCGCCCAGCAGCTCCAGCCCGGCGGTCTGCAGCAGGCCGCTCAGCTTGGCGCCGGGAAGGGCCCGGTCGCGGGCCAGCACGTTGACGCCGATCTGGATGTCGACGCCGGCGCAGAACTGGTCGAGGGCCGCGCCGCGGGCCACCGCCTCGGCCCGGGCCGGCAGCAGCGGGATCGCCATGAAGGCATCGCAGACCCGCTGCAGCCCCGCCGCCAGCTGGGCCAGCTCGCCCTCGGACGCCGCGCCGCGGCGGTCGACCAGCTGAAGCGCAGCGCACAGCCAGTGGTAGCGGGAAGCGCCGTGGGGGTTGAGGGGCTCCCAGCGGTTGTCGGTGTCGGAAAAGCCGAACCAGCGCAGGGGCTTGCCGATGCCGTCGAGGTGCTGGGCGGCGGCATGGCAGAACTGGCCGGCCACCACGGACTCGATGGACTCGATGCGCACCACCCAGTCGGCGCGCTCGTCCACCTCGGGCGGCAGCAGCGGGACCCGGCGGGCGCTGGCGTCGCGGAGCTCCTGCTCGGAGGGCGCGGGGCGCGGCGGCGCCTCGCCGGCGATCACCGGCTCCAGGCGATCGGCGCCCGGCGCGGCCGGCTCACCGACCACCGGCTCCTGCAGGCCCACGTTGGCGAGGGCCTCGGCGGCCTTGCGCTGCTTGCGCTCCTGCCACTTGTTCAACGCAAAGATACCGACGACGACCACGCCGCCGGCACCGATCAAACCCATCTGCAACTCACTGATCGACATCGCTGTTCCTTGTTTACTGCGTCAGGCTGCGACCGTCTCGGCCAGACGCAGCGCTTCTTCGATATCCACTTCCACCACCCGCGACACCCCTTGCTCCTGCATCGTCACCCCCACCAGCTGCTGCGCGATCTCCATGGTGATCTTGCTGTGGCTGATGAAGATGAACTGGGTCTGCGACGACATGCGCTTGACCATCTGGCAGTAACGCTCGGTGTTGGAGTCGTCGAGCGGGGCATCCACCTCATCCAGCATGCAGAAGGGCGCCGGATTGAGCTGGAACATCGAGAACACCAGCGCAATCGCGGTCAGGGCCTTTTCGCCGCCCGAGAGCAGCTGGATGGAACTGTTCTTCTTGCCCGGCGGCTGGGCGACGATGGAGATGCCCGCATCGAGGATCTCGTCGCCGGTCAGGACCAGCCGCGCTTCACCGCCGCCGAACAGCATGGGAAACAGGCTGCCGAAGTGGTGATTGACGGTATTGTACGTCTCCTGCAACTGTTCCCGCGTTTCCCTGTCGATGCGCCGGATCGCGTCCTCGAGGGTCTCGATGGCGCCGAGCAGGTCTTCGGCCTGGACGTCCAGGTAGGTCTTGCGCTCGGAGGCGCTGCGCAGCTCGTCGAGGGCGGCGAGGTTGACCGCCCCCAGCTCGGCGATCTCCCGCCCGAGACGGGCAAGTTCGCGCTGCAGCGAGCCTTCCTTGAGGTCGGCGGTGAGCAGCGGCAGCAGGCGGGCCTCGTCGGCCTGGGCCTCCTCGAGGCGGGCGGCGTGCTGCCCCTCGGCCAGCTCGGCGGCCTGCACGCGCAGGCGCAGGTCGGCGACGCGCTCCCGCTGGGGCGCCGCGGCGTGCTCGGTGCGCTGGCGGTCTTCCTCGAGGCCGCGCAGCAGCGCATTGGCGCCCTCCAGGGTGTTGCGGCTCTCGGCCAGCGCGGCCTCGCGGGCGGCGCGCAGCGCGACGGCTTCCTGCAGCGCGTTCGCCACCGAGACCTCGTCGATCTCCAGCAGCGTCTCGCGGCGCTCGGTGAGCTCGTCGGCGATGCGCTCCAGCTGCTCGCCGGCCAGCGCCCGGTTGCGGGCGATATCGCCGAGCTTGCTGGCGCATTCCCGCTCGGAATGACGGGCCTCCTGCAGCTCACGGGCCAGGGCCTGTTCAAGGGCGCGGGTCTCCCGCAGGCTGCTCTCGCGCTCGCGGCGGACGGCCTCGGCGGCGTCGAGCCGGCCGCGCTGCAGCTCGGCCATCTCGCGGGCCCGTTCGAGCTCGGTCTCGGAGCGCATCAGGCGGTCGCGTTCGGCCTGTTCGCCGTGGGCGATCTCGTCGAGGTCGCGCTCGATCTGGCCACAGCGCTCCTCGAAGCGCATCCGCGCCTGGTTGAGCTTGAGCACCTCGACCTGCTCGGAATGGACCCGCGCCTGCAGCGCCTGGGCGTCGCGGCGCAGGCCGCTGAGGCTGTCCTGCACCTGGGCCGCCACGGCCTCGGCCTCGGCCACCGCCTCGTGGGCCAGGGCGGCGGCTTCCTGAGCGCGCTCGACGTCGGCGGCCAGCTGGTCGATCTCGCGCTGGCGCTCGATGACGCCGTGGGTGCGGGAGTCGGGGGCGTAATGGACCAGCGCGTGGCGGCTGAGCAGCCGCCCCTCCCGGGAGACCAGCGTGACGCCCGGCGGCAGCTCGGCGCGGCGGGCCAGCCAGGCGCCCAGATCATCGGCCACGAAGACCCGCGCCAGCCAGCCGGCCAGCACGCCGGCAAGCGCCGCATCGTCGGTGCCGATCCGGGCCAGCAGGGGCTGGGTGCCGGCGGGCGCCTCGCAGGCGTCGGCGTCGGCCGGCAGGCCCGCCAGCAAAAAGGCGAAGGCGCCGGGTACCTTGTCGCCCAGTGCCGCCAGCGCGGCCTGGCCGTCGTCGGCGGGCAGCGCGGCGAGGCGTTCGCGCAGCACGGCCTCGAGGGCCAGCTCCCAGCCGGCCTCCACGCGGACGCGCTGCCACAGGGGCTTGAGGGCATCCAGGCGGTGGCGCTTGAGCCAGTCGCCCAGCTGGCCCTGGACCTGCACCTTGTTCTGCAGCTGCACCAGGGCGTCGCGGCGGGCCTTGAGTTCGGTGGCCTGGCGCTGGGCCTGACGTTCGGCGTCGACGGCCTGCCGGAGGGCCTGCTGGGCCGCGGGCAGGCGGGCCTGGGCGTCGGCGATGTCGCCCTGCTGGCGCTCCAGGGTGTCCTCGGCCTCGGCCAGCGCCGCCTCGCGCTCGGCCAGCAGGCGCAGGTCGGGGGCCTGTACCGAGGCCTGCTCCTGCTGCAGGCGGGCGCGGCGCTGGGCCAGCGCGTCGAGGCTGCGCTGGCCGGCCTGGCGGTGGGTCTCCTCGACGCGGATCTGCTGCTCGGCCTGGTTGAGCTCGCGGCGCACCGCGGCGGCGGTGGCGTCGGCGCCGCGCAGGGCCTCCTCGGCCTCGGGCAGGCGGTCGGCGGCCTCCAGATGGCGGGCCTCGGCCTGCTCGGCGCGCAGCGCAGCGTTTTCCTGCAGGGCCTCCCAGCGCTCGGCCTCGGCAGCGAGGTTGTCGAGCTGGCTGCGCCACTGGGCGTCGTCCCGCTCCAGCTGGGCGAGGCGGCTCTCCAGCAGGCGCCGGCTGTCGCGCAGGCGGGCCAGCTCGCCCTCCAGGCGGGTGAGCTCGGAGCTCACCGCGTAAAGGGCGCCCTGGGCCTGCTGCACGCCCTCGTTGGCGGAGAACTGGGCCTCGCGGGCGGTCTCGAGGCGGCCTTCGAGCTCCTGCAGGTGGGCCGAGTCGGCCTCGATGCGGCGGGTCGCGTCGGCCAGCTCCTCGGCGAGGCGGGTGCGCTCGGCCCGGGCCTCGTTGCGCTTCATCAGCCACAGCAGGTTCTGGCGCTCGGAGAGGGTGGCGTTGAGGGTGCGGAACTTCTCGGCCACCGCGGCCTGGACTTCGAGGCGGCCGATCTGCTGGCCGAGCTCGTTGCGGATGTCCTCGAGGCGGGTGAGGTTGTCGCGGGCGTCGGATAACCGGCCCTCGGTCTCCTTGCGGCGCTCCCGGTACTTGGTGACGCCGGCGGCCTCCTCCAGGAAGCCGCGCACCTCTTCGGGCCGCGCCTCGATGATCCGCGAGATCATCCCCTGCTCGATGATCGCGTAGGCCCGCGGCCCGAGGCCGGTGCCGAGGAACAGGTCGATCACGTCCTTGCGGCGGACCTGGATACCATTGATGTAATAGGTGGACTCGCCGCTGCGGTCGAGCACGCGCTTCACCGCCACCTCGGCGTAGGGCTTCCACTGACCGGCGGCCTTGCCCTCGGCGTTGTCGAAGACCAGCTCGACGCTGGCCCGCGAGACCGGCTTGCGGGTGGTCGAGCCGTTGAAGATCACGTCCTGCATCGAGCCGCCGCGCAGGGCCGAGGCCCGCGACTCGCCGAGCACCCAGCGCACCGCGTCGATGATGTTGGACTTGCCGCAGCCGTTCGGCCCCACCACGCCCACCAGATTGCCCGGCATGAGCACGGTCGTCGGGTCGACGAAGGTCTTGAAACCGGCAAGTTTTAGTTTGGCGAGACGCACGGAAGTCCGATGAAATGCGCTGAATCTGTGGGTTGGAACCAGGTTTTGCCGGCGGGTGGGCAAGCAAATATGCTGCACCGCCGCATAAACCGCGGTCGCTATAATACCATCCGGCCGAAACGTGGCCAGCGGGCGCTTGAACGACCCGGCCGGGCGCACCGGGCACCGCCTCCGCGCGGCCCCCGCCCGCGGCACCTTCTTCATGCCCCCAGCGGGCCGAATACAGGAACTCCCCCCAACGTGAATCCGCACCTCGACGAACTCCAGCCCTACCCCTTCGAAAAGCTGCGCAAGCTCTTCGACGGCCTCACCCCGCCGGCCGAGCTGGCGCCGATCCGCCTGTCCATCGGCGAGCCCCAGCACGCCACCCCGGCCTTCATCCGCCAGAGCCTGATCGACAACCTGGGCGGCCTCGCCAACTACCCGACCACCCAGGGCTCCGACGCCCTGCGCCAGTCCATTTCCAGCTGGCTCGAGCGCCGCTTCAAGCTGCCCAAGGTCAATGCCGCGACCCAGGTGCTGCCGGTCAATGGCTCCCGCGAGGCCCTGTTCGCCTTCGCCCAGTGCGTGATCGACGGCGCCCGGCCCGACGCGCTGGTGCTGTGCCCCAACCCGTTCTACCAGATCTACGAGGGCGCGGCCTACCTGGCCGGCGCCAAGCCGTATTTCGTCAACAACCTGCCGGGCAACGATTTCGCGTCCGACTTCGCGGCGGTGCCCGAGTCGGTGTGGCAGCGCGTCCAGCTGGTCTTCGTGTGCTCCCCGGGCAACCCCACCGGCAAGCTGCTGTCGCTGGCCGAATGGCAGACGCTGTTCGAGCTGTCCGACCGCCACGGCTTCATCATCGCCGCCGACGAGTGCTATTCCGAGATCTACTTCGACGACGCCCACCTGCCCGTCGGCGGCCTCGAGGCGGCCCACCGCCTCGGCCGCAGCGACTTCCGCAACGTGGTGATGTTCTCCAGCCTCTCGAAGCGCTCCAACGTGCCGGGGATGCGCTCCGGCTTCGTCGCCGGCGACGCCGAGGTGCTCAAGCGCTTCCTGCTCTACCGCACCTACCACGGCTGCGCCATGAGCCCCGCCGTGCAGGCCGCCTCCGCCGCCGCCTGGAACGACGAAGCCCACGTCATCGAGAACCGCCGCCTCTACCGCGAGAAATTCGCCCAGGTCACCCCGATGCTCGCCGAGCACCTGCAGGTGAGCCTGCCCGACGCCAGCTTCTACCTGTGGGCGAGGGTCGATCACCTGGGCCTTTCCGACACCGAGTTCGCCCGCCGGCTGCAGGCTGAATATAATGTGACGGTTCTGCCCGGCAGCTTCCTCGCCCGCGAGGCCCACGGGGTCAACCCGGGTGCCGGCTTCGTGCGCATCGCGCTGGTCGCCGACCTGGCAGAGTGCGTCGAGGCGGCCCGCCGCATCGCCGCCTTCGCCCAACAACTTTCGAATAATCCATGAGCGTACTCGTCCATATCATGCCCCATCACGAACACCCCTTTGCCGCCATCATCGAAGACCTGTGGGAGCGCCGCGCCGAGCTGTCCCCCACCACCGCGACGAGCGAGCAGCTGCGCGCCATCGAGCACATCATTGACGACCTCGACCAGGGCAAGCTGCGCGTCGCCGAGAAGATCAACGGCGAGTGGGTCACCCACCAGTGGATCAAGAAGGCCGTGCTGCTGTACTTCCGCACCCACGACAACAAGGTGCTGTCCGGCGGCGACACCCGCTACTACGACAAGGTCCCGACCAAGTTCGACAACTACACCGAGCACGACTTCCAGCACGGCGGCTTCCGTGTGGTGCCCAACGCCGTCGCGCGCAAGGGCAGCTTCATCAGCAAGGGCGTGGTGCTGATGCCCTCCTACGTGAACATCGGCGCCTATGTCGGTGAAGGCACGATGGTCGACACCTGGGCCACCGTCGGCTCCTGCGCCCAGATCGGCAAGAACGTGCACCTTTCCGGCGGCGTGGGCATCGGCGGCGTGCTCGAACCGCTGCAGGCCAACCCGACCATCATCGGCGACAACTGCTTCATCGGCGCCCGCTCCGAGGTCGTCGAGGGCGTCATCGTCGAGGACAACTGCGTGATCTCGATGGGCGTCTACATCGGCCAGAGCACCAAGATCTACGACCGCGCCACCGGCGAAGTCATGTACGGCCGCGTCCCCGAAGGCTCGGTGGTCGTCAGCGGCAACCTGCCCTCCGCCGACGGCAAGTACAGCCTCTACTGCGCCGTGATCGTCAAGAAGGTTGACGCCCAGACCCGCGCCAAGACCAGCATCAACGAGCTGCTGCGCGACTGACCCCACTCCCGGGCCGCCCGCGGGCGGCCCCTGTTCGATTGCGGCCCGCCCGATGATCATCGACAAGCTATTCGCCCTGATGGCCGAAAAGAAGGCCTCGGACATCTTCATCACGGTCGGCACGCCGATCCACATCAAGATCGACGGCAACACGCTGCCGATCAACCAGCAGGCCATGGATCCGACGATGATCCACCGCATGGCCTACGAAATGATGACGCCGGAGCAGGTGGAACGCTTCGAGAGCACCCGGGAGATGAATCTCTCCTTCGGGCGCCGCGACATGGGCAACTTCCGGGTCAACATCTTCTGGCAGCGCAACAGCATCGCCATCGTCGTGCGCTACATCGCCGGCGACATCCCCAAGCTCGAACACCTCGGCCTGCCGCCGGTGCTCTCCGACGTCATCATGGAGAAGCGCGGGCTGGTGCTGGTCGTCGGGGCCACCGGCTCCGGCAAGTCCACCACCATCGCCTCGATGCTCGACTACCGCAACGAGCACCGCTCCGGCCACATCCTGACCATCGAAGACCCGATCGAATATCTGTTCAAGCACAAGATGTCGATCGTGAACCAGCGCGAGATCGGCTCCGACACCACCGACTGGCACAACGCCCTCACCAACGCGATGCGCCAGGCGCCCGACTGCATCCTGATCGGCGAGATCCGCGACCGCGAGACCATGGCCGCCGCCCTCGCCTACGCGCAGACGGGCCACCTGTGCCTCGCCACGCTGCACGCCAACAACGCCTACCACGCCCTCAACCGGATCTTCAGCTTCTTCCCGACCGACGGGCGCACCCTGCTGTCCCTCGACCTGGCCGCCACGCTCAAGTGCATCATCTCCCAGCGCCTCGTCAAGCGCCCCGACGGCGGGCGCATCCCGGCCGTCGAGATCCTGCTCAACTCGCGCCAGGTGACCGAGCTCATCGAGCGCGGCGAGATCTCCGGCATCCGCGAAGCCATGGAGCAGAGCCTGGCCCAGGGCTCGCGCACCTTCGAGCAGGATCTGTTCCGCCTCTACAAGGACAAGATCATCACCCTCGAAGAGGCCCTCGCCAACTCCGACTCGCCCACCAACCTGTCGTGGCTGATCAACAACGCCCAGTTCGGCAACGGCGGCGCCGACAAGGCCGCCAAACCGGCCAGCGGCATCGACTTCGAGACCACCAACCCGGACGGCTCCTCGTTCAGCGAGTTCACCCTCCAGCTCGACAACGACTGACCCGGGCCACGCCCCGCAGCGCCCGGCCGCGCCGCCCACGCTCGCGCCGCCCGGGCCTGCCGACGACCGACCTTCCCCCATGACCACGCCCACCCTCGACCTCACCCGCACCCTCATCGCCCGCCCCTCGGTGACCCCCGAAGACGCCGGCTGCCTCGAACTCATCGCCGCCCGCCTGGCGCCCCTCGGCTTCGTCTGCGAACGCATCGACGGCGGCGGCGTCAGCAACCTGTGGGCCCGCCGGGGCACCGCCGCGCCGGTGGTGGTGTTTGCCGGCCACACCGACGTCGTGCCCACCGGCCCCCTCGACGCCTGGCACTCCCACCCCTTCGAGCCCACCGAGCGCGACGGCATGCTCTTCGGCCGCGGCGCCGCCGACATGAAATCCTCCCTGGCCGCCTTCGTGACCGCCATCGAGGCCTTCGTCGCGGCCCACCCCGACCACGCCGGCTCCATCGCCCTGCTGCTCACCTCCGACGAAGAAGGCGACGCCACCCACGGCACCACCCTGGTGGTCGAGACCCTCAAGGCCCGCGGCGAGACCCTCGACTACTGCATCGTCGGCGAGCCCACCTCCTCGGCCACCCTCGGCGACACCATCAAGAACGGCCGCCGCGGCAGCCTGTCGGGCAAGCTCACCGTGAAGGGCGTGCAGGGCCACATCGCCTACCCCCAGCTCGCCAGGAACCCCATCCACCTCGCCGCCCCAGCCCTGGCCGAACTCGCCGCCGAGGTGTGGGACGCGGGCAACGAATACTTCCCGCCCACCTCGTGGCAGATGTCCAACATCAAGGCCGGCACCGGCGCCACCAACGTCATCCCGGGCACGCTGGAAGTCATGTTCAACTTCCGCTTCGCCACGGTGCACACCGCCGAGGCCCTCAAGGCCCGCGTGCATGCGATCCTCGACCGCCACGGCCTCGACTACGACCTCGCCTGGACCCTCGGCGGCAAGCCCTTCCTGACCCCCCGCGGCACCCTCGTCGCGGCCCTCGAAGGGGCGATCCGCGACACCCTGGCGATCACCCCCGAGCTGTCCACCACTGGCGGCACCTCCGACGGCCGCTTCATCGCCGAGATCTGCCCCCAGGTCGCCGAGTTCGGCCCGGTGAACGCCACCATCCACAAGCTCAACGAGTGCATCGCCGTCGACGCCATCGAGCCCCTCTCGGCCATCTACCGGCGCACCCTCGAAAACCTGCTCACCGCATCGGACAAGGCATGACCCACGATCACGATACCGCCCACGACGACGACCACGATCACGAACACGAGCACGGCCCGCTGGCCGAGCTCGTCACCGTGCGCGACTGGCTGCGCTACGCCGTCACCCGCTTCAACCGCGCCGGCTGCTTCTACGGCCACGGCCTGCAGGACGCCTACGACGAGGCCGTCTACCTCATCCTGCACACCCTGGCGCTGCCCCTCGACCGCCTGGAGCCCTTCCTCGATGCCTGCATCCCCGGCGACGAGCGCGAGGACATCCTCGAGGTCATCGAGAAGCGCGCCGTCGACCGCCTGCCCGCCGCCTACATCACCGGCGAGGCCTGGCTGGGCGAGTTCCGCTTCGAGGTGGACAAGCGGGTCATCATCCCCCGCTCCTACTTCGCCGAGCTGCTCCACGACGGCTTCAGCCCGTGGGTTCAGGACCCCGAAGCCGTCACCGCGGCGATGGACATGTGCACCGGCTCCGGCTGCCTGGCGATCCTGATGGCCTTCGCCTTCCCCAACGCCGAGATCGTCGCCGTGGACATCTCCCAGGACGCCCTCGACGTGGCCGCCGCCAACATCGCCGCCTACGGCCTCGAAGACCGCATCCGCCTCGTCAAGTCGGACGGCTTCGCCCAGGTGCCCGAGCAACGCTTCGACTTCATCCTCAGCAACCCGCCCTACGTCACCCGCGAGGCGATGGAGGCCCTGCCGGCCGAATACCTCCACGAGCCCGGCCTCGCCCTCGGCTCCGGCGAGGACGGCCTCGACCTGGTGCGCAAGCTGCTGGCCGACGCCCCCCGCTACCTCGCCCCCGAGGGCCTGCTGGCCATCGAGGTCGGGCACAACCGGGAGATCGTCGAGGAGGCCTTCCCGACCCTGTCGCCCACATGGTTATCGGCCCCCAGCGGCGACGACAAGATTTTTATCCTCGAAGCGGGTCAATTGTTGTAAAACAGGGGGGCTGGTGAGGATTCGGTCAACCCCACCAGCCCCCGATGCTGCCTATGATCTTGCATGGCTCGAAATTACTGTTTTCAGCATTTAAAACAGGTTTCGATAAAAATGACAAAGGCAAGGTCAAGGAGCACCTATGGCGACCGACCGTCCCATCCTCCTCGTCGAGGACAACCCCGACGACGAAGCGCTGACGCTTCGCGCGTTCAGCAAAAACAAGATCGCTAACCAGGTGGTGGTGGCCCGCGACGGTGTCGAAGCCCTCGACTACCTGTTCTGCACCGGCCAGTATGCCAGCCGCGACAGCCTCATCATGCCGGCCTTCGTGCTGCTGGATCTCAAGCTCCCGCGCATCGACGGGCTGGAGGTGCTGCGGCGCATCCGCGCGGACGAACGCACCGCCCTGCTCCCCGTGGTCGTGCTGACCACCTCCAAGGAACATCAGGACATCTTCGAGGCCTACCGCCTCGGCGCCAACAGCTACATCCGCAAACCGGTGGATTTCGAGCGCTTCCTGCAGGCCGTCGGCCAGCTCGGGCTGTACTGGCTGTCCCTCAACGAACCCTCCGACCCCACCGCGCGCTGAACGCCGCCCAGCCGGCCGGGAGCGCCTCCACCGGGCGCCCGGGCCGGCGGCTTGCCGGGCTATCGGGTCAGCGGATCTCCGGGCGAGGGGGTCGCCAAGCTAACGGACGAGGCCCGCGGCCCGCCCCACCAGGCGTTCCAGCAACGCATCGGCGGCGCGACGGCCAGCGGTCGAACCCGCGGTGGGACGCCACGCCAGGCGCAGCTGGCCGGGGGCCTCGCGGGTCTGCTGGATGGTGATGGAGAGCGGGCACAGGGCGATCTGGGCGGGGTCTTCCGCCAGCAGCTGCCAGGCGATCCGGCTGCTGCAGAACTGCACGATCTCGGCCCGCAAAAAAGGCGACACGGCCGCCGGGCCGGCGGCAAGCGCCGTCCGCTGCAGCATGTCGTTGAAGGGGATGATGGCGCTCACCACCAGCCCCTCCTCTTCGATACTGTCGACCAGCGCCTCCCGCAGCGCCTGGAAATCTCCCACCGCCACCACCCGCTCGGCGATGTCGGCGGCGGCCCGCGCCGGGCCGCCCACCGGCGACAGCGCCAGCGTGCAAGCCCACAGCAGGATGGAAGCCCACCGGCGCGCCCCAGCGGGCGCCCCGGTGCTCGGCGGGAGCCGGCTTCCGGACATCACCGGTCAGAAGAAGATCAGGCCGCCCAGGGAGACGGTGCGGTTCTTGTTGTCGAAGTTGCTGTCCGCCACGTTGGTGATCTTCTCGTTGTTGAACTCGCCCACGAGGGTAATGAACTTGTTCAGCGAATGATAGACGCCGAGGGTCACCGCCCGGTTGGTGATCTGGTTCGAGGTACCCGCGCCGGTCAGCGCAAAGCCGTCCTTGTCCTTGTTGGCGCCGTAGTTGATGCCGAACTTGGTGGCGCCCATCTTGTAGGTGCCCTGCAGGAAGTAGCCCTGGGAGTCGGTCTTGTTGCCGGCCCCGTTGCTGCCGTCGAAGAACTGGGCGCCCACGGTGGATAGGCCCAGGCCCTTGCCCTGGAAGGCATAGGCCACCGCCTCGAAGTTGCCCAACGCCACCTTGCCGCCCAGCTCCATGCCGGTGGCCGAGAACGACTTGGTGGCGCAGGTGCCGCTCGAACAGCTGGTGCTCTGGGTCACCAGACCGCCCCACACCTTGCCGGGCATGCCGCCCTTCCAGTCGTAGTCCACCTTGGCCTGGAAGCCCGGCGTCTTGGTCTCGTCGCCGGCGAAGCGGCTCGGCTGGAAGATCCCCGCCGCCGCCTGCAGCCCGCCCACCGACGGCGTGGTGTAGGTGATCTGCGGCTGGAAGCCGGTGTACATGTAGCCGTGGCCGATCATGCCGAAGGTGGTGTTGTACGGGATGCTCGCGTTGCTGGTGCCGCCGACGCCCAACAGGGTCATGTCGGACAGGATGATGTTCTGGCCGAAGAGCCCGATGTCGCGGCCGAACTTGAGGGTGCCCCAGTCGTTGTTGCCGAACTGGAAGTACACGTTGCGGGTGTCGATCTGGCTGTAGGGGTTGGCCGGGGTGCCGGAGTTCGGGTTGGGGTTGCCGATCGGCAGGCCGACCACGTCGGAGTTGTTGTTGATGCCCGGCGCGAAGCTGATGTGGGCCTTGATGTCCAGGCCCTGGGTGTGGGTGGTCGCGACGAAGTTGATCCAGCCCGGCAGCAGGCCGTTGGAGAGCGCGCTGTTGGTGGTCGAGGTCTCGGCGCCGGTGGCCCGGTTGATCGACTTGGCCTCGCGGGCCACGTAGAAGCCGTTGATCGTGCCGTTGATGTCCAGGGTGACGTCGTTCTGGGTGAAGCTCACGGCGTGGCTGGCGGTGCTCCCGCAGGCCAGCAGTGCAAGGACCAGCGGACGAAGGGACGGGGTTTTGTGCATGACGTGTCTCCAGATGTTTTTAGATGTCTTCCGCCCACCGCTCGCGGCGGGCCGAACCTCCCCGGCCACGGTCAAGGTGGCCTGGAAACATCCGGAGTGCGAAGGACGTGCCAGCCCGGCCACCCTCTGCCAGCCACCACACCGGATCGCGGAAAGCCGCGCCGGCACTGGCTTTCAGGGCATGGCTCCAAAATTGAGCAAGCCCCCGTTGAGCAATCTTCAGTTCATTTTCTGTACAGCTGCTGCGGCGCTGGTCTGTAATGAAACACCCTCTGCCCGCTGGCCGACGCGACGCAGGCAGGCAGCCACCACGGGGCATGGACACAAAGCAACAAGCCCTTGGGCTTGACCCCAAGGGCTTGCGATGAAGGCAGCAGCCACCGGCAGCGCCGGGGCGGGAACGCCCCCGGGGCCTGAGCGAGCACGAGCGCTCAGAAACTGTAGCGCGCGCTTGCCCCCGCCAGCCAGTTGCGCCCCGGCGCCCCCTCGTAGAAGCGGCCGTTGGTATCGCCGACGATCACCGAGCCGGCGTACTGGCGGTCGAACAGGTTGTCGATCCGCACGAAGCCATTGAGGCGCAGCGGCCCCATGCGCCGCTCGACGCCGGCCCGCAGGTTGGCGGCCACGTAGCCGGGGGCCGCCTGCAGGGTGTTGCTGTCCTCCACGAAGACCTCGCTGCGGGCGACGCCCTCCACCGCCGCGTGGAAACCGCTGGCCGGGTGGCGCCACACCAGCTCGCCGAACAGGCTGTGGGCCGCCACCCCGGGCAGGCGGCGGCCGGCGGCCACGGTGGCGGGCTGGGCGTTGCCGGTGGCCGGGTTGTAGATGCGCGTCGCAAACACTTCATCGTAGCGGGCGTCGAGGTAGGTGTAGGCGATACGGCTGCTGAAGTTGCGCGCCCAGCGGCTGTCCAGCGCCACCTCCACACCCTGGCGGGTGGTCTGGCCGGCGTTCTTGTAGCTGGTGCGGCCGCCGCTGCTGGCATCCACCACCAGCTCCTTGTCGGTGTGGATCTCGAAGAGCGCCACGTCCAGGCGGCTGTCGGCGCCCAGCCAGGTCTTCAGGCCCACCTCCAGGTGGGTGCTGGTGGCCGCCGCCAGGCCAAAGTTGAAGCTGCCGCCGCTGCCCGAGTAGAACAGCTCGTTGAGGGTCGGCGTCTCGAAGCCACGGGCAGCGCTGGCGTACAGGTTGGTCACCGGCGAGAGGCGGTACAGCACGCCCACCGACGGCGTGGTCTGCTCGTAGTTGCGGCTGCCGCTGTCGTCGCCATTGAGGCCGCTCACGTAGCGGTCATCCACCGTGAAGCGGACCTGGCTGTGGCGCAGGCCGCCGTTGAGTACCCAGTTGCCGGCGCTCCATTGGGCCTGGGCATACTGGTCGAAGCTGGTCACCCGGTCGGTCTCGGCGCGGCGCAGGGTGCCCTTGACGCCCAGGGTAGCGCCGATGAAGTTCTCGTAGCCGCGGCGGTCGTCCTCGGACACCTCGTAGTCGACGCCGAGGGTCGTCGTCAGCGCCCCGCCGGCCACGTCGAAGCGTCCCGTCCAGCGGGCATTGACGCCCTGGTAGTCGCGGTCGAAGTCGATCACCCCGCCCGAGTGGCGCACGTTGCCCTGCACGCCGGTGGGGATGGCCTGGTACTGGGTCACCGAGCGCTGGCCGGCGTAGGCCGACACCTCGACGCGCTGGTCGCCGAAGCGATGCACGTAGTTGAGGCCGCCCTGCTGCTGCTCGATGGACTTGCGGGTATTGAACTGCAGCGCCACCGGGTCGACGCCGCGCGGGTTGCGCTGGTAGCTGGCCCAGTCGAGGCCCAGCGGGTCCTGGGCCGCCTGGCGGAAGCTGCTCGCCACCAGGGTGAGCTTGCCGTCGTCACTCGGCGCCAGGCTCAGCTTGGCCATCAGCTGGTCGCGCTCGGCGCGGCTGTGGTCGCGGTAGCCCTCGGTGGCGAAGCGCGAGGCGTCGAGCACGTAGCCCACGCCGCCGGTTTTTCCGTCGGCGGCCAGGTCGGCCTTCCAGCTGCCGTAGCTGCCGGCGCTGAAGCCGCCCTCCACGCTCGGCCGGCCCTGGCCGTCGCGGGTGAACAGCTGGATCACCCCGCCCGCCGAGTTGCCATACACCGCCGACATCGGCCCGCGCATCACCTCCAGGCGCTCGGCCCGGTCGAGGTTGAAGGTCGCCGCCTGGCCCTGGCCGTCGGGCATCGAGGCCGGGATACCGTCGGCCACCAGGCGCACGCCGCGCACGCCGAAGGCCGAACGGGCACCGAAGCCGCGGGTCGAGATCTGCAGATCCTGGGCGTAGTTCTGGCGGTTGGCCACGCTGACGCCGGGCACGCCGACGAGGGCCTCGGAGGCATTGACGCGGGCCTGGTCAGCCTTGATCTGCGCCTCGCCCACCACCGCGATGGCGGCCGGCAGGTCGAAGGCGCGCTCCTCGACGCGGCTGCCGGTAACGACCACCGGGTCCAGCGTCAGCGCATCGTCGGCCCAGCCCAGGCAGGGATAGGTGACGGCCAGCAGCAGGGCGAGGCGGGTCGGACGAAGCAAGGGGGAAGGCTGCTGGCGGTTCATGATGTCTCCTGGAGGCGGTGCCCGCCCCACGGGCCGGCCTGACATCCATTTTCCGCAGCCACCCCGGGCCCCGCGTCCCGACGATCCGGCAATTGGCCTAGCGAAAATCATGAGCCGCCAGCATCCCCCTGCCCCGCCTGCCGGCCCGCGATCACCCTTCGATCAGGCCGTTGCGCAGGGCCACCAGGGTCAGCTCGGCAGCGTTGTTCACCTGCAGCTTCTGCTTGATGTGGTACAGGTGGGTGCCCACCGTGCTGGCGCTGAGGCAGAAGTCTTCCGCCACCTCGTTCACCGAACACCCCACCGCGAGCTTCATGAAAACCGCGAGCTCCTTGGCGGTCAGCGTCTCCACCGGGCTGGCCGAACCCGACAACTGGGCCAGCGCCACCACCTGGGCCAGGGCCGGGTCGAGGTAGCGGCGGTCGCGGGCCACCTCGCCCACCGCGCGCAGGAACTCGTCGGGCGAGGCGCGCTTGCACAGGTAGCCGCGGGCGCCGAGGCGCATCGCCCGTACCGGTACGATGGCGTCCTCGTGGGCCGACAGCATCAGCACCCGGGCCTTCGGCGCCACGCCGAGCAGGCGCTCCAGCGCCGCCAGGCCGCCGATGCCGGGCATCGACACATCCATCACCAGCACGTCCGGGTCGTGCTCGGCGTACAGGCGGATGGCCGCCTCGCCCCGGTCGGCCTCGGCCACCACCTCGGCCCCCACCCCTTCGAGCAGCAGGCGGAAGCCGAGCCGCACCACCGCGTGGTCGTCGGCCAGCAGGATGCGTCGGCCCTTCAGTTCATCGCTCATCGAGAGACTCCTCGTAAATTTTCGAAGGCATCGCCGGCAGGCGGGCCGCGATGCCAAAGCCCCCGGCCGGCAGCGGGCCGGCACGGAACTCGCCGCCGAGGCCGGTAATGCGCTCGGCCATCCCGGCCAGGCCGAACCCGCAGCCGGGCTGGGCCGAGGGCTGGCCACCGCCGCAGCCGTCATCCTCCAGCGCGAGGCGCAGCCAGGCCCCCTCACGGACCAGGGCAAAGGCCACCCGGCCGGCGTGGGCGTGGCGCAGCACGTTGGTCAGGCCCTCCTGCACGGTGCGCAGCACCGCCGCCGCAGCCTCCGCCGCCACCGGCTCCTCGCCCAGCTCGATGCAGGCCTCCAGGGCGATGCCGTCGTGGCGGGCGCGCCAGCCGGCGAACACCTGCTCCAGCCCCTCGCCGAGGCCGGCCGCCGGCGGGCGCAGGCGCTGCAGGATGCGCCGCACGCCCTGCTGCATCTCGCCGGTCACCGCCACGATGCCCTGGGCCGGCACGTGCAGTGCCGATTCGGCCGGTGCGCGCTGCACGATGGCGCCGGCCAGCGCGCGCACCGCGGTGATGCCCTGGGCCAGCTCGTCGTGGAGCTCGCGGGCGATCTCGCGGCGCTCGGCGGCGAGGTGCGCCTGCAGGCGCTCGGCCAGCTCGCGGCGGGTCTCGAGGCGCACGTTGTCGTCCACCGCCGCCTGCAGGCGGTCGGCCATGCCGTTGAAGGCCCGCGACAGGCGGGCCAGCTCCGGCGCCCCGAAGGCCGGCAGGCGGGTGTCGAAGCGGCCGGCGCCGGTGCGGTCGAGGGCGCCCATCACCTGCTCCAGCGGCGACAACGCCCGGGCCAGCGCGGCCCTCGCCGCGGCGAACAGCGCAACCAGCAGCAGCGCGCCCCAGCCGGCAAAGGCCAGCAGCTCGTCCCAGGCGTCGAGCACCGCGCGGGAGCTGTCCGGGTGCAGGCTGAGCCGCCATTCCCCCAGCGCAAGGTGGCGCACCGGCGGCTCCACGCCCACCAGCGCGGCGAACCAGCCAGGCGCGGCGCGGCCGGCCTTGTACGGCGACGGGGGCGACACATGGCGCAGCGCGCCCGCCCCGTCATGGATCTCCAGCCGGTTGGCGCGCACCCGGCCCACGGCGGCGGCGACGGCCAGCAGCCGCGGCCCCTGCTCGGCGACGGGATGGGCCTCCAGGTCGGTCAGCACCACCTTCAGCCACTGGGCCGACACCCGGGTCGCCGCCTCCACCTCTTCATGGATCGCGTTGCGCGTGCCCTGCAGCCACAGGCCGCCCAGCACCAGCAGCAGGGTGGCGGAGAGCAGACTGAGCACCAGCCCGACGCGGGTGTGCAGGCTGAGGCCGCCGGCCCCCATCCGAGACTTCCAGGCAGCCCAGGCCATGCTCATCTCCCGCCGAAGAGGTAGCGCACGCCCACCCAGGCGGCGCGGGGGGCGCCGGGAGCGACGAAGCTCTCGCGGCGCCAGTTGTCGGGGTTGGCCTGGAAGGCGCCGCCGACGAAGGGGTTCTCGGCCAGCACGCCGGCGCTGGCGTAGCGCCGGTCGAAGACGTTGTTGACCCGCGCGAAGGCCTGCCAGCCGGCGCCCAGGCCCAGCTCGGCGTTGAGGTTGAGGACGGCGTAGCCGCCCACCTTGCCGGCGCCCTCGAAGGTGCGCGTCTCGCCATTCACGTCGGTATAGGTGCCGGCCTGGTGGCGGTTGTTCTCGTTGCCGCGCAGGTACTGGCCCGAGAAGGCCTGCAGGTCGGCGCCCAGACGCAGCTCGTCGGTGGCGCGCCAGGCGAGGCCGAGCTTGAGGCTGTGGGCCGGCAGGCCGGGCAGGCGGTCGCCCTTGCGGACCAGAATCTCGTCGTCCTGGCCATTGGCGGTGCATTCGGGCGCGGTGCCGCGGGTGCTGTTGTTCTCGGCCAGGATGCAGGCCACCGAGCGGAAGCTGGCCTGCAGCCAGGTGTAGCTGGCGTACCAGTCGAAGCGGCGCAGCCGGCCGTCGAGGCCGAGCTCGAGGCCCTGGCGCAGGGTCTTGCCGAAGTTGGTGAAGTAGCCCGCGCTGGTGGAGGTGCCGACGAACAGGATGTCGTCGCTGTTCAGGGTACGGAAGACGCCCGTGTGCCAGCGCGTCTCACCGCCCAGGGTGCCGCGCAGGCCGGCCTCCACGGTGCGCGCCACCACCTGCTTGAGGTAGGGATCGGCGGCCATCGAGTTGGGCAGCGAGCAGGGGTTGGCCGGGTCGGCGCAGCCCAGCTCGATGGGCGTCGGCACCCGGCTGCCCTGGCTGAAGCCGGCATAGGCATTCAACGCCGGGTTGATCTGCCAGGCGAGGCCGAGGGCCGGGTTGAGCTTGCGGTACTTGTGGTCGCCGTAGAGGTTGGGCGGCGTGGGGTTCAGCTCGTCGTGGGTGGTGACGCGGCTCATGTTGTAGCGCGCCGAGCCGGTGAGGTGCAGCGCCGGGGTGATCGACCAGGTGTCGGTCACGAAGATGCTGGTGGTGCGGGTGGCGCCGCCGAGGCGGTTCTCCTCCTCCGCGTCGCCCAGGTTGCCGATACCGCGGCTGGCGTCGATATCGCCCAGCGCCCGGGTCTGGGCGAAGCGCACCTGGGCGTAGTCCCAGCCGCCACCCACCGCCAGCTGGTGGCGGGCGGTGGTGAGGTTCCACTGCAGCGCCACGCCGGTGCCGCGCTGGGTGCTGTGGGTGCGGTTGTGAGCGCCGCTGGGCTGGGTGGGGTCGGCCTCGTAGTCGTCGTTCATGTCGCCGTTGAGGGTGCCGGTGCGGGTGCGGCGGTGATACACGCTGCCCGACAGGCTCTGGGCGTCGCCCAGCCACAGCTTGCCGTTGAGGGTGAGCTGGGTGAGGCTGTTGCGGGTCTCGTCCGGGTGGGTGAACACCGCCTCGCGCTCGCGGGCCAGCAGCGACGGCGGTACCACGCCGTTGCCCACCAGCCGGCTGCGGGCGCGGGTCAGGCTGAGGTCGGCCTCGCCGGCACTGTTGCGGAACGACAGCTTGCCGAACAGCTGCTTCACGTCCGACGGCGAGTAGTTGCGCCAGCCGTCCTCGCGGAACCAGTCGCCGGCGATGTAGGCGCCCAGGGTGCCGTCGTTGCCGCCGTATTCGATTTCCGTGTTGCTGCGCCCGAAGCTGCCCCCCGACACCTCCAGCTTGCCGCCCGGGTGCGAGAAACCGCTCTTGGTGCGCATCGCTAGCGCGCCGCCCAGGGTGTTGAGGCCGAAGGCCGGGTTGGAGCCCGGGATCAGGTCGATGCCGGCGATTGCCGAGTTGGGGATCAGGTCCCAGTTCACGGTGTCGCCGAAGGGCTCGTTGACGCGCACCCCGTCCACGTAGATCGACAGCCCCTGGGCGGTGCCGAGCAACGGCGAGGCGGTGAAGCCGCGGTAGTTGAGGTCCATCTGGAAGGGGTTGCCCTGGGTCTCGTTCACCGTCACCGCGGGCACCTGGCGCAGCAGCTGCTCGCCCACGTGCAGGCTCTCGGCTTCCTCCATGCGCTGGGCGCTCAGCGACTGCACGTTGGCGGGCAGATGCTGGCGCGGCACGCCGACGCCAGCCAGCGGCGTGGTGCCGACCACCTCGATGCGCTCGGCGGTCACGACGGTCTGGGCCTGGGCCGGCAAACTTGCGGCAGCGAGGGCGGCCAGGGAGGTGGAGATGGCAGTGGACAGGGCGCTGCGGGCCGGGGCCGCCGTGTGGTTTCTGGTTTTCATGTGGCTTTGCGGAGGCGGTAGGTAATGGGGACGACGACTTCGATCTCGGCCACTTCCAGCGCTTCGGGCAGCGGCGGCAGGCTGCCGTGGCCTTCGAGCAGCGCGACGGCGTCCTGGTCGAGCACATCGAAGCCGCTGGAGCGGTCGACCCGCACGCCGAGCAGCTGGCCTCGGCGCGCCACCCGCAGGCGCAGCCGGACCTCGCCCTCCCAGCCGCGCAGGGCGGCGACGCGGGGGTATTCGTGGCCGCGGGCGAAGAGCTCGGTGAGCTGGCGCCGGTAGCCGTCGAGGGCGTCGGCGGCGGGCCGCGGCGCGGCCGGGCGCGGCGGGGTGACGGAGGGCGCCGCCGGCGCTTCGGCGCCCGGCGGGGCCGCCGCGGCGATCGCGGCAGGGCTGGCGGGCG
>NZ_JAYREK010000010.1:0-22344 GCF_041908905.1 Zoogloea sp.
CGGTGGCGCCGGGGTACACCGTGGATTCGTACACCACGATGGCGCCCTTCTTCATGTACTTGCCGACGCTCTCGCTCGACTTGACCAGCGGGGTGAAGTCGGGCTGGTGGGCCTCGTCCACCGGGGTGGGCACGGCGACGATGATGAAGTCGGCCTCGGCGATGATCTGCGGGTCGGTGCTGCAGGTGAGGTGCACCGCGGCCTTCAGGTCTTCCGTGCTCACCTCCCCGGTCGGGTCGACGTGGCGGGCGTAGGCGTCCACCTTCTCCTGGTGCAGGTCGAAACCGACGGTCTTCACTTTCTTGCCGAACTCGACGGCGAGGGGCAGGCCTACGTAGCCGAGGCCGATGACTGCGATGGTGCTCATTTCGATGTTCCTAAGTCAGTTTCAGTAAACCAGTATCCCGCTCAAGTGCAGAGGCGCCCGAGGGAATGATCCCCCTCGGAGGCCGCCCGCACCGTGATGCACTCCCCCTAGGATCAGAGGGAAGCGCGGACTTTGTCGATTTCCGCACGCAGGGGCGAGTTTTCCGGCGCCTGCTTCTGCGCCTCCTCCAGCTCCTTGCGTGCCCCGTCCTTGTCGCCCGTCTTCGCCAGGCCCCGGGCCAGGTTCAGGCGCAGCTGCGGCAGCTTGGGCCCCAGGCTGACGGCCTTGCGCAGGTTTTCCACCCCCTTGGCGGCGTCGCCGTTGTCGAGCAACAGGGTGCCGTAGGTATCCAGCACCACCGGGCTGTTGGGCGCCAGCGCCAGCGCCTGCTTGGCGACGTCGAGCGCGCCCTTGTCGTTGAGCTTGCCGAGGGCCCAGGCCAGATTGTTGAGCAGCATCGGGTTCTTGGGCGCGAACTCGAGCATCTGCCGGTACTGCTGCGCGGCCTGATCGTACTTCTGCTCGGCAAGGCTGCGCTCCGCGAGGAAGCTCCGGACCACCAGATCCTTCGGGTTGGCCTTGACCCACTCGGCGACGCCCTTCGCCGCCTCCTGGGACTGGCCGGCCGCGCTGCGGGCGGCATACAGCCGGATCACCGACTGGGCGCTCTTGTCACGCTTGAAGGCCTCCTCGAAGAGCGGCACCGCGTCGGCCTTCTTGCCTTGCGCGAGCAGGGCCTCACCTTCGAGGATGTAGCCGATGGCCGCATCCTTGCGTTGTTTCTGGACATCGCGCGCCACGGCCACCGCCGCATCGCCGCGCTTGTTGTTGATCATCAGCGAGATCAGGCGCTGCTGGGCCTCAACGGCATCCGGCTTGACCACCAGGGCCTTGCGCAGGCTGTTCTCGGCCGCGCTCAGATCCTTGGCCGCCATCTGCAGATCGGCCTGGGCGATCAGCGGCACCGGCGAATTGGGCATGCGGGTGGCGAGCTTTTCGTAGGTGCTCAGGGCCTGCTGCATTTCGCCGGCGGCCACCTGGGCCCGGCCGAGCAGGTCGAGGACAGCCGGATCGTCCGGGGCCGAAGCCGACGCCTCCTGGGCCAGCAGCAGCGCGCGCTTGGTGTCACCACCCTGCGCCAGCATGCGGACCAGGGCCATGCGGATCGGCAGCGCGGTGGGGTCGGCCGCGAGGCCACGATCGAGCACTGCCTGGATGTCCTTGGCCGGCGTGCCGGTCATCGCCAGAAGCTCTGCGTACTGCAGGTAAGCTTGAGAGCTCTTGGGGTTCTTGGCAAGAAAATCATCGTAACGTTTACGCGCCGCATCGACCTGCTTCTCGCCCACGTCCAGCCGGGCAAGGTTGCTGAGGGCCGGCAGGAAATCCGGCTTCAGCTCGAGGGCCTTCTCGAAGGCCTTGCGGGCCCCGGCCGGATCCTTGCTGGCGATGAGCACGCCCCCCTTCATGTTGAAGGTGACCGGGTCGTTGGGGCGCTTCTTCTCGAGGGTCTGCACCGACGCCATGGCCTTCGCCACCTCGTTGCGGCGCAGGTGGGCCATGATCAGCGTGATGTCGGGCTGGATGTTGTCGGCATCGAGGGCCGAAGCGGCTTCGAGATCCTGGAAGGCCTGCTCGACCTCACCGCCGGCCAGCCGGGAAACCCCCAGCCGGGTGCGCAGCTGGGCGTTCTTCGGATCGGCCGCGCTGGCCCGGCCGAAATACTCCTCGGAGCGTGCAAAGTCGCCATTGATCGCGTAGACCTGGCCCGCGAGGTTCAGCAGGGCCACGTCGTCGGTGCGCTCCTTGAGGAGCGGCTGCAGGGCCTCGAGGGCGCGGGCGGATTCGCGCTGCCCCACATACACCGACACCAGCAGGCGCTGGGCCTGGCGCATGTTGGGCACCCGCTCGAGCACCTTCTTGATGTTCTGCTGGGCCTGGACGAAATCCTGGCGCTGCAGTTGCAGCGTCGCCGCCAGCATGAGCGCCGGGACGTAATCGGGCGCCGCGCGCAGGACCTGCTGGACAGCCTCGTAGGCCTCCTCGAGCTTGTTGTTGCGGACGTGGATGTAAGCCTGCAGGTACACCGCCAGCGGGTGGTTGTTGAGGGCCTTGCGCATCGCCGCGACCTTGGCCTGGGCCACGTCGAGCTTGTTGTTGCGCAGCAGCACCGAGATCATGTTCTGGTAGGCCACGATGTCGCTGGGGCGCTCGGCCACCACGGCCTCGTAGGCACCCACGGACTCCTCGTCGCGGTTGAGGGCGATGAGCAGGTCGCCCCGCAGCAGGTTGGCTTCGGGCAGCTTCGGGGCGCTCTTGAGCACCGCCTCGATGTCGGCCAGGGCCGCCTTCAGGTCACCCCCGGAGGCGGCCAGGCGGATCTGGGCGGTGCGCGCCAGCGGAAAGCCCGGCGAGATCTGGAGGGCTTCGGCGAAGGCCGCGCTGGCCTCTTCCCGCTTGCCTTTCAGCAGGGCCGCGTGGCCCTCGTAGGTCTTGAGCGCGGCCTTGGCTTCGGGCTGGGTCAGGGTGACGTTGGCGAACTGGGTGGCGAGCTTGTCGCCCTGACCGGCGAGGAGCAGGGTCTGGGCCAGCAGCGGCACCACCTGGTCGGGGGCATAGCCCGCCTCGAAGGCCCGCGTGAGCTCCTTCTCGGCGCCCAGGTAGTCGCCCTGTTCGACATAGATCTTGCCGAGCAGGAAGCGCGCCTCGCCGAGGCTGGCGTCTTTTTGCAGCGCGTTCTTGAGCTGGATCGTCGCAGCGGAGCGGTCGTTCTTGGCGATGTAGTCCTTGGCGGAGGCGATCATCGCTTCCGGCTTCTCGCCACATGCCGTAAGAAGCAAGGCACAAAGGGCGCTGAGGGCGACGTTGCGCACGCGGCTGGGCGTCAATTTGGCTCGCATCTGCATCATTCCTTGATTCACGTTGAAGTTTCTTTCTTAAGTCCGAAGCGATTCATCAGATCGTAGAGCGTGGGGCGGCTGATGCCGAGCACCTCGGCGGCCCGCGCCACATTGCCGTTCACCCGGGCGATGACCCGGACCACGGCGCGCCGCTCGGCCTCTTCGCGCACGACCCGCAGGTTGAGGGCTTCGAGCTCGTCGTCGGGATTGAC
The DNA here is from genome assembly GCF_041908905.1 of Zoogloea sp. Taxonomy (GTDB): domain Bacteria; phylum Pseudomonadota; class Gammaproteobacteria; order Burkholderiales; family Rhodocyclaceae; genus Zoogloea. Next base: position 3,477 of record NZ_JAYREK010000010.1, read on the forward strand.
ATCCAGGCCGACGTCCTCCGCGGTGATGCAGTTGCCCTCGGCCATGATGACCGCACGCTTGATGGCGTTTTCGAGTTCGCGGATGTTGCCCGGCCAGCGGTGGGACTCGATGCTCTGCACCGCGTCGTCGGTGAGGGTCATGGAGCCGCGGCCGTGATCGTTGGCAAAGCGCTGGACGAAGGCATGGGCCAGCAGCACCGCATCGCCGTCCCGGTCGCGCAGCGCGGGGATGTCGACGACGATCTCGGCCAGGCGGTAGTAAAGGTCTTCGCGGAAGCGCCCGGCCTGGATGAGGCCCTTCACGTCCTGGTGGGTGGCGCAGACGATGCGCACATCGACGGGGATCTCCTCGCGCCCGCCGATCCGCTCGATCACCCGCTCTTGCAGGAAGCGCAGCAACTTGGCCTGCAGGGGCATCGGCAGGTCGCCGATTTCATCGAGGAACAGGGTGCCCTTGTTGGCCACCTCGATCTTGCCCAGCGTCTGCTTGACGGCGCCGGTGAAGGCACCCTTCTCGTAGCCGAAGAGCTCGCTCTCGAGGAGGTTCTCGGGGATCGCCGCGCAGTTGATGGCGACGAAGCGCTCGTTGCGGCGGGGCGACAGCTCGTGCAGGCCGCGGGCCAGGACTTCCTTGCCGGTACCGCTCTCGCCGAGCAGCATCGCGGTCACGTTGGCCGAGGCAACCCGCTCGATCAGGCGGCACACCTTGAGCATGCCGGCGTCCCGGGTGATGAGGCCGGACAGGGCGCTGCCCTGCTGGATCTTGAGGCGGCGGTTGTCCTGCTGCAGGTCGTAGAGCCGCAGCGCCCGGTCGAGGGTCAGGGCGAGCAGGTCGGGCTCGAAGGGCTTGGCGAAGAAGTCGTAGGCGCCCATGCCCACCGCGCGCACGGCGTTCTCGCGATCGTGCTGGCCGGTCAGCACGACGACCTTCGTGTCGGGCGCGAGGGCCAGGATCTCGCCGAGCAGCCGGAAGCCTTCGGTGACGTCGTCCGGCGCGGGCGGCAGGCCGAGGTCCATCGTCACGACGGCCGGCTCATGGCGCCGCAGCTGGGCGATCGCCTCTTCCCGGTTGCTGGCAACCACCGTCTCGTACTGGTCGAAGGCCCAGCGCATCTGCTTCTGCAGCGCTGGATCGTCCTCGACGATCAGCAAAGTCCTGCGTTTTTCACTCATATGACCTAGACTGCTTGTACCGTCCCGCCGGCACTGGGAGCCGAGGCGGCAGTGGGAAGAGAAATTTCGAAGCGGGTACCGACGCCGACTTCGCTGTGCACCGCTATGGTGCCACCGAGCTCATGAACATATTGCTGTGCCTCGTAGGCCCCGATCCCCATCCCGCTCGCCTTGGTTGTCTGGAAGGGCTTGAAAAGCTGGTCCCGGACGAATGCGGAGGACATGCCGGAGCCGGTATCCTGAACCGTGATGCATGCCACATTACCCTCGCGGGATAGCACCACCAGCACACTACCATGCTCGGAAGTAGCGTCCAGTGCATTTTGCACGATATGTCCAAGGATGCGCTCGAGTCTTTCGCCATGGGCCAGCACGGCCACTTCGGGCGCACCGTCGCGCAGCACCGGGCGGGGATGTGCCAGACGCTTCGACTGCACGATGCGCTCCAGCAGGGGCCTGAGCTGCACCGGCTTGCGCTGGTTGATCGGGGTCTTCTCCATCAGCTGCGCCATCAGGCCGCGCATGCGCTCCTCCACGTGGCGAACGGTGTCGAGCATGTCCGCCTGGAACTCGGGGTTGTCCTTGTGGCGCTCGGCGTTGCGCAGCATCAGCGACAACTGGGCCACCAGGTTCTTGAGGTCATGGACCACGAAGGCCGACATGCGGTTGAAGGCGTCGAACTTGCGCACCTCCAGCAGGGCCTCGGTGGCCTGCATGCGGGCGAAGTAGCTGGCTGCCTGGCGGCCGGCCATCTTGAGCAGGTCGAGCACCTCCCAGTTCACGTCCACCGGCGCGCGGGGCGTGAGCAGCACCACGAAACCCACCAGCACCCCGGACGAGATCAGCGGCACGATGAGCCACATGTCGGAGATCTCCTCGGCCCAGGCCGGCGCCTCGAACTGGTGGCCGGGGGCGTAGGCGCCGCGCAGCTCCTCGAAATTGACGACCCACTCCCGCTCCAGCAGGTAGCGGCAGAACGGCGAGCCTTCCTGCTCCTGCACCCCGGAGGACGGCATGTTGAGGCGGGCCTGCTGGCTGTAGGTGCCGTTCACATCCCGCAGCCACACGCCGCCGCCGGGACTCTCGACCAGGTCGGCCAGGGCCTTGACCACCGACTCGCCGAGACTCAGGCCGTCGCCCGCCACCGACAGCGCCTGGGTCACACCCAGCCACTCGGTGCGGTAATCGTAGCGGTAGGCGAAGAAGTTCTTGGCCAGGAATACCTTCAGGCGCGCCCGGAAGGCCCCGGAGAACAGCATCACCCCCAGGAACAGGGCCCCGCCGAAGAGCAGCGCGAGCTGCAGGGCCTCGCCCCACTCGCCGCCGAAATAGCGCATGTAGTAGCCGGCGCCCGCAATCAGCAGCAGGAACAGGCCCGACACCGCGAGGGCCGTGGAGTGGAACACCACATTGCGCGACACCGAGATCCGGATCGTCCACTCGGGATTCCGCGACGCCGAGACGGCGACCAGCGGCAGCGCGAGGGTGTGGGCAAAGCCGCGCACGCTCCAGATCACCGGATGGATGCGGCCGAACAGGAGCATCTCGGAGAACAGGTAGACGTCGAACGCGAACAGGCCGACGAGGGCCAGCGTCAGCGGCCGCACCCCCCAGCGGGAGCGTTCGGGCACCGAGCGGTAGAAGAGCTCCAGCAGGACCAGCCCGAACACCGCCGACATCAGCGAGGTGGCCGCCCAGGTTCGCATCGGGGTGCCGCCGAAGGTGATCCCGAGATTGAAGCAGGCCACGCCGATCGCGCCGCAGGTGATCACCGCCAGCGCGCCGGGCTTGGGCCAGCCCGGCAGCCCATCCTGCGCGTCGCCGCTGCCGGGCTGGTAGAGCATGGCGATCAGGAAGCCGAACCAGGCCGCCATGCGCAGCACGTCGAGGAGGTTGCCCAGCTGGAACAGCCACACCCAGCCCGACAGGGAAAACGCCCAGTTGGCACCGGCCCACACGGCGCTGGCCATCACCACGCCCAGCAGGAACGCCCCGCGACGCCCCCGCCGCCACGCCATCCCGAGATAGAGGCCGAAAAGCGCGTGCAGCGTCGCCGCGAAAGCATAGCTCCACGCGGAAACTTGAGAAAGGACGGGTTCCATCGGGCCTCAACAAAAAAGACGCTCCCGGATCTGGGGAGCGTCTGGACTCGATCCTCGGGACGGGCGGCTGGCTGGTTCGCTCAGTGAGCGCCGTCACCCGTCAGTACGACACGGACCGTCTCGAAGAGCACCACCGTATCGAGGAACAGGGTGTGATTCTTTACGTAGTAGAGATCGTACTGCAGCTTGTTGATGGCGTCGTCCACCGACGAGCCATACTGGTAGCGCACCTGGGCCCAGCCCGTCACGCCGGGCTTGACGCAGTGGCGGACGGCATAGAACGGGATGTCGCGGGTCAGCTGGTCGACGAAGAAGGGCCGCTCGGGGCGCGGGCCGACGAGGCTCATCTCGCCCTTCAGCACGTTGAAGAGCTGCGGCAGCTCGTCGATGCGGACCTTGCGGATGAAGCGCCCGACGCGGGTGACCCGGTCGTCGTTGGCGGACGCCCAGCGGGGCTTGCCGTCGCGCTCGGCGTCGCGGCGCATGCTGCGGAACTTGATCACCTTGAACAGGCGGCCACCCTGGCCGACCCGCTCCTGGCGGTAGAAGACGGGCGCGCCGTCCTCGAGCACGATGAGCAGCGCGGCGAGGAGCATCACCGGCGTGGCCAGCACCAGCAGCACGAAGGACGCCACCAGGTCGAACACCCGCTTGACCAGCGCCCGGCTCAGGCCCTGGCGGAAACCTTCGCCGTAGATCAGCCAGCTGGCGCGCAGCGAGTCGATGCGGACCTGGCCGCGCACGCGCTCGAAGAAGCTGGAGAGGTCGAGCACCTTGATGCCCGCCATCTTGCAGTCGAGCAGCTCCCGCAGGGGGATCGCCCCGCCCCGGCGCTCCTTGACGGCGACGATGATCTCATTGACGCGCAGGTGGTTGGCGGCCGCCAGCAGGCTGCCGTCGAAACGGATCACCTGCTTCGGGTCGACCCGCACCTCGTCGCAGGAGCCGGACGGCATGAAGCCGACCACCTGCAGACTGGAATTTTCGGAATGGGACAGCGCGTGCTCGACCGCCGCGGCGTCCGCGCCGGTCCCGATGACCATGATTCTTTTCACAAACAAACCTGCCCCCGTACGCCGCATCGTGAACCCGCGCACCGCAACCACCAGTCCAAGAAGAGCGATCACGTTCAACTCGAGCGCCTCGTGGGCAAACTGACCCCAAGGCAGAACCCGGAATATACCGTAGGCGACCGGCACGCTGAGCGCGATCGACACTCCGACACGCATCAGGGTCTGGCGAAAATCCCTGCCATCCCCCGGACGATACAGCCCGAGAGCCCCGTTGAGGATCATCATCGTCAGCGCGAAGATGAATGCCGAAGGCACCACGGATGCCACCAGCGCGCCATCGAGGCGAGCCTGCAGCACGAAGGCAGCCACGACCGCAACGAACAGCAGCAGGGCATCGAACACCAGCTGATGGATGGTCGTGGAAGGTACGTAATGGTTGAATAGTTTCAGCATCATTAGCCTCGATCGCTCTTTCAAGGCCACCGCCCGAAAAAAATGAGAGCAGCCTTCAAAACGAACTGGTACAGCACACTCAAAGACTGCCCGACATTATCCGCGACGACACCCCCGCCACGCTGCGCATTTCGTTGTGCAAAGTTGCAAAATGCGTGAAAAAATGTGTGATACCACGATAGCGCCAACCGCCTGACGTGCCTGTGATTCCCGTCACAGGAAAATTACATAAAATACGGGCCCCGGCAGAGAAACCGACGGCCCGTAACCCCCGTCACGCCGCCCTTCCGGAGCGCCTTGCGGATCGGCGCTTCACCTACCAGGGAAACCGGCAGATCCTTGCCAGAAACATAAAACGCACTTCCAGCCGGCCCTCCTGCAAGCAAGCATGACGTCGCCCGAATTATAACCGCATAGACTCCGGCGTGGCATGGGCCGGTGATGCCAGCGGGGCATCTACAGCTCGACCTGGGTACCAAACTCCACGACCCGGTTGGCCGGGATCGAAAAGAACTCCGCCGCGCTGTGGGCATTGCGGAACATGACGATGAAGAGCCGCTCCCGCCACACGGCGAGGGGCGATCCCTTGCGCGGGATGAGGGTCTCGCGGCCGAGGAAGAACGACGACTCCATCAGCTCGAAGCCGAGCCCCTGGGGGGCGCACAGGGCCAGCGCCGCCGGGATGTCCGGGTCGTCCTTGAAGCCGTAGCGGACGAACACCCGGAAGAAGCCGAACTCCAGCGCCTCCACCCTGACCCGCTCCGCCGGGCTCACGTAGGGCACGTCCTCGGTGAGCACATTGACCAGCACCACCCGCTCGTGCAGCACCTTGTTGTGGAGCAGGTTGTGGAGCAGCGCCCGCGGCACGCCGTCCGGGTCGGTGGTCATGAAGATGCCGGTGCCGGACACCCGCACCGGCGGGTCGTAATGGAGCGACTGGATCAGCAGCTTCAGCGGGATAGTGTCGAGGGCCATCCGCCGGGCGAGGGCCTCGCGGCCGGTCTTCCAGGTCATCAGCAGGGTGTGCACGCCGAGCCCGAGGGCCAGCGGAAACCAGCCGCCGTCGAGGATCTTCACGCTGTTGGCGCTGAAGAACGCAAAATCGACCGCGAAGAACAGCACGACGAAGGCCAGCGCCGGCCCGAGCCGCCAGCGCCACAGCGCCCGCACCACCACGAAGGCCAGCACCGTGTCGATCATCATCGTCAGCGTCACCGCGATGCCGTAGGCCGAGGCCAGCGCGCTCGACGAGCGGAAACCGATGACCAGCGCCACCACCGCCCCCAGCAGCATCCAGTTGACGTTGGGCACGTAGATCTGCCCGACCTCCCGCTCGGAGGTGTGGATCACATGCACCCGGGGGCAGTAGCCCAGCTGCACCGCCTGCTTGGTGAGGGAGAAGGCTCCCGAGATCACCGCCTGGGAGGCGATGATGGTGGCCAGCGTCGCCAGGCCGACCATCGGGTAGAGCAATGGCTCGGGCACCAGCAGGTAGAACGGGTTCTTCACCGCCGCCGGGTCGGCGATGATCAGCGCTCCCTGACCGAGGTAATTGAGGTAAAGGGCCGGAAACACGTAAGCGAACCACGCCAGCTTGATCGGCCGCCGGCCGAAGTGGCCCATGTCGGCGTACAGCGCCTCGCCGCCGGTGATCGCCAGCACCACCGCCCCCAGGGCCAGGAAGCCGTGCCAGCGGTTGGCGGCGAAGAAGTTGAGCGCATGGACGGGGTTGATGGCCTGCAGCACGTCCGGGTGGCGGGCCACGTTGATGGCGCCCAGCACGCCGAGGGTCGTGAACCAGAACAGCATCACCGGCCCGAAGACGGCGCCCACCTGGGCCGTGCCGCTGCGCTGGATCAGGAACAGCCCGACCAGCACCACCAGGGACGTCGGCAGCACGTAGGGCCGGAAGGCCGGCGCGGCCACCTCCAGCCCCTCGACGGCCGACAGCACCGAAATCGCCGGGGTGATCACCCCGTCGCCGTAGAACAGCGCCGCCCCGAACAGCCCCAGCGCAGCCATGCCCCGGGCCAGCAGGGGCGACGTGGTGCTGCGCAGCGCGAGGGAGGTCAGGGCCATGATGCCGCCCTCCCCCCGGTTGTCGGCGCGCATGATGAACAGCACGTACTTGAGCGACACCACGATGGTCAGCGCCCAGAACACCAGCGACAGCACGCCCAGCACGTTGTCCGGCGTCACCGGCACCCCGTGGGGGCCGCCGAAGACCTCCTTCATCGTGTAGAGCGGGCTCGTGCCGATGTCGCCGAACACCACGCCCATCGCCGCCAGCGCCACCGGCGCGAGGGGTGCGGAGGCCGCCCGCCCGTCGGCGCTCATCCCCGCCCCCGGATGGACATGAAACACGCTCCCCGGGCCGACGCAGCACGATCGCGGCTGATTCGCATCTTTCCCCCCAATGCCGCCCGGCGGGAATTCGCCGGGCTCCGTTGCACGCCCGCAGGCGCCGTGCACAGTATCGCCGGCGGATACTACCGCATTGCAACATGAGCAGGAAAACAGATCCGGGCGCCACCGCCTGCCGGTGCGGAGCCCAGAAACGGGCGAGCCGCCGCGGCCGACGGCTGCGGCCCGGCTTCGTCCGCCCGAAGCCCACGGAGCGGCGCTACTCCTTGATGCCCAGCCGTTCGAGCCGGTAGCGCAGCGAGCGGAAGGTCACCCCCAGCGCCCGCGCCGCCGCGGTGCGGTTGCCGCCGGTCTTTTCGAGGGCTTCCTCGATCACGTGGCGCTCCACCCGGTCGAGGTAGTCCTGCAGCGGCGCGCCGCCCGGCGTCTCGGGCTCGATGGGGCTCGTGTCGCCGATGTCGGCGGGGTCGAGGAGCAGGTCGTCAGCCTCGATGACGTCGCCGCTGCACAGCGCCAGCGCCCGCTCGAGGACGTTCTCGAGCTCACGCACGTTGCCCGGAAAGGCATAGGCCCTGAGCGCGTTCAAGGCCCCCTCGCTGAGCCGCGCCACCGCAACGCCGGAGGCGTCGGCCAGGCGGGCCAGCAGCACCTGGGCCAGGTGCGGGATGTCTTCGCTGCGCTCCCGCAGGGCCGGCATGCGCAGCTCGATCACGTTGAGGCGGTAGAACAGGTCCTGGCGGAAGCGCGCCGCCTCGACCATCGCCTTCAGGTTCTGGTGGGTGGCGCTGAGGATGCGCACGTCCACCGCCGTCTCCGCGGTGTCGCCGAGGCGGCGGAACTTCTTCTCCTGGATCACCCGCAGCAGCTTGACCTGCATCGACAGGGGCAGGTCGCCCACCTCGTCGAGGAACAGGGTGCCCCCGTGGGCCGCCTGGAAGAAACCCTCGCGGTCGGCGTCGGCGCCGGTGAAGGCCCCCTTGCGGGCGCCGAAGAACTCGCTCTCCATGAGGTTCTCGGGGATCGCGCCGCAGTTGACCGCCACGAAGGGCCCGCCGCCCCGGGGGCCCAGCTCGTGGATCATCCGCGCGGCCCGCTCCTTGCCGCTGCCCGACTCGCCGGAGATGAAGACCGGCGCCTGGCTGCGGGCCAGCTTTTCGATCAGGGCCCGCACCTGCACCATCGCCGCCGAGTCGCCGATCAGGCTGGAGCTGTCCTTGCGGCCCGGCTCGGCATCCACCGGGCTCACCGAGAAAACCGACTTCACCAGCGCCCGCAGCTGCTCGATGGAGACCGGCTTGGAGAGGTAGTCGAAGGCGCCGGCCTTGAGGGCCGTCACCGCATTGTCCATGCTGCCGAAGGCGGTGATCACCGCCACCGGCAGGTCGCGCACGTTGTCGGAGATGTAGCGGACGAGCTCCAGGCCGTCGCCGTCGGGCAGGCGCATGTCGGTGAGACACAGGCGGTAACGCTTCTCGCCGAGCAGGCGGCGTGCCTCGGCCAGGCTGGCCGCCCCGTCGCTGGCGAGGCCCAGGCGCAACAGGGAGAGCTCGAGGAGCTCGCGGATGTCGTCCTCGTCGTCGACGATGAGCACATCCGGCCCGCCCGAACGGGCACGCCTTTCAGTCTGAGTCATGGCTTGACACGTCCGATGAGTCGGAAATGGGCACCGGACAATGCGGCCGGCTCGTCGGCGCACAGTTCGAGCGTGGCGCCGTTTGCCTCGGCCAGTTCCCGGGAAATGTACAACCCGAGCCCGGTCCCTTTCGAATGGGTGGTGAAAAAGGGTTCGAAGACCTGGGCCCGCAGCGTGTCGGGCACGCCCGGGCCATCGTCGAACACATCGAGCGCCACGCGACCGTCATCCCGCAGCGTAGCGCCGATTTGTACCGCAGCCGGCCCTTTGCTGCAATGCCTGAACGCATTGGCGACCAGATTCGAGAGGATCTGGCGCATGTGGGTGCGGTCGAAGGCCATCTCGAGGCCGGGCAGCACGCGATTCACCACCACCCCCTGGACATCCGGGCCCTTGCCGAGCTCGAACTCCTCGAGGAAGTCGCCCACGAAGTCCGCCAGGGGCAGCACCTCGCGCACCGCCTCGTCGCGGCGCCCGAGGGCCAGCACGTCGCCCACCAGGTTGTCGATGCGCTGGGCGTTGTTGCCGATGATGCGCACCAGCCGGGCCTGCATCTCGCTGCGCTTCTCGTCGAGGAGCAACTCGGCCGCGTGGGACACCGACGCCAGCGGGTTGCGGATCTCGTGGGCGATGCTGGCGGTGAGGCGCCCCAGGGCCGCCAGCTTGACCTGCTGGACCTGGCTGTGGATGCGGTCGAGGTCTTCGAGGTACACCAGCGTCTCGCAGGCCTCGCCGGCCTTCAGGAAGCGCGCCAGCAGCATCGTGCCGCTGCCCTCGGCGCGCAGGCTGTGGCTGGAGCTCCCCCGCGTGCCGCACGCCTGCAGGGTGCGGGCCAGGGCCGGCGCGTAGGCCGACAGCGGGCCGCCCTCGCGCAGGCCGGTGCCCAGCAGCACCGCCGCCCGCGGGTTGAACTGGCGCACCCGGCCGTCCTCGCCGACCACCAGCACGCCGTCCTGCATGTCCTGGATGATCTGCCGGTTGAGCCGCAGCTGGCTGGCCAGGTCGAGGCCGCGCTGGCGCGCCAGCCGCTCGTTGGCGGCCGCCCGCAGGGCCAGCAGCCGGGCCACCTCGGCGATCGCGAAGAAGCCGATGCAGGTGACCCCGACGGTGAAGAAATCCACCGTCGGCCGCCCCCACAGCATGGCGAAGATGTTTTCGAGCAGCACGGCCACCGTCGCGTAGGCCGCATAGAACAGCACCATCCGCCCCTCGCCCACCAGGCCGGCGCCGGCCAGGGCGATCAGGATGAGGATGGGGATGCCGCTGCGGTAGCCGCCGCTGCTCCACATGATCACGGTGAGCAGCGTGACATCCACCAGCACCTGCACGGTGACCAGCCGGCGCAGGCCGAGCAGGCGCGCGCTGTCGGGGAAGCCCAGCGCCAGCACCGCCGCCACGTAGAGGAAGGAGGTCGCGACGAAGAGGGTCGGCCAATCGCTGCCCAGCTGCAGCGAACGCCCCGCCACCAGGAACATCCCGGCAACGACCAGCCGGAACAGATTGAGATAGCGCAGGGGTTGCCGGAGGGTCAGCGCCTCGTCGAGGTCGCTGTCCGGCGGCCGCGCCGCCAGCCCCCTCACCGGCGCGGACCGAGGCGCCGATGTTCCTCGGAACAGAAGAAGCCGCCGGCCCCCCGCACGCCCTCGCTCTCCGGCACGTGCAGGCCGCAGTGGGCGCAGGGCACCATCTGCTCGATCTCGCCGCAGGCCTCGGCCCGCGACGGCTCCGGCGCGCCCGGCTGCGGCGTGGCCGTCGGCTTGTGCCCCCCGCGCAGGGCGCGCCGGACGTAGAACAGACCGATCAGGAAGAGGATGAACAGGGCGATATTGCGCACGGCCGGGGCTCCAGGGATGGCCGTCGAGTTTAGCAGAAGCGCCGCAGGCGCTCGAAAGCCGCCGCCAGGGTGTCCTCACGCTTGGCGAAGCAGAAGCGGATCACCTTCTCGTCGCGCCCGTCGCCGAAGAAGGCCGACAGCGGGATCGCCGCCACGCCCACCTCGCGGGTCAGCCAGTCGACGAACGCGGTGTCGGGCTGATCGGAGATCGCCGCGTAGCGGGCGGTCTGGAAATACGTACCGGCGCAGGGCAGCAGCTCGAAGCGCGTGCCGGCGAGACCCGCCCGGAAGAAATCCCGCTTCTGCTGGTAGAAGGCCGCCAGCCCCAGGTGGCGCGAGGCATCGCCCATGTAGTCGGCCAGGGCCAGCTGCACCGGCGTATTGACCGTGAACACATTGAACTGGTGCACCTTGCGGAACTCCGCCATCAGCTCCCGCGGCGCCAGCACGTAGCCCACCTTCCAGCCGGTCACGTGGTAGGTCTTGCCGAAGCTCGACACGATCACGCTGCGCGCCGCCAGCTCGGGCACGCGGGCCACGCTCTGGTGGAGCTGGCCGTCGAAGACGATGTGCTCATACACCTCGTCGGCCACCACCACGATGCCGGTGCCGCGGGTGATCGCCGCCAGCTCGGCCAGATCGGCGGCGGTCCACACGGTGCCGGTGGGGTTGTGGGGGGTGTTGATCATGATCATCCGGGTGCGCGGCGTCACCAGCGCCCGCACCGCCTGCCAGTCGGGCCGGTAGTCCGGCGCCGACAGGCGGGCCCGGCGCACGATGCCGCCCTGCAGCTCGATCGCCGGCACATAGGAGTCATACACCGGCTCGAAGACGATCACCTCGTCGCCCGGATGCACCAGCGCCGCCACCGCGGTGAACAGGGCCTGGGTCGCCCCGGCGGTCACCGTCACCTCGTGCTCGGGGTCGTAGGCGGCGCCGTAGAGGGCCTCCACCTTGGCGACGATCGCCGCCCGCAGGGCCGGCACGCCGGCCATCGGCGCGTACTGGTTGTGGCCGGCCCGCATCCAGTGGGCGACGCGCTCGAAGAGCACGTCCTCGGCGCTGAAATCAGGAAAACCCTGGGACAGGTTGATCGCCCCGCACTCCTGGGCCAGGCGCGACATGATCGTGAAGATGGTGGTGCCCACGGCCGGCAGGCGGGACGCGATGGGGGCAGGAAAATGGGGCATGACGGACACTCCGGGGATGGCCTGCGGATTCTGTCAGATGCCGCCCGGCGGGGCCAGCCGGGCGCAGTGCCCAGGCCCCGCGGCAGCCGCTACAATCACGCCCTTCGCCCGACAGGACCCGACCGTGCCCGACACCTGCCCCACCCTGCGCCGCGACGGCGACCAGCTCGTCATCCTCGACCAGACCCGGCTGCCCTGGCGCGAAACCTTCGTGCGCCTCGACAGCCTCGAGGCCGCCGCCGCCGCGATCCGCGACATGCAGGTGCGCGGCGCCCCGCTGATCGGCGCCACCGCCGCCTTCGGCATCGCCCTGGCCCTGCGCCACGACGGCTCCGACGCCGCGCTGGCGGCCGGCGACGCCTGCCTGCGGGCAACCCGCCCGACCGCGGTCAACCTCCACTGGGCCCTCGACCGCATGCAGGCCGCCCTGCGTGACCTGCCCGCCAGCGAGCGCGGCGCCGCCGCCTGGGCCGCCGCCGAGGCCATCCGCGCCGGCGACGCCGCCGCCAACGCCGCCATCGGCCGCCACGGCCTCGCGCTGCTGGAGGCCCTCGCCGCCGGCCGCGGGCGCCCGCTGCAGCTGATGACCCACTGCAACGCCGGCTGGCTCGCCACCTGCGGCCACGGCACCGCCCTCGCCCCGATCTACGCCGCCCACGCCGCAGGGCTCGACATCCACGTGTGGGTCAGCGAAACCCGGCCGCGCAACCAGGGCCTCCTCACCGCGTGGGAACTCGCCCGCGCCGGTGTGCCCCACACCCTCGTCGCCGACAACGCCGCTGGCTGGCTGATGGCCGAGGGGCGGGTGGATTGCGTCATCGTCGGCGCCGACCGCATCGCCGCCAACGGCGACACCGCCAACAAGGTCGGCACCTACCTCAAGGCCCTCGCCGCCCGTGCCCACGAGGTGCCCTTCTACATTGCCGCGCCGCGCTCGACCATTGACTTCGGCTGCCCGAACGGTGCCGCGATCCCCATCGAAGAACGCAGCGCCGACGAGGTCCGCATCGTCACCGGCCTCACCGACGACGGCGACAGCGCCCACGTGCATCTGGCCGGCGCCGGCACGGCGGCGTGCAACCCGGCCTTCGACGTGACCCCCGCCGGCCTCATCCGCGGCATCATCACCGAGGCCGGCAGCCTGCCGCCCGACGGCCTGGCCGCCCTCGCCGAGCGCTGAGCGGAGCCCCCATGCACGACACCGAACTCCGCGCGCAACTCCTCGCCACCGCCCGCGGGATGGCCGCCAGCGGCCTCAACAAGGGCACCGCCGGCAACGCCAGCGTGCGCTGCGCGGGCGGCCTGCTGATCACCCCCAGCGGCCGCCCCTACGAAGACTGCCGTCCCGAAGACATGGCCCTGATGACCATGGACGGCAGCTGGCAAGGGCCCTTCTCCCCCTCCAGCGAGTGGCGCATCCACCGGGACATCCTGGCCGCCCGCCCCGAAGCCGGCGCCGTGCTGCACGCCCACTCGCCCTTCGCCACCGCGCTGGCCTGCCACCGGCGCGGCATCCCTGCCTTCCACTACATGATCGCCCGCTTCGGCGGCAGCGACATCCGTTGCGCCCCCTACGCCACCTTCGGCACCCAGGCCCTCTCCGACGGCGCCCTGGCGGCCCTCGAAGGCCGCGGCGCCTGCCTGCTGGCCAACCACGGCATGCTCGTGCTCGGCCCCGACCTGCCCCGCACCCTGGCCCTCGCGCTCGAGTTCGAGACCCTCTGCGAGCAATACTGGCGCGCCCTCCAGCTGGGCGAACCGAGCCTCCTGTCGGCGGCCGAGATGGCCGAGGTGATCACCCGCTTCAAGACCTACGGCAGACCGCAGCCGACCGGCGCCTCCGATGCAGCCCCCCACGCCGGATCGGCCTGAGCGCCCCGCCGTGGCCCAGCGCCTGCCCGGGCGCCTGGGGCTGCTGGTGGCGGCCTGCGTGCTCGCCTTCGCCGCCGCCAGCCACGGGCCCGGGCTCAGCCCCGCCGCCGGCGCCGGGCTGCTGGCGCTGGCGGCCTTCGCCGGGCTCGTCGCCCACCGCCTGACGGCGCGCCTCTGCCACGCCGGCCCCTGCCCGGCGGAGGCCGGGCAGCCCCTGCACCGCCTCGCCCAGGCGGTCGAGCGGAGCCCCTCAATGCTCCTCATCACCGGCCCGGACGGCCGCATCGAATACGCCAGCCCGAGCTTCTGCCGTTGCGCCGGACGCCTGGCCGACGAACTCGCCGGCACCCGGCCGGAGCTGCTCGACCGGGCCGGCCAGCCCATCGACTACCGCCCGGAACAGGCCGGGGCCCTCGCCGCCCAGCGCGAGTGGAAGCGGGAATGCCAGCTCCAGCGCGCCCCCCTCAGCCCCCTGTGGGTGGGCATCTCGGTCAGCCGGCTGGAGGCCGCCGGCACCGATCCAACCCACATCAGCCACTGCCTGTGGGTCATCGAGGAGGTCGCCGTCCAGCGCCAGAGCCTCGACACCCTGCGCGAGGCCAAGCGCCTCGCCGAGGAGGCCGCCGAGGCCAAGACGCGCTTCCTGGCCAACATCAGCCACGAGATCCGCACCCCGCTGAACGCCATCCTGGGGCTCGCCAAGCTCAGCCTCGACGCCGGGCCGGCTCCGGGTCAGCGGGACTACCTCGAAAAGATCCAGGCCGCCGCCGGCAGCCTGATGGGCCTGGTGGACGACATCCTCGACTGCACCCGCATCGAAGCCGGCCAGCTCGGCATCGGCGCCACCCCCTTCTCTCCCGGCGAGGTGCTCGCACGGATCATCGCGACGATCGCCCCCCGGGCCCGGGAGAAGGGCCTCGCCTTCCACGCGACCGTGCCTCCCGGGCTGCCGCAGCTCGTCGGCGACCCGCAGCGCCTCGGGCAGGTGCTGGCCAAGCTGCTGGGCAACGCGGTGAAGTTCACCGCACAGGGCGAGATCCGGCTCGAGGTGGAAACCCGCCCGGCCGACACCGGCCGGCTGGCCCTCTGCTTCACCGTCGACGACACCGGCATCGGCATGGACACCCGCCAGAGCGCGGGCCTCTTCGAGGCCTTCGCCCAGGGCGACAGCTCGATGACCCGGCGCTTCGGCGGCGCGGGCCTGGGGCTCCCGATCTCGCGCCACCTGGTCGAGCAGATGGGCGGCCACCTCGACGTGCACAGCGCACCCGGCCAGGGCAGCCGCTTCCGCTTCACCCTCGGCTTCGACCTCGCCGAGCCGGCGCCGGCCAGCGCGCCCCCGCCCGCCGGCCCGACGCCGCTGGCCGGCCTGCGCATCCTGCTGGTCGAAGACAACGACATCAACCAGCTCATCGCCCGGGGCCTGCTCGAACAGCAGGGCGCCGCCGTGCAGGTGGCCGACAACGGGCGCCTCGCCGTCGCCATGCTGCAGGCCGGCGCCCCCGACGCCTTCGACCTGGTCCTGATGGACCTCCAGATGCCCGAGATGGACGGCCTCGAGGCCACCCGCCACATCCGCCGCGACGCCCGCCTGGCGCGGCTGCCCGTCATCGCCATGACCGCCCACGCGATGGCCGGGCAGCGCCGGCAGTGCAGCGAGGCCGGCATGGACGACCACATCGCCAAGCCCGTCCTCCCGCAGCAGCTCGCCGAGACGATCCTGCGCCACGTCCGCCCGCGCGCCCAGCCGGGCACGCCACCCGCCAGCCCGGCGGACGACAGCCCGCCGCCCCCTCCGGCCCCGGCCGGCCTCCCCCGCGTCGACGGGCTCGACACCGAGGGCGGCCTGCGCCGGTGCAGCGGCAACACCGCGCTCTACCTGCGCCTGCTGGGCCGCTTCGCCGACAGCCACGCCGGCGCGCTGGCCGACATCGACGCGGCCATCGCCGAAGGCCGCCACGCCGACGCCGAGCGGCACGCCCACACCCTCCACGGCGCCGCCGCCAACCTCGGCGCCGAAGCCCTGCGCCTGGCCGCCCGCAGCCTCGAAACCGCCCTGCGGAACGGCCAGCCGTGGGCCGACGCCCGCGACCGGATGGCCCGGGAATGCGAGGCCCTGGGCCGGGCGCTCGCAAGCGTGCTGCCGCCGCCCGCCGCGCCCGCCGCGGCGGACATGCCCGACGCCGCCGCCTTCGACGAAGCCCTCGCCCGGCTGGTCCACCTGCTCGCCACCGCCGACGGCACCGCCCCGGAAGCCTTCCGTCGCCTGCGCCCCGCGCTGACCGCCCATTTTGGGTTGTCAAATGTCACAAAATTATCCGATGCACTTGATCAATACGACTATGATCAAGCGCTCACATGCCTCAATGTTCGGAAGCCGCCGTCATCGCCGCTTTCCACGGATCAGCCGTAATGCACTCACCAGACAGCCATCGCCCGCTCATCCTCGTCGTCGATGATGCGCCGGAGTCCATCGAGCCCATCGTCAACTGCCTGCACAACGCAGACTTCCGCACCCGCATCGCCACCCGCGGCGAGCGGGCGCTGCAGCTGGCGGCCAGCACACCGATGCCCGACCTGATCCTGCTCGACGTCACGATGCCCGACCTGGACGGCTACGAAGTCTGCCGCCGGCTCATGAACAACCCGGCCACCGCCAGCATTCCGGTGATCTTCCTGTCGATCCGCAACGACGAGCTCGACGAGCAGCGCGGCTTCGACGCCGGCGCGGTGGACTACATCACCAAGCCGATCAGCCCGCCGCTGGTGCTCACCCGGATCCGCAACCACCTCACGCTGAAGGCCGCCAGCGATTTCCTGCGCGACCGCAACGCCTACCTCGAGCACGAAGTCACCCGCCGCACCCGCGAGCTGGCGCTGCTCCAGGACGCCACCATCGTCGCCATGGGCTCCCTCGCCGAGAGCCGCGACAACGAGACCACCAACCACATCCGGCGCACCCAGCTCTACCTGCGCACCCTGGCCCGCCACCTGCAGCCCCACCCCCGCTTCGCCGCCGAGCTGACCGACGCCAACATCGACCTGATGTACAAGTCGGCCCCGCTCCACGACATCGGCAAGGTCGGCGTGCCCGACCGCATCCTGCTCAAGCCCGGCGAACTCACCCCGGCCGAGTTCGAGATCATGAAGCGCCACACCACCCTCGGCCGCGACGCCATCAACAAGGCCGAGACCCTGTTCGGCGTGTCGTCGAGCTTCCTGCGCTTCGCCAAGGAGATCGCCTACTCCCACCAGGAGAAGTGGGACGGCAGCGGCTACCCCCAGGGCCTCTCCGGCGAGCGCATCCCGGTGTCGGCGCGCCTGATGGCGGTGGCCGACACCTACGACGGCCTCATCAGCCAGCGCATCTACAAAAAGGCCCACAGCCACGAGGAGGCCGTCGCCCTCATCGAGGCCCGGCGCGGCACCGATTTCGACCCGGACATCGTGGACGCCTTCGTCGCGGTGCAGGCCGACCTCCAGGCCATCGCCCGGCGCTTCGCCGACGCCGAGATCGACGAGGCCGCCGAAGCCGAGCGCCTGCGGCTGATCCTCGGCTGAACACCCACTGCGCCGTCATCGGCGCGCGCGGCTCAAGAACGACCTGCGTCACCCGTTAAAGGGTATGCGGATGGGGTCTCCCCTACGCTTCCACCCGAGACCCCGACCCAGGAGAGCCGATGATACGCAGCCCGACACCTGCACGGGTGTTCGACGCCTTGCGCCGCCATGGGCTCACGCTGCTGGTGCCGGGCAGCGTCCTTGCCGTCACCTTCATCGGCTACCACGACAAACTGCACAAGGAAGAAGCCCACCGGCAGCACGTCTTCCAGGCGGAAGCGCGGGCCCAGGTGGGCCACCTCCGCGAACGGGTCGGCAGCCTGCTCCAGGAAGCCGAGCTGCTGCGCAGCCTGCCCCTGGAAGCCCCCGCCGGCTGGCCAGGGCGGCTGCGCGCGATCCTGGCCCGCTACCCCGAGGCCCTGCGCGCCGGCATCCTCCGGCCGGCCCCCGACGGGCGTGTCGCCCTGCTCGCCGCTGAAGCGGCCGGCGACCGGTCCGGGCCACCCGAGGCCCCGCCGCAGCTGCTGCGCGGCCTCCTGCCGGCCGCCGTCGGCGAGCCCATGGCCAGCCTCCCTTACCCCGTGCAGGGCAGGCCCGGCCTTCAGGCCCTGCTGATCGTGAGCCCCCTGCCCCGCGCCGGTAATCCGCCGCCGGGCGACCTGGCCTTCATCGAGATCGTCGTGGACGAGCTGCTCCACCACGGCTTCGCCCCCGACGAAGGGCTCGGCGGCCCCCGCCTGGCCGTCGAGGTGCTCGACACCACCGACGACCCCCACCCCATCTTCGCGAGCCCGCCGTCACAGGCCGCCGACGCGGCCGCCGGCCGGCGCCTGGGCAGCTATGTGGATGGACTCCCCGTCGCCCAGCGCCACTGGCTGGTCCTCGTCAGCCCCGGCGACCCGCGGCCCCCGGCGCTGCTCGAGACCGGCTCGGGGCGCTGGCTGGTCGGCGGGCTGCTGATCGCCCTGCTGGCCGTCGGGGGCCACCACACCCTGCAGAGCCGCGCCGCGGCGGTGCGCCGCACCGTGGCCGAAAAGACCCAGGCCCTGGCCGAGGCCAACGAAGCCCTCGGCCGCTACGTCGCCGCGCTGGCCGAGACCAACCAGCACCTCGCCCGGGAAGTCGAGGAGCACTCCTGCGCCGAAGCCCGGCTGCGCGAGACCACCAGCCTGCAGCGGGCCATCCTCGACTGCGCCGAATACGCGGTGATCTACACCGACGCGACGGGCATCATCCGGGTGATGAACCCCGCCGCCGAGCGCCTCTTCGGCTACCCGGCCGACACGCTGGTCGGCAAGGCCACCCCGCGGATCCTCCACACCGGCGAACAGGCGGCCCGCTGGACGCTCTCCGGCACCACCATCGGCGTGCTCTCGCTGCCCCCCGGCACCGAGAGCCAGACCGCCGAGGTCACCATGCGCCGCCGCGACGGCAGCCTGTTCCCGGCCAGCCTGTCCCTCTCCATCGTGCGCGAAAGCCAGGGTCAGATCCGCGGCTACCTGGGCATCATCGCCGACATCACCCAGCGCCTCGACGCCGAGAACCGGATCCGCCAGCTCGCCCACTACGACAACCTCACCGCGCTGCCCAACCGCAGCCTGCTCAAGCGCCACCTCGGGGAAGTCATCGCCAGCGCCGAGGCCGAGGCGCACCGGGTCGCGGTGCTGGTCACC
>NZ_JAYREK010000010.1:22354-108188 GCF_041908905.1 Zoogloea sp.
CACCCCCCCCCCGCGCCCCCCCCCCGCCGCCTTCCCCCCCGCCGGTTCCGGCATGCCCGCGCCCGCCCCCCCCCCCCCCCGCACCGGGTCGCGGTGCTGGTCACCGACCTCGACCACTTCAAACACGTCAACGACACCCTCGGCCACGCGGCCGGCGACCAGCTGCTGCTGGCGGTCGCCCAGCGCCTGCGCAGCGGCCTGCGCGACAGCGACCTGGTCGCCCGGGCCGGCGGCGACGAGTTCGTGATCGTGCTGAACGAGCTCGACGCCGCCGAGCTGCCCGAAGACACCGCCGAGCGGGTGCTCGGCAGCGTGGCCCGGCCCTTCGAGCTGGCGGGCCACCAATTCACCGTCACCCTGAGCATCGGCATCGCCGTCTATCCCCATGACGGCACCGACGGCGACACCCTCATCAAGAACGCCGACGCCGCCATGTACCTGGCCAAGGAGCGCGGCCGCAACCAGATCTGCTTCTTCGACCACGGCATCTC
The DNA here is from genome assembly GCF_041908905.1 of Zoogloea sp. Taxonomy (GTDB): domain Bacteria; phylum Pseudomonadota; class Gammaproteobacteria; order Burkholderiales; family Rhodocyclaceae; genus Zoogloea. The sequence goes on from NZ_JAYREK010000010.1 coordinate 22,846, forward strand.
GTCGCGCTACAGCGAACGCCTCGAACTCGAGAGCCGCCTGCGCCGGGCCTTCGAGGCCGGCCAGCTGGCCCTCCACTACCAGCCCCAGGTGGACACCCTCTCCGGCGAGCTGATCGGCATGGAGGCCCTGATCCGCTGGCCCCAGCCCGACGGCAGCCTGGTGCCGCCCGACAGGTTCATCCCCATCGCCGAGGAGTGCGGCCTGATCGTGCCGATCGGCGCGTGGGTGCTGCGCGAGGCCTGCCGCCAGCAGCGGGCGTGGCTGCAGGAGGGCATCAGCCGGGTGCCGGTGGGCGTCAACCTGTCGGCCCGCCAGTTCGACGACGCCAACCTGCTGACCACCATCCAGGGCGCCCTCGCCGAGACCGGCCTGCCCCCCGCCTACCTCGACCTGGAGCTCACCGAGAGCCTGGTGATGGGCAACCCCGAGCACACCCGCCAGGTGCTGGCCGAATGCCGGCAGCTCGGCCTGCAGCTGTCGGTGGACGACTTCGGTACCGGCTACTCCAGCCTGTCCTACCTCAAGCGCTTCCCGATCGACCGGCTCAAGATCGACCGCTCCTTCATCGCCGACATCGTCACCGAACCCGACGACGACGCCATCGCCCAGACCATCATCGCGATGGCCCACACCCTGCGTCTCGAGGTGCTCGCCGAAGGCGTCGAGACCGAAGCCCAGCTCGCCCTGCTGCGCCGCTGGAACTGCGACGCCTACCAGGGCTACCTGTGCAGCCGGCCCCTCCCGGCGGACGAGATGACCCAGCTGCTGCGCCAGCTCCGCGCCACCCGCCAGGTCTCCCTGGCCAGCCTCTGACGCGACCGCCGCCAAGCATCGACATCGGTGCCCCAGGGGTGCAGCGGTGCTGCAAAAAGCATCGACGTCGATGCCTCAGGGGTGCAGCAGCGCTGCAAAAAGCATCGATGCCGGTGCTCCGGGGGTGCCGCGGCGCTGCACAAAGCATCAACGTCGGTGCTCCAGGGGTGCAGTAGCGCTGCAAAAAGCATCAATCTCGGCGCCCCCGGGGTGTAGCCGTGCTGCAAAAAGCATCGACGCTGGAGCCTTTACCGGCGTACGCGCCCCCCGGAGCGGCGAGGGCGGAACCTCGGGCCAGCCTCAAGCCCCTACAGCAGGGCCTTCAGCAGATACAGCGCCGCCATGCCCACCGCGATGGTGGCCAGCACGTTGCCGGTACGCCAGGCGACCAGCGCCGCCACCAGGGCCGCCCACGGCTTGGGGGCATGCAGCGCGAAGACCACCTCGCCGCCGTGGATGAACAGCTCGCTCGCCGCCAGCGCCGCAAAGCTCGCCGGCGCGATGTGGCGGCACAGGGCATGCACCCAGCGCGGCAGGCCGCGCCCCGCGACGAGGCCGATCATCGCGTAGCGGAACAGGAAGGTGAGCGCCCCCACCGCCACCAGCAGCAGCCCCAGCGTGGCGACGCTCATTCACGGGCCTCCCGCGCCACCGCCGCCCCGGCCAGCAGGCCCAGCACGATCGCCAGCACCAGCCCGAGCCGGAAGGGCAGCGCGGCCAGCGCCAGCACCGCCAGGGCCGCCACCAGCGCCGCGGCCTGGCCGGCGCGTTCCTTGACGAGCAGCGTGAGCAGCGCGATGAAGGTGAGCGGCACCGCGAAGTCGATGTCCCACTCCGGCGGAATCCGCGCCCCGAAGGCGATCCCCAGCGCCGTGGATAGCTGCCAGCAGCCCCATAGCGTGAGGCCGCAGCCGAGGAAGTACCAGTGGCGCAGGTCCGGCTCCGCCTGCTCCTGATCCGCTGCCTCCGGGCGCGTGTAGCGCAGGATCGCCACCGCGTAGGCCTCGTCGGTGAGCAGGTAGGCCAGCACCACCCGCCAGCGCCGCGGCAGGTGCCGCACATGCCCGGCCACCGAGGCGCTGTAGAGCAGGTGGCGCAGGTTGAGGAGCGCCGCCGTCAGCCCGATCGGCAGCGCTCCCGCGGCGGCGGACAGCATCTGCACGATCACCAGCTGGGCCGCCCCGGCGAACACCACCATCGAGGTGAGCTGGGCCAGCCACACCGGCATGCCCGCCGCCACCGCGCCAATGCCGTACAGCATGCCGAAGGGGATCACCCCCAGCTGCAGCGGCGCCTCGTCCCGGCAGCCGGCGAGGAACTCCTTCAGGCGCAGGCCCACGGCTCAGAACTTCTCCACCGGGCCCTTGCCACCACCGGCGCCGGCCCCCTCCGCCAGCCCCTTGGGCAGCTCCACCTCGCCGGTCTGGTCGAAATCGATGCCACCGAAGTTGCCGGTGACAAGGCGCCCGCTGAGGCGGTAATCCACCTTGTCGCGGCCCTTGCCGAGGGCCTTCCACTGCCGCAGCAGGCCGCCCAGCCCGGTGGTGGCGGTCACCTCCACCATCGCCTCGCCGAGGCGCGGAATGACCACCGGCTGGTTGCCGACGCCCTTCGCAAAGGGCTGGCCGTTGAGGTCCACCTTGAAGGTCAGCCCCTCGATGGCGATCTCGCTGGTGTTGGGGTTCATCACCCGCAGCGTCAGCAGGAAGCGCTGCTCCAGCAGGTTGCCGTCGAGCAGACGGATGTTGGCCACCGTGACCTCGGGCTTCTGCATCCCGAGGCGCAGCCCGGCGCAGCCGCCCAGGGCCGTCAGCCCCAGCATGGCCGCGGCAAGCCCCGCCAAACGGCGGCGGGAGGGGTTCAGCATGGTTTGTCCTCCGTGGGTTCGAGCAGGCGCAGCAGACTGGCGGTGTCGTCGCGGGCACCGCCGGTGGCCATCAGCGCGTTGAGCTGCTGCCAGGTCTGGGCCGCCACCGGCAAGGGTGCGCCCAGTTGGCGGGCCTCGTCCATCAGGATCGCGAAATCCTTGTGGTGCAGGCGGGCCTGGATGCCGGGCACGAAGTCGCGCCGGGCCATCCGCCCGCCCATCACGTCGAGCACCCGCGAGGCCGCCGAACCGCCCATCAGCGCCTCACGCACCTTGGCAAGGTCGAGGCCGTGGGCGCCGGCGAGGCGCATCGCCTCGGCCGAGGCCTGGATCGCGTTCACCATGATCATCTGGTTGCAGGCCTTGGCCACCTGGCCGGCGCCGGCGGCGCCGATGTGCACCACCGTCTTGCCCAGGCAGGCGAACAACGGGCGCACCTGCTCCAGCACCGCCGTCTCGCCGCCGGCCATGATCGCCAGCGTCGCGTCCCGGGCGCCCTGCTCGCCGCCCGACACCGGCGCGTCGAGCCAACCCACGCCCCGCTCGGCGTAGCGGGCCGCCAGCCGGCGCGCGGTGGCCGGCGCGATGGTGCTCATGTCCACATGCACCGCCCCCGGCGCGAAGCCCTCGATCAGCCCCGCGGGGCCGAGGGCCAGCTGCTCGACATCGGCGCTGGCGGTGATGATAGAGATCACCACCTCGCACCGGGCCGCCAGCTCGGCCGGCGTCGCGCACCACGCCGCGCCTTCGGCCCGCAGCGCCGCCGCCGACTCCGGCCGCCGCGCCCACACCGCCAGGGCGTGGCCGGCCGCCATCAGGTGGCGGGCCATGGGCAGGCCCATCACGCCCAGCCCGACGAATCCGATCTTCACCTCATTCTCCCGACAGGGCTTCGAGCAGCTTCAGCGCGGCGACGGAGTCCTCCTCGCCGAGGCCACTGCCGACCATCGCGTTGAAGAGCTGGGCGCTGGCCGCGCTGGTGGGCAGCATCAGGCCCAGGCGGTGGGCCTCCTGCAGCACGATGTTCATGTCCTTCTGGTGCATCCAGGCCTTGAAGCCGGGCTTGAAGTTGCGGTCGAGCATGCGCTGGCCGTGGTTTTCGAGGATGCGGCTGTAGGCAAAGCCGCCCAGCAGCGCCTCGCGCACGCGGCCGGCGTCGACGCCGCTCTTGCGGGCGAAGTTGAGCGCCTCGGCCACCGCCATCACGCCCACCCCGGTGAGGATCTGGTTGCAGGCCTTGGTCACCTGGCCGGCCCCCGAGCCGCCGATCAGCGTCACCGACTTGCCCATGCAGGCCAGCACCGGCTTGACCTTGTCGAAGGCCGCCGCGTCGCCGCCGACCATGATGGTCAGCCCGCCGCTGATCGCCCCCACCTCGCCGCCCGACACCGGCGCGTCGAGCATCGTGAGGCCCCGCTCGGCCAGCCGCGCGGCGATCGCCTGGGCCGCCGCCGGGGCGATGGTGCTCATGTCCACGAAGATCAGCCCGGGCCTGGCGCCCTCGGCCACCCCGCCGGCGCCCAGCGCCACCTGCTCCACGTCGGCCGCGTCGGAGACCATCGAGAACACCACGTCGCAGCCGGCCGCCACCTCCGCCGCGCTGGCGGCACCCTTCGCGCCGGCATCCAGCAGCGGCGCCATCGACTCGGCCCGCCGCGCCCACACGGTGAGGTCGAAACCGCCCTTGAGAATGTTGAGCGCCATCGGGCGCCCCATGATGCCCAGACCGACGAAACCGATTTTCATGGAATGTCCTTCATTGTGGGAAAGCCCGGCAGGGTAGCGGGCGCAGCGACGAGTGGGAAGTGGGGCGCGAGGTCAGAACACGGCCTCGACGGTCGACACCACGCGGCCGTCGGCGTCGAGCGTCTGGACGACGCCGGCCTCTTCAACGACGGCCGGATAGTCGCCGGCCAGTTCGTCGGGCAACTGGTGGAGGTGGCCGACGATCGCGGCCAGGTCGGCGCGGGACTTGAGAGGCTCGGCGCCGAAGGCATGCCAGGCCGGCGCCGGGTGCAGCGGCACGCCGCCATCCGCCGCCAGCGCCTTGACCAGCGCCGCGCCGGGGCCCGCGACGGTGCCGGAACGCTCGTCCCACTCGAACACCAGGGGCTCGACGCCGGGGTTTGCCGACAGGGGCTTGCAGTTGAAGGCGATCATGGTTTCCGGTGGAACGGCAGCCCGACGACGAATTCGAACGGAGCCCGGGCGTTAGTGTAGAACGCCTTTGACGCGCCTGCCGCGCCGCCGCCGAGACGTCCCACAGGCTACACTCGCGCACTTTCAGCCAGCAGCGGAGAGCACCCATGTCCTACGCCCCCTTCATCAAGGAGATCGGCCGCGGGCCGAAAGGCTCCAAGCCCCTCACCGCCGAGCAGGCGGAATCCCTCTTCGGCGACATGATGGACGGCCGCGTGCCCGACCTCGAGCTCGGCGCGATCATCCTGTCGATGCGCATCAAGGCCGAGAGCACCGACGAGCTGCTCGGCTTCCAGCGCGCCCTCGACGCCCGCTGCGCACGCCTCGCGGTGCCCGCCGGCCCACGCCTGGTGGTGCTGCCCACCTACAACGGCGCCCGCCGCCAGCCCAACCTGATGCCACTGGTGGCGCAGCTGCTGGCGCGCCAGGGCGTGCCGGTGCTGATCCAGGGCCGCCACGACTTCGACACCCGGGTCAGCCCCTTCGAGCTCCTCGCCGCGCTGGACATCACGCCCGCCGCCAGCCTCGCCGAGGCCGAGGCGCGCCTGGCATCCGACCATCTGGCCTGCCTGCCCCTCGGCCTGCTGGCCCCCGGCCTCGAACCCCTGCTCGCCCTGCGCCCGCGCCTCGGCGTGCGCAACAGCGCCCACACCCTCGCCAAGCTCCTCGACCCGGCCCCCGGCCACAGCGTGCGGGTGGTGTCGGTGACCCACCCCGAATACCTGGAACGGATGCACGCCCACCTGGTGGCCCAGGGCGGCGTCGCGCTGCTGCTGCGCGGCACCGAGGGCGAAGCCTTCGCCAACCCGCGCCGCCGGCCGCGCCTCGAGGCCTTCGCCCACGGCCGGGCCTGGGAGGCTTTCCCGGCCGAGGAAGGGGGCGCGCCGCCCCTGGGCAGCCTGCCCGACCAGCCCGAGGTGGCGGCCAACGCCGGGCTGATCCGCGCCATGCTGGACGGCAGCGTGCCCACGCCCCAGCCCATCCTCGACCAGGTCGCCGCCCTCGCCGAGCTGGCCCGCACCCCGCGCTGACCGCCCTCCGCCGACCGCCCGGCGGGCTCCCGTTGACCTTTGTGGCCTGTCTGCTTAACTGAATCAGGAAAGCATGCAATGCCACGATGACAACGGGAGACAGACCATGAGCAAGAAGGCACTGTGCATAGGCATCAACGACTACCCGGGCACCCAGAACGACCTCTCCGGCTGCGTCAATGACGCCAACGACTGGGCCGCCGCGCTGGCGGCGCGCAACTTCAGCGTCACCAAGCTGCTCGACGCCCAGGCCACCAAGGCGGCCATGGTGGGCGCCATCAGCGCGCTGGTGGGGGGCGCCGCCAAGGGCGACACGGTGGTCATCACCTACTCGGGCCACGGCACCTGGGTGCCCGACCAGAACGGCGACGAGCCCGACGGCCGCGACGAAGCCCTGTGCCCGTGGGACATCGGTGCGGGCAAGGTGCTCCTCGACGACGAGATCGGCGCACTGTTCGCCCACCGGGCCGCCGGCGTGCGCGTGCTGCTGATCTCCGACAGCTGCCACTCCGGCAGCGTCACCCGCGGCGACGACAGCGACCTCGACCCGGCCATGCCCCGCGCCCGCTTCCTGCCGCCCAGCGTGTGGATGACGGACGACGCACTGCCCTCCTCCCGCGTCGCCAGCCTGCCCACCGTCGGCGGGCTGTCGCGCAGCGGCGGCGACCTGCTGATGGCCGGCTGCCTCGACAGCCAGTTCAGCTGGGACACCCGCTTCAGGGGCCGCCCCAACGGTGCCTTCACCTACTACGCGCTGAAGACCCTCGCGACCCTGCCCGCCGGCGCCACCTACGCCGACTGGTTCAAGGCCATCACGCCCACCTACCTGCCCACCAACCAGCTGCCCCAGAACCCGCAACTCTTCGGCAGCCGCACGGCGCGCGCCTGGAAGGTGTTCGCCTGAAGGCCGCGCCGCGGGCGTCCGGCTGACCGGGACGCCCGCCCCCTGCTCCATCGGGCCGGCCGCCCGCGCGGTCGACCGCTCGCCGCACGCCCTCCGGGAGATCACCGTGTCTGCCACCCCGACCAGGCTCCGCCTGCCCGCCGCCGCGCCCTCCGGCGCGAGCCCCGCCACCCTCCCCGGCGTGCTGACGATGCCCGGCAGCCGCGCCGCCGGTGTCGCCCCCACCCCGCTGCTGGCCGACATCCTCACCCCGCTGCAGACCTGGCCCCTCGCCGGTACCCGCCGCAGTGAAGAGGCCCCCAGCCCGACCGCCGTCGATGCCGACAGCCGCCTGCTGGCCCTGGAGGCCACCGACGGCACCACGCTGTTCATCCGCGCCGACGAGCTGGCCGCCCGGCTGGGCCGCCTCGCCCTCACCCAGCCCGGCCTGATCGGCCCGGACGGCTCCGTCGACCTCGCGGCCTTCCGCCCCCGGGACGCGGCCAGCCGGGGGCTCGGCCAGTGGCTGTGGCGGCAGGTCACCGCCCTCGCCGTCAAGCCGGACGCACTCACCGACCTCGCCCGGGCCCGGGCCACCGAATGGCTGGGCGGCAAGGTCGAGGATCTCGCCGTGGCCGGCGCCTCCAGCCTGGGCGCCCGGGCCATCGTCTCGGTGATCGAGGAGCAGCTCGCCGGGCCGCCGGGGCTCTATCCCTGGTCCGGCGGCGCCATCGCCGAAAGCGAGCGGCTGGGCAGCGACGACCCGCGCCTCGTCGGGCTGGCAGGCCGGCCGGCGCTGGTCTTCATCCACGGCACCGGCTCCCACACCCTCGGCGGCTTCGGCGCCCTGCCCGGCAGCAAGGCCTGGGCCGACCTGCAAAAACAGTTCGGCGAGCACATCTACGGCTTCGAGCACCGCACCTTCTCCGAGAGCCCGGTGGACAACGCCCTGCAGCTCGTCGCGGTGCTGCCGGCGGGCGCGCGGCTGCACCTCGTCACCCACTCCCGCGGCGGGCTGGTGGGCGACCTGCTGTGCCTCGATACCAGCCCGGGCAACGGCCCGGCGCTCGACGGCCTGATCGCCGACTTCCGCCGCCGGCCGCGACCCGACGAAGCCGCCCGCGAACAGGCCGATCCGGCCCTCGCCCGCCAGCGCGAGGCGTGGGCGGCGGACGAACGCGCCAAGCTCGGCAAGCTCGCCGGCCTGCTGCGCAGCAAGGACATCCGGGTGGCGCGTTACGTGCGCGTCGGCTGCCCGGCCCGCGGCACCTCGCTGCTCACCGATAACCTCGACGTCTTCCTGTCCGGCCTGTTCGCGCTGGTCCGCAAGTTCGGCAGCCTGGGTGCCCAGGCGGCGGGCAGCGCCCTCGGCGGTCCCGGCGCCGGCGCCGCCGTGGCGGCGGCCACCGAGCGCGGGCTGCGCTTCCTCGGCCGGGTGATGATCGAGATCGCCGACAAGCGCGTCCAGGCCCACGCGCTGCCGGGCATCGAGGCGATGCTGCCGGACTCGCCCCTGGGCAGCCTGCTGGGCCGCGCGGCGGTCCAGCCCGGCCTCAAGATGGCCATCATCGCCGGTGACATCGAAGGCGGCGGCCTCCTCAAGCGCCTCGGCGTGATGTTCACCGACACGGTCTTCTTCGACCGGGGCGACAACGACCTGGTGGTGGACACCCGCTCGATGTACGGCGGCATCGCCTGGCAGGCCCAGGCCCGGGCGGTCTTCGTGCAGGGCGAGAACGTCAACCACTTCCGCTACTTCCGAGACGACACCGCCGCGCCCTCCGGCCTGCCCCTGCCCCGCGCGCTGCAGGGCTGGCTCGCCGCCGACGACCCCACCCGCCTCGCCGACTGGGAAACCCCCGCCATCGCCGAACCCGAGCCCGTCTCCGCCGGCCCCGGCCGGGGTGTCGGGCCGGCCCCGGTGGTGTTCCTGCTGCCCGGCATCATGGGCAGCCGCCTTGAGGCCGACGGCGAGCGCATCTGGCTCGACCCGCTGCGCCTCGCCGGCGGCGGGCTCAAGCGCATCGCCATCGACAGCAAGGCCAAGGTGCCGGCCCGGGACGGGCTGGTGGACCTGGCCTACGGCAACCTGAGCCGCTACCTCCAGCGCTCCCACCAGGTGCTGGAGCACCCCTACGATTGGCGCAAGCCTCTCGGCGAGCTTGGTGCGGCCTTTGCCCGGCGCCTCGACCGGGCCCTCGACGACAACCCGGACCAACCCGTGCGCATCCTCGCCCACAGCATGGGCGGGCTGGTGGTGCGCGCCGCCCTGGCCGCCCGACCGGGCCTGTGGGACAAGTTCATCGCCCGCGACGGCAACCGGCTGGTGATGCTGGGCACCCCCAACCGCGGCTCGCACCTCTTCGTCGAGACCCTGCTGGGCCAGTCCGACACCATCCGCACCCTGGCCCGGCTCGATCTCGCCCAAGGGCTGCAGGAAGTCCTCGACATCGTCGCCGGCTTCCCCGGCGCCCTGCAGCTGCTGCCGGCGCCCGGCTTCATCGACACCGACGGCCGCCCGCCGCGGGCCTTCTACGAGCGCGCCACCTGGGACGCCCTGGCCGCCATCAACGACGACTTCTGGTTCGGCAAGGCCCTCTGCGGGCGGCCCAGCCAGGCCCGGCTGGAGGAAGCCCGCGCCGGCTGGGACGCCATCGCCGACACCCGCTGGGTCGGCCAGGCCCCCGAACGCATCGCCTACGTGTTCGGCCAGGCCGACAACACCCCCTGCGGCGTGCTGGAACAAACCCGCGGCGGCAAGCCCACCGGCCTGGTGATGCGCGGCACGCCCCAGGGCGACGGCTCGGTGACCTGGGCCGGCGGCGACCTGCCCGGCCTGCCCGCCGAACGCAAGTGGCTGATGCCCGTCGACCACATGGGCCTCGCCAGCACCCGCCGCTACTTTGAAGAGATCGAGGCGCTCCTCGCCAGCGGCAGCCCGCGCACCCTGGGCCGCCTGCCGGCCACCCGCGGCGACGCCGCTGCCGAGGTGCGCAGCTACCGCGCCGGCCCGCCGGAGGGCTACCCGTCGGCGCCCGAAGCCACCGCGCGCATCCTCGGCGGCCGCCTGCGCCCGGTGGTCCGCCGCCCGCGCGGCAACGAGATCCAGGTCGCGGTGCAGGCGATGGATCTGCGCTTCCTGCAGCAACCGGTGCTGTGCGGCCACTACCGGGGCGATCCGATCGCCGCCGCCGAGGGCGTCATCGACCGTCACCTCGTGAACGGCGCCCTCAGCCACCGCCAGCGCCTGGGCATCCACTCGGGCGAGCTGGGCAACGCCACCATCGTGCTGATGCCGCGCACCCCCGAGGAGCGCCGCCGCCACAGTGGGCGCGGCGCGGTGATCGTCGGACTGGGCGAGATGGGCCACCTCGACGCCGACGGCGTCACCCAGGCGGTGCGCGCCGGGGTGCTGCGCTACCTGCTGCACGCCTCAGACCGCCACGTCGAGGAATGCCTGGAGCAGCCCGACGCGCCGGCCGGCGGCCCCGCCGCGGTCGCCGACGGCCTGCTGCGCCTCAGCCTCGCCAGCCTGCTGATCGGCAGCAACTCCGCCGCCGGGCTCGACGTGGCCGACGCCACCCGGGCGATCACCCTCGGCGTGCTGCAGGCCAACCGGGAGTTCGACCAGGGCGCCGAGCGCCGCAACGCCCGGCGGGCGATCGTCGCCGAGCTGACCTTCGTCGAGGTCTATCTCGACACCGCCATCGCCGCGGCCCGCGCCGTGCAGGGCCTGGGCGGCCGCCTCGAGGCCGAGCTCAAGCGCCTCGGCTACACCCTCAAGCCGGCCGCCACCCTGACCCGCGGCGCCGGCTTCCGCCAGCGCCTGCAGGCCGCCCCGTTCACCGACTACTGGCCGCGCCTGGTGGTCTGCGACGCCGACGCCGACGCCTCCACCTGCGGGCCGGACTGCATCGCCCCGCGGGTCCAGCTGCCCATCCCGCGGGACGCCCTGCGCCGCATCCTCAGCCTCTACGGCCATGCCGACGAGGTGCGCGACGGCCGCCTGCCCATCCCCACCGGCCTCGACGTGGCACCCACCACCCACTACGCCGAGCGCATCAAGTTCATCTACATGGGCGAGCGGGCGCGGGCGGAGAGCATTGTCCAGCAACGCCAGCCGGGCCTCGTCGAGACCTTCACCCGCAGCGCCCTGAGCGGGCCCGACAGCACCGCCTACTCCCGCGAGCGGGGCTTCGGCAGCACCCTCTTCCAGCTGCTGGTGCCCTCCGAATTCAAGGCCGCCGCCCGCAAGACGAGCAACCTGATCCTGATGGTGGACGAGGCCACCGCCAACCTGCCCTGGGAGATGCTCGAGACCGACGGCGCGCCGATGGTCGAGAACACCCGGGTCATCCGCCAGTTCATCACCCCGCGCTTCCGCCGCGAGGTGGTGCGCACCGACGGACTGACCGCCTGCATCATCGCCGACCCCGGCACCGAGGGCTTCCACGCCCAGTTCGGCGGCCCCGACTGGCGCCCCCGCAGCGGCCCGGACGGCCAGCCGGAGGCCGACAGCCTGGCCGACCTGCCGGGCTCCGCCCAGGAAGGCGAAGCCATCCGCGGCATCCTCGAGGGCGCCGGCTACCAGATCGCCTACGCCCCGCCGGAGAGCCGCGCCGCCGACGTATTCACCCGGCTCTTCGCCCAGCCCTGCCGGGTGCTCGCCATCACGGCCCACGGCATCTTCGGGCGCAAGGCCGCCGACGGGAGCTACCGCAGCGGCGTGGTGCTCTCCGACGGCCTGCTGCTCTCCGCCGCCGAGATCGGGCTGATGGAGACGGTGCCCGACCTCGTCTTCCTCAACTGCTGCCACCTCGGCAAGGTCGGCCCCGAGATCGGCGCCGGCAGCAACCGGCTCGCCTACAGCCTGTCCCGCGAGCTGATCGAAATGGGCGTGCGCTGCGTGGTGGCCGCCGGCTGGGAAGTCCGCGACGACGCCGGCCAGACCTTCGCCGAAGTGTTCTTCGAGCAGATGGCGGTTGCCGGGGCCAGCTTCGGCAACGCCATCCACACCGCCCGCCGGGTCGCCCGCGAACGCTACCCCGACTGCAACACCTGGGGCGCCTACCAGGCCTATGGCGACCCCGCCTTCACGCTGCGCACCCAGCCCCCCGAGGCCGCCGACGACCAGCCCCTGATGACGCCGGAAGAGCTGATGGACTGGCTCGAGCAGCGGCGCCTGGCCCTCCGGCTGCCCGACGGACTGGCGCGCCGCGAGGCCGGCTTCAAGGCCCTCAACGCCCAGGTCAGCAGGCGGCTGGGCAAGGTCGAGGCCGGGTGGGCCGCCCTCCCGGAGGTCCAGCAGGCGATCGGCTACCTCTACGCCGAGCTCGGCCCGGAAGGCTTCGAGGCCGCCCGGCAGGCCCTGCTGCGTGCCGTGGCCGGCGACGCCGGGCTGGGGCGCGTCGGGATCGGATCGATCGAGAAGCTGGCCAACATCGAGGCCCGCCAGGCCGAGGCGCTGGCCCGCGACCGGCAGCCGGGCGCGCTGGCGATGGCCGAAGACGCGGTGGCCCGCATGGAGGCCCTGGTGCGCCTGGGCAGCCCGTCCCCCAGCGGCCTGCAGCCCGGCGCCACCACCGGCAGCCCGCCGAACCTGGAGCGCCTGGCCGTGCTGGGCAGCACCTACAAGCGCAAGGCCTTCGTCCAGCTCCTCGGCGGACAGGCCTGGCCCGCCATCGAGCCGACGCTGGCCCTGGCGCGGGACGCCTACGCCCAGGTCGCCGGCGACCCCGACGCCCCGGGCTGGGATCCCTACGGCCTCATCAACCGGCTGCAGCTGGATGCCCTGCTCGGCGATGCGCCGGCCGACCCCGGCCTGATCGCCCGCTGCCAGGACGCCGCGCTCCGCCGCTTCCGCCAGAGCGGGGACTTCTTCGACGCGGTCAAACCCGCGGATGCCAGCCTCGCCCTGTGGCTATCGGACACGGAAAGCCTGGGCGCGGACCCCAGCGCGGCGCTTTACAGGCGCTACCTGGAGGCGGTGAGCACACTCTCGCGCTCGGCCCTGCAGTTCGATTCGGTGGTCGCCCAGTTGCAGCTGCTGGCGGTTTTCCTGCGCTGCCGCGATGCCGCCGACCCGCGCGGCGCGGTGCTCGACAAGCTCGCCGGGCAGTTGGGCGCGACGCCCGCCCCGGAGACGGTGACGGAGGATGCGCCCGGCCCCGCCCCGGAAGCGCCGGAGCCCGGCTGAACAGACGGCGGCGGGACTCCGCCAGCCGCAACACCGGGCCAACCCGGACGGAGCACCGGGGCGGAACAGGGTGCGGCACATGGGGAGCCGCCGGCCGCAGTTGCCGGCGCCCCAAAGGACAACGCCGGGCACAGGGCCCGGCGTTGGTGTTCTGGCAGCGGCCGGGAGCGGAACCCGCCGGCGCGGCGATAATCTGATGGAACCCACCGGAACCAGGCGGACGGCCTGCCCCGGTCGGCCCCTGCGGGCGGTTCAGCCCAGCTTGGCGTTCACGAAGTCGACCAGCGAACCGACCGACGCGAAGGTCGAGCCGTCGATCTCGTCGTCTTCGACGGCAAAGCCGAAACGCTCTTCGAGCAAGTTGATCAAACCCACCACAGCCATCGAATCGAGATCCGGCAGCGCCCCCAGCAGTTGGGTGTCTAGATCAAACTGGGCCGATGCTCCCCCAAGATTCAGAACCTCGTCGAGAATCGACAGCACTTCCTTCTTCGTATCCAAAACTCACTCCAGTTGGTAAGACCAAGTAAATGCCCCGCCTCATGTCGGCGGCCGAGCATCGCAAGCACGCAAAGCAAGCGGCCTCATTATAAGCGACACGGTGGCAATCGGAACCCCGATATGCACGAACGGTTACGCCCGGGCAGCCAGCGCCGGACGGGCAGCCAGCGCCGGACGGGCAGCCCATCAGCTTACTCCGGCCAGGCCGTGCACCGGTGACGAAGGTCTCGCCCGGACACAAATTTCTCCGACTCGGCGTCCGGTTTCGCATCCGGCGGGTGCATGACTCGCGGCAGCCTGCGCTAAACTCGCATTCGACATGCCGGAGGTGGCTACAGGCTGCCCGGTGCCCCAACCATTCGACTGCCGACCCATGCTCAACACCACGCTCCTTCACCAGCTCATCACGGCCTCGGCCGAGCGCTCGCCCGACGCCCCCGCCCTCACCGCCGGCAAGACCAGCCTCAGCTACCGCGAGCTGGACGAACAGGTCGCCGGCATCGCCTCCGGGCTGATCGGCCTGGGCCTCGAACGGGGCGAGCGGGTCGGCATCTTCCTCGACAAGCGCGCCGAGACCGTCGTCGCCAGCTTCGCCGCGGCGCGGGCCGGCGGCGTGTTCGTGCCGGTCAACCCCATCCTCAAGCCCGAGCAGGTGGGCCACATCCTGCGCGACTGCAACGCCCGGGTGCTGATCACCTCGCCCGAGCGCCTGCCGCTGCTCGCCGAAACCCTCGGCCACTGCCACGACCTGCGCCACGTGATCCTCACCGGCCCGCTTGCCAAACCGGTCGAGCTGGCCGGCACCGGCCTCGGCCAGTGGGCCGACCTGCTCGCCGCCCCGCCGCGGGCCGGCCACCGGGTGATCGACAACGACATGCTGGCCATCCTGTACACCTCGGGCAGCACCGGGCGCCCCAAGGGCGTGGTGCTGTCCCACCGCAACATGGTGGCCGGCGCCAAGAGCGTCGCCAGCTACCTGGGCAACAACCCCGACGACACCCTGCTCGCCGCCCTGCCCCTCTCCTTCGACGCCGGTTTCTCCCAGCTCACCACCGCCTTCCACAGCGGCGCCCGGGTGGTGCTGATTAACTACCTGCTGCCCCAGGACGTGCTGAAGGCCGTCGTGCGCGAAAAGGTCACCGGCCTCACCGCGGTGCCGCCGCTGTACATCCAGCTGGCCCAGCTCAACTGGCCCGAGACGGTCACCGATCACCTGCGCTATTTCGCCAACACCGGCGGGCGCATGCCCCTCGAGACCCTCAAGGCCCTGCGCGCCCAACTGCCGCGCACCAAGCCTTTCCTGATGTACGGCCTCACCGAAGCCTTCCGGGCCACCTACCTGCCCCCCGAACAGGCCGACATCCGCCCCGACTCCATCGGCAAGGCGATCCCCAACGCCGAGGTGCTGGTGCTCCGCGAGGACGGCACCGAGTGCAGCGCCAACGAGCCGGGCGAACTCGTCCAGCGCGGCGCCCACGTGGCGATGGGCTACTGGAACGACCCCGAAAAAACCGCCGAGCGCTTCAAGCCGCTGCCCGACAGCGCCCCCGGCCGCCAGCCCGGCCTGGTGCTGCCCGAGATCGCCGTGTTCTCGGGCGACACCGTGCGCCGCGACGAAGAAGGCTACCTGTATTTCATCGGGCGCCGCGACGAGATGATGAAGACCTCCGGCTACCGGGTGAGCCCCACCGAGGTCGAGGAGATCCTCTACGCCACCCAGATGGTCGGTGAATGCGTCGCCTTCGGTGTCGCCCACGACACCCTCGGGCAGGCCATCTGCGTGATCGCCACCCCCCGCGAAGGCCACACCCTCGACGCCGCCGCCCTGCTCGCCGAGTGCAAGCAGCGCATGCCGGCCTACATGGTGCCGAGCACCATCGCGCTGCGCGACGGCCCGCTGCCCCGCAACCCCAACGGCAAGATCGACCGCAAGACCCTGTCCACCGAATTCCAGCAAGCCCAGGGGGCCCAATGACCACCACCTCCCGCGAAAAACCGGTCCATGCCCCCATGGACCAGTTCCAGAGCGCCGGCCGCGAGCTGCTGATCGGCGGCGTCCCCCTCGAGCGCCTCGTCGACCGGGTCGGCCAGACGCCTTTCTACGCCTACGACCGGGCGCTCCTGACCCGCCGCGTCGCCGAGCTGCGGGCCGCGCTGCCCGCCGGCATCAAGCTCCACTACGCGATGAAGGCCAACCCGATGCCGGCCCTGGTCGGCCACATGGCCCGCCTTGTCGACGGCATCGACGTGGCCTCCGGCGGCGAGCTGCGGGTCGCCCTCGACAGCGGCGCCGACCCCCACGAGATCAGCTTCGCCGGCCCCGGCAAGCGCCACGGCGAGCTGCGCCAGGCCGTCGCCGCCGGCATCCTGATCAACATCGAATCCTTCCGCGAGGTGGCCGAACTCGGCGCCATCCGCCAGGCCACCGGCTGGCCGGTGCGGGTGGCGGTGCGGGTCAACCCCGACTTCGAGCTGAAGGGCTCCGGCATGAAGATGGGCGGCGGGCCCAAGCAGTTCGGCGTCGACGCCGAAGAGGTGCCCGCGCTGCTTGCCGAGATCGGCAGGGCCGGCCTCGCCTTCGAGGGCTTCCACCTCTTCGCCGGCTCCCAGAACCTGCGCCCCGAGGCCATCGTCGAAGCCCAGCGCAAGAGCTTCGAGCTGGCCCTGCGCCTCGCCGAAAGCGCCCCCTCGCCGGTCAAGTTCCTCAACCTCGGCGGCGGCTTCGGCATCCCCTACTTCCCCGGCGAACAGCGCCTCGACCTCGGCCCCATCGCCGCCAACCTCGCCGCGATCGCCGCCGAGGCCCGCGAGAAGCTGCCCCAGGCCGAGATCGTCATCGAGCTGGGCCGCTACCTGGTGGGCGAAGCCGGCGTCTATGTGTGCAAGATCACCGACCGCAAGGTGTCCCGCGGCCACGCCTACCTGGTCTGCGACGGCGGCCTGCACCATCACCTGTCGGCCTCCGGCAACTTCGGGCAGGTGATCCGCAAGAACTACCCGGTGGCCATCGGCAACCGCATGGACCAGCCCGCCGCCGAAGCCGTGTCGGTGGTCGGCCCGCTGTGCACGCCCCTCGACCTCCTCGCCGACAAGATGGCCCTTCCCGACGCCGGGCCGGGTGATCTGGTGGTGGTCTTCCAGTCCGGCGCCTACGGCGCGACCGCCAGCCCGCGCGGCTTCCTCAGCCAGCCCGACCTCGTCGAGGTGCTGGTCTGAGAACAGGCGCCTGACAATGCAAAAAGCCTTCCGGCGCTGGGTCGGAAGGCTTTTTTGTGGGGCCGGCGCCTGGCCGATCCGGCGCCTTGCACGGATGCCGCTGCACGACGGCATCGGCCGCCCGGGCAGGCACTCTGGGCAGCCCGCGCCGCCGGGAAATCAGAAGAAGTAGTCGTCCGGCAGGACTTCCACCTGCAGGTCGTTGTCCTTCGCGAAATTGCGGAGGAAGTTGTAGGCCAGCGGCTCGATGTCGTGGATCTTGCCATCCACCAGCACCGTCTTGTCGCCGCGCAGGTTGCAGGCCGGGCGGACGTAGGGCGAATAGGTCATGCGGTGGTCGGCCCCGAAGACCGACATGATCCCGCACAGACGATCGGCCCAGTCGCTCGGCCGGAAAGTCCGTCCGTCACTGGTGCGCCCAACGATCACGAAGTTCTCTATTTTTTGAATCATGTGCGATGTCGGAAAGTCGCGGGTCGGCAAACCCGTTTGAAAGCCATCGCGCGGCAGAGCTCCCCCAATGCCGGCGGCCGCCCGGATTCTAGCAGGAAACCAAGGCCCCCAACTCAGCTTTGCGCCCACCGGCCCGCCGGCGAAAAGCCGCGTCACGCCTGACGAAACAGGGTTCCACCACCCGCACGAAATACCGCTTCTGGAAGGCCGCCGACCGCCCTCAGGCCGCGGCGCCCTCGGTCAGGATCTCCTCCAGCCGCCGCACCCCGGGCCCGGCCCCGTCCGGGTCGGCGACCACGCAATACAGCTGCACGAAACGCTCCTCGGCGCCCCCCAGGGGTAGCACCTTCAGTTGCCCGGCCGCCAGCTCGGCGCGGATGCGCGCCTCCGGATACCACGCGAAACCCTGCCCCGCGCAGGCCGCGGCGATCGACATGCCCATGCTGCTGAAGGTCCAGCGCTGCTCCACCTCGACCGTGGTGGTGCGCCGGTCGCGGCTGGCGCTGGTGGCGCGCACCGGCAGGTGGCGGTGGGCACGCAGGTCGCCCTCGCGCAGGGGGCGGCCGAGGCGATGGAGCGGATGCGCCGGGTGGGCCACCGCCAGCAGGCGCACGTTGAAGAGCGGGCGGCCGAGGAAGCCCGGCGGCACGGTGGGCGTCACCGCGATGTCGGCCTGGCCGCCGAGCAGCGCCTCGCCGGTGCCGCCCAGCACTGACTCGATCACCTCGACGCGGGTCCGCGGCGCCTCGGCGCCGAAGCGGGCCAGCGCGCCCAGCAGCCTGTCGGGCGGGTACAGCACCTCGGCCGCCAGCCCGATCTCGGCCTCCCAGCCCGCCGACAGCTTGCGCGCCGCCTGCTCGAGGTCGCCCGCCTCGCCCAGCAGCGCCAGCGCCCGGCGGTAGAGCATGTGCCCGGTGGGCGTCAGGACGGCCTTGCGGCCCTGGATCTCGAAGGCCTGCAGGCCGAGCTGCGCCTCGATCTTCTGCACCGCGTAGCTCACCGCCGACTGGCTCTTGTGCAGGGCCTCGGCAGCCTGGGCGTAACCGCCGGCCTCGACGACCGCGACGAGGGCGCGCCATTGTTCGAGGGAGATGTGGGGGACCGGCCGGACAATCGCATTCATATCTAAAAATCAGATCATTTAAAGCGGATTTTTGCGCTTTTTTATCTCTCGGGCAAATTGTTTAATGACATCACCCCCACCCAACCAGGAGTCTGCAATGAGCACCGTCCTCAAGATCAACGCCAGCCTGTTTGCCGCCAACGGCCAGTCCAGCCAGCTCGCCGAGCGCTTCGTCGCCGCCTGGCAGGCCAGCCACCCGGGCGCCCGCGTCGTCGAGCGCGACCTCACCACCCATCCGGTGCCCCACCTCGACGCCGCCCGCTTCACGGCCTTCCTGGTCCAGCCCGAGGCACGCAGCGCCGAACAGCAGGCGGTGGTGGCGTTCTCCGACGCCCTGATCGCCGAACTCCGCGCCGCCGACGTGATCGTGCTCGGCCTGCCGATGTACAACTTCGGCATCCCGTCCCAGCTGAAGGCCTACTTCGACCACCTCGCCCGCGCCGGCGTCACCTTCCGCTACACCGCCAACGGCCCCGAGGGCCTCGTCACCGGCAAGAAGGCCTACGTACTGGCCGCCCGCGGCGGCGTCTATGCCGGCACGCCCAAGGACAGCCAGACCGCCTACGTGCGCGACTTCCTCGCCTTCATCGGCATCACCGACGTGGAATTCGTCTACGCCGAGGGCCTCAACATGGGCGACGAGAGCAAGCACGCCGCCCTCGCCCGGGCCCACCAGGCCATCGCCGACCTCACCGCCTGAAACCGGAGACCACCATGACCTCACGCAGCCTCTCGCGGATCATCCCGTCCATCCCCGTCTCCGACGGGGCCGGCGTCAAGCTGCGGCGAAGCCTCGGGCAGAGCCAGGGCTTGCGCCTCGACCCCTTCCTGATGCTCGACGAGTTCGCCTCAGACAACCCCGACGACTACATCGCCGGCTTCCCGCCCCACCCGCACCGGGGCTTCGAGACGGTCACCTACATGCTGGCCGGCGAGTTCGAGCACCGCGACCACCTGGGCAACACCGGCCACCTGCGCGGCGGCGGCGCCCAGTGGATGACCGCCGGGCGCGGCATCATCCACTCCGAGATGCCGCTCCAGGAGCAGGGTCGCCTGCACGGCTTCCAGTTCTGGATCAACCTGCCGGCCAGCGAAAAGATGAAGCCCGCCAGCTACCGCGACATCGAGCCCGAGGACATCCCCGAACGCAAAATCGCCGGCGGGCGGGTGCGGGTGATCGCCGGCGCCTTCGATACCGGTGACGGCGCCGCGCTGCCCGGGCCGATCCAGGGCCTGTCCACCGCGCCGCTGTTCCTCGACCTGCGGCTGGAGGCCGGCGCGCGGGTCAGCCAGCAGCTGCCGGCGGGCCACAACGCCTTTTTGTACCCGTACGCGGGCAGCCTGTCGGTGATCTCCGGCGACGGCGCCCAGCCGCTGCCCACCCGGCAGGCCGGCGTGCTGTCGGACGGCGAGCGGGTCGAGCTCGAGGCCGGCCCCGACGGCTGCGGCGTGCTGCTGCTCTCCGCCCGCCCGCTGGGCGAGCCGGTGGTGCAGTACGGGCCCTTCGTGATGAACACCCGCGAGGAGATCGAGCAGGCCCTCGACGACTACCGGGCCGGCACGCTGGCCTGAACCCCGGGTGTCAGATCCTTCCGGGCCGGGCGTGCGGAAATGGTCTAAGCTGACTCATCCACCGCAACGGGGAGCAGACCATGGCCGGTTTTGAAAACTACGCCCAGGACACCCGGGACATCGAGCTGGAGATCGAGCGCCGGGGCGTCGCCCTCGGCATCGACTGGCACAACGAGGAGCAGGTGCGCGCGCTGGCGCGGGAGGCCCTGACCTACCCGGCCAGCGAAATCACGATGCTGGCCGACAAGCCGGACTACACCAAGCTGGCCAAGCTGGAGCTGTTCGGCCTCGCCAGCCTGATGCTGCGCACCATGCAGGAGAGCGCCGAGACCGGCTTCGAGAGCCACGGCGGCGACGCCTGGAAGGCCTTCGCCCGCGCCCTGTGGGCCGAACGCCGGCAGCTGCCGCCGGCATGACGGGCCCGGGCGCGCCGGAGCCACCGCAGGCCGACGCCCCAAAGCGGAAAGGCCGCTCCCCGAGCGGCCTTCCCTTCACAACCCGCGACAACCCGAGGGCTCTTACAGCGCCCAGGAATACCCCACGCTCAGCATCTGCTCGCGCATGTGCAGGTTCGCCTCGCCGCCGCCGAAGGCCGCCGGGATCGAGCCGTTGCCCGACACCGTCACCTTGGGCGCGTACAGGTAGGCCAGGCTCCACTCGCCACCGCCGGCCGTCCTGTAGCTGCCGCCCAGGCTGTAGTGGTTGCGCACCACGCCCGGCGCCAGGATGTTGAAGAAGGTCTGGCTGGCCGGCACCGGCTGCTGCACGCGGCTCGCGCCGGCACGCAGGGTCAGGCGGTCGTCGTAGGCATACACGGCGCCGAGCTTCACCACCGACACGTCATTCCAGCCGAAACCCGCGCCGCCGTCGCTGCCCAGGGCGCCGCCGGCAAACAGGCGCTGCATCGGGTTGCCCACCGACTTCACGCTGCTGTACTCGATGCGCTGCCAGTCCGCCGCCAGGGTCAGCGCCGGGCTCGCCTGCCAGGCCAGGCCGAGGCCGTAGCTCGCCGGGATGTCGAACCCGCCGCCGCCTTCGAAGAGGCCCTTGTAGCGGTCGAACTCGCTCATCTCGATGCGCGACGACCAGCTGGCGCCGAGCCGCAGGCTGGGCAGCACCTGGCCGATCCAGCCCAGCTTGACGCCGAGGCCGGTGGAGCTGTCGTGGCCGCGATCGGTGACCGAGCCGGGATTGGCCGACATCCCCTCGAAGGCCCCCAGGCCCCTGGCCGCAAAACGCTGGTAGGCGAAGGTCAGCGCGGCGCCGAAGGCGTGGTCCCGGACCGGGCGGAAGGCCACCGACGGGGTGACGAAGACCTGCGCCAGGTCGATGCCGGCCTTGCCGGTCGAGCCGAAGGCCCCGAACGGGTTGCGCTTGTAGTCGGTGTTCATGCCCCCGTTGCCATACACGGCCACGCCCCAGGCGAGGTCCGACGACAGCTGCCGGGCATAGCCGAGCTCGGGAATCAGGAAGTTGTGGGTTTCGTTGCCCGAATAGTTGCCGTCGGCGCCAAAGCCATTGCCCCGGATCGTCGCCCCGCGGTCGGGCCGGAACAGGCTGACGCCCAGATCGAGGCGGTTGCCGACGAACAGGTAGCCGGCCGGGTTGCTCGCCGCCGTCAGACCGTCCTGGGGCAAGGCGATCGAGACGCCCGCCACGCCGATGCTGCGGACGCCGTAGCCGTGGGAAAAATAGCCGTTGGTGGCGAAGCTGGAGAGCGGCCAGCCGAGGGCCGCGAGGCCGGTGGCCACGAGGGCCGTGCGAAGACTCATCTGATGATTCCCTGGGGGTGGATTTTTTGTATTGGTCGCGAAGCGCGAAAAAAAAGCCACTCGACGAGTGGCTTTTTTGAAAATCTGTGGTCGGGGAAAGAGGATTCGAACCTCCGGCCCCTGCGTCCCGAACGCAGTGCTCTACCAGGCTGAGCTATTCCCCGACTCGGGCCTGAAGGTCTTTAAAACCCTTCAAGCCATTTTCCGACAACCTCTTGTTTTCTTGGCTGCCGTGGAAAGACCGCTATTATTCACGAACTCAGCGGAAAGTGCAAGATCTTCGGCGCACTTCTTTGCGCGGGCTCCCGCAGGAGCCGGCGACGGGGTCGATCAGGCCCGCTTGAGGTTCGGATGGGTCGCGGCGACTTCGTCGTGCTCCCACTCCTTGACGGTTTCCGACAGCAGGCGCGCCTTCTCGTGGGCGTCCGGCGCGTGGTGATGCTCGCGCTCGAAAGCCTCCAACGCGTCGTGACAAGCCTCGGCCTTCGAGTGTGCATGGGTATGGGGCATGATGAACCTTCCTTTTGAACAACACAGAGATCGGTACTCGGCGCATAGAAATGCTGCACCGCACAAACCATTCTACTGATCATCCGGAACCGCCCGCAAGCCTCTTCCGCACCGCAACAAAACTGATGTTTATTTTTTCTCGGCAAGGCCGCCCCAAAACGGACCCGCTGCAATACCATCAAGCGTATTTCACACACGGCACGAAACCGGTCGCCTGATGCCACCAGGCATGCGGCCGGCAGACTGGTGAAAAAATGCCCCTCACCGCACTTTGCCGGATGAGCATGAGGTTCATCGCGGTCCTCATGGCGATCCTGTCGGTCGGCCCGGCCGTGGCCAACGCCGGGGATACCGGCTCGCCCCGCACTCCGGCCCAGCGCAGCCTGCGCGTGATCAGCGACGACAACTACCCGCCCTACCTCTTCCGCAACGCCGACGGGGAGGTCGAGGGGTATCTGGTCGACCTGTGGCGCCTCTGGGAGCGCAAGACGGGCGTACCGGTGACCCTCACCGCCACCAACTGGGCGGAGGCCCAGCGGACGATCGCCGAGGGGCGCGCCGACGTGATCGACATGATCTACCGCACCCCCCAGCGCGAGCCCTTCTACGAGTTCTCCGCGCCCTACGCCGATCTGCCGGTCGCCATCTACACCCACACCACCATCGGCGGCATCAGCGGCGTGAGCACCCTCAAGGGCTTCCAGATCGGCGTGCAGGCCGGCGACGCCTGCATCGACCAGCTGGCCAACCACGGCATCACCACCGTCGTCGCCTACCCCAACTACACTGCGTTGCTGGCCGCGGCCGGGCGTCACGAGATCAAGCTCTTCTGCCTCGACGAATACCCCGCCAACTACTACCTCTACCAGCGCCACGCCCAGGGCGACTTCCGCAAGGCCTTCGAGTTCTACCGGGGCGAGTCGCGGCGGGCCACCCGCAAGGGCGACCTCGAAACACTGCGGCGCGTCGAAGAGGGCATGCGCCTCATCCGCCCCGAAGAAGACGCCGCGCTGCGCGAGAAGTGGTTCGGCACACCCCTCGACCTCGGCGCCTACGGCCGCTACATCGGCTGGGGCCTGCTGGCGGCAGCGGGCGCGGCGCTGCTGCTGGCGATCCTGAGCGTGGCGCTGCGGCGGCAGGTCGCCCACAAGACGCAGACCCTCAACACCGCGCTGACCGAACTGCGCGCGGCCCACGCCGCCACCACCGAGGCCGAGCAGAGCCTCGCCGCCACCCTGCGGGCGATCCCCGACATGTTGTTCGAGTTCGACACCGGCGGGCACTACATGAACGTGTTCGCCAGCCGGAGCGATCTCCTCGTCGCCGCGCCCGCCGAACTCATCGGCAAGCACCTCTCGGAGGTCATGCCGGGCCAGGCGGCGCAGACCGTCATCGCGGCCATCCAGGCCGCCGCCGCCCGCGGCCACGACTACGGCCGCACCGTGTGCCTGGCCCTGGGCAACGGCACCGAGCACTGGTTCGAGCTCTCGGCCACCCTCAAGCAGACGCGCGGCGGCGAAGCCCGGGTGCTGGTGCTGTCCCGCGACATCACCGAGCGGCGCGAGGCGGAGCGGGCGATCCTCGCCGCCCGGGAAGCCGCCCTCGTCGCCGAGAGCAACCGCCACTTCCGGGCGCTCTTCGAGGCGGCCCCGGTGGCCCTCGCTTACTGCCAGGGCGAGCGGATCGAAGCCATCAACCAGTGCTTCATCGAACTCTTCGGCTATCGGCCGGCGGACATCCCGACATTGGCCGAGTGGTGGCTGCGGGCCTACCCCGACCCCGACTACCGCCGGCTGGTGCGCCAGACCTGGGACGCCGCCATCGCCCGGGCGGCGGCGAGCGACGGCCGGCTCGAGGGACTCGAGTACTGCGTCACCGGCAAGGGCAGCGAGAAGCGCAACATGATCATCGGTGGGCAGCTGCTCGGCGACGGGTTCATCGCCACCTTCATCGACATCACCCTGATCCGCGAGACCGAGGCCACCCTGAAGCGCGCCAAGGAGGCCGCCGACGCCGCCAACCTGGCCAAGAGCTCCTTCCTGGCCAACATGAGCCACGAGATCAGGACCCCGATGAACGCCATCCTCGGCTACACCCGCACCCTCCGGCGCGGCAACCTGCTGCCCGAGCAGGTCGACCGCCTCGACAAGATCGAGGACGCGGGCCATCACCTGCTGGCGGTGATCAACGACATCCTCGACATCTCAAAGATAGAGGCCGGCAAGCTGGTCCTCGAGCGCACCGGCTTTCACATCGGCTCGATCATCGACTACGTGCGCTCCCTGATCGCCGAGGCGGCCGAAGCCAAGGGGCTGGCGCTGACCGTCGATTACGACGACGTGCCCGTCTACCTGCTCGGCGACCCGACCCGCCTGCGCCAGGGCCTGCTCAACTTTGCCAGCAACGCGGTCAAGTTCACCGCCGCCGGCAGCGTCGCGCTGCGGGTCCGCCTGGAAGCCCGGGAAGCCGACCACGTGCGGGTGCGCTTCGAAGTCGAGGACACCGGCATCGGCATCGCGCCCGACGAGGTGCAGGATCTCTTCCAGGCCTTCCGGCAGGTCGATGCCTCGACCACCCGCAAGTACGGCGGCACCGGCCTCGGCCTGGCCATCACCCAACGGCTGGCCCGGCTGATGGGCGGCGATGCCGGCGTCGACAGCACGCCGGGCGCGGGCAGCCGGTTCTGGTTCACGGCGCGCCTGGACGTCGGCACCGCGCCAGCCGAGGACACCCCGGCGGACGTGTCAGGCACCGAAGCGCAGATCCGCAGCCTGCACGCGGGCAAGCACATCCTGCTGGTCGAAGACGACGCGGTGAACCAGGAGGTGGCCCTCGAGCTGCTGAGCGAGACGGGGCTCGAGATCGAACTCGCCGGCAACGGCCGGATCGCCCTCGACAAGGCCAGGGAGCGTGACTACGCGCTGATCCTGATGGACATGCAGATGCCCGAGATGGGCGGGCTCGAAGCCACCCGCCTGATCCGCGAGCTCCCGGCCCACCGCCTGACCCCCATCATCGCCATGACCGCCAACGCCTTCGACGAGGACAAGGAGCGCTGCCTCGCGGCGGGCATGAACGACTTCGTCGCCAAGCCGGTGGAACCCGAGCTCCTGTTTGCAACCCTGGCCCGCTGGCTGGGCCGGCCCCACTAGCAGCCCGTCGGGGCCGGGCCGACTCCGCCGGACCTGCCGGGCCGCTGTCCGGCCCGCCCCGGGCTGTCCGGCGGGCGGGCAATAGAACTTCCCGTCACCCCCGAGCGAGTGGCGAGGCCGCCTCAACCCGGCCCGAGGGCGGCGAGATCCGCAGGGGTGTCCACGTCCTGCAGCACACCGGGGTCATCGCTTGCAAGGGTGTGCAGCAGGGCCGCGTGCTGCCGGAGGATGGCGCGGGCCCCTTCATCCCCCTCGAGGGCCAGCAGGGCGCTCTGCCAGCGGGCCGCGAAGCCCACCGGATGCCCGCGCCGGCCGGCAAACACCGGCGCCGCCAGGGCTGCGCCGCCGGCGATGGCGGCCGCCACCTGCCCCAGCGTGGCCACCTGGATGCGGGGCATGTCGGCCAGCGCCACCAGCCAGCCGTCGGCCCCGGCGCTGGCCGCCACCCCGGCGGCGAGGCTGTGGCCCATGCCGCCGTGGGCCGCGGTGCAGCGCACCACCGCGAGCCCTTCGGCTTCGAGCAGCACGGCGAGGGCGTCCTGCTCGGGGCGCAGCACGGCAAGGCTGTCCGGGCAGGCGGCCCTCAGCGCCCTGGCCGCCGCGACGGCGACCGGCGTGCCGTCGGCAAGCGGCTGGAGCAGCTTGTCGGCGCCGAAGCGCCGCCCCTGCCCCGCCGCCAGCAGCACACCGCTGATGGATGCCACCGTTCAGCCCAGGCCGCAGCCGGCGCGGGCCGGCTCGGTTGCGGCAGGCCGGACGGACGGCACGCCGTTCTTCACCGCGGTCATCTCGGCGAGGATCGACACCGCGATCTCGGGCGGCGTGCGGCTGCCGATGGGCAGCCCGACTGGCCCGTGGAGGCGGGCGACCTCGGCCTCGGAGAGATCAAAGTACTCCAGCAGGCGCGCCCGCCGGGCCGCATCGTTGCGCCGCGAGCCCAGCGCCCCCACGTAGAACGCCGGCGACTTGAGGGCTTCGAGCAGCGCCATGTCGTCGAGCTTGGGGTCGTGGGTCAGGGCGACGATGGCGCTGTGGGGGTCGGGCTGCATCGCCGTCACCACGTCGTCGGGCATGCCCGCCAGCAACGGCGCGCCGGCCACGTCCCACTCGGTGGCGTATTCCTCCCGCGGGTCGCAGACGCTCACCGCGTAGTCGAGCGCCTGGGCCATGGTGGCCAGGTAGCGGCCGATCTGCCCGGCGCCGATGATCAGCAGCCGCCAGCGCGGGCCGTGGAGGGTGGCGAGGCGCTGCCCGTCCCAGCCCATGGCCTCGCCCCGGCAGGCGTCGGTCAGCGCCACGGCGCCGCTGGCGAGGTCCACCTCGCGCCGCACCAGTTGCCCGGCGGCGATGCGGGCGGCCAGCCCGGCGAGGGCGGCCATGTCGGGCGCCGGCTCGACGACCAGCTCCAGCGTGCCGCCACAGGGCAGCCCGAAGCGGGCCGCCTCATCCCGGGTCACGCCGTAGCTGAGCACGAAAGGCCGGCTGCCGCCGATGCGGCCACCCTGCATGCGCGCGACGAGGTCGTCCTCGACGCAGCCGCCCGACACCGACCCCTGCACCCGGCCGTCGTCCCGCAGGGCCATCCAGGCCCCCGCCGGCCGCGGCGCCGAGCCCCAGGTGCGGGCCACGGTGACCAGCGCCGCCCGATGCCCCGCGGCCTGCCAGCGGCCGAGGGCGGCGAGCACCTGCATGTCCTGGCTATCCATCGTGCGCCTCCCGCCCGGCGGCGCGGCTGAGGCGGGCAGACCCGCCATTCAGGGCCGCCATGCTCAGGCCTTCAGTGCGTCGGCCTGGAAGGGCAGACGGGTTAGCCACTTGCCGGTGGCCGCGGCGATCGCATTGGCCACCGCCGGCGCCACCGGCGGCACGCCGGGCTCGCCGATGCCGGTGGGGTTCTCGGCGGACTGCACGATGTGCACCTCGACCTTCGGCATCTCGTCGATGCGGATCGGCGCGTAGTCGCCAAAGTTGCCCTGCTCCACCACGCCGTCCTTGAGGGTGATCTCGCCGTGCAGCGCCGCCGACAGCGCAAAGCCCACCGACCCCTCCACCTGGGCGCGGACGTTGTCCGGGTTGATCGCCAGTCCGCAATCCACCGCCGACACGATGCGGTCCACCTTCACGCTGCCGTCGGCCTTCACCGTCACCTCGGCCACCTGGGCGACGAAGGAGTGGAAGGACTCATGCACCGCCACGCCGCGGCCACGCCGCTCGCCGGGCTTGCCCGCCGCCAGCGGCTGGCCCCAGCCGGCCTTCTCGGCGGCCAGCCGGAGCACCGCCGTGTGGCGCGGGTGCTTGCCGAGCAGCTTGAGGCGCAGCGCCACCGGGTCCTGCTTCGACTCGGCGGCCAGCCGGTCGAGGAAGGTCTCGGTGGAATAGGCGGTGTGGGTCGAGCCCACCGAGCGCCACCACAGCACCGGCAC
Source organism: Zoogloea sp. (assembly GCF_041908905.1). Lineage (GTDB taxonomy): Bacteria > Pseudomonadota > Gammaproteobacteria > Burkholderiales > Rhodocyclaceae > Zoogloea. The sequence continues at coordinate 50,558 of NZ_JAYREK010000010.1, forward strand.
CTTGATGTCGGTGGGGGTGTGCAGCTCGACCTGCAAGTTGGGGATGGCGTAGGGCAGGTTGGCCGCGCCCTCCACCGACACCGCGTCGATGCCGTTCTTCACCATCGCCGGCTCAAAGGCCGAGCCGGCGATGATCGACTGCCCCACCAGCCGGTGGCGCCAGCCGCGGATGCTGCCATCGGCGTCGAGGGCCGCCTCGATGCGGTGGTGGAACAGCGGCCGGTAGTAGCCGGCCTTCATGTCGTCCTCGCGCATCCACACCAGCTTGACCGGCGCGCGGGTGCCGCTGGCCTTGACGATGGCCGCCGCCTCGCGCAGGTAGTCGGACTGGGTGCACGCCCGCCGGCCGAAGCTGCCGCCGGCGTAGAGCATGTTGATCTTCACCTTCTCGGGCGGCAGGCCGAACATCGCCGCCAGGGTGGCCTGGTCGACGGTCTGGAACTGCTCGCCGTTCCACACCTCGAGGCCGTCGTCGGTGCGCTGCACGACGCAGTTCATCGGCTCCATCGCCGCGTGGGCGAGGTAGGGGAAGTCGTAGCTGGCCGACACCACCCTGGCCGCGCCGGCAAAGGCGCCGGCCGTATCGCCGTCGCTGCGGGCCACCAGGCCGGGCCGGGCGGCGAGCTCGCGGTAACGGGCGAGGATCTCGTCGGAGCCCAGCTTGAAGGCCGCGCTGTCATCCCACTCGACGCCGAGCGCGTCGCGGCCCTTCCTGGCGCTCCAGGTGTCGCGGGCCAGCACGGCCACGCCGCCGGGGATCGCCACCACGTCCACCACGCCCTTGACCGCCTTCGCCCGGCTGGCGTCGAAGGCCTTGACCTGGCCGCCGAAGCGCGGCGCATGGGCCACCACCGCCACCAGCATGCCGGGGAGGTGCACGTCCTGGGTGAACTGCGCCGAGCCGTCGGTCTTGGCGGCGCTGTCCTTGCGCGGCGCGCGCCTGCCGATCAGGCGGAAATCCTTCGGGTCCTTGAGGGTGATGGTAGTGGGCACCGCTTCGCGGGAGGCCGCCTCGGCCAGCTCGCCAAACGTCGCCTGGCGGCCGCTGGCGGCGTGGCGCAGCACGCCCTCGGCCACCGTGATCTCGGCCGCCGGCACCTGCCAGCGCTTGGCTGCGGCGGACACCAGCATGGCCCGGGCAGTGGCGCCGGTCTCTCGCATCTGGCCCCAGGAGTTGGCCATCGCGGTGCTGCCGCCAGTGCCCTGGGCACCGAAGGCGAGGTTCTTGTAGCGCCTGGCGTCGGCCGGCGCGCCCTCCACCTTCACCTGGGCCCAGGCCGCGTCGAGCTCCTCGGCGACGATGGTGGCGAGGCCCGTGTAGGTGCCCTGCCCCATCTCCAGGTGCTTGGAGATCACGGTGACGGTGTTGTCGGCGCCGATGCGCAAAAAGGGCGTCGGCTCGAAGCTCGCGGCGGCGGCGCCGGGCCTGGCGGCGAGGCCGACGCCCGGCAGCGCCAGGCCGAGGGTGAGGCCCGCGGCCCCCTGCAGGAAGCCGCGGCGGGAGAGGTTCTGGATGGTCGTCATGCGGATCTCCTTACGCCAGGGCCTTGGCGGCTTCGTGGATGGCGGCGCGGATGCGCACGTAGGTGGCGCAGCGGCACAGGTTGCCGGCCATCGCGGTGTCGATGTCGGCGTCGGTGGGCTGGCGGTTCTTCGCCAGCAGGCCCACGGCGCTCATGATCTGGCCCGACTGGCAGTAGCCGCACTGCACCACGTCGAGCTTGCGCCAGGCCTCCTGCACCGCCTTGCCGACGCGGGAGGCGTCCACGGCCTCGATCGTGGTGATCTTCTTGCCGGCCACCGCCGACACCGGCGTGATGCACGAGCGCACCGGCTGTCCATCGACGTGCACGGTGCACGCGCCGCACAGGCCGGCGCCACAGCCGTACTTGGTGCCGGTGAGCAGCAGGGAATCCCGCAGGGCCCACAGCAGCGGGGTGTCGGGGTCGACGTCGGCCTTCCTGGGCTTGCCGTTCACGGTGAGCTGGGTCATCTCGAATCTCCATGGGGTGAAGCGTTTTTGTCTTGTCGGCGGGCCAGGAGTTCCTGGCCGTGAAGAGGTCGAATTTACCTCAAGGCCGGCCCACGGGCTTGACTTGTCACCAGTAGCCGGGCCGCCGGTTACCCGCCTTGATTTACCCGGATGCGTGTGCTTGACTGAATCAGCTGCAATGCAGGCGGAAGTATCCCCGGCCCTGGCCATGGCTCCTTTCGCATGCATTCTTCAACGACGGGAGGGCCGCGGGCTCTTCCACGGTGCATTGCGCCATCTGGCATCGGCACTGCCAGACCGCCTCACCCGCCACCGCAAAACAACCCTCCGGGCATGCGCCCGGCCCCTGCCGCTTCACCCTCGATGCATGGCGCGCCGCCCCCTGCGGCAGCCGGGAAGGGCAATGAAATGTTCATAGCTGGCGCCAGTGCAAGCCTGCGGCGGCTGATCGAGGATCAGCTGATCGCCACGGGCGGCCTCGACGGCTACGACGTGTCCCTGTTCTCCACGCGCCACTTCACCGGCTCGATCACCAACCGCGTCGCGCTGTTCCTGTACCGCGTCGAGGTGGACGAGGCCCGCCGCAACATCGACCTGCCCCGCCTGGCTCCCACCGCGCCCCGCCGCTACGCCCTCGGGCTGGAGCTGCACTACCTGCTCACCGTGTGGGGCAAGCAGAACGCCGAGGGCGAGCAGGTCATGCTGGCGCGCTGCATGGACATCCTCGACCGCCACGCCGTCGTCTCCGGCGCGTTGCTCGACCCCGGCTACCCCTGGGAGCCCGAGGATGGCCTGCGGGTCTCCCTCGCGCACCTGTCCACCGAAGACATGCTGCGCCTGTGGGACAGCCTGGAGCCGCCCTACCAGCTGTCGGTGCCCTACGTGGTGCGCACCGCCCGGCTGGCCGCCCGCGAGCGCCCCGAGCCGTCGATCACCGACAGCCGCAGCCTGGCCTTCGTCCCCGGAGTGCCGTGATGCTCGCTCCCGCCGACACGCCCCTCGGCTGGGCGGCCCGCCACGCCACAGAGAGGATCGCCGCGGTCGGCGTGCTGGCCCTGCGCATCCGGCGCCACCTCAGCGACGCCGCGCCGCCGGGGCTGGCGGCGATTCCGGGCCTGCGCATCACCGTGCCCGGCCACCCCGAGCGCCCCCTGTGGCATGAATCCACCGGCCTCTACGGCTTCCTGCGGCTGCCGCCGGGCGAGCAGCGGGTCGAGATCGTCGACCCCGCCGGCCGCTTCCAGGCCCAGGCCGTCACGGCCCAGGTGCCCGACCGCGGCAGCGTGAAGCAGGCCCTCGAAGCCGGCACGACCCCGGCGCCGGGCAGCCCGAAGCCGCAGATCCTCGAAGTCGCCCTGCGGCCCGCCCTCGGCCTGGCCCTGCCCCCGGGCAGCAGCGCCGTGTGGGGCGTGGTCAGCGACGGCGGACGCCCGGTGGCCGGCGCGCTGCTGGGCATCGCCAGCGTCTTCCGGGGGGCAGCAGACCACGTGCGCGCCATGAGCGGCCCCGACGGCAGCTACCTGCTGGTGCTGCCCTTCGAGACCATCGACCGCGGCGTGAGCCCGCCCCTGCGCCACTTCGAGCGGGCCGTCACGGTGCATTCACCGCGCCCGCCCCTGGCCGACGCCCTGGCCCGCCTGGGCTTCGCGGGCGGCCAGCCGGCCGATCCCTTCTCCCTCACGCCGGCCGCGCGCGACGCGCTCTACCGGCCCCGTGACTTTCAACTGCGCGACTCCGGCGGCGCCCTGCACCCGCAGGCGGGCGGCCAGAATCCGCCGGCTACGGTCTCCGTCGGCGAGCAAGTCCGGCTGGATATCGAGTTGTTACCCTGACCAAGATGGAGGCTCGAAATGCCTGAATACCTCGCCCCGGGAGTTTACGTCGAAGAAACCAGCTTCCGCGCCAAGTCCATCGAGGGCGTGGCGACCTCCACCGCCGGCTTCGTCGGCCAGGCCCGCTTCGGCCCCACCCGGGGCCTGCCGGTGCTGATCACCGGCTTCGAAGAGTTCCAGCGCTTCTTCGGCGACGGCGACGACCTGCTGTTCGCGGGCGTCCCCACCACCAACCACCTCGCCCACGCGGTGCGCCTGTTCTTCGAGAACGGCGGCAAGCGGGTGTATGTGGCCCGCGCCTTCCGGCCCGCCGCCGCCGGCTCGGTGGATGACAGCCGCTCGGTGAGCCCGGCCGTGCCGGTGCTCGGCAGCGACCGCTTCCTGCGCGCCCGCTTCCCCGGCCGCGCCGGCAACGTGGTGGTGCAGGTGCAGGCGCTCCGCAGCGGCAACCTGCTCACCGGCGGCGCCGGCAGCCGCACCGTGATGGGCGTGCGGCTGGGTGACGTGGTCGAGGCCATCACCGCCGCCAGCGCCAAGAACCGCCTGGTGGCCAAGACCGGCGCCGACGCCATCGAAGGCGCCAACCTCTACAGCGTCAGCTTCGACGCCGCCGGCCGGCCGCTGCTCACCAACGCCGCCGGCACCCTCGACCAGAACGCCGCCAGCCTCAACTTCGTCCAGAAGATCACCGTCGACCTCAGCATCGGCCCCAACCTCGACGGCTCCACCGGCGGGCGGGTCGAGGCCATCCAGCGCCTGTCCACCCACCCGGATTCCGACCAGTTCGTCGGCCGCATCCTGCGCCACGAAGACCCGGACGCCGGCATCGAGCCGCCCGCCGACCGCAGCCAGCGGCTGTTCTTCGACGCCGGCGCCGCCGGGCTGCCCAGCCTGCCGGCCCAGCGCACCAGCTTCGCCCGCGACCTGCTCACCGGCCTCGTCGCCGCCGCCCCGCTCACCCTTTCCGGCGGTAGCGACGGCATCCTCGCCGACAGCGCCACCTTCACCGGCGGCGGGAGCGGGCACGACGCCACCGGCCTCGCCGCGCTGGCCGAGATCGAGGACATCGCCATCGTCGCCGGCCCCGGCTCCGCCGCCCTCGCCACCTCCGACGACTGCCAGGCCGTGCGCGACGCACTGATCTCCCACTGCGAAACCCTGCGCTACCGCTTCGCGATCCTCGCGGGCCCCCGCGACGCCGATCAATCGCTGATCCGCGAGGTGCGCGGCCAGCACGATTCCAAGTACGCCGCCCTGTACTACCCCTGGCTCGTCGCCGGCGCGCCCGGCGGCGCCCGCGAGACGGTGCTGTACTCCCCCGAGGGCGCGATGGCCGGCATCTACGCCCGCAGCGACATCGAGCGCGGCGTGCACAAGGCCCCGGCCAACGAGACCGTGCGCGGCATCCTGCGCTTCTCGCGCAACGTCAACAAGGGCGAGCAGGACGTGCTCAACCCCGAAGGCATCAACTGCCTGCGCTTCTTCGAGGGCCGCGGCTACCGCGTGTGGGGCGCCCGCACCATCAGCTCCGATCCCGAATGGACCTACATCAACGTGCGCCGGCTGTTCATCTACCTGGAGCACTCCATCGACCGCGGGACCCAATGGGCCGTCTTCGAGCCCAACAACGAAGAGCTGTGGCTGAAGATCCGGCTGACCATCGAGGGCTTCCTGTACGACGTGTGGCGCAGCGGCGCGCTGCTCGGCGCGCGGCCCGAGGACGCCTACTTCGTGCGCTGCGACCGCACCACCATGAGCCAGTCCGACCTCGACAACGGGCGCCTGATCTGCCTGATCGGCGTCGCCCCCACCAAGCCCGCCGAGTTCGTGATCTTCCGCATCGGCCAATGGACAGCCGACGCCTCCATCGTCTGAGCGCCCCGCCGGCGATAACCGAATCCTCAAAGGAGACCCGCAATGGCCACCCTGCGTGAAGACCCCTACGGCCCGTTCAACTTCAAGGTCACCATCAGCCCGGCCAGCGGCGGCGAGTTCCGCGGCGGGTTCTCGGATGTCTCGGGCCTCAACACCGAGATCACCCACGCCGACTACCGCGAAGGCACCGACCCCGCCAACCGGCCGCGCAAGGTGCCGCTGATGTACAAGGTGGGCGACGTGACCCTCAAGCGCGGCCTGATCGCCTCCCTCGACCTCTGGAACTGGGTCACCCAGGTGCGCCGCGGCAACATGGACGCCCGCGCCACCGTGGTCATCCAGCTCCTGAGCGAAGACCACGCCGCCACCGTCGCCTCGTGGAAGCTCATCAACGCCCGCCCCTCCAAATGGACCGGCCCGACCCTGGCCGCCAAGGGCGGCTCTGACGTGGCGATGGAAGAGCTGACCCTGGTCTGCGAGGACCTGGAGTTCGAGTGAGCCGCCGCGGAGCCCGCCATGCGCCCCTCACCCGCCGCCCGCCGCCACTCCGCTGACCCGAGGAGCCGGCCATGAGCGTCGCCCTCCTGGGCAGCCTGTGGCGCCCTGGCCTGCCGCCCGGCGTCTACGAGGAAAAACCGGCCGTCGTCACCCGGCCGCGGGTGCGCCTCGATGTCGCGGCGCTGATCGGCCTCGCCGAGCGGGGCCCGGTGAACACCCCGGTCGCCATCGACGACGCGCGGCAGTTCGAGGCCCTCTTCGGCCGCGCGCTGCCCGGGCTCAACCTGCCGCTGGCGGTGCGCCTGTTCTTCGCCAACGGCGGCCGCCGCTGCGTGGTGGTGCGCTGCGTGGACCACCGCAACGTGCGCACCGCCCGCCTGCTGCTGCCCGGCCTCAAGGCCGTGCGCGGCCGCTCCCGCCGCCAGGCCCGCATCGCCGCCCGCAACCCGGGCAGCTGGGGCAACCGGCTCGAGGTGCGCTGCCGCATCGTCCAGCGCCCCCTCGCGCTGGGCTACGACGAAACCACCGGCCGCGTGCGGATCCCGCCCGATCGCCCCGCCATCGGCGCCACCCTGCGCCTGCTGGGCCGCCCGGCCAGCCCCGGCGCCGCGCCGCGCAGCCGCCTGTTCCGCGTCGCCGCCCCCGACGCCGCCAGCCCGGATCGCCAGCCGATACTCGTGCCGCAGCTCACCCACCCCTTCCTCGACCGGCAGCTGCTGCAGAGCGCCGTCGAGCTCACCCTGCGCCTCGACGTCTTCCTCGACGGCCGGCTGGTCGAAAGCTGGGACGACACCGCGCTGCACCCCGACCACCCGCGCTACCTGCCCCGCCTACTCGGCCGGCGCAGCGCCGCCGAAGCCCTGCGCCCGCCTCGCCTCGACCTCCCCGACCCCGAAAACCCCGTCGCCGAGGCCGACCGCCTGTGGGGCGCCGCCGGCGAACCCTGGGGCTCCGAATACCTGCGCCCGAGCGCGCTCCTGCGCGACGCCTGGCTGATCCCCGGCAAGGCCCTGCTCGCCACGCCGGCCGGCCTGCTGCTGTCGGCGGCCGAAATGCCCGTCTCCCGCCGCGGCCGCGACGCCACCGCCAGCACCGAGCGGCGCCACTTCTTCGACCCCACCGAGATGGACGCCGACGACGTGGCCGAGGACGCCGACCACCGCTTCGTGGTATTCATGTCCCGCCCCGGCGCCCTGGCCGCCCTCGACGGCTGGGACCAGGCCTTCCCCTTCGAGCCGATCGCGCTGGTGAGCCTGCCCGACCTGCTCCACCCGACCCCACCTGCGGCTGTCATCGACGAGCCGCAGGCGCCGCCCGAGCAGCCCTGCTTCGGCACCGTCTGCGCCCTCGCCCCGGCCACGCGCACCGCCCACGCCCTCGACTACCCACGGCTAGGCTTCGACGCCGCCTCGCTGCAGGGCGCCCAGCGCCAGCTCGTCGATGCCTGCGAGGCCCGCGGCGGGCGCATCGCGCTGCTCGACCTGCCGCCCGGGCTGCGCGCCGGTGACATCGTCCAGTGGCGCCACGCCCTGGCCAGCAGCCGGGCCGCACTGTACACCCCCTGGCTGCGGGTGGACGCCGACGGCAGCGCGCGCACGGTGCCGCCCTCCGCCGCCGCCTGCGGCATCACCGCCCAGCTCGAAAACGAAGCCGGCGTGGGGGCCGCGCCGGCCAACCGCCCGGTGCGCGGCGCCTTCGCCCGGGCCGACGACGCCGGCCTGCCCGAGCCCGGCTTTCTGTTCGAGGAGCACATCGACGAGATCCGCCGCACCGAACGCGGCCTGATGCTGCTCGGCGCCCGCAGCACCGCCACCGACCGCGACTGGACCCACCTCTCCGTGCGCCGCCTGATCGACTGGCTCGAGGCCCAGCTCGCCGCCGACCTGGCCTGGGCGCCCTTCGAGCCCAACGACGCCCTGCTGTGGTCGGCGATGGCCAGCACCGCCCGGCGGCGCCTGCGGGCGCTGTTCGACGCCGGCGCGCTGGCCGGCCGCACCGACGCCGACAGCTTCTTCGTGCGCTGCGACGCCAGCACCCACACCCAGGCCGACCTGGACGCCGGCCGCGCCGTGCTGCAGGTGGGCGTCGCCCCGGCGGTACCGGCCGAGTTCATCGTCTTCCGCCTGCTCCGCCACGGCGCCGACGAGCCCCGCATCGAGGTGATCTGATGCCCGCCGACAGCCTGCTCACCAATTTCAACTTTGCGGTGCAGATCGAGCTGTCGGGCCTCGGCGGCGACGAGGGGCTGGCCCAGGGCGCCCGCCGCGCCGCCTTCTCCGAGGTGCAGGGGCTGGAGATCACCCTCGAGCCGGTGAGCTTCCGCGAGGGCGGCTACAACCGCGGCGCCCGCCAGCTGGTCGGCAAGGCCACCCACCCGCCGCTGGTGCTCAAGCGCGGCCTGTCCCTCGACCCGGCCTTCTGGGCCTGGGTGCGGCGCTGCACCGACGGCACGTTTCCGCTGCCCTATGTGTCGGGCACGATCCGCATCTTCCAGGCCAACGGCAGCGGCTCGCAACCCGGCGTGTGGCGCTTCGAGAACGGCATCGTCAACCGGGTCAAGGCGGCCGACCTCCACGCCGCCGGCGGCCGCGAGGTGGCCCTCGAAGAGCTGCACATCGTCCACGAAGGCCTGAGCCGGGAGACGCCATGACGACCAGCCAGTTCCGCCGGGCCAAGCTGGTGCCCTTCGACGCGGGCGGACGCGACCCGCAGGAAGCCCGCGCGATCCCCCTCGACTTCAACCCCGAGACCCTCACCCTCAAGGTCTCCGGCGGCGAACAGCGCGACCGCGGCCGCCGCGGCCGCCAGCAGGTACAAAACGTCGGCGCTTCCAAGGCCACCCTGTCCTTCGAGTGCATCTTCGACTCCACCCGCCCCCGCGACGGCAGCGATGCGGACACCGGCAGCGGCGGCGAGGAGATGCTCGACGTACGTACCCGCACCAAGCCCATCGCCGACCTGCTGCAGGTGTACGGCAGCGGCCGCGAGCAGGCCCCGCGGCGGGTGCAGTTCCGCTGGGGCACGCTGATCTTCAACGGCGTCATCAGCCAGCACCAGGAGGTGTTCGACTACTTCAGCCCGAGCGGCGTGCCGCTACGCTCCAAGGTCAGCCTGACCCTCACCGAGCAGGAGTTCCGCTACGAGGTGAGCGCCACCGACGCCGCCCGGCGCCGCCAGGCCGTCGAGCAGGCCACCACCGGCGCCAGCGCCCGCAACCAGGCCGCGGCGGCAGGCGCCTCCAGCATCATGGGGAGCGGCGGCAATTTCGACCTGAGCGCCGGCTTCGAGCTGTCGGCGGGCCTCAATCTCGACATCGATATGGACGTCAGCCTGTCGGCGCAGCTGGGGCTCTCCGCCAGCCTCGGGCTGTCCGCCGACATCGGCGTATCGGTGGGGGCCGGGATCGAGCTCGACGCCTCGGCCGCCGTCGACCTGTTCGGCCCGGCCGCGCTGGGCACGGGGGCCGACCTCGGGCGCAGCGGCGTCACCCTGCCGCAGCCCTCGCCGGGCCTCGCCACCGCCGGCATGCCGCCCAACCCGTGGGCACCGGACGGGCCCGCTCCCGGCAGCCGCGCCGCGGGCCTGGCCGCCGTGGTGAGCAGCCAGCGGGCCGGCGGCGCGGCCTCGGCCAACACCGCCGCCCTCTCCGCCGGCGCGGCCCGCCCGCCCCTGCCGGTGCGCGGCAGCCCGCCGCTGGCCCCCCTGCGCACGCCCGCCGTCGGCGCCCCGCTGTTCGCCCCCCGCAGCACCCCGATACCCGCCGCGGCCGGAGAGCGCCGGCCCACCTGGGAAACCCTGCCGGCGGCCACCACCCCCGCCGCGCCCCGCGCCACCGCCATCGCCGCCCCGTGCGCCTGCGGCTGCCGGCGTTGCACCGGAGGCTGAGCCATGGCCGTCACCATCGGTGAAGTCGTCACCACCATCGACACCCTGCCCGACGGAGGCGGGCGCGAAGAATCCGGCGCCGGCGCCCCCGCCGAGGCCGCCTTCGAAGTCCGCCTCGAAGACCTCCGCCCGCTCGTCCGCGCGCTGGTCGCCGAGGAGCTCGAACGCCAGCTGCGCCAGCGGAGCGACTGTCCATGACCACGCCTCCCCTCAACGCCTCCGGGCGCCCGCAGATCCGGGTGGACGGCACCCGCGCCAACCGCCTCGAAGCCGACCTGATCCGCCTCGAAGCCCACGCCGACACCGCCGGCGTGGCCTCCCTCGAAGCCGTGTTCCTCAACTGGGGCAGCCGCGAGCGGGGCCAGCCGGTGGATTACGTGCATTTCCACCAGTCCGCCATCGACTTCGGCAAGCGCCTCGCCATCGCCTTCGAGGTCAGCGGGCAGGTGCAAACGGTGTTCGACGGGCTCATCACCGGCATCGGCGCGGCCTACCCCGAGCTGCGCCCGCCCGAGCTCACCCTGCTCGCCGAGGACGCCCTCGCCGGCCTGCGCTACCGCCGCCGCACCCGCCTGAGCGAAAACATGAGTGACGGCGACATCGCCTCGGCAATCCTCGGCGACGCCGGGCTGCGCGCCGACGTGGGCCCCAGCGGCGCCAGCCACGTCGAGCTGTGGCAGGTGAACGAGGACGAACTCGGCGCCCTGCGCGCCCGCTCCGGCGACGCGCTGATCGAACTGCGCGACGGCAGCGTGCACGTCACCGAGCCGGCCCACATCACCACCCCACCGCTGCGCCTCACCCGCGAGAACAACCTGATCCGCTTCACCGTGCTGGCCGACCTGGCCCACCAGCGCGGGGAGGTGCGCGTACATGGCTACGACGTGGCCGCCAAGGAGGCCATCCACGAACTCGCCGGCGCCGACGCGGTGCGCCCCGAAGCCAGCCGCGGCCGGCTCGGCCCCGAGGTGGTGACCCGCGTGTTCGCCAACGCCGCCGAAGACCTGCACCTCGAAGCCCCCGCCACCGGGGCCGAAGCGCGCAGCCTCGCCGAGGCCGCCATGCGTCGGCGGGCGCGGCGCTTCGTGCGCGGCACCGGCGTCACCCTGGGCACGCCCGAGCTCCACGTGGGCGCCCGCATCGAGCTCGTCGACCTCGGCCCGTGGTTTGCCGGCATCTACCTCGTCACCGCGGTCACCCACCGCTTCGACCAGGTGGAGGGCTACCGCACCGAGTTCGAGGCCCAGCGCCCCGACCTGGGAGAAGCCTCATGATCCCCGGCCTCACCCCCCCGGGCGGCAACGAGCGCCCGCGCCTCTACGGCGTCTATCCGGCACTGGTCACCAGCGTGCAGGACCCGGACAACCAGGGCCGCGTGCAGATCAAGCTGCCCTTCGTCGAGGAGAACGACGGTGCCACCGCGCTGGCCTGGGCCCGCCTCGCCACCCTGATGGCCGGCGGCGACCGGGGCAGTTGGTTCATCCCCGAGGTGGATGATGAGGTGCTGGTCGCCTTCACCGCCGGCGACCCGCGCCGGCCGGTGGTGATCGGCGCCCTCTGGAACGGCGTCGACGCCCCGCCCGAGCGCATGGACAGCGCCAACAACCTGCGCTCGCTCACCTCCCGCAGCGGCCACAAGCTGACCTTCGACGACACCGCCGGCGCCGAGAAGCTGGAGCTGCGCACCCAGGGCGGCCACACCTTCACCCTCGACGACGCGGCCGGCGGCACCGTCACACTCACCCACTCCAACGGCGCCACGGTCAAGATCGACGCCGCCGGCAACATCGAGATCACCGCCAACGTGAAGGTCAAGGTCACCGCCCCGGCCGGCCTCGACGTCACCGCGGCGATGGTCACCGTGGATGCCGCCATGTCCACCTTTTCGGGCGTCGTGAAGGCCGACACCGTCATCACCAACAGCGTGGTGTCGTCCAGCTACACGCCCGGCGCGGGGAACGTATGGTAGCCAAGGCCTCCCCGACGCGGCTGCTCATCCCGGCCCACCGGCGCCCCTCGCGGGAGCGCCTGCTGGCCACCGAGCCCTTCTTTTTGCGCGACCTCGCCCAGGTACCGGTCGAGGCGTCGCCGCGCATTCTCGCCTTCGAGACCGACGCCTTCATCGCCGACTTCCTCGCCGCCGCCGGCCAGACGGCCCCGCTGCCGGCGCTGCGGCCCTGGCGCGACTGGTCCGAGCCCCCCGACGGCCGCGTGGACGCCGCCGGCCAGCCCCGCTACCCCGCCACCATCGCGCGGCGGGAGGCGCAGCCCACCGAACTCGAGCCCGCCAGCGGCCCGGTGATGGACGACGACGGCATCCCCCACGGCGACTCGGCAAGCACCCCCGCCTGGCTGCGCAAGCTCTACCTGCCGCTCCACGAACGCTTCAACCTCATCGCCTTCGACCTCGTCTGCGGCGCCGCCGGCTGGCCACGGGTGGCGCGCAGCCGCATCAAGGGCGCCGGCGCCGTCATCCGCCGCCTGGTCGCCCGCCCCGACGGCGAGCACTGGGAAGACTGGATCGCCGTCGACGAAAAACACGGCGCCTGGGTCGAGGTGCTCGACGCCGACCTGCGCCCAGCCCCCGGCGCCGCGCCGGCCGACCCTACCGCGCTCACTGGGCTGTCGAGCGCCGCGAGCGTGAAACTCCACGCCCTCTTCGGGCTGGCCGCCGACGCGCCGCTGCCGGCCATCGCCCTCGCCAGCCAGCCCCTCAACCTCGTGCCGCCCAACGCCGGCAAGGCCGCCGACCACTGCACGCTGTTCGGCTACCTGCCGGTGTTCAGCGGCGCCCGCGAGGTGTCCGCCGAACGCCTGGCCGCCGGCACCATCGCCGACATCGCCAGCCGCATGGCCGAGCGCACCCGCAGCCGCCTCGACGGCGTGTTCGCCAGCGCCGCCGGCCTGCGCAGCGCGGCGCAGCCGCAACTGCTCACGCTGCTCGCCGACACCCTGCTGCCTGCCCGCCCCGGCAATGCCGAGATCACCACCTCGGACACCCTCGTCGCCGGCCTGCTCACCGCGCCGCCCTTCGGGCTCGCCCACCCCGCCGACGCCCTCGCCCAGGGCATCGACCTCGCCTTGCTGAAGGCTCTGGCCTGCCTGTGGACCCAAGCCACCAGCGCTGGCACCGCGGGTGCCGACTGCGACGGCAGCGTGCTCACCGCCGCCCAGCTGTGGGACCAGAGCGCTGCCGACACCGCCGCCTCCGCGAGCGCCGTCTTCGACACCCTGCCCGACCCCTCCGGCCTGCCCGGCAACCAGACCGCCCTGTGGCTCGCCGCCAGCGTCGCCGCGTCACCCGCCGGCTGGGACGTGCTGGTGCGCCGCCGGCTGTTCCAGCTGGTCGATGCCTGGCTCGCCGGCAGCGCGCTGCCCCCGCCGCCCCAGGGCGCCTCCAGCCTGGTGACTGAAAACCACCTCGCGCTGCTCGCCGTCATCGCGCTGCTCCGGCTGCGCGGCGGCCGGCTCGCCCTCATGGCCAGCATCAACCGCACGTTGTTCGGCGACGACAAGCGCAGCGAGCTGCTCGCCATCGGCCCGGGCGGCAAGCTCGAATTCGGCATCGCCGCGCTGGGCGAACAGATCGACGCCGTGCTCGCCCAGGACAGTGCGCGCAGCGATCCGCAGGCGACGCCCCCGTGGCCGGCCCTCAGCTTCACCGAAATCGGCCTCGAGCTCCCCCGCGTCAAGCGCATTCATCAGACCGGGCAGGCGCTCGCCCAGGTCTACGCGGGCTTCGACGCGGCCCTCGCCGCCGCCGGCACCGCCGCCGTGGCCCAGCGGGACGCCCGGGCCGCCAGCGTCGAAGCCGCCATCGCCGGCGCAGTTTCCGGCAGTCCCAGCCTCGCCGCCCAGGGCCTGGATTTCCTCGAACAGCCCGCCTGCGGCCTGCTGGTGCTGCCCGCCTTCCGCTTCGCGCAGACGCCTTTCGGTACCCTGCGCGACGCCGCCGCGGCCGCCTACACCGGCCAGCCGGAGGCCCTCGCCCTGCCCGAAGCCCGCGCCACCGACGCCCAGCCCCGGCTGCGCTTCGACGCCGAACACCTCTACGCCGCCTGGGGCTGGGCCCGCGTGGCCGGGCGCACCCCCTGCGAGCCCGACCGCGTCGTGTGGACGCTGCGCAGCGAGCCCTTCTCCATCGCCGACCCCACCGACCTCCTCGGCGCCCGCCCGGCCAGCATCCAGATGCCCGACATCCCCAGGCTGCTGCGCGACATCCCGCGTATCGCCCGGGCCCGCGCGCGGCCGTTTGCCGGCGTCGCCGCGCCGCCGGGCTCGGGCGTCAAGGTCGGCGACGCGATGGCTGACACCCGGCGCGATTTCGGCCTCGGCATGATCTGCAACTTCGGCATCCCGATCCTGACGATCTGCGCGCTGATCCTGTTCAACATCATCTTCTCGATCCTCATCAAGCTGCCCGCCTTCAGCTGGATGCTGTTCCTCAAGTTCTGCCTGCCATTTCCAAAGAGGGGACCATGAGCACCGACACGCTCGGCCGGGGATTGCGCTTTCCGCTGGTCACCCGCGACGGCTTCGGCCGGGTCGAGGGCACCGCTGCCGTCGAGCAATCCATCCGCACCATCCTCCTCACCGAGCCCGGCGAGCGCATCGCCCGGCCCAACTTCGGCGTCGGGCTGCGGCGCTTCCTGTTCGCCCCAAACAGCCTCGAGCTGCGCACCCAGATCCGCGCCGCCGTCACCGAAGCGCTGGCCCGCGACGAAGCGCGCATCCGCCTCGAAGCCGTCAGCGTCGAAACCGACCCACGGGAAGCCACCGTGCTGCGCATCGCCCTGCGCTATGAAATCCTCGGCGAGCCCGGCGCCCACAACCTGGTGTTTCCCTTCTACCTGAACGGGGGTGCCTGATGGCCATCATTCCGCCCCGACTCGACGACCGCGCCTTTGACGATCTTCGCGCCGAACTGATCCGCCGCATCCCGATCCACGCGCCCGAGTGGACCGACCACAACGCCTCCGACCCCGGCATCGCGCTGCTCGAGCTCTTCGCCGCCCTCGGCGACAACCTGCTCTACCGCCTCAACCGGGTGCCGGAGGCGGCGCGCCTGGAGTTCCTGCGCCTGCTCGCGATCGCCCCCGAGCCGGCCCGGCCGGCCAGCGCGATGGTGCGCCTCGACGCCCAGCGCGGCCCCTTCGCGCCGGTGCCCGTCGACTTCGGCACCGGCAGCCCCACCCTCGAACTCGCCGCCGGCGACGTACCCTTCCAGGCCCTCGAAGAACTCACCGTGCTGCCGGTCGAGCTCGGCGCCTGGGTCAAGCTGCCCTACACCGGCCCGCTGCTGCCCGGCGGCGTCGACAACGTCAGCACCCTGCTCGCCGACCACCTCGGCACCGCCACGCCGCCGGCCCTCGCCCAGTACCGTGCCGTGCCCCTCGCCCCGCCCGACGGCGGCCGCCTGCCGGCCCCGATCTCCAGCGGCGCCAGCGTAGACGGCCGCCTCTGGCTGTGCCTGCTGGCCCCCGAGGCGGCGATGGCCGAAGCCCTGCGCAGCACCGGCAACGACGGCACCGCCGCCCGCAGGCTGCTCCGCCAGCGCCTCTCCGGGCAGGTGCTCAACCTCGGCGTGCGCACCGACGACGCCCTGTGCGGCGCCACCGACCACCACCGCTGCCCCGACCCCGGCACCGACCCCGAACGCTGGCCGCTGCGCTGGGAGATCTCCACCGGCGGCTTCACCGGCGCCGCCCGGCAGGTGGACCGCCTGCGCTACCAGCGCCTCGCCGTGGTCGCCGACAGCACCGACAACCTCGGCCGCCGCGGCACCGTGCGCCTGCGCCTGCCCGAATCCGGGCCCGGCCCCGACGCCGAACCCTTCGGCAACTGGACCGCCGCCTCCTTCGAGCCGCCCGACGCCGACCTCCTCGGCGTGGGCGAGCTGCCGCCCCGCCTCGACGACGACAAGCTCGCCGCCCGGGTGCTGGGCTGGATCCGCGTCGCCCGCGCCGACGCCAGCCACCCGCCGCTGCGCCTGCGCTGGATCGACGCCAACGTGGTGCGCGTCGAACAGGCCGTCACCGCCCCCGCCGAGCTGCTCGGCTACGGTGACGGCCGCACCGGCCAGCGTTACGCCCTCGCCCACCCGCCGGTGCTGGCCGGCAGCGAGCAGGTGCAGGTGTTCGGCCCCCTCGGCTGGGAAAACTGGACACCGGTGGACGACTTCGCCCTGGCCGGGCCGGACGACCCCTTCTACACCCTCGACCCCGGCGACGGCAGCATCACCTTCGGCGACGGCCTCCACGGCCGCATGCCCCTGCCGGGCGAAGCCATCCGCTGCCTCAGCTACCGCTACGGCGGCGGCGTGCGCGGCAACGTGGGGGCCGGGCGCATCAACCGGGTGCTGCGCGCCGCCCCCGCGGCGGCCCTCGCCCTCAAGGCCAGCAACCCGCTGCCCGCCGAGGGGGGCTGCGACGCCGAGACCCTACCCGAAGCCACCGCCCGCATCCCCCAGGTGCTGCGCCACAACGACCGCGCCGTGGCCACCGACGACTTCACCGACCTGGCCCTCGGCACCCCCGGCGTGCAGGTCGGCCGCGCCCACCTGCTGCCGCGCCACAAGCCCCACGAGCGAGTGGACGGCGTGCCCGGCGTGGTCACCCTGATCGTGCTACCCGCCTACGACCCGATGCAGCCCGACCAGCCCACCCCCGACCGGGAGATGCTGCGCCGCGTCTGCGCCCACCTCGAACCGCGCCGCCTCGTCACCACCGAACTCTACGTCACCCCGCCGCAATACGTACGCCTCAGCTGCTCGGTGGCCGTCGAGCCCGACCCCGGCGCCGGCGAAGAGACCCTGCGCCGCCACATCGAGCTCGCCCTGCGCCAGCACCTCGCCCCGCTGCCGCCCTACGGCCCCGACGGCAAGGGCTGGCCCTTCGGCCGCAACGTCACCGACCGCGACATCGAAGCCGCCACCCTGCGCGTGCTGGGCGTGCGGCTGGTGAACGGCGTGCACCTCGTCGGCGAGGCGATCGACCGCCGCGGCACCCGCAGCCCGGTCGAAAAAAACCTGCCCCTGCTGGCCTGGCAGCTGCCGGTGCTGCTGGAGGTGCGCGTCGCGATCGGCCAGGACAGCGTGGCCGAAGTGCTGCCGCCCCTGGGCAGCGAGCCCGCCGCCACCCCGCCGACCTCCATGCCGGTGCCGGTGGGCAAGGAGGAATGCTGATGAGCGGCCCGCGCTTCGCCCACCTCACCGGCCGCCGCATGTGGGAACGCTGCGACCACTCGGGCACCCGCATCGAAGGCACGCCCGCCGCCGTCACCCTGGCGCCGCGCCTCGATGGCGACGACCGCCCGGCCTTCGACACCGCCGACTACGCCGCCTGGCAGGCGGTGCAGGGCAGCGCGGTGGTGCTGCCCTGCGCCCCCGACCGCTGCGCCGACGCCGTGGTGCTGCTCGCCCGCCCCGGCCAGCCGCTGGCCCTGCTCACCCCGGCCGGCTGGCTGCCCCAGCCCGTCGCCGCCCTGGCCGAGCCCGCGGCCGACGCCACACCGCTGGAGTTCGCCCCGCTGCAGCCACCGCCCGGCCCCACGACCCCCGACGCCGTCGCCCTCGACCCCGCCGGCCGCCTGTGGCTGCTCGACCGGGCCGCCCGCTGCCTGCGCCTGCTCACGCCGAGCTTCCACCTCCAGGCCAGCGTCCCGCTGCCGCCGGACATCGAGCCCGGCTTCTTCGGCTGCAGCGCCTGGGGGCTGGTGGTCACCGACCGGGCCGCGCCGCGCCTCATCGCCCAGCCCTGGGGCGGAGCCTGGCAGGGCCATGCGCTGCCCCCCACCTCCGGGCCCGCTGAAATCGTCGCCCTCGCCTCCGACCCGGCCTTCCCCACCGCGGTCGCCCTTGTCAAAGGCCCGGCGGCCCAATGGCGGCTGATGACGATCGGCGCCAGCGGCGTAGACATCCACCCGCTCCCCCTCGCCGTCGCCCCGCTGCACCTGCGCCTCACCGCCGCCGACCGCGTGCTGGTGGGTGAAGTGGCCCACCGCCCGGGCGACCCGCGCCCCACGTTCTTCCGCGAATACCTGCTGAAGGCCGCCGGGCCCGAGGCCGAGCGGGGCTTTGCGGTGCGCGGCTTCGACGGCCGCGCCCTGTGGCGCGAGCCGGGTGGTGACGGCCGGATCATGGCCAGCACCGCCGCCGGCGCCCGCGCCCTCTACCCGCGCGAAGCGGCGCTCGCGGGCAGCGGCGTGGTCGAGACCTGGGCCCTCGACTCGGGCATCTTCGGCTGCGTGTGGCACCGGCTGTTCGCCGACCTGTGCCTGCCCGCCGACTGCGCAATCAGCATCGAGGCCAGGACCGCCGACGACCTGCCGCCCTTCGACATCAGGCGCCCGGCCCGCCTGCCGGTGGACCAGGCCGGCGAGGTGCGCCCCGCGCCCGCCGACGACCCGTGGCCGCCGCTGGGCTCCCTGAGCCCCGACGAGGCCGACGGCTGGGTCCGCCTCGGCCTCGCCGACCTGCGTCCAGCCCACGCCGACCGACCCCTCGCCGACAGCGTCGCCGAACGCCCCTCGCAAGACCCCCTGGCCAGCCAGCGCCAGCCCTCGGCCGCACCGCCAGCCGGGATGCGCAGCCATGAGTTCCTCATCACCGCGCCGCCCGGCCGCTACCTGTGGCTGCGCATCCGGCTCGCCGGCACGCGCCGCCAGGCGCCGGCCCTGTTCGCGCTGCGGGCCACCTTCCCGCGCCCGTCGCTGCTCGACTACCTGCCCGCCTACTGGCGCTCCGACCCGGAGGGTGCCGACGCCACCGAACGCGCCCTGGCCCTCTTCGAGGGCTGGACGACCGAGCTGGACCAGCGCACCGACGTGCTGCCCGCCCTCCTCGACCCCCGCCTCGTGCCCGCCGAAGCCCTGCCCTGGCTGGCCTCCTTCCTGGCCCTGAGCTTCGACGCCCGGGTGCGCGAAGGGGTGCGCCGGCAGCTGCTGCAGAACATCGCCACCCTCTACCGCCAGCGCGGCACCCTGCCCGGCCTCACCCGCCTGCTCGGCATCCTCGCCGAAGCGCCGGTGCAGATCGTCGAAGGCTTCCGCCTGCGCCGCCCCACCGCCGCCTTCGTGGGCCGCGCGCTGGTCGGCCCCGGCCTCGAGATCGGCGGCAGCGAGAGCCCCCTCGGCGCCACCGACGGCGACGCCTGGGCCCGGGAACTCGCCCGCGAACACGCCGCCCTGCTGCTGCGCCGCGCCACCGAGGCCAGCCCCTGCCCCGCCCCCACGCCGGACGACCCGCTGCCCGACGATGCCCTCGTCGCCTTCTACCGCCGCCACGCCCACCGCTTCACGGTGATCGTGCCGCGGGCCTGCGACGCCGCGCTGGCCGCGGTGCTGGAGCTGGCCATCGAAGCCCACAAACCGGCCCACACCCTGCACCGCCTGTGCTGGCTGGATGCCGGCTACCGGGTGGGCAGCGCGAGCCTGGTGGGGATCTCCCACCTCGGCCCGGTGAGCCGGCCGACCCCGGCGGTGCTGGGCAGCGCCGTGCTGTCCACCTTCACCACCCTCCACCGCGGCCGTCGCGAAGACCGCTACCCGTATTTCCAACCCATGAACCCATGGGAGGCCTCGCCATGAGCACCCCCGCACAACCCTCCGTCGACAGCTTCGCCCCCCTCGACGACCTCGACCCGGCCACCCCGGGCGACCCCTTCACCCGGCTGCACTACCACTACGGGCAGCTCCTCGGGGCCGAAGACTTCAACACCGAGCAGCGCTACTTCCTGCTCCGCAGCCGCCTGCACAACGCCGCGCTGCACGGCTTTGGCACCGTGTGGGGGCTCAAGGTCGGCTTCATCGAGACCGAGACCGCGCTGCGTCTCACCTGCGACGCCGGGCTCGCCATCGACGCCCTCGGCCGCGAGATCCACGTGCCGCAAAAGGTGTGCCTCGACATCACCGGCCTCGCGTCCACCCGCTTCTGGGCCGACCTGGCGCCCCCGCCGACCCTGCACACCCTGCCGACCGACGCCATCGACATCCACCGCCCCGCCCCCCCCGGCCGCACGCCGCTGGAGATCGAACGGCCGCGGGGTATCGGCGACGACCCGCGCCGTCGGGTGTATGTGGTGCTGCGCTACCGGGCCTGCCTCACCGAGTTCGCCCCGGCGGTGGTCCAGCCCTGCTCCGACCAGGACGCCGCACTGGCCCCATCACGGGTGAACGACGGCTACCGGCTGTGCCTCGAAGCCGCCCCGCCCGACGGCGCCGGCCTGCCGATCCGCGACATCACCACCCGCCCGGCCGCCTCCGCCGACCCGCGGGAGCGCCTGCTCGACCTCATCCTCACCCCGCCCACCGATCTGGCCCGGCTGTGGAGCGGCGCCGACGACGCCCCGCTACTCCTCGCCGTGCTGGACCTCGCACCGGTCGGCACGCCCCCCGAGCGGGTCAAGCTCGACGGCCCCATCGACAACGGCGTCCGCGCGCTGCTGCCGGCCGTCCAGGCGGTAGCCGACCTGGCCCTCGCCACCCACCTCGAGAGCCCCGCCGGGCTGCCGGCCTTCCAGGCCACCGGGGTGGCGGCCGCGGCCGGCACCGGCGCCGACGCCGGGCGCATGGTGGTCACGGTGTCCACCAGCCAGCCGGTGCTGGCGGCCAGCCTGGGCGACGCCTCGGTGCGCGTGCTGCGCTTCGACAGCGCCACCGGCAAGTGGGTCGAGCCGGCCGTCACCGCCCGCGCCGCCACCGCAGCCGGCCTGACTGTCACCGTGGACGAAGCCTGGGCCGACGCCACGCCCTACCAGGTCTGCCTCGCCGGCACCGGCGCCGCCGCGCTGCTGTCCCGCGACAACGCCCCCCTCGCCGGGGCGGCAGGCGAAGCCGTGCCGGCCGGTGCCGGCCGCGACGCCTGCCTGTTCGCCACCTATCCCCCGACAACCACCGCCTGAGCCGGAGCCCGCCATGAGCACATATCAGTGGAAAAAAATGGATGCCGATCTGCTGAGCATGGTCGCCAAGGTCGCCCGCGACGAGCCGCTCAGCGCCGCCGAACAGCTCAGCGTGGCCGAATTCCTCAAGGGCCACGCCGGCACCGAGGGCGACTGGGGCTTCTCCACCACGCCCACCGGCGACGTGCGCGGCAGCAACAACCTGCGCCGCACCAACTGGTTCAACGGCCGCTACCTCACCGCCGAAGCCCTGTCGCGCCAGGACGTCTACTTCGACGCCCGCCTGCGCCTCGCCGCCCACGCCCAGATGCCCGGCATTGCCTGGGGGCTCGGCATCGGCGCGGCCGGCGCCAACGCCACGCCGGTGCACAGCGAGTCGCGCACGGGCGGCATGCCGGCCGGCCAGACCCTCACCCTGCGCCGCGGGCTGGCCTTCGACCACGTCGGCCGCCCGATCCTGGTCTCGGAGCCCTTCACCTTCACCATCGAGAAGCTGCTCGGCGCCTGGCGCAAGACGCCCCAGAAGGTGGTCGGCGGCGGCATCGACTTCATGCCCTGCGTGTGCCTCGCCGACGACCCCGCCGGCCCCACCGGCGGTAGCGCCCTGGTGCCCTCCGGCCCCTACCTGCTGGTGATCCAGCCCAACGAGAGCGAGGAAGGCGGCGCCAAGGTGATGGGCGAGATCTGCGGCGGCGCGGCGGCGGTCAACTGCCGGGCCGAGGCCTGGCGCGGCGGCTTCGGCCTGTCGCTGGTGCGCTTTCCGGTGGAGCTGCCGCTGCGCGAGGACCTCGTCTCGGCGTGGGATCTGCGCGGCACCCTGTCGGCCTACTTCTTCGACGTCTTCGAGCACCCGCTGTGGAAACGCTGGGATCCGGGCTTCCTCACCAGCGGCCCCTTCTGCAGCGACACCGGGCCGGGCCGCCACGACGCCGCGGCCGTCGCGCTGGCGATGGTCTACCTCGGCGAGGACGGCAGCGTGCTCTTCCTCGACCAGTGGATCCCCCGCCGCACGATCTGCGACAGCCCCGCCGAAGACTGGCACCGCACCCGCTTCGGCGCCCCGCCGCGGGCCGCCGCCTGGGCGCGCATCCACCAGTTCCAGTGCATGCTGGCCGAGAGCCTTACCCGGCAAGCCCTCGGCAGCGAGCGGGACGATCTTTATAGCCGCGGCTTCCGCCACATTCCGCCGATCGGCTTCCTGCCCATCACGCCGGAGCCCCCCGACGGCAAGGTCAGCACCGGCTTCGCCCTCGTCGACAACTCGCTCAACAACGCGGCGGCGGCCCCGTGGCTGGTATCGCCGCGGGTGTTCGGCGCCATCGAGCAGGCCCGGCGCTACTTCCAGCGCAGCCGGGTGATCTCCTACGCGGTGGTCGCCCTGCACGACGACGACATCCTCGAAGACCTGCACAACGTCTTCGACAAGGACCCGATCCAGCTCGCCCGCCGCGTCGCCCAGAACGACGTCGGCAACGCCGGGCAGCCCCTCAAGCCCAACTACACCCACTACGGCCTGACCGACGTCGGCGGCTACACCACGCTCCCCGGCTATCTTGGCGTGCTGGCCCGGCTGTTCGAGACGCTGGGCCTCGAAGACCTGGTCAACCGCCGCACCGAGATCGTCAAGCTGGTGGTGCCGCTGCAGGGCCTCACCCGGCGCCACCCGCTGGTCGGCGTGCTGCAGGAGGACGCCATGGACCAGACCGAAGGCTGGGGCGTAAACCCGCTGCTCACCGCCGGCGGCGCCCTCGCTACGCTGCCCCAGGCCGAAGAGCTGGCCGGCCTGATCGCCAGAATCGGCCTCGACATGCTGCCGCGGCACTTCGTGGTGTACGTCAAACAGCGCCTGGTGCTGCTCGACCTGCTGTTCTACGTGCTCGAGATCCTGGAGTTCCTGTTCAAGTTCCTGAGCGCCTTCATGGCGCTGGCCGGCGGCACCAAGAAGGCCGTCAAGACCGCCGAGCTGCGCCAGCAGTACCTCGCCCAGCCGGCCGACAGGCGGGCCATGGTCGAGGCGGTGCTGGCCCAGCCCGACGTGCAGGCCAACCTCGTCCGCGCCGCAGACCTCAGCGGCTCCGGCCTCTCGGTGAGCCGCCGCAACCAGGAATTCCTGGCCAAGGTCGACACGGCCGAAGCCGGCCTCGCCAACACCATCGCCGACCCGGTCGAACGCCGCCGCGCCGCCATCGGCCAGGTGGCCGACGCCTACGCCGCCGAATACCCCGACTACCAGCTCATGCAGGTGCTGGCCGCCGTGCAGCCGCCCCAGCAGACCCTCATCGTGGTCACCAAGCTGTCCGCCACACGGCCCACCGAGAAGGCCGAGACCCTCGCCGACGAGCTCGCCGCGGGCGGCCCCCCGGTGTTCGCCGACGCCGACGCCCAGCCGCTCTACGCCGACCTGCGGGCCAGCCTCGACGAGCGCAAGGTGGCCGACTACGTGGAAGGCGCCGACAGCGCCACGGCCAGCCTGACGGTCAAGGACATCCTCGCCCGGCCGCCCGCCGAAGCCCGGCTGCTCCTCGGCGCCGACAACTACGCCCGCTTCCGCGACGCCCTCCAGGCCGACCGCAACGCCGCCCTCGCCGGCGCCGAGGCGCTGGGCAAGGGCGTACCGCAGACGCTGATCGTCAAGGTCGAAACCGCGATCGACGCCGGCACACCGGCCGCAGCCGCCATCGACCAGCTCAAGGCCGACAGCGCCACCAACGGCAACACCCGCCCGCTCCTCGACCACACCGCCAACCTGCTGCGCATCACCGGCGGCAAGGCGGGCTTCCTCAAGCTCGTCAAACGGACCTGAGGCCCCCGGGACACCTGAAGCGCCTGAACCATGAACGCCCCCCTCGACATCGGCCGTCTCCACACCCGCATCCGCAGCGGCGAGCCCGCGCGGGCCCAGGCCCTCGCCGGGCAGCTGCGGCAGGTGGCCGGCCCGCGCCTCGCCCGGGCCCTCGACGGCGCCGGCGAGCGCGCCCTGGCCCGCGCCGGCCTGCCGGCAGGGGCGATGGTCGCGGTGCGGCGGCTCGACCTGGCCCTCGCCGTCGCCACGGATGTCGGCGCCGGGCAACTCGCCGACGGCTGGGCCGCGGCCTTCGAGGCGGCCCTGGCCCGCCTGCTGGCCCGCACGCCGGCGGGCGACGACGCCCCCGAGGCCGTCGCCGTATGGTTCGCCGATGCCTGGGCGGTGGAAGTCCGCCACCTGCAACACCGTGCCGCCGGGCGGCCGGACGCCTGGTGGGCCGAGGCCCTCGCCGGCGGCGGCGAGCGTGTCGAAGCGCCGGCCGCATCCGCCACACCCGGCCCCCTCGACGCGCTGCCGATCCTGCTGCGCTGGCTCGCCCGCGACCCGCCTCGTGCCCTTGCCACCATGGCCGCGCTGGCCCGGGCCGATGCCCGTGTGGTCACGCTCCTCGACGCCGGCGCCGCGCGCACCCTCACCCGCCATCTGCTCGAACGCTTCGCCCACGCCGCCTCCGCAGCCCCTCCGCCGACGGGCAGGCCCGTCGAAGGCCAGCCGCCGCGCCCGCCCACCGCCCGACCGATGGAACCGGCCCTCGCGCGCCTCGCCGATCTGCGCGCGGCCCTGCGGGCTGCCCTCGGCGGTCCCGCCGGCACGCCCGAAGAGCCCGCCCTCGCCGCCCCCTGGCTGCTGGCCACCCTGTTCGCCCGCCACCCCGCGCTGGCCCGCCTTCCCGCCGCCGCCATCGAGCCCGCCCTGGCCCACTGGCTGCAGCGCGCCGTGGCGCCGCCGCCCGTCGCGCCCGAGCCGCCCGCCCCCCTGGCGGCCGAGCCCCACCCCACGCCGGCCGACAGGCCCGACAGCGCCGCGGCCCCGCCCTCCAGCGATCCCGGCGCCCCCGCCTGCCACGCCATCCACGCCATCCACGCCGGCGGACTGCTCCTGCTGCTCCGGCCGATGGCCCGGCTCGGCCTGCTGCCGCCCGCCGAACGCCTCGCCCAGGGCCTCGGTGACCTCGCCCTCACCGCCCTGCGCCGGGCGCTGGCGCCGCTGCCGCCGGCCGAACGAGCCGTCGCCCAGGAACGCGAGCGCCCGCTGCTGGGCGTGTTCGCCCCCGAATGCGACTGGCGCGAACGCATCGCCACCTTGCCGGTGCACGACCCCGCGGCCGCCGACGCGCTGCTCGACGCCCTCGTCGACGCCATCCCCGCCGACATCGCCTTCGCCCCGGGCGCCGCGCGGCGCATCTTCGGCAGCACCCAGCCCGCCTTCGCCACCGCTGCGGCCCGGCGCCTCGCCTGCCTGGTGTTGCGCCCCGGCCAGCTCACCGTCACCGCCTGGGACGCCGAGCTGGCCTGGCCCCTCGACAGCATCGACCTCGCCCTGCGCCGCGCCGGCTGGGACCAGGACCCGGGCTGGCTGCCGTGGCTCGGTCGCCGCCTGCGCTGGCGTTTCGGAGACGCATCATGAGCGCCACCCCGCAACTCGACCTGTTGCTTGCCCTCGCCGCCGGGCGCCTGCTGCTGCGCCGCAGCGACGACGCCGGGCTCACCCGCATCGCCGCGGCCCATCTCGACACCACCTCGCCCCAGGCCCTCTCCAGCAGCATCGCCAGCGGCGCCGAGGCCCTGTTCGCCACCCTCGACACCCAGCCCGACGCCGAGCCCCTGGCCCGCATCGCCACCGGCTGCGCCCTCTCCGGCTTCGACCTCGACCTGCTGGCCTTCGCCGCCCTGCCGTGCCTGGACGAAGACGCCGCCGCCGCGGTAGCCGCCTTCACCGGCGGACCGCGGCGCCTGCCGGTGGGCCTCGCCCTCAAGCTGCTGTTCGGCGACACCGCCGACCCGGCCAGCGTGCGCGCCGCCCTGCGCGCCTCGCCCCTGTGGTCCGGCGGCCTGATCCAGCCCGACGAAGCCCCGCGCCCGCTGCTCGAACGCCGCCTCGACCCCACCGAGACCCTGCTCGCCGGCCTCGAAGGCGCCGCCCCCGCCGAAGCCGGTGGCTGGCGCGCCCGCCCGCTCGCCCCGCCGACCCGGCCCGCCGCCAGCATCCGCCGCGCCGCCGCCGAGCTGGCCGCCACCCGCCCGGGCGTCTGCCTGCACCTGTGCGGCAACCCCGAGCGCGCCGAGGAGGCCCTCGCCAGCGCCGGCCCCGCGATCGTCCTCGACGCGCCCGCGCAGCCCGCGCCGCCGCCGTGGGCCGAAGCCCGGTTGCTCGGCCTCGCCACCGGCTGCCGGGTCGCCCTGCGCACCGACGCCGCCGAGCTGCCTGCCCCCGGCGGTGCGGCGGCGAGCTTCGTGATCGCCCCGCCCAGCTTCGCGCTGCACGGCCCCGGCGCCCACCTGAGGCGCCTCGACGTGGGCGCCCGCGCCCCCCGCGAGCTCGCCGACGCCTGGCAGCGCGCCCTCGGCTGCAGCCAGCTCGACGCCGACGAACTCGCCGGTCGCAACTGGATCGACAACGACACCCCGCAGCTCGTCGCCGCCGCCCTGCCCGCCGGTGCCGGCCTGCCCGAGGCCCTCGCCGAGCTGGCCCGCCTTACCCCGCCCCGCGCCCTGCGCCTCGCCACCCGCAGCACCCCCGAGGTGCCCTGGTCGCAGCTGGTGGTGCCGGGCCAGACCCACAGCCACCTCGAAGACCTGATCCGCCGCGTGCGCCGCCGGGTCGGCGTGCAGCTGCGCTGGGGCATGGGGCGCGGCCGCCGCGGCCGCTCGGTGGTCGGCCTGCTGTACGGCGAGTCCGGCACCGGCAAGACCCTCGCCGCCGAAGCCCTCGCCACCCGCCTGCAGCTGCCGATGCTCTCCGTCGACCTCTCGCTGGTGGTCTCCAAGTACATCGGCGAGACCGAGAAGAACCTTTCCGAGCTGTTCGCCGCCGCCGAGGGCTACGCCGCGCTGCTGTTCTTCGACGAGGCCGACGCCCTCTTCGGCCGCCGCACCAACGTGCAGGACGCCCACGACCGCTACGCCAACATCGAGGTGAACTACCTGCTGCAGCGCCTGGAGTCCTTCGAGGGCTGCGCGCTCCTCGCCACCAACCTGATGCAGGGCGTGGACGACGCCTTCCTGCGCCGCTTCGACCAGGTGGTGCATTTCCCGCGCCCGGGCGTGGCCGAGCGCATCGCCATCTGGCGCGCCCACCTGCCGGCCGCGCAGCTGGCAGACACGGTTTCGATCGAGCAGCTGGCCGAGCGCTTCGAGCTCACCGGCGGCGAGATCCGCAACGCCGCCCTGGCGGCAGCCTTTGCCGCCGCCGACGGCGGCACGGTGGTCACCGACGGCCTGCTCGACGCCGCCGTGGCCGAAGAGTTCAGCAAACTGGGCCGGCCCTTCCCGCGCCGGCAGGGAGCCTTTTCATGACCGACATCGCCACCACCCTCGCCCAGGCCAGGGCCAAGCTCGCCGCCTGGCAGGCCCACGCCGCCACCGCCGCCGCCAGCGGCGCCGCCCAGTCCCAGGCCGCCGACGCCGCCTGGGACGCGGTGGCCGCCATCGAGGCCGCCACCGCCCAGGCCGAAGGCCTGCGCGCGCAGATCCTCGCCCGCAACGACAGCCTCGGCGCCGCGCTGGCCGCCCGCAGCGCCGCCCTCGCCAGCGCCGACAAGGCACGCAGCGAAGGCGCCACGCCGCCCATCGCCGACACCACCGCCACCGCCCTGCGCGCCGCCCTGGTCAGCGCCACCGGCCTCACCGCCGCCAAGCTCGACGGCGCCGACCTGAAGACCGCCGTCGCGGCCGTCGACACCAACCTGGCCAGCCTGCTGGTCACGCTGGAAGCCCGGCTGCAGGACAACGAGGACGCCGAGGCCAGCGCCGACGCCGCCCTCGCCGCCGCCGAAGCCTCGCCCGCGGTGATCGCCGACGACCTCGACAAGGCCCTGCTGGCCCGCGAAGCCGCCCTGCGCCTCGCCGCCGCCGGCAACACCCCGGCCGCGGTGCGCGCCTACGTGGATTACCAGGCCGCCCGCGCCCGCCTCACCAGCGCCGCCGCCCCGGCCGCGGCCACCGCGCTGCAGACCGGCTGGAACACCGCCCGCGACGCCCAGCTGTCGGCCGTCGCCGACCTGCTGGCCGCCCAGGTGGCGGTGATCCAGGCCCAGCTCGAACTGTCGCGCAAGCGGGCCACCATGGCCGCCAGACTCGCCACCCGCGATGCCGACGCCGCCGCCGCCGTCGACGCGGTGCTTAACCCGCCCGCGCCGCCGGGGCCCTGAGCCCACCCCCGCCTGAAGGAGCACGCCATGACCATCCGCCACCACACCGCGCTGCCGCCCGCCCGGGCGGCCTGAGCACTGGAGCGAGGCCCCCATGGCCAGCGCCAGCCCCGAGCGGGAACCCCGCCAGAAAGCCCCCGTCGGCGCGCCCCACGACCGCGCAGAGCGCGAGGCCGACCGGCTCGCCGACGCCCTCACCGCCACCCCGGCGACGGGCCCCATCCGCTGCGCGGCCTGCGCCGGCGGCGACGCCCCCTGCCCGGCCTGCAGCGCCGGCGCCGGCCACCTGCGGCGCAGCGCCAAGCCCCAGGCGGCCACCCCGGCCGGCCCGACCCCGGCGGCCGACGCCGTGCTGACCCGGCCCGGCGGATCACTGCCGGCCGGCCTGCGCCAGCGCTTCGAGCGCCGCCTCGGCGCCGACCTGTCGTCGGTCCGGCTCCACACCGGGCCCGATGCCACCCGCGCCACCGACAGCCTCGACGCCCACGCCTTCGCCCTCGGCCCGAACATCGTCGTCGGCGAGCGCCACTACCAGCCCCACACCCCCAGCGGCGAGCGCCTGCTGGCCCACGAGGTGGCCCACGTGCTGCAGGACGAGGCCACCCCGGTGCTGCGCCGCAATGGCGACGGCCCGATGAGCAGCGAGACGGAGGGCGTCTGCGAGGCTCCGCCGCCCGAGGCGGGCGTGAGCCGCATCAGCGACCCGGCGGTCGTCGAGCACGCGGCGGGCTTCGACCCCTGCGCCGTCGACGTGGCCAACCTCACCAACTACGAACTCCTCGCCGAATACGCCAACGCCCTGCGCGTGGTCACGGCCGGCCGCAGCGCGCCCGGCTACTTCGACCACCGCAACCTCCAGCGCCGCCTGGTCGCCGAGCGCGACCGGCGCGTTGAGCAGGGCCAGGCCTGGCTGGCCGAGATGCCGGCCGGCCTGCCCGACCCGGTCTACCAGATCGTCGACGGCCCGGCGGGCACCTTCACCGTGGTCTCCCACCCGGGCACCGTGGTGGCCGGCCGCTCCGAAAGCACGCCCTCGCCCTACATGACCTGGGCCCAGTTCCAGCGCTTCCTCGACACCCACAACGTGGAACGGGTGGACGCCGAAACCTATGTGATGCGCACCACTGCCGCGGCGGCCGGCGGCGGCGACCTCTCCAGCGATATTTTCGGTGGCGGCGAGGGCGGCATTACGCCCTTCCCCTTCCCGGTGCTATGGGCTGCGCCGCTGCCGACCCTCGCCGAACCGGGCGGCCCGGTGCCGTGGCCCGCACTGCCGGAGGTCTTCAGCCAGCCGGAGAGCTGGCTCAACCAGCCGCGCGGCATCCAGCTCGACCTGATGGCCCACCCGCCACCGATGAATCCCGAGGCCCTGGCCCGGATGCGGGCCAGCATCGCCAACTACCGCAGCGCCCCTGGAGTGCCGGGCCGCATCGACCTGCCCGCCAGCACCGCGCCGGTCGAGGGCGGCACCGTCGCGGTGGCGGTCACCGACATCCCCAACCTGGGCCCCGCGCGCTTCCCCGGCGCCTCGGCGATGGCGCTGCCTCCCGCCCTGCGCGGCGCGCCCGGCACCACGGGGGGCAGCGTGCTGGTGCCCGTCAACCCGACCGCCGTCAATCACGCCGAGCACGTGGCGCTGGAAAACCTGCGCCTGTCCATCGAGAGCGCCCTTGCCGAGGGCCGCATCACCCGCGCCGACCTGCAGGGCCGCACCGTGCATGTGCTGGTCGAGCAGGAACCCTGCGCCTCCTGCGGCGCCGGCTCGGCCACCGGCGCGGGCAGCCCGGGCGTGCTGCAGCAGTTCGCCCGCCTCTACCCCGAGCTGACCCTTGAAGTGCGCAACATGCGCACCAACCGCGCGCTGATCTACCGCAGCGGCGTGCTGCTGAACCCGAGCACCGGCGCGACCCCCGAGCTGCCGATGGAGATCGCCGCGCCGAGCCGCGCCTCCGCCGAGACCTACCTCACCCCCGAATACCTGGCCACCCTGCGCCACGGCGGCGGCACCGTCGGCGAGCTGGGCGCGATGGGCGCCTCCGGGCTGCGGGGCGGTGGCCTCACCACGCTGATCGCGGTCGGCACCCAGGCCGGCGTGATGGTCTTCGACAGCCGGGAACATCCCGAGTGGGCCCTCGAGCTCGGCGTGGGCGGCAGCATCGGCTTCGGCAGCGGCTTCCTCGGAACGGGCACCCAGCAGCTCATCACCAGCCGCCTGACCAGCTCGATGCTGAGCGACGTGGTGGCCACCGGCGGCTCGCGCATCACCCCAGGGCTGGCCACCGGCGCAGGCCGGCTCGGCGGCGGCGCGGTGGGCGCGATGTTCGTCGAGGGCATCAGCATGGGGCTGCTGGAACAACGCGAGCACTCCGGCGCCGAGGTGGGCGTGCGCCTGACCCGTGCCGGCGCGCTGGGCGCGGGCAGCGTGTGGGCCGGCGCCGCCGTGGGCACCGCTGTCGGCGGGCCGATCGGCTTCCTGGTCGGCCTGGCGGTGGGCGGCCTGCTCTACTACGTGGGCGACCGCGTCGTGCCCGGCGGGCGCGAGGACTGGGACGCCTACGAAGCCGGCTGCCAGCCCCGCGTCGCCCCCAGAACGCGTGATCCGGACGACTGGCCACGCGGCTACTACTGCTTCGAGGCCAGCACGCCGGTAACCCTGGCCGACGGGCGCAGCCTGGCGATCGGCGAGGTCGGCGTCGGCACCCGCGTGCTGTCGTGGAACGAGATCGACGGCACCCTGGAGGCGCGCAGCGTCACCGCCGTGCATCCCGCCCCGCCGACCCCCATGCTGCGCATCGACTGCGCAAACGGGCTGCGCCTCCAGGTCACGCCACCCCACCGGCTGATGACCACCCGCGGCTGGCAGCGCGCCGGCCTGCTCAGGCCGGGAAACCTGCTGCGCTGCCTCGGCGACGATGGCCTCCAGCCCCTCGCCATCGAGGCCATCGAGGTGGTGCCGGCCCAAGGCCCGGTCTACGACCTCACCGTCGAAGCCACTCACACCTACTTCGCCAACGGCGTGCTGGCCCACAACAAGTTCATCTGAGGGCCCGCGAACCACGCCGCCGCAATCATCGGGAGCAGACCATGAGAAGCCCGCAAAAGCTGCCGCCCGTCGCCCGCGACCGCCCCGCCGAACAACGCGCCGAGCGCATCGCCCGCGGCGAGCGCCCGGCCCCGGCCCCGAGGGCCGGCACCACCGCTCACCCGACCGCCCCCGCCGCGCTGGGGCTGGGCGCCGGCCTGCCCCTTCCTGCCGCCGAACGCCGTTATTTCGAGGATCGCCTGCGGGCCGACCTGGGTGCCGTGCGCCTCCACCCCGACGCCGAGGCGGCACCGGCCCTGGGTGCCAACGCCTTCGCCGCCGGACGTGACATCGGCTTCGCGCCCGGCCGCTGGCAGCCCGGCACCCACGCCGGCCGCCGCCTGCTCGGCCACGAGCTGGCCCACGTGATCGAGCAAGGCCAGCGCAACCAGCCGATGGTGCAGCTCGACGAAGCGGCCAGACCGGCCGAGGCCGACCAGGCCACCGACGTGCTGACCGAAGGCGTCAAGACCGTCGTCGAGCAGGCCAAGGAGAACGAAGGCGTGAAGCGGGTGCTCCTCGACCCCGCCAAGCGTTACGCCCTCGGCCGGTGGAACAGCCTCGGCACCGGCGAAAAACTTGCCGTTGGCGGCTTCGGCGCCGGCACCTACGGCCTCGCCCTCGGCGCCGGGCTGGCCGACCCGGCCGGGCGCAAGCTGCTCTCCGACGTGAACCTCGCCGCCCCGCTGGGGCTGATCCCCTACTCCACGCTCACCGATTTCCGCTACGTACTGCCCGGCGCCAGCGGCGGCGCGACCCAGCTCAAGGCCTCGTTCTCGGCCGACGACCTCCTCGGTCTTGCCCACCGGAAGCTCGGCTGGATGCCGCCGATGAGCCTGAGCCTGGATTTCGGCTGGAGCGTCGCACCGGACGGCGGAGTCAGCCTGAGCTCGGCCAAGGCCAGCTGGGGCGTGCTGCCCGGCGTCCGGCTGCAGGTCGGCAGCGGCGTCGGGCTCGACGGGAAACCCAGCGTCAGCGGCCCCGACGGCCAGAGCGCGACGGTCATGCAATCGCTGCCGGCCCCCGCGACGGCCGGCGCCCAGCCCGGCGGCACCGGCGTGCTGATCACCGTCGACCTGCTGAAGGCCCCCTTCGTCCCTGCCCCGATCCGCGCCGCGCTGGGCGGCGAGACGACAGAGAAGTGAGCCAGGCGCCGGCCGGGCAAGCAGGAGGCGTCGCGAGTCGGAAGGAAACGTAATGGGATGACGCCGGGCGCAGCCTCGTCGCGGGGATCAGGCAGGCCGGCGGGCGGAACCGTGACACCTGCCTGGCAGGGTCGAGAGCCAGCGTGGCAGCAAGCGGCGAGCCCGGCTTCGGAAAGGGGAATGCCAGCCCGCGCAAGGGTTGCCGGGCGGGTGCAGCACGTAAGCTGCCCCAGCCGATGAGGCCCGCTCCAGACGCAAAAATGGAGCAGTCCTTGCGGAATCTGCTCCATTCTTGGGTGACGAGCCATGAATCAACGGCTCATCGCAGGAATTGTTGGTCGGGGAAAGAGGATTCGAACCTCCGGCCCCTGCGTCCCGAACGCAGTGCTCTACCAGGCTGAGCTATTCCCCGACGCTTTTACTGCCATGACGGCCAAGCCGTCATCAAAACAAAACAGCCACACATCACATCGACATCCGACTTGTACAGCGTGCCGGACATCAATATTTCCGTGCGACTGCGAACTTTGACAATTCTACCAACGAATCCTTGAAAACGGAAGAGGGTAATACGTTAAGTGCGTTCATCGCACGCTCGGCCTCTTCTTCGGCGGCCTTGCGGGTCGCTTCGATGGCGCCGGAGGCGCGGATCGCCTGCAGAACCGCCGGAAAATCGTCGCGCCCGCCGTTTTCGATGGCCTTGCGCACACAGGCGGCGTGCTCCGGGCTGCCGTGCTTCATCACGTGGATCAACGGCAGGGTCGGCTTGCCCTCGGCGAGGTCGTCGCCGATGTGCTTGCCGGTGTCGGCCTCGTCGCCCGAGTAATCGAGCACGTCGTCCACCAGCTGGAAGGCGGTGCCGATGTGCATGCCGAAGGCGGCCAGCCCCTCCTCCACTTCCGGGCTCGCGCCGGCCAGGATCGCCCCCAGGCGGGTCGCGGCCTCGAAGAGCTTGGCGGTCTTGTAGCGGATCACCTGGAGGTAGTCGTCCACCTCGACGTCGGCGTTGTGGCAGTTGAGCAACTGCAGCACCTCGCCCTCGGCGATGATGTTGGTGGCGTCGGCGAGGACTTGCATCACCCGCATGCTCTCGACCCCGACCATCATCTGGAAGGCGCGGGTGTACAGGAAGTCGCCCACCAGCACCGACGCGGCGTTGCCGAACATGGCGTTGGCGGTCTTGTTGCCGCGCCGGAGGTCGGACTCGTCGACGACGTCGTCGTGGAGCAGGGTTGCGGTGTGGATGAACTCGATGACCGCCGCCAGTTCGAGGTGGCGTGTGCCCTGATAGCCCGCGGCGCCGGCCGAGAACAGCACCATGGCCGGACGCATGCGCTTGCCTCCGCTGCCAATGATGTATTCGGCCACCTGGCGGATCAGAACGACGTCGGAATAAAGTCGATCGCGAATGACGCCGTCCAGCGCCTTCATGTCGTCGGCGATCGGCGCGTAGAGCTGCGTGAGAGACAAGGCACTGCCCACTTCAGGAAAAACGCGATGTTAGGGGCGCACCGCCATCCCGTCAAGTCGGCGGGATCAAGGCCGGAACGCGGCATTTGCTCAGCGGATCGCGTCCAAAAGCAGATCAGGCCGGTCGGTGAATACGCCGCTCACGCCCCACCCCGCCAGGCGCCGGGCGTCGGCGGGATCATTGACGGTATAGACCAGCACGCGCAGGCCGACCGCCCGCGCCGCCGCCACGTGGGCCGCCTCGAGCCCCTCCACCGCCAGATGCAGCGACACGCAGCCCAGCCGCGTGGCGGTATCGAGCGCCCCGGCGCTGAAGGCCGGGGCGAGCCAGCCGCGGGGGATGTCATCGACCTCGGCTGCCGCCGCCTCGAGGGCCTCGGCCGAAAACGAGGACAACAACAGCGCCGGTCGGCCCGCCGGGCCGAGGCTGGCCAGCTGGCGGCCGACGGCCCGGCCCGTGGCAACCTCGTGGCCCGCGGCCGGCTTGATCTCGAGATTGGCGGCGAGCCCCAGCTGGCGGCAGCGCTGCAGCGCCGCGTCGAGGCCGGGAATGGTTTCGCCGACGAAGGCGGCGTGGAAGCGCGCGCCCACGTCGGTGGCCATCAGCTGCGCCCCGTCGAGGTCTACGACCCGCCCCGCCACGCTGGCACAACGGTCGAGGGTTTCGTCGTGGATGAGCACCGGCACGCCGTCCCGCGCCAGCATCACGTCGAATTCCACCGCCCGACACCCCAGGCGCGCGGCGATCGCGAGCCCGGCCAGCGTGTTCTCGGGCGCCAGCGCACCGCCGCAGCGGTGCGCGATCACCTCGGGCCGGGGCCAGCAGGGCATCGGGCGAGGAGACGGGATGAGCGCGGATCAGTCCAGCGCGCGGGAACGGGACACCGCGGTGTCGAGCGCGAGCTTGGAGGGCTTGCGATCTTCCCAGACGGATTCCAGCTCTTCGTCGATGATGCGACGCACCGCGGCACGCTGGGGATAACGGCTCGGCTTGGAGATCGCGGTCACCGGCTTGTTGGTCAGCTGCTTGACGGCGATGTGGATGTTGTTGAGGTCGGCGGCCAGCAGGCGGCTCTCGGAGGCCAGCAGGCCGGCGCGGTTGAGGGGCAGGTAGCCGGCGTTGCGCTGCCATTCGACCTGGCTCTCGGCGGTCAGCCAGTAGTCGATGAACTGGGCGACGGCCCTGTAGTCGGCGGCCTTCTTGCCGGCGCCGACCCACATCGCGGGGCCGTCAGCGAGGGTGTTCTGTGGCGCTCCGTAGTATTCCTCGTGGTAGGGCAGCGGCGCGACGCCGACCTCGAAGCCGGCCTGACGTTTGAGGGTCGGCCATTCGGACGAGGCGGCGGTGAGCACCGCGCACTCGCCCTTGGCGAAGTGCTCGACGGCCTCGTCATCGCGGCCGAAGAGGTGCAGATAGCGGGCCTTCACCCACGAGGACAGCATGGCCACGTGCTTCACCTCGAGCATGCCGTTGATGGCGAGGGCGGTGGACTTCTTGCTTTCGACGACCACCGGCTCGTTGTGCCAGGCGCTGGTGTTCTCCACGAGGACCCACGCCGGCTGGGCGGTGGTGTACGGGCAGCTCTGGCCGGCGGCGACCAGCTTGCCGAGGGCACCCTGGAGGGCCTGCCAGGTGGGCGGCGCGTTTTCGGTGTCGAGCCCGGCCTCCTTGAAGGCCTGCTTGTTGTAGAACATCACCGGCGTGGCGAGGCCGACCGGCAGCGCGTTGAGGCGGTTGGCGGCGTCGAGGGGCGTCGGGGTCATCATGGCCGGCGCGCGGAGGGTTTCCATCTTGATGCCGGCATCCTTCATGACCTGGTGCACCGGGCGATAGCGCGTCGGGCCGCTCAGGAAGGCCTGCTGGTCGCGCTCACCGAGGATCATCAGGTGGGGCAGCGTGCCGGCGCTCCAGGGGCGGTCCTGGATGACGATCTTGGGGCCGGTGGTCTTGGCGTTGTAGCGGTCGACGAGCTTCTGCAGCTGCGCGCCCTTGTCGGCGCCGAGGGTGTGGACCAGCTCGATCTCGGCGGAGGCAGGCCCCGCGGCCGGCGCCGCAGTCTGGGGAGCGGCCGGCTTGGGCTCCGGCTTCTTGGTTGCCGCGAGGGCAGAAGTGACGCACAGGCTGGTCAGGGCGAGACCAAGGGCGCTACGGCTGAAATTGTTCATCTGGGGCTTTCAATCGGAAACAGTGGCAAATCAACTTTCGATTATAAAGCCGCCCCGCCACGTCGGGCACGGCAGACGTAAGCGGATGTTCAAGTCGGCCCGGCAGGTGCCGTAGACCTTGCAAGCCAACCCAACCTCTTCGAATCATGACGCGATCCAAGGCCGGTATGCTGCTGGGGCTCCTGCTGGGGGCAGTCTTGCTCGGCGGGTGCGAACAGCTCGGCATCCCCGACTTCACCAAGTCCTCGGCCAGCGCCGAGGCGGACGGCAAGGCCACCGGGGCCGCCTGTCGCCACGCCGGCCGGGCCATCGAGGACTGCTACAACCTCAACCCGGGCGCCCAGCGGGCCGCGGTGTTTGCCGGCTGGCGGGAAATGAACGACTACATGGCCGAGAAGAACATCGCCGAAGTCGAGCCGAAGGTGCCGCCCCCGCCGCCGCCCGCCGCCGCCGAGGAAAAGCCCGCCCCCAAGCCCAAGCGCAGCGCTGAAGCCAAGGCGCCGGAGCCCCCGGCCGAAGACGCCGCGCAGGCACAGGCGCCCGAGGAAAGCGCCACGGAGCCCGCTCCGGCGCGCAAACGGCGTCGCAGCAGCGAGTAAGCCAGGGCGGGCAGTGGTCTAAGGATGTTCGGCGGCCAGCACCGCCTCGGCCCGCGCCCACCAGTCGACGAACTCGTGAACCGGCATCGGCGGCGCGTAGAGGTAACCCTGGGCGACGTCGCAGCCCATCCGGCTGAGGGCATCCTCGGCCTCGCGGTTCTCGACGCCTTCGGCGACCACCTCGAGATTGAAGGTGTGGGCGATGCGGACCATCAGCTCGACGATGGCCCGGTCGCTCTCGGACGCCGAGATGCGCTCGACGAAGGACTTGTCGATCTTGAGCTCGTCGAGGGGCAGGCGCCGCAGGTAGTCCATCGACGAGTAGCCGGTGCCGAAGTCATCCAGGGCGAGTCGACCGCCCTCCTGGCGCACCAGCTTGAGGGTTTCCGCGGAGGCCGCCTCGCCGGACACGAGGCCGCTCTCGGTGATCTCGAAACACAGGCGCGACGGCGAAACCCGCCAGGTATCGCAGGTCTGCCGGATGAACAGCGGCAGCTCCGGGTCGTTGAGGTCGTCGGCCACCACGTTGACCGAGACCCTCAGATCGCAACCGCGCGCCGTGAGGGTGGCCAGGATCTGCGCCGCCTGCTGGACGACCCAGCGGGACAGCAGCGGCGTCAGGCCGATCCGCTCGACGACCCGCAGGATCTCGGGGGGCGACACATGGCGCCCATCCGGCCGCCGCCAGCGCAACAGGGCCTCGGCGCCCACCACCCGGCGGGACGGCAGGGCCACCTGGGGCTGAAGATAGAGCTGGAACTGCTGGGACTCCAGGGCCCGGGCGACCTCGGTTTCGAACGCCGCCTCGCCCTCGGCCCTGGCAGCGATCTCGCCGCCGTAGAGGTCGAAAGGCCGTCCGCCGGCCTTCGCCACGACGAGAGCCGAGCGGGCCGCCTGCTCGAGGGCCAGCGGCGCCTCCGCCTGCTCGGGGGCCAGCGCCCCGCCGGCGCAGAAGCGCGCCCGCAAGGCCGGAAAGCTGTTCGACCGCATGGTTTCGCAGGCGTCCACCAGCTTGTGGCCGGCCAGCGAGACCTGCGCCGCGTGGCGCAGGTCGGGCATCAGCACCGCCCATTCGTCGTCCCGGATGGAGCACAGGATGTCCTTCGAGCGCAGCACCCCGTGCATCACCTCGGACATGGCGAGGCGCAGGAGATCCCGCTCGTCGAGGGCCAGCACATCGACCGAGCGCCCCCACTCCACCTGCAGGACGACCAGCCCCAGCTGCTGCCCGCTCTGCGGCGACGGCAGCATGTCGCCCAGCAGGGCGAGGAAGCGCCGCCGGTTGGGCAGCCCGAGCACCGGATCGCCGTCCTCCGCCGCCAGGCGGGAGTTCTGCTCGTGGTCGACGGCAGCGGTGGCCAGCAGGCCGCCGAGGCACCACCCCAGGCGGACGAGGGCCCGCTGGATGTCGAGCTCGAGGCGATGGACCATCGCCCGCTCGCCAAACAGCCGCTCGTGACACAGGCCGATCAGCGCGTCGACGGCAATGAACGGAAACTCGGCTACCGCCCCGCCCAGGTAGCACTCGGACCAGCTGGACTGAAGGGCCGCCGGCCAGCCGGGCAGGAAATCCCATTGCCCGACGCCCGCCAGCTCCCGGCAGAACCCGCGCAGGGCGCGGCCCAGCCCTGCCTCGGCGTGCTCATCGTCGAGATTGAGGCGTTCGAGCAGGCCCGTCGCCAGCTCGGCGGCCGACACGATGCGCCCGAAGGCCCGCACCGCCGCCTGCTCCGCCGGGCCGATGCCATAGCGACGCAGCAGGCGGGCCACCGCCTCCCCGTCGAAGGGCTGGCCCCCCT
This sequence comes from Zoogloea sp., assembly GCF_041908905.1. Taxonomy (GTDB): domain Bacteria; phylum Pseudomonadota; class Gammaproteobacteria; order Burkholderiales; family Rhodocyclaceae; genus Zoogloea. The sequence goes on from NZ_JAYREK010000010.1 coordinate 88,975, forward strand.
GGAGGCCGGCGCACGCGTCGAAGCGTGTCATGAGAGATAGAACTCCGAGGCATCCACACCATAGGCCCCGGGCGGCAACGCCCGGACGATGGCACAGGGCTCACCCGTGGCCGTCGGCTGCTCGTAGAGGAGATCGAGCGTGTGGGGATAGGCGTTGGGCTGCTTGTCCGGCCCCAGCAGGATCATCACCCGCGGCTTGAGGCGACGGATGCGATTCTGGGCGACGACCACCGCCACCTCGCCGGAATTGAGTTCGACCAGGGTGCCCACCGGGTAGAGCCCGATGCACTGGACGAACTGGTCGACGGTGCTCTCCGAAAACCCGACGCCCCGCTGCGCCCGCAGGGCGTCGAGCGCCACCTGGGCGCTGGCGGCCTCGCCATAGGGGCGCTCCCGGGTCATCGCGCAGTAGATGTCGCACAGCCCGGCGATCTCGGCCATCAGCCCCACCTGGTCGCCCTGCAGGGCGCGGGGATAGCCGCTGCCGTCGCGGCGCTCGTGGTGCCGCGCCACGATCTCCAGCATCGCCGGGGAAACACCCGACGAGGTGGACAGGATCTGCAGGGAGAAATCCACGTGGCACTGGAAGATCTGCTGCTCGCGGGGCGACAGGGGGCCATGCTTGAACAACAGCCGCTGGGGCAGCTTGAGCTTGCCGATGTCCTGCAGCATGCCGGCCATGCCGAGATGCCCCACCGACTCGTCGCCCAGCCCGAGATAGCGCCCGAAGATCATGACGTGGGCGGAAACGTCGAGGGAGTGGGCGTAGCTGTACTGGTCGGTCTGCTTGAGCCGGGCCAGCCACAACAGGGCATCCGGGTTGCGGGCGACGCTCAGCACCATCTCGGACACCACGCCGCGCAGGCGCTCGAGATCCGGGTTGAGGCTGCGCTGCACGTCGAGGGCGACCTGGGCCAGCAGGCCCTGGGCCCGATTGACCAGCGGCAGGGCGGTGACGATCTCCTCTTCCAGGGGCGCCACCGGCTCGGCGTAGATCATCCCCGACGCCACCGCGCCGCCAGCCCCCGCGCCGGAGTGATCCGGGCGCGGGCGGCCAGCCTCGCCGCGCGGACGAGGCTGAACCTCGCTGGTGATCAGGGGGCGGCTCGCGGCACGCTCGGCATACTCGACGGTCTCCGGCTCGCGGACGACCGGACGCGCACCCTCCCCACCCGCGCCGGGGTACACATGGGCCCACGGCGCCATGGGTTGCCCGGCAGCGTTGTCGGCGGCCGACGCCGCATCGCTGCGCCTGGAGCGCAGGGACCTCAGCAATCCGAAGAAATCCATCGGGCGCCGGCGGACTTCGGCCGGCACCTGGAACGAAGCCAGGCTTGCCGCGCGCTCGGTCCGGGATGCCGGCGGAGGCTCATCCGCCGCGCGCCATGCGTCCCCCACCGAGCGGGTGGGGTCCACGTACACGAAGCGGCACAGCCCGCGCAGCTGGGCGAGCGTCTCCTCGTCCTCGACCACGAAGCCCTGCATCAGAAAAGGCGACTCCAGCCACGGACGATCGAGCTCGGCGACAAACATGCCGATGCGCAGATCCGGAGCCGCGACGATTTCCTTCAAATAATTCTCCCAGAATGGCTTTACACCCTGTAACAGGCGCAAACAATCGGTTTTTACGGCGCGGGATTCGTGAACTGAAGGTGAATGTCATCAATTTCCGCAAGGATATGCTGATCAAGAACCCGCGAACAAGCCTTGAGATTCTCGTCGAGTTGTGCCACCGAGGTCGCTCCGACGATGGTGCTCGTGACAAAACCCTGGCTCGCCACGAAGGCCAGCGCCAGTTCGGTGGGCCTCATGCCGTGGCGGCGGGCAAGCGCCACGTAGGCCTCGACGGCCGGGCGCACGTTGCTCTTGGCATACCGAGCCCCGAAGGCCGGAAAGAGCGAGAGGCGCGCGTCAGCCGGCGGGTTGTCCAGATACTTGCCGGTCAGGTGGCCGAAACCGAGCACCGAATAGGGCAGCAGGCTAACCTGCTCCCGGAAGCACACCTCCGCCAGGGTCTGCTCGAAGACCCGGTTCAGCAGGCTGTAGGCGTTCTGCACCGAGACGACCCGCGGCAGGCCCAGCGCGTCGGCCGCCTGGAGAAACTGCATGAGGCCCCAGGGGTGCTCGTTGGAGAGCCCCACGTGGCGGATCTTGCCCTCGGCCACCAGCTCGGCCAGGGCCTCCAGCTGCTCGGGGATCGGCGTCGCCGGCCGCTCGGCCGCCGCATCGAAGCGCCACTGGCCGAACATCGGCTGGTTACGGGCCGGCCAGTGGATCTGGTAGAGGTCGATGTACTCGGTGCCGAGCCGGCGCAGGCTGTCCTCGACGGCCGTGCGGATGTTGGCGCGATCGAGGGCCAGCGGGCCGCCGCGGATCCAGGGCAGCTGACGGCCCAGGCCCGTCACCTTGGTGGCGATCACCAGCTTCTCCCGCGGCTTGCCCTTCAGCCACGAACCGACGATCCGCTCCGTCGCGCCCTGGGTTTCGGCGCGGGTCGGCACGGGGTACATCTCGGCCATGTCGATGAAATTGACGCCATGCTCGAGGGCGAGATCCAGCTGGGCGTGGCCGTCCGCCTCGGAGTTCTGCTGACCGAAGGTCATCGTTCCCAGGCACACGGAGGACACCTGCAGGGTGCTGGTGCCAAGCTTGCGGTATTCCATTGAAGACTCCAGAAGTGAAATCGGGGACACAGGGCTGCGCGGCCGGCTTCGGTTATCATCCGAAGCCCGTCGAGGGGCCGACGCCCCCACGCCCGAACGATCTTACACGCCCCCTATGGAATCCATCCCCACCCGTCATCGCGCCCATGACGCCCTCGGGCTGCTGGTGCAATGCCGCCCCGGCTTCGAGGCCGACGCCGGCCAGGAGCTCCAGGCGAGCCCGGCGCGACTGGCCGCCGCCGTGCACGGCCAGCCGCAGAGCGGTTTCGTCTTCCTGGCCCTCGAGCAGGCCCTGCCCCACGACGAACTGCGCCGCCGCCTGGACGTCTCGCGGCTGGTGTTCGCCCGCCAGAGCTGCCAGGTGCTGGCCGTCATCGACGACCTCCCCGAGCGCGACCGCCTGACGCCGCTGGTACAGCGCATCGAAGGCTTCCAGGAGCGCTTCTCCGCCCTCCTGCTCGAAACCCCCGACACCAACGAAGGCAAGCAGCAGTCCGGCTTCCTGCGGCGCTTCGGCCCGCTGCTCGAGGCCGCCCTCGGCAAGGCCGGCTGCCTGCGCCCCGACTCGCCGCACCTGCCGCGCCTGCATGTGTTCTTCGTCGGCGCCCGCCAGGTGTGGCTGGGCGTCAGCCTGGCCAGCGAAGGCTCCGCCTGGCCGATGGGCATCCCCCGCCTGCGGATGCCCAAAGAAGCGCCCAGCCGGTCCACCCTCAAGCTCGCCGAGGCCATCCTCACCCTGCTCTCGCCGGACGAGCAGAAATCGACGCTCCGTCCGGGGCTCACCGCCGTCGACCTGGGCGCGGCCCCCGGCGGCTGGAGCTGGCAGCTGGTCAGTCGCGGCCTGCGCGTCACCGCCATCGACAACGGCCCGATCGCCCCGTCGGTGACGGCCACCGGGCTCATCGAACACCTGCGCGCCGACGGCCTCACCTGGCGCCCCAAGAAACCCGTCGAATGGATGGTCTGCGACATGGTCGAGCAGCCCTCCCGGATCGCCCCGATCATGGCCGACTGGGTCGCCACCGCGCGCTGCCGGCGGAGCATCTTCAACCTGAAGCTGCCCATGAAGAAGCGCCACGACGAGGTCGAACGCTGCCGCCAGCTGATCGACCAGCGCATGCGCGCCGCCGGGGTCAAATACGTATTGCGAATCAGGCACCTCTACCACGATCGCGAAGAGGTCACCTGCTATCTGACGCGGCGCTGATGGCCGGCCGATGTATAATGCTGCTCTACCTGAATGGTGCACTGCACTAAATTGCGGTCACCCATAACCTGAACGTACCCATGTCGTTTTCCGAACTCGGACTCATTCCTGAAATCCTGCGGGCTGTCACCGACGCCGGCTACACCGAACCCACGCCGATCCAGCGCCAGGCCATTCCGGTCGTCCTGGCCGGCCACGACGTCATGGGCGGCGCCCAAACCGGCACCGGCAAGACCGCGGGCTTCACCCTGCCCCTGCTCAACCGCCTCGCCCGCCACGCCAGCACGTCGGCCAGCCCGGCGCGCCACCCGGTCCGCGCCCTGATCCTGGCGCCGACCCGCGAGCTGGCCATGCAGGTCTTCGAGTCCGTCAAGATGTACTCCAGGCATCTGCCGCTGCGCAGCATCTGCATCTATGGCGGCGTCGACATGAACCCGCAGATCCAGGAGCTCCGCCGGGGCATCGAGATCGTCGTCGCCACGCCGGGCCGCCTGCTCGACCACGTGCAGCAAAAGACGATCGCGCTGGGCCAGGTCGAGATGCTCGTCCTCGACGAAGCCGACCGCATGCTCGACATGGGCTTCATCCCCGACATCCGGCGCATCCTCGCCCTGCTCCCGGCCAATCGCCAGAGCCTGCTGTTCTCCGCGACCTTCTCCGACGAGATCAAGAAGCTCGCCGACCAGATGCTCAAGAACCCGCAGCTGATCGAGGTCGCGCGCCGCAACATGGTCAGCGAGACGATCACCCACATCGTCCACCCGGTCTCCAGCGGCCTGAAGCGCAACCTGCTGGCCCACATCGTCCGCCACGAGGACGAGACCAACCAAGTGCTGGTCTTCGTCGACACCAAGTTCGCCTGCAGCCGGCTGGCCCACTTTCTCGAGCGGCACGGCATCTCCGCCGACTCGATCCACGGCGACAAGAGCCAGCAGGCCCGCACCGAAACCCTCGAGAACTTCAAGAGCGGCAAGGTCCGGGTGCTGGTCGCCACCGACGTGGCGGCCCGCGGCCTGGACATCGAAGACCTCCCCTCGGTGATCAACTTCGAGCTGCCCCACACCGCCGAAGACTACGTCCATCGCATCGGCCGTACGGGTCGGGCGGGCAAGAAGGGCAAGGCGGTCTCCCTCGTCAGCTCCGAGGAGCGCCATCGCCTGGCCGACATCCAGAAGCTGATCAAGCTCGAGATCAAGCAGGAGATCGTCCCCGGCTACGACCCGGAGCCCGACTTCTTCGACGCCGACGCGGGCAGGCGCCGCCGCTCTGCCCCGAGCGCCAGCACCCCCCGCTCCGAAGAACGCACCCGCACCGACGAACGCCCGAGCGCCGAGCGCCGGAAGCGCAGCGAACGGGAGCCCTCCTCCGGCAGCCGCGAACCGCAACGCCGTCGGCAGCCCTCGCACATCGCGCCCAACGGCTTCGACTTCAACAAGCCCTACGAGCAACGCGAGATGGCAGGCCCGGCGCCGGACGCCGCCGAAGCGGCCATCGCCCCCACCCAGAAATCCCAGCGTCCGATCGCCTTCCTGCTGGGCGGCCTGGGGCGCAAGAGCAAGTAAGCCGCGCTTTGCCTGGCCGGTTCGGCAAGGCACAGGCCCCAATACAAAACGGCACCCGCGGGTGCCGTCTTGTCGTTCAGGCCCCGGCCAGGCGGGGCTGAAGGCAGATTACTCCATCGCCTCGTACAGCGGCAGGGTCAGGAACTCCGGGTATTCCGGGGTCAGCGACATCTTGTCGAAGATCACCGCGGCCTGGTCGTAGCTGGCGGTGTCCTCGCCCTGGGCGGTGACGGTGGCCTTCACCTTGGCGAGCTCCTCGGCGATCATCGGGCGGACCATCTCGACGGTGACCTTGCGGCCGTCGTCCAGCACGCCCTTCGGGCTGACCACCCACTGCCACACCTGGGAGCGGGAGATCTCGGCGGTGGCCGCGTCTTCCATCAGGTTGTGGATGGGCACGCAGCCGTTGCCGGCGAGCCAGGAGCCCAGGTAGTGGATGCCCACATTGATGTTGTTGCGCAGGCCGGCCTCGGTGATCGGGGTGGTCGGGCGGAAGTCGAGCCACTGCTCGGGGCCGAACTTGCCGTCAACCTGCTTCTCCCACTGGTTGGGCTTGTCGCCGAGCACCTTGACGAACTCTTCCATGGCGATCGAGACGAGGCCCGGGTGGGCCACCCAGCCGCCGTCGAAGCCGTCGTTGGCGTCGCGGGTCTTGTCATGGCGGATGCCGGCCAGGGCCTTCTCGTTGGCTTCCGGGTCGCCCTTGATCGGGATCAGCGCGGACATGCCGCCCATCGCCGGCGCGCCGCGCTTGTGGCAGGCCTGCACCAGGGCCAGCGCGTAGCCGCGCATGAACGGCACTTCCATGGTGATGGCGCCGCGCTGGGCCAGGCAGAAGTCCTTGTTCTTCTTGAACTTCTTGATGCACGAGAAAATGTAGTCCCAGCGCCCGGCGTTGAGGCCGGCGGAGTGGTTGCGCAGCTCGTAGAGGATCTCTTCCATCTCGAAGGTGGCGAGGATGGTCTCGACCAGCACGGTGGCCTTGATGGTGCCCTGGGGGATGCCGATGTGGTCCTGGGCCATCACGAAGATGTCGTTCCACAGGCGGGCCTCGAGGTGGCTCTCCATCTTGGGCAGGTAGTAGAACGGGCCGGCACCGCGGGCGATCTGCTCCTTGGCGTTGTGGAAGAACACCAGGCCGAAGTCGAAGATGCCGCCGGAGACGCGCTGGCCATCAACGGTCACGTGCTTCTCGTCCAGGTGCCAGCCGCGCGGGCGGATCTGCAGGGTGGCGATCTTGTCGCCCAGCTTGTATTCCTTGCCGGCTTCGTTCTTGAACGACAGCTCGCGGCGGATGGCCTTGTAGAGGTTGATCTGGCCCTGGATCTGGTTGTCCCACTTCGGGCTGTTGGAGTCCTCGAAGTCGGTCATGTAGGAATCGGCGCCGGAGTTGAAGGCGTTGATGATCATCTTGGCCTCGACCGGGCCGGTGATCTCGACGCGACGGCACTCGAGGGCCTTCGGCAGCGGGGCCACCTTCCAGTCGCCTTCGCGGATGTGCTTGGTCTCGGGCAGGAAGTCGGGCATCTCGCCGGCGTCGATGCGGGCCTGGCGCTCGACGCGGGCCTTCAGGAGCTCCTGGCGGCGGGGCTCGAAGGCGCGGTGCAGCTTGGCGACGAACTCGAGGGCCTCGGGGGTGAGGATGGTTTCGTAGCCCGGCTGGAGGGGGGCGGTGATCTGCATGCCTTGGGGCAGGGTGAGGCTCATGGAAGCTCCTTTAGGTGAAGGTTAAGAATAAGTCTTGATGAAATAGATGACGCTCAGCACGCTGCCCACCGCGACCACCAGCCGGCGCAGCCAGATGGCCGGCAGGCGGCGGGCGAAGGCCGCACCGGCGAAGGCGCCGGCCATGGCGGTGGCGATCATCAGCAGGGTGTGGGGCCAGCTGATGGCGCCGGCGATGATGAAGGTGGCCGCGGCGACGGTGTAGTTGACCGCCGAGGTGAGGTTCTTGAGGCCGTTGAGCTCCTGCATGTCCTCGACGCCCTGGATCGCCAGGGCCGCCAGGGTGAGAATGCCCATCCCGGCGCCGAAGAAACCGCCGTAGATCGCCACGATGGTCTGGAAGATCAGGCCGCCCAAGCCCCCGGGCGTGCCGGCCGCCCTGGCCCCCAGCCCGAGCCGGGCCTTGGCGGCGGCGACACCCCGGCTGATCTGACCGGAGAAGGCAAACAGGCAGGTGGCCGTGAGCAGCAGCCAGGGCACCAGGCGCGAGAAGGCGGCGTTGGAAGTGGCAAGCAGCAGCAGGCTGCCGCTGACCCCGCCAATCAGCGAGACCAGCACCAGCAGCAGCGTCCAGCGCGGATGGCGGCTCACCTCACGGCGGTAGGCCCAGGCGCTCGACAGGCTGGCCGGCCACATGGCCACGGTGTTGCTGGCGTTGGCCATCACCGGCGGCACGCCGGCGGCCAGCAGGGCCGGAAACGAGAAGAAGGTGCCGCCCCCGGCGATGGCGTTCATGCCACCAGCCAGGAAGGCGCCGCCACCGACGAGGAGGAGCTGCGTGGCGTCCATCTCAGCCCCGCCCGCCAATGAGATAGGCCACCACGTCGTCCATCGTGCGGCCGGTGGCGGTGGGGGCGATGTCAAGCGCCTCGCCGGGCTGGCCGCCACGGTTGATCCAGAAGGTGGTGAAGCCATACCAGCCCGCGCCGGCGGCGTCCCAGCCGTTGGAGCTGACGAAGAGGATGCGCTCCGGCGCGCAGCCGAAGGCGGCGGGCGCCAGGGCGTAGGCGTCGGGGTGGGTCTTGTACTTGCGCACCGCATCCACCGACAGCACATGGTCGAACAGGCCCTGCATGCCGGCGCTCTTGATCGCCACCTGGAGCATCTCGGGGGTACCGTTGGACAGGATCGCCATCGGCAGGCCGGCCTCCTTGAGGCGGCGCAGCGCGCAGAGGTTCTCGGGGAACGGCGACAGGCAGGCATACTGATTCATCAGCTGGGTGCGCCGCGCGCCGTCCAGCGCCAGCCCGAGGCGGGCCGCCGCGTGGTCGAGGCCGTCGCGGGTGATATCCCAGAAGGGCTTGTAGCGGCCCGACAGGCTGCGGATGAAGCTGTATTCGATCTGTTTCTGGCGCCACAACTCGGCAAGCGCAGCGCCCTTGCCCGGAAACAGCTGCTCGGCCAGCAGGCCCACCGAGTAGACGTCGAAGAGCGTGCCAAAGGCATCGAACGCGACGGCCTGGATTCGGGGTTGCTGCGCCATGCTGGATTGATCCTCGCTGCCGGGGGTGATGGGTCGGGTGCGTCCCGCGGGCGCTTCTACCGGCCCGCTGGCCCGGTGGCACCCTACGGGAGGCTGTCTCCTCTACCGCAATGCAGCGAAGTTTATTCAATGCATAAAGAAAAAAGAAGCCATAATAAAATCAAATGATTTTTTACTTTTAGTACAAGATGAACAACTTCAAGGAGATTGCCGCCTTCGTCAGCGTCGCCACCCGCGGCAGCCTGTCGGCCGCGGCCCGGGCCGAGGGCGTGACGCCCGCGGTGATGGGCCGACGCATCGACGCGCTGGAAGAGCGGCTGGGGGTGAAGCTGCTGCTGCGCACCACGCGCCGGCTCAGCCTGACCTTCGAGGGCAGCGCCTTTCTGGAAGACTGCCAGCGCATCCTCAACGACCTCGCCAACGCCGAGGCGTCGGTGAGCCTGGGCGGCGTGAAGGCGAGCGGACACATCAAGGTCTCGGCGCCGGCCGGCTTCGGGCGACGCCACGTGGCGCCGCTGGTGCGGGATTTCCTCGCGGCCAATCCGGAGGTGAGCTGCAGCCTGGATCTGTCCGACCGGCTCGTCGACCTGGTGAACGAGGGCATCGACTGCGCGATCCGCATCGGCGAGCTGAGCGACTCGAGCCTGGTGTCGGTGCGCCTGGCCGACAACCGGCGGGTGGTCGTCGCCAGCCCGACCTACCTGGCGCGCAACGGCACCCCTTCCCACCCGGACGACCTGGTGCGCCACGACTGCCTGTCCCTCGACCCCCAGCGCGGCTGGGTGTTCTCCGACCCGGACACCCCGGGGCAGACCCGCACCATCAAGGTGTCGGGGCGCTTCGAGTGCAACGACGGCACGGTGCTCCACGACTGGGCGCTGGGCGGCATCGGGCTCGCCTGGCGCTCGATGTGGGAAGTCGAACAGGACCTGGCCCGCGGCGCGCTGGTGTCGGTGCTCGACGGCTTCGCCGCGCCGTCGACCGGCATCTACGCGGTGTTCCCCCAGAACCGCCGGCTGCCGCTGCGGGTACGCCTGCTGATCGACTACCTGCGGGGCTGCTTCGGGCGACCGGACTACTGGCGCGGCGCCTGATCCTCGCCCGGCTCGTCCGCCGGCAGCCCGATCTCGAACTCGAGGCGCAGCCGGCTCGGCATCGGCTCGCCGTTCAAGTCGCCGGGCTGGAAGCGCCAGCGGCCGACCAGCTCCGCGTACGCCTCCGCCGCCGGGCACAGGGCCTCCTCGCACAGGGGAACGACCCGATGAACGGTGCCGTCGGCGCCGATCGCCAGCTCGAGCTGGAAACGGCCCGGCGGTGCGTCGGGCAGGAGCGGCCAGTCACCGTCCGCCGGCGGCGTGAGGAGTTCGGGGCCACGGCTGAGGGCCGAGGTGGGACGGTAATAAGCGGGCAGGATGGACGTCGGCGGCGCGACATCCGCCTCGCGCCGCGCCTCGGGAACGGGATCGGCATCCGCCCGGGGCGCCGGCCCGGGCTCGGCCACCGCCCACGCCGGGGCGGGCTGCGCCACGGGGGCCGGGCGCGGGGCGCCGGACATCGGGGCCGCACCCAGGCGGGCCGCCAGCAGAGGCGCCCGTCCAGGCCCCATCCGGGGCGACGATCCGAAATAAGTACAGAGCGCGATCAGGGCGCCATGAATGAATACCGACAGCACCAGCGCCCACGCCAGACGGCCACACGGCGACCGCCGCTTTGCAAGAAATTGAAACACCGGATCAGTGACTTGCGGGGTGATGGAGAGGCATGCGGTGCACGATAGCCTCGGGGGTTGGGGGCGCCGGTGCCGCCCGTCGGCACACATTTTCCGCTGGTCGCGAGGGACTCGCCTTCGCGCTTTCCCGGTGTCATCTTAGCTTGAAAGGAGATTATGTAGATGAAGAAGCAAGGTGGCGTCACCCTGATAGAGCTGATGATCGTCGTCGTCATCGTGGGCATCATCACCAGCATTGCGGTGCCGGCCTACAGCGACCACGTCATCAAGGGCAAGATCGCCCAGGGGGTGGCTGCCCTGTCCGAATCCAAGGTGCGGATGGAGCAGGTCTTCAACTCCGAGCGGACGTACAAATGCGATCTGGACTTCAGCCCGGTGTTCCAGGATGCGCCCTTCGACGTTGCCGTCTCCAACTGCTCGTCGACGACCTTCACCATGACCGCCACCGGCCAGTCCGCCAAGGGCATGAACGGCTACACCTACACGATCAACCAGTCCGGCGAGAAAACCTCCAAGACGCCCGCCGTCGCCGCCACCCAGTCGTGCTGGCTGATGTCGAAGGGAGCCACCTCATGCTGACGCTGCGGCGCGCAGGCCAGCAGGGCGTGACCCTGCTCGAGCTGATGATCACGGTCACCATCGTCGGCATCGTCGGCGCCATCGGCATTCCCCAGATGAGCCAGTGGATCCGCAACACCTCGGTCACGTCGGCGGCCGAGATCCTGCAGAACGGGCTGCGCCAGGCCGAGGCCGAGGCGATCCGCCGCAACCTGCGGGTGGAATTCCTGCTCACCGACGGCACCCCCTCCGTCTCCACCATCAAGACCCTCACCGCGAGCGCCAACGGCAAGAACTGGGCGATCCGCGCGCTGGACGGGCTGACTCCGCTGGCCGACCAGAATGCCGCCTACGTGAACGGCTTCCTGCTCAAGGAGGTGTCGCCCGAGATCAGCCTCGAGGGGCCGGCCAGCGTGCTCTTCAGCGGCACCGGCCGGGTGCTCGACACCGCGGGCGCGGCCGTCGCCGATCACCGCGTCTACCGCATCTCGCGAAGCAACGCCGACAAGGCCCTGTGCGTCTTCGTGACGCCCGGTGGCGGCGTCAAACTCTGCAACCCTGCGCTGGAGTCGGGCGAACCCTTTGCCTGCCAGCCGCAGATCAGCCTTGAAAAGTGCCCGAAAGCCTGACCCCCGGGAGTTCGACATGAACACCAAGCAGACCCCGTCCGCCACAGCCGCCCAATCTCCCCAATCCGGCTACATCCTGCTCGAGGCCCTGGTGGCCCTGCTGATCTTCTCGCTGGGCCTGCTCGGCCTGATCGGTTTTCAGGCTGCGTCCACCAAGATCGCCACCGACAGCCGCTTCCGCACCGAGGCGGCCATGCTGGCCGACGAGCTGCTGGCCAAGATGACGGCCTCGGACGTCAATCTGGTGGCCAGCGAGTTCGCCTATCCCAACGGCCCCAAGTACAAGGCCTGGCTCGACAACCGGGTGGTCGGCGCCTCGCGCCTGCCCAACGTGACGGTCACGCCCACCTTCACCTCCTCCGCCACCAAGGGCACCCTCCTGGTCGACCTCGAGGTGCGCTGGGAGATGCCCGGCGTCGCCAAGGACGCGAAGCAGATCAAGGAAGTCAAAGGGTACTACGTCACCCGCGCACTGCTTTTCTAGGAAACCCACATGTCCGAGCGTTCCATGCCCAGGCCCGGCGCCCAGGGCGGCATCAGTCTTGTCGAGGTCATGGTCGGCATGGCCGTCGGCCTGCTGGCGTCCCTGGTGATCTTCAAGTCCTTCAGTTCCAGCGAGAGCTTCCGCCGCAACGTGAGCGGTGCCGCCGACAGCATCCAGAACGCGGCGGTGGTCGGCGCCCGGCTCAACCTGATGATCGAGGAAGGCGGGGCCGGGCTGGTGCAGGGCCGCAACGTCTGGAGCTGCCTGCTGAAGGTGAACCGCGGCGGGAGCACCCTGCTGCCGGCGTCCACGCTGCCGGCCCCCTTCGAGAACTTCCCCAAGTCGGTCCGGGTGCTGCCGGTCGGCATCCAGAACGGCTCGACCGGCTCCGACACCCTGCTGGTGATCGCCGGCAACTCGGCCTCCTCGAACCGGGACATCCCCTTCGACTCCACCGGCACCTCCCTGACCGTCACCAACCCCAACGGCATTGGCCTGAGGGACGACGGGCAGACGGCCACCGACCTGCTGCTGGCGGTGCCCCAGGACGTGCCCGAGGGGCCGGGAGACTGCCAGATCGTCCAGGTGGCCGCCGACTACTCCGGCGGCAAGCCCGTCGCCGACATCTCGCTGGGGCTCAACGTGATGCCGGCCGCCGCCAAGGTGGTCTCGCCCGCGTCGTACACCGTGATCCCGCTCAATCAGGGCGAGGCCTCCTACGGCGCCCTGCAGTCGACCGCCAGCAGCCCGTCGGCCTTCCACCTCGGGCGCGAGGCGCTGCCGACCTTCTCGCTGGTGTCGGTGAACAGCAACAACGAGCTGGTCGAATACGACCTGCTCAAAAGACGCCCGCTCCAGTCCTTCGGCGAGAACATCCTGCTCCTCAAGGCGCGCTACGGCGTGGACAACGGCAAGGCCGGCGGCATCCCCAACGACGACGTGGTGGATGAATGGATCTCCCCCGGCGAAAGCGGCTGGAGCATCACCGAGCTGATGAGCGGCAACGCCAGCGTCCAGCAGCGGGTCGACCAGATCAAGGCGATCCGCATCGGGCTGATCGTGCGCACCAGCCAGAGCCAGAGCACCGACGCCAAGTCGAGCACCCTGGTGCTGTTCCAGGATCTGGCCGAGAGCCGGCAGGTCACCGTGAAGCTCGCGAGCACCGAGCAGCGCTTCGGTTACCAGGTGTTCGACTGGGTGATTCCCCTGCGCAACATGAAATCCACTCCGAAATGATGGCGGCCACAACCATGCGATTGCGCAAGCCTCCCCTTCCCTTCCCGCGCCCGTCCCGCAGCCGCGGGTCGGTGCTGGCCGTGGTGCTGGTGGTCCTCGTGGCGATGATGCTGGGGGGCGTCTCGCTGCTCCGCTCGGTGGACACCTCGGCGCTCCTGTCGGGCAACCTCGCCTTCAAGCGCGATTCGGTCAACCGCACCAGCATCGGCCTCAACGAGGCCTTCAAGGTCATGCAGACGCTCGATTTTCTCGAGTACCAGGCCAACGACGCCGGCTGCGACCCCGGGCCCTGCGAGAAGATCGACAAGTGGCTGCCGCTCAACTACTGGCCCCGCCTGCTCGAGACCGACGCCAGCGGCGTCCCGCTGATCATCAAGGACAAGGCCGCCTTCGACGCCAAGTTCAAGACCATCAAGCCCGTCATCCAGGACGGCCAGGAGGTGCGCTTCCTGATCGAGCGGATGTGCTCCGACTACGGCCCCTCCGACGAAAAGAAATGCTCCGTCTCCGACCGCTACGAGCTCGGCGGCTCCTACCGGCAGGACAAGCCCGGTTCGATCTCGCTGCCGCTCTACCGCATCACCATCCGCAGCGACGGGGTACGCAACACGCAGACCTACGTCCAGGCGACCGTCACGACCCGCGTCAAGTGACGATCGATGTATCGCAGAGGAAACACCAGATGAAACCCACGACCTTCATGCCGGGCTTCCGCAGGGCCACGCTGGCGCTCACCGGCCTCGCCACCGCACTCATCGCCACCGGCGCCGGTGCCGCCAAGACGCCGCTGGCAGATCAGCCGATCGCGATCGCCGACGTGCCGGCCAACGTGCTGCTCGCGCTGTCGGTGGAGTTTCCGACGGCGATCACGCGGGCCCATCGGGACAAAAACAGCGACGGCAACGAAGTCTTCGTCACTAGCAAAAAATACCTGGGCTATTTCGACCCCAAGAAGTGCTACGCCTATGAGGACGAGCATTTCAAGCCGGTGGGCTTTGCCGACGGTGATTACGCCTGCGACAACAAGTGGAGCGGCAACTTCATGAACTGGGCGACGATGCAGGGCATCGACACCTTCCGCTGGGTGCTCACCGGCGGCCTGCGGAGCACCGACAAGCCCAAGCTGTTCACCGGTGCATCCGGGTCCCCCCTCGGTCAGACCATCCTCCAGCGCGCCTATGCGTCCGACCAGGGCGGCTACTACAACTTCCCGGACCGCTTTCTCGACGGGAGTAAGGTCAAGAAGTACACCGGGCTCCCCGCGGACTTTCATGAAAGGCGCCTGTGGATCCGCAACGGCGGCATGGGGGTGAAGGTCCGCTTCGGATACGAGAAGCCGGACAACCCACCGTGGTCATTCAACCAGGCCGACCAGCCGGAGGCGCTGAAGGTCAACCAGACGACGACACTCAACGTCAACGTCGAGGTCTGCCGTGACGAAGGGACCGGAGCGAGCAGCTATCTGGAGAGCAACTGCCGCAAATACGTCGACGCGACCGGCGCAAAGGTGGTCTGGAAGCCCGTCGGCCTGATGCAGCAATACAAGGACAAGATGTATTTCGGCGCCTTCGGCTATCTCGCCGACACCAGCACCACGCGGGATGGCGGCGTGCTGCGCGCCAAGGTCCAGAGCATCGACAACGAAATCACCGAAACCGGCGCCTTCCTCGACGACCCCTACGAGATGCAGGCATCGCCGCAGAAAGTCGACAGCGGCACGATCAACTACCTCAACAAGTTCGGCCAGAGCAGCAAGAAATACAAGGCCTACGACCCGGTGAGCGAGATGTATGCCGAGGCCGTCAAGTATTTCAAGGGCCTGAAGCCAACCGCCTCTTACGTAAACAGCGTGGACGCCACCCAGCGGGACGGTTTCCCGGTGTTCACCGAGTGGAACGACCCCGCCATGGACGCCAAGTACCCCAAGCAGGGCGCGCTCTCCTGCAAGAAGAACTACATTCTGGGCATCGGGGACGTCAACACCAACTATGACCGCAACCTCTCGGGCGGCGACTCCCCGATCCCCAGCGACGTGGACAGCAACATGGCCGGCAACACCGCCAAGGGCTGGACCGACGTGGTCGGCAATCTCGAGGGCGAGAGCAACCTTGGCAGCAAGCTCGTCCCCCAGCCCGCCCTGCAAGCCGGCTACATGATCGCGGGCATCGCCTACTACGCCCACTTCAACGATCTCCGCTCCGACATCAAGGGCACCCAGACCATCTCGACCTACTGGATGGACGTCCAGGAAAGCGGCTACAAGGACAAGAACCAGTACTGGCTGGCCGCCAAGTATGGCGGCTACAAGATGCCCGACCCCAACAACCCGACGGCCTTCAATTCGAGCACCTCCATCTGGGGTGGCGACGACGTGAAGAAGACCAACATCCGCAAGTCCAAGACCGGCGGCTTTGAACTGCCGAACAACTACTACGAAGCCGGCTCGCCCGACGATATGCAGGCTGGCCTGCAGAGTGCCTTCACGAGCATCTCCTCGGGCGCCGGCTCGGCGGCGGGTACCGCCCTCTCAAGCTTCCAGCTCAACGAATCCACCGGCGGCTCGACCACCTACCAGGGCAGCTACGACGCGGGCACCTGGTCCGGCGACGTGGTCGCCTCCAAGATCAAGAAAATCGTCAACGACCAGCCCGAACTCACCCCCTTGTGGAGCGCTGCCGCGAAGCTGAACGACATCGGCAGCGACAACCGGGTCATCATCACCCTGGCCCCGACGGACAAGAGCATGACCAACCCGGCCCCGGCCGATCTGAAGAGCACCCCCTTCCGCTGGGACAACCTCAGCGCCACCCAGAAGTTCAACCTGGGCAACGGTGACGACACCGACGGCAAGAACATCCTCAACTACCTGCGTGGGGATCGGACCAACGAGTCGACCACCACCGTCACCAAGAGTTACCGTCGCCGGACCAACCTGCTGGGTGACATCGTCGACTCCCGCGTGGTTTACCTGGGCAAACCCAGCGCCGGCTACGCCGATACCTACAACCCCGGCTACAAGACCTTCGCGAACGACAAGGCCAGCCGCACGCCCCTCGTCTTCGTGGGCGCAAACGACGGCATGCTGCACGCCTTCGACGCAAGCGACGGCACCAACGCCGGCAAGGAGGTCTTTGCCGTGGTGCCCTACTCCACCTATGAGGGCCCGGACCAGGCGCCGCAGATCAGCGGCCTGCAAGCCCTCGCCCGTCACACCTACACCCACCGCTATTACATGAATGCCACACCGGAGATCCGGGACGTGGACTTCGCCCGCACCGGCAACAGCCTGTCGTCCTTCAGCGCCGGCACGCCGGCCGATTGGCACAGCCTGTTGGTCATGGGCCAGGGCAAGGGCGGCCGCAGCTTCATCGCAGTCGATGTCACCAACATCACCCCGGGCAGCCTCAACGAATCCACCATGACAGGCAAGGTGTTGTGGGAGTTCACCCACCCCAACATGGGCTACAGCTATGGACGCCCGCTCATCGCCAAGACCCGTCGCTGGGGCTGGGTGGTGATCCTCTCCTCCGGCTACAACAATACCCTGACCGGCAAGGGCGCCATCTTCGTGCTGAACGCCAAGACCGGCGAACTCCTGAAGGGCCCGATCCAGACCAGCGCCGGCTCCGAGGCGACCCCCGCCGGCCTGGCCCAGCTCGAGGGCTACACCGAGAGCTACGCCGACTACACCCTGAGCTATGTTTATGGCGGCGACCTCCTCGGCAACCTCTGGCGTTTCGATTTCAGCGACGCCACCAAGGACCCCGAGGCCCTCAAGATCGCCGAACTCAAGACCGACGACGGCTCGCCGCAGCCGATCACCACGGCCCCCAAGATCGAGTACTCCGCCAAGGACCTCAAGCGCTACGTCTTCGTCGGCACCGGGCGCCTGCTGTCGCCGGAAGACCAGGGCAACTCCCAGCAGCAGACGATGTACGCCTTCCGCGACGGCACCAAGAGCCGTGCCTACGGCAGCGCCACCCACGAGGTGCCGCTGCCCGAGAACGTCTCGTTCCCGATCACCCGCGCCAAGATGGCGCGCGTGACGAATCTGCTGGCCGGCGCAACGTCCGACGATGCCTTGCCGATGGGCTGGTACTACGATCTCACCAGTTCCTGGAACGAAGCCGGTGGCACGGCCGAGAACAATCAACAACTGGCCACGGAGCGCATCGTGCTCAACCTCCAGGCCAACGACGGTGTTCTCACCTGGATCGGCTCGCTGCCCAACGACGACCCCTGCAGCCCCAGCGGCGCAAGTCGCCTGTATTCCACCTACTACGGAAGCGGCCAAAGCGTGCTGACCGTAATGCAGGGCGACCAGCGCGTCCGTCGCGAGTGGATCGGTGACAAATCCGCGCTCGGCCTCGCCGACACGGCCCTCGTCCGCATCGGCTCCCGAATCAGCGTGCTGGGCACCGACGTGAGCGGCGGCAGCAAGATCTACGGCAGCACCCTGGCGGAAGCCGGCGAACCACGGGTCACGAACTGGCGCATCATCCACGAATAACCCGCAACACGCTTGATCCGCCCCGGCTTCTTAAATATAATTCAGGGCTTCGCTGCTGTAGCTCAGTCGGTAGAGCAACTGATTCGTAATCAGTAGGTCACCAGTTCGATTCCGGTCAGCAGCACCAATAGATTCAAGCACTTAGGCCAATCCGTGAGGGTTGGCCTTTTTGCTTTCTGGATTCGTTGCTCCCCTATTGCTCCCGCAGCGATCAACGCCGAGGCACGAGAGGCGGCCCGACCCTCGCCCGAATCCCGGCGCCACCGACGAAAAACCCGCCACGCGGGCGGGTCGATTGGGGTGTCCTCAAGACTGAGGCGGCTTGGGATGGCCGCGAAGTAACTCATCCGCTGCCAAGTCGACCAGGGCGCCAGGTGGCTCGCCCAACGCTACAGCCAACTTCAAAATCGTCGTGAGGCTCGGCTGCTGGCGCCCCAACTCCAAGAGGCTCACGTAAGTCCGCCGCAAGTCGGATTCAAGCCCAAGCTGCTCCTGGGTCAGCCCACGCTGACGCCGAAGCCTCCTGAGAACCTTTCCGAATGCTGCCGCTGCGTCCAAGCTGCTCCTCCTACGATAGGAGGAATTTCGCAGCTGGCATACAATCCAGTCTTCCCACAACTGTAGGAATTTGGCGCTATTTCAGTTGCTGGCGCCGTCATCAAGCGAAGGAAGAGCAATGCTGTCGAGAGCAATTGCCGCTGTGGTTGTCCTCGCCACCGCCGGCTGCGCGTCCGTAAATCCAGTCCCCATCACAGGCCCGAGCGGGCGCCCAGGCTACGCCATGCAGTGCAGCGGGATGGGGAGATCCATTGAACAGTGCTATCAAGTGGCCGGGCAGAAGTGCTCCAGTGGATACCAAGTCGTCAGTAGGTCGAGCGAGTTGATTGCCGTCCCGGTGAACGGGAGCATTGCGATGGCTCCGCGGACGGGGCTGGTGGTGGAGTGCAGGTAGCGGCATGCGGACCGTCCGCCACAGAGACAGGCACTCGATCACTGCGGTCATCACATGGATGAGTAGCAGCAGCGCGTTTGCTGGAATCGATCAGCCGTGGAACGAACCGCTTGACGTCAGCCCTGGCGATTCGGCCTCTCTCGGCTGGGCGATTGTCATGCTTGTAGGCCAATTTGCGTTGTTCGCCTGGGCTCCTCGACTCTTCCTCGGCGGGCTGGCCCTTTTCTTCATCGGGACAACGGTATATCGGTGGTTTGGAGGCATGGCTGCCGTTGTTGCCTGCATCGCGACGTGCGTTTGGTGGCTACTGCCATCACGAGAGGCAAAAAAACGACTCGAATCCCGCGAGAATCCATCACCTAAGGGCACCTCGAAAAACCTCGACTCGCCCACCCTTGATAAAATTACATCGTTCTGAATCCGCCCCGAGCCGACTCCGATGAAACCGCGCAGCGCCATCAAGACCGACCTGTTCG
>NZ_JAYREK010000011.1:0-104530 GCF_041908905.1 Zoogloea sp.
AGCTACAGACGGTGCTCGACGCCGTCTCACGCAACCACTGCCGCATTCAGCCTGAGCGAAGTTATCCCAGGCCACGACGCGTCAAGCCGCACCAGCATTTGGCATATAAGGGGGCTTAAGTTGGGAGTATTGCCGCCGCAGGGGGTGACGTCCCTGCTCAGCTGTTATCTTCGGTCGCCGGCTACTGGCCTTGGGATGCCTGCCGGCTTTGTGGAGGATTCGTGTTCGCCAGGTTGCATCTTCTTGAAATCCACGCGGAGATCGATTCACGCGTTGGCTTGATCCGTGAGCACCGCCCGGACTGGCTGTGTGGCAAGGGCTGCGACAGTTGCTGCCGGCGGCTGGCCAATGTGCCCCGACTCGCCAGCGCGGAATGGCAGTTGCTGCGCGATGGCTTGGCCGCCCTGGATGTGGCGCGGCTCAATGACATCGCGCGCAAGATCATTGCGCTGGCAGATGACGCCTCGCGGCCGGTTGTCTGTCCCATGCTGGATGAGGCCAATGGAGCCTGCCCGGTCTATCTGCAACGCCCGGTGGCGTGTTGGACCTACGGCTTTTACGTTGACCGCGACCTGGGCGTGTATTGCCGGGATATTGAAGCGTTGGTGGCTGGTGGCGAACTGGACGACGTGGTGTGGGGCAATCACGAGGCGATCGAACGGAAGCTCGCAGCCCTGGAGCCGGCTCGTCCGCTGACCGGATGGTTCATGGACTGGTGGGCTGGGCGCGGGGGGTGACAATTGTCCTCCAACGGGTAAGGCGTTGTGCCAGTCATGGGTGAGCGCAGCCGACAAGCTTGTGCTTTTTGCTGTTCTTTTGTACAGTAATTCGAGTCGTGCCGCTCATGCGCCGGGTTTTGCCAAAGTATGGCCGGTTGCCGGCGTGTGGGCGAGAACGAGGTTTTCATCCTGTCCGGTTCCGCAGACCGGTCTTGCCTTTACCGTAAAGCAAAGCCCATGAGTCAGCAGATGAGTTTCGATTTCCCCTCGGGTGCGGTGGTTTTGGGCCCGGTTGCCCGTGGGCTCCGCAGGCGCGGTGGGTCGTCCGGTCTTGCCGCAGGACACGCACCCCAGCAACTCAGCCTCATCTCTGCAGATGGGGCCAGGCCAGCCCATACGACCTCCGTATCCCGCCCACCGCTGTTTCGCCCCGATCCGCAGCCTGCTCCCCTGGGTGATGGACGGCAGTGGACCGAAAACGGGTGGACGGTATCCGTTGTCCGCAATCAGGATGGTGAGGGCTGGGCTGCCCAGGTGCGTCGGGATGGCGAGCAGGAGCCCGTGTTGCTTGCGCCCTGGGCCACCGAGCGCGACAGCCTCGCCCCCAAGCCCCTTGACCAGGCGGCCTTCAACCAGCTGGTCAGGATGGCGGAAGGGACGCTGGAACGACAGGCTCATCAGCTCCAGGCCAGCCTTCACAAGCGTCTGGCCCTGAGTCTGGGAGGTTGTCTGTGGGAGTTTGTGCTGGAGGTCGTTCCTGACGAATACGAGCCCCATGCCCTGCTTTCCGCCATCGATGAGAACGGTGAGCGGATCGCGCAGGAGCGGGTGCTACCGGATTTCAAACTGACTCAGGCCACGGCCCGGGCCTGGATCGAGGCCGATTTCCGCCATTCCGCCGAAGATCACTGGTAAGCGCGGGACGCTCCGGACGGTGAGGCGGAGGCGGGCGGTCCTGGTCGACCCACGCAAGCAGGCCCCTAGCGCTCGCTCCGCGCTGGTGGGCGGCGCAGCGGCGGTGGGGGGCGACAGTCAGGGGCGGTAGGCGCTGGGCTTACGGCGCCTACCGCCCGGGGGGGCTCCACCCCGGGCGGTGGGGCAGCGTCAGGTGCCTTTCCAGCCGCCGCCCAGGGCCTTGAACAGGTCCACGGTAGCGGTGAGGCGCGCCTGGCGGTTCTGGATCCAGGCGATGGTGGCGTCGTTGGCGGTGCGCTGGGCGGTGAGCACCTCGAGGTAGGGTGAGTAGCCGGCGTCGTAGCGGGCCTGGGCGAGCTCGAGGGCGCGTCGGGCGGCGTTCATCGCGCGGGTGTAAGCGTCCTCGGCGTCGGCGTTGCGGCCCACGCTCACCAGCGCGTCATTCACTTCGCGGAAGGCGCCCTGCACGGTCTTGCGGTAGGTCTCCAGGCTCTGCTGTTGCTGGGCCGTGACCTGATCCACCTGGGCGCGCAGGCGGCCACCTTCGAAGATCGGCTGGGTGAGCCCGGCGCCGAACGACCACACCGCCGACGGGGCGCTGAAGAGCTGCGATAGATCCTTGCTCTCGCGGCCGAAGTTGCCGGTGAGGGTGATGCTGGGGAACAGCGCGGCCTTGGCGACGCCGATCCGCGCGTTGGCGGCGACCAGGTCGGTCTCGGCCTTCTTCACGTCGGGGCGCGTTTCGAGCAGGGCGGACGGCAGCCCGGCCGGCGGCACCGGCGGCACCGGCAGCTGGCGCAGGTCGCCCGGGGCGATCTTGAGGCCAGGCTGGCCGACCAGCAGGCCGAGCAGGTTCTCGGAGAGGGCCCGGGCCCGGTCGAGCTCGACTCGGGCGGCCGTGTAGCCGGCCAGCGCGCCTTCGGCCTGCTGCACGTCGAGCTGCGAGGCGATGCCGCCCTCGAAGCGGGTGCGGGTGAGCTGGGTGCTGCGGCTCTGGCTGCGCAGGGAGTCGTCCACGGCCAGCAACTGGGCGTCGATGGCGCGCAGGTTGAGGTAGGCCTGGGTGACGGTGGCGGCGAGGCTCAGCGACACCGTGTCGGCCGCGTAGCGGGTGCCCAGGGCCTGGGCCCGGGCGCCCTCCGAGGCGCGCCGCAGCTTGCCCCACACGTCCAGCTCGAAGGACGTGGACAGGGCGAGGCGGGTGCTGCTGCGGGTGATCGGCGCGGTGGAGGGGATCGGCGTGGCGTTGGTCTGGCTGATCCGGCTGCGGCTGCCGCTGGCGTCGGCATTGACCTGCGGCAGCAGCGCGGCGTCCACCTGGCGCAGCAACGCGTCGGCTTCTTCGATGCGCAGCGCGGCGATGCGGGCGTCGGGGCTGGTGGCGAGGGCCTGGGTGACCAGGCTGTCGAGTTGCGGGTCGCCGAACAGGGTCCACCAGTTGTCGGCCACGGTCGGGGCGGTGGCCAGCGGGCCCGCCGCGGTGTAGCTGTCGGGCAGGCCAAGCTGGGCTGCCGGGCGCTGGTAGTCGGGCCCGATGGCGCAGCCCGACAGCAGGGCCAGCGTCAGCGCGGCCAGGGCGAAGGGGCGCGCGGCGAAGTGGGGGGCATCAGGGCGGCGCATCATGCCTTCTCCTCGGTGCTGTGGGGGGTGACGGCGGCCTGGCGCGCCCGGCGCCCGGCAAACCAGCTGAAGAACATCGGGATGAAGATGGTGGCGATGAAGGTGGCCGCCACCATCCCGCCGAACACGCCGGTACCCATCGACTTGCGGGCCGCGGCGCCGGCGCCGGTCGAGATGACCAGCGGGAAGACGCCCAGGATGAAGGCCAGGGACGTCATCACGATGGGCCGGAAGCGCAACCGTGCGCCTTCGAGGGCGGCATCGAGCACGTGCATGCCCTCGGCCCGCTTCTGGGCGGCGAACTCGACGATCAGGATGGCGTTCTTGGCGGCGAGGCCGATCAGCACCACCAGGCCGATCTGGAAGTAGATGTCGTTGGGCATGCCGCGGATCATCACCGCCGCCAGGGCGCCGAACAGCGCGAAGGGCACCGACATGATCACCGCCAGCGGCAGCGACCACTTCTCGTACTGGGCCGCGAGGATCAGGAAAACCATGATGATGCCGAACACGAAGGCGATCGCCGAGGTGGTGCCGGTGCGCTTCTCCTGGAAGGCCTGGCCGGTCCAGGCCAGCTCGTAGCCGGCCGGCAGGGTTTCGCGGGCGACTTCCTCGACGATCTTGATCGCGTCGCCGGTGCTGACGCCCGGCAGGGAGTTGCCGAGCACCTTGGCGGCCAGGAAGCCGTTGAAGCGTTCGAGCTGCTCGGCGCCAACCTGCTGCCTGACCTTGATCAGCGCACCCACGGGCACCATCGCGCCGGTGGTGGAGCGCACGTAGACCTTGCCCAGATCCTCGGGCCGGGCACGGTAGGCGGCGTCGGCCTGGAGCTGGACGCGGTAGGTGCGGCCATTGAGGTTGAAGTCGTTGACGTAGAGCGAGCCCATCGTGGACTGCAGCGTCTGGTAGACGTCCGCCACCGGGATGTCCATCGAGATCGCCTTGGCGTCGTCCACCTCAACGTAGAGCTGGGGCGAGGTGGGACGGAAGAAGGTGTTGATGCCGGTGAGCTCGGGACGCTTCTTGAGGGCTTCGATGAACTGCTGGATCACGCCGGCCAGCTTCTGGGGGCTGGCGTCGCCGCGGGCCTGGATGTAGGCCTCGAAGCCGCCGGCCGCACCCAGGCCGCGGATCGCCGGCGGGTTGAACACGACGCCCAGGCCGTCGGGCAGGGTCATGCCCAGGCCGGAGAACTTCTTGGCCAGCTCGTCGGCTACGCCGCTGCGCTCGGACCAGTCCTTGAGCGGGATGAACACCGTGCCGGCGTTGGCCTTGAGGCCGCCGCCGATGATGTCGTTGCCGGCAATCACGAAGACCTTGTCGACGTTTTCGTCCTGCTTGAGCTTCTCCTGGAAGGCTTCGCCCGTGACGCGGGTGCGTTGCAGGCTGGCGCCGTCGGGCAGCATCAGCGCGCTGATCAGGTAGCCCTGGTCTTCGGCGGGAACGAAACCGCCGGGCACGGTGCGGAACATGAAGATGCTGCCGCCCACGATGATCGTGCACGCGATGGTGCCGATGATGCGGTGGTGCAGGGTCTTGTCCACCACCGTGGTGTAGGACTTGGTGAAGGCCTCGAAGAGGCGGTTGAAGGGGCGGAAGATCGCCGGCTCCTCGTGCTTGCTCTGCAGCAGCAGCGCGCACAGGGCCGGGGTGAGGGTGAGGGCGACGACGCCGGAGAGGGTCACCGAGATGGCCACCGTGACGGCGAACTGCTGGTAGAGCTTGCCGGCGATGCCGCCGAGGAAGGCCACCGGGACGAACACCGCGCACAGCACCAGCACGATCGCCACCACGGCGCTCGACACCTCGCGCATCGCCTCGACGGCGGCGGCGTGGGGCGCCATCTTCTTTTCCCACATCAGGCGCTCGACGTTCTCGAGCACCACGATGGCGTCATCGACGACGATGCCGATCGCCAGCACCATTGCGAACAGGGTGAGGGTGTTGATCGAGAAGCCGAACAGCCACAGGCCGGCGAAGGTGCCGATCAGCGACACCGGCACGGCGATCAGCGGGATCAATGTGGCACGCCAGTTCTGGAGGAACAGGAAGACCACCGCGGCCACCAGCAGCAGGGCTTCGCCGAGGGTGCGGACGACCTCCTCGATCGAGGCCTGGACGAACTTGGTGGTGTCGAAGGGCACCACGTAGTCGACGCCGGTGGGGAACTTCTGCTTCAGCTCGTCCATCCGGGCGCGCACTTTGTTCGCCACTTCGAGCGCGTTGGCGCCGGATTGCAGGAAGATGCCCACGCCCACCACCGGCTTGCCGAGCAGCGTGGTGCTGGCGTCGTAGTCCTGGGCGCCGAGCTCGACCCGGGCCACGTCCTTGATGCGCAGCACGCCACCCGGGCCGGCGGCGCGGACGACGATGTTGCCGAACTCCTCGGGGGAGGTCAGGCGCCCCTTGGCGGTGACGGTGTACACCAGCTGCTGGCCGGCGGGGGCCGGCTCCTGGCCGATCTTCCCGGCGGCGTTCTGGCGGTTCTGGGCGGCGACGGCGTTGGCGATATCGGTGGCCGTGACGCCCAGCTGGGCCATGCGGTCCGGCTTCAGCCACAGGCGGATCGAGTAGTCGAGGGCACCGAAGATCTGGGCGTCACCCACGCCAGGGATGCGCTTGAGGTCGTCGACGACGTTGACCAGCGCGTAGTTGGACAGGAACAGCGGCGTCCGGCTGGCATCCGGCGAGGTCAGCGTGGTGACCATCAGGATGTCGTTGGAGCGCTTCTGCACCGTCACGCCAAACTGGCGCACCACGTCGGGCAGGCGCGGTTCGGCAATCTTGACCCGGTTATTGACGTTGACGGTGGCCATGTCGACGTTGGTGCCGACCTCGAAGGACGCGGTGATCGTCAGGCTGCCGTTGGACGAGGCGCTGGAGTTGAAGTAGAGCAGGTTCTCGACGCCCGAGAGCTGCTCCTCGATGGGGCCGGCCACCGTCCTGGCGAGGGTTTCGGCGGAGGCGCCGGGGTAGGAGGCGGTGATCACCACCGTCGGCGGGGTGATCTCGGGATATTGGGCGATCGGCAGCGAACGCGCGGCCATCAGGCCGGCGATCACGATGATGATCGAGATGACCGACGCGAAGATCGGCCGGTTGATGAAGAAACGTGACATCGCGCGCGCCCCCTCAACCCTTCGCCGCCGGGGCGGCAGCGGGCGCAGCGCCCGGCTTGGCGGCACCCGGCGCGCCGGGGCCTGCGCCCGGGGCGTGGGGGGCAACCGTCGTGCCCGGACGGGCCTTCATGAGGTTGTCGATGATCACCTTGTCGCCGGCCTTCAGGCCGCCGAGGACCACCCAATCCGCGCCGCTCCACTGGCCGGTCTTGACCGGCCGCGGCTCGACCTTGTTGTCGGCGCCGACGGTCATCACGATGGGGCCCTTGTCGGTCTGCACCACCGCGGCCTGGGGTACCTTGAAGACGCCGCTCTGCTCGCCGGTGATGAGCCGTGCGCGCACGAACTGGCCGGGCAGCAGGCGGCCTTCGGGGTTGGCGAACTCGCCCCGCAGCTGCAGGGTGCCGAGCTTGGGGTCGATCTGGCTGGCGGCGAAGTTGAGCTTGCCGCGCAGCGGATAGCTGCTGCCGTCCGGCAGCACCAGCTCGACGCCGCGGATCGCCTGGGGCTTGAAGCGGCCCTCGGGCATCGCCGCGTTGAGTTCGCCTTCGGGGATGGAGAAACGCACCCATATCGGGTTGACCTGCACCACGGTGGTCAGCAGGGTGCCGCCGCCGGTGGCGAGCAGGGTGCCCTCGGAGACCACCGAGCGGCCGGTGATGCCGCCCACCGGGGCGGTGACGGTGGCGTAGGAGAGGTTCAGCTCGGCCTGGCGCAGCGCGGCCTGGGCGGCCTGCACGGCGGCCTGGGCGACGCTGTTGTCGGAGCTGGCGGTGTCGTATTCGCGCTGGCTGATCGCCTGCTGGGCCAGCAGGCCCTTGAGGCGGGCGGCCTCGCGCTGGGTCTGTTCGACGCGGGCCTTGGCTTCGGCGAGCTGGGCCCTGGCCTGGGCGACGGCGGTTTCGAGGGGGGCCCGGTCGATCTGGTACAGGGCCTGGCCGGCCTTCACGGGGCTGCCTTCCTCGAACACCCGCTTCTCGAGGATGCCGCCGACCCGGGCCCGGACTTCCACCTCGCGGGCGCCTTCGGTCTGGGCGACGGCTTCGACGCTGGTCTCGACGCGGGTCGGTTGCATTTCGAGGGCGGTCACCGGCAGCGGCGGCATCGCGCCGCCCGGGGGGCCGGCGGGCGCTTGTTCCTTGCCGGAGCAGGCGGCGAGCAGCAGGGTGGCGGAAAGGGTCGAGAGGCCAAGGCCGGCAAGGCGGGTGGCGGAGCGAACGGTCACGGTGATCTCCGGGGGCTGGATTTCTGTTGGGGCTTGCGGCATAGTTTATACAAACACGGTTGTATGTAAATACTCCGGCGCGTAAGGACAGGTAAAGATCCTTGCGCTGCGGGATGCTGGGCCCGCAGATGCCGCGCTGCCAACACCGACTCCACGACACGCAGATGGTTCGCAAAACGAAAGAAGAAGCCGAGATCACCCGCCTGCACATCATCGATGCTGCCCGCCGGGTGTTTCTGGAATGCGGGGTGAGCCACACCTCCCTCGAAAAGATCGCCGCCGCCGCCGGCGTGACCCGCGGCGCGGTGTATTGGCATTTTCGCAACAAGAGCGAGCTGTTCTTTGCGATGCGCGAGGAGGCGACGTTGCCCTTCGTCGACCGGGTGGTTTTCGGCGCCGACGATGCAGAACCCCTGCAGGGCATCGAGACGGCGCTGCTGGAGATCTTCCGGGTGCTCGCCGATGAGCCGAAGACCCGCGAGACGATGGAGATCGTCGCCTTCAAGTGCGAATACGTGGACGAGCTGCTGCCGCTGCTGGGCTGCTCGTCCGGCCAGCAGACCTTTCTGGGGGACCTGGTCCAGGCCTATGCCCGCGCTGGTGCTCGCGGCCTGCTGCGCCCGGGCCTGACGCCGGAGGCGCTGGCGATGGACACCTTCATGTTCGTCGGCGGGCTGGTGAAGCACTGGCTGGGGGGCGGGCCCGATTCGCCCTTCCGGCGGGACGCCGAGCAGATGGTGCGCACCCACGTGGCCCTGCGCCGGGCCTGAGCCGCCGTCAGCGCGCCGGGGCCTCGCCGGCCGGCGGGTGCTGGAAGGCACCGGGCAGCCATTCGGCGGGGGCGGCCAGCGCCTGGCGCCCGGCGGGAAAGCGGAACTCCGCGGCGGGGGCGAGCCCGATGTCGTCCGCCGAACTGACCGGCGGGAGCCGCCGGGTGGGCCACGCCTGGCCGGCCTCCAGGGCGTCGGGCGGCAGCCGCGTGTTGCCCCGGTGGTCGCCGGGCATCGCCTCGACGAAGCTGCCCGGCCCGGCCAGCAGGTTGTTGCGCGTGGCCACGCGGGTGTCGGCGGGCAGGCGCTCGAACCACAGGCGCAGGAACTGGCCCGGCCTGTCGCCGTCGTTGATCAGGGTGTTGTGGGACAGGCGCAGGCGGTTAACCGGCCAGCGGCCGTGCTCGGCCCCGTAGGAGACGATGGCCGGGTTCTCGGTGGCGGCGCTCTGGGCGATCAGGTTGCCCACCACCTCCACGTCGCCGCCTTCCGGAAACTCCAGCTCGTAGGACGCCGTGCCGCCCGGCCCGTCCGCCAGCCAGTTGTAACGCACCTCGCTCACCCGGGCGCGGCTCTTGACCAGGTGCCCCCGGTGGCCCTCCAGGAAGCGGCTGCCCTCGAGCACGAAGCGCCCGATCCGTCCCGCGTAGAGCAGGTGGGGCAGCATCGGTCCACCCTGCGGGGCGTGGCCGAAGACGCTGTTGGCGACGCGCAATTCGGTGTCGGCCTCGTTGCCGGTGAGGAGGCCCATCTGGTTGTCCTCGAAGACGCAGTCGGCCAGGTCGAGCGTGCCGCGCTCGAAGCGGATGCCGGAGGCGTTGCCGACCGGGGAGCGGGCGCCGCGGAACTCGATGTTGCGGATCCGGAAGCGGCCGTTGCGGAGCACCCAGATGGCCTTGCCTTCCGCCACCTCGCCGTCGGCGATCAGCACCGGCCGCGGGCCGATGCCGCGGATCTCGAGCGCTTGCTGCAGCCATACCGTGACGTCGCCCCGGTAGGTGCCGGGCTGGATCAGCACGGTGTCGCCGTCCCGGGCGAGCCTGGCCGCGTCGGCGATGCGCTCGACCGTCCCGCCGGGGCCGACGGTGATCACCTCGGCAAGGGCGGGCCCGCTGCCCAGGGCCACCAGCGCGATCTGCAACGCGAGTCGCGGCGACAGCGGCTGACGGGCAGACATCGAGGCCTCAGCGCTCGGCCGGGCGGGTGATGGCGACGCCGCTGCCCTGGAAGGCGCCCGGGGTCCACACCGGGGGCTGGGAAAGGGGCTGGGTGCCGGCCGGGAAGGCGAACTCGGCGCGGGGGGCCAGCTCCGTGCCGCCCAGGGTTTCGGCGCGGCTGAGCCGGCCGCGCAGCCAGGAGTCCGGCGCCGGGGCGAGCTCGAGTTTGTCGGGGTCGATGGCGCCCGGGGGCAGCATGTAGTTGCCCCGGTGGTCGCCGGGCAGCAGCAGCGTGAACACCCCGAAGCCGACGGTGAGGTTGTTGCGGGTGACGATCTCGGTGCCGGCGGGCAGCTTGTCGTTCCAGGCCCGGACGAACCAGGCCGGGCGGATCCCCTTGTTGATCAGGGTGTTGTGGGAGAGGAGCAGGCGGTTCACCGGCCAGTGTGCCCCTTCGGCCCCGTAGCCGACGATCACCGGGTTGCTGCTGGCGGCGCTCTGGGCGATCACGTTGCCGGTGACCACCGCGGTGCCGGCCTCGGGAAACTCCAGCTCGTAGGAGGCCGCCCCCTCGGGCCCGTCGGCGAGCAGGTTGTAGCGCACCTCGCTGACCCGCGCCCGGCTCTTCACCAGGTGCCCGCGGTAGCCGCGCTGCAGGCGGCTGCCTTCGAGCACGAAGTGCCTGATCCGCCCCACATACAGCAGGTGGTGCAGCGCGAGGTCGTCGTGGGGGGCCTTGTCGAAGGTGCTGTTGATGACGCGCAGCTCGGCGTCCTCGAAGTTGGCGGTCAGGATACCGTTCTGGTTGTCCTCGAAGCTGCAGTTGCGGACTTCTAGTGCGCCCTGCTCCAGGCGGATGCCGGCGCCGTTGCCGTCCGCCACGCGGGCGCCCTGGAAGGCGATGTTGTCCACCTTGAATTGCCCGTTCACGAACACCCAGATCGCCTTGCCCTCCGCGTTGCGGCCGTCCGCCTGGAGCACCGGCCGCGTGCCCAGGCCGCGGATCTCGAGGGATTTCTGGTTCCAGACGGCCACGTCGCCCCGGTAGGTGCCGGGCTTGATGAGGACGGTGTCGCCGTCGCGGGCGAGGCGCGCGGCATCGGCGATGCGCGTCACGCTCTCTTCGGGGCCGACGATGATCACCGCGGCCGGTGCGGCGGTGCTGGCGGCGAGCAGCGCCGCGGCGAAGGCGCGCCGGACCCGGCGCAGCAGATGAGGGGTGGGCATGGCGGACACGCTGCGAATGACTCCGTTCATCGGGCCGGCCGCTGGCCGGGCGGCTGGCGGAGGGTCAGCGCCAGCCACAGCAGGAACATCAGGAAGACGGTGACGCGGGGCATGTCCACCACGCTGTCCACCATCCCCACGGTGAGCACGCCGGCGAGGGCCGCCAGGGTGGGCCCGGCCAGCGTCTGCCCGCCGAGGGCCTGGCGGAACAGCCGCACGGCGCCCGCCGCCAGGATCAGGGTGAGGGCCGCGACGCCGAGCAGGCCCTGCTCGACGTAGGTGTGCACGAACAGGTTCTTGGCGTGCCAGGGCAGGTGTTCGTGGTCGGAGGTGAAGAACCAGAAGTCGCTGCCCCGGGCCAGGTCGCCGTTGGCGAGCAGCGCTTGCCAGCCGGCGTCCACCAGGGCGAAGCTGGACAGATCCACCGGCGCGGGCCCGCTCACCTCGACGCTGAACACCGCCAGCCGCGGCGGCCACAGGGGGCCGGGCACGTCGGCCAGCTGGCCGGCGACGTTCTGCCAGCCCTTGCCGCCGGCGATCGGCAGGGTCTGGCTGGCGCAGCGGTCCACGTACAGCAGGTGTTTGCGGCAGATGCTCACGCTCACGTTGGCGTCCTTTTCGCTGCGGGCCTTGAGGCTGTAGCGGGCGACCCCGGCGGTGTCGATCGGGATGCGCTGGGACAGCCGCAGGGGTTCGGTCACTCCGGCCGGCGGCCCGATCTGCATGAAGGCGCCGGTGGCGTCGTGGCCAAGGGCCAGGCCGCTCGGGCGGGGGGCGCCCGGCTCCCAGAAATAGGCCGCCGGATAACGCCCCAGGCCGAGGCCCAGCAGGCTGTCGACGCCGGCGGGTACCAGCCCCAGGCTCAACCGGAAGTGCCGGGAGCGGGTCTCGATGTCGGAGCCGGTCGCGCTCAGGCGGTCGCCCATGTAGTAGCTGCCCAGCGTCGTCACCACCATGCCGGCCATCGCGATGGCGATCGCCACGCCGGGTGCCTGCTGCAGGCGGGGCGCCCACAGGGGCGTGGCGCCCAGGGCCTGGCGCGCCAGCAGCGCCAGCGCCATGATGGCGCCGAGCGCGGTGCCGGCAAAGCTGTGGGTGGTGCTCCAGAAGGCGCTGATGAGCACCGTGGTGCCGGCGAGCCAGGTGAGCAGCGCCAACGTCAGCCCCGGCCGCGGCAGGGCGCTGTGGCGGAGGGCGGCGAGGGTGGCGGCGGTGATCAGCCACGCCACGCCGTAGGCCAGATAGACGCCCTTGGGCAGCGCCAGCATCGCCACCGCGCTGAGGCCAGTGAGCATCAGCCCGCCCAGCACGCCGCCCGCGACCCGTGCCGGGGAACCGCCGGGCAGGGCACCGCCGGCCGCGTAGCCCAGCACCGCCAGCCCGGCAAAGGCCAGCAGGGCCCGGTAGCCCCCCTCCGAAAAGCCCAGCGCGCAGCCGGCCACCAGCGCCCCGGTGAGCAGCAGCAGGGTGCCGGGCCGCGGGCGTGCCGCCGCGGGGCCGGCGGCGGGACGCAGCAACGCCAGGCCGCCGAGGATGGCCGCGGCGACCAGCAGTGCGCCATAGACGATCCGCGAGAAGGTGGTGAAGGCGGCGTAGAAGCCGAGGAGCAGCACGCCCAGGGCCAGGGCCCGGACGACGGGGTGGCGGGCGCGGGCGATGGCGGCCAGCGCGAACGGCAGGCTCAGGGCCAGCCAGGCGTCGAGGGCGGCGCCACCCACGTGCATCTCCCAGAACAGGGCCGAGCTGCGGTAGTCGGCGGCAAAGTTGGTGAGGCCGGGGAAGGCCAGGCGCTCCCATAGCGCCGCCAGGCCGCAGGTGGCGAGGCCCAGCGTGAGGCCGGTGACGATGCGGTCGAGGGCGGCCTCGCCGTCCCGGCGGATGGCCAGGTGCAGGAAGGGGATCAGCGCGAAGGCCAGCACGAAGCCCTTGCCGACCCGCAGCGCGTTGAGGGGCGTGTTGTAGCCGACCAGTGCCGCCGCGTCCAACACCGGCTGCGGGCCGAGGCCGCGCAGGCCCGAGATC
This sequence comes from Zoogloea sp., assembly GCF_041908905.1. Classification (GTDB taxonomy): domain Bacteria; phylum Pseudomonadota; class Gammaproteobacteria; order Burkholderiales; family Rhodocyclaceae; genus Zoogloea. Next base: position 12,775 of record NZ_JAYREK010000011.1, read on the forward strand.
AGCACGCTGGCCGCCAGCAGCCCGAACAGCGCCAGCGCGCTCAGGGTCAGCTTGACCGGCGCCCGCCCCTGCAGCGTGGCGGGCGGCGGCGCGACGGCCTCGCGCAGGCCGAGGGCTGCCAGGGTCGCCAGCGCCAGTGCGTCGCTTTCGGTGACGTGGATCTGGCCGCTCCACGGGGTGAGGTCCACCACCGGCCACAGGGCCGGCATCAGCACCAGCCAGAGGGACGGCCGTGCGGCGACGAGGAGGCCGTAGCCGCCCAGCAGGACGCCGGCCATCCAGCGGTCGAGGGGATAGAGGGCGAACCAGCCCGCCAGCCCGGCCAGGGCGACGGCCCCCGCCAGCAGGCCGTAGAGGCGCAGGCCGACGCTGCGGTGGGCACGGGAGGAGGAGGGCGAGGCAGTGGTTTCCACGGCGGGAAGGCAGGACGGTGACAAGCGCTGATGCTAACCGATTGGCCCGGGCCTTGTCGCCGGGGCGTGCCCGGCTTGACCGCGGCGGCGGCGCACCGCAGCATTGGCGGGCTTCAGCCATCCGTCGATCGATTGTCGTGACCCCTTCCGAGCCGCTGCCCGCCCTGCGCGCCCGCCCCTTCGTCGCCGCCTTCCTCGCCACCCGCCCGGCCTTCCTGGGGGTGACCCTGTGCGCCTGCCTGATCGGCATCGCGGTGGCCCACGGCAACGGGCTGCCCATCGATGCCGCCCGCGCCGCGCTGACCGTGCTCTTCGCGCTGCTCGCCCACGCCGGCATCAACGTGCTCAACGATTACTTCGACGCCCGCAGCGGCGCCGACGCGGCCAATGTCGAGCGGGTCTTCCCCTTCACCGGGGGCAGCCGCTTCATCCAGAACGGCGTGCTCAGCGAGGCCGAGACGGCGCGTCTGGGCTGGGGCCTGCTGCTGCCGGTGGTGCCGGCGGGGCTGTGGCTGGCGTGGCAGGCGGGGCCGGGGCTGCTCGCCATCGGGCTGGCCGGGCTGGTGATCGGCTGGGCCTACAGCGCGCCGCCACTGGCGCTGGTGTCCCGCGGGCTGGGCGAGGCGGCGGTGGCGGCCGGCTGGTTGCTGGTGGTGGTGGGCAGCGATTACGTCCAGCGCGGCGCCTTCGCCCTCGCGCCGCTGCAGGCCGGGCTGTCGTACGCGCTGCTGGTGGCGGCGATCCTGTTCATCAACGAGTTTCCCGACCGCCGCGGCGACGCGGCCGCCGGCAAGCGCACGCTGGTGGTGCGCCTCGGCCCGGACGGGGCCAAGTGGGCCTGGCTCGGCCTGGTGCTGGCGGCCTACGGCTGGCTGGTGCTGATGGTCGGGCGCGGCTACCTGCCCCAGGGGGCCGCCGCCGCCGCGCTCACGCTGATCCTGTCCTTCCGTGCGGCGCGCAGCCTGCTCGCCCACGCATCCGAACCTTGCGAGCTGGCGCCGGCCCTCCGGCTGACGATCGCCGCCGCCCACCTGCATGGCCTCGTCCTGGCCGCCACGCTGGCCCTCGGACGCTGGCCCGGAGCCATGACATGAGTTTTGCACCTGCCTTCAGCGCCCTCGACATCTACGGCGTCATCTTCGACATGGACGGCCTGCTCCTCGACAGCGAGCGGGTCGCGCTGGCCACCGTCGCTGCCGCCGCCGCCGAGATGGGCTTCGAGTGGCCGCCCGAGGTCGGGCTGGCGATGGTCGGCCTCAACTCGAAGGACGGCCAGCATGTGATCCGCCGCCACCTGGGCGAGGATTTCCCGGTGGACCAGCTCTACGAGCACTTCGGCCGGATCTACGAGGCGCGCATCATGAGCTGCGCGATCCCGCTGATGGAAGGCGTCACCGAGCTCTTCGACGTGCTCGACGGCCTGGCTTTGGGCCGCGTGGTGGCCACCTCCACGCGGCGCTCCCGGGCCGAGCCCAAGCTCGCCGCCGCCGGCCTGCTCGGCCGGGTGCATGGCATGGTCTGTGGCGACGAGGTGAGCCGTGGCAAGCCGGCGCCGGACATCTTCATCAAGGCCGCCGAGCGCCTCGGCGTGCCGGTGGCGAACTGCCTGGTGCTGGAAGACTCCAACGCTGGCGTGCGCGGTGCCCTGGCCGCCGGCGCCCGGGTGGTAATGGTGCCCGACCTGCTGGCCCCCGCCGACGACGTGCGCGCCGCCGGCGTGCCCCTGGCCCGTAGCCTGCACGACCTGGCGGGCTTCCTCGCCGGCCGGGCCGCCTGAAATCCTCTTCAACCTGCCTTACGGAGTGCAAGCATGAAAATCGTCGGCCTGCTCGATTCGCCGTTTGTCCGGCGCACCGTCATCACCGCGCGGATGCTGGGCATCCCCTTCGAGCACCAGAGCCTGTCGGTGTTTCGCAATTTCGACGAGTTCCACGCCATCAACCCCCTCACCAAGGCGCCGACCCTGGTGCTCGACGATGGCGAGCTGCTGGTGGACAGCAGCCACATCATCGACTGGTTCGAGCGCACCGCGCCCGCCGGCCGCAGCCTCTGGCCCGCCGGCCCGGCGCAGCTGCAGCGCTGCCTGCAGTTCACCGGCTTCGGGCTGGCCGCCGCCGAGAAGGGCGTGCACCGGGTGTACGAAACCAAGGTCCGCCCCCCGGAGAGCCGCGACCCGGGCTGGCTGCGGCGGGTCGAGGGGCAGATCCGCGACACCTTCGGCGAGCTCGAGAAGCGGGTGCCCAGCGAGGGCGACTGGCTGTGCGGCGACGCCCCCACCCAGGCCGACGTCACCGTGGCGGTGGCCTGGCGCTTCATCCACGCCACCGCGCCGGGCCTCGTCGCCGACAGCGATTACCCCCACCTCGCCGCACTGTCGGCCCAGGCTGAGGCGCTGCCTGCCTTCATGGCCACCCGTTTCGAATAACCTCTTTCCCCACTTCTCCGTACCCCATGATCGGACGCATCACCGGCCGCCTGGCCGAAAAGAACCCGCCGCAGATCCTCATCGACGTGAACGGCGTCGGCTACGAGCTGGAGGTGCCGATGAGCACCTTCTACGGCCTGCCGGCCCTCGGCCAGAACGTCAGCCTCGCCACCCACCTGGCGGTGCGCGAGGACGGACACTTCCTGTACGGCTTCGCCACCGAGGACGAGCGGGCGGCCTTCCGCCAGCTCCTCAAGGTGGCGGGCATCGGCGCGCGCACCGCGCTGGCGGTGCTCTCCGGGCTGTCGGTGCACGACCTCGCCCAGGCCGTCGCGTTGCAGGAAACCGGCCGGCTGGTGAAGATCCCGGGCATCGGCAAGAAAACCGCCGAGCGCCTGCTCCTCGAACTGCGCGACAAGCTCGCCAAGGCCCTGCCCGCGGTGGCCGGCAGCGTGACGGCCAACCTGCCCGGCGACGACCGGGCCGACATCGTCAACGCCCTGCTGGCCCTCGGCTACAACGAGAAGGAAGCCCTCGGCGCGGTCAAGAACCTGCCGGAAGGCGTCGGCGTGTCGGACGGCATCCGCCAGGCGCTGAAGGGGCTGTCGAAGGCGTGAGGCGGCGGGAGGGCCGGGTCCGGGCGTGGTGCCGGCCTGATGACATGCGTGTCATTAGGACCGTCACGGCGATTCGGGGATAATCCCCCCACCCCAACCCGAGGTATTCCCCATGGCGCCCCGACGTACCGCCCAGGTGGCCATCACGGCCTTCCTGCTCCTCGGCTGTGCCTACGTGCTCAGCCCCTTCTTTGCGGCGATCCTGTTTGCCGGCACGGTGGCCGTCACCACCTGGCCGCTGTACGCCCGGCTGCATGTCTGGCTGCGCCGGCGCGACAGCCTCGCCGCGTTCACCATGACCCTGCTCCTCACCGCGCTGCTGCTGGTGCCGATGATCGGGCTGGCGGCCTCGCTGACCGACGCGGTGATGAACCTCGTCGAGGTGATCCGCGCCGCCATCGAGGCCTCCGACGGCCGTCCGCCGGCGTGGCTGAAGGAGATCCCGCTGGTGGGTGGCGACCTCGACGCCTACGTGCGCAAGCTCACCCGCAGCCACGACGAGGTGCGCAAGCTGGCGCTGCAGGTCGTCGAGCCGGCGCGCAAGTTCGCGCTGGGGCTGGGCGGCATGCTCGGCCAGGGGCTGCTGCAGATCTCGCTGGTGCTGTTCATCGTGTTCTTCCTGTACCGCGACGGCGCGCGCATCGCCGTCCAGATCGAGACCGGCGCGGCACGGCTGGGGGGCGCCCTGGGCGGGCAATTGCTGGAGCTGGCCGGCAACACCGTCAAGGCGGTGATGATCGGCATCGTCGGCACCGCCGCCGCCCAGGCCCTGGTGGCCTTCATCGGCTTCGTGGTGGCCGGTGTGCCCGGGGCCCTGCTGCTGGCGGCGGGCACCTTCTTCCTGTCGCTGGTGCCGGTGGGGCCGCCGCTGCTGTGGGGCGGAGCGGCCTTCTGGCTGTACCAGCAGGGCGACAGCGGCTGGGCCATCTTCATGGTGCTGTGGGGCACGCTGGCGGTGAGTTCGGTGGACAACTTCCTGAAGCCCCTGCTGATCAGCCGCACCGCCAGCCTGCCCATTTTGCTGATCGCGCTGGGCGCCTTCGGCGGCGTGCTGGCCTTCGGCTTCATCGGGCTGTTCCTCGGCCCGACCTTCCTGGCCCTCGGCCAGGCACTCTTCTCGGCATGGACGGCCATCGTGCCGCCGGCCGACGACCCGGAATCCATGGAGGGCCTCGCATGATCGAGACCGATGCCCTGAAGGGCGGCCAGCCCGACGCCACCGCCCGCCTGATCGGCGCCCAGCGTGCCAGCACCCAGGAGGAGGCCCTGGAGCGGGCCCTGCGCCCCAAGCGCCTGGCCGACTACGTGGGCCAGCAGAAGATCCGCGACCAGCTGGAGATCTTCATCCAGGCGGCCAGGAAGCGCGGCGAGGCCCTCGACCACGTGCTGCTGTTCGGCCCGCCGGGCCTGGGCAAGACGACCCTGGCCCACATCGTCGCCGCCGAGATGGGCGTCAACCTGCGCCAGACCTCCGGCCCGGTGCTGGAGCGCGCCGGCGACCTGGCCGCGCTGCTCACCAACCTCGAACCCCACGACGTGCTGTTCATCGACGAGATCCACCGCCTGAGCCCGGTGGTCGAGGAGATCCTCTACCCGGCGCTGGAGGACTTCCAGATCGACATCATGATCGGCGAGGGCCCGGCCGCCCGCTCGGTGAAGCTCGACCTGCCGCCTTTCACGCTGGTCGGCGCCACCACCCGCGCCGGCATGCTCACCAACCCCCTGCGCGACCGCTTCGGCATCGTCTCGCGGCTGGAGTTCTACACCGCCCAGGAGCTGGCCTACATCGTCAGCCGCTCGTCGCGCCTGCTCGATGTCGAGATCGACGACACCGGCGCCTTCGAGATCGCCCGCCGGGCCCGTGGCACGCCGCGCATCGCCAACCGCCTGCTGCGCCGGGTGCGCGACTACGCCGAGGTGCGCGCCGACGGCCGCATCACCGCCGCGGTGGCCGACGCCGCCCTCACCATGCTCGACGTGGACCACCTCGGCCTCGACCTCATGGACCGCAAGCTGCTCGGCGCGATGCTCGAGAAGTTCGGCGGCGGCCCGGTGGGCCTCGACAACCTCGCCGCGGCGATCGGCGAATCCTCCGACACGATTGAAGACGTGCTCGAGCCCTACCTCATCCAGCAGGGCTACCTGCAGCGCACGCCCCGCGGGCGCATGGCGACGGCATCGATCTGGCAGCACTTCGGGCTGATGCCGCCGACGGCCATGGGCGGCGGCAACCCGTGAGCGGGCGGGGGCGCAGCGGCCCGCGGCGCCGGCCCGCCCCTCGCGACGGCTCCGCCTTGATGCGATAATCGCGTCCTTCGCCCATTTTCGGCCTCCGCCGCTCTGCGCCCATGCATCTTTCCCTGCCGGATTTCTCCGCCTTCCGCGTGCTCGTCTGCGGCGACGTGATGCTCGACCGCTACTGGCACGGCGCCACCGCGCGCATCTCGCCGGAGGCGCCGGTGCCGGTGGTGCAGGTGCGGGGTGACGAACTGCGCGCCGGCGGCGCCGGCAACGTGGCCCTCAACGCGGCCTCCCTCGGCGCCCGCGCCCGGGTCATCGGCCTGGTGGGCGACGACGAGGCGGGCCGCCTGCTCGAGGACAAGCTCGCCGCCCAGGGCGTCGAATGCGCCCTCGAGCGCGTGCAGGACGCGCCGACCATCACCAAGCTGCGGGTCATCTCGCGCCACCAGCAGCTGATCCGCCTCGACTTTGAAGAGCGCTTCGCCGCGATCCACGCCGGGCGGGTGCTGGCAGCCCTCGAGGCCGGCTTGGGCGACGTCGATGTGCTCGTGCTGTCCGACTACGCCAAGGGCACCCTGGCCGACGTGCCGGCCCTGATCGCCGCCGCGAAGGCCCGCGGCATCCCGGTGGTGGTGGACCCGAAGGGCAGCGATTTCACCCGCTACCGGGGCGCCACCATCGTCAAGCCCAACCTGTCCGAGTTCGAGGCCGTGGTCGGCCCGTGCCCCGACGAGGCGACCCTGGTCGCCAGGGGCGAGGCCCTGCGTGCCGAGCTGGGCCTGGAAGCCTTGCTGGTCACCCGCGGCGAACAGGGCGTGACCCTGCTGCAGAAGGGCCAGCCGGCCCACCACCAGCCGACCCGCGCCTTGGAGGTTTACGACGTCACCGGCGCCGGCGACACCGTCTCGGCGGCCCTCGGCTGCGGCCTCGCCGCCGGCCTCGGCCTGCGCGACGCGACCCTGCTGGCCAACCTGGCCGCCGGCGTGGTGGTCGGCAAGCTCGGCACGGCCACCGCCAGCCTCGACGAAGTCCGCGCCGCCATGGACACCCACGCGCCCGTCGCCCACGGCCTGCTCGACGTGGACGCGGCCCTCGCCGCCTGCCAGCGGGCCCGCGCCGCCGGCGAGCGCATCGCGGTGCTGCTCGGCCCCCTCGGCCAGCCCGACGCCGCGCTGCTGGCCCGCCTCGACGCCGCCCGCCGGGCCGCCGAGCGCCTGCTGGTCATCGAGCCCGCCGCCACCGACGCCGGCAGCGCCGCGGTGCTCGCCGCGCTGCGTCCGGTGGATTGGGTGGTCCAGGCCGATCCGATCGGCTGCGCCACGCTGCTGCTGCAGGTCCGCCCCGACGCCCTCGGCTGCGACGCCGCCACTGCCGCCAGCCTGCCCGCCGGCCTCAAGTCGGCGCTGCTGCCCGGCGAGGGGGCGCGATGAGCGACGTGCGGGACATCTCCACCACCGGCGGCCGCATCGCCGCCTGGCTCGACATGCACCTGGTGGACCACGGCGCGATCCGCGCGGTGTACAACAACTTCTACGATCTCGGCGGCGGCATGTACCGCTCCAGCCAGCCCAGCCCGGCGCAGATCCGCAAGTACCAGCAGAAGTTCGGCCTCAGGAGCGTCATCAACCTGCGCGGCCCCCACGGCTACGGCTCCTACGCGCTGGAGCGCGAGGCCTGCGAGAAGCTCGGCATTGCCCTTCACGACGTCAAGCTGTACTCGCGCACGCCGCCCGAGATCGAGGAGGTGCACGCGATGGACGCGCTCTTCAAGACCATCGAATACCCGGCCCTGCTGCACTGCAAGTCGGGGGCCGACCGGGCCGGCCTGGGCGCGGCGCTGTACCGCATCCTGCACCTGGGCCACCGGGTCGAGGACGCCATGGAGGAGCTCGACTGGGTGTACGGCCACTTCAAGAGCGCCAAGACCGGCGTGCTGGACTTCTTCTTCGCCACCTATGTGGCCCGCAACGCCCAGTCCCCCATCGGCTTCCTCGAGTGGGTGGACACCGAGTACAACCGGCTCGAGCTGCACGCCCGCTTCCGCGAGGAGGGCTGGGCCAGCCTGATCGTCGACAAGGTGCTGCACCGGGAATGAAAGCCTCCTTCCAGCTCTACCGCCGCCTGATGGGCTCGGTGCGGCCCTACCTCAAGGTGGTCGCCCTGTCCCTCCTCGCGATGGTCGCGGCGGCCTCCCTCGAGCCGGTGCTGCCGGCCCTGCTCAAGCCCCTGGTGGACGAGAGCCTGATCAAGAAGAACGCCGTCGCCCAGTGGCAGGTGCCGCTGTTCCTGATGCTGGCCTTCCTCGCCAAGGGGGTGGCCGAGTACGTCTCCACCGTCTCCAGCCAGTGGATCGCCAACAAGGCCATCACCGACCTGCGCCAGCAGGTATTCCGCCACCAGATGCACCTGCCGATCCCGGTGCACCAGGCCGAGAGCGGCGGGCGCATGCTGTCGCGCATCCTCTACGACATCCCGCAGGTGGGCGCGGCGCTCTCCAACGCCTGGATCATCGTCGTCCGCGACTCCCTGATCATCATCGGCCTCACCGGCTACCTCATCTACACCGCCTGGGAGCTGACCCTCGTCATCGTCGCCATCGCGCCGGTGGTGGCGTGGCTGATCCGCGTCGCCAGCCGCAAGCTGCGCGGCTCCAACCGCGACATGCAGGAGACCACCGGGCGGATGACCGGGATGGTCGAGGAGACCCTCGGCGGCGTGCGCGAGATCAAGCTGTTCGGCACCCACGACCACGAAGACCGCCGCTTCGCCGCCGTCTCCGAGACCCTGCGCCAGCAGACCATGCGCACCGTGCGGGTGTCGGCGGTCAATGTGCCGCTGGTGCAGGTGCTGGCCGCGGCGGCGGTGGCCACGGTGATCTGGACAGCCGGCTCCCTGTCGGCCCAGAACAAGCTCAGCCCGGGCGAGTTTGTCTCCTTCGTCACCGCCATGTCGATGCTCTTCGAGCCGATCCGCCGCCTCACCAACATCAACGCGGTGATCCAGCGCGGCCTCGCCGGCGCCCAGAGCATCTTCGAGCTCCTCGACACCCTGCCGGAGGTTGACAGCGCCAGCGGCAGCTTCCCGCGGGCGAAGGGCGAGCTCGTTTTCGACGGCGTCTCCTTCGCCTACCCCGGCCAGGGCGGGCTCGCGCTGCAGGATTTCAGCCTGGCCGTCCATCCGGGCCAGACGGTGGCCCTGGTCGGCGCCTCCGGCAGCGGCAAGAGCACCCTGGTGAACCTCGTCGCGCGCTTCTTCGAGCCGGGCAGCGGGCGCATCCTGCTCGACGGCCAGCCCCTCGCCAGCCTGCCGCTGGCCCACCTGCGGGCCCAGCTCGGCTGGGTCGGCCAGCAGGTGGTGCTGTTCGACGATACCATCGCCGCCAACATCGCCTACGGCCGGCCCGATGCTTCCGAGGCCGACATCCGCGCCGCCGCCCGCGCCGCCCACGCCCTCGAGTTCATCGACAAGCTGCCTGACGGCCTCGCCACCCGGGTCGGCGCCAACGGCAGCCTGCTCTCCGGCGGCCAGCGCCAGCGCATCGCCATCGCCCGCGCCTTCCTGCGCGACGCGCCGATCCTGCTCCTCGACGAGGCCACCTCGGCCCTCGACAACGAATCCGAACGCGCGGTGAAGGACGCCCTCGTCGAGCTGCGCCGCAACCGCACCGTGATCGTCATCGCCCACCGCCTGTCCACCATTCACGACGCCGATCTCATCGTGGTCATGGAGCGCGGCCGCATCGTCGAGACCGGCACCCACGACAGCCTGCAGGCCGCCGGCGGCGCCTACGCGCGGCTGCTGGCCAGCGGCGAGGCCGCCCAGCTAACGGAGCCCGCATGAACACCGGCAAGCCCAGCCTCTTCCTGTGCCGCAGCCCGCTGCAGCTGCTCAACTGCATCGAGGCCTGCGAGCATTTCGGCCTGCGCGGCACCCACACCGTGATGGTCTGCGCCTGGCGTGCCGAGCGGGACAAGCACCTCATGCAGCGCCTGCTCGACCTCTATCCCCACTGGTCCGAGCTGCACTTCTTCCCGCTCTATCCCACCAAGGGGCAGCTGCCGGTGATGCTCAAGGTGTTCCGCGGCCGGCGGCATTTCGCTCATCTGTTCTACGGTGACTCGACCCACCTGATCAACGTCTTTCTCAACAAGGTGGGGCGGTTCGACAGCATCCATCTGGTGGACGACGGCGCCGCCACCCTGCACCGAGCACACCAGATCGCCACCCGGGTGCTGCACCGTCAGCGCAAGAACTTCACCCCCCGCGGCAGGCTCGGCACGGCCTTGCAGGCCGGCCTCGGCTTGAGCCCGATGTTTCTCTACCGGGCCCGTTTCTTCACCTTCTACCCGATCAGCCAGCCCGAGCTGGCCGGCACGATCGACCGCAACGAGCTGGCCTTCTGCAAATCGCGGATCGGCGAAAAACCGCGCACCGACGAGGTGTGGTTCATCGGCAGCGACATCCGCCGCGAGGTGCTGGCGCGGCGCGAGGATTACGACGCCTTCCTCGAGCAGGTGCATCGCCGGATCGACCTGTCGAAAGTGGTGTACATCCCCCATCGCAAGGAGCCGGACGACTACCTGGCCGAGATATCGAAGCGCTATAGCATGGAAGTCCGCCGCCTGGAAGCCATCCTCGAACTCGAACTTGTCAACGCGCCCACGCTGCCTAAGGCCTTCGTGTCCTTCACGAGCAGCGCCCTCGACACCATCGACCTCCTGATCAAGCCGCCGATCACGGTATTCCGGATACCTCAGGGGGCCATCCGCGACATCCTCCGTGCGAAGTATGACGAGGTTTACGACGCCATGGCCCGCAAGGGCTTCAATATCGTCGACCTGGACATGCCAGCCACGGCTTGAAGCCGAACACCCCCGAATCCCCAGCGAGGCCCCTCATGCAAAACGTCCTGATCACCGGCGCCGACGGTTTCATCGGCTCCCATCTCACCGAGTTGCTGGTTCGTGAAGGCTACAAGGTCAAGGCCCTGTCCCAGTACAACTCCTTCAACTACTGGGGTTGGCTGGAGGACGTGGACTGCCGCAAGGAGATCGAGGTTCTCAACGGCGACGTGCGTGACTCGCACTACTGCAAGCACATCACCAAGGATGTGGATATCGTCTTCCACCTGGCTGCGCTGATCGCCATCCCTTACTCGTACGTGGCCCCCGACAGCTACGTGGATACCAACGTGAAGGGTACCCTCAACATCTGCCAGGCGGCCCTCGAGAATGGTGTGAAGCGGGTCATCCATACCTCCACCAGCGAGGTGTACGGTACGGCCCAGTATGTGCCCATCGACGAGAAGCACCCACTCCAGCCCCAGTCGCCGTACAGTGCCTCCAAGATCGGTGCCGACGCCATGGCAATGAGCTTCTTCAACGCCCTCGACCTGCCGCTCACCATCGCCCGGCCTTTCAATACCTATGGTCCGCGCCAGTCCGCCCGAGCGGTGATCCCCACCATCATCAGCCAGATTGCCAGCGGCATGCGGCAGATCCAGCTCGGTGACGTGACCCCCACCCGCGACTTCAACTACGTTGCCGACACCTGCCGTGGGTTCCTTGAACTCGCCCGCTGCGACAAGGCCATCGGCGAAACAGTCAACATCGGCTCCAACTTCGAGATCTCGGTGGGCGATACCCTCAACCTGATCCGCGAACTGATGAACAGCGACGTGGAGTTCCTCACCGACGAGCAGCGCCTGCGCCCCGGCAAGTCCGAGGTTTTCCGGCTGTGGTGCGACAACAGCAGGATCCGCGAACTGACGGGCTTCCAGCCCCAATACGACATCCGCGCCGGTCTCGCCGCCACCATCGAATGGTTCACGCGCCCGGAGAACCTCGCCAAGTACAAGGCCGACATCTACAACGTCTGAGCTACCCGAGCCCATGTTCGATGCCCTGATCCGCTTTGTCCGCGAGCAGTACCGCAGTGACGGCTTCATTCCGCTCCACGCACCGGTGTTTGCCGGCCACGAGCGGGACTATGTCACCGATACCCTCGATTCCACCTTCGTCTCCAGCGTCGGGGCCTACGTAGACCGTTTTGAGCGGGACGTGGCCGCCTACACCGGCAGCCCGCGGGCCGTCGCGACGGTGAATGGCACCGCTGCCCTGCACATCGCCCTGCGGCTGGCCGGCGTGGAGCCGGGGGAACTGGTCATCACCCAGTCGCTCACCTTCGTCGCCACCTGCAACGCCATCGCCTACTGCAGCGCCGAGCCTGTCTTCATCGACGTGGACCGTCACACCCTCGGCCTGTCGCCCGGCGCCATGGAGACCTGGCTCGCCGACAACGCCATCGTCGGCGCCGACGGCCTGTGTCGCACCCGCGACAGCGGCCAGGTGATCCGTGCCTGCGTGCCCATGCACACCTTCGGCCACCCGGCCGACCTGGACGGGCTGGTGGATGTCTGCGCCCGCTGGAAGCTGGTCCTCGTCGAAGATGCCGCCGAATCCCTCGGCAGTTTCTACAAGGGCCGCCACACCGGTACCTTCGGCGCCCTCGGCACCCTCAGCTACAACGGCAACAAGATCATCACCACCGGTGGTGGTGGCATGATCCTCGCGGGGGAAGAGCTCGGCGCCCGCGCCAAGCATCTCACCACCACCGCGAAGCGGCCGCACCCCTACGAATACGTGCACGACGAACTCGGTTACAACTACCGCCTGCCCAACCTCAATGCGGCCCTCGGTTGTGCCCAGCTCGAACAGCTCGAAGGTTTCATCGCCACCAAGCGCGAGCTGGCTGCTCGCTACGCCGCCCATCTGGCGGGCAGCGAACTGCAATTTTTTATCGAGCCGTCCGGGTGTCGTTCCAATTACTGGCTCAACGCGGTGATCTGTGCTGACCACGAACAGCGTGACGCCCTCCTCAAGGCTACCAATGATCAGGGCGTGATGACCCGCCCGATCTGGGCCCTGATGAATCGCCTGCCCATCTATGCCCATTGCCGCAAGGGTGACCTCTCCAACGCCGAGTGGCTGGAGGCGAGGGTGGTCAACCTGCCCAGCAGCGTGTTGCCGGACGCGCTGGCATGAGCCGGATGAAGTTCGCCTGGGAAACCGGCCTCGACAGTGCCACTGTCCCTGTCTATATGGGACGGGCCTACCAAAACCTGTTTGCAGACTACGATCGCACGGAAGCTCGCGTACTCGCTTGCTCCGCAGGGGGGCTGACGAGTTACCTCCCGATGCTGGTCCGGGAGCTGGGAAATGGGCAGAATGAAGCCTACTCCGCGTATGGATACGGCGGCCTGTTGGGGGCGCTCAGTCTGTCTGATGCTGACGTTGCCGCACTGAAAGCTTTTCTGGCAGATGCCTCCATCCTGGCCTTGTTTATCCGCCACACTCCTTTTCTGAACAACCACATCGCATGGCCTGGCGATCTTTGCTCACTTAGCCGACACACCTACGCCGCGTCGCTCCGGTCCCACGAGAACTTCGACAACTATCTAGCAAGTCTCCCCCAAAAGCTGCGTTGGTCAGTCAACTATGCGCAGCGTGCGGGACTCCACGTATCGTTTCACGATCTGGCAACGTGCTTGGACAGCAAAATAGAAGCTTTTTACCGCCTGTATGTCGAACTCATGCGGCAAAAAAAAACCGCGAATTACTATCTCTTTTCTGAAGCCTTCTTTTTCGAACATGCTCGCGCTCTCGGAGCAAGCTGCGAACTGGCGGAGATCGTAAATAACGAAACGGGTGAATTGATGGCCGGTGCGTTTTTCCTGATGGACGGAACGGGCTGGGCTCACTATCACCTGAGCGCGGCCACGCGAGATCTCATGAAAAAACAGGGTATGGAACTACTGATTGCGTCGGCGATCTATCGCTACGGTAATAACGGCTGCAGTGCCCTGCATCTTGGCGGTGGTCACGCTCTGGACGAAAGCGACGGATTGAGTCGCTTCAAAGCCAAATTCGCCAGTAATCGCTTCGATTTTTGCTGTACCAAGCTGGTTTGCGACGAAGTGGGCTATATTGCGGAGCGCGAGCGCTTGCCATTAGCCAACCCAGGATTTTTTCTTATTGCGGACGCGCGGGCGTTCTGATGAACGCAGTAATCGAGATTGGCCGATCCAGAGTTAATCTTTTGATTCTATTCGTCATTAAGGCTTCAAGACCATGATAGGTGGCGAACATTATCTTACTCCTCCCGCCCGGGTTGAAAACAGCTTGGGTGAGATGCTTGAAAAAACGACGGGCGAAATGGTTTTCTTCTCGACAGGGCGAGATGCGCTTTTTTCCCTTCTGGTTAGCCTGCCGCACAGGAGCATCTACCTTCCGGACTTGGTGTGTGCGTCAGTTCACCAAGCCTGCGTGGCTGCGGGAAAGGTAATTATCAGCTACCCACTCGAGCCGGAACTTCTTGATAGCAGTCAATTAGACCTGCAGAAGGCCAAATCCTCATGCCTGCTAGTCATGCACTACTTTGGCGTAGCCAATTTGCCTCTTTTGTCCCGAGCCAGACAAGCCGGCATAACGGTAATTTCCGATGTCACCCACATGCTTTTCAATCCCAGGCAGCTGGCGCAGATCGCCCAGGAGTCGGACTACCTGATCGCCAGCCTCCGCAAATCCGGTGCATTTCCGGACGGAGGCTTTGTGTCCAGCTGCTTAGAACCTCTAGTCCAGGCCACGCTGCCCATTCGCGAGAGATTTTTCTCACTCCGTGCGGCAGGTCTGCTCTCCAGAGGTTTTTCTGCGCAGAAAAATTTTTGCGATGACGAAAATTTTCATTTGCTGAGGACTGCCGAGGGTGTAATCGACCAATCCAGCCCAGGTGCGCACCAATGTAGCTATCTGACTAGGCGCCTGCTGTTTACGGTGGATGTCGACGCTGCTGCTTTGAAAGTAAATGACAACATGCAGACTCTGGCTGCCAATCTTAAGGACGCCTGCGTCACCCCTTGTCAGCCCGGCTTCACTTCACCTTACTTTTGTTGTTTCTTTCGTAACAGAAAAGAGCGGGATTTTGTGCGCACTCAACTGGCCGCACGCAAGTACTTCTGCCCCGTGCATTGGGACACTTCTTCGCTGCCCACGCCGAGCCCGTTGTCTGAGCGCTGCCTCAGTATTCCCTGTGATGCACGCTACAATTCAATTGATATGAACGACGTTGCAAGCATCATCGAGTCATGCGTAAAAACATAAAAATCGCGATCCTGACGACTGCCCGTTCAGATTTTGGCCTGTTGAAACGGGTCATTCGCCATGCCGCGGAACGCTTCAATGTCGACCTGCTGGTAGCGGGTTCCCATTTCTTGCGCTCGCGTGGAGAAACCATTCACGAAATTGAATTTGAATTCGCTGCCTGCCCGAACATCAAGATTGTTCCTTTTGATGCCATGGACGGTGCAGCCACTCCATCCGCGCAGGTAAGTACGCTGGCCCATACCCAATTGCTGGTCTCCAGCTGGTTGGAGAGAAATCGCTATGATCTGCTGCTTTTTCTCGGTGACCGCTGGGAACTCTGGGGTGTCACTCTCGCAGCCTTCATGCATGGCGTTCCTCTGGCGCACATCAGCGGCGGTGAAATCACTGAGGGTGTCATTGACGATTCCGTTCGACACGCCCATACGAAGATCGCTGGACTGCATTTTGCGGCAACCACTGATTACGCGAGAAACCTTAGCCTGATGGGGGAAGAGGACTGGCGTATCTCCGTGGTCGGTGAGTGTGGCCTGGATCAAATTCACGATAGCGAAATCGCGTCCCCCGAGGAAGTCAGGGAAAAATTTGGCATTGACTTTTCGCGTGACATCATTCTGGTCACGTTCCATCCATCGACTCTCGATTGCCAGACCTCGGTTTCCGAGCAAATCGGCGCTGTATTGAAATCCTTGTCTGCATTTCCCCGCTACCAGATCATATTCACGGCTCCGGGCGTGGAGCAGGGGGCCGAAACAGTGCTGGAAGCAATTCGGCACTATGTCGCCGAACATGCAAATGCAACGCTTGTCGACCATTTTGGTAATCGGAATTATCTTGCGGTGATGCAACGTGCCAAAGTCGTGGTTGGAAACTCTTCCAGCGGTCTTGTCGAAGCGTCCTCCTTCGGAGTGCCAGCAGTCAACATTGGCCAACGCCAGAAGAATCGTCTTGCCGCGGATTCGGTGCAGCATGTTTCTTATTCGGCTATTGAAATCCGCACTGCTGTAGAGCGAGCCCTGACCGCCGATTTCCAGCAGCATGCTCGCACGTGCCTTAATCCCTATGACCCTTACCGTGATGGTAAGAACTCGTTGCGGATTGTGGATGCGCTAGAATATGCCCTAACTGCTCTGCCGCGAGAGCGTCTGCGCATCAAGAAATTCGATACCCGGGTGATGCCTGAGCAATGGAATTACCTTCTTAAAGAAAGGGCCTGAAGTGAAACACGTTTATATCATTGCTGAGGCTGGGGTTAACCATAATGGCGATGTTGCGCTCGCGCGGAAACTGATCGAAGCTGCCCACGCCGCTGGGGCGGATGCGGTCAAATTTCAGACCTTCAAGACCGAGAAGATTCTGACCCGCAACACTGGCATGGCTGCATACCAGAAGGAAAATCTAAATTCAGATGACACACAGTTTCAGATGGTCAAGGCGCTCGAGCTCAGTTACCGCGATTTTGCTGATCTTAAGGCCTATGCCGATTCGATTGGGATCGATTTCCTGTCAACTCCGGATGATGAGGAAAGTCTGGATTTTCTGGCTGGTGAGCTGGATTTGCCATGGGTCAAGATCGGTTCAGGCGAGGTAACGAACTTGCCCTTTTTGCGCAAGATTGCGGCCAAGCAGAAGCCCCTCATTCTATCTACTGGCATGTCTAACCTCGGCGAAGTCGAGAGGGCTGTCCGGCTGATCCGTACGATAAACAACCATCCGCTGGTGCTTTTGCATTGCACAACCAATTATCCCTGTCCTCCTGCAGAAGTGAATCTGCGGGCGATGCAAACCCTTAAGTGCGCTTTTAATGTCCGGGTTGGTTATTCTGATCACACGGAGGGTTGCGAGGTTCCTGTTGCAGCAGTCGCACTGGGCGCTGAACTGATCGAGAAGCACCTGACCCTCGACAAGGAGATGGAGGGGCCAGATCACCGCGCCTCACTAGAACCTGCTGAGTTTGGTGAAATGGTGCGGCAACTCCGGGCGATCGAGCAAGCGCTAGGAAACGGGGTCAAGTGGCCCAATCCGAGTGAGGAAAAAATCAAGCCCCTTGTGCGCCGCCGCATAGTAGCGGCCCACGAGTTACTCCAAGGAACCGTCATCGACTGGGATCACCTCAGTTTCAAGCGCGCTAATGAGGGTATTTATGTCGATGAAGCGGAGTATCTGATCGGGCGACGCCTGAACGTCAGTCTTGCCGAAGATTTTCCTTTCACGTGGTCCTGCCTTGGTGAACACATCTCACCTACGCAACAACACGCAGACGATACTCACTGAGTCTGCTCATTAAGTCCAAAGACGCGCAATAGGAGCTAAATTTGGAAAAGCCGACTTTCGAAGATGTCAGTCTCAGTCCGGCGGCAGCGGCCGACTTCGATTTTATTTAAGATCTTAAATGCGAAGCAAATGGCATCTGCTGAGGAGGGTTTGCTGCAAAGCCAGACTATGAAAACCTGAACATTGCTGGATACTGATGTATGAAATACTGGAAGAAAACGCTCGTTGAACCGACCGCTTCGCTGGAGAGCGCGATTGCGGCAATGGATAACGGTGGTCTGCGAATCGCTCTTGTGGTGGATGAAGAGCGTTGCCTGCTCGGCACGCTGACTGACGGCGACGTACGCCGGGCCCTGCTACGCCACCAGCCCCTCGATATTCCGGTCAGTCAGGTGATGTGCGCCACCCCTCAGGTCGCCCAGCGGGACTGGAGCCGCGAGCGTGTGCTGGCCGTGATGGAAAGCACCCAGTTGCTGCAGTTGCCGGTGGTGAATGACGACAACCAGGTGGTCGGGCTGGAAACCCTCCATGGCCTGCTCGACAAGCGCCTGCTCAGCAACCCGGTGTTCCTGATGGCGGGTGGCTTCGGTACCCGCCTGCACCCGCTGACCAACGACTGTCCCAAGCCGCTCCTCAAGGTCGGCGACAAGCCAATCCTCGAACTGATCCTCGAAAGTTTCATCCAGGCCGGCTTCCACCGCTTCTTCATCTCAACCCACTACCTGCCCGAGATGGTCCGCGATTACTTCGGCGACGGTAAGCGCTGGGGGGTCAGTATCCACTACACCCACGAGGAGACCCCGCTCGGCACTGGCGGCGCGCTTGGCCTGCTGCCCCACGACGAAATCAACGAGCCGATGCTCATGATGAATGGGGATCTGCTCACCACCCTCAACTACCGCGATCTGCTGGCCTTCCACGACGAGCACCAGGGCATCGCCACCATGTGCGTGCGGGAGTTCGAGTACCAGGTGCCCTACGGGGTGATCCAGAGCGAAGGCCATCTGATACGGTCGATGGTGGAGAAGCCGGTCTACAAGTTCTTCGTCAATGCCGGTGTGTATGTGCTGTCCCCCGAGCTGGTGAAGCGCGTCGCCCCCGGCACTCGGGTGGACATGCCGACCCTGCTCGAACAGGCCATTGCCGAGGGGCGCGACGTGACCATGTTCCCGGTCCACGAATACTGGCTGGACATCGGGCGAATGGAGGACTTCAAGCGCGCCCAGGTGGAATTCGGAACCTTCCTCAAGTGAAAATCCTCACCCTGATCCCGGCCCGCGGCGGCTCCAAGCGCCTTCCGGGCAAGAACATCAAGGAACTGGGCGGCTTGCCGCTGATCGCATGGACCCTCCACGCCGCCCGCGACAGCAGCGTGTGCGCCGCCATCGTGGTGTCCACCGACGATGAAGCCATCGCCGCGGTGGCACGCGAGCATGGCGCCGACGTGCCCGGCCTGCGCCCGGCGGCGCTGGCCACCGATACCGCCGGCAGCGTCGATGTCGCCCTCCACGCGCTCGACCTTTACGAGGCCGGCCATGGCCCGGTGGACGGCCTGCTGCTGCTCCAGCCCACCTCGCCCTTCCGGACGGCCGACACCATCCGCCGCGGCGTGGCACTGTTCGCCGAAAACCATGGCCGCCAGCCGGTTGTCGGGGTCAGCGCGGCGCCGAGCCACCCGGCCTGGTGCTTCCGCACCACCTCCGACGGCATGGAGCCCTTCCTCGGTTGGGATGCCATTGGCCGCCGCTCCCAGGATCTGGAGCCCGCCTGGGCCCTGAACGGCGCCTTCTATCTGATCGCTCCGGCCCGCCTGCGGCAGGAGCGCCGCTTCCTGACCCCGGACACCCGGCCGCTGATGATGGACGATCCGCGCGAGGCCATCGACATCGACAGCCCGGAGGACTGGGCGCTGGCGGAAGCCAGCCTGTCGCGAGAGATCAGATGATCGTAGCCCCTCTCCTGCCCCGTTTGTGGGAGTACTTCAGCCGGCTGGGCCTGCTCACCTTTGCTTTCGGCTATGTGGGGGGGCTGGCCCCGGCCAACATCGGGTTGGGCATTCTGTTGGTGGCCTTCTTGAGCCGATGCGCCTGTGGCGAACGCCATCTCCTGCGTGACCGCTTCGTCCACCTGTCGATGCTGTGGCTGGTCGTTGCCCTCGCGCTCGCCGTGTGGGGCGCCTGGCTCTTCCCGGCCGTCGGCAAATCCCAGTTTTCTTCGCTCCCCGAAGTCTGGAGCTTCGCCTTCATTCCCCTCGTTGCCTTGGCTACCCGAGGCAATAACCGCTTGATCCTGCTGACCCTTCTGGTCGCCCTCTTTGGGTTGCTGTACCGCCTGGCGCGGGATGTCGTGACCGGCGTCGGCCCACCGGATCACTACGACGGCGTCGCCCTCGGCGTCGGGCGCAACCTCGCCGTGCTGTTCATCGACGTGGGCGCGGTCGGCTGCCTGGTCCTGCTGTTCACCCTGTTCGACAGCCCGCTCCTGCGCGGTGCGCGCCGGCTGGTGGCCGCCGGGCTGTGCCTGCTCGCCCTCGCTGCGCTGCTCTACGCCTGGGTCGCCGCCGCCTCGCGGACGTCCCTGGTGGCCCTGCCGCTGGCATGTGCCGCGATCGTGCTCGGGCGTCTGGTGGGGGGGCGCCGCAGCACGATCCTGGTGGGGCTGACGCTGACCGTCGCCTTTGCCGTCCTGATGACGACCTACGCCGGCCGGATTTTCGGGGAGCTGCAGAAGGACGCCGGCACCTGGAGCGCGATCGCTGCCGGCGACTGGGGCGGGGTCCCCCGCGACACCGCCACCGGCCTGCGCTTCCACATGTGGCACCTGGCCTGGGACTACTGGGTGCAGCGCCCCGTCACCGGGCTCGGCCCCAGCGTCACCCACCTGTTGCGCAGCGATCCGTCCCGCGCCTTCCTGGCCGTCTTCAACCAGTACCACAGCGGCTACGTGGAGCTGCTGCTGCGCACCGGCCTGATCGGCGTGGCCTTCTATCTCGTGGCGACGCTGCGGGTGTGGCAGGTCGCCCTCCGCGCCCGCGCCGCCGGCCGCCTGCCGCGCGGACTGTTCGAGCTGCTGGTCGCCGGCTTTGCGATTTTCGTCGCCCTCAACTTCACCAACGCCATCCTGTTCTTCCAGCAGGGCTGGCAATTCGTCGTCCTGTTCGGCGGCATCGCCTACGGTTATGCCTGGGCCGACGGGCGGCCCGCAGACGCGGAGCCCGGATCATGACCGTCACTCCCCGGCGCACGGTGGCCCTCTTCTTCGTCGCCTCGCCGCTGCACTACCTGGCCGCGCGGGTGGTGGCCCGCCACTTCGAGGCCGGCAGCCGCTGCATCGTGGTGCCCTACCGCCCGGGCGCCCGGCAGTTCGTCCGCGAGGCCGACTGGGATGCCGTCGCCTACGCGCCGTGGCCGCGCTTCGACCCGCTGCCGGGCCCGCTCGGGCGCCACCGCCGGCTGCTCGCCAACATCCGCGACGTGGCCGCCGTCGTGGGGCCCTGCGACACCCTGCTGATCCACAGCCCGGTGTTCGACACCGAGGCCATCAACTACTTCCTGCGCGCCCTGCCGAGGCGCTGCGGCGCCGGCACCATGCACGCCCGCATCCTGCCGGACGGGCTGATGAACGTCGCCCGCCACCCCCTCAACCCTGCCCGACGGGCCGCCCAGTACCTGCGCAAGCTGCGCCGGCTGATCTCGCCGCAGCTGGACTACTGGTGCTTCGGCGGCGACCGGATCGGCTCCGAGGCGCCCTTCGTGGACCGCATCTACACCCTGGCCGGCTTTCCCCACGACTACCCGCCCGAGAAGGTGGTCAGCCTGCCGCCGCTGGCGGGCGGGGAGGGCGGAGCCACCAGCGACACCGCGCTGATCGTCGGCCAGCCCCTCGTCAGCATCGGCGCCCTGACCCAGGCCGAGCACGACGCGATCTGCGCCCGGATCGTCGACTGGCTGAAGGCCCGCGGAATCGAGCGGGTCATGTACAAGGCCCACCCCCGCGACCATGCCCACGAGATGCGGGTGCCCGGCGCCGAACTCCTCGAGATCACCGAACCCCTCGAGAGCCACATGGCGGCCCACCCCTACCGGGCGGTGATCGGCATCAATTCGACGGCCCTCTACCTGGCCCGCCAGATTTATGGGCCGGAGGTGCCGGTGGTATCCTTCGGCAACGACAAGGTTCATTTCAAGAACCCGGACCAGCGCGAAACGGCCATTCGTCTGATGAACAGTCTGGGCATCCAGCAGCTTTGAAGCCCGGCTGGGGCGCGGCATTAGCGCCGCGGTTGCAAGCCCCTTTCCTCGCCCCCGTTTCTGACCGAAAATTTGGCCTGGCGCGGCCTGCGGTTCGTCTCCCCACTTTTCGATACTTCTTCATGCTCACCAACAAATCCATCCTCATCACCGGCGGAACAGGCTCGTTCGGCAACACCTTCGTCCCGATGACCCTGGCGAAATACAACCCGAAGCGCCTGATCATCTATTCCCGGGACGAGATGAAGCAGTGGGAGATGGCCAAGAAGTTCCAGGGTGATCCGCGGGTGCGCTTCTTCATCGGCGACGTGCGCGACCGCGAGCGCCTCTACCGCGCGCTCGACGGCGTCGACTACGTGGTGCATGCCGCCGCCACCAAGATCGTCCCGACCGCCGAATACAACCCCTTCGAGTGCGTCAAGACCAACATCAACGGCGCGATGAACCTCATCGATGCCTGCATCGACAAGGGCATCAAGCGCGTCGTGGCCCTGTCCACCGACAAGGCCAGCAGCCCGGTGAACCTCTACGGCGCCACCAAGCTCGCCTCCGACAAGCTCTTCGTGGCCGGCAACTCCTACGCCGGCGGCCACGACACCCGCTTCGCGGTGGTGCGCTACGGCAACGTGATGGGCTCCCGCGGCTCGGTGATCCCCTTCTTCATGTCGATTCGCGACAAGGGCGTGCTGCCGGTGACCGACGAGCGCATGACGCGCTTCATGATTTCCCTGGAGCAGGGCGTCGAGCTGGTGTGGCATGCCTTCGACGACATGGTCGGCGGCGAGATCTACGTGAAGAAGATCCCCTCGATGAAGGTCACCGAGCTCGCCAGGGCCGTCGCGCCCGACGCCAGGGTCGAGTTCGTCGGCATCCGCCCGGGCGAGAAGCTCCACGAGCAGATGATCAGCCCGGAGGACTCCTTCTACACCTACGAATACCCCGAGCACTACAAGATCCTGCCGGCGATCCACAACTGGGACACCACCACCGAGCGCATCAAGGACGGCAGGAAGGTGCCCGAGGGCTTCGAGTACGCCAGCGACAACAACCCCGAGTGGATGAGCGTGGCCGCGCTGCAGGCCTGGATCGCCGCCAACCAGCACAAGATCGGAAACATCTGAGCATGATCCCCTACGGCCGGCAGGACATCACCCCCGAGGACATCGCCGCCGTCGAGGCGGTGCTGCGCTCCGACTTCCTCACCCAGGGCCCGGCCGTGCCGGGCTTCGAGCAGGCCCTGGCCGCTTACTGCGGGGCCGCCCGCGGCGTCGCGATGAACAGCGCCACCTCGGCGCTGCACGTGGCCTGCCTGGCCCTCGGCCTGGGGCCGGGCGACCGCCTGTGGACCAGCCCCAACACCTTCGTCGCGTCGGCCAACTGCGGGCTCTACTGCGGCGCCGAGGTGGATTTCGTCGATACCGACCCGGCCACCTACAACATGTCGGTTGCCGCGCTGGAAGCCAAGCTTGCCGCTGCCGCCGCCGAAAACCGCCTGCCCAGGGTGGTGATCCCGGTGCATTTTGCCGGCCAGAGCTGCGAGATGCGCGCGATCCATGCCCTCGGCCAGCAGTACGGCTTCCGCATCATCGAGGACGCCTCCCACGCGGTGGGGGCGACCTACCTCGGCGAGCCGGTCGGCAACTGCCGCTACAGCGACATCACGATCTTCAGCTTCCACCCGGTCAAGATCATCACCACCGCCGAAGGCGGCATGGCGATGACCAACGACCCGGCCCTGGCCGAGCGCATGGAGCGCCTGCGCAGCCACGGCATCACCCGCGACCCGGCCGCCATGGCCTGGGACAGCGAGGGCCCGTGGTATTACCAGCAGGTCGAGCTCGGCTACAACTACCGCATCACCGACCTGCAGGCGGCCCTCGGCCGTTCGCAGCTGGCGCGCCTCGACGATTACGTCGCCCGCCGCCACGCCATCGCCGCCCGCTACGACGCGGCCCTCGCCGGCCTGCCGCTGACCACCCCGTGGCAGCACCCGGACAGCCGCTCGGCGCTGCACCTCTACCCGATCCGCCTGCACGATGCCGCGCGCCGGCGGGAGGTCTTCGAGGCCCTGCGCGCGGCCGGCATCGGCGTGAACGTGCATTACATCCCGGTGCACACCCAGCCCCACTACCACCGCCTCGGCTTCCGCCCGGGCGACTTCCCCGAGGCGGAGCGCTACTACGCCGGCGCCATCTCGCTGCCGATGTTCCCGACCCTCACGCCGGCCCAGCAGGACGAGGTCGTCGCCGCCCTCGCCAGGGTGCTCGGATGAAGGTCGCGATCATTCCGGCCCGGGGCGGCAGCAAGCGCATCCCGCGCAAGAACATCCGCCCGTTCGCCGGCAAGCCGATCATTGCCCACTCCATCGCCGCCGCCCTCGACAGCGGCTGCTTCGACCGTGTGATCGTGTCCACCGACGACCCCGAGATCGCCGCCGTGGCCCGTGAATGGGGCGCCGAGACGCCCTTCGTGCGTCCGCCCGAGCTCTCCGACGACCACACCGGCACCAACGCGGTCGTCAAGCATGCCCTGCGCTGGCTGGCCGACCAGGGCACGCCGGCCAGCCACGCCTGCTGCATCTACGCCACCGCCCCCTTCGTGCAGGCCGGCTACCTGCGGGAAGGCCTCGCCAGCCTGCTGGCCCGTGGCCGCGGTTACGCCTTCAGCGTCACCAGTTTCCCCTTCCCGATCCAGCGGGCCGTCCGCATCAATGCCGAAGGTTCCGTCGAGGCGATCTGGCCCGAGAACATCTTCCGCCGCTCGCAGGACCTCGAGGAGGCCTTCCACGACGCCGGCCAGTTCTACTGGGGGACCGCCGAGGCCTTCCTGGGCGACGAAGTCGTCTTCTCCCCGGCCTCGGTGCCCGTCGTGCTGCCCCGCCATCTGGTCCAGGACATCGACACCTTCGAGGACTGGCGCCGGGCCGAACTCATGTTCCGCGTGATCCAGGAAGAAAGCGCCAGCGGCCACGCATGAGCCTCACCGACTCCACCTGCGTCAGCCCGTCCGCCGCCGCTCCGCGCCGTTACGCGTTCCGCGCGGACGCTTCCACCGCCATCGGCATCGGCCACGTCATGCGCTGCCTGACCCTGGCCCGGCGCCTGCGCGAGCGGGGGGGCGAGGTCCGCTTCATCGCCCGCACGCTGCCGCAGGCCTACCGCGACGAGATTGTCGGTTTCGGCTGCAGCGTCGCCATGCTGCCCCCCGCCCCGCGCCCGGCCGACACTGCGGCCGGCCCGGCCCACGCCGCCTGGCTCGGCGCCCACCGGGAAGACGACGCGGCCCAGACGGCCGCCGCCATCGAAGCCTGGGGCGGCACCGACGTGCTGGTCATCGACCACTACGCGATCGACCGCCGCTGGGAGGCCCTGCTGCGCCCCCATGCCCGCCTGATCTGCGTCATCGACGATCTGGCCGACCGCCCCCACGACTGCGACGCGCTCCTCGACCAGAACTTCATCGCCGACCCGGCCCGCCGCTACCAGGGCCTGCTGCCGGCCGCCTGCCGCAGCTTCTTCGGGCCGGGCCACGCGCTGCTGCGGCCCGAGTTCCAGGCGGCCCGGGCCAGCCTGCGCCAGCGCGACGGGGGCATCCGCCGCGTCTTCGTGTTCTATGGCGGCGGCGATCCCGACAACTTCACCGGCCTCACCCTCGACGCCCTCGCGCCGCGCCTCGGCCCGGGGCTCGAGGCGGACGTGGTCGTCGGTGCGATCAACCCCCACATCGAGGCGCTGCGGGAGCGCTGTGCCGCCATCCACCACGTCCGCCTGCACGTGCAGCCCGGCAACATGGCCGCGCTGATGGCCGCCGCGGACCTCGCCTTCGGCGCCTGCGGCACCGCCAGCTGGGAGCGCTGCCTGCTGGGCCTGCCGGCCATCGTGGCGATCTTCGCGCAGAACCAGGAGGCGCCGACCCGGGGCCTGGTCGACGCCGGCGCGGTGGAGAGCCTCGGGCGGGCCGACGCCGTGGGCGTCGCGGAGATCGGCGCGGCCTTCGACCGCCTCGCCGCCGACCCGGCTCGCTGCCGGGCGATGTCGGCCGCCGCCCTGGCGGTGATGGCGTCCGAGGGCCCGTCCCTCGACGATTTCCTCGCCGGCGACGAAGCCTTCGAGTTCGAAGGGGTGCGCCTGCGCGCCGCCCGCCAGGACGACGCCGGGGTTCTGCTCGCCTGGCGCAATCAGCCCGACGTGCGCCTATACTCGCGCACCCAGGACATCATCGCTCCCGACAGCCACGCACGCTGGCTGCGCGACGTGATCGCCTCTCCTAACCGCCACCTTATGATCGGTTGCCGGGAAGGCAAGCCGGTGGGGGTGGTGCGCCTCGACGTGGAGGGCGATGCCGGCGAAGTCTCCATCTACCTGGCGCCGGAGGCCCGGGGCCGTGACAACGGCACGGCGCTGCTGCGGGCGCAGGAGGCGTGGCTGCGCGCCAGCCTGCCGGGGGTCACCCGTCTGATCGCCGTGGTCCTCGGCGACAACGTGGCCTCCCGGAAGCTCTTCCTCAAGAACGGCTACACCTGCCTCCCGACCCATTACGAGAAAAGGATCACCCGATGAACGTCTCGATCACCATCGGCAACCGCCAGGTCGGCCTCGATCACCCCCCCTTCGTCATCGCCGAGATGTCCGGCAACCACAACCAGTCCCTCGAGCGGGCGCTGGCCATCGTGGAGGCCGCGGCCAAATCGGGCGCCCACGCCCTCAAGCTGCAGACCTACACCGCCGACACGATGACCCTCGACATCGAGGAGGGCGAGTTCTACATCGAAGATCCCAACAGCCTCTGGAAGGGCGCCTCGCTGCACAAGCTCTACCAGCAGGCCTACACGCCCTGGGAGTGGCACAAGCCGATCTTCGACCGGGCCAACGAGCTCGGCATGCTGGCCTTCAGCACGCCCTTCGACGAGAGCGCGGTGGACTTCCTCGAGAGCCTCGACGTGCCTTGCTACAAGATCGCCTCCTTCGAGAACACCGATCTGCCGCTGATCCGCAAGGTCGCCGCCACCGGTAAGCCGATGATCATCTCCACCGGCATGGCCTCGGTGGCCGAGCTCGACGAGACGGTGCGCACGGCCCGCGCCGCCGGCTGCCGCGAGCTGATCCTGCTCAAGTGCACCAGCACCTACCCCGCGACCCCCGAGAACACCAACATCCGTACCATCCCGCACCTGCGCGAGCTGTTCGGCACCGAGGTCGGCCTGTCCGACCACACCATGGGCACCGGCGTGTCGGTCGCCAGCGTGGCCCTCGGGGCGACGGTGATCGAAAAGCACTTCACGCTGGCTCGCGCCGACGGTGGCGTGGATTCCGCCTTCTCGATGGAGCCCGCCGAGATGGCGGCGCTGGTCGTCGAGTCCGAGCGCGCCTGGCAGTCCCTCGGCCGCGTCACCTACGGCGCGGCCTCGGCCCAGGAGGAAAAATCCAAGGTCTTCCGCCGCTCCCTGTACATCGCCCGCGACCTCAAGGCCGGCGAATGCCTCGACGCGGGGTCAGTCCGGGCGATCCGCCCCGGCCTGGGCCTGCCGCCCAAGTTCATCGACATGGTGATGGGCAAGCCGGTCAAGCGCGACGTCCGGCGCGGCACGCCCCTGTCGTGGGATCTGCTGATCTGACCCGTATCTCCCAGGCTCCCGTGACGCGCATCCTCATCGTCCGCACTTCCGCCATCGGCGACGTGGTGTTCGCCTCCGCGCTGCCGGGGGCGATCCGCCGCGCCCACCCCGACGCCCACATCGCCTGGCTGGTGGAGCCGGGCATCCACGAGCTGCTGCTGGCCGACCCGGACATCGACGAGGTCATCACCTGGTCGAAGGCCGAGTGGGTCAAGCTGTGGAAGTCCGGCCAGCGGCTGGCGCTGCTGCGCCGCGTGCGTACGTTGCGCCGCGAGCTCCACGCCCGCCGCTTCGACATCGCCCTCGACCTGCAGGGGCTGCTGAAGAGCGGCTTCCTCACGTGGCTGTCCGGTGCGCCGCGGCGGGTCGGGCTGGGCTCCAAGGAGGGCAGCCAGCTGCTGATGAGCGAGGTGATCCCCCGCGGCGGCGAGCAGGCGCGCATCGGCTCCGAATACAAATACCTCGCCGAGCAGCTCGGCTTCGACGCGGGCGACTTCCTGCCCACCCTCAAGGTCTCGCCGCCGGCCGAGGCCGGTGTGCTCGCCAAGCTCGCCGCCCACGGCCTCGCCCCCGGCGGCTACGCGGTGTTCGCGCCCTTCACCACGCGGCCCCAGAAGCACTGGTTCGAGGACGCCTGGCAGGCCCTCGCGCCACAGCTCATCGACGCCACCGGGCTGATCCCGGTGATCCTCGGCGGCCCGGCCGATGGCGAGGCGGCGGCCCGCATCGCCGCCGCCGACCCGCGCATCGTCAATCTGGCCGGCCAGACCCGGCTGCCCGAGGCCGTCGCCGCCATCGCCCATTCGGCGCTGCTCATCGGCGTCGACACCGGCCTCACCCACATGGGCACCGCGCTGGCGCGGCCGACGGTGGCGATCTTCGGCTCCACCTGCCCCTATCAAAACACCGGCCGGCCCACCGGGCGCGTGATCTGGCTGGGCCTCGAATGCTCGCCCTGCCGGCGCCGGCCCACCTGCGGGGGCAAGTTCACCTGCCTGCGCGACATCACCCCGGCGATGGTGCTGGAGCGGGCCCGGGCCATGCTGGCGGCCGGGGAGGGCGCATGAAGATCCTCCACGTCGAAGCGGGCAAGCACCTCTACGGCGGCGCCCGCCAGGTGCTCTATATCGTCGAAGGCCTGGCGGCCCACGGCGTCACCAACCTGCTGGCCTGCCCGGCGGGCAGCGAAATGGCCCGCCAGCAGCCGGCCGGCACCCGGGTGGTGGCGATGAAGATGGGCGGCGACGGCGACCTCGGCATGGTGTCCCGGCTGGCCAGCCTGATCCGCGCCGAACGGCCCGACCTCGTGCATCTCCACAGCCGCCGCGGCGCCGACACCTGGGGCGGCCTCGCCGCGAAGCTGGCGGGCGTGCCCTGCGTGCTGTCGCGGCGGGTGGACAACCCCGAGTCGCGCCTCGCGGTCGCCATCAAGTACCGGCTGTACGATCACGTGATCACCATCTCCGAGGGCATCCGCCAGGTGCTGCTGTCCGAGGGGCTGGCGGCGGACAGGGTGAGCTGCGTGCGCAGCGCGGTGGACGCGACGCCCTATCTGGCGCCGGTCGATCGTGCCGCCTTCTGCGCCGAGTTCGGGCTGCCGGCCGACGCCCTGGTGGCCGGCGTGGTGGCCCAGCTGATCCCGCGCAAGGGGCACCGCTACCTGCTCGCCGCGCTGCCGGCGCTGCTCGCCTGCCACCCGCGGCTGAAGGTGCTGATCTTCGGCCAGGGGCCCCTCGAGGCCGAGCTGCGGGCCGAGGTCGAGGCGGCCGGCCTGGCCGGCGCGGTGCATTTCACCGGCTTCCGCCACGACCTGCCGCGCTGGCTCGGCGGGCTCGACCTGCTGGTCCACCCGGCCGACATGGAGGGCCTCGGGGTGTCGCTGCTGCAGGCCTCGGCCGCCGCGGTGCCCATCGTCACCAGCCGGGCCGGCGGCCTGCCGGAGGCGGTGCAGGACGGCGTCACCGGCATCCTGTGCCCGCCGGGGGATGTCGCTGCCCTTGGCGCCGCCATCGACCGCCTCGCTGGCGACCCCGCGCTGAGGGCCCGCTACGGCGCGGCCGGAAGGGCACGCATCCTCGCCGAGTTCTCCATCGACGCGATGGTGGACGGCAACCTGCGCATCTATCGCCAGGTGCTCGGGCGATGAAGATCGTCACCGTGCTCCACAGCCTCAAGAGCGGCGGGGCCGAGCGCCACGCGCTGCAGCTCATGAAGGGCCTGCGCGCCCGCGGCCACGAGGCGCTCTACGCCGGCCCGATGAAGGGCTGGCTCGGCCAGCAGCTGCGGGCCGAGGGCTTCGGCGGCATCGACCTGCCCCTCACCGGGCTCTACGACCTGCCCTCCATCGTCCGCCTGGCCCTCTACGCCCGCCGCGTCGGCGCCGACCTGATCCACGGCCACCTCACCCGCGGGGCCTGGTACACCGGCCTGGCCGCCAGGCTGGCGGGCCTGCCTAATGTGGCCACGGCCCACTCCGACAACGCCGGCAAGCACTTCGGCCGTGCCGACCGGATCATCGCGGTGTCCCAGGCGGTGGCGGATTTTCTGGTGCGCCAGGGCTATGACGCCGGGCGCACCCGCATGGTCCATCACGGCATCGCCGACATCGCCGCGCGCCTGCCCGCCGGCACCCGCGAGGCTACCCGGCGCAGCCTCGGCCTCGACGCCGACGAACCCTGCCTGCTGATGGCGGCCCGCATCGTCCCGGCAAAGGGCCACGACACCGCGCTGCGGGCGCTGGCCCGCCTCACCGACCAGCCCTGGACCCTGCTCGTCGCCGGCGATCACCACGGCGATCTCGGCCCGCAGATGCAGGCGCTGGCGCAGGAGCTCGGCATCGCCGGGCGGGTGCGCTTTTTGGGGCTGCGCGAGGACGTACCGGCCCTGATGGCCGCCTCCGACGTGCTGCTCGCCCCGTCCCGCCGCGAGGCCCTGTCGCTCACCCTGCTCGAGGCCTCGGCCTGTGGGCTGCCCATCGTCGCCACCCGCGTCGGCGGTATCGCCGAGGTGGTGGAGGAGGGCGCCAGCGGCTTCCTGGTGGTGCCCGACGACCCGCCGGCGCTGGCCGGGGCCCTCGCCCCGCTGCTCGCCGACGCGGCCCTGCGCGCCCGCTGCGGCGCCCGCGCCCGCCAGCGCTTCGAGGCCGGCTTTCTGGAGGACGCGATGTTCGACAAGACCGTGGCGGTCTACCGTGAAGCCTGCGGAGGCCACCGATGACGCGCGTGCAGATCCTGATGTACCACCGGGTCGGGCATTTCCCGGGGCGGGTCAAGGCCCATGGCGCGCTGTACTGCCACCTGCCGCGCTTCAAGGCCCAGATGCGCCTGCTGCGCCTGCTCGGCTACAGCGTGGTCAGCCTCGACGAGGCCGCCGCCGGGCTGCGGGGCGACAAGCCCCTGCCGGCGCGCCCGCTGGTGCTGACCTTCGACGACGCCTACGTGGATTTCCTCGACAACGCCGCGCCGGTGCTCCAGGCCCACGGCTACCCGGCCACCGTGTACGCGGTGAGCGGCCTGATCGGCGCCACTTCCAGCTGGGATGCAGGGGTCGGCCCCGAGCCGGCGCCGCTGATGAGCGCCGCCCAGCTGCGCGAGATCCAGGCCATGGGCTTCACGATCGGCTCCCACTCGGTCAGCCATCCGCGCCTCGCCGGGCTGGACGAGGCCCGCATCCGCGCCGAGCTCACGGGCAGCAAGCACGCCCTCGAAGACCTCCTCGGCCGCCCGGTCGAGCACTTCTGCTATCCCTATGGCAGCCACGACCTCCGGGCCGTCGAGGCGGCCGCTGCGGCGGGCTATGTCACCGGCACCACCTGCGTGCGGGCCGCGGCGACGCCGGCCGACGATCTGCTGGCCCTGCCGCGCAAGGCGGTGTCGCGGGGCGACGACGTGTTCGGGGTGGCCTGGAAGCTGCTGGCCAAGAACATCGCCAAGCACCCGCAGATCCATCGCGGCGCTTGAGTTCGTACCCATGCCGGGTACTCCCGGCGTGCAGATTCAGGCGGCAGCCCGCATCATCACCGTACGCACCCGGTCGGCGGTGGCGATGAAGTCGGGCAGGTTCTCGTCATCGAAGGGCTGCAGGCACAGCGCGGCGGCCTTGGCGGTGATGGTGAGGCCGCCCTTGGCATCGCGGCTGATCCAGCCGTTGTGGATCAGGTGGCTGACCTTGCGGCGCACCGTCTCGCGGGGGATGCCGGTGGACGAGCTGATCGAGAAGGCGTTGCAGGGGCGCAGCGGCAGGCGGTCGAAGGCGTCGCCGTAGCAGCGCAGCGCGGCCAGGGCGTTCTCGTCGAAGCCAAAGCCGCCGACGTTGTAGAGGCCGACCTCGCCGAGCACGATGGGCAGCAGCAGGTCGCCGTCGAAGGCCGAATAGAGCCGCACCAGGTAGCGCAGGTTGTAGCGCGCCAGGAGCAGCGCGGCGACGCGGCTCTCGCCGGGCGCCTCGATTTCAGCGGCGCGGCTGGCCGGGCTGGCGATGCCCGACATGGCCATGGAAGGGGGCAGAAAGCTGTTCATTTTCATCTCCGTATGAATGCCCAAAGTGATTATTTGGTAACATTAATTAACCATTCATATGGAGCATACACAGCCTTTTGGCATGTGTTAGGACAAAAGCACCCGCCCCCGGGAGTTTGTCACACTTGACAGGCCAGCCCCTTCAAGTATTCACCTTCCGGCACCGCCAGACCGATCGGATGGTCGGGGGCGGCGGACAGCCGGTGCAAGATGCGTGCCTCCACGCCCACGTCGGCCGCCGCGCCGGCGACGATCTTCTGGAACAGCTCGAGGCCGATGCCGCCGGAGCATGAATAGGTCATCAGGATGCCGCCCGGGTTGAGCAGGCGGAAGCCCAGCAGGTTGATGTCCTTGTAGGCGCGGGGGGCCCGGTCGGCGTGGGCTGCCGAGGGCGCGAACTTGGGCGGGTCGAGGATGATCAGGTCGAACTTGCGGCCCTCCGCCTTGAGGCTGCGCAGGGCCTGGAACACGTCGTCCTCGCGCCACTCGGCGCGGCTGGCGTCGAGCTGAGGGTTGAGCGCCACGTTGCGCGCCGCGGTGGCCAGCGCCGGGCCGGACGAATCGATCGACACCACGTGCTTCGCGCCGCCGGCGAGGGCCTGCAGCGAGAAGCCGCCGGTGTAGCAGAAGCAGTTGAGCACCTCGCGCCCGGCGGCGAGCTGGCCGGTGAGCAGGCGGTTGTCGCGCTGGTCGAGGTAGAAGCCGGTCTTGTGGCCGCCCACCACATCCACCTCCATGCGCACGCCGTTCTCGACGATGGTGAGCACGTCGGGCAACTCGCCGTACACGATGCCGCTCTGGGGGCCGAGGCCTTCGAGGCGGCGCACGTCGGAATCCGAACGCTCATACACGGCGCTGCAGCCGGTGGCCTGGATCAGCCCGGCGACGATGGCGTCGCGCCATTTCTCGGCGCCGGCGCTGGTCAGCTGGACCACCACCACGGGGCCGAAGCGGTCGGCGATGACGCCGGGCAGGCCGTCGGATTCGCCGTGGATCAGGCGCACCCCGTCCTGTTTCGCCAGCCACGGGTGGGACGCCCGGCGTGCCACCGAGGCCGCCACGGCGCGCTTGATGAAGGCGTGATCCACCGACTGGTCGCAGTCGAAGGTCCACACCCGCGCGCGGATCTGCGATTCGGGTGACCAGGCCGCCCGCGCCAGCGCCTTGCCGTCGGCGTCCTTCACCAGCACGGTGTCGCCCGGCCGCGCGCGGCCTTCGAGGCGCTCGACCGAGCCGGCGAAGATCCAGGGGTGACGACGGATGACGGAGCGCTCTTTGCCAGGTTTGAGAATCAGGTCGGCCATGATGGGGAGTGGAAAGTTGGGGGTGGGGAAGGGGGCGCCGCGGGGCGGCGCGACGGCCGGCGCCGCCGCGAGGGTGCGCGGGCCGGTCGTGCCGGGGGCGGTTCAGCCCAGGTCGCGGACGAGGGCGGCGGAGATCATCTCGCCGATGCGGTTAACGTAGAGGGTGCCCATCTCGGGGTAGAAGCGCTCCGGGTCTTCGCTGCCCAGGGCCAGCAGGCCGAAGGTCGTGTCGTCGCGGCGCAGCGGCACCAGGGCGACGGAGCGGATCAGCCGGGAGGCCGGGCCGAACCACAGGTTGGCCTCGTGCACCACCGGGGCGCCGCAGTAGGGCTGGACCATGTCGCCGGTGAAGTAGCGGACTTCGTCGCCCACCGGCAGGAACTCGGACCCGCCCCGCGACCGGGCGCTGTTCCAGACCCGGAAGGTCACGTGGGGGACGGCGAAGTCTTCCTGCAGGTGGATGTAGATCGCCCGGCGGATGGCCTCGAAATCCGCGGCTTCGAGGAGTGAGACGCACAGGCGGTGGATCTTGTCGCCGATGGCGTCGTTTTCCTCGCCGAATTCGAGAAGTTCGGCGAACTTGCCTTCGAGCTGGGCGATCCGCTCGCGCATCGCGATCAGCTGCCGCTCGGTGAGGGAGATGGCCTGGCCGGTGTGGGGGTGGGTTACCGTCAGCTCGGTCAGCAGGGCCGAGTTGTCGTCGAAGAATGCCGGGTTGGCCCGCAGGAAGCGGATGATGTCGGAAGCTTTCATGGCGGTGCGGCGCTCAGGGCAGGGTGAGTTCGCCGGCGAAGACGGTGACCGCCGGGCCGGTCATCATCACCGGCGTGCCGACGCCGCCCCAGGCGATCGTCAGTTCGCCGCCGCGGGTGGCCACGCGCACCGGTGAGGCCACCAGGCCGCGCAGGATGCCGGCCACCACCGCCGCGCAGGCGCCGGTGCCGCAGGCCAGGGTCTCGCCGGCGCCGCGCTCGAAGACGCGCAGGCGCACGTGGTGTTCGTCCACCACCTGCAGGAAGCCGGCATTGACCCGCGCCGGGAAGCGCGGGTGGTGTTCGATCAGCGGACCCTGCTCGGCCACCGGGGCGGTGTCCACGTCGGCCACCACCTGCACCGCGTGGGGGTTGCCCATGCTCACCGCGGTGATCGCCACCGGGGTGCCGGCCACGTCGAGGGGCTGCACCCAGGCGTCGGAGTCGCTCACGAAGGGCACCTCGGCGGGCGTCAGCACCGGCACGCCCATGTCGACGGTCACGTTGCCGTCGTCCTCGAGGCGGGGGGTGATGATGCCCTTCTTGGTCTCGACTCGGATCTCGCGCTTGTCGGTGAGGCCCTGCTCGAAGACGAAGCGGGCGAAGCAGCGGGCGCCGTTGCCGCACTGCTCGACCTCGCCGCCGTCGGCGTTGAAGATGCGGTAGCGGAAGTCGACGCCCGGCGTCCGGGCCGGCTCGACCACCAGCAGCTGGTCGCAACCGACGCCGAAATGGCGGTCGGCCAGCCAGCGCACCTGGTCGCTGCTGAGCTGGATGGGCTGGCGCACGGCGTCGATCATCACGAAATCGTTGCCGAGGCCCTGCATCTTGGTAAAGGCGAGCTTGGTCATGGGATAAAATCCAGGTAATCACGCCACACGCAGCGATCCATCACTACGGTGATGCCGGCGGCGCGGGCCTTTTCGGCGGCTTCCTCGTTGACGACCCCATCCTGCAGCCACAGGCGCCTGACGCCGAGCGCGATGCATTCGTCAACGATCGGGCCGACATCGTCGGGGTTGCGGAACACATCGACCAGATCGACCTCGAAGGGGATGTCCGACAGGCGCGCATAGGCCTTTTCGCCGAGCACCTCGGAGACGGCCGGGCGCACCGGCACGATGCGGTAGCCGAAACCCTGCATGGCCCGGGAGACGCGGTAGCTGGGGCGCGCGACGTTGGGCGACAGGCCGACGACGGCGATGGTCTTGACCTCCCGCAGCAGGCTGCGGAGCTGGTCGGGCGTGGGATTGGTGAACATGGCCGGATTCTACCGGATTGGCCGCCGCCGCAAACCTCGGGCACGGCGCCCGCGGGCGGCACGATGAAGGCATTTTGGAGAGCAGCATGGAGCGCAAAGCAGGGCCGGGTCTGATCAGAAGAACGCTGTCGGGCCTCTGGCGGGCCCTCGACCGGATTCGGCAGGCCAGCCTCAACCTGATCTTCCTGGCGGTGGTGGCCTTTCTGGTGGCCGGCTGGCTGGCGAGCCGGCCGGCGGCGCTGCCGGCCGACGCCGCGCTGCTGATTGCCCCCCGGGGCCAGCTCGTCGAGCAGCGCAGCGTGAAGACACCGATGAGCCTGCTGCAGGGCGGCGACGGGATGCACCAGGTGCTGCTGCGCGACGTGGTCGACGCGATCCGCGGTGCCGCCAGCGACAGCCGCATCAAGGCGCTGGTGATCGAGACCGACAGCCTCTCCGGTGCGGGGCTGGCCAAGCTCGAGGAGATCGCCGAGGCGCTCGACGCCTTCCGCAAGACGGGCAAGAAGGTCCACGCCTGGGGTCGCCACTTCGACCAGGCCCAGTACCACCTGGCGGCCCACGCCGACGAGGTCTTCCTCAACCCCGACGGCTACGTGCTGCTCACCGGCTTCGCGCGCTACCCCACCTACTTCAAGGGCCTGTTCGACCAGGCCGGCGTGAAGGTGCAGGTCTTCCGCGTCGGCACCTACAAGTCCTTCGTCGAGCCCTACACCCGCAGCGACATGTCGCCCGAAGACCGCGAGGCAACCCGGCTCTACCTCGACGCCGCCTGGCAGGCCTACCAGGCCGACATCGCCGCCGCCCGCCCGAAGGCCGCCGCCGGCCTGGCCCGCTACGTGAACGACGCGCCGGGCCAGCTGGCCGCGGCCCGGGGCGACGCCGCTGCGATGGCCCAGGCGGCCGGCCTGGTGGACGGCCTGAAGGGCGCCGACGAGTGGCGCGCCCACCTGGCCGGCCTGTTCGGCAAGTCCGACGACGCGCGGGGCTTCAAGCACGTCGAGATGTCCACCTACCTGGCGCGCCTGCGCGAAGAGGCGCCCCGGCGCGCCGGCAAGGTCGGCGTGGTGGTGGCCCAGGGGGCCATCGTCGACGGCGAGCAGCCGCCGGGCAACGTGGGCGGCGATTCGGTGGCCGCGCTGATCCGCCAGGCCCGCGAGGACGACGCCGTCAAGGCCGTGGTGCTGCGGGTCGACAGCCCGGGGGGCAGCGCCACCGCGTCCGAAGTCATCCGCCGCGAGCTCGACCTGACCCGCCGCGCCGGCAAGCCGGTGCTGGTTTCGATGGGTTCGGTGGCGGCCTCCGGCGGCTACTGGATCAGCATGGCCGCCGACGAGGTGTGGGCCAGCCCGACCACGCTCACCGGCTCGATCGGCATCTTCGCGATGCTGCCGGACCTGTCGGGCCCCTTCGGCAAGCTCGGGCTGGCGGTGGATGGGGTCGGCACCACGCCGCTGGCCGGCGGCATCGACCCGCGCCGGCCCCTCGACCCGCAGATCGCCAGCCTGCTCCAGCAGAGCATCGAGCACGGCTACCGGCGCTTCCTCGGCGTCGTTGCCACGGCCCGCCGGATGAGCCCGGAGGCCGTCGACGCGGTGGCCCAGGGCCGCGTCTGGCTGGGCCGCCAGGCGCTGGAGCGGGGGCTGGTGGACAAGCTCGGCGGGCTCGACGCGGTGGTCAGGGCCGCCGCCGCCCGCGCGGCCCTGGCCGACTACGAGGTGAGCTACATCGAGAAGCCCCTGTCGCCGCGCGACCAGCTGCTGGTGCGCCTGCTCAACGGCGAGGACGAGAGCGAGGCGTCCGCGCCGCGCCGGCCGTCCCTGGCCGAGCAGGCCCTCGCCCGGGTGCGCGGCGAGCTTGAAGCCCTCACCCTCTGGAACGACCCCGGCAACGTGTATCTGCACTGCCTGTGCGAGGCGCCGTGAGGGGCGGTGGGCGCCCCGGTGACGACTGAAGCGCCGGTCCGCGCGTCCTCGGGCGTCGCGGAGGGCCGGCAACTGGCGGAAAGGGCCTGAAAATGGACAAGCCCGGGAGCGCCTCCTGGACGGGCGACCTGTGGGGCGGGCTGGCGGCGATGCTGGTGGCCCTGCCCTCGGCGATCGCCTTCGGCGTCACGATCTTCTCGCCGCTGGGGGCCGGCAACGTCGCCCACGGGGCGCTGGCCGGCATCATCGGGGCCACCGTGCTGGGGCTGGTCGCCCCGGCCCTGGGCGGCACCGACCGCCTGATCACCGCGCCCTGTGCCCCCGCCGCGGCGGTGCTGGTCGCGGTGGCCATCGACCTCGCCCGGCAGGGGGTCGGCGCCGAGGCGGGCATGCTGCTGTTGATGCTCATCGGCCTGCTGGCGGGCCTCATCCAGATCGTGCTGGGCCTGGTCGGGGTGGGCCGCCTGATCAAGTACATTCCCTACTCGGTGGTCTGTGGCTACCTCAGTGGGGTGGGCCTGACCATCATCGGCGGCCAGTTGCCGCGGGTGCTCGGGGTGCCCCGCGAGATGGGCTTCTGGCAGGCGCTGACGACGCCCTCGGCGTGGCACTGGCAGAGCATCGTGGTCGGCACCGTGGTGGTCGCCACGATGGCCCTGGTGCCCCGCGTGATCCGGGTGGTCCCCGCCGCCATCATCGCCATGCTGGCTGGCGTTGCCGCCTACCTGCTGCTCGGGCTGGCCGACCCGGCCTTGTGGACCGCCGCCGGCAACCCCCTGCTGATCGGGCCGCTGGGCGTCGCGGCCGGCGGGCTGCCCGACGCCCTGCTGCATAACCTCCAGGCCCTGGGCGACTTCGATCCGGCCCGGCTGCCGCTGATCCTGCTGCCGGCCCTGACCCTGGCGGCGCTGCTGTCGATCGACACCCTCAAGACCTGCGTGGTGCTCGACGCGCTCACCAGCACCCACCACGACCCCGACCGCGAGCTGCTGGCCCAGGGGTTGGGCAACGCCGGTTCGGCGCTGCTCGGCGGCATTCCGGGGGCGGGCCAGATGGGCGCCTCGATGGTCAATCTGGCCAGCGGCGCCCAGACCCGCCGCTCCGGCACCTTCGAGGGCGTCTTTGCGCTGGCGGCCCTGCTGGTCCTGGCGCCGCTGGTCGCGTGGATTCCCATCGCGGCGCTGGGCGGCATCCTGCTGCTCGTCGGCTACCGCATGATCGACCAGCACAGCCTGGAGTTCTTCCAGTCCCGGACCACCCGCTTCGACTTCTTCGTCATCGTCGCGGTGATCGTCACCGCCCTCACGGTGAGCCTGATCGCCGCGTCGGGTGTCGGCATCGTGCTGGCGGTCGGCCTCTACCTGCGCGAACAGGCCCGCAGCTCGATCCTGCACCGCAAGATCGAGGGCGGCGAGCAGTTCTCGAAGGTCGTGCGCCACGACCAGGAGCTCTCCATCCTGCTGCGCAACGGTCGCAAGACGGTGATCGTCGAGCTGCAGGGCAGCCTGTTCTTCGGCACCGCCCATCAGCTCTACCTGGCCCTCGAGCCGGAGATCGGCCCGCGCACCTATGTGGTCCTGAGCATGCGGCGGGTCCAGTTCCTCGACCTCACCGCCACCCATGTCCTCGAGCAGATCAAGGACCGCCTGGAGCGCGTGGGCGCCTACCTGATCTTCACCGACATCCCCCGCGGCCTGCCCAGCGGCCTCAAGATGAAACGCTACCTGCGCGACGTGGGCCTGCTGCGGGAGTCCGGCCGGGCCCTCGCCTTCCGGCAGCTCGACCAGGCGCTGGAGTGGATCGAGCGGCAACTGCTGGTCGCCGAGGCCTTCCCCGGCGACAACGAGGGCCCGCCCCTCGAGCTGGCCGAGCTGGAGCAGCTGCTCGGCTGGAAGCCCGGCACCCTGGGCAATCTGGCCGATCTCCTCGAGCCGCGGCATTTCCCGGCGGGGAGCCGGGTGTTCACCGCGGGCATGCCGGGCGGCGACCTGGTCTTCATCCGCCGCGGCACGCTGCGGGTGGAGATGCCGATCGCCAAGAAGGACGTCTGGCACATCGGCACCTTCGGTCGCGGGGATTTCATTGGCGAGATGGGCTTTCTCGACAGCGCACGGCGCTCGTCCGACGCGCTGGCCGTCACCGACACCGACTGCTTCATCCTGTCCCGGGCCCGCTTCGACGCCGCCGGCAGTCCGGATGCCGCCGACATCTTCGAGGGCCTCGCCCGCGTGCTGGCGATGCGCCTGCGCTTCACCAACAAGGAACTGCGGGCCCTGCGGAGCTAGGCGCTGGCCGGATGTGGCCACCCGCGAGCGGCTCGGGCCCGGTGCGGGACTCCGTCAGGCCGTGGCCTGGCGCGGTTCCGTTAGCGGCCCGGGAGCTCGTCCGCAGCGATGCAGCCCGGATGCGCGCCGGAGAGCACCGGATAGGCGCAGATTTCGTCGATCTGTTGACGATAGGTGCGGGCGACGCATGGCTCGTCCGCGCACCGGTTGCGTTGCGCCAGTCACTTCTTCCGGGTGGCCTGCAGATCCTTGCGGGCGCCGTCGCCGATGTTGGCCGCGCGCATCGACCGGTAGTTTTCGGACAGGGCGTCGTCGAGCTGGCTCAGGGTTGCGTTGGCGCAGATCGCCTGCTCGACGAAGCGCGCGGCCTTCGCGCACTCGAAGGAGGCCGCGTGCCCGAGCCGGGGCAGCAGCGAGGCGGCGAGCGCCGCCAGGGCGCAGGCGATTTTATTAATGATCAACCCTCGGTTCGCGGGCGCGGCCGGGCGCTCACCAGCGCTTGATCACCCACTTCGGCACGCGCACGCCGGCATCCTGGGCGTCGCGGCGGGTGAAGTCGCCGTTGCCGACGTCG
The DNA here is from genome assembly GCF_041908905.1 of Zoogloea sp. Classification (GTDB taxonomy): domain Bacteria; phylum Pseudomonadota; class Gammaproteobacteria; order Burkholderiales; family Rhodocyclaceae; genus Zoogloea. The sequence goes on from NZ_JAYREK010000011.1 coordinate 52,382, forward strand.
TCGTAGAGGTAGTAGGGCACGCCGTGGGGCGGGGTGACCTTGATCATGTAGAGCTGGCCATTGACCCGGTATTCCTCGACGGTGTCCTCGCCCTTCCGGACGATGGTCACCTGGGGCTCCAGGGCCGGGTCGAGCTCCAGGCCGGGCGGCGGCGGGGGCGGCTCGGGCAGCGGCTCGAGGTTCTGGGGCTGCTGGGCCCAGGCGGCGGCCGCGACGAACAGCGCGGCCAGGCTTGCTACAGAGTGTGCGACACGGGTCATGGGAGTCTCCTGGCTATGCCGCGATTGTAACCCGCCCCTTTGCAGGCACCGCCGACATTCCCGCTGGTGCCGTCCGGCCATCCGCCGGGCCGCCCCAAGGAAGGCCGGCGCCCCCTCGGGGGGGGCAGCGAGCGAAGCGGGCGTGGGGGCCGTCCGGCCATCCGCCGGGCCGCCCCAAGGAAGGCTGGCGCCCCCTCGGGGGGCAGCGAGCGAAGCGGGCGTGGGGGCCGTCCGGCCATCCGCCGGGCCGCCCCAAGGAAGGCCGGCGCCCCCTCGGGGGGCAGCGAGCGAAGCGGGCGTGGGGGCTGTCCGGCCATCCGCCGGGCCGCCCCAAGGAAGGCCGGCGCCCCCTCGGGGGGCAGCGAGCGAAGCGAGCGTGGGGGCCGTCATCTCTTTTTTTAGAGGTTGAGCATCAGCTCGTGTTCTTCGGGCAGCGGCAGGAAGCCGCGGGTCTGGTAGTGGTTGAAGATCGCGTCGACCACCTTCTCGGGCTCGTCGATCACCTGGATCAGGTTCATGTCGTTGGGGTGGATCATGCCCTCGCTCACCAGCGTGGTCTTGAACCAGTCGAGCAGCCCGTTCCAGAAGGCCGACTCGACGAGGATCACCGGAATCTTGCGGCTCTTGCCGGTCTGGATCAGGGTCATCGCCTCGAGGAGTTCGTCCAGCGTGCCGAAGCCGCCGGGCATCACCACGTAGGCGATCGCGAACTTCACGAACATGAATTTGCGCGCGAAGAAGTGCTGGAAGGTCTGGGAGATGTCCTGGTAAGGGTTGGCCTGCTGCTCCATCGGCAGCTGGATGTTGAGGCCGACGCTGGGCGACTTGCCGAAGTAGGCGCCCTTGTTGGCCGCTTCCATGATGCCGGGCCCGCCACCGGAGATCACCGAGAAGCCGGCGTCCGAGAGCTGGCGGGCGATGCGCTCGGTCTTCTCGTAGTAGGGGTGATCGGGCGCGGTGCGGGCGCTGCCGAAGATCGACACCGCCGGGCGGATCGGCTTGAGGCGCTCAGTGCCCTCGACGAACTCTGCCATAATCCCGAAAATCCGCCACGACTCCCGCGCCGTGAAGCCCTGCGCCTCGGTGTTGGGCATCATCTGCGGCAGTTTGTCTTTTGCAGTCATTATTCTTGTAAGGAGTAAGGGGTGAAGGGAGCGGGCCGCCGCCTCTTCAGCCTGCGTGCCCATGCCTACCTTGTTGCTCGTCGACGGCTCCAGCTATCTGTACCGTGCCTTCCATGCCCTGCCCGATCTGCGCAACTCGGCGGGCGAACCCACCGGCGCGGTGCGGGGCGTGCTGTCCATGCTACGTCGGCTCGAATCCGACTACAAGGCGGAATACCGGGCCTGCGTCTTCGACGCCAAGGGCAAGACCTTCCGCGACGACTGGTTCCCCGATTACAAGTCCCACCGCCCGCCGATGCCCGACGACCTGCGGGCCCAGATCGAGCCGCTCCACGAGGCTGTCCGGGCCGAAGGCTGGCCGCTGCTGATGGAGGAGGGCGTCGAGGCCGACGACGTGATCGGCACCCTCACCCGCCAGGCCGTCGAGGCCGGCTGGGAGGTGGTGATCTCCACCGGCGACAAGGATCTCACCCAGCTCGTCCGCCCCGGCGTGCGCTGGGTCAACACGATGAGCGAGGAGGTCCTCGACGAGGCCGGCGTCACCGTCAAGTTCGGCGTGCCACCCGAGCGCATCGTGGATTACCTGGCGCTGGTCGGCGACACCGTCGACAACGTGCCCGGCGTCGAGAAGTGCGGCCCCAAGACGGCGGTCAAGTGGCTCACCGAATACGGCACCCTCGACAACCTCGTCGCCAACGCCGACAAGGTGGGGGGCAAGGTCGGCGAAAACCTGCGCAAGCACCTGGATTTCCTGCCGCTGGGCCGCAAGCTGGTCACCGTGGTCACCGACCTCGCGCTGCCGGTCAAGCCGGCCGACCTGCCCGCCCGCGAGGACGACAAGGAAGCCCTCGCCGCGATCTACCGGCGCATGGAGTTCAAGGGCTGGCTGAAGGAGCTGGAGGAGGGCGTCCATCGCCCCGCCGCGCCGGCCGCCGCCCAGGCCGCTGCGCCCCAGGGTGAGCCCGGCGCCCACCGCACCGGCTACGAGACCCTGCTGTCGTGGGATGCCTTCGATGCCTGGCTGGCCCGCATCAACGCCGCCAGCCTCACCGCCTTCGACACTGAGACCACCGGCCTCGACCCGCTGGCCGCGCGGCTGGTGGGCATGTCGTTCGCCACCACCGAGGGCGAGGCCGCCTACCTGCCGCTGGCCCACGGCTACGCCGACGCGCCGGCCCAGCTGCCGCTGGCCGAGGTGCTGGAGCGCCTGCGCCCCTGGCTCGAATCCGACGCCCACCGCAAGGTTGGCCAGAACCTCAAGTACGACGCCCACATCCTGGCCAACCACGGCATCCAGCTCGCCGGCATCGCGGAAGACACCCTGCTCGAATCCTACGTGCTCGAGAGCGACAAGTCCCACGACATGGATTCCCTCGCCAGCCGTCACCTGGGCCTCAAGACCCTCACCTACACCGAGGTGTGCGGCAAGGGCGCCAAGCAGATCGGCTTCGGCGAGGTCGAGCTGGCCCGCGCCACCGAATACGCCGCCGAAGACGCCGACATCACCCTGCGCCTCCACAACGCGCTCTCCGCCCAGCTCGCCGCCGAGCCCGGCCTCGCCGCGCTGTACCGCGACATCGAGCTGCCCACCGCGCGGGTGCTCTTCGAGATGGAGCGTACCGGCGTGCTGATCGACGACTTCCTGCTCGCCCAGCACTCCGAAGAGCTCGGCCGCCGCCTCCACGCGCTGGAGCAGCAGGCCCATGAACTCGCCGGCCAGCCCTTCAACCTCGGCTCGCCCAAGCAGCTCGGCGAGATTTTGTTCACCAAGCTCGGCCTGCCGGTGGTCAAGAAGACCGCCACCGGCCAGCCGTCGACGGATGAAGACGTGCTCTCCCAGCTTGCCGAGGACTACCCGCTGCCCAAGCTGCTCCTCGAGCACCGCAGCCTCGCCAAGCTCAAGAACACCTATACCGACAAGCTGCCGCAGATGGTGAACCCGCGCACCGGCCGCGTGCACACCAGCTTCAGCCAGGCGGTGGCGGTCACCGGGCGCCTCGCCAGCTCCGAGCCCAACCTGCAGAACATCCCGATTCGCACGCCGGAGGGCCGCCGCATCCGCGCCGCCTTCATCGCCCCGGCCGGCCACAGGATCGTCTCCGCCGACTACTCGCAGATCGAGCTGCGCATCATGGCCCACCTGTCGGGCGACGCCGGCCTCACCGGCGCCTTCGCCCGCGGCGAGGACGTGCACCGCGCCACCGCCGGCGAGATCTTCGGCGTCACCCCGCTCGAGGTCACCAGCGAGCAGCGCCGCTACGCCAAGGTGATCAACTTCGGCCTGATCTACGGCATGAGCGCCCACGGCCTGGCCAAGAATCTCGGCATCGAGCGCGTCGCCGCCGCCAATTACATCGACCGCTACTTCGCCCGCTACCCGGGCGTCGCCGCCTACATGGAGCGCACCCGCCTCGAAGCCAAGACCAAGGGCTACGTCGAGACGGTGTTCGGCCGCCGCCTGCACCTGCCCGACATCCGCGCCCAGCAGGTCGGCCGCCGCCAGGCCGCCGAGCGTGCGGCGATCAACGCGCCGATGCAGGGCACCGCCGCCGACCTCATCAAGAAGGCGATGATCGCCGTGTCGGCGTGGCTCAAGGCCAGCGGCGCCAAGTCGCGGCTGATCCTGCAGGTGCACGACGAACTGGTGCTCGAAGTCCCCGACGCCGAAATCCCGTTGATCCGCGAGCAGTTGCCCCGCCTGATGGCCGAGGTGGCGCAACTTTCCGTGCCGCTGCTTGCCGAAGTGGGAGTCGGCGCCAACTGGGACGAAGCCCACTGAGGGTCCCGGCCGGTCCGCAGCCCCGGATTTCACGAAAGCACCGCCCATGCAATACCGTTCCCTCCTCGCCGCCGGCCTCGCCGTGCTGATGCTGGCCGCCTGCGGCAGCGTCTCGAAGAAGAAGGAAAGCGTTTACCGTCACGAACACTTCGCCCCCGACTCGCCCTTCGAGCTGTCCTTCGACGTGCCGCCCGCCGCCGCCTGCGACGCCGGCCGGCGCGCGCTGCTCAGCCAGGGCTACGTGATCGAGGAGGTGCGGACCGACTGGGTCAAGGCGCGCAAGTTCTTCCAGCCCGAGACCAGCGTCCACCTGCAGCTCAACTTCACCTTGTCGTGCCTCGCCGAGGGCGAGGGCTCCGAGGTCTTCGCCAACGCCCGCGAGGTGCGTGACGAGCTCAAGTCCACCTCCAGCAGCGCCGGCGTCAGCGTGGCCGGGGTCGGCTCCGTCAACCTGCCCCTCGGCACCAGCGGCGCCAGCCTCGTCAAGGTGGGCGAGCAGACCATTACCGATTCCGAGTTCTACGGGCGCTTCTTCGCCCTGATGCAGACCTTCATACGATGATGAAAACCCGTTTTCACGGGCTCGCCCGCGGCCGGCGGCTGTCGCCGCTGCTGGGCGGGCTGGTGCTCGCGCTGGGCCTCGCGGCCCCTGCCCGGGCGGCCGACACGCCCGATCCGGCCCGCTTCGCTCCCTGCCTCGCCGAGCTCAAGCCCGGCGCGCTGGCCCGCGGCGTCTCGCCGGCTGGCTACGAGCAGCTCACCGCCGGCCTCGCCCCCGATCTCAAGGTGCTCGACTTCCTGGACTACCAGCCCGAGTTCCGCACCCCGATCTGGGACTACCTCGCCGGCCTGGTGGACGACGAGCGCGTCGCCGACGGCCAGGCCATGCTCAAGCAGTGGCGCGACACCCTCGCCGCGGTCGCTACCCGCTACCGGGTCGACCCGGCCACGGTGGTTGCCGTGTGGGGCGTCGAGAGCAACTTCGGGCGCAACTTCGGCAGCCGGCCGCTGCTCACGTCGCTGTCCACCCTGTCCTGCTACGGGCGCCGGCAGGCGTACTTCCGCGGCGAGTTCTTCGATGCCCTCAAGATCGTCGATGCCGGCGACGTGAAGCGCGAACAGCTTACCGGCTCCTGGGCCGGCGCCTTCGGCCACACCCAGTTCATGCCGTCTACCTTCCTGCGCCTGGCCGTCGACTTCGACGGCGACGGCCGCCGCGATCTGGTCGGCAGCGTGCCCGACGCGCTGGCCTCCACTGCCAACTTCCTCCGCAAGGCCGGCTGGCGCGATGACGAGGTGTGGGGTTACGAGGTGCGCCTGCCCGTCGGCTTCGACGCCAGCGGCGCCGGCCGCCGCAACAAGCAGCCCTTGTCGGCCTGGAGTGCCCGCGGTCTCACCCGCGTCGACGGCAGCCCGCTGGCGGGCGAGGGCAGCGCCGGCCTGCTGCTGCCCGCCGGCGGCAAGGGCCCGGCCTTCCTGGTGTTCCGCAACTTCGACGCGATCTACGGCTACAACGCCGCCGAAAGCTACGCGCTGGCCATCGCCCACCTCTCCGACCGCCTGCGCGGCGGCGGCCCCTTCGCCACCCCCTGGCCCACCGACGACGCCGGCCTGTCCCGCGCCGAGCGCCGCGAGGTGCAGACCCTGCTTGTCGCCCGCGGCCACGCCATCGGCACCGTCGACGGCATGCTCGGCGACGCCAGCCGGGCGGCGATCCGCGTCGAGCAGCAGCGCCTCGGCCACGCCGTGGACGGCCGCGCCGGCCAGAAACTCCTCCGCGCCCTCAAGGAAAACCGTTGATGAGCACCGCCCCCGAAGCCTCGCCCCTGGGCAAGGCCGTCGCCTACGCCGAGCACTACGATCCGTCCCTGCTGTTCCCCATCCCGCGCCAGGGCAAGCGCGCCGAGATCGGCCTCGCCGAGGCCGCGCTGCCCTTCGTCGGTGAGGACATCTGGAACGCCTACGAGCTCTCCTGGCTCGACCTCCGCGGCAAGCCGGTGGTGGCGCTGGCCCACTTCATCGTGCCGGCGGTGTCGCCCAATCTGATCGAGTCCAAGTCGCTCAAGCTCTACCTCAACTCCTTCAACCAGACCCGCCTGGCGGGCGTCGACGCGCTGGTCGCCACGCTCACCCGCGATCTCTCCGCCGCCGCCGGCGCGCCGGTGGGGGTGCATGTGGCGCCCCTGTCGACCCGTCCCCAGCGCCCGATGGGCTACCCCAAGGGCATCCTCCTCGACGGGCTCGAGATCGACGTGGACCGCTACACCCCCGCGCCCGCGCTGCTCACCGCCGATAGCGCGCGTGCGCCGGTCACCGAGACCCTGTATTCCCACCTCCTCAAGTCCAACTGCCTGGTCACCGGCCAGCCGGACTGGGCGATGCTGGTGGTGCGCTACACCGGCGCCCCCATCGACCGCGAAGGCCTGCTGCGCTACATCATCTCCTTCCGCCAGCATAACGAGTTCCACGAGCAGTGCGTCGAGCGGGTGTTCGTCGACATCCTGCGCCAGTGCCAGCCCAGCGCCCTGTCGGTGTTTGCCCGCTACACCCGGCGCGGCGGGCTCGACATCAACCCCTACCGCCGCACCCCCGGCATGCCGGTGCCGGCCCCCTTCGCCGAGATCCGGCAGTAAGCGTTCCATGACCCACTCCGACCTGCTCCAGCGCGACGTCCCCCTCGACGCCCTCAACACCCTGCGCCTGCCGGCCCGTGCCGCCTGGTTCGCGGCCGTGCACGATGTGGACCAGCTCCGCGCGATCCTCGACGACCCGCGCATCCAGGGCTTGCCGCGGCTGGTGCTGGGGGGTGGCTCCAACCTCGTGCTGGCCGGCGACTTCGACGGCCTCGTGCTGCAGGTGGCCTTCAAGGGCCGCAGCCGGGTGCAGGAGGACACCGACGCCTGGTACGTGCGGGCCGGCGGCGGCGAGAACTGGCACGACTTCGTGCGCTGGACCCTCGAGATGGGCTGGCCGGGCCTCGAGAACCTGTCCCTGATCCCGGGCACGGTGGGCGCCGCGCCGGTACAGAACATCGGCGCCTACGGCCTCGAGCTGGCCGAGCACTTCTACAGCCTGCGCGCCTACGACCTCGAAACCGGCAAGACGGTGGGCTTCGACAAGGCCGACTGCCGCTTCGGCTACCGCGACAGCTTCTTCAAGCGGCATCCGGGCCGCTACCTGATCGGCGCCGTCACCTTCCGCCTGCCCAAGGCCTGGACCCCCGTCACCGCCTACGCCGACGTGGCCAGGGCCCTCGCCGCCGAAGGCATCGCCGAGCCGACGCCGCTGCAGGTCTCGGACGCGGTCATCGCGATCCGCCGCGCCAAGCTCCCCGACCCGGCCGAGATCGGCAACGCCGGCAGCTTCTTCAAGAACCCGGTGGTCTCCGCCGATGTCCATGCCCGCCTCGCCGCGCTCCACCCGGGCCTGCCCCGCTATCCCCAGCCCGACGGTAGCGTGAAGCTCGCCGCCGGCTGGCTGATCGAGCAGGCCGGCTGGAAGGGCCGCCGCCTCGGCCCGGTGGGCTGTTACGAGCGCCAGGCGCTGGTGCTGGTGAACCACGGCGGCGCGACCGGTGCCGACGTGCTTGCCGCGAGTGCGGCGGTGCGCGCCGACGTGTTCGCCCGCTTCGGTGTCGAGCTCGAGCCCGAGCCGGTCTTCGTGGGCGGGGCGCCGGCCTAAAGCTTTCCGGCGGGGTGCCGAAGAATCCCGGATATCCAACGACTCCCGGAGAACCCCATGACTGCCACTGAAGACCGGCGCGGCACCAGCGCCCACAGCCCCGACCTCGACTGGAGCCAGGTCCGCGAGACCGTGCTGATGCTCGAACTGGCCGTCGGCCAGATCGAATCCGCCCTCAAGGAGGGCAACAGCTCGGTGGAGGTCCTCACCGACTCCTTCACCTCGATGGCCGGCTACATGCGCATGATGGGCTCGGCCCTCGAGCAGCTGCCCGACACCCCGGCCACCGCCCAGCTCAAGGAGTCCCTGATCGGCCACGCCGGCGAAGTGGCCGGCCGCGTGCAGCGCTCCATCGTCGCCTTCCAGTTCTACGACAAGCTCAGCCAGCGCCTCGCCCACGTCTCCCACAGCCTGCAGGCCCTCGGCACCCTGGTCACCGACCAGCGCAAGCTCTACAACCCCTTCGAGTGGGTCGCGCTGCAGGAGAAGATCCGCGCCAAATACTCCACCCGCGAGGAGATCGAGATGTTCAACGCGGTGATGCAGGGCGTGCCGGTGCACGAGGCCCTCGAAACCTATAAGGCCGAGATGAAGGACAAGGGCGACGACGTCGAATTGTTCTGAGACATGCAAATGGCGCTACGGCGCGGATCGTGCGCGTCATTCCGCTGCTCGCCGTGCTGCGGTGCGGCGCCGCTCCCCATGGCGCGCCCGGGCCGCTCGCGGCGTGTTCCTTGCATGTTCTGGCGGGTATCGGGTTGTCTTTCCGGCGGGCCGTTTTGTAAGCGGAAGATATTCCCGGTGGGCCGCGCTTCATGCCGTCGTGCAAAGGCCGTACACTGCGCGGATCGTTGTTTCCACCCAGCCTGGCCTGCCGCAATGCCATCCGTCATTCATTTTTCCGACCCTGCCCCCGATCCCGTCGAAGACCGTCCGGCGCTGAGCCGGGCGATCGGCACGCCGCCCCTGCGGCTGACCTCCGAACGCTACAGCGCCGAGGACGGCGCCCTGTCCGTCGGCGACTGGGAATGCGAGCCCGGCGCCTGGCGGATCGCCTTCCATCCGGGGCGCCACGAGTTCTTCCAGGTGCTCTCCGGCCGCCTGCGCATCATCGATACGGCGGACAACGCACGGGAGTTCGGGCCGGGCGACGCGGGCGTCATCCCGGCGGGTTTCATCGGCACCTTCGAGGTGATCGAGCGCGTCAGGAAGCGCTACGTGATGCTCGACCGGGCCTGAGCCCGGCCTGGGCCGGGCCGGATCGAGGCCCGGAAGCTTGCGCTCAGCGGGCCGCGGCGGCCTCGGCGACAAAGACCTCGATGCGGCGGTTCCTGGCGCGGCCGGCCTCGCTGCCGTTGTCGGCGACGGGCTCCCGCGAGCCACGGCCGGCGATCTCGATGCGGCCCTGGGCCACGCCGCGGTCGGTCAGGTAGTCGCGGGCGCTGGCGGCGCGGTCCAGCGACAGCGGGTTGTTGATCGCGTCCGAGCCCTTGCTGTCGGTGTGGCCGATGATGCGCACGTTGGTGGCCGGGTTGTCCTTGAGGGTCTGGGCGAAGCGGTCGAGGATGGGGCGCATCTGCGGCTTGATCGCCGCCTTGCCGCTGTCGAAGGAGATGTCGCTCGGGATCTCGAGCTTCAGCTGGTTGTCGGCGGTGCGCGTCACGTCCACGCCGGTGCCGGCGGTGGCCTGGGCCATGGCCTGGCGCTGGGCCTCCATGTGCTGGGACCACACATAGCCGCCGAGGGCGCCGACGCCGGCTCCGATGGCCGCGTCCCGGCCGGTCTTGTTGCCGCCGGTGGCCTTGCTGATCACCGCCCCGCCGAGCGCGCCGATGCCGGCGCCGAGGGCGGTGTTGCGCTGGGTTTCGGTCATGTTGGCGCAGGCGCCCAGGACCAGGGAAGAGAGCAGGGTAAGCAGGACGAGGCGTGATCGCATCAGGTTTCTCCGTGGGGGTTCAAGAGGGGATGGTCCGGGATCGGACCGCCGCCGGCGCGGAAGGTGCCCGGGGCGGCATCAGGCCGGGCCCGCCGGCGGGCCCGCGTCGGGCTGCTGGACCCGCAGCACGCAGGCGCCGAACAGGAAGATCTGCGCCGACCAGTATATCCACACCAGGATCGCGGCCAGCGAGCCGGCGGCGCCGTAGGCCGACGCCACGCCGGTGCGCGCCAGGTACAGGGCGATGAGGTAGCGCCCCACCGCGAACAGCCCGGTGATGACGGCCGCGGCGGGCAGCGCGTCGCGCCAGCGGATGCCCTGCCGGGGCGCCAGCCGGGCCAGCAGCAGCGCGAACAGGGCGGCGCTGGCCGCGTTGACCAGTAGCAGGTCGACGGCGCCGGCGAGCGCCCCGTACCAGGCGTGGCCCGCGCCGAACCAGGCCAGCGCGGCGCTCAGCGCCGCCTCGGCCATCAGCGTGATGGCGAGCAGGAAGCCGACGCCCAGGGCCAGCGCGAAGCCCGTCAGGCGCCCGATGACGAGCCCGCGCAGGCCGGCCGTCGGTGCCTCGTCGGCGCCCCACAGGCGCCGAAGGGCCGCCTGCAGTTCGAGGAACACCGCGCTGGCGCCCACCACCGTGGTGCCGATGGCAATCCAGGCGGCGATGCCGGGGCCGGTGACCCGGGCCAGCGCCGCGTCGGCGAGGGATTTCATGGCCTTGGCCTCGGATTCGCCGAAGAAACGCTCCAGATAGGCGTAGATCGCCGCGTGGGCTTCGTCGGTGCCGAGCAGCAGGGCCACCCCGGCGGTCACCACCACCAGCAGCGGCGCCAGCGAGAACAGGGTGTAGAAGGCCACCGCCGCCCCGTGGCGCGGGCCGTCGCGGCCGATGAAGCGCCGGCCGGCGGGCAGCAGGCAGCCGCCCAGGCCCCTCCAGCCGCGAGTCTCAGCGGCCATGGGAAGCCCCCGCTCGTCGTGCCTGCCAGCCGTTGTCCGGGGCCATAGTGGTTCTCCTTGACGGTCGCGGCGCTGCCGCCGCGATGCCTGCATTCTAGCGCCGTCCGCCATGGGGACCGCGCCCGAGTACAGCATGATGGACTATGCTCCGGGTGTAGCCCCGCCGGCGGGGCGGGCAACGAACAGGGAGATCCGCGATGACCGTGTCCATCCCCGAAACCATGCGCGCGATGGTACTCCACCGCCCCGGCGAGGCGCTGCGCCTGGAGATCCGCCCGGTGCCCCGGCCCGGGCCCGGCCAAGTGCTGCTGCGGGTCGAGGCCTGCGGGGTGTGCCGCACCGACCTGCACCTCATCGACGGCGAGCTCCCCGACCCGCGGCTGCCCATCATCCCCGGCCATGAGATCGTCGGCCGGGTGGCGGCCTTGGGCGAGGGTGTCGCCGGTTTCGTCCCGGGCCAGCGCATCGGCGTGCCCTGGCTCGGCTGGACCTGCGGCCATTGCCGCTACTGCCTGAGCAGCCGTGAGAACCTCTGCGATGCGGCCCGCTTCACCGGCTACCAGATCGACGGCGGTTACGCCGACTACACGCTGGCGGACGCCCGCTATTGCTTTCCGCTGGCGGATGCCGCGGTTCAGGCGGCCACGCAGGCCCCGCTGCTGTGCGCCGGCCTCATCGGCTATCGGGCGCTGCGCCTCGCCGAGGGAGCGGAGCGGGTGGGCATCTACGGCTTCGGCGCGGCGGCGCACATCGTGGCCCAGGTGGTCCGTCACCAGGGCCACCGCTTCTACGCCTTCACCCGGCCGGGGGACGTGGACAGCCAGGCCTTCGCGCGGGCCCTCGGCGCGGCCTGGGCCGGCGAGGCGGGCCAGGCGCCGCCCGAGGCCCTCGACGCGGCGATCATCTTCGCCCCCGCCGGCCCGCTGGTGCCGGCGGCCCTCAAGCAGCTCGAGAAGGGGGGCCGCCTCGTCTGCGCCGGCATCCACATGAGCGACATCCCGGGCTTCCCGTATGCCGACCTGTGGGGCGAGCGCAGCATCCGCTCGGTGGCCAACCTCACCCGCCAGGACGGCCTCGAGTTCCTCGCCCTCGCGCCGCGCATCCCGGTGCAGACGTCGGTGACGGTCTTTCCCCTCGAAGAGGCCAACGCGGCGCTCCTGCGGCTGCGGCGGGGCGCGCTGCAGGGGGCGGCGGTGCTGGAGATGGGGCGCGGTTAGCCGGCCGGCGGCCGGGCTGGGCTATGCTTGGCGGCCGACCACCGGGGCCCGCCCCTTTCCGGAACCGCCAGATGCCTGCTTCTCCGCCCCCACGTCCGTCCCGCCCTGCCGCCCGCGCCGGCGGCTGGATCCTGCCGGCGCTGTTCTGGACCGGCCTCATTGTGCTCGGCACCGCCGCGGCGAGCTGGTGGCTGGGCTCGCCACGGGGCAGCAAGGCCTTCGAGGTGATCGACGGCGACGTGCTGGAGCTGCGCCTCGGGCGGGGCGGCCACTATGAGGTCGGTGGTGCGGTGGCGGCGGTGCCGGTGCGCTTCATCGTCGATACCGGGGCCAGCCTGACCTCCATCCCCCAGGCGCTGGGCGAGCGGATCGGCATCCGCGCCTGCCCGGCCGTGGGCTTCGACCTGAGCCGCGACGACGAGCCGGGCTGTTGCCGTCCGGAGGTCTTCCGCACCGCCAACGGCAGCGTCGAGGCCTGTGTCGCGCGGGTGCCGTCGGTCCGCTTCGGGGCCTTCGAGCTGCGCAACCCGCGGGTGGCGGTGATGCCCGGCATGGACGGGCAGGCCCTGCTGGGAATGGATGTGCTGCGGCATTTCAGCCTGAGCCAGGAGGGTGGCCGCCTGAGGATCTCGCGGGCGGCGCGCTGACCTGCCACCGCATCTCTGCGGGCAGACACAGAGGCGGCGGCGGAGGTTACACTAGCGGTGCGACAAGGACGCGGCGGGACTGCCGGCCAACCCTCGGCAGGCCAGTCCGGGTTTGAGAAAGCTCAAGCCACGTCGATCCCGGTTCGCATAGGCTGCAATCTCGACAAGGGCGCGCCAAGCGCTCAATCCCTCGCCACAAAAAAGGAGAACCCTATGACCTCGTCGAACGTTAACCTCGAGCAGGCTCCGCTCGACAACTTTTCCGAATGCCACTCCGGCATCGTGCGCCACCTGAACGATCTGGACAGCCTGGTTCCGCTGCTCGAACCGGCCCGCCAGGCCCACAAGCTCGCCGCTGAGGCGGTGCGCTTCTTCCGTGCCTCGATCTTCGAGCACCACAACGAGGAAGAGAAGGACCTCTTCCCGGCCGTGCTGGCCAACGCCAACGCCGGCGAGGAGCGCAACAAGGCCCAGGAGGCCGTCGACCGCCTCGTCCGCGAGCATCGCCACCTGGAGTCCGTGTGGGCCAAGCTGCAGCCCCAGCTCGAATCCATCGCCCACGGCGGCGCCGGTGACGTGGACGTCGAGGCGATCAGGATGCTGGTGACCAACTACCAGGCCCACGCCAGGTACGAGGAAGACGTCTTCCTGCCGCTGGCCAAGACCGTGCTGGGCCGCCAGGGCGAGCACATGGCCGCGCTGGGCCTGCGCATCCACATGCGCCACACCCCGGTGCAGGTCACGCCGTTCTGATGACCTGAGCGGGCCTGGCCCGCTCCCCCGTACCGCCGACGCGGTGGCTGGGCTTCACGCCCGCCACCGCGTTTTTGTTTTCATGGGGTGTGATGTCGTGTTGCGGCCCTGCTGATTGCAGCTCGGGTCTGGAGTGCGTGGGTTAAAAAATGCTTTTTGAGTTTTTTGATGTCATGGTGGTATATTGTATGTAATTTCATACAGTCTCAAGGGGTGGTGGTTTGTTAGGTCAGAGGGCGAAATCCATGCTCGGCTCGAGTCGTGCAAAGGCGGGTGACGCTCGATCGCTGCCGGGTAGGATCATCGGGCTGGCAGGCGTCATTGCGCTGGCATGTCTGTCCGCGTTGTCGACGTCGGCGTCGGCCCAGCGTGATTCGCGCGATCAAGTGCCCGGCCTCGCACTGGTCGTGCCGGCAGGCAGCCACCTGAGCCTACAACGTAAGGCTTTCGAGTATGGGTTTTTCTGGGGGGCACCGGTTGCTGCCTTCCCCAAGTCGGCTACCGGAGTCACGGTGGTGAGCAAGACTGGCGGAGTCATCGACATTACGCCTGAGGCCATCTCCCAATCCTTTGACGATGACCGGATCCTGCACGCCCTGCAGCGTCCCGGTATGACGAAACGGCTGGAATGGACTTCTGCCGTCAGTGTCGCCGGCGGGGCGGTCGTGTCGTTGGCGAGCGTCTGGCAGAGCAGGGACGGCGAATCGACAATGACTATGGGCGAGTTCGTGGTGATCCGGCACGATGCAGCGCGCAAGCTCGACCGTGGCTTCGGAAAAGAAGGGCTCCAGCGGATTTCATCCCGGGCAAACGGCTTGGGAATTCTCGTACCCGCGCGTGTCGTTGCCCTGTCGAGTGGAAGGCTGGCCGTCCTGGGTTACTTGCTGGATGAAGCCTCCAGCTACGCCCGGATTTTCGTGATCCGTCTGGACGCCGATGGAGTCATCGACCGAAAGTTTGGTAAGAATGGAATGCTGGTGCTGGGAGCGACGCCTGATATTGCACCCCCGTTTATCCCGGAAGACATGCCGGTTGTCGCGTTGGATGATGACGGATTGGCCGTCGTGACGGTCTCGGGTGATGGCGTCGATACCTGGCCCGTTACCTGGATGAATTTTATCGACAAGACAGGAGCGATTGTCCGTCGTGTGGGGTATGACAAAATCCGGGTGGACCGGTCGGGTTATGGTGGGATCTTTGTCCCCTCCGTGCTGCGGCGGGCTCCGGACGGCGGCTTCTACCTTGGTGGCGTGACTGGCGCCTCTGCATGCGGCGTCGTGCGGTTGACCAAGGCGCACGCAGTGGATGCGTCATTCGGGACGCAGGGGGTGTTCCGCTTTCTCCCGGCAGGTTCTGTGAATTGTCGGATGTCGGATGTCCTGGTGTCGGGAAAGACGATATACGTTTCCGGCTATCGGGAAAGGAGGGATGACAAGGACGGGATCTTCGTCGATTTTTTCATCACCCACATCGATGCAGAGCGTGCCGAAATGAATGGCGCAAAGCTCCCCATGGATTTCACCGCGGCAAGCAGGGACCTGCGCATACAAACGAGTCACGGGGTCAATCTGGTTCCGCTGTCCGACGGAGTGATCGCCGCTGTCTATCACTGTGAATTCGTGACCGATCAGAAACGTGGGGGGTGTTCTGGGGGAAACGTGGTGAAATTCTCGGTCCGGAAAAGTCGTTGAGCATGCCGCGATCGGTCTGTGACACCGTTTCAGCCCTGTGCCGGTGGTGAGCCGGGGAGTGGGTTGTGACGGGCTGCCGAGCAGCAGCCCGGTGCCGTGGGTCAGGCCTTGCCCAGCCTGCCCTGGGCCTCGTCGGCGCTTTCGTAGAGGCGGGGTGTGATCTGCTGCCTCGCCAGCGCCTCGCCGAGCTTCATGCGCAGGAAGGTGTTGGAGGTGTAGCGGGTCACGTCGTGGTAGTGGCGCGCCATGACGTCCTTGACCATCGAGATGTAGTCGTCCACCAGCTCCGGGACGATGGAGAAGCGGTCGTAATTGACCACCGCGTTCACCTTGTGGCCGACGCCGCGCAGGCGGTTCTCGACGCCGTCGCGGATGCGCGTCACGTCGGCGGGGCTGCGCACCGCGAGGCCGCTGAAATCCACGAAGAACAGGTTCTGGGCCGGGTCGTAGGCGAGGCGTTCGGCGAGCGGGCGTTCGAGCAGGTCGGGGCGCAGGTGCATCGGCCCGTCGGCGAAGATGCGCGGGTCCATCGGCGCGGGCTCGCCGCGGATGACCGGCCGGAAGTCCATGTGGGCCAGGATGTCCCGTTCGAGGTCGATGCCCGGCGCGATCTCGGTGAGCTCGAGGCCGTCGGGGCCGAGGCGGAAGACGCAGCGTTCGGTGACGTAGAGCACCTGCTTGCCCCATTTGGCGGCCTGGGGGCCGCTGAAGGTGCGGTGCTCGACCTCCTCGACGAACTTGCGGGCCTTGCCGTCCTCGACGATCGCCAGCCGGCCGTCGCGCACGGCGATGTCCAGGTTGCCGGCGGTGAAGGTGCCCACGAAGACCACCTTCTTGGCGTTCTGGGAGATGTTGATGAAGCCGCCGGCGCCCGCCAGCCGCGGGCCGAAGCGCGACACGTTGAGGTTGCCCTGGCGGTCGGCTTGGGCGAGGCCGAGGAAGGCGATGTCGAGGCCGCCGCCGTCGTAGAAGTCGAACTGGCTGGGCTGGTCGATGATGGCCTGGGCGTTGATCGCCGCGCCGAAGCTGAGGCCGCCGGCCGGCACGCCGCCGATCACGCCGGGCTCGGCGGTGAGGGTCATCAGGTCGATGATCTGCTCTTCGGCGGCCACGTTGCCGATGCCTTCGGGCATGCCGATGCCGAGGTTCACCACCGCGTTGGCCTTCAGCTCCAGCGCCGCCCGGCGGGCGATGATCTTGCGTTCGCTCATCGGCATCGGTGCGATGGTGGACATCGGCACCCGGATCTCGCCGGCGTAGGCCGGGTTGTACTGATCGACGAAGGTCTGCATGTGGTATTCGGGCTTCTCGGCCACCACCACGCAGTCCACCAGCAGGCCGGGGATCTTGACCTGGCGCGGGTTGAGGGTGCCCCGGTCGGCGATGCGCTCGACCTGGGCGATCACCAGGCCGCCGGAGTTGCGGGCGGCCATCGCGATGGCCTGGGCTTCGAGGGTGAGCGCCTCCTTCTCCATCGTGATGTTGCCGTCCGGGTCGGCGGTGGTGCCGCGGATGATCCCCACGTGGATCGGGAAGGCCTTGTAGAAGAGGTATTCCTCGCCGTCGATCTCCATCACCCGGACGATGTCGGCGGTGGTCCGGTCGTTGAGCTTGCCGCCGCCGAAGCGCGGGTCGACGTAGGTGCCGAGGCCGACCCGGGTGATGGTGCCCGGCTTGCCGGCGGCGATGTCGCGGAACAGGTGGGTGATCACGCCCTGGGGCAGGTTGTAGGCCTCGATGCGGTTGCTCACCGCGAGCTGCTGCAGCTTGGGCACCAGGCCCCAGTGGCCGCCGATCACCCGCCCGACCAGGCCGTCGTGGCCCAGGTGGTTGAGGCCGCGCGCCTTGCCGTCGCCCTGGCCGCCGGCATACACAAGGGTCAGGTTGCGCGGGCTGGCGGCGCTCTGCCTGTCGGCCTCTCCGCCTTCGAGAAAACGTTCCTCTAGGGCGACCGCGATGTTCTCGGGAAAGCCGATGCCGACGAAGCCGCCGGTGGCGACGGTGTCGCCGTCCTGGATCAGGCGGACGGCCTCGCGGGCGGAGACGATCTTGCCGGTATCGGACGCCAGCAGGGATTCGGCGATCGGGTGGCGGGACTGGGACATGGCGGGTCTCCTCGCGGTTCTTTATGGGCGCCTGGGCCGCAGCGGCGGACGACGCGTTTTGGGGGAGTATTCGGAGATTCGCGTGGCTTGGCAAGGGTGAGGGGGCGCCGTCCCGGCCCCGAAAAGCCCGAGGCCCCTGCGCGGAGGGGCCTCGGGGCTGGCGGGCTGGCGGATCAGCGCTGGCGCCGGCGTACCGCCGCCAGGCCGGCCAGACCGAGGCCGATCAGCGCGAAGCTGGCGGGCTCGGGGATCGGCGCGACGTAGTCGCCCAGCTCGGCGGCGCTGAGGGTATAGGCGTGCAGCACGCCCGGCAGCAGGCGGTAGCTGCCGTCGCCGGGTACCGCGCTGGCGGCGCCGGTGCACCCGGTGGTCTGGCCCAGCGGGCACTGGATGGCGCCGAGGTAGGGGTCGGCGTCGGTGAAGCGGAAGTACACGTCGAACTGCTCGCCGCTGTCGTTCTGGGTCACGCTGTAGTCGTTGTCGGTGCCGGCCAGCAGCAGGTAGTCGCCGTTGGCGAGGCGCGGGCCGATGGCGAGGCCTTCCCACTTCTCGGGCGATTTGTTGCCCAGCGCGGCGAGGGTGTTGGCGTCGAGGTCGAGCACCTTGGCCGATTTGCTTACCGGCGTGTAGCTGGCGCCGGGGGCGTCGAGGTCGATGGCGCTCACGTCGGTCGCGCCGGTGAGGTCGATGCGATACACCTCCTTGTCGGCGGTGGTGAGGGTGGCGCCGACGCCGACGCCGCGATTGTTGCGCTCGAGCACGTAGAACTCGTGGTCGTTGATCGCCACCAGCGCCGAGATGCCCTGGCCCTGGCCGCTGCGCTTCATCGCGTAGGCGTACTGGCCGACGGCCTGGCCGGTGGTGGTGTCGAACTTGACGATGCGGTTGATCGAGCCGTTGCCGCCGCCTTCGTCGAGCATCGCGCTCTGCAGCATCGCAAAGGCGAACTTGCCGTCCGGGCTGATGGCCAGGCCCTCGAAGCCGCGGTTGGTGCGCTTGCCGGCCACGTTGCCGCTGTCGCTGGCGAAGTTGGGGCTGCCCGCGGCGTCGCGGGGGACGAGGTTGGCCGGCGTGGTGAAGGTGCGGAGCAGCTCGCCGCTGCGGCTGAACTCGCGCACTGCCGGGCCGTATTCGTCGGACACCAGGAAGGTGCTGGTCTTCGGGTTGATCACCAGGCCCTCGGGGTCGAAGGCCCGGCCGAGGCTGCCGGCCGGGGTGGGCGCGATCCCGTCGAGGGGCTGGCCGGCGCTCTTGAAGACCACCGTCTCGGCGATCCGGAAGTTGCTGATGGCGCCGGTGGCGGCGTTGACGTCCAGCGTGAAGCGCTGCATCCGGGTGTCGTAGTGCAGCGTGCCGCCGCCGGGGCCGCGGTCGGACAGGCCCCACCATTCGTTGCGGTTGGGGTCGTAGTAGATGTCGGAGAAGAACCCGACCCGGCCGTTGTTGACGCTGGTGCCGCCCGACAGGTCGAGCGTGGCCCCGTCGATGGCGAGGCCATTGACGAAGGCGGGGGCGGCGCTGGCGGCGCCGGAGAGCAGGACGCCGAGGGCGGCGGCGAGTGTCTTGAGTTTCATGTCACGGTTTCCATCGGGGTCATTGCAGAAGACCCGGATGGATCTCCCGTTCCTCAGGGGCTGACAGCCTGAGGGGCGCGGAGATTAGAGGGCAGCAATGTTGCCTGGGCGTGACGGAGACCGGACGGAGTGCCCAGTTTGGGGGCGCGCGGGTGAGCCCGCCATGGCTGTCGTCCGGCGCGGTGATCCGGTGAATGGCCCGCCGGTGGCGCGGGCCGCGTCTCAGTTTTCTTCGAGCCGGTAATTGCCGTCCTTGTCGAACTTGACGTTGGCGTCGAGGAAGTAGGCTTCGACGGGCAGCTTCTTCTCCTTGATGAGGTCGTAGGCGTCGCCGCTGCGGGCGCCGCTGGTGCAGAAGAAGACGATCGGCCTGCCCTTCGGGAGTTCGTCGAGGCTGTCCTCGAGGGCGTCGATGGGGATGTTGATCGCGCCCTTGATGGTGGCGGCGCGGAACTGCTTTTCGGCGCGCACATCCACCAGGTGGATGGTGTCGGGGGCGTCGCGCAGGATGCGCTCGAAGGAGGCGATGGTGATGGAGCCCGCCTCCTTGCCGGCCTGGATGGTGGGCTTGGCGGCGGCCATCTCGCCGGTCGGCCCGGGGCCGTACAGCTTGGCCCACATGGGGTAGCCCTCGGGCACCACCTTGACGTTGGTGTAGCCGAGCCGCACGGCCTTCACCGCCGAATCGGAGCTCAGGCTGCAGGCCAGACCCTCGCAGTAGAAATAGAGCTCGCGGGCCTTGTCGGTGGGCAGGCGGTCGCGCAGCTTGTCGAACTGGGCGTCGGGAATGCTGATCGCGCCCGGGATGTGGCCCTTGTCGTACTTGCGCTCCTTGGGGCGGGAGTCGACGACGGTGATCGGCGCGCCGTCGTCCATCCGCTTCTTGAGGTAGGGCACCGACACGGCACCCAGGTTGCCCCTGGCGATCCAGTCGGGGTAGCCCTCCGCGTACACCTTGATGTTGGTGTAGCCCAGCCGCTCCGCCTTGAAGGCGGACTGGTGGCTGAGCATGCAGTCGACCCCCTCGCAGTAGAAGATCAGCAGCTGGTTCTTGTCGGCGGGGAGGAGGTCGACGAGCTTGTCGAACTGGCCGTCGGGGATGTTGATGGCGGTGGGGATGTGGCCCCGGTCGTATTTGCGGGCGGCGGGGCGGGAATCGACGATGGTCACGCCTTCCGGCTTCGGCAGCACGGCATAGCCGGCGACAAAGGCGCCATCCACCCGGTGGCCATACCAGCCCTCCCTGGCTGCGGTGGCGGGCGCATCCGCCGCGAAGGCGCTGGTCGCCAGCGGGCCGGGGGCGGAGCAACAGAGCGCGGCGAGGAGGGCGGCGATGGTGGCGCTGCGGGTCAGTCTCATGGCGATACCCCTTTCCGGTCGGCGGTGACGATGGATTCATTCTAGGCCGCTGCCCCGGCGGCCCGCTGATCCACGTCAACGGCCGCGGGGGCCTACCTGACGATGGCGGTGACGATGTCCACGTCCCGTTCGGCAGCCCGCCCCGACGCCGGCGGCACGGGCGGCGGCGCGGTGGTCTGCGCGGCCGGCTGCTCCAGGGCCGGGCGGGCAGGGGCCGTGCGGAGGGGGGCGGCCGTGGTCTGGAGCGCCGGGCGGGCGGAGGGAGGCCGGGCGGTTTCGGCGGCGGGCGGCACGCTCCCGGTTGGCGCGGGGGCCGGGGCGGGTGGGGGCGGCGAGACTTCGCGGATGATCGCGCCGCCGCCCGCGACGGGGGTGGCGCCCGGGGGGGCTGGGGGTGAAGGGGTCGCGGCGACGGGGGCCGGGCGCCCGCCGGGCGATGGCGGTAGGGCGGCCGGCGGCGGGGCCTGCCGGACCGCCAGGAAACCGCCGCCAAGCAGCACCAGCAGGGCCAGGGGCAGGCCCCATGTCCAGGGGCCGGCGGGGCCGCGGGGGGCGGAGGGCAGCCGGACCCGGCCGGGGTTGAGGTCGCTCAGGATGCTCACGGCCGGCTGCGGGCCGCCGGTGGCGAGCCCGGGGGGCTCCGCGCGCTGCCCCGGGGGAGTGATTGGACGGATCATCGCGTTTTCCGATTACACATAAAATCCAATTGTATTAAACTTGAAGGACGTCGCCATAATCATTCGGGTTTTCCGGGCCGCGTTGGCACCCCGCCCCCTGCACCCCATCATCGCCCATGCATCAGTTCGCCCTCCTTCTTTCCG
The DNA here is from genome assembly GCF_041908905.1 of Zoogloea sp. GTDB lineage: Bacteria > Pseudomonadota > Gammaproteobacteria > Burkholderiales > Rhodocyclaceae > Zoogloea. Next base: position 73,283 of record NZ_JAYREK010000011.1, read on the forward strand.
CCGCCGGCGTGCCGGGCCCGACGCGGCCCGGTGCCGGCCGTCGGCCCTGGGCCGGAGGGGCCGGGCAGCGGGGGACGCGGCCGGAGTGCCGGCCGTGATCGTGTATGGCGTCTTCGCCGCTTTCCTCGTCGTCGCGGGCGGGGTGCTGCTGTGCGTATTCCCGGACCGGCGGGCCCGTCTGGCCGATGCCTGGCGGGGCTGGGCGGTGGCGGGCGGGGCGCCGGTGTCGCGCTTCTCGCGGCGGCTCGGCGGTGCCATGGCGGCGCATCCCGCGCAGCTCGCCGGGGCCCTGCTGCTGCTCGCGGCGCCCACCCTGCTGGTGTTCGGCCTGCGCGGGCCGGCGATCTTCGATTTCGGCGATGCGGAGCGGATGACCGAGCGGCAGATCGCGATCCTCCTCGAAGGCGAGCAGCTCGTGCCGCCGCCGCCCCTGCCGCCGGCGGTGTTCACCACCCGGGAGGTCGAGCAGCTGCGGCCCGGCATCGTCCATGCCAGCCGCAACTGGCGGCTGCTGGACGCCGAGTTCACCCAGCGCCTGCTGGTCGTCTTCAAGCTGATGGAGGAGCGCCACGGCTACCGCATGGCCCTGATCGAGGGCTATCGCAGCCCCGAGCGGCAGGCCCGCCTGTTCGAGCAGGGCAGCCACGTGACCCAGGCGCGGGCCAACATGAGCTACCACCAGCACGGTCTGGCCGCCGACCTGGCCTTCTTCCGCGACGGCAAGGTCGTGATCTCCGAGCGCGACCCCTGGGCCATGCGCGGCTACCAGCTCTACGGCGAGATCGCCGAGCAGGTCGGCCTCACCTGGGGCGGGCGCTGGAAGATGCGCGACCTCGGGCACGTCGAGCTGCGCCGCAAGGGCGTGCTGGGTCGGGCCTCGGCGCCGCCGGAGCCGGCGGTCTCCGCGCCGGCCGGCGCGGCGGCGGGTCCCGAGGTCGATTGAGGCCCCCATGCGTCGACACGTCAGCCTTGTCGCCCGCCCGGGCTTCACCACTCGCCGCGCCACGAGGAGGCGGATATGGGAATTCTGAAACCCAAGGAGGTCGGCAGCGGTCTGCTCGCCACCGCCCTGCTCTGGAGCCTGATGCTCGGCTGGTGGCTGGCGGACGGCCAGAATCCGACGCCCGCCGAGCTGCTCGTCGATCTCGGCGTGCTGCCGCTGATCCTGATCGGCGGTTTTTTCCTGCTCCGGGGGGTCGTCGGGCAGCGGCTGGCGCCCTGGCCCGGCCCCGCCCCGGCATTGCCGCCGGCCGGCTCGGCTGGCCTTGCGCAGGCGGCGTTCGTGGGCGTGTGCCGGCAGGTGGTCGTCCCGGAGGGCGATCTCGCCCTGAACCTGCTCGACGCCTTCGTGGTCGCGCCGGGGGGGCGTTCCGGCGCAGCGCTGCTGTCGGCCATCGCGTCCGGGAGGGGGGCCAGGCTGCGCCGGCTGGAGGGCGCGGGCGGTCCGCCCGGTGTCGCCGAGGTCGAGGGCCTGGATGTGGAGGCCTTCGCCGAGCGCCTGCAGAGCGGTGTTCCGGCCCAGGAGGCCTGGCTCGCCAGTGATGAGCTGCTGCGCAGCCTGGCCCTGCTGGACGTCGTGCTGGGGGATGCCGTCGCGCGCCTGGAAGGGCTCGCCGGCGCTTCCCGGCTGCCCGTGCGCTGCGTCTGCCTGGTGCCGGCGCACTGGGAGGCGGCCCATTACCCGTGGCTGCACGGCTGGCTGCAGCGCACCTATCTCGCCGGTTTCGCCCCGGGCCGCTGCGAGCTCTCGCTGGTGCCGGTGGCCGATGGTCCGGCCGCGCTGGCCTATGTCGACGAGCTGTGCCTGGCCCTGAACCGCGAGCCGGGGGCGGGGCGTCTGGTGCTGCTGGCCTCGGCGGTGTCGGCCCTCGACCGGCGCATCCTGGCCGGCTGGGCCGCGCGGCATCCCGGCGGGCAGCGGCCTGGTGAATGCGCGGCGGCGCTCCTGTTGACCCGCGCAGGGCGGGTGCCGCAGCTGCCGGTTGCCGAGGGCGCGGTGGCGCAGATCGGCCGGCTCGTCGTCAGCCCGCGGGGCGGAGGTGCCGAGGCCGACGGCCAGTTTCCAGGCCGGCTGGGCGGTGTGCCGCCGGGGGGCCTCGTGTGCGACGGCGCACATCTGGCGGCCGGCGGCGCCGCATTTCCGGCCACGCTCGCGCACCTCGATCCGCGGCACGACTGCCTGGCCACCGGCAGCGTCGTCGGTCTTGCCCCGCCAGCCGGCGCGCTGGTGGCCCTGGCCTGTGCCGCCAGCCGCGTCGGAGCCGGCCCGGTGCTGTGCCTCAGCATCCCGCACGAACACCGGTGGGCGGCCCTGCCTGTCCGGCCCCTGGCCGTGGCCTCACCCGCCGCGCCCCTCCGTACCTGACCGCGAGACCTGCCAAGATGTCCCGATTCTCCAGTTTTCTCACCGATTCCCGGGTGCAGTCCGCCATCGGTGTCGCCGTCCTGAGCGCCATCGTGCTGCTCGGCGCCCGGGCCTTCCAGCTGGCGCTGGCCTGGGCCGTCGCCCTGTGCGGGCTGGTCGTCCTCGCCGGGGTGGCCGTCTGGCTGGTCCGGCGGCAGCGCGCGCGGCGGGCCGGTGAGGCGATCGGCACCCTGCTCGAGCGCCAGGGCGAGGCCGCGCCGGGCGCCACCGCCGGGGCCGAGCTGCAGGCCCTGCGGCAGCGCATGCAGGAGGCGGTGAAGACCATCAAGACGTCCCGCCTCGGCCAGCTCTCCGGTGTCGAGGCGCTCTACGAGCTGCCCTGGTACATCACCATCGGAAACCCCGCCGCCGGCAAGAGCAGCGCGATCGTCAACAGCGGCCTCACCTTCCCCTTCGAGGACGGTGGCCAGGCGGCGATCAAGGGGATCGGCGGCACCCGCAACTGCGACTGGTTCTTTACCACCGAGGGCATCCTGCTCGACACCGCCGGCCGCTACGCCATCCACGAGGAAGACCGCGCCGAGTGGCTGGGTTTCCTCGACCTGCTCAAGAAGCACCGCCCGCGGGCGCCGATCAACGGGGTGATCGTCACGGTCAGCATCGGCGAGCTGGTGGGCGGCGACCCGGGCGCTGCGATCCAGCTCGCCAAGAGCCTGCGCCAGCGGGTGCAGGAGCTCATCGAGCGTCTCGAGGTGTTCGCGCCGGTGTATGTGCTGTTCACCAAGGCCGACCTGATCCCCGGCTTCCACGAGTTCTTCCGCGATCTCGACGCCGCCGAGCGCGACCGGGTGTGGGGTGCCACGCTGCCCGCGGACACGTCGGCCGGCGACGACCTGCTGGCCGTCTTCGACCGCCATTTCGACGAACTCCATGGGGGCCTGCGGGCGATCAGCGTCGCCCAGCTGGCGCGCCGGCAGGGCGAGGCCGTCGCCCCGGGGCTGCTCACCTTCCCGGCCGAGTTCCTGGCCATCCGCCCGGCCCTCCGGGCCTTCGTGGCGACCCTCTTCGAGGACAACCCCTTCCAGTTCAAGCCGGTGTTCCGCGGCTTCTACCTCAGCTCGGCGCTGCAGGGGGAGGATTTCGAGCCGGTCTCCAACGCGCGCATCGTCCGCCGTTTCGGCCTCGTCGATGCGCCCGCGCCGCAGCCGCCGACCACCAACCACGGCTACTTCCTGCGGCAGCTGTTCTCGAAGGTGGTCTTCCCCGACCGCAACCTGGTGCGCCAGCACAGCTCCCGCCGCAAGACCCTGCTGCGCCAGGGCGCCGTGCTGGCCTCGCTCGCCGTGCTCGGGCTGGCGCTGGCCGGCTGGAGCGCGTCCTACCTCAACAACCGCAGCCTGCTCTACAACGTCGCCCAGGATCTCGCCAAGGCCGCCAGGGTGCAGGAGGGGCGCATCGACCTGCAGTCGCGCCTGCAGGCCCTGGAGATCCTCCAGGACCGCCTCGCCCAGCTCGAACGCTTCAACGACGAGCACCCGCTGTCGCTGGGGCTCGGCCTCTACCAGGGCCGCGAGATGGCCGACGCCCTGCGCCGTGAATACTTCGCCGGCGTCTCCAGCGTGATGCTCACCCCGGTCAAGGAAGCCCTCGAAGCCTTCCTGGCCGAGGTGCATGCCCAGGGCGACAGGCTGCAGGCCCGGCCCGACGACAAGTCCGCCCCGCGGCCGGCCGCCGGCCAGCCCTATCGCGCCGCCCGGCCCGGCGACGTGGACGACGGCTACAACGCCCTCAAGACCTACCTCATGCTGGCCAGCCATGAGCACCTCGATGCCGGCCACCTGTCCGACCAGATCACCCGCTTCTGGCGCGCGTGGCTGGAGGCCAACCGCGGCACCATGAGCCGCGAGGAGATGATCCGCTCGGCGGGGCGCATCCTGTCCTTCCACCTGGCCCACGCAAGCGACGCCGACTGGCCGACGATCCAGACCAACCTGTCGCTGGTGGACGACGTGCGCGACACCCTGCGCCGGGTGGTGCGCGGCATGCCGGCGGCGGAGCGGGTGTACGCCGAGATCCGCGCCCGCGCCTCGACCCGCTTCGCGCCGGTCACCGTGGCCGGCATCGTCGGCCCCGACAACGCCGGCCTGGTGAGCGGCAGCCACGTGGTCTCCGGCGCCCTCACCGTCGAGGCCTGGCGCGAGTACGTGCAGCCGGCCATCAAGGACGCCGCCACCAGCGCCCGCAAGAGCGTCGACTGGGTGCTCGAGACCACCGCCCGGGACGACCTGACCCTCGAAGGCAGTCCGGAGCAGATCCAGAAGACCCTCGTCGAGATGTACAAGCGCGACTACGCCGAAGCCTGGCGCCAGTTCGTGCAGGGCATCAACGTGGCGGCCTTCGACAGCTTCCCCGAGGCCGTCGCCGCGATGAACCGCCTCGGCGACGCCCAGGTGTCGCCGGTGGGCAAGCTCGTCAGGGCCATCGTCGAGCAGACCGCCTGGGACAACCCCTCCATGGCCAACGCCGGCCTCGAGCGGGCCCAGCGGGGCGTGCTCGACTGGTTCAAGCAGTCGGTGCTGCAGATGGCGCCGAGCCCGGTGAAGGTGGACGTCAACGTCACCGCCAAGCCCGTCGAGATCCCGCTCGGGCCGATCGGCCGCGAGTTTGCCGGCTTCGGCCGCCTGGCCCTGCCACGGGAGGGCGGCGAGCCGCTCCTCGACACCTACCTCAAGCAGCTCTCCAAGATCCGCACCCGCCTCAACGGGCTGCAGAACCAGGGCGACCCGGGCCCTGGCGCCCTCAAGCTGATGCGCGAGACCCTCGACGGCAACGGCTCCGAGCTGGCCGACGGGCTGCGCTTCGTGGACGAGCAGATGCTCACCGGCATGCCCGACGCCCAGCGCGCGGTGCTGCGCCCGTTGCTGCTGAGGCCCCTGCTGCAGACCTACGCGGCGGTCATCCGGCCGGCCTCCGAGGAGCTCAACAAGACCTGGGAGGCCCAGGTCTACGAGCCCTTCAACCGCAAGCTGGCGCTCAAGTATCCCTTTGCCCCGAAGGCCGGCATCGAGGCCTCGCCGGCCGAGATCGCCCAGATGTTCGGCCCCGAGGGCGCCATCGCCAGATACGTGGACGGCACCATGGGGCCGCTGGTGGTGCGGCGCGGCAACACCGTCACCCCGCGCACCTGGGGCGAGCTGGGCCTGGTGCTGCAGCCCGAGTTCGGCAACGGCTTCGCGCGCTGGGTGTCGCCCCTCGAGGGCGGCGCCGCGACCGATGCGGGCGGCGGCGCCGGCCAGGCCCAGACGGTGTTCATGCTGCGGCCCCAGCCCGCCGCGGGCACCACCGGCTTCAGCGTCGAGATCGACGGCCAGAAGCTGGCCTACCGCAACGGCCCGACCCAGTGGAACAACTTCGTGTGGCCCAATGCCGGCGGCGCGCCGGGGGCCCGCATCGTCGCCACCACCTTCGACGGCCGCACGATCGAGGTGGTCAATGTGCCCGGCCGTTTCGGTCTCGAGAAGATGATCAACGCCGCCACCCGCACCCGCCAGCCCGACGGCAGCTTCCGGCTGGTGTGGGCCGCCGAGGGGGTCGAGGTGGGCATTGACCTGCGCGTCGTCAGCAGCACCCAGGTGCAGGCCGCGGCGCCGGCAGGGCAGGGGGGTGACCGCGGGCTGGGCGGCCTGGTGCTGCCGGCCAGGGCCGTCGCGGTGGGAGGCGGCGGGGCGGGCGCCACCCCGGCCGCGAGCAGCCCGGCGTCGGCGGTTCCGCCAAGTGCGGGGCCGATCGCCCAGGTGGCGGCGGGGGGCGCCCCATGAGCCGTGCGGCCACCTTCTTCGGCAAGATCCCCGGCCGCGGCGACTTCGTGAAGGGCGCCGGCCACCCTCCGCTGATCGGCAGGCTGGACGGCTGGGCCTCCGGGGCGATGGAGCTGATCGCCGACGATCCGGGCTGGAAGGCCGCCTACGACCAGGCCGCGCCCATCGACTTTGCCTTCGTCGGTGCCGGCAGCGGGGTGTCGGTGGTGGGGCATCTGCGCCCGAGCGCCGACGCGTCAGGCCGGCGCTTTCCCTTTCTGGCCGCGGCCGCGGTGGAGCGGGGCGACACCCTGATGTTCCGCTGCGCCCCCTGCGGCCTCGGCGAGGCCTGGCGTGCCCTCGGCCGTCTCGCCGGGGCGGCGGTGGCGGGGGCGCCGGCGGCGGCCTGGCAGGACGCCCTCGAAGCCGTCGACTGCGGCGCCCATTTCGATGCGGCGATCCGCAGCGACCCGCTGGGGGCCTTCGTGCGCCAGACCCGCCTCGATGCCCTCGCGGCCTTGCTCGGCACCCGGCCGCAGGCCGTCGCCCGGGTGATCCTGGCCATCGGCCTGCTGCTGCGCCCCGTCCTCGGCCAGCCCTCCGCCGGCATCGACAAGGACCTGATCCTGCCGCTTCCGGCCGACCCCGACGCCGCGCTGCAGGTGGCCGGCCTGTGGCTGTACCTGGTCACCGCCTTCCTGCGCCACGCCGGGCTCGAGTTGCAGGTGCTGATCCCCTGCGGCGGCGGGCGCCTCCACCTGGGCTTCCGCGGGGCCACGGCGGACACCCTGGCCGGGGCCCTCGCGCCGCTGCCGTCCGGGGGGCGGGCGATCCACCTCACCGACCCCGACTGGATCGACACCCAGCCGGCCCTCACCCGTGACCCGGGCATCGCCCGGCTGGCCAGCTATCTCGCCCGGCCGGAGATCGGGCTCGAACCGGTCGTCACCACCTTCCGCGAAGTCTTCCTCGGAGAATGAACATGTCCTCCCGCCTCGTCCAGGCTGCCCTGCTGTTGTCCCTGAGCCTGCCGGCCCTGGCCCAGACCGCCGCCCCGGCGGCCCCCGACGACACCGGCAAGCTCGTCGCCGCCGGCACCGTGCCCGACGAGGCCGCCCGCGCCGCAATCCTCGGCAGGCTGCGCGAGCTCTACGGCGCCGCCAACGTGGTGGACCGGCTCGAAGTGGGCGGGGTTGTGCCGCCCCCCGGCTGGGCCGACAACATGACCCGGCTGCTCTCCGGCCGGCTCCGCCAGGTTCATGGGGGCCGGCTGGAGGTGAGCGGCACCCGGGTCGCCCTCAAGGGCACGGTGGCCAACGAGGCCCTGCGCCAGCAGGTGGTCTCCGAGATGGCCGGCGCGCTCAACCCCACCTACACCATCGACAACGCCCTGGTGGTGGGCGGCGGCGGGCAGGGCGTGCTCGACAAGACCCTCGCCAACCGGGTCGTCGAGTTCGAGACCGCCTCGGCCCGGCTCACCCCGGCGGGCAGCCGGATCCTCGACGAGATGGCCGAGGCGATCAAGCGCATCGGCACGCCCCGCCTGCAGCTCATTGGCCACACCGACGGCAACGGCAAGCGTGAGGCCAACCTCGAGCTCAGCCTCGCGCGGGCCAACAGCGTGCGCAACTACCTGATCGAAAAGGGCATCCCCGCCGATTCGCTGGCCGCCTCCGGCGCCGGCCCCGACCGCCCGCTGGGCAGCAACGACACCGCCGAGGGGCGCGCCCGCAACCGCCGCATCGAGTTCCGGCTGGGCGGCTGAGCTTCATCCCCGGGCCCGCCTGTCGCCGCGGCGGCCCTGGCCGTGCCGGGGCAGGGAGCCCCGCCGGTCTTCGCGTCGCCCCGATCTGACGAGCTGTTGTCACCTTACCGCCGGGGGCGGCGGTGAGCCGTTTTGTCATTAATCGTGGGTTAAGGGTGGCTATCGATAATCGGGTGACAACATCCCCTAAAGAGGTCACCCCGAATGCGAACGCTCCCCCTGCAGAGCCATTCATCACCCGCCAGGCTGCGCGCCGGCATCCTGAGCGGTGCGCTTGCCGTCACCCTCGCCGCCTGTGGCGGCGGAGGCGGAGGCAGCGCGCCCACCGCCACCGCGGCGGCAGCCCCCAGCACGCTCTCCGGCACGGCCGTCGACGGCTACCTGCAGGGCGCGCGCGTGCTGCTCGACGTTAACGGCAACGGGCTCGCCGACCCCGGCGAGCCGACCGCCGTCACCGACGCCGCCGGCCGTTACAGCCTCGACTACAGCCAGGTCGCCAGCCCCCTCGCCGGCATGCGGGTGATCGTGACGGGCGGTATCGACACCGACACCGGCTACGCCTTCACCGGCATGCTCACCGCCCGCGCCGACGTGGCCCGCAGCGGCCAGCTGGTGTCGCCCCTCACCAGCCTGGTGGATGCCCTGGTGGCCCGCGGCCTGAGCCTCGACGAGGCGCGCACCAAGGTGGCCGGCGCCCTCGGGCTCACGGTGGCGGATCTCGCCACCGACCCGCTCGCGGTGCTCGCCAGCCAGCCCGGCCTGTACACCCGCCAGGTGGCCCTGCAGCGGGCCGTCCAGCTGATGGCCAGCGCCAGTCAGGGCAACGAGACGGCCCATCAGGCCCAGGAGCGGGTGCTCGGCGCCCTCGCCGCGGTGATTGTTGCCCAGAACGGGCCCGCCACCGTCGGCGAGATCGTCGCCCGGGCCAACGCCAGCCAGGCCGGCGTCGGCCGCGAGCTGGCCGAGGCCATCGAGGACACCCTGGAGCGGGCCCTGCGCACCCAGGGCGGCCACGCCAGCGCCAAGGCCAGCCTGAAGGCGATGGACCAGATCCGCCACGAGATGGAGAGCTCCCACGAGTACAACCTGGGCCAGGCGGCTTCCCGGCTCGACCAGCGCAACCGGACCACCGCCTACAGCGGCCTGACGGGCAGCGCGGGCCGCAGCGAAGCGGTCAACACCCTCACGTCCCGCGATCGCACCACCGCCACCGTCAGCCAGCCGGCCTCCACCGCCGGCCGCCTGCTCGCCTCCAACTGCTTCCAGTGCCACGGCACCGGCGGCGTCGGTGGTTTCGAGCGGATCCGCGGCTCGGACGCCGCCGAGGTCAAGGACTACCTCCGCAAGCCCGCCCGCAGCGACATCATGGCGGCCCACGCCCAGGGCTACACCAACGCCCAGCTCGACGCGATCATCGCCTACCTCAAGCAGTAAGGACCGGAGACCTCCATGCCCATTACAAACAAGCCCTCCCGTCGCCGCCTGCTGCTGCTGGCTGGTGCCGCCCTCGGCACCGGCATGCTGGGCGGCCTCGGCCGCCTCGCCCTCGCCGACTCCGATGATGACGACAGCGACGACCACTACGAAGAAAGCGCCAACACCAGCTTCGCCCCGGCCTACACCGGCCTGAACGCCCGCATCGTGGTGGTGGGCGGCGGCATGGCCGGCGCCACGGCCGCCAAGTACCTGCGCCTGTGGGGCGGTACCGGCCTGCAGATCACCCTCGTCGAGCCGGCGGCCCGCTACACCTCCAACATCATGAGCAACCTGGTGCTCAACGGCAGCCGCAACATCGCCACCCTCAGCTACGGCTACGACAGCCTGGCCGCCAAGTACGGCGTCGGCATCAAGGTGGCCCGGGTCGTCGCCATCGACGCCGCCGCGCGCACCGTGGCCCTCTCCGACGGCAGCAGCCTGCCCTACGACCGGCTGATCCTCGCGCCGGGGGTCGAGTTCACCGACGCCTACGGCCTCACCCAGGCCGACTACGCCGAGCGCACTCCCCACGCCTGGCAGGCCGGCCCCCAGACCACGCTGCTGGCCACCCAGCTCGCCGGGATGCAGAACGGCACCTTCGTGATGACCATCCCGAAGGCACCCTACCGCTGCCCGCCGGGGCCCTACGAGCGCGCCTGCCTGGTCGCCGACTACCTCAAGACCTACCGGGGCGCCGCCTCGCGGGTCGTCGTGCTGGACGAGAACGCCGCCATCCAGGCCGAGCGGGAGACCTTCGAGCACGCCTTCGGCGTCACCCACGCCGGGGTCATCCGCTACGAGGCCGGCGTGACGGGCATCCGGATCGACCCGCAGACCCGGCGTGTCAGCTACCTCGACGCGGTGGGCAACCCGCAGGTGATCGACGCCCAGGTGGTGAGTCCGATCCCGCCGCACCGGGCCACGGGTTCGGGCGCCGGCGGCTGGCTCGCCGCGGCCGGGCTCAACAACAGCGCCGACGGGCGCTGGTGCGGGGTGGATGTGCTGAGCTACGAATCCACCGCCCAGGCCGGCATCCACGTCATCGGCGACGCCGCCAGCTGCGGCCTGCCCAAGGCCGGCCACGTGGCCAATCAGGAGGCCAAGATCTGCGCCGACGCCATCATCCGGCTGCTCGCCGGCCAGCAGCCCGACCCGGCGCCGGTCGCCAACTCGGCCTGCTATTCGCCGATCACCGCCGGCACCGCCTCCTGGCTGACCGCGGTGTACCAGTACGACAGCGCCAGCCGCAGGATGGTGCTGGCGGCCAACGGCGGCAACACGGCGGGCGCCACGGCCATCGAATCGGCTACGGTGAGCAGCGGCAACTTCCGCCAGATGACCACCTGGTTCAACACGCTGATGGGCGACAGCTTCGGCTGATCCGGCGGGGCTGCCCATGCCGCTGCCGCCCGCGCCCGACGGCCTGGGCGGTCGCGCCGTTGCCGTGTCCGTGGCCCGGCCGGGTCATGCGATACGGCAATCCCGGCGGGCGGGTGTTTCAGCTTCCATTCATCTGGAATCCGCGAGAATCCTTCCGGCGTCTCGGTGAGATGCACCAACCCGACCCTGGAGATTCCCATGAAAAACCTGTCTGCCCTCTTCGTCACCACCCTCGTCGCCGGCGCCGCCGTGGCGGGCCCCACCTGCACCGTGCCCCAGGAAAAGTGGATCAAGGAGGCTGACTTCAAGGCCCGGCTCGAAGCCCAGGGCTACCGGATCAAGACCTTCAAGGTCAGCCGGGGCCAGTGCTACGAGATCTACGGCTTCGACAAGAACGGCAGGAAGGTCGAGATCTACTTCGACCCCCAGACCGGCGCCGTGATCGAGTCCAGGTAACAAAACCCCTGCCGGCTCTCCCCGCGAGACAATCACCATGACCCAGCCCCTGTCCGACCCGCCCGTCTACGTGTGGGACCCCTTCGTGCGGGTCTTCCACTGGAGCCTGGTGGCCTGCGTCCTCCTCAACTTCGTCGTCGAGGAGGGCGAGACCCTGCACCAGGCGATCGGTTACGCCGCCAGCGCGCTGGTCGTGCTGCGCGTCCTGTGGGGTTTCATCGGCACCCGCCACGCGCGGTTTGCGGACTTCTTCCCGACCCCGGAGCGGGTCCGGCGGCACGTGTCGGGGCTGCTGGCCGGTACCGCCCCGCACTACGTGGGCCATAATCCCCTCGGGGCGCTGATGATGCTCAGCCTGATGGCCCTTGTGCTGGCCCTCGGCCTCACGGGCTACCTGCAGACCACCGACAGCTTCTGGGGCGAGGAGTGGCTCGAGGAGCTGCACGAAGGCCTCGCCTTCACCCTGCTCTGGCTGGCAGGATTGCACGGCGCCGCGGCCGTCGTCCTCGGCCGCCTCGAACACACCAACCTGGTCGGCGCGATGATCACCGGCATCAAGACGCGCCGCAAACCCTGAGCGGCGGGCCGGCATCCGCCCAGAACCCGGATCCTGCGAGGAGTCACCCCATGAAATCCCTCCTTCACCTGTTCATCGTCGGCGGGCTGGCCTGCGCCGCGTCGCTGGCCGTGGCCGGCGAGCGGCCGCGGGTCGAGGAGGTCCGCCAGCTGCGCGACGCGGGCAAGATCCTGCCGGCCGAGGAGATCCTGGTGCGCAGCCGCAAGGTGCAGCCGGGCCAGGTGGTCGGCCTCGAGCTGGAGCGCGAAGGCGGGCGGCTGATCTACGAGGTCAAGCTGATCGACAACGCCAACCGCTTCCACCAGCTCGAGTTTGACGCGGCCACCGGCGCCCTGCTGCGCCACTGGGGCAAGTGAGCCATGCGCCTGCTGATCGTTGAGGACGACGCCGCCCTCGGGCCGGGCCTGCGCAGCCAGCTGGCGGGCCGCGGCTACGCCGTCGACCTGGCCACCAACGGCATCGATGGCGCCCACCTGGGGGCCACCGAGCCCTACGACGCGGTGATCCTCGACCTCGGCCTGCCCGGCAAGCCGGGGCTCGCGGTGCTCAAGGACTGGCGGGCGGCGGGCAACCGGGTGCCGGTGCTGGTCCTGACCGCCCGCGACGGCTGGGCCGAGCGGGTCGAGGGCCTGCAGGCCGGCGCCGACGACTACCTCGGCAAGCCCTTCCACATCGAGGAGCTGGCGGCCCGCATCCAGGCCCTGCTGCGCCGCGCCGCGCCGGCCCAGGCCCCCCAGCTGCAGGTCGGCAAATGGCGCCTCGACGAGGCCCGCCAGCGCCTGGTGGACGCCGACGGCGCCGAGCTGGCCCTCACCGCCACCGAGTTCCGTCTGCTGCGCTACTTCATGCGCCACCCCGACGTGGTGCTCTCCAAGAGCCGCCTGGCCGAGCACGTCTATGATTTCGACGCCGAACGCGACAGCAACGTGATCGAGGTTTACGTCTGCCGGCTGCGCATCCTGCTCGGCAACGAGCGCATCGAGACCCGCCGCGGCCAGGGCTACCTGTTCCGGAGCCAGCCTTGAGCGCGCCCAGGGCGGGGCGCCGCCCGGCCCGCCCCCCGTGGGTGTCGAGAAAACTCGGGGCGGCCCTGCGTTTCCTCGAGCGCGCCGGCCTCTTGCCCATGAACTCCCTGCGCCGCCGGCTCTCGGTCACCCTGGCGCTGGTGCTGCTCGCTGCCGGTGCGCTGCTGGCGGCGAGCCTGCAGGACTTTCCGCGCCGGCTGGTGGAGGACTACGTGCTGTCGCGCCTCCACCACGACGCCGACCTGCTCTACGTGCGCCTCATCGACGCCGCCGCCGCCGCGCCGGGCCAGCCCATCGACCCGGCCCGGATGGGCGGCGTCGGGCCGGTGTATGAGCTGCCCCTGTCCGGGCATTACTTCGTGATCAGGCGGGGCGGGCAGATCATCCGCTCCCGCTCCCTGTGGGACGAGGACATCCCGATCCCCGAACTCGGCAAGGCCGTCGAACTCGTGCAGCGCGGGCAGGGCCCGGCCGGCCAGGCGCTGCTGATCTTCGCCTCGCAGTTTCCCGGGGTCGGCGGCGCGCTGCCGGTGACGCTGGTGGTGGCCGAGGACGTCACCTCCATCGACGCAGCCATCGCCGACTTCCGCCTCAAGACCTTCATCGCCCTGGCCCTGGCACTGGGGCTGCTGCTGATCCTGCAGCGGCGGGTGCTGGTGCAGGGCCTGGCGCCCCTCGACGAGGCGGTGGCGGCCTGCCGCCGGCTGGAGCAGGGCGAGGCCACCGCCATCGACGCCACCGCGCCGGCCGAGGTCCAGCCCATGCTCGACGCGGTGAGTCGGCTCGCCCACCACCACACCCAGCGCATCACGCGCATCCGCCACGCGGTGGGCAGCCTGTCCCATGCCCTCAAGACCCCGCTGGCGGTGCTCAGCCAGGCCGCCGACGAACTCGCCGGCTGCGACCCGGCGCTGGCCGCCCTGCTGCACCGCCAGCTCGAGGCCATGCGCGGCACCGTGGAGCGGGAGCTGCACCGCGCCCGCCTGTCGGGCGGCGGCCCGGTCGGCGCGAGCTTCGACGTGCGCAGCCAGCTGGCCGGGCTGATCGACGTGCTGCAGCGCCTGCACGCGGGGCGCGCCATCGCCATCGAGCTGGACGCCCCGGAAGCCGGCCTGCCGGTGGACCGGGAGGACATGCTCGAACTCTTCGGCAACCTGCTCGACAACGCCTGCAAGTGGGCCAGCGCCCGCGTGCGGGTGTGCGTCGCGCCGGGCGGAGCCGACGGGCGGCTGGCCTTCTGCGTCGAGGACGACGGCCCGGGCGTGCCCGACGCCCTGCTCGGCCAGCTCGGCCAGGCCGGCGTGCGCAGCGACGAGAGCCGCCCCGGCCACGGGCTGGGCCTGGCGATCGTCAGCGACATCGTGGCCCAGTACGGCGGCACCCTCCGCTTCGGCCGCTCGGCCGACCTGGGAGGTCTGCGCGTGGAGGTCAGCCTGCCGCTGGCAGGCGGCGGGGCGGGGTAAGGGGGGGGCCGGCTTTGCCGTTCCGTCCCGATCGTGCCGGTCACGGCGCATGAAGACCTACGCTACGCCCGGTCCATCAAGGGCGGCCGCCCGTGGCCATTTGCGGCGGAGCAAGCGACAACCCTTGACGCACATCCGTGCTCCAATACCCTCCACACTTCGATCGACCGTTTCCTCCGCCCCAGGAGCCCGCCTTGACCCCGACCCCCCTGCCTCCCGGCCTGATGCTCGTCCATGGCAACCATCCGGAATCCCTGCGTGACCTGCTGGTGACGTGGGTGCGGCGTTACCCGCTGGCGCCGCTCGAAACCGAGACCCTGCTGGTGCACAGCAACGGCGTGGCCCAGTGGCTGCGCCTGGCGCTGGCCGAGGACATGGACGACGGGGCGGGGGGCGGCTGCGGGATCGCGGCCGGGCTCGACATGTCGCTGCCCTCGCGCTTTTTGTGGCAGGCCTACCGGGCCGTGCTGGGGCGGGACGGGGTGCCCGAGGTGTCGCCCTTCGACAAGCCGCTGCTGCTGTGGCGCCTGATGCGCCTGCTGCCCGACGTGATGGCCGAGCCGGCCTACGCGCCGCTGCGTCGCTTCCTGGCGCGGGACGCCGACCTGCGCAAGCGCTTCCAGCTCGCCGAGCGGCTGGCCGACCTGTTCGACCAGTACCAGGTGTATCGCGCCGACTGGCTGGCCGCCTGGGCGGCGGGCGACGACGTGCTGATCAAGGCCAGTGGCGAGCGCCGCCCCCTGTCCGACGAGCAGCGCTGGCAGGCCTGCCTGTGGCGCGCGCTGCTGGCCGACGTGGCGGCGGCGTGCGGCGGCGAGCTGGCCGGCCAGGGCCGGGCGGCGGTGCACGAGGCCTTCCTGCGCCGGGTCGACGCGTGGCCCGAGGGCAGCGAGCGGCCCGCCGGCCTGCCGCGCCGGGTCATCGTCTTCGGCATCTCGTCGATGCCGCGCCAGTCGTTGGAGGTGCTGGCCGCGCTGGCCCGGTGGACCCAGGTGCTGATGTGCGTCCACAACCCCTGCGAGCACTACTGGGCCGACATCGTCGCCGACAAGGAGCTGCTCCGCGCCACCCACTCGCGCCAGCAGCGCCGGGGCGGGGTGGCCACCGAGATCGCCGACGAGAACCTGCACCTCTTCGCCCACCCGCTGCTGGCCGCCTGGGGCAAGCAGGGGCGCGACTTCATCGGCCTGCTCGACGAGCACGACAGCGACACCGCCCGCGCCGGCTACCTGCAGCATTTTGTGGACATCCGCCAGCGCATCGACCTGTTCGTGCCCCATGGTGACAAGACCCTGCTCAACCAGCTGCAGGACGACATCCGCGACCTGCGCCCGCTCAGCCAGACCCGCGACGCATGGCCGCCGGTGGCCCCCGGCGACGACTCGATCCGCCTGCACATCGCCCACAGCGCCCAGCGCGAGGTCGAGGTGCTGCACGACCAGCTGCTGGCCGCCTTCAACGCCGACCCGACACTGCGCCCCCGCGACGTGATCGTGATGGTGCCGGACATCGACGCCTACGCGCCGCACATCCAGGCGGTGTTCGGCCTGGTGGACAGCCGCGACCCGCGCTTCATCCCGTTCAGCATCGCCGACCAGGGGCTGCGCCACCACGACCCGCTGGTGGGCGCCCTCGGCAAGCTGCTCGACCTGCCCAACGGGCGGGTGGCGGTCAGCGACGTGCTCGACCTGCTCGAGGTGCCGGCCCTGCGCAGCCGCTTCGGCATCGCCGAAGACGCGCTGCCCCTGCTGCAGCGCTGGATCCACGGCGCCAGGGTGCGCTGGGGCCTGCACGCCGCGCACCGCCAGAGCCTCGGCCTGCCCGACGCCCCCGAGGGCAACACCTGGCTGTTCGGCCTGCGCCGCATGCTGCTCGGCTACGCGGTGGGCGCCACCGGCGGCGCCTGGCACGACATCGAGCCCTTCGACGAAATCGGCGGCCTCGACGCCGCGCTGCTCGGCCCGCTGGTGCAGCTGCTGGAGCGGCTTGACGCCACCTGGCGGGCCTTCTCCACCGACGCCACCCCGGCCGACTGGAGCGCCCGCCTGCGCCGGCTGATGGCCGACTTCTTCGCCCCCGACGACAGCGCCGACGCCTTTACCCTGCAGCGCCTCGACCAGGCCCTGGTGCGCTGGCAGGAGGCCTGCGCCGCCGCCGGCCTCGACAGCCCGCTGCCGCTGGCGGTGGTGGGCGAGCACTGGCTGGCCCAGCTCGACGACAGCGGCCTGTCGCAGCGCTTCTTCGCCGGCACGGTGACCTTCGCCACGCTGATGCCGATGCGCGCCATTCCCTTCCGCCACGTCTGCCTGCTCGGCCTCAACGACGGCGACTACCCGCGCACCCGGGTGCCGATGGACTTCGACCTGATGGGCCAGGACTACCGCCCCGGCGACCGCTCCCGCCGCGAGGACGACCGCTACCTCTTTCTCGAAGCCCTGCTGTCGGCCCGCGAGAAGCTGCTGATCTCGTGGGTCGGGCGCAGCATCAACGACAACACCGTGCGGCCGCCCTCGGTGCTGGTCGGCCAGCTATGCGACCACCTGGCCGCCGGCTGGCGGCTGGCCGGGCATGAGGAGGATGGGGCGGAGGAGGGCGCGCTGCTCCGCGCGCTGACCGTCGAGCACCGCCTGCAGCCCTTCAACCCCGACTACTTCCCCGCCGCCGGGGCTGCCAGCCCGCTGTTCACCTACGCCCACGAGTGGCGCATCGCCGACGACCGCCCCGCCGGCGGCCCGCCCCAGCTGGCCCCGCCGGGCCGCGCCGAGCCCCTGCGCATCGCCGAGCTGGCGGCTTTCCTGCGCGACCCGGTGAAGGCCTTCTTCCGCCAGCGCCTGCACGTGGATTTCGATATCGACGATCCGACCAGCGAAGACCACGAGCCCTTCGACCTCGACGGCCTGCAGATGTGGGGCCTGTGGAACGAGCTCATCACCCGCCAGGCCGAGGCGCTCCACGCCGGCCTGCCGCGGGAGGAGGCCCTCGCTGCGGGGCTGGCGCGCATCCAGCGCCGCGGCGAGCTGGCCGCCCGGGCCTTTGCCGACGTGATGCGCGACGACCTCGCCGCGCCGATGGCCGACATGTTCGAGCGCTACGCCAGGGGCCTCGCCGAATGGCCCCACGAGGCGCCCCACGACGAGCCGGTGAGCCACACCCACGCGGCCAGCGGCCTCTCCATCGACGACTGGCTGCGCGACATCCGCCTCGACCAGGACGAGCGACGCGGCCGCGTGGTGCTGGAGCCCAGCGACGCCGTGAAGAAGGGCAAATACCAGCGCCACAGCCTCGTCAAGCACTGGCTCACGCACCTCGCCGGCCACCTGGGCGGCCAGCCGCTCACCACGCTGATCGTCAGCAAGGCCGGCAACGTGCGCTTCGAGCCCCTCGAGCCCGACGCGGCGCGGGCCCAGGTAGACACCCTGCTGGTCACCTGGCAGGACGGCATGGCCCGCCCGCTGCCGCTGGCGATCAAGACCGCCTTCGCGTGGCTCGACGGCTCGACCAGCGCCCGCTCCATCTACGAGGGGGGCTACCAGCTCACCGGCGAGGTCGAGGTCAGCCCCTACCTGCGCCGTGCCTGGCCCAGCTTCGACGCGCTCGCCGCCAGCGGCGAGTTTGCCCGCCTCGCCGAGACCCTGCTGCGCCCGCTGTTCACCGCCACCTTCGTCAAATCCGCGGCCCCCGCCGGAGACCAGGCATGACCCCCACCGCCCTTGACCCCCTGCGTTTCCCGCTTTCTGGCAGCCGCCTCATCGAGGCCAGCGCCGGCACCGGCAAGACCTTCACCATCGCCGCCCTCTACCTGCGCCTGGTGCTGGGCCACGGCGACGACGGGGCCGCCTTCTCCCGGGCCCTCACGCCACCGGAGATCCTCGTCGTCACCTTCACCGACGCCGCCACCAAGGAGCTGCGCGACCGCATCCGCGCCCGCCTCGCCGAGGCCGCCGCCTACTTCCGCGCGGACGCTGGCGGGCCCGAGCCCGACCCGCTGCTCCGGCAGCTGCGCGACGCCTACCCGCCGGAGCGCTGGGCCGCCTGCGCCCGCAAGCTGCAGCTGGCCGCCGAGTGGATGGACGAGGCCGCCGTGTCCACCATCCACAGCTGGTGCAACCGCATGCTGCGCGAGCACGCCTTCGACAGCGACAGCCTGTTCACCCAGCGCCTCGAGACCGACCAGGCCGACCTGCTGGCCGAAGTGGTGCGCGACTACTGGCGCAGCTTCATGTACCCGCTGGACACCGACGCCGCCCGCCAGGTGCGCGGCTGGTGGAGCTCGCCGGAGGCGCTGCAGGATCAAATCGAAGGTCTGCTCGACCACACGGACCTGCTCGCCCCCAGTGCCGACCCGGCGGTGGTGGTCGATGCCGGGCGGCAGGCCCAGCAGCAAACCCTGGCCACCCTCAAGGCGCCGTGGGGCCAGTGGGTGGACGATCTCCAGGCCCTGCTCGACACCGCCCGCGACCAGAAGGCCTTCAACGGCACCAAGCTCAAGAAGAACAACTACGACAGCTGGCTGCAGCGCCTCGCCGCCTGGCGCGACGACCCGGAGCAGGTCTGGCCCGCGCTCACCGACGCCGCCTGGACGCGGCTCACCCCGCAGGGGCTGGCCGAGGTCTGGAAGCCGGGGCTGGCCGCCCCGCAGCACCCGGCCCTCACCGCCATCGACACGATGCCCGCCACCCTCGCGGCCCTCCCCGACGCGCGCCTCGACATCCTGCGCCACGCGGCCCAATGGGTCGCCGCCCGCTTCGCCGACGAGCAGGCGCGCCGCGCCCAGATGGGCTTCAACGACCTGCTCACCCGCCTCGACGCCGCCCTCGCCGGCCCCAACGGCCCGCGCCTGGCCGAGGTGATCCGCGCCCAGTTTCCGGTGGCGCTGATCGACGAGTTCCAGGACACCGACGCGATCCAGTACCGCATCTTCGACGCCGTCTACCGGGTCGAGGCCAACGACGCGGCGACTGCGCTGGTGTTCATCGGCGACCCCAAGCAGGCCATCTACGCCTTCCGCGGCGCCGATATCCACACCTACCTCGCCGCCCGCGCCGCCACCGCCGGCCGGCTGTACACCCTGGGCCGCAACTTCCGCTCGACCCACGCCATGGTGCGGGCCACCAACCGCTGCTTCCAGCTCGCCGAAGCACAGGAGGGTGGCCCGGGCGCCTTCCTGTTCCGCAGCGCCGAGGGCAATCCGGTGCCCTTCTTCCCGGCCGACGCCAACGGGCGCGCGGACGCGCTCCAGGCCGGTGGCCAGCCGCTGGCGGCCCTCCACATCTGGCGTCTGCCGCTGCCCGACGACGGCAAGCCGATGGGCAAGGCCGCCTACCTCGAAGCCATGGCCGAGGTGTGCGCCACCGAAATGGCGCGCCTGCTCACCCTCGGCCAGCGCGGCGAGGCGGGCTTTGCCGGCGAAGACGGTCTGCGCCCCCTGCGTCAGGCCGACCTCGCCGTGCTGGTGAACAACCGCAGCGAGGCCGACGCCATCCGCGGCGCGCTGGCGAGCCGGGGCGTGCGCAGCGTGTACCTGTCGGAGAAGGACTCCGTCTTCCAGCGCCCCGAGGCCTTCGACCTGCAGCTGTGGCTCACCGCCTGCGCCGAGCCCGACGACGGCCGCGCCCTGCGCGCCGCGCTGGCCACCCAGACCCTCGGCCTCGACTGGGCCGGGCTCGACCGCCTCAACCACGACGAGCTGGCCTGGGACGACTACGTGCTGCAGTTCCGCGCCTACCGCGACTGCTGGCGCCGCCAGGGCGTGCTGCCGATGCTGCGCCGGCTGCTCAACGACTTCCGCGTGCCGGCCCGCCTGCTCGCCGCCGGCGCCAGCGGCGAGCGCAGCCTCACCGACCTGCTGCACCTGGCCGAGCTGCTCCAGCAGGCCAGCGGCCTGCTCGACGGCGAGCACGCCCTGATCCGCCACCTGGCCGAGCAGCGCCGCGACGAAACCTCCGGCAGCGAAGCCCGCCAGGTGCGCCTCGAGAGCGACGCCGACCTGGTGCAGGTGGTCACCATCCACAAGTCCAAGGGCCTCGAATACCCGCTGGTTTTCCTGCCCTTCGCCTGCGCCTTCCGCGCCACCCAGGCCACCGACCTGCCGCTCAAGTGGCACGACGCGCAGGGCCGGCTGCAGCTGGCCCTCGCCGCCGACGACGCCCTGCTGGCCCTGGCCGACCGGGAGCGCCTGGGCGAAGACCTGCGCAAGCTGTATGTCGCGCTCACCCGCGCCCGCTACGCCACCTGGATCGGCGCGGCGCCCGTCAAGGAGCTGGAGCACAGCGCCTTCGGCCACCTGATCGGCGGCGCGCTGCAGGCCGGCATCGACGCGCTGGCCGCGGGCTGCCCGGACATCGCCGTCATCGACGCGCCGGCCTGCACCCCGGACGTTTACACGCCCCAGGCCCGCCAGCGCCTCGAAGGCCCGGCCCGCAGCCCGACCCGCGCCGTCCGCGAGCACTGGTGGATCGCCAGCTACTCGGCGCTGCACACCGCCGCGGCGGAGGCGGGCGCCGAGACGCCGGGCGAAGACGTCTTCCGCGAAGCCGCCGCTGCCGAACGGCCCACGCCGCCCGCCGCTCCGCCGGTGTTGGGCCAGCCTGCGGGGGGGGCCGCCTCGGCCGGGCTGCTGCATGGCTTTCCCCGCGGTGCGGCGGTCGGCACCTTCCTGCACGAGATCCTCGAATGGGCCGCCGGCCAGGGCTTCGGGCAGGTCGCCGACACCCCGGCCCTGCTGCGCGACGCCGTCGCCCGGCGCTGCGCGGTGCGCGGCTGGGAGCGCTGGATCGACCCGCTGTGCGCCTGGCTGCAGGATTTCCTGCGGCTGCCGCTGGGCGGCGCCGACGCGCCCGGCTTCGCCCTCGCCAGGCTCGACACCTGGGTGGCCGAGATGGAGTTCTGGGTCGCGGTGCATGAGGTGGACCTCCCCGCCCTCGATGCCCTCGTCCGCCGCCACACCCTTGGCGGCGCCGAGCGCCCGCCGCTCCAGGCCGGCCAGCTCAACGGCATGCTGAAGGGCTTCATCGACCTCGTGGTGGAGCACGACGGGCGCTATTACGTGGTCGACTACAAGTCCAACTGGCTCGGCCCCGATGACGCGGCCTACACGCCCGCCGCGATGGCCGACGAGATCCTCGCCAAGCGCTACGAGCTGCAGTACGTGCTCTACCTGCTGGCCCTGCACCGCCTGCTCAGGCTGCGCCTGCCCGATTACGACTACGACACGCACATCGGCGGCGCGCTGTATCTCTTCCTGCGCGGCAGCCAGGCGTCCAGCCGGGGCATCCACGCCGAGCGCCCGCCGCGGGCGCTGATCGACGCCCTCGACCGCCTGTTTGCCCGCCGCACCACCCCGGAGGCCGCATGAACCCCGCCTTTTTCCACGACAACACGGCCCTGCTGGCCCTCCTCGAGCGCTGGGCCGGGCACGGCTGGCTGCGCGCCCTCGACGCGGCCTTCGCGGCCTTCCTGGCGCGGGAGGAGCCCGCCGCGCCGCCGCTGCTGATCCTCGCCGCCGCGCTGGCCAGCCACCAGCTCGGCCGCGGCCACGCCTGCCTCGACCTGGCCCACACCCTGAACGACCCCGGCTTCGCCCTGTCGCTGCCGCCCGAGGGTGCCGCCGACAGCGCCGAGCCCGTGCCGCTGCCGGCGGAGGTGCTCGATGGCGTGAGCCTGGCCGACTGGCAGCAGGCCCTGCGCTACCCGCCGCTGGTGGGCGACGGCGCCGGCGACACGCCGCTGGTGGGCGACGGCGCCGGCGACACGCCGCTGGTGGGCGTCGGCACCCGGCTTTACCTGCGCCGCTACTGGCAATACGAACAATCGGTGCGGGCCGGCATCGACGCCCGCCTGGCAGCGCCGCCGGCCCTGCCCGAGGACGCGCTGCGCGGCGCCCTCGGTGTGCTCTTCCCGCCGGTCGCCCAGGGGCCCAAGCCCGACTGGCAGAAGCTCGCCTGCGCGCTGGCCGCACGGAGCGCCTTCGCCATCGTGACCGGCGGCCCCGGCACCGGCAAGACCACCACCGTGGTGCGCCTGCTGGCGGTGCTGCAGGCGCTGGCCATCGCCGGCCCGGCGGCCCGCGCCCTGCGCATCCGGCTGGCGGCGCCCACCGGCAAGGCCGCCGCGCGGCTCAACGAATCCATCGCCGGCGCCGTCGCCAATCTGGTTCTGACTGGCCTGCCCGACGGCGAGGCCGTGCGCGAGGCGATCCCCGTCGAGGTGACGACCCTCCACCGCCTGCTCGGCAGCCGCCCGGACACCCGCCACTTCCGCCACCACGCCGGCAACCCGCTGCCGGTGGACGTGCTGGTGGTGGACGAGGCGTCGATGGTCGACCTGGAGATGATGGCGGCCGTGCTGGCCGCGCTGCCGCCCGGCGCGCGCCTGGTGCTGCTCGGCGACAAGGACCAGCTCGCCTCGGTCGAGGCCGGCGCGGTGCTCGGCGAGCTGTGCCGGTGCGCCCAGGACGGCCACTACAGCGCCGACACCGTGGCCTGGCTGGCGGGCGTCACCGGCGAGCAGGTCGGCACGGAGCTCGTCGACCCCGCCGGCCGGCCCATCGACCAGGCGGTGGCGATGCTGCGCCACAGCTACCGCTTCGGCGGCGACAGTGGCATCGGCCAGCTCGCCGCGGCGGTCAATGCCGGCAGCGGGGACGGCGTGCGCCGGGCCCTGGCCCACGGCCACGCCGACCTCACCCGGCTGGCGCTGACCGAGGTGGGCGAGGGCGCGCTGCGGCGCCTGGTGATCGACGGCATTCCCGGTGCCAAGGAAAGCCCGCAGGGCTATCGCCATTACCTGGAGGTGGTGCGCGACCGGCGCCCGCCCGCCGGCACCGATCAGGCCGGCATCGACGCCTGGGCCCGCGAGGTGCTCGCCGCCCACGGCCAGTTCCAGCTGTTGTGTGCCCTGCGCCGCGGGCCGTGGGGCGTCGAGGGCCTCAACCGGCGCATCGCCGGCTGGCTGCACGAGGCGGGCCTGATCGGCGCCGCCGAAGGCTGGTACGCCGGCCGCCCGGTGCTCGTCACCCGCAACGACTACGGGCTGGGGCTGATGAACGGCGACATCGGCATCACCCTGGCCCTGCCGGGGCCCGATGGCGACGGCCCGCTGCGGGTGGCCTTCCCGGCCGGGGATGGCAGCGGCGGCATCAAGTGGGTCCAGCCCAGCCGCCTGCAGGCCCTCGAAACCGTTTATGCGCTGACGGTGCACAAATCCCAGGGCTCCGAATTCACCCACACCGCGATGGCCCTGCCGGAGCGCCTCAATCCCATCCTGACCCGCGAGCTGGTCTACACCGGCATCACCCGCGCCAAACGCTGGTTCAGCCTGGTGGAGGCCGGCAGCGCGGCGGTGCTGGAGCAGGCGGTGGGGCGCCGGGTGCTGCGCTTGAGCGGGTTGATGGAGGGTGCCGGCTAGCCGCCCGCTCCCTTCGAAAACAGCCGCTTGCCCCAGATGGCGCGCTCCGCCTGCGGATGGGCGGGGGTTGCCGAGCGCATTCCAATCGCGCCGCGCGTCTCCATTCGGAAGACAAACGCTCGGGCTGGGCGGCTGTCGGCGCGCCGGACTCAAGTTTGACTTGAGCGCTTGATGCCTGGACTTGAAATGGTTCAATGGCGACTTGAACTTGCGGACCTTTGACCTGAGTCGCGTCAAGTCAGAGGTCCGCGCGTCAACTGCTCAAGTGGGCAATCCCATCACCGCCGCCCTCATCTCCCCCGGCAATCCCCTCTCCCCCCACAGCGCCCCCAGCAAGCCCCCGACGATGCAGGCGTTGGTATCCGTATCCCCGCCGCCGCCCAGCGTTTCCCGCAGCGCCTGCACATGCGGCGTGCGTTGCTGCAGGTGGTGGAAGGCGTGGGTGAAGGCGATCCTCACGAATCCGGCCTGGGGATGAAACGGCGGCAGCCGGCCCGCTGCGGCGTCGTCCAGCCAGCGGCGTACTTCGTCGCCCTCGCCGGCGGGCAGGATGGAGCGGGCCGCTTCGAATGCGCCGCGGTGGTCATCCGCCTTGAGCGTCAGGTGGCGGATGGCGACCACGTAGGCGGCGGTGGACCATTGGCAGCTGGGGTTCGGATGGGTCAGCCGGGCATCGGCGCGGGCGGCGGCGACGGCCTCCTCGACGCTGACGCGGGCCGACCAGACGCCGAGCGGGGTGGCCCGCATGAGGCTGCCGTTGGCCTTGGAGTCCGCGTTGAACCTCAGGGCCCGGCGGGCGATGAGGTCTGCCAGCCCGGGGCTGTCCGGGTCGCCGTCCTCGAGGGCATTGGCGGTGGCGTTGCCGATGTCGAAGGGGGCGCTGAGATACCACCGGCGGTAGGCGCGGGCGGCCCGGTTGACGTCGTAGCGGGGCTGTCCGGCCAGGGCCTGCAGCAGCGCGAGGGTCAGCTCGCCGTCGTCGGTGACCTGGCCGCGGGCGGTGTTCCAGATGCCGCCGCCGCACATGCCCAGGGCTTTCTCGACTTCTTCTGCGCTCGGCGTGCGCCCCAGGAACTCCAGCGTGGCCCCCGCCGCGTCGCCGATCAGGGCGCCCAGCACGGCGCCCATGGCGAGGTCGTGACGGCAATCGTCGATGATGCGTCCCTGCGGAAGCGGTCTCAGGGTGCGGCCGGTGTTGTTGATCATTGACGATAGCCTCCGGAATGACTGACGCGACAGGGATGGCCACTGGGTTTGCCGATGCCCGTTCGGTCGAATGCCGTGTTTCGATGGTTGAAGTCTATGCCCGTGGTGCGTCATTCATTGTCGTATTGGATGCCTATCCTCTCGTCTGCCATCGGGGCCGGGCCGGCCGCATTTGACTGATTAGGGAGGACACTGGTGGAACACCAGGGCTATGCGATGTACAACGCCGCGAACAATACGCTGGAGGTGATCCCGCCGGGGGCGTGCACCAGGCGGGTCATCCGTTGCGCGCAGATCCGGCCGGAGCACGAACAGGTGCATGGCGTGGTGATCGACGGTGATGCGATCCGGGTCTATGTGGGGCCCTACGACCATCCGCGGCCGACCCACGCCTGCACCTACAGCTTCACGAGCCTGGGCGAAGGGGTGCGCACCGCGCTGTGAGGGCTCTTTGCCCGGGGGGCGGCCCCGCGCCTCAACCGACCACCGCGCCCGGCTCCGTGCCCTTGAGGCAGGCGCTGCGATAGTCCCCGGCAAGCTGCAGCCAGCCGCAGGGCAGGGTGAGCCTGCCAAAGTGATCGACGACGCAGCAGTCCTGCCAGCAGGGCTGCCCATCGGATTCGGCGATGGTTTCGAATCCGAGGGCGTCCAGTGTGTCGATCATCGCCTCGATGTCGTTCGGGTTGCCGGAGCAATAGCGGACGAGATGGTCGTCGAACACGGCGCCGTCGGCGTAATCCTGCCGGAATCGCGCCCAGCCGCCGGGGTATTTCCGATCGATGAGCCTTAGCGGGACGAAGAGGTTGATGAAACCGAGTGAGATGGCCATCGGGAATCAATGATCCGGTCGGGTTGATGGTCGGGGCTGGATGGGACGGGTCGCGGTTTACGGGTTCCCGCCAAACCGCCGGGTGTAGGCGTGCACATACCGCGCCTGCTGCGCCGTCTCGATGGTTTTCGGGCGGGCGAGGCGGACCTGCGTGATGGCCTCCGCGG
Organism: Zoogloea sp.; assembly: GCF_041908905.1. Taxonomy (GTDB): domain Bacteria; phylum Pseudomonadota; class Gammaproteobacteria; order Burkholderiales; family Rhodocyclaceae; genus Zoogloea. Next base: position 99,194 of record NZ_JAYREK010000011.1, read on the forward strand.
CGCCGATGCCGGCTTCCCGCAGCAGGCAGGCGGCGATGGTGCCGGTCCGGCCCAGGCCGCCCTTGCAGTGCAGGAAGATCCGCCGCCCCTCCCGCAGGGCCATGACGAGCTCGGCCCCCACCTCCGGCCAGCGCGCCTCGAAGGCCGGGCCCGGCGGCTGTCGGTCGGGGATGGGCAGGTGGCGCCAGGCCATGCCGAGGCGCAAGGCCTCGGCCGGCAGGGCTTCGACGCCGAGTTCGGCAAACTCGTGCCTCTCCATGAGGGACACCACGAAGGCGGCGCCCCAGATCCGGATGCGCTCGAGATCCGTGCCGAGATCCCGCTGCCAGTGCCCGCTCAGGCCGTCCGCCTGGTCTTTGCCGGGGCACAGGGACATGCCGATCGCGCCCCAGTCGGACCGGGCTTGAATGCTGTCGATACGCAGGGGGTGGGATTCGCTTGTGCGGGGCGTCCGGGGTTCAGGCATCGGTCTGTCCTCAAGAATTCAACCCGGCCATGATGGGACGCCTTCGCGACACAGTCTGTCGCACCGAGTTCAGCCGGCGCTCCCGGTTCCGTAGACGGAACGCATCTTGTCGAGCTGGCTGATCACCACCTCCCGCCACTTGGCGGGCGCCAGCACCTCGACGTTGGCGCCGCAGCCCAGCAGCCAGCGCAGGAGCTGGCCGGTTTCCGGGACGGTGGCCCGGACGCGGGCGCTGAAGGGGCTGTCGTCGGGCTCTTCCTCGATGACCTGGTCCGCCGACAGGCGGCAGTCCCGCAGCAGGTCGGCCACATAGCCGCGCACCCGCAGCTCCAGCTGGACGGCCCCGTCGCCGGCGAAGTCCGCCTGGCCCTTGCGGATCGCCTCCTGCAGGCAGAAGCCCTCGGCCCGGCGGCCCGGGCCTTCGCCGACCTTGGCGGAGGTGAAGCGGTGCAGCGCGTACATGCGCAGCGGCGCGGCCTCGTCGTTCTTGAGGGCGAACAGGTAGAGGCGCGGGCCGCGCTGGAGGAGGGCCTGGGGATGGAGCTCGGGCCGGCTCTGCTTGCCGGCGCCGTCGCGGTAAGTGGCCTGCAGGGTGCGCGACTGGGCCAGCGCTTCGAGCGCGGCGAGCAGGACTTCCTCCTTGAAGTCGGCCGGCAGCAGGCGCTGGGTGTCGCTGAGGATGCACAGCTTGTCGTCCCCGAGGCCGAAGTCCTCCCCCTCTTCGCGCAGGCTCGCCAGGATCCGCTCCAGGCGCTTCTCGGGTACCGCGTCGCGGATCAGCGAGCGCATCAGGCTCTGGGCGTAGGCCCACAGGCGCGGGTCGTTGCTGCCCAGGTCGGCTTTGCGCCGATAGCGCTGGGGCTTGCCGCCCGGATTGACGGCCTCGATACAGCCGTCCTTCACCAGCGCGTCCAGGTCGCGCTGGATCGCCCGCACCCGGGCGGCGTCGGATTTGCTGGCCTCGTAGTGTTCGGCCAGCCGCGCCAGTAACTGGCGGGCGTCCGGGCAGCCCTGGCCTGAGGAGCTCCTGGGGATGAGCCGCCTGAGCAGATTGAGTCGGTCGATGCGGTCCTTGTGGGCGACGGCCATGGGAGGCTCCTGGCGGGGGTCAGTGGGACGGGGGCTGCTCCAGCCACTTGAGCAGGCGCTCGTAGAGGGCTTCCGGCATCACCGGCTTGCTGATGAAATCGTCCATGCCCGCGTCCACGCAGCGCTGGCGGTCCTCGCTGAAGGCGTTGGCGGTCATCGCGATGATCGGCAGCCGGGCGCCCTGCGGCAGCTTGCGGATCTCGCGGGTGGCGTCGAGCCCGTCCAGGTTGGGCATCTGCATGTCCATCAGGACCAGGCTGTAGTCGTTGTGCGCCACCAGGTCCACCGCCTGGGCGCCATCGACCGCCATGTCGACCACCATGTGAATGTCTTCCAGGATCGCCGCGGCGACTTCGCGGTTGATCTCGTTGTCTTCGGCGACCAGAACCCGGGTGCCGGCGTACCGCCGCTTGAGGCATTCGCCGGCGTCGTCCTGCGCCGGGTGGACCTGCGGGCAGTGCGTGGTGCCGTCGCGCGCCAGCCGCACGGTGAACCAGAAGGTGCTGCCGACGCCGGGCGTGCTCTCGGCGCCGGCCTCGCCGCCCATCAGCTCGGCCAGCTTGCGGGTGATGGCCAGGCCGAGCCCGGTGCCGCCGTATTTGCGGGTGGTCGTGTTGTCGGCCTGCTCGAAGCTCGAGAACAGCCGCGGCATGGCCTCGGGCGGGATGCCGATGCCGCTGTCGTTGACCTCGAAGCGGAGGCGCGCGCCCTCCGTGTCTTCTTCGAGCAGCTGGACGCGGATCTTCACATGGCCGGCGGCGGTGAACTTGATGGCGTTGCCCGCGTAATTGAGCAACGCCTGCTCGATGCGCGTCCCGTCACCCCGCAGGCCGCGTGGCAGGGGCGGCAGCTCGCTGGAGAGCTGCAGCTGCTTTTCCCGGGCCCGCTCGGAGAGCATCGCGACCACGTTGGCGACGAGGGCGTCGATCTGCAGCGGCTTCTGTTCGAGGGTGAACTTGCCGGCCTCGATCTTCGAGAGGTCGAGGATGGCGTTGATGATCGCCAGCAGGTGCTGGCCGGCGTCGACGATCTTGGTCAGCTTGTCCGCCTGCTGCGGGTCGCCGGCCTGGCGCTGCAGGAGGCTGGCGAGGCCGATGATGGCGTTCATCGGGGTGCGGATCTCGTGGCTCATGTTGGCCAGGAAGGCGCTCTTGGCGATGGCGGCGGACTCGGCCGCCTCCTTGGTCTTGCGCAGTTCGATCTCCTGGGCCTTGCGCGCCGCGAGGTCGACGTGGGTGCCGACCGCCCGCACCGGCCGTCCGTCGGCGTCGCGCTCGACCACCTTGCCGCGGCTGAGGATCCACTTGTAGCTGCCGTCCCGGCAACGCATCCGGCATTCGACCTCGTAGTGGCTGCCCTCGGTGGTCAGCATGTCGTGGACCAGCCGGCCGATGTGCTCGCGCTCCTCGGGATGCAGGAAGGCCCGCCACTGGCGGCCGTCATAGTCGCTGAGTTCGCCCGGCGCGTAGCCGAGCATGGTGCCGTAGGTGGTGTTGAGCTGAACCTTGTCGGTCCGCAGGTCCCAGTCCCAGATGCCGTCCTGGGTGGCCTCGAGGGCGAACTTGTAGCGCTCCTCGCTGGCGCTGACCTGGGTCATCATCGCCGACAGCGCCGCCGTCCGCTCGGCCACCATCGCCTCGAGCCGGGCCTGGCGGTCGGACAGCTCGGCCTCGGCCTGCTTGCGCTCGGTGATGTCGCGGAAAAAGGCAAAGAAGCGCCCGCCCGTGCTCGGGTCGAACGAGCCCAGCACCTCGACCGGCCACAGGCGGCCGTCACGGGCGCGGTGCACGGTCTCGAAGCGCTTGAAGCCCACCCCCTGCAGGTGCGCCAGCTGGCCCAGCAAGGTGGCGCGGTCGTAGCGGGCGTCGATGTCGTAGATGTGCTTGCCGAGCAGCTCGCCCCGCGTGTAGCCGGAGATCCGGCAATACGCGTCGTTGACCGTGACGATCCCGCCTTCCAGGTTGGTCACCCAGAAGCCGTCGGGCGACGATTCGATGGCCAGCCGGAACTGGGCGTCCTTGTCGCGCAGCTCGAGCTCGAGGGCCTTGCGCGCGGTGATGTCGTGGGAAATCCCGAGCACCCCGATGATCCGCCCCTGGTTGTCGTGCATGGGGGTCTTGGTCGTCTCGAAGATGCCCCGGTAGTCGTTGGTGCCGAAGACGAGGGCTTCCTCGTTGATGGTCAGCCCGCCCTTCTCGATGGCGATCCGGTCGTTGCGGCGGAAGGAGTCGGCGAGCTCGCGGGGCACGAAGTCGTAATCGGTCTTGCCGATGATCTCCCCGCTGGGCGCCCCGACGAAGCGCTCGAAGGTCTTGTTGCAGGACAGGTAGACGCCGTTCGGGTCCTTCAGCCAGACCAGGTCGGGGATGGTCTCCAGGAGGGTCTGCAGGTAGCCCCGCTCGCGCACCAGCTCGCGGTACGGGGTGCGCACGCCGGCGACGAACAGCGCCCGGTAGATCATCACGCAGGCGATGGCCTTGTACACGTGGCCGAGCAGGTTGAAGATGTCGGTGACGTCGGCATACAGCGTGAAGAACAGCTCGGCGAGGCCCTGCACCCAGGCCGCGGCGGCCAGCCACAGGCGGTCGTCGTGCTGCTGGGTGGCGGCCTTGTGGTAGAGCAGCACCGCCGTCAGGCCATACACCGAGGCCAGCATGTATTCGGCGCCGATCTTGAAGGTGGTCAGCCCTTCGCCGGCGATGAAGCTGCGCGGCAGCCATTCGCCGTGGGCGATCCCGACCCACCACACCCCTGCGCTCAGCGCCAGCGTGGCCAGCAGCGCGCCGAGGCTGCGCAGCGACGACCAGTGGGTGGGGGGGCTCAGGGCGACGGCGAGCAGCACCCCCGCCGCAACGAAGCGGCCGGCCAGCCAGAAATTGATGGCCTTCTCCGGGCTGCTGGGCGTCACCAGGTCGGGCATGCCGGCAAAGGACAGGGTGTGGGCCAGGTCGATCAGGCCGACCGCCAGGAAGCCGACGCCGAGGATCACCGCGTGGCTGTTCTTTCCGGTGCCGCGCAGGTTCCAGCCCAGCGCGAAGACCATCGCCGAAATGGCCATCGCGACGAATTCGAGGGCGGTGTGCAGCGGCAGGTAGTGCGTCGGCACCGCAAAAAAGCGGACGGCCGGAAACCAGCCGCCGAGGACGAGCAGCGCGCTCAGGGTGCACACCCACACCAGTGGCGCCGTGATCTGCCAGTCGTCGGGGTGGGGGGTGGGGGGCGGACTGTTCATCGCGAACCTTCGGGCGCGCGCGGCGTCACGCGATCCATGTCATTCAAAACGGAGTCTCGCAAACGGAATGAGCGCTACAAAGACCATACTTTACCCTTAAACGGATCCCGCTCCCCGCGGCCTGCGGCGCAGCTCCGGCGGGGCATGTGCAGGGCATCGGATGGGGTCCGGCCCGGCTTGTCCCGGCGGCGCGGCCCCGCGCCATGCCGGGCCGATACGGAGTGATATGCGCAGTGAACGACAAAAACGCGCCCGACCTTGATGGGCCGCCCCGCAGGCTCGGGGCGATCGGGGAGGGGGTGCCGTGGCCGGCGGGATGGAGGCGGCGAGCGGGCCGGGGACGGCCGGCGGCGGGGGCCGGAAAGCCGGATGGCTCCGGGGAAGGGGAGGCGCGGGCGCGACATGCCGCGCCGGCGGGACGTCGGGGCGCACGCAGGGCGTGGTGGGATCTACCGTGGTCGCCAGGGCCGGGGCGCCGGGGCCGGCGAGGCGGGCAACCGGGGGCTTGATCGTGCTGCCCCAATGCAAATGCGCCGGCAGGTGGGGCCTG
>NZ_JAYREK010000012.1:0-92153 GCF_041908905.1 Zoogloea sp.
ACGCACTACCTCCCGAACTATCTGGGCTGGCGCCGGGCACTCGACACGCGCCGACTTGATACGCCCGACAAGATGCTCCTCGCCGCTATCGGAGTATTTCCACAGGCAACGGTGACATAGCCTTTTGTTTTTGCGCCCCGCCCGATGCACTCAACCGCCTCCGACACCCGCCAGCTGCTGTTCCTGCTGACCCTCGCCGCCTTTGCGAGCTCGGCGTCGTTCCGCGTGTGCGACCCGATGCTGCCCGGGCTGGCCGGGCAGTTCGGCGCCTCGACCGCCGAGGTGGCGCTGATCATCACCGGTTTCACCATCGCCTACGGCGCGATGCAGCTCGTTTACGGCCCCCTCGGCGAACGCTTCGAACGCTTCACGATCATCACCCGGGCCACCGCCCTGTGTGCCGTCGGCAGCGTCGGCGCCGCGCTGGCGCCCAGCCTGGAGCTGCTCACCGCCTGCCGCATCCTGACCGGCGTGGCGGCGGCGGGCATCATCCCGATGTCCCTCGCCACGGTCTCCGACCTGATCCCGGCCGACCAGCGCCAGGCCACCCTCGCCCGCCTCTTCTCGGGGCAGATCCTCGGCATGGTGTTCGGCCAGGTGCTGGGCGGGCTGTGCGTCGACCTCGGCCTGTGGCGGCTGGCCTTCGGGGTGCTCACCGGGCTTTATCTGCTGATCGCCTTCGCCCTCGGGCGTCAGGCCCACCTGGGGGCCGCGACCCGCGGCGGCGGCCCCTCCGGCGCCAGCGTGGCCAGCCTCTACCGGACGGCCCTGGGGCTGCTCGTGGCCGCCGAAACCCGGGGCGTGATGGCCTGCTTCTTCGTGGAGGCGGCGCTGGTGTTCGGCGTGCTGGCCTTCCTGCCCCTCTACCTGCACCAGCACTTCGGGCTGGCGCTCGCCCAGGCGACGCTGCCCCTGCTGCTGTACGGCGCGGGCGGCCTGCTGTTCTCGTTCGCGGCGGGGCGGCTGGGAGGACGGATGAACCACCGGGCGTTTCCGGTGGGCGCGGCGTGCCTGGTGGCGCTGGCCAACGTCGTGGCCGTGGTGGCGGCGCACCCGGGCTGGATCTTCGCCGCCGCGCTGCTGTCGGGCTTCGGCTACTACCAGCTGCACAGCGCCCTGCTCTTCCAGATCACCCAGCGCGCGCCGGCGGCCCGCAGCCTGGCGCTGGCGCTGTCGATCTCACTGTTCTTCGTGGGACAGTCGGTGGGCGTCTTCGCCGCCGGCTGGCTGGTGGATCAGGGGCAGATCATGATGGTCTTCATCTCGGCAGCACTGGGCATGCCGCTGCTGGGCCTGGCGGTCGGCCGCCAGATCCGGCCGACCTGACGCCGCAGGCGACTGCCCAGGCTCCAGGCCGGCGCTCGAGGCAACGCCGGGCCGCCCCACGTTTCCCTGCCCCCACGAGGGGCGGGCTGGGCACTGACCTGGGTCGGTCAGAAGCCGGCGTCGGCCATGAAGCGCCGGCGCTCGGCGTCCTTGTCGATGTGGCTGGCGAGGGCCCGGCACAGGGTGTCAAGGCTGTTGGCGTTGCGGGACTCGCGGCGCACCAGCACCTTGGCCATCGGCCCGATGTAGCGCGCAAACAGCTTCTCCATGCGGGCCAGCTCGGCGTCGGGGATCACACCCGGCAGCACGCTGGTGGGGCCGCTGCGGGTGCCCGGCAGCTCGCTGCGGGGCGGGGGGAGTTCGCTGCGGGGCGCGGTGGACTCGCCGCGCATCTCGGTGGTGCCGGGCAGCGGGCGGGAATCCATGGTCACGACCGCCGCCAGGAAGGCCGTGCGGGGCTCGGACTCGGGGATCAGCGCGCCGAGGCGGCGGTGCAGGTCGAAGAGGTTGGCCGCGCGGGGCACCGTGCGGCGCACCAGCAGCTTGGCCATCGGGCCGATGTGCTGGGCCAGCACCCGCTCGGCGTGCTCGATGGCGGCGGCATCGATCCCGGGCGGCGGCATGTCGCCCCGCTCGGCGGTGTCGGAACCACGCAGGCCGGTGGTGAGGTTCTCGTCGCGGAAGAGGTAGAGCTCGTGGTTGCGCCCCTTCGGATCGCGGTGCACGCCGAGGTAGCGGAAACGCTCGCCGACGCTGCGCCCCAGGTTCTGCATGACCTCGACGTAGGAGCGCCCGGCCAGCACCTGCCCCGGCTCGGAGAAGCGCATGATGCGGAAGGCGATGGTGATGCCGTCGCCGAGGATGCGCGAGCGCCCGTCCGGCCCCGGATCGGGGGCCACCCGCACCGGGCCCAGGTTGATGCCCATATGCACGCCCAGGCCCTCGGCGGCGGCGGCATCGCTCAACTGCACCGCCGTGCGCAGGGCGTCCTCGGGGTCACCCACGCAGCAGACGGCACAGCCTTCCTTGGTGTTCACCACCAGGCGCGCGGTGGGCGAGATCTGCCCCAGCGCCTGGCGCAGCAGCCGGCCGAGCAGGGCCCGCCCTTCGGAGCGGGCGCCGGCGTTGTCGCTGCTGGCGGCCACGTCGGCGAACAGCACCGCGCCGATGAAGGCCCGCGCCTCGTAGGCCGACAGGCCGAGGGGCAGCGGCTCGCTGGGGGGCGGCTCGGGCGGCGCCGTCTCACCCACCTTGCCGCCCAGGCAGGCGCGGCGGAAATCCGCCACGCGGCGCGGCCGGTCGTCCTCGTCGGGCTTGAGGGCCCAGTCGATGGCGCGCAGCAGCTCGATGCCGAAGACCTCCCGGTTGCCGATCTCCGCCGCCGGCGGCATGGTGTCCTCGCGCAGGCGGGCGAAGGCCTCCATCGGCCGGTTGCCGGTGACCATCCAGTACATCACGCCGGCCAGCGCGTAGAGATCGGTCCACGGGCCCTGCTTGCCGTGGCGGTGGTATTGCTCGGCCGGCGCGAAGCCCGGCGTCAGCACCGCGGTCAGGGCCTGGTCCGAACCGTCGGCCTCGACCCGGCGGGCCGAACCGAAGTCGAGCAGCACCGGGGAGCCGTCGGCGCGGATGTAGATGTTCTCGGGCTTGATGTCGCGGTGCAGGAAGCCGGCGCCATGGACCACCTCCAGCCCGTCGAGCAGCGGGCGCACGATGCGCAGCAGCATCGCCTTGTCGAGGGGCAGACGGCCCACCAGCCAGCGCTGTAGCGGCTGGCCGGTTTCGTAGTCCATCACCATGTAGGCCGTCTCGTTGGCGCGGAAGTAACGCAGCACGCGCACGATGCCGGTGTTGTGGAAGCTCGCCAGGGCCCGGCTCTCGAGCAGGAAGCGCTGCAGACCGCGCTCGAAGCGGCGGCTCACGTCCGGCGAACGGGGGACCAGGGAAAAGCCCGCGCCCCGGGTGACGAGGTTGCGGGGCGCGTATTCCTTGATCGCCACCCGGCAGTCCAGGTGGGTGTCGTGGGCCAGATAGGTGATACCGAAGCCGCCGCCACCGAGCACCCGCTCGATGCGGTATTCGTTGAGGGCGTAGCCGACGCGCAGGGCGAAGGCGTCGCTATCCGCGGCAGCCGGGTTCAGCGCTTCAGTCATGGTGTGCCCCGGCTCAGGAATCGATCATCTGCATGGCCTTCTCCAGACTGCGACGCATCCGGTTGAAGGCGCTGGCCAGCACCGCCACCTCGTCCCGGCCGTCGTCCGGGAACTCGGGCTGATCGAAATCGCCGGTGCTGATCTTGTCGGCCGCCGCCGACATGCGCGACACCGGCCCGATGATGAGCGCGGAGAGCATGAGGTTGAGCACCACCGAGACGGCCAGGAACACCGCCGCCAGCGACACCATGAAGGTGCGGAAGGCCTGGTTGGCGTTTTCGAGGGGCACCGACATGGGCACCGAGACCACCTGCGCGCCCACCACCTCGTTGAGCTTCCAGCCGAAGCCGTTGGCGTTGCCATACACCTTGATCATGCTGGGCGGCGCCACCCCCGGCGTGCTGTGGCAGGGCAGGCAGGCGGCCGACTCGATGCGGATCGGGTGGGCGACATACAGCGAGCGACCGGTCGGCGTGTCGCGCTGGCCGGTGATCTCCTTGCTGTCGGGGCGGTTGCGGAAGTTGTTGACCAGGTCGGCCTCCCAGTCGGACGCCCGATCGCGGGGGTTGGTCGGGTTGAGGGTGGCTTCCTTGTAGTTGTAGTTGGGATACTTCTTGCGGAGCTCGGCGAGGGTCTCGGTGGCGGCGTAGGCCGGCACCGTCTGGGGCAGGAACTGCTCGTGCATGATCGAGTCGAGGTGCGGGCGCACCTGGGCGACGGTGTAGCCGCGGACCGCCAGCGCGGCCTCCATGACCAGGCGCGCCTCGGCGAGCACCTGTTCGCGGGCGTGCCGGAACAGCATGTCATGGGAGATGTAGCCGGCCACGCCGAAGCCGGCAAGAAAGACGCCCAGCAGGACCAGGTTGAACTTGAGGCGCAGACCCATGAAAACTCCCCGAAAAGTATCCAGAACACCTTAAACAGGTGACATTCTGGCACATTGCGGGGTGTTTCTGGGCTAGGACTTGCGCTTATTCAGTCCGGGAAACGCCGGCGGCGGCCACCCGTTGACGCGGTGCAGCAGCCGGCGCCCGCGGGAAGCCCGCGTCAGGCCTGGCTCTCGGCCGCGGCACCCTCTTCGGCGCCGGCCAGCGGATCGATCGGGAGGGTCAGCGCGAACACCGTGCCCTTGTCCAGTTCGCTGCTCACCGTGATGCGGCCACGATGGCGTTCGATGATTTCCCGCGACAGGGTCAGGCCGAGGCCGGTGCCCTGGCCCACCGGTTTGGTGGTGTAGAACGGCTCGAAGAGGTGGCTCAGCCCCTCCGGCGAGATGCCCTTGCCGGTGTCGGCCACGCTGACCCGGATGGTGGCCTCGTCGACGCGCTCGGTGGTGACGGTGATCTCGCCCGAGCCCTCGATGGCCTGGGCCGCATTGACCACCAGGTTCATGAACACCTGGTTGAGCTGGGACGGGATGCAGTGAATATGCGGCAGGTCGCCATAGTGCTTGACGAGGGTGCAGTGGTGCTTGAACTCGTTGCGGGCGATGTTGAGGGTGGAGTCGAGCCCCTCGTGCAGGTCGGCCCACTGCCAGCGGGACGAGCCGGCATGGGCCAGGCCCTTCATGTCGGCGACGATCTGGCGGACCCGCTCGACGCCCTCCCGCGATTCCGCCAGCAGGTCGAGCACGTCCTGCTTGAGGTAGTCGTACTCCAGGCGCCGCATCAGGCTGCGCAGCTCGGCGAGGCGCTGCTCGACCGGCATGGGGGCATCGGCGGCGCAGGCGTCGGCGATGGCGAACAGGTCGTCGAGGTAGCGCTCCAGGGCCGCCAGGTTGGAGGCGACGAAGCCCACCGGGTTGTTGATCTCGTGGGCGATGCCCGCCGACAGCTGGCCGATCGAGGCCATCCGCTCCGACTGCAGGAGCTGCTGCCGCGTGCTCTCGAGCTGCTGCTCGCCCTGCTCGGCCCGCCGGGCCATGTGCTGGGCCTTGCGCTGCAGGCTGTCGCGGGCCGCCTTGGCGTCGATGTGGGCGCGGATGCGCGACAGGGTGACGGCCGCCCGGATCGGCTTGTGGATGAAGTCGGCGGCCCCCAGCTCGAAGCCCCGCTGCTCGGAGTCGTCGTCGTGCAGCGCGGTGACGAGGATCACCGGGATCCCGCGGGTCGCCTCGTCGGCCTGGAGGCGGCGCAGCACCTCGTAGCCGTCCATTGCCGGCATCATCACATCGAGCAGGATCAGGTCGGGGCGCGGCTCGCTGCGGGCGATGCGCAGGGCGTCCTCGCCGGAGCCGCCCAGGCGCACCCGGTAATCGGGGCGCAGCAGCTCGCCCAATGTGCGGAGGTTGGTGGCGTCGTCGTCGACTACGAGTATGACTTTCATGGATTCATCCTGGCCGGCCGCCCATACGGCATGCCCTTGAAAGGAGAAGGTATCACGCCGCAATCCCACCGGCACGGACTCTGGCACGGCGCAGGGAAGCCAGCGCCGCGTCGAAGCGGAGCTGCTCGATCAGCCGGCCGACCTCGTCGAACTGGCTGGCCAGCGGGGTGCCGGCGAGCAGGTCCTGCAGCGCCCGGAAGCGCCCGAAGACATCGAAATCGTCCTCCGCGAGGAGGGCCTCGATCTCCACCACCAGCCCGGCGAGGCGGGCCCGGTCGATCTCCCGGGCGGTCGGCACCGTCGTCGCCAGCCAGCGCCCCAGCGCCTCGCCCAGCGCCGGGAGCATCACCGGCTTGCTGAGGAAGGCGTCCATGCCGGCCTCGAGGCACTGCTCCAGGTTGGTGGTCAGCACGTTGGCGGTCAGGGCGATCACCGGCAGGCGTGGCCGTCCCTCCCGGGCCTCCCACTCGCGCAGCCAGCGGGTGGTGGCGAAACCGTCCATCTCGGGCATCTGGATATCCATCAGGATCACGTCGGGGATGTCCCCCGCCTGCAGCCGCTCGATGCACTGCAGGCCGTGGTCGACACAGGTCGGGCTGACGCCCAGCGCGTTCAGCATGGCCACCACGACGCGCTGGTTGTTCGGGTTGTCCTCGACGACCATCACCCGGCCGGTCAGCACGGCCACCGGCGGCGGCGGCCGCTCGTCCGACGGCGCCAGCGGCACGCAGGCCCCCGGGGCGAGCTCGACGCACACCCGGAACCAGAAGCGCGCACCCTCGCCTTCGGCGCTCTTCAGGCCCACGTTGCCGCCCATCAGCCCGGCCAGGCTGGCGACGATGGACAGCCCGAGCCCGGTGCCGCCGTACTGCCGGGTGGAGGAGTTGTCGGCCTGGGAGAACTGCTGGAAGAGCAGGTGCTGCTTGTCGGCCGGCACGCCCACGCCGGTGTCGGTGACCGAGAACTCGAGCTCCGTCAGCCCGTCGGCGACGCCGACCTGGCGGCCCTCCACCCGGATGCTGCCGGTGTCGGTGAACTTCAGCGCGTTGCCCACCAGGTTGGACAGCATCTGCACCAGGCGCTGGCGGTCCGCCAGGCAGCACAGCCCCGCCGGCCCGCGCCAGGCCACCTCGAAGGCCAGCCCCTTGCTGGCCGCCTGCTCCTCGAAGAGCACCTCCACCTCGGCCAGCAGGCCGGCGACGTCGAGGGGCGCCGGGCGCAGCTCGAGCTTGCCGGCCTCGACCTTGGAGAAGTCCAGGATGTCGTTGAGCAGCCCCAGCAGCAGGCGCCCCGACTTGAGGATGGTCTGCACATACTCCTGCCGCTGGGCCTCGCTCAGGCCGGGGCGCTGCAGGAGCTGGGCCATGCCGAGGATGCCGTTCATCGGGGTGCGCAGCTCGTGGCTGACGATGGCGAGGAAGCTGCTCTTGGCGAGGCTGGCCTGCTCCGCCGACTCGCGGGCGGCGATCAGGCGGATCTCCCGGGAGATGTCCTGGATCGCCTGCAGGCGGCCCTCCACGCCCCCGTGGGGTGCCGAGGTGGTGCGCACGATCACGTCGATCACCGAACCGTCGCGCTTGAGGTGGCGACAGCGGGGCAGCCAGCCGTCGGCCGGCTGGTCCTCGGGCGTGCAGCCCCCGAGGCCCGGCTCGAACGGGGCCAGCACGTCCGACAGGCGCATCTGCAGGAACTCCTCGCGCGACCAGCCGTAGTGGGCCACGGCGCAATCGTTGACCATCAGGAAGCGCAGGCTGGCGGCGTCGTACACCCACATCGGCAGCGGGCTGTCGTTGAAGAGGCGCTGGTAGCGGTCCTCGCTGGCCTTCAGGGCGTCGTGCTGGCGCTGGATCACCGCCGTCCGCCCGGTCATGCCGAGCATCAGGATCTGCAGCAGCAGCGCCAGCAGCAGGCCCGCCGCGCCGAGGGCCCAGACCATGCCCACCCGCTGCTCCCGGTGATAGATCTTGGCGGCATGGACCGACAACACCCAGTCGCGGTCGCCCATCCGCAGCGTGGTCTGCCAGCCCGGTGGCTGGTCGGCCAGGGCCGCCATGCCCGACGAGCGGTAGAGCACGTCGCGGCCCGCCGGCGCGCCGGGGTCGACGAGCTGGAAGGCCAGCCCCACCGGGACCTGGCCGCGGGTGGCGATGTCGATCATCTCGTCCACATTCACCACCGACGCGGCGAGGCCGAGCGGGCGCCAGCCCTGGCCGTCGGCGCGCATGCCGTACACCGGAAGGAGCTCGAGGATGCCGATCCGCTGGCGGCTGTCCTGCACCAGCTGGATCGGCGAGGTGACCGCCATCGCGCTCGAGGCCAGCGCGCGGCGGACCGCATCCTGGCGGGTCGGCTCGGAGGCGATATCGAAGCCCACCGCCGGCCGGTTCGCCGTCAGGGGCACGATATAGCGGACCGGCACGTATTCCCGCCGGGCGCCGGCCGTCACCAGCTGCTGCGCCTCATTCCGCTCGGTGATCCGGAAGCCGCCCCCCGGCACGAGGCGGCCGACGGCCTGCTCGTAGGCCGGCCGCTCGGCGGCCTGGACGATGTCGTTGTAGCTGAGCGCCGAGATGTCCGGATCGTCGCGCAGGGAGATGCGCGTGAAGTGCTCGAACTGGGCAAAGCTGAAATCCGGCGTCGCCTCGATGAAATTGCGCAGCGACGCGAGCACCTCCCGGTGGGTCACCAGGCGGTCGGCGATCGCCTGCGCCAGGCCCTCGCCATCGGCCTGCAGGCGGTTCTTGTGGATCTGCTGCTCCCACTGGCTGGCGCCGAAGAACGCCAGCCCGACCAGCCCCAGGGTGAGCAGCATCGGCACCACGAAGCGGCGCCGCCGGTCGCGCCACAGGGCGCTCCGCCCGTCGAGGAAGCACAGCGCCAGCGGGGTGAAGATGATCACGCCGAGGGCGTCGCCCACGTACCAGTTCCACCACACGTAGGCGACCTCCACCGGCTCGATCATGCCCAGGGTGTACAGCGCCGTCACCGAGACCGAGGCGGAGATCAGGCAGGCCAGCAGGCCGCCACAGGCCAGGAAGCGCAGCGCATCGTGCTCGCGGGCCAGCTCGCGCCAGGCGCTGCCGATGGCCCACCGCACCAACCACGCGCCGGCCCCCGCCTGGAGCATCGCCCCCAGCCCGGTGCAGGTGCCGACCGTGACGGCCGTCGCCAGCGGCTGGCCGATCACCAGCGCGTGGGGCAGGTTGAACAGCAGGGAGCCGAGGGCGACCCCCACCAGCCCCGGGCGGCCCATCCACAACACACCGGCCAGGGCGACGCCGGCGGCCGGAAAGATCGGGCTGGCAAAACCGGGGGCGATGGCCAGCAGCATGCTGACCGCGCCGAGCAGCGCATAGACGACGGCGAGCCGGCTCACCCCCCGCAGGGTCATGTGAAGCGAACGCATGGCAGGCAGCCCCCTAACCAGCCCACCCGTTTCGCTGCGTCGGCAGAGCACGCATTGACCAGACCAGGGCGATCGTTAAATTGAAAAATTTATTATAAACATTAAAAACGACAATTTTTTGACGCAACTTAACAGATGCCAAAAGTATTTCACTCACCCCGTGAATTAATTCTCACCGGCAGCCACACCCGGAAACGACTGCCCTGCCCGAGGGTGCTGGCCACCTCGATGCGGCCACCATGCTTGCGGACGATGTCATAGGAGATCGACAACCCGAGCCCCGTCCCCTTGCCCACCGGCTTGGTGGTGTAGAAGGGGTCGAAGATGTGCTTGAGCACCTCGGGGGGCATCCCGCTGCCGCTGTCCTCGACCTCGATCCAGGCCCACCCGGCGTCGTGGCCGGTACGCAGGGTGATCACCCCGTGCTCGGCGATCGCCTGGGCGGCGTTCACCAGCAGGTTCATCACCACCTGGTTGATCTGGGCCGGCAGGCAGGGCACCCGCGGCAGCGAGGGGTCGTAGGCGCGGACCACCTCGGCCTTGTACTTCAGCTCGTTCCACACCACGTTGAGGGTGCATTCGATGCCAGCGTTGAGATCGGCCTCCTGCCACTCGGCCTGGTCGACCCGCGCGAAATCCTTCAGGTCGGCGACGATCTTGCGGACCCGCTCGAGGCCGTCGCGGGACTCGCCGATCAGTGCGGCGAGGTCGCCCTTGAGGTAATCGAAATCGGCGGCCACGAAATCCGCCTCCGTCGCCCTCCCGGCCCGGCAGGCCTCGAGGAGGGCCACCAGCTCCTCGCTGTAGGTCTTGAGAGTGCCCAGGTTGGAGCCAACGAAGCCCACCGGGTTGTTGATCTCGTGGGCCACCCCGGCCGCCAGCACGCCGACGGCAGCCATCTTTTCGGATTGCAGCAACTGGCCGTGGGCCTCCTCCAGTTCGGCGATCTTGCAGGCCAGCTCGAACCAGCGCCGGCGCAGCAGCTCGAGCAGCCCCCAGCCCACCGCCAGCACCACCACGAAGGCCGCCCCGTGGGCCAGCGCCGACTGGCGGATGGCGTCCCGCGAGGCCACCTCGATCGGCCCGTAGTGCTGGGAGACGCTGAGCCCGCCGCGGATGTCGCCGACCTTGTAGCCCTGCTTGGCGTGGCAGCCCATGCAGCTCTCCTGCACCTGCAGCGGCGCCATGTAGCGGAGCAGCGGGCCGTCGGGCCCGGCCTCGATGGCGGTGGTCTCCCGGACGCCGCGCTCGAAGGCTTCCAGCGAGCGGGTCTCCCAGGGGTCAGCCCCGTTGGCGGGCTGGATCGGGCGCAGGCTGGTGAGGTGGAAGCTCACCCCGCCGTCCTCCGCCGACATGCTGCCGATCAGCCGCGTCATGTAGGCCGGGTTGATCATCGTCAGCGCCACCCCGTCGGTGGTCGTCACGTCGCGGCGGGGGTGTTCCAGATAAAGGTTGGGCGGCGTCCGCGGCGTCACCGGCACATAGACGCCGCCGTGGCTGGCGTTCCAGTTGCGGGTGAGCATCACCATGCGGAACATGTTGCGCGCCCCTTCGAGGGCCACCTGCACCGACTGCTCGCCGATCCGCGTCACCTGCAGCTGCAGCGACAGGGCCACCAGCAAGCCCCACAGGGCCAGGGGCAGCAGCCACCAGCGACGCTCCCGGATCAGCCGGGGGATCTTGCGAATAGTCGCGGGGGGCGGGGCAACTTCGGTCATGGCGGCGCTGGAGGGGGCGGACAATCGCCGCCGGACAGGCCTTTAACGGCAACAGGCCGTGCCGCTGAAGGTGTGGAAGCCCGCCGCCCGCGCCAGGGCCGTCAGCCCATGCGTTCGCGCAGCACCCGCGCGGCGGCGGCGGGATCGGCGGCGGCGCACAGGGCGCTGACCACCGCCAGCCCGTCGGCGCCGGCCGCCATCACCGCGGCCGCGTTGCCCGCGTCGATGCCGCCGATGGCCACCAGCGGGCGGCTAGTCAGCGCCCGCAGCCTCTCCAGGCCGGCCAGCCCCAGGGCCGGCGCAGCGTCGGCCTTGGTGGCGGTGGCGAACACCGGGCTGACACCGTAGTAATCCACCGGCGCCGCCTCGGCCGCCTCGAGCTGGGCCACGGATTCCACCGACAGGCCAATCAGCGCGCCGGGCATCAGGCGGCGCACGTCCTCGGGGGCCATGTCGCGCTGGCCCACATGCACGCCGTCGGCCCCGCAGGCCAGCGCCACGTCCACCCGATCGTTGATGATCAGCGGCACGCCCCGGGGCGCCAGCCAGGCCTTGAGGGCCCGCGCCCGCTCGACGAAGGCGCGGGTATCGAGCTGCTTCTCGCGCAGCTGCACGCAGCTCACGCCGCCGGCCACCGCGGCCTCGACCACCGCCAGCACGCCCCGCTCGCCGCACAGGGCGCTATCGGTGACGAGGTGCAGGCGCAGGGTCTCGACGAGGCGTTCACGCATCGACGACCATCCTCAGACGGCTGATGAAGGACGCCTCATCGAGCAGCTGCAGCCCGTCGAGGAGCTCGATCTGCAGCCGCCCGACCCCGGCCCCCGCCGCCTGGACGCGCTCGACGGCCAGCTCGCCGACCACCCCGAGCACCGCCATCGCCGCCACGGTGGCCCGCCACGGGTCGGGCTGCACCGCGGCGAAGGCGCCGACCAGCGCGCTCGCCGAGCAGCCGACGCCGGTGACCCGGGTCATCCACGGGTGGCCATTGGCGAGCACCGCCCGGCGCCCGGCGGCATCGACGATCAGATCCTCGGCGCCGCTCACGCACACCACCGCGCCGAGCTGCCCGGCCAGCGCCGCGGCGGCGTCGGCGGCGTCGTTGGTGCTGGCCGCGCTGTCCACGCCCCGCGTCCTTGCCGCCAGGCCGGCCACGCTCATGATCTCGGAGGCGTTACCGCGCAGGATGCCCGGCGCGCCGGCACGGATCAGCTCGGCCAGCGCCGCGTTGCGGTAGGGCGTGGCGCCGGCGCCCACCGGGTCGAGCACCACCGGGAGGCCCCGCGCCCGGGCGGCCTGCAGGGCCACCTGCATTGCGCTGATCCAGGCCGGCTCGAGGGTGCCGATGTTGAGCACCAGGGCCTGGGCGATGCCGACCATGTCGCGCACCTCCTCGTGGGCGTGGGCCATCACCGGCGAGGCCCCCACCGCCAGCAGCGCGTTGGCGTTGAAATTCATCACCACCAGGTTGGTGATGCTATGCACCAGCGGCGCGTGCGTGCGCACGGCCTGCAGGTCGGCCCACAGGGCGCGGGCGTCGAGGGGGGTGGAACTCATCGCGACAGACTCCTCGCCGGCAGCCGGCGTCAACCAAAGCCCCCAAGGCTACACCAGACGCTCACTCCCGGTGGATCGCGAAGCCGGCCCAGGTCTGGCTCACCGGCATGATCTCGAGGTTGTTGATGTTGAGGTGGGCCGGCTGGTTCATCAGCCAGAAGATCGTCTCGGCGATGTCTTCGGGCTGCACCGGCCTGGCACCGGCGTAGGTGGCGTCGTAGCGGGCCTGGTCGCCGCCGAAGCGCACCAGCGTGAACTCGCTCTCGCACAGGCCGGGCTCCAGGTCGGTGACGCGCACCCCTGTGCCCGCCAGGTCGCAGCGCAGGCCCAGCGAGAACTGGCGCACGAAGGCCTTGGTGCCGCCATACACGTTGCCGCCCGGGTAGGGCCAGTTGCCCGCCACCGAGCCCACGTTGACGATGCTCGCCCCCGCGCCGTGGGCGATCAGCCGCGGCAGCAGCATGCGGGTGGTGTACATCAGGCCCTTGATGTTGGTGTCCACCATCGTCTCCCACTGGTCCAGGTCGCAGCCCTGGGCCGGGTTGATGCCGAGGGCCAGGCCGGCGTTGTTGACCAGGCCGCGCAGGGTCGCGAAGTCGGCCGGCAGGCCGTCGATGGCGGCCTGCATGGCGGCGCGGTCACGCACGTCCACGGCCAGCGGCAGCACGGACGTCGTCGCCGACAACTCTGCCGCCAGCGCCTCCAGGCGGTCGCGGCGGCGGCCGGTGATGACGAGCTTCCAGCCGGCGGCGGCAAAGCGCCGCGCACAGGCTTCGCCGAACCCCGAGGTGGTGCCGGTGATGAACAGGGTGGGTTGCATGATCTCTCCTTGTGATGAAGCCACGCCGGGCGTGGGCGCCGGGGACCCAGCGATTGTGCTTGTTGGCCTCGGCGGGATAAATACCCGCTCCACGGCAACACTATTCAGGCAAGCCAAACAATACCCACGGCCGGGCGCGCCCCGAAGTCCGATCCGCGGCGCCCCGCCGCCTTCAGCCGCCGGCGTCCCGCGCCTGGGCAAGCCCGCGCGCGAAGGCCAGCGCGGCGGGCAGGAACTCGAAGAAATCCGCCTCCAGACCGGCGTAGGCGGCCAGCAGCTCATCCCCGGCCCCAGCCAGCGGGTTGGGCCGACGCAGGCGGAATTCGGCCATCCGGTCGAGGGCCAGCGCCACCGTGTCGGCCTCCCGGTAGCTCGCCAGCCAGTCCTGCCCACGCATCCGCTCGAACACCGGCCCGAAGGCGGCGGGCAGCGGCTCGGGGTGGCCCGCGATCATCCGGTAGGTGTCGGCGGTGAAGTCCGTCAGGCGCTGGCCGCGGAACTGCCCCCAGTGCCGTGCCAGGAAATGGTCGTAGAACATGTCGACCATGATGCCGGCCACCCGCCGCCGCGCCGCGCTGACCCGCCCCCGGCTGCGCCGGAAGGCCGGGTGGGTGTCGGCGAAGCTGTCGATGCGCCGGTGCAGCATCACGCCGGCCGCCAAACCGGGGCCGAGGCCCGCAGGCAGCGGGTCGAGGGGGCCCTTCACGAAATCGCCGACCACGCCGCCGACCCGGTCCGCCGGGAGCGGCCCCGCCAGCAGGGCATGGGCCAGGTAGTTCATCGCAGCCGCCCTCCGCCGCGCCAGAGCAGCCCCAGCAACGCCAGCCCGGCCAGCCCGGCACCCGCCAGGAAGGTCGCCCGGGGGCCGAAAACGTCCCACAGCGCGCCGGCCAGGGTGCTCGCCACCAGCAGGGCCAGCCCGCCCACCAGGTTGAACACGCCGAAGGCGGTGCCCCGCAGCGGGGCCGGTGCCACGTCGGCCACCTGCGCGGCGAGCAGGCCCTGGGTCATCCCCATGTGCAGCCCCCACAGCGCCACGCCGAGGGCGAGGCCGGCCAGGCCATCGACGAGGGCGATGACCAGATCGGCGACCACCAGCACCGCGATGCCGGCGGCCAGCAGCGCGCCGCGGGGCATCCGGTCGGCGAGCCGCCCGACCGGGTAGGACGACAGGGAATACACCACGTTCATCAGCACCAGCACCGCCGGCACCCACATCAGCCCGAGGCCGAGGGCCTGGGCGCGCAGCACGAGAAAGGCCTCGCTGAAGCGGGCCAGCGTGAACACCGCCGCGATGCCCACCACCCACCAGTAGGCCGGTGGCAGCCGGGCCAGCTCGCGGCGGGACAGCGGTGCGCGCACCGGCGCCGCCCCGCCGGCGGCCGGCTGCGGGTCGCGCACCGCCAGCACGATCAGCGCGAAGGCGCCGAAGGCCGGCAGCACCGCCACCCAGAAGACCAGCCTGAAATCGCCGCCGGAGAGGGCCATCAGGCCGATCGCCAGCAGCGGGCCGATGAAGGCGCCGGCCGTATCCAGCGACTGGCGCAGCCCGAAGGCCGCCCCCCGCAGGCCCGGCGGCGCCAGGTCGGCGATCAGGGCGTCCCGCGGCGCCCCGCGGATACCCTTGCCGACGCGGTCGATGAAACGCGCGGCGACCACCCAGCCCAGCGAGGTGGCGAGCGGAAACACCGGCTTGGTGCACGCCGCCAGTCCGTAGCCGATGGCCGCCAGCAGCTTGCGCCGGCCGAGCCAGTCGGACAGGGCGCCCGAAAACACCTTGACGATGGCCGCCGTGGCCTCGGCGACCCCCTCGATCACGCCCACCGCCAGCGTCGAGGTGCCGAGCAGCACCAGGTAGGCCGGCAGCAGCGCGTGGATCATCTCGGAAGAGATGTCCATCAGCATCGAGACGAAACCGAGGGCCCAGATGCCCGGCGGCAGGCCGGCGCGGTGGGCGGCGGCGGGTTCCTTCATCGTGGCCCTCCTGGCGCTTTGCGGCGACGCGCTGGCGCGTCCCGGGGTATCCTTGCAGACGGGCCGCCGCGGAGAAAAGCGACCTCCGGCCGGGCCCGGACTCAAGAATGACACGTCAGGAGCAGACAGAAAATGACCGACACACAGGGTTTGCAGTGGACCGACGCCTTTCTGCTCGGTTATGAGCCGATGGATGACACCCACCGGGCGTTCGTCGACATCGTCGACAAGCTGCTCACCTGCCCCGATGCCGAGATGGCCGGCCTGCTGAAGGCCTTCATCGCCCACGCCGAGGAGCACTTCGGCCTCGAGAACAGCTGGATGGAAGAGACCGGCTTTCCGCCGCGGGACTGCCACATCTCCGAGCACAAGGCGGTGATGGACTCTGCCGTGCAGGTCGAGGAACGGGTGCGCGGCGGCGACTTCACCATCGGGCGGGAGTTTGCCGCCGAGCTGGCCAACTGGTTCCCGGGCCACGCCGATTACCTCGATTCGGCCCTCGCCCAGTGGATGGCCAAGCGCAAGCTCGGCGGGGTGCCGGTGGTGCTGCGCCGCAACCTGCAGTTCGAACGCTGAGCGGCCGGAGCGGGGCGGCCATGCACGACACCGGCCTCCTGCTGCGGGCGCTGGCCTTCGCCGCCGAACGGCACAGCCGGCAACGCCGCGAGGACGCCGCGGCCTCGCCCTACATCAACCACCCGATCGCCCTCGCCGACGTGCTGGCCAACGAGGGCCGCGTGGTGGACGTGGTGGTGCTGAGCGCCGCCATGCTCCACGACACCATCGAGGACACCGGCACCACCGCCGACGAGCTGGCCCACCACTTCGGCGCGCGGATCGCCGCCATCGTCGTGGAGGTGAGCGACGACCCCCGCCTCGACAAGGCCACCCGCAAGCTGCGCCAGATCGAACACGCCCCGCACCTGTCGCCCGAGGCCAAGCTCGTCAAGCTGGCCGACAAGATCTGCAACCTGCGCGACCTGCTGGCCTCGCCGCCGGTGCACTGGCCGCTGCAGCGCCAGCAGGCGTATTTTGACTGGTCGGCCCAGGTGATCGCCGGCCTGCGCGGCGTCCATGCGCCCCTCGAGGCGCTCTTCGACGCCGTCTACGCGCGCCGCCGCGACCTCCGCTGATCCCCGCGCCGGCCCTCAGGCCTTCCGCGCCCGCAACCAGCGCAGCAGCATCGAGAACATCAGGTCCGGATCGACGGGCTTGGGCAGGAAGTCGTCCATGCCCGCCTCGATGCAGCTGGTCCGGTCGTCGGCAAAGGCGTTGGCCGTCATCGCCACGATCGGCGTGTCCTTGAGCGCCGGCAGCTGGCGGATGCGGCGGGTCGCCTCGAGGCCGTCCATGCGCGGCATCTGCATGTCCATCAGGATGATGTCGTAGTGGCGCGCGGCGGCCTTCTCGACGGCCTCGACGCCGTCGGCGGCGGTGTCCACGTCGAGGGCCACATCCTCCAGCAGGTCGACGGCGATCTCGGCGTTGATCTCGTTGTCCTCCACCACCAGCACCGACGCCCCGGCGAAATCACGCCGCAGCGCCGCCTCGGGGTCGGAGTCGTCGGGCGCCTCGGGCGCCGTGCGGCGGGCGGGCGGGGCAACCGCCGGCGCCGCCTTCTTGAGGCGCACGGTGAGCCAGAAGGTGCTGCCGACGCCCAGCTGGCTTTCGGCGCCGGCCTGCCCGCCCATCAGCTCGGCCAGCCGGCGGGTGATCACCAGGCCGAGCCCGCTGCCCCCGTAGCGCCGGGTGGTGTCCATGGTGGCCTGCTCGAAACGCGAGAACAGGCGCGGCAGGTTTTCGGGGGCGATGCCGATGCCGGTGTCCACCACCTCGAAGCGCAGCAGCACGCTGTCGGCGGCGTCCTCGTCGATGCTGGCGCGCAGGGTCACGCTGCCCGACGGGGTGAACTTGAGGGCGTTGCCGAGGTAGTTGAGCAGGGCCTGCTTGATACGCGTGGCGTCGCCGGTGAGGTTGGCCTGCATCAGCGGCTGGATGCGGGCGACATCCACCCGCAAGGCGAGGCCCTTGGCGCGGGCCTGACCCTCGACCATCGCAACGACGCTGCCGAGCAGCTCGGAAACCTTGAGGGAAACCTCGTCGAGGCGCAGCTTGTCGGCCTCGATCTTCGACATGTCGAGGACGTCGTTGATCATCGCCAGCAGGTGCTGGGACGCCTCCTGGAGGCGGTGCAGGTTGTCGGCCTGGCGCGGCGAGAGCTCCTCGCGCCGCATCAGCTCGATGATGCCGGTGATGGCGTTCATCGGGGTGCGGATCTCATGGCTCATGCTGGCCAGGAAGTCGGACTTGGCCACGCTCGCCGCCTCGGCGGCGTCCCGGCTGCGCAACAGCTCGGCCTGGGCCTCCTGGACGGCCCGCTCGGCCTGCTGGCGGCGGTTGATCTCGCGGGTGAGCTGGACGGTGCGGTTGGCCAGCTTGTCGTACATCGTCATCACGGTGTCGATCATCGCCCGCGTCGCGCCCGACATGTGGGCGTCGGCGATGCGCTTGGCCTCGTCCATCCCGACGCCCTCGCGCAGGGCCAGCACGGCCTTGGCCATGCGCTTGTCGGATTCGATGATGTGCAGCGCCAGCCAGTGGGTCAGGAAGCTGACGATGTCCTCGATGACCTCCTCGAGGGGTTTGCTGCCCTCCTCCGCCCGCAGGCGCAGGACCTCGTCGATGAAGCCCACGTGGGCCGCGTGGTGCGCCGTCGCCCACGGGTCGTCGCCGAAGGCCTGCTGCCAGATCCGGTCCTCGGCCGCGAAGTGGGTCTGGGCGTAGTCGCTCAACTCGCTGAAGATGCTCTCCAGCTGCGGCGTATCGGCCTGCACGGTGAGGTGACCGACCAGCGCGTTCAGCAGGGCCACCAGCCGGCGGTGCTGGGCATCCACCTCGGCGATCCCGGTCTCGAAATTGACGTTCCAGGGAAAGATTTCAATCGTGTTGAGCATGGTCTGTCGGGAATCCTCGCCCGGCCGTCCCTGCGCACCGCGGATCGGCGCAGGGATCAGCCCGGCTGCAATGCTTCACTTGAGCGGCACGAAACGCCCGTCACGGATTTCGGTAAAGAAGACCTTGCGCG
Source organism: Zoogloea sp. (assembly GCF_041908905.1). Classification (GTDB taxonomy): domain Bacteria; phylum Pseudomonadota; class Gammaproteobacteria; order Burkholderiales; family Rhodocyclaceae; genus Zoogloea. The sequence continues at coordinate 18,365 of NZ_JAYREK010000012.1, forward strand.
GCGTGTCGCCCGTGGCGTCGAAACTGATCTGCTGCTGCAGCCCCTGGTAAGGGCCGTGCTTCAGCACGGCCGCCTTGACGGTCTCGTCCCCGGCACGCTTCTCGAGCGCGGTGAACAACACCAGCGCCGCGTCGTAGGCCGAGACCGAACTGTAACCGGGATTCTTCTGGAATCGCCTGAAATAGGCCTCACGAAACTCGCGGAAGCGGGCCGAATCGTCGTCACGATCGTAATTCTGGACGATGATCAGGCCCTCGACCATCCGCCCGCCCAGCTCGATCAGCTGCTCGGTGGCCGCCCACTCGGAGGCGCCGATGGGCAGCGACGGGGCCAGCCGGCGGGATTGCTGGGCGAGCCGCGCCACGTCGATCGCCCCCGAGATGTAGAACAGGCCGTCGGGCCGGCCCTTCAGCATCGCCGTGACCACACCCGCGAAATCCACGTCGGGGCTGGATTCGTAGGGCACCTCCGCCGCCACCGTGCCGCCGACGGCGGTGAAGGCCTGGCGGAACTCGGCGAGCCACGATTCGGTGAAGGTGCGATTGCGCACATCGTAGGCGACGGCGATGCGGTGCTGGCCGCGGCCGTAGAGCACCCGGGCGTAGTCGCTCGCGTTGTCGCGGGTCGTGCGGTTGATGCGGACGAGGTTGTCGTCCTTGCCGTAGAACGCCATCGAGGTGAGGGTCGGGCTGATCATCAGGGTGTCGCTCTTCGCCAGCACGGGCACCGCGGCGGCGGCGACGCCGCTGGTGAACGGCCCGATCACCGCCTCCACCTTGGCCGCGGCAAGCTCGCGGGCCGATTTCTCGGCGGTCGCGGCGTTCTGGGCATCGTCCCGGGCGATCAGCTCGACCTGCCGGCCGCGGATGCCGCCGGCCCGGTTGACCTGCTCGACGGCAAGCACGACGGCGCTGTGCCCTGCCTGGCCCACGTCCGAGTTGCGGTCGGACAGACCGCCGATGAACCCGATCCGCAGCGGCTCCTCGGGCCCGCAGCCGGACAACAGGGCGCAACTGACCAGCAAGGCCGCACTCCGCCTGCCAAACATCGAATACCTCACCTTTCGCTTTACCCGCCGGAGCACGGCCGCCTCGAACGCGCGCCGGCCTGCCCGGCCAACAGGTATGCTGCAACGGCAACGGGAGGCGCGACTTGAGCCCCGGCGCACGATCTTATCGTGCCCGGCGCGCGCAAGCGCTAAAGAGCCAGGCCCCCACGCCGTAAAAAAGGGCAGCAAAGCCGGTCCGGCTTCAGGCGCACGTGGAGCCCGCAACCCATCTCACAGGCCTTATGTTTCTAGATTCCCGGCGCGCCCGGCAGCCGACAACCTGGCGTTCATCCCTGCACCTCCGCCTGATGGCCCTCGGGTTAGCGCCGTTACTGGTGGCTTTTCCGCTGATCATGGGCGTGCTGGTGTTCATCGGCGGTGAGCGGATCGACGCCATGCTGGCCGACCGGGCCCGCGCCAACCTGGCCAGCGCCCAGAACTATCTGGCCCACGTGCGCACCCAGACCCTCCAGCACATCGAGGAAACCGCCCACTCGGAGCGCCTCGCCCAGCTGCTTGCCAGCCATGGCGCCAAGGCCACCCACGAACCCAGCCCGCACCTCGACCAGATCCTCACCTCCCGCGCCGACGCCGCCCGCCTCGACTACCTGATCATCGCCACCCCGGACGGGCGGGTCATCGCCTCCAGCACGGGCCTCGCGCCGGGCAGCCGGCTGCCGGCCGAGTTCACGCTGCGCCAGGCGGCCACCGGCGTCGCCACCGTCGGCTTCGAGCGCCTCGACGCAGCCGCCCTGCAGGCCCGCTCGCCGGCGCTGGCCGAACACGCCCGGATCGAAACCCGGGCCGAGCGCGCCGGAGAAACCCCGTCCGTCGAGACCCGCGGGCTGGTGATCAGCGCGGCGACCCACTTCCCGCTGACCAACGCCCACCCGGACGCCGTGCTGATCGGGGGCATCCTGCTCAACAACAACCTCCCGACGATCGACCGGATCCGGGACGTGGTCTTCCCGGTCAAGCTGCAGCTCGGCGAGGACGTGGGCTTCACCACCATCTTCCTCGACGACCTTCGGGTCGCCACCACCGCAACGGGGGCCGACGGGCGACGCGCCCTGGGCTCCCGCGCCCCGCCGGCCATCGCCGCCGCGGTGCTGGGCAGCCGGGAGGTGTGGACCGGACGCACCGAGATCCTCGGCAGCGGCCAGATCGGCGGCTACGAGGCCCTGCTCGACGGCACCGGGCAGGTCATCGGGATGGTCGGGGTGAGCTTCTCCGAGGCCGACTTCACCCACCAGAAATGGCTGCTGGCGGGCAGCGTGGGGGCCCTCCTCGCCCTGAGCATGCTGGCCCTGTCGGTCTCCTTCCTGCGCGGGGCGCGGAACATCACCGGCCGGCTGGCCCGCATCTCCAGCACCATGACGGCGATCCACCAGGGCGACGACGGGGCCCGCGTCCCCGAGGACGGCGAGAACGACGAGATCGCGCGCCTGGCACAGCATTTCAACGAGCTGCTCGACGCCCTCGCCACCCAGAACCGCGCCCGCCTGGCCGCCCAGAAGGACGTGGCCGAAGAAGCCTCGCGCCGGCGCGCCCTGTTCGAGAAGGACCAGGACGGCATCGTCGTGCTCGACACCGACTGCAGCGTCTTCGAGGCCAACCCCCGGTTCGCCGAGATGCTCGGCTACACACCCGAAGCGCTCGGCCAGCTGCACATCTGGGACTGGGACCACAAGTTCACGCCCGCCAAGTGGCTGCAGATGGCGCGCACCGTCCGCCCCGAAGGCGAGATCTTCGAGACCACCCACCAGCGCCGGGACGGCACCCACTATCCGGCGGAGATCCGTGCCAGCCGCGTCGAGTGGGGCGGCCAGACCTACATCATGTGCTCCGTACGCGACATCACCGAGCGCAAGCAGCTCTCCGAGGAGCTCGAGCGCCACCGCCACCACCTCACCGAGCTGGTGGACCAGCGCACCCTCGAGCTGGCCGCCGCCCGCGACGAGGCCGAGAGCGCCAACCGCGCCAAGAGCACCTTCCTGGCCACCATGAGCCACGAGATCCGCACCCCGATGAACGCCATCATCGGCCTCGCCCACCTCCTCGAGCGGGAGGTCACCACCCCGCGGCAGCGCGAACGGATCGGCAAGATCACCACGGCGGCCCGCCGCCTGCTGCACATCATCAACGACATCCTCGACCTCTCGAAGATCGAGGCCGACAAGACCGTCCTGGAGATCATCGACTTCGCCGTCGGGGCCACCTGCGAGCACGCCGTCAGCCTCGTCCGCGAGAGCGCTCAGCAGCAGGGCCTCGGGCTGGCCGTCGAGATCGACCCGCGGCTGCCTCCCATGCTGCGCGGCGACCCGGGGCGGATCGAGCAGATCCTGGTCAACTTCCTGTCGAACGCGGTGAAGTTCTCCGAACGCGGCACCATCACCCTCCGCGCGACACGCATGGACGACGGCGAGACCCCCGACACCCCCGTCCGGCTGCGCCTCGAAGTCGAGGACCAGGGGATCGGCCTCAACGCCGAACAGCAGGCCAAGCTCTTCAAACCCTTCGAGCAGGCCGACAGCTCCACCACCCGCAAGTACGGCGGCACCGGGCTGGGGCTGGCCATCAGCCGCGGCCTGGTCGAGCTGATGGGCGGGCATATCGGCGCCGACAGCGCCCCCGGCCGGGGCAGCCGCTTCTGGGTCGTGCTGCCGCTGGCCCAGGGCGATGCCGGCATGCCTGCCCGGAGCGCTGCCCAGGACCCGCTCCCCGACGCCAATGCCTTCGCCAGCTGGCTGCTCGCCAACCGCAGCGGCTGCCATGTGTTGCTGGCCGAGGACAACACGCTCAACCAGGAGATCGCCAGCGAGCTGCTGCAGAACGTCGGCCTGCGGGTGACGATCGCCCAGAACGGCCAGGAGGCCGTCACGATGGCGGGGCAGGCGCATTTCGACTTGATCCTGATGGATCTGAGCATGCCCGTGATGGGCGGCCTGGAGGCGGCCGCCACCATCCGGACCCTGCCCGGCCAGGCGGCAACCCCGATCCTGGCGCTCACCGCCAACGCTTTCAAGGAAGACCGCCAGCGCTGCCTGGAGGCCGGCATGAACGACCACCTGGCCAAACCCGTCACGCCGACCACCCTGTACCAGGCCCTGGCGCGCTGGTTGCCGGGCGCCAGCCCCCGCCCGGCCGCTGCGCCCGAAACCGCGCCGGCCACCGGGACGTCCGAGCCCGGCAGCCCGCCGGCCATCGCCGGCCTGGACACCACGGAGGGGCTGCGCAGCACCCGCGGCCAGCTCCCGCGCTACCTGCGGCTGCTCGACCGCTTCGCCCGCACCTACCAGGGCCGCGCCACCGGCCTGCGCGCCCAGCTGGCCGAGGGCCGGCTCGACGAGATCCGCCTGCTGGCCGAGGGCCTCCGGAGCAGCGCGGGCCCCCTCGGCGCCAGCCAACTGGCAGCCTGCGCCGCACAGCTCGAGCAGTCACTCCAGCACCCTGCGCCGGACCACACCCTCAATACCCAGGTGGAGGCCCTGGCCGGCGAGCTGGAACGCCTCCTGGCGGCGATCACCACGGCCACCGGCCCGCTAGGCCCGAGCCCGGCGGCGCTGCGGGATTTCATCGCCGAGCTGGGCACGCTCCTCGCGGGCAACGACGTCCGCGCCGCCTCGGAGTGGCGCGACAAGGGACACTGGCTGGAGAGCATCTCCGGCCCGACCGCCCGGCAGATCAGCACCGCCATCGAACTCTTCGAATTCGAGGAAGCCGCGGCACTGCTGACGACCATCGTGGCCGAACATCCGGAGCTCGGCAAAGCGGACGAGGACTACGAGGCCCAGCTCCCCGCGGGCTGAGCCCAGCGGCCAGCCCACGGCGGAGCAGCAGCGGGCCGACCGGCGGCCGGCAATCAGGCGGCGGCTTGATCCGCTTCGGGCTCCGGATCGGGATCGGCCAGCCGGGCGGCGATCTCGGCAAACTCGTCGCGACGCACCATGAAGGCGTCCACCACGGCCGGGTCGAAGTGGCTGCCGCGCCCGTCGCAGATGATCCGGGTGGTCTCCTCGAGGGTGAAGGCGGGCTTGTACACCCGGCGGGTCATCAGCGCGTCGAAGACGTCCGCCAGCGCCATCAGGCGCGCGGAAACCGGGATGGCGTCGCCGGCGAGCCCGGCCGGGTAGCCGCTGCCGTCCCATTTCTCGTGGTGCCCCAGGGAGATCTCGCGGGCGATCTCGAGGAAGCGGAACGCCCCGACGGCCTGCTCGGCCACCCCTTCCCCCGCACCGGCGAGGGACTGCTCCATGGCCTTGGTGATGGCGTCGGCGCCGATGACCGGGTGGGTCTTCATGATGGCGAACTCTTCCGGTGTCAGGCGCCCGGGCTTGAGCAGGATGCTGTCCGGCACCCCGACCTTGCCCACGTCGTGGAGCGGGGCGGCCTTGACGACCATCTTGAGGCGCCCGTTGTCGAGGGCCGGCCGGAAGTCCTCGTTGGGCAGCAGGTGCTCCGCCAGCAGCTCGACATAGCGCTGGGTGCGCACGATATGCAGGCCGGTCTCGTTGTCGCGGGCCTCGCTGAGGCAGGCCAGGGCGCGCACGCTGAGGTCCTGGATCAGCAGGTTCTCGCTCATCCGGCGGGCCACCTCGCGCTCCAGCCACTCGTTCTCGAGGGCCAGGCGATCGCGGGCGTGCTTGAGCTCCAGGTGCGTGCGCACCCGGGCCAGCACGATGGCCGGGTTGATCGGCTTGGTGATGTAATCCACCGCCCCCAGCTCCAGGCCCTTCTCTTCGTTCTCGACGCCATCCATGGCCGTCACGAAGATCACCGGGACATGGGCCGTGCGCGGCTGCTCCCGCAGGCGCTCGAGCACCGCGTAGCCATCCATGCCGGGCATCATCACGTCGAGCAGGATGAGGTCGGGCGGCGGCTCCAGGCCCGCGGCGCGCAGGGCCCGCTCGCCCGAGTTGGCGGCGCGGACCCGGTAGTAGGGCTGCAGCAGCTCACCCAGGATGGTGAGGTTCTGCGGCGTATCGTCGACGATCAGCACGGTCTGCCGGGTCGTCTCGTCCGATGACCGGTGTTGAGCTGCGGTGGGGTTCATGAGCTACCTTTCAACGGATGAAGCCGATGTCCATCAAACCAGATGCCACGCCGCGTCGGGAGTCCCCCGCAAAGCCGGACGGCTCACCCGGGACGCCCGCCGGATTATCCCAAAAAACGCGGCGCCGACGCCCGAAACTCCAGGCCCGGACCACACAAAATCCAACACGCACCGCCGGACAGCGACGCCTTCGGGCTCCACCACACTCCCCGGCGAGGGCCCGACGCCCTTGCCGCAGTGCACATAAGTCACGGAACCATTCGACCCTTTAGCACTCAGACCAGGAGAGTGCTAAGATTGTTCCAAGGAGGTTTAGTACATGTCCCATGCCTTGACGTTTCCTGTTCCGTCCGCGGTTGGCAGTCTGGATCAATACATCCAGCGGGTAAACCGTATCCCCCTGCTGACCGAGAAGGAAGAATCCGATCTCGCCCGCAGCCTGAGGGACGAGGGCGACGTGGAAGCGGCGCGCAAGCTGGTGCTGTCCCACCTGCGGGTGGTGGTCGCCATCGCGCGCGGTTACCTTGGTTACGGCCTGCCCCACTCCGACCTCATCCAGGAAGGCAACGTGGGCCTGATGAAGGCCGTCAAACGTTTCGACCCGGATCGGGGCGTGCGCCTGGTTTCGTTCGCGATCCACTGGATCAAGGCCGAGATCCACGAATACATCGTAAAGAACTGGCGGCTGGTCAAGATCGCCACCACCAAGGCCCAGCGCAAGCTGTTCTTCAACCTGCGCAGCATGAAGCCCAGCAGCAGCACCCTGCAGGGCGACGAGGTGCTCGCGGTGGCCCAGCAGCTCGGCGTCAAGCCCGAGGAAGTCCGCGAGATGGAAACCCGCCTGTCGGGTGCCGACGTGGCCCTCGAGGCGGGCCCGGACGACGACGAGGAGCGCTTCGCCCCCATCGCCTATCTGGCCGACCCCCACGCCGAACCGTCGGAGGTCATCGCCCAGCGCCAGTACGCCCACCTGCAGGACGAAGGGCTGCACTCCGCGCTGGCCAAGCTCGACGAGCGCAGCCGCGCCATCGTGCAGCGCCGCTGGCTGACCGAAGGCGAGGCCGCGACCCTGCACGAGCTGGCCGCCGAATACGGCGTGTCCGCCGAACGCATCCGCCAGATCGAAGCCAAGGCGATGCAGAAGATGCGCAGCCAGCTCGCCGAGCTCGCCTGAGCGCGCCACGCCTCAAGGCACAGGGCAGCCCGCGGGCTGCCCTTTTTCATGGCACCGGCCCTACTGGCCGGCGAGCAGTTTGCGGATGTCGGCGGCGATGAGCGCCGGTTTCTCGCCGTGCTTCACATACAGGCGCAGCCGGCCCTGGGGATCGTACACATACGTGCCGGTGGAGTGATCGACCGTGTAGGCGTTGCCCTTCACGTCACCCTGCTTCTGGTAGAAGACCTTGAAATCCCGCGCCACCGCCTGGGTGGTGGGCAGATCGGCGTAGAGCCCGGCAAAGCGCGGGTCGAAGGCCGGCACATACTGGGCGAGCAGGGCCCGGGTGTCGCGCTCGGGGTCGATGGTCATGAAGAGCACCTGCACCTTGTCGGCGTCCGGCCCGAGCTGCTTCATGACCTCGACCATGTTGAGGAGGTTGGTCGGGCAGACGTCGGGGCACTGGACGTAGCCGAAGAACAGGGTGACGACCTTGCCCCGGTAATCCGCCAGGCTGCGCGCCGCGCCGGTATGGTCGGTGAGGTGGAAATCCTTGCCGTAGGCGGCGCCGGTGATGTCGGTATTGACGAAGCCCGCGCCGCTCCCGCCGCCGGGCGAGCAGGCGGCCAAGAGACCCATCAGCAACGCAGCCAAGACGCTGCGCCGCAGCATTCCAGTCATTGAAGAAACCCTTTTGTCAGCAGACGCGGGCGGAGCCCATCGGAAGCGTGTCAACGCCGGCAACGATGCTACACTTCGGCCGTAAACGGATCTGCGTCAAATAGTCGCAGCAGGGCCCGGAGGAGACAACCTGGCCATCAAGGCAAGCCTGGGCGGCGGAGCATCTGGTCCGCCGCCCGGAAGCCTTCCCATGAACACCGCGGGCCTCCCTCAAGCCTGCTTGACGAGGGTCTCGAGCTGCAGGCCCGCCACCCGCGGCGAACCAGCCCCGGCCAGCTCCGGAAAGCCCTCCAGCGCCCCCGAGCGCACATACCCCCGGCGCAGATAAAACGCGATCAGCTCACTGCGCGCCACCAGCACCGACATCCGGAACGCCCTGGCGCCGAAGCCGGCCACCGCATGCTCTTCAGCGGCGGCCAGCATGCGCTTGCCAAGCCCGGCGCCCTGGCGGGACGGCTCGGCGGCGAGCATCCCGATGTAGGCCTCGCCCCCCTGCTCCGCCAGCTTTGCCTCGACGTGCGCGCAGGCCAGGATTGCCGGCCCCTCCGCCAGCACCAGCACCGTCGAGCCCGGCCGGAACAGCGCCCGCACCATCTCTTCCGACGCCCGCGGGCCGTCGACCAGCGCCGCCTCGTGGGTCCAGCCCCGCAGCCCGGCGCCGGGGCGGTAGGCCCGATTCACCAGCCCGGCGATCTCCGCCGCATCCTCGAGCCCGGCGACGCGCAGTGCGATGGCCATGCCCGGCTCAGCCCGCCAGCGCCGCGAGCAGCTTGCCGTGGATGCCCCCGAAGCCGCCGTTGCTCATCACCAAAATGCGGTCGCCGTCGCGGGCCTCGGCGACGATGGCCGCCACCAGCGCATCCAGGTCGTCCTCCACCAGCGTCTTGCCGGCGATCGGTGCCAGCGCACCGCGGGCGTCCCAGCCCAGGTTGGCGGCGTAGCAGAAGACCTTGTCGGCCTGGGCCAGGCTGTCAGCCAGCTGATCCTTCATCACGCCGAGCTTCATGGTGTTGGAGCGCGGCTCCAGCACCGCCAGGATGCGCGCCTCGCCCACCTGCCGGCGCAGGCCCTCGACGGTCAGGGTGATCGCCGTCGGGTGGTGGGCGAAGTCGTCGTACACCGCCACGCCGCGCACCGTGCCGCGCAACTCGAGGCGACGCTTGACGCCCTCGAAGCGGGTCAGCGCGTCCAGCGCCACCTCCGGCGTCACGCCGACATGGCGGGCCGCCGCGATGGCCGCCAGCGCGTTGGCCCGGTTGTGACGGCCCGACAGGGGCAGGCGGCGGCGGCCGATCTCGCGGCCTTCGAAGCGCAGCACCACCTCGTCCTCGCTCGCCCCTTCGGCCACCGACCAGCCGGCCGCGTCGTTGAACCACTCCAGCTCCGACCAGCAGCCGCGGGCAATCACCCGCTGCAGGGACGCCTCGGCGGCGTTGGCGACGATCCGCCCGGTTTTGGGCACGATCCGCACCAGATGGTGGAATTGCGTCTCGATCGCCGCCAGATCGGCAAAGATGTCGGCGTGATCAAACTCGAGGTTATTGAGGATCGCAGTGCGCGGGCGGTAATGGACGAACTTGGAGCGCTTGTCGCAGAAGGCGGTGTCGTACTCGTCGGCCTCGATCACGAAGAAGGGCGTCTCGCCGAGGCGCGCCGACACGCCGAAGTTCTTGGGCACCCCCCCCACCAGGAAACCCGGCTTGAGGCCGGCATCTTCGAGGATCCACGCCAGCAGCGAGGTGGTGGTGGTCTTGCCGTGGGTGCCCGCCACGGCCAGCACCCAGCGCCCCTGGAGCACGTTCTCGGCCAGCCACTGGGGGCCCGACACATAGGGCAGCCCCCGGTCGAGGATGACCTCGAGGAGCGGATTGCCGCGGGAGATCGCGTTGCCCACCACGAAGACGTCCGGCTCGAGGCCGAGCTGCTCGACGCCATAGCCTTCGACGAGGCCGATGCCCTGCTCCTCGAGCTGGGTGCTCATCGGCGGATAGACGTTGGCGTCGCAGCCCGTCACCTTGTGGCCGGCGGCCCGCGCCAGCAATGCCACGCCACCCATGAAGGTGCCGCAAATCCCGAGAATGTGAATGTGCATGAGATCCCAAGCGCGGACGCGGAAACAGCGCCGCAACAGTCGTGTGTAGAATGGGCAGCATTCTAATCGAACGGGGAGCTCCGACCGCCCATGACGCGCCCTGCCGTTCCGCACCGCAGCAACCTGCGCCGCGAGATCGCCGCGCTGGCTGCCCGCATGATCGCCGAAGATGGCATCTCCGACTATGGCTTCGCCAAGCGCAAGGCGGCCCGCCAGCTCGGCGCGGTGAACGCCGACGAACTCCCCAACAACGCCGAGATCGACGCCGAAGTCCGCACCTACCTGGCGATCTTCCAGGACGAGGAGCACCTCGAGCGCCAGCAGGTGATGCGCATCGCCGCCGCCGAAGTGATGCGCGAACTCGACGCCTTCCGCCCCTATCTCACCGGCGCCGTGCTCGAAGGCACCGCCGGCCGCTACGCCGAGGTCGAGATCGAGCTGTTCCCCGAGAGCGCCAAAGAGGTCGAGATCTTCTTCCTCAACCACGGGGTGGCCTACGAACACCGCGAGCCGCGCCGCAACCAGCCCGACGCCCCCGAAGCGATCCTGGTCTTCGACTGGGGTGACGTGCCGGTCAAGCTGCGCATCTACTCCCCCGACGTGGAGCGCCTCAGCCGCCGCAGCCCCCACGGTGCCCGGCAGATGGAGCGGGCCCGCCTCGCCACCGTCGAAGCACTGATCGAACAGGGCCCCACCGCCGCCCTGGACCCGCATTCATGAAAAACAAGCTCTCCATCCTCCTCACCGTCATCGTGGCCCTGGCGGCCACCGCCGTCGGCGTGTACATGGGCAACCGGCAGACGGAAGCGCCGCCGGCCGCCACCGCCGGGCAGGCCCGGCACGCGGCCCTGGACAGCCTGCTGGCGCTCACCCTCCCCGACCTCGACGGCACTCCGCAGCCCCTCGCCCAATGGAAGGGCAAGATCCTGGTGTTCAACTTCTGGGCCACCTGGTGCCCGCCCTGCATCAAGGAAATCCCGGCCTTCTCGGCGGCGAGCCGCAAATACCAGGACAAGGGCGTGCAATTCGTCGGACTCAGCATCGACACCCCCACCAACGTACGCGACTTCCAGCTCGAACACCGGGTGAGCTACCCGCTGCTGCTGGCCGAGCCTTCGGTGGTACAGCTCACCGAAGGCCTGGGCAACGCCGCCCAGGGGCTGCCATTTACCGTGATCGTCGACAAAACGGGCGTGATCAGCCGGGTAAAGACCGGTACCCTGTCGGAGGCCGATCTCGACGCCACCCTCGCCGGCCTGACCCGCCAGTAACACGCCGCGGGGCGGCCGGCTGGTGGACAATTTGCGCCTAATTGCGGCAAACTTGCGCCCATGACGCGGAAAACTCGCACCCAGGAAGCCCGCACCGAGAGCCTGCCGCAGCGTCGCGTGCTGGTTCTGCACGGGCCCAACCTCAACCTCTTCAGCAGCCGGGACGCCACCTCCGGCGAGCAGCTCACGCTCGCCGACGTCCACACGGCCATGGAGAGCCGGGCCCGGGCCGACGGCGTGCAGCTGGAATCCTTCCAGAGCAACCACGAGGGCGAGCTGATCGACCGGGTCCAGGCCGCCGGCAGCGAGGGCACCGACTTCATCATCATCAACCCGGCGGGCTACACCCACACCAGCGTCGCGCTGCGTGACGCCCTCTGCGAAGTCGGCATTCCCTTCGTGGAAGTCCACCTGACCAACATCCACGCCGGCGAGCCCTTCCGCAAGCACTCCTACTTCTCCGACAAGGCCGTCGGAGTGATATCCGGGCTGGGCGCCCAGGGCTATCAACTGGCCCTCGAGTTCGCCCTCTCCCGCCTGCGCGCCTCCAGCGCCTGACACAGACATCCGCGGCCCCTCGCCCGAGCGGCCGCCATACCTATATCAAGGGGAAAACAATGGACCTTCGCAAGCTCAAGAAACTGATCGACCTGGTTCAGGAATCCGGTATTTCGGAACTGGAAGTCACCGAAGGCGAAGAAAAGGTGCGCATCGCCAAGCACGCCACCGGCCCGGCGCCGGTGAGCTACGCGGCCCCGGCCCCGGTGATGGCCGTCGCCCCGGCCGCCGCGCCGGCCGCCAGCGCGGCGGCGAGCGAGCCCGCCCTGCCGGATGGCCACGTGGTCAAGTCCCCGATGGTCGGCACCTTCTACCGCGCCAGCGCCCCGGGCGCCAAGCCGCTGGCCGAGGTCGGCCAGAGCGTCGCGGTCGGCGACGTGCTGTGCATCGTCGAGGCCATGAAGCTCATGAACGAAATCGAGGCGGACGCGGCCGGCACCATCAAGGCCATCCTGGTCGAGAACGGCGAACCGGTCGAATACGGCGAACCCCTCTTCATCATCGGCTAAGCCATGGCCATGTTCGAGAAGATCCTCATCGCCAACCGCGGCGAAATCGCCCTGCGGGTGCTGCGCGCCTGCCGCGAGCTGGGCATCAAGACGGTGGCCGTGCACTCCGAGCCTGACGCCGAAGCCAAGTACGTCAAGCTGGCCGACGAATCCGTCTGCATCGGGCCCGCCTCGTCGGCCCTCAGCTACCTCAACATCCCCGCGCTGATCTCCGCCGCCGAGGTCACCGACGCCGAGGCGATCCACCCCGGCTACGGCTTCCTGTCCGAGAACGCCGACTTCGCCGAGCGGGTCGAGCAGTCCGGCTTCGTGTTCATCGGCCCCCGCGCCGAGACCATCCGCCTGATGGGCGACAAGGTCTCCGCCAAGGACGCCATGAAGGCCGCCGGCGTGCCCTGCGTGCCGGGCTCCGAAGGCGCCCTGCCCGACGACCCGAAAGAAATCGTCAAGATCGCCCGCGCCATCGGCTACCCGGTGATCATCAAGGCGGCCGGCGGCGGCGGTGGGCGCGGCATGCGCGTGGTGCACACCGAGGCGGCCCTGCTCAACGCCGTCACCACCACCCGCTCCGAGGCCGGCGCCTTCTTCGGCAACCCCATGGTTTACATGGAGAAGTTCCTGGAAAACCCGCGCCACGTGGAGATCCAGATCCTCGCCGACCAGCACGGCAACGCCATCCACCTGGGGGAGCGCGACTGCTCCATGCAGCGCCGCCACCAGAAGGTCATCGAGGAAGCCCCCGCGCCCGGCATCGAGCGCCGCCACATCCTGCGCATCGGCGAACGCTGCGCCGAGGCCTGCCGCAAGATCGGCTACCGGGGCGCCGGCACCTTCGAGTTCCTCTACGAGAACGGCGAGTTCTACTTCATCGAGATGAACACCCGGGTCCAGGTCGAACACCCGGTCACCGAGCTCATCACCGGCGTCGACATCGTCCAGGAGCAGATCCGCGTCGCCGCCGGCCAGAAGCTGCGCTACCGCCAGAAGGACATCGAGTTCCGCGGCCACGCGATCGAATGCCGCATCAACGCCGAAGATCCGTTCAAGTTCACCCCCTGCCCGGGCAAGATCGGCAACTGGCACGTCCCCGGTGGCCCCGGCATCCGCGTGGATTCGCACGTGTACAATGGCTACACGGTGCCCCAGCACTACGACTCGATGATCGGCAAGCTGATCGCCTACGGCGACACCCGCGACCAGGCCATCCGCCGCATGCGCATCGCCCTGTCCGAGATGCTCGTCGAAGGCATCAAGACCAACATCCCGCTGCACCAGGAACTGATGCTCGACGCCCGCTTCGTCGAAGGCGGCACCGCGATCCACTACCTCGAGCACAAGCTGGCCGCCCGCAACGAGGTCAATAAAAGCTGATGTGGATCTCTGTCATCCTGCAGGCTGACGCGACCCGCGCCGAAGCCCTCTCCGAAGCGCTGATGGAGCACGGCGCGCTGTCGGTCAGCATCGACGACGCCGACGCCGGCACCGAGGCCGAAAAGCCCCAGTTCGGCGAGCCCGGCATGCACCCGGCCAGCCTGTGGGACCACAGCCGCGTCGTCGCGCTCTTCGACACCGACACCGACCTGGCCCAGGCCCTGGCCACCGCATCCGCGGCGGCCGGCCTCGCCGCGGTGCCGCCGTTCACCATCGAGGAGGTCGAGGAGCAGAACTGGGTGCAGCTCACCCAGAGCCAGTTCGACCCGATCCGCATTACCGACCGTCTCTGGATCGTGCCCACCTGGCACACCGCCCCGGACGCCGACGCGATCAATCTCGTCCTCGACCCCGGCATGGCCTTCGGCACCGGCTCCCACCCCACCACCCGGCTGTGCCTCGAATGGCTCATCGAAGAGGTGGCGCCGGGCGTCTCGGTGCTCGACTACGGCTGCGGCTCCGGCATCCTGGCGATCGCTGCAGCCAAACTCGGCGCCGGCGAGGTCACCGGCGTGGACATCGACGAGAAGGCCGTCGCCACCGCCGCCGACAACGCCGCCAACAACGGCGTCAGCCTGCACCTGCAGGTCTCCGCCAAGCCCCTGGCCGGCACCTTCCAGCGGGTCGTGGCCAACATCCTGACCAACCCGCTCAAGATGCTTGCCCCACTGCTCGCCGCCCGCGTCGCCCCCGGCGGCAAGCTCGCCCTCTCCGGCGTGCTCGAAGCCCAGGCCGACGAGGTCATCGAAGCCTACGCGCCCTACATCGCCCTGCGCGTCGGCGCCACCCACGAAGGCTGGGTCCGCCTCGAAGGCGAGCGCCCGGAACAGGACGTGCAATGATCCTGGCCCGCTGCCCCGCGTGCGCCACCACCTTCCGGGTGCGCCCGGAGCAGCTGCGCGCCCGTCAGGGGCGGGTGCGCTGCGGCCAGTGCCAGCACGCCTTCAACGCCCTCGAAACCCTGGTGGACGAGGGCCTCGCCGACGACACCGCAGGGGCACACGCCCCCGTCGAGCCAGCGCCGATCGGACTGGCGTCGATCGAACCCGCTCCCGCGGAGCCGGCCTCCAGCGAGCCGCCCGCGGCCGAAGCGCCCACGCCGGTCTTCGTGCTCGAAGAGAAGACCACGCTCGAGCCCTTCCCGCCCATCGAGCCCTCCCCCGACGAGCCCGCCGACGAGCCGCAGCCCCTGCCCAAGACACCCGAGGCCCCCGAGCCCTTCGAGGCCGTCGAATCCTTCGAGGCCCCGGCCTTCCTGCTCGACGACCTCGACAGCCCCGACCAGCCCGCCGAGCCTGCTTTCGAGGCCCCGCCTCCCGCCGACGCCATTCCGTCCGACGACGCCCGTCTCGAGCCCCACGGCGAGATCGAGGCCCCCGCCGAATGGCCGGCCGTCGAGCCGGAGAGCGAGAGCCCGGCGCCGGTGTTCGACCTCCCCGACACGGCGGCGGAATCCCCCGCCTGGGCCCCCTTCGACGACGAGCCGCCGCTGACCGCCCCGGCCGAACCCGCACCGCTCGCCGACCAGCCGGCCGACACCGGCGCCCACAGCGCCGAGCCAGAGGCCGCACCGGCCTTCGCAGCGCCATCCGATTGGCCCGACCCCTCCGAGCTCGACCTCAAGGCCGAGCCCCTCGACTTCGACTCCCTGCTCCACCGCAAGGACGCCGGCGAGGCCGCGGCCCTCGCCGGAGCCCCCGTCGAGCCGCCGCCGGCACCCATGGCCTCCTTCGCCGCGCGCCCCGGCACCGACGAACGCGCCGACACCCCGCCGGCTCCCGACGGCGACGAAGACGACGAAACCGAGTCCGAGCCGGAAACCGAGGAGAAACCCTCCGGCCTGCTCCGCCAGGCCGCCTGGGCTGCCGGCGCCACGCTGCTGGCGCTGCTCCTGCTGGCCCAGGGGATGCTGGTGTTCCGCAACCAGATCGTCCAGTCCTCGCCCCACATGCGCCCCCTCATGGAGAGCCTGTGCGCCGGCATCGGCTGCGACCTGCCCCTGCCCCGCGAGGCCGCGCTGATCTCCATCGAGAACTCCGACATCCAGCCCGACGCCGGCCGCGAAGCCTTCTTCACCCTCCACGTCACCCTGCGCAACCGGGCCGAATTTGCCCAGGCCCACCCCCACCTCGAAGTCACCCTCACCGACGCCCGCGACAAGGCCCTCGTCCGCCGGGTGCTGGAGCCCGCCCAGTGGCTGCCCGCCGACGCCCCAAAGGACGCCTTCCCGGCCCACCGGGAGATCGCCGCCAAGGTCGCCTTCGAGGCGCCCCTGGTGGCCGCCGCCGGCTACCGCGTGTGGGTGTTCTACCCCTGACCCGCCCTTTACGCCCCCATGTCCACGCTCATCTGCGGCTCCATCGCCTTCGACTCGATCATGGTTTTCCATGATCGCTTCCGCAACCACATCCTGCCCGACCAGCTGCACATCCTGAACGTCTCGTTCTTCGTGCCCGACATGCGGCGAGAATTCGGCGGCTGCGCCGGCAACATCGCCTACAACCTCAAGCTGCTGGGTGGCGAGCCGCTGATCATGGCCACCGTCGGCGACGACGCGGCCCCCTATCTCGAGCGTCTCGACCGCCTCGGCCTGCCCCGCACCCACGTCACCCGGGTGCCCGGCAGCTTCACCGCCCAGGCCTTCATCACCACCGACCTCGACGACAACCAGATCACCGCCTTCCACCCGGGCGCGATGATGATGTCCCACCTCAACAAGGTCGGCGACGCCAGCGGCGTGCGCCTCGGCATCGTCTCGCCGGATGGCCGCGACGGCATGCTCGAGCACACCCGCCAGTTTGCCGAAGCCGGCATCCCCTTCATCTTCGACCCGGGCCAGGGCCTGCCGATGTTCAACGGCGACGAACTGCTGGCGTGCCTGCAACTGGCCGACTACTGTACGGTCAACGACTACGAGGCCCGCCTGCTGTGCGAACGCACCGGACGCAGCGTCGAGTCGCTCGCCACGGACGTGAAGGCGCTGATCGTCACCCGCGGTGGCGAAGGCTCCGAGATCCACACCGGCGGTCGCCGCATCGAGATCCCGACAGCGCGCCCCAGCGTCGTCCAAGACCCCACCGGCTGCGGCGACGCCTATCGGGCGGGCCTGCTGTACGGCATCGAGCAGGGCATGGACTGGGAGCAGACCGGCCGCCTCGCCTCGCTGATGGGCGCCATCAAGATCGCGTCCCGCGGCGGGCAGAACCACACGCCCAGCCGCGACGACATCGCCGAAGCCTACCGTGAGGCCTTCGGCACCACTCTCTGGTGAAAGGAAGAACCATGCGAATCCTCAATCTGACCCTCGCCCTGCTCGCCACCGTCACCATCACGGGCTGCGCCAGCGGCCTGGGCGGCGGCGACTACCAGCGCGCCGAAGCCCGTCGCGTCATCAACGTGCGGATGGGGGTCGTCGAAAGCGTGCGCCCGGTCAAGCTCGAAGGCACCAAGTCGCCGGTGGGCACCCTGGGCGGCGCGGCGATCGGCGGCATCGCGGGCAGCACCGTCGGCCAGGGCAAGGGCTCGGCCATCGCCGCGGTCATCGGTGCCGTGGCGGGCGGCCTGGCCGGCTCCGCCGCCGAAGAGGGCATGACCCGCAAGCAGGGCATCGAGATCACCCTCAAGATGGACAACGGCGAGCTGCTCGCCGTCACCCAGGAAGACGGCGGCGAGAAGTTCCAGCCGGGCGAGCGCGTCCGCCTGCTGCAGGACGGCGGCAACACCCGCGTCACCCGCTGAACCCCGCCCGTCGGGCAGGCCTCATGAAGGGAGCTGCGGCTCCCTTCTTTGCGTTAATGTGCCGGTAACACCGCCTTCAAGGCCCTGCAATGCAGCATTCCCACAATGCGCGAAAACCCCAAGAGGATTCTCGCCATGCTGCAAAAGCAACAACACCTCGCCCAGCGCCCGGGCCGCAACCTGCACGTCAGCCTCGCCACCAGCCAGACCGAAGTGCTGGAAGCCCAGAAGCTGCGCTACCGGGTCTTCGCCGACGAGATGGGCGCCCGCCTGACCACGCGCACCCCGGGGGTGGACCGGGACCTCTACGACGCCTTCTGCGAACACCTGATCGTCCGCGACGAGGACGCCGGGCGGATCGTCGGCACCTACCGCATCCTGTCCCCCAGCGCCGCCCGCGAAGTGGGCAACTACTACTCCGAGACCGAGTTCGACCTCACCCGCCTGCGCCACCTGAAGAGCCGCATGGTGGAGATCGGCCGCTCCTGCATCGACGCGGACTACCGCTCCGGCGCGGTGATCACCCTGCTGTGGTCGGGCCTCGCCCGCTACATGCTGGAGAACAAGTACGACTACCTGATCGGCTGCGCCTCGGTGAGCATGGCCGACGGCGGGCACGCCGCGGCCAGCCTGTATAATCGGCTCAAGGACGAGCACCTGTGCCCGCTCGAATACCGGGTCTTCCCCCGCACGCCACTGCCCCTCCAGGCCCTGCGCCAGGACATCGAGGCCGAGACGCCGCCGCTCATCAAGGGCTATCTGCGGGCCGGCGCCTGGATCTGCGGCGAGCCGGCCTGGGATCCCGACTTCAACACGGCCGACCTGCCGGTGCTGCTGCCGGTATCCCGGCTCGATGCCCGCTACGCCAAACACTTCATGGGACGCAAGGACTGAAACCCGCCAGCCCCACCCCCGCCGCCGTCCGCCTGCTCCGCTACACCCGCCTCGCCGCGCACCTGCTGCTCGGCCTGGCGATCGCGGCCCTCGGCTTTCCCCTCATCGCGCCATCCCGGCAGATCCGCCTGAAGCAGCGCTGGTCCGCCCGGCTGCTGAAGATCCTCGGCGTCCGCCTCCAGCAGGACGGGCAGCCCATCGCATCCGGCAGCCTGCTGGTCGCCAACCACGTCTCGTGGCTGGACATCTTCGTGATCAACGCCGCCTGCCCGGCGGCCTTCATCTCCAAGGCCGAGGTGCGTGACTGGCCGCTGGTCGGCTGGCTGGCGGCCCGCAACGAGACGGTCTTCCTGCGCCGCGGCAGTCGCGGCCACGCGCGCATCGTGAACGCCGAGATCGCCACCCTGCTTGGCCGTGGGCGGCAGGTGGCGCTGTTTCCGGAAGGCACCACCACCGACGGCAGCCACGTGCATGCCTTTCACGCGGCGTTGCTGCAGCCGGCCATCGAGGCCGGCGCACCGATCCAGCCCCTGGCCCTGGCCTATCGCCTGCCGGACGGCCGCTTCACCCGCGCGCCGGCCTACGACGGCGACGTGAGCCTGGGCGAGTGCCTGCGGGCCATCGTCGCCGAGCGGGAGATCGTGGCGCGCATCCACGTGGCGCCGGCGCTATCGACCACCGAACAGCCCGACCGCAAGCAGCTGTCCCAGCGCGCCCGCGACACCATCGTCGCCGCCCTGGCGGACGGCTGAAGGCGGCGGCCGGAGCGGCTCAGGAGGGCTTGACCTTGCCGTGGCCGAGCCCGGCGCAGGCCACCTGGAACACCGTCCGGTCCTCCAGCCGCACCGCGCTCAGCTCGCGCCCCCACAGGCAGCCCGAATCCAGCGCCAGCAGCCGCGGCTCGACCCGCAGCCCGAGGGCCGACCAGTGGCCGAACACCACCGTGGTGTCGGCGCTCCGGCGGCCCGGCACCTCGAACCAGGGCAGGTAGCCCTTGGGCGCCTTGGCCACTTCGCCCTTCACCTTGAAATCCATGCTTCCGTCGGGGGTGCAGAAACGCATCCGGGTCATCGCGTTGACGATCACCCGCATCCGCGCATAGTCGCTGAGGTCGTCGTGCCAGGCGGCCGGCTCGCTGCCCCACATGTTGTGGAGCAGGTCGGCATGGTAGGGGCCCGCCAGCGCCCCCTCGACCTCCCGCGCGAGCGCCCGCGCCTGGGTCACCGTCCAGCCCGGCAACAGGCCGGCGTGCACCATCGCGAAACCGTTTTCGAGGTGCATCAGCGGCCGCGTGCGCAGCCAGGCGAGCAGCGCGTCGCGATCGGGGGCGTCGAGCACCGCCTGAAGGGTGTCGTCCTTGCCACGGCTGCGCACCGCACCGTAGGCCACCATCAGCAGGTAGAGGTCGTGGTTGCCCAGCACCGTCACCGCCGCCGGCCCCAGGTCGCGCACGAAGCGCAGGGTGCGCAGTGAATCCGGCCCCCGGTTGACCAGGTCGCCCACCAGCCACAGGCGGTCGCGGGCGGGATCGAAGGCGACCCGGTTGAGGAGGGCCATGAGCGAGGTGAAGCACCCCTGGATGTCGCCGATTGCGTAGGTTGCCATGGTTCAGGCCTTGGGAGCGGCTTCGACCGCCTTGAGTTGTGGGGCGAGCGGGCCCGGCGTGTACTCGGGCACCCAGCGACGCAGTTCGCGACGCACCTCGATGGCCTCGACGGCCCGGCGCTGGCGCAACCACACGAGCAGCCCCTCGAGCCAGCCGTCGACGGCGGGCTCCGCCCGGGCGATGCGCAGCTTGGGATGGTGGGTCGGCAGGGTCTGCTCGGTGTCGGCGAGCAGCTCCTCGTAGAGTTTTTCGCCGGGGCGCAGGCCGCTGAACACGATGCGGATCTCGGCCTCGGAACGCCCGGAGAGGCGGATCATGTCCCGGGCCAGGTCGGCGATGCGCACCGGCTGCCCCATGTCGAGCACGAAGATCTCGCCGCCGCGGCCCATCGAGCCCGCCTGGAGGACGAGCTGGGCAGCCTCTCGGATCGACATGAAGTAACGGGTGATCTCCGGGTGGGTCACGGTAACCGGCCCGCCGGCAGCGATCTGCTCGGCGAACTTGGGGATCACGCTGCCGGCACTGCCCAGCACGTTGCCGAAGCGCACGATCTCGAACTGGGTCCTGCCCTGCAGGGCCATGGCCTGGCAGACCCGCTCGGCGAGGCGCTTGGTGGCGCCCATCACGTTGGTCGGATTGACCGCCTTGTCGGTGGACACCAGCACGAAACGGGGCACGTCGAAGGCCACCGCGCTGCGCGCCACCAGCCAGGTGCCGAGCACGTTGTTGCGCACGGCCTGCCAGGCGTTGTGGTCTTCCATCAGGGGGACGTGCTTGTAGGCCGCCGCATGGAAGATCACCTGGGGCCGGTAGCGGCCGATGATCTCGTCCACCCGGATCGCATCCTTCACGTCGCCGGCGACCGCCACCACCTGCAGGCCCGGAAAATGCATCGCGAACGCCTCGGTCAGCTGGTACAGCGCGAACTCGCTCAACTCGAAACAGACCAGCAGCGCCGGCTCGAAGCGGGCGATCTGGTGGCACAGCTCGGAACCGATCGACCCTCCGGCGCCGGTCACCATGACCACCTTGCCCCGCAGATAGTCGCGCACTTCGGCGGCGTGGATCCGCACCGGATCGCGGCCGAGGAGATCCTCGACGTCCACCTCGCGCACCTGGCTCACATTGACCCGGCCGGTCATCACATCCTCGATGCCCGGCAGGATCAGCGCCTT
This sequence comes from Zoogloea sp., assembly GCF_041908905.1. GTDB lineage: Bacteria > Pseudomonadota > Gammaproteobacteria > Burkholderiales > Rhodocyclaceae > Zoogloea. The sequence continues at coordinate 39,577 of NZ_JAYREK010000012.1, forward strand.
GACGCCGGCCCGCACGCAGGCGCTGGCCGCCACCCGGCGCCTTTCGTGCCCCTCGTTGGGCATCGCGATGATGGCATGGCCCACCTTCAGCTCGTCGACCAGCCGCGCCAGATCGGCGATCCCGCCCAGCACCTCGCACCCGTGGATCTCGCGCCCCCGGTGACCCGGCGTGTCATCGAGCACCCCGACCACCCGCCACTCGGCGGAGCGGGACAGGTCGCGCACCAGGTTGACGGCCGCCTCGCCGCCCCCCAGCACCAGCACCGGCTGGCCCTGGGCGCGCAAGCCGCCGTACAGCCGGAACTCCTTCCAGGTACGGTAGATGGCCCGGGTTCCCCCCATGTAAACACCCAGCAGCAGCGGCTGCAGCAGGTACACCAGCCGGGGCACCTCGGGGGCGTAGCGCACCGCCACCACCACCACCAGCGGCGTCAGCACCGCGGCCACCGCCACCGCCCGGCCGATGCACAGCAGATCCGGCAGGCTCGCGAAGAGCCACAGGCTGCGGTACAGGCCGAACACCCTCAGCAGCAGCCCCTGCAGCACAACCACGATGACCAGCCCCAGCAGGAAGCCCGGCAGGAACTCCGGCGGGATGCTGAAGTTGAAGCGGATCAGATATGCCCCCCACCACGCGAGGCCCACGCCGATCACGTCGGAGAGATACACCAGGAGGGGGTGATGGAGGCGATGGATCAAGGCGGCGGCGACTCGCCCGCCCGGTGACGGCGCCAGGCGCGGTCGATCCGGTAGGCGACGAAAAAATGTACGGTGATGCACATTGTAATGATGATGCATTGCAGCGAGAACCCTGCCGTCAACGCCACCACGGCCGCCGCCCCGCAGCCCGCCATCAAGCCGTAGGCGCGCAGCGCCGTCCCCCGGTGCCCCAGGCCCATCTGCACCATGCGCTGGTAGTAGTGGGTCCGGTGGGCCTGCCAGACCTTCTCGCCGCGCAGGGCCCGGCGCAGCAGGGTCGCGGTGGCGTCGAGGATGAAGGGCGCGAAGACCAGCAACGGAAACCACAGCGACCAGGCCCCGGCCCGCCACCCCGCCACCCCCAGCGCCCCGGCCAGGAAACCGAGGGGCACCGACCCCACATCCCCCATGAAGATGCGGGCCGGATGAAAGTTGAAGCACAGGAAGCCAGCCGCCGCCGCCGCGATGCCCGCGCACAGCACCGCCAGCCCTGCCTCGCCGCCCATCGCCGCGGCCCAGGCGAAGGCGCCGAAGCCGAACACCGCCATCCCGCCGGCGAGCCCGTCCGAACCGTCCATGAAGTTGTACAGGTTGCCCATCCACACCAGCCCGACCAGCAGCAACACGGCCATCGCCCAGCCGCCGGCCACCCCGCCCACGGTCAGGAAGGCCCCCGCAGCGAGCACCTGCACCAGCAGGCGCAGGCGTGCAGACAGCCCCGCCCGGTCATCCGCCAGCCCCAAAGCCGCCAGCGCAAGGGCCCCGACCAGGGCCGCCGACAACGCCCGCCCGGCCTGCCCGGCCGCGATCACCGCCAGCGCCGCCGCGGCGACGCCGGCCATCACCCCGACCCCGCCGGTGCGGGGCGTCGGCCGCGCGTGCAGCGAGCGATCGTTGGGATGATCCAGGAAATACAACCACGCACCGGGCCGGCAACACAGCCGGGTCACCGCCCAGGCAACCGCAAAGGCCAGCAGCACCACCGCCGGCATCAGGCGTTCAACCCCCACCGAGCATCTCCCGCAAACCTTCGTCCAGCCCCACCCGGGCCCGCCAGCCGAGCTCCCGCTCGATGCGGGCCGGCGAATAGCAGGCCGACCCCAGCAGCCGCCCGAGGGCCTCGCTGTCCAGCGGCACCCGCCGCGACAACAGCGCCTCGACCCCGTCACCCAGCCGGGCCGCGGCGGTCAGCAGCCCCCGCGGCACCCCCCAGGCGACGGGCGCCATCCCCTGGGCCGCGCGCAACGCATCGAAGAGCTGCCGCCCGGAATGGGTTTCCGGATGCGCCACGATGTAGCTGCGGCCTGCCGCCCGCGGGTCGACGGCCACCCGGCGGATGGCCGCCACCACGTCCGACACATGCACCAGCGAGCGCCGGTTGCCGGTCTCCGGCAGCGGCGGGAACAGGCCCCGCCGGACCAGCGCCGCCATGCGCTCGAGATTGCCGCGCCCACCGGTGCCATACACCATCGCCAGGCGCAAGCTCACCGCGTGCATGCCATGACGCGCGGCAGCCTCCTGCAGGGCCGCCTCGGCGGCGCGCTTGGCCTGCCCGTAGGCGGTGACGGGCGGCGGCGCCCAGTCCTCGTCGACGCACGCCTCCAGCGGCTCACCCATCGCCTTGACGCTGGAGAGGAACACGAAGCGGCGCACCCCGGCGCGCCCGGCCGCCTCGGCCAGCGCCCGGGTGCCCTCGAAGTTGACCTGCCGATGGCGGGCCGCCTCCGCCTCGCCGAGGGCGCCGAAGGCGTGGGCGTGGCCGGCGCAGTGGAAAACCGTGTCGATGCCCGTGCAGGCCCGCGCCAGGCTGGCCGGGTCGGCCAGGTCGCCGCGAACCTCGTCGGAGCCGGCCGGCTCGCCGCGGGTCAGCACCCGCAGCGGCACCCCGTCCGCCGCCAGGGCCGCGACCAGCCGGGCGCCGATGAAGCCGCGCCCACCGGTGACGAGGCAGCGGCCGGCCGTCAAAACGCCTCCCGCCGCCGCCAGTAGCTGGCGAAACGCGGCACCCCGGCGCGGGTCAGCTCCCGGTAAATATAGGTGACCTGGGCGCCCACCGGCGGCGGCTCGCGCCGCTCGGCGTCGGTGAAGCCGGTGCCCAGCTGGAAGCGCACCCCGGCGGGCGTCTCGACCAGCAGCGCGCCCATCATCCCGGCCAGACGGCCCCGCCCGGGCAGGTGCGCGACGACGGTGGCCTCGGCATCCAGCCGGGGCTTGAGCTTGAGGAGCGCATCGCTGCGCCCGGTGAGATAGGGCGCGTCGGCCCGGTGCAGCATCAGGCCCTCGCCCCCGGCGGCGACGACCGCGTCGAGGCGGGCCTGCAGCGCGGCCCGGTCGGCCACCCGGAACTGCTCCACCGCCTGCAGCCAGGGCACGCCGGCGCGGGCGACGATGGTCTTCAGATGCTCGACCCGCTCGGTGAAGCTGCCGGCCGCGCCGGGCAGCTCGAACACCATGAAGCGCACCTGACGCCATCCGTCGTCCACGGGCTGCTGGCGGCGCACGATGCCGGACAGCTCGGCGAAGCGCCCGCGGCCGATCCACAGCTCGCCGTCGAGGGGCTCGGGCGGCAGGCCGGCGACGAACCACTCCGGCGCCGGCACCGGACGCCCGCTGCGGAAACGCAGGCGCTGCCCGTCCCACAACGCGCGGGCGCCATCGAGCTTCTCGCTGACCCAGTAGTCGGCCAGCGCCACGTCGCCGCGGAACACCTCGGCGAGCAGCAGCGGCGGCGCCTCGGGCCCGGCCGCCAGCGCAGGAGAGAGGCCGCCCGCGAGGGCCGCGGCCAGCGTGAGGGCGCGCAGGGCAGGCGCAAGACGCGTGTGTGTCGCCATGGTCAGAACCACCGCCAGCCGTGCTTGTTGAAGAAGCGCGCGGCGCCGCCCACGAAGAGCTTGATGTGATGCCACCCCTTGCGCGCCGCGTGGCCGCCATGATGCACCACCCGGACCGCCGGCACATATGCCAGGCGTGTCAGGCGGGCGGCGCGCAGGCTGAGGTCGTAGTCCTCGAAGTACAGGAAGAAATCCGGATCGAAGCCCCCCAGGCGGCGCAGCACCTCGCTGCGGAACAGCATGAAGGCGCCGCTGACGAGGGGCGGGTCCCACACCACCTGCCCGGCGATGAGGTCGCGCATCTCGTAGCGCTCCATGCGCTGGGCGAAGCGGCGGCGCAGCCAGCCGGGCGCGAAGCCGCGCAGGAAGAGGTCGAAGACCGCCGGCACCCGCTTGCACAGGTATTGCATGCGCCCGTCGTCCCAGTAGGCGGCGGGCGCCAGCAGGCCGCATTCCGGGTGGGTCGCCATGAAAGCCATGGCCTCGACGAGGGCGTCGGGCGCCAGCTCGAGGTCGGGGTTGAGGATCAGGTGGAAGTCGCCGGCGCCGTCGAGGCTGAGGTTGTGGCCGCGGCCGAAGCCGACGTTGCCGTGGCCGGCGATGTGATGCACGACCCACCCGGCGGGCAGCGCGAGGCCAGCCAGCGCCCCGGCGGAGCCGCCGTTGTCGATCAGGAACAGGTCGGGCTGGAGATCGGCCCGGCAGCTGGCCACCTCGAGGGCGGCCAGCGTCTCCCGCAGCAGGGCGGGATCAGGGCGGTACAGCACGAGGCTGACGGTCAGGGGCGCCATGCGTGCCCCCCGGAGACGGGCGACGGGAGCGGCGCCGGACGCCCCCGGCGGGTGTCAGAGCTTGTAGTAGCTCCGGTACCACTCGACAAAACGCCCGACCCCTTCGCGCACCGGGGTCTCCGGCTTGAAGCCGGTCCAGGCGTTGAGTTCGTCGGTGTTGGCATAGGTGGCCGGCACATCGCCGTCCTGCAGGGGCATGAAGTTCTTTTCGGCCTTGACCCCGACGGCGTCCTCGATGGCCTCGATGAAGGCCATCAGCTCGACGGGGTTGTTGTTGCCGATGTTGAACACACGGAAGGGCACATTGCTGCGCCCCGGATCGGGCAGGTCGGCATTGTAAGCGGGATCGGGCTCGGCGACACGGTCCATCGTGCGGATGACGCCCTGCACGATGTCGTCGATGAAGGTGAAGTCGCGCTTCATCCTGCCGTGGTTGAACACGTCGATCGGGCGGCCTTCGAGGATCGCCTTGGTGAACAGGAACAGCGCCATGTCGGGGCGGCCCCACGGCCCATACACGGTGAAGAAGCGCAGGCCGGTGGTCGGCAGGCCGAACAGGTGGCTGTAAGTGTGGGCCATCAGCTCGTTGGCCTTCTTGGTGGCGGCGTAGATGCTGACCGGGTGATCGACGCTGTCGTGCTCGGAGAACGGCATCCGGGTGTTGCCGCCGTACACGCTCGAGCTGCTGGCATACACCAGGTGCTGCACCTTGTTGTGGCGGCAGCCCTCGAGGATGTTCATGAACCCCGTCACGTTGCTCTCGATGTAGGAGTGGGGATTGACCAGCGAATAGCGCACGCCGGCCTGGGCCGCCAGGTGGATGACCCGGTCGAACTTCTCTTCGGCGAAGAGCTTCTCCATGCCCGCCCGGTCGGCCACGTCGAGCTTCACGAAGCGGAAGTTGGCGTGGGGCGTCAGCCGCGCCAGCCGGTCGAGCTTGAGCTGGACGTCGTAGTAGTCGTTGAGGTTGTCGATCCCGACGACTTGATCGCCGCGGGCCAGCAGAACCTGGCTGGTGTGCATGCCGATAAAACCGGCGGCACCGGTAACGAGGATTTTCATGAGAGTGGGGACGATCCGGATTGTTGGGTTCGGGACGGCCGGCGCGGTGGCCCAGGGGGCTGGGCCATGCGGCTATCAGCCGCAGATTTTCGCATGCGCCTCATGCAGGGTAAATCCTCGAAACAACTTGTCCGTGCCTTCTGTAACGACCCGTTATACTTTGCACTCTTCATCCTTGATGCCGACGCCTTGGTTCTGCGCAGCCTTTACACCCTCGTCTGGATCCTCGCGCTGCCCTTCGTGCTGCTGCGCCTGGTGTGGCGCGCGCGGCGGCAGCCCGACTACCTGCGGCACATCCCCGAGCGCTTCGGCGTCTACCGCACGCGGCTCAACAACCCGGTGATCTGGCTGCACGCCGTCTCGGTGGGCGAGACACGCGCCTCGGCGCCGCTCATCCACGCCCTGCTCGAGACCTACCCCGACCACCGGGTGCTCCTCACCCACATGACCCCCACCGGTCGCGCCACCGCCGCCGAACTCTACGGCCACCTCGCCCCGCGGGTGCAGAGCGCCTACCTGCCCTACGACCTGCCGTGGGCGATCTCGGGCTTCCTGCGGCACTTCCACCCGCGCATCGGCGTGCTGATGGAAACCGAGCTGTGGCCCAACCTGGTCGAAGCCTGCCACCGCACGGGCACCCCGCTGGCGATGGTCAATGCCCGCCTGTCGGCGCGCTCGGCGCAGGGCTACCGGCGCATCGGCGGCCTCGCCCGCAACGCCTTCGCCCACCTGTCGGCCATCGGCGCCCAGACCGAGGCCGACGGCCAGCGCATCACCGAACTGGGCGCCCGCTACGTGATGATCACCGGCAACATCAAGTTCGACATCGCCCCGCCCGCCCCGATGCAGGTGCTGGCCGCCGACTTCCGCAACCGCTTCGGCCCCCAGCGCGAGATCCTGCTCGCCGCGAGCACCCGCGAGGGCGAGGAGGCCCCGCTCCTCGAAGCCTTCGCACGGATGTGCCCGCCCGAGGTGCTGCTGGTGCTGGTGCCCCGCCACCCCGACCGCTTCGACGAGGTCGCCAGGCTGGTCAAGCGCGCCGGCCTCAAGATGCAGAAGCGCTCGAAGGGCGTGCCGGTGATGGCCGACACCCGGGTCTGGCTGGGAGACTCGATGGGCGAGATGTATGCCTACTACGGCGCCGCCGACGTGGCGATCATCGGCGGCTCCTGGGCCCGGCTCGGCGGCCAGAACCCCATCGAGGCCAGCGCGGTGGGCTGCCCGGCCATCGTCGGCCCGCATACCTTCAACTTCAAGGCGGTCTGCGAGCAGGCCATCGAGGTGGGGGCCGCGGTGCGCGCCGACGACATCGACGACGCCCTGCAGGTCGCCCTCGAGATCATCGCCGACCCGATCCGCCGCAAGGCCATGAGCGAGGCCGGCAGCCTGTTCGCCCACTCCCACCGGGGCGCCACCGGCCGCACGATGGACCTGCTCACCCCGCTGCTGCGCACCGCCCGGCCACGCCGGCCCGGCGAGCGCTGAAGCCGGCCGGGCTCAGCGCAGCAGGTAGTCTGCCACCCAGCCCGCAAAGATCGCCCCGCCGACCCAGTTGTTGTGCAGGAAGGCCTTGAAGCACCTGGGCCGGTCGCGGTCACGGATCAGCGTGTAGTGATAGCCCATCAGCCCGGCCGCCACCGCCAGCCCGGCCAGGAAGGGCGCGCCGGCCCCGGTGGCGAGCCCGGCCCAGCCCAGCAGCAGCAGGGTCAGCGCGTAGCAGATCATGATCGCCGTGACCTCGAAGCGGCCAAAGGTGATCGCCGAGGTCTTGATGCCGATCTTCAGGTCGTCCGGCCGGTCCACCATCGCGTACTCGGTGTCGTAGGCCACCGCCCAGAACACATTGGCCAGCAGCATCACCCAGGCCACCAGCGGGATGTCGTTCTGGAAGGCGGCGAAGGCCATCGGGATGCCGAAGCCGAAGGCGATGCCCAGGTAAGCCTGCGGGATCGCCAGGAAGCGCTTGGTGTAGGGGTAGCTGCCGGCCAGGAACACCGCCGGCACGCTCATCGCGATGGTCAGCCCGTTGAGGGGCAGCACCAGCAGGAAGGACAGCAGCGCCAGCCCGGCGGCCAGCCCCAGGGCCTCCTTCGGGCTGATCCGGCGGGCCGCCAGCGGGCGGTTGCGGGTGCGCTCGACATGGCCGTCGAAGTCCTTGTCGGCGTAGTCGTTGATCACGCAGCCGGCCGAGCGCATCAGCACCGTGCCGACCACGAAGATCGCCACCACCCACGCCGCCGGCCGGCCGTCGCTGGCCACCCACAGGGCCCACAGGGTCGGCCACAGCAGCAGCAGGATGCCGATGGGTTTGTCGAGGCGCATCAGCTTTTCGTATTCGGACACGCGTTGGCGCAGGCTCAGGGTCGTCATGGTCGTCAGGGGTTCAGGCGCCGGATAGCCGGCAGGAAGACTTCGGTCACCAGCAGCGGCGCACCGTGGCGCCGGAAGGCCGAGCGGCGCGCCCACAGGGGCGGCAGGGCCGGCTCGCCGAGGGCCGCGGCCGCATGGTGCCAGCGCGGGTCGCGGGCGTCGAGCCGGGCGGCCTCGAGGGGCGAACGGCGCACCCGCGGGTCGTCGAACAGCACCGTCGCCAGCGGGCGCCCACCCAGACCGTGGAGCAGGTGCCAGGCGGCGGGGATCGCCGTGGCGGCCACCAGCGAGCGGGCGAACACCACCGGCTCGCCGTCGGCGAGGAGCAGCACCTCCCGCTGCCACAGGGCGCCGTGGCGCTGCACGCCGAGGGCGGCCAGCTCGTCCGGCAGCACGCCGGCCTTGCCCTGCCCCACCACCTGCAGCGAGAAGCGCCCGCAGCGGGCACGGATGCGCGCGGTGAGCGAGCTGTCGTCGGTGAGCCAGCCGCGCATGGCGCGCGGGGCCTGCCAGGCCGCCATCCGGAAGGGATCGCGGCCGGGGAAATGGGCGAGGGTCATGGGGGGACTGCGTGGGCAAGCATGATGCGGCGCCATTGTAGGGCGTTTCGCGGCCCCCGCGGCGCGATCGGGCCCGCGCGATGATCCCGGCCGCTGCCGGGGGGGCTCCCGGACGGCCGACCAGCCCCGCGGCCGGCAAGGCGCCAACCTGACAATTTTTAACCGCACGAGGCACAACCACGGCATAACAATGATTTGTAACACAATGCTGGCGGCCGGATAGTCCCCTACCTATAGTGATTGGTAACAAGGCTTTTAAAAGAAAAGCCTGGCATCGACCGCTGCAACGAACCCTCGAGGATGAGGCCGCCATGCAAGCATCCGTCGTCGCCCTGGTTCGCAACACCTCCTACCAGCCGGAGGTCCTCCGGCAATCCATCGAACAGGCACTGGCCCTGATCGAACAACCGCTTTCCCGCCTCATCCGCCCCGGCGACCGGGTTCTCGTCAAGCCCTACCTGCGCCACGGGCCGATGCGCACCCCGGAGACCAACATGATCTCCCAGCCGGCCATCATCGAAGCGGTGATCGCCCTGGTGCGCGACTGCGGCGGGCACCCGATGCTGGGCGACGAAGGCTCGCGACGACTGCGGCAGACCCAGCCGCCCCCCGACGAAATGTGGCTGCACCTGCTGGCCGAACGGGCCGGTGCCGAGCTGGTGAGTTTCGCCAAGGCCGGCGGGCGCCTCGTGCCCAGCGGCATTCCGCGCCCCCACCAGTACCTGCTGAGCCGCGCCGTGCTCGACGCCGACGTGGTGATCAACCTGGCCAACGCCGTGCTCCATCCCACGCTGGTGTGGAGCGGCGCGGTCAAGAACATGTTCAACACCGTGATCGGCGCCGGCAACGCCCAGCTGTTCGAACTGCTGCGCGAGCGCGACGAGCTCAACGCCGCCGTCGCCGACCTGTGCCGGCTGTCACGCCCCACCGTGTCCCTGTCCGACATGACCACCGTGTGCCCGGACTCGAAGGCCGACCTGTGGCGCGTCGGCCTGATCGGCGCCTCCACCGACCCGGTCGCCCTCGACAGCGTCTCCGTCCGCGCCCTGGGCTGGGACCCTGCGGAGATCGGCCACCTGACCTGGGGGCAACGGCTCGGGTTCGGCCACTGGGAGCAGCCGCACATCGACCTGCGCGGCCTGTCCTGGAGCGACCTCCCGGTTCTCGCCCAGCCCCCCCGCACGACCCGGCCCCAGCCTCCCGAGGGCCGGCTGCAGAAGGCGCTGCGCCTCCTCAACAAGACGACGCTGCGCCCGCGCCCGCTCATCGACGCCGGGCACTGCAACGGCTGCGCCGACTGCATCCGGATCTGCCCCATCGGCGCCATCAGCGCCGGCGCCGGGGGCCGGCCGGTCATCGACTACGCCCGCTGCGTGGATTGCATGGTGTGCACCGAAACCTGCCAGGCGCGCGCGATCACCTCGGGCGCCCGCAGCTGGCAGGCGCTCGCCCTGTGGCCCCGCACCCTCGCCCGCCGGGCCTGGCGGCGCAGCAAGACCGGCTACGTGTGGCGCCTCGGCCAGTTCTCCCTGCGCCTGCAGCTGAAGAAGTCGAAGCCGGTGCGCCAGCCGCGCCCCCGCGCCACGCCCACCCCGACGCGAAAGGAAGTCGCCATGTCCACCCCGGTCACGCCGCACGGATCGCCAGCCCGCGAAGGCGGCGTCGCGCTCATCGTCGGGGTCGGCCCGGGGCTGGGCGCGTCGCTGGCCCGCCGCTTCGCCCACGAGGGAATGGACATCGCCCTCGTCGCCCGGGACGGCCAACGCCTCGAGGCGCTCGCCGACGAGCTGCGGGGCCTGGGAGTGACCGCCCGGATCTACCCCTGCGACGTCACCGAAGACCCGGCCGTCACCGCGATGGTCCGCGCCGTGTGCCGCGAGTTCGACGTGCCCCGGCTGGCGGTTTACTGCACCGAGCACTACGGCCCCGGCCACGTGGTGGACATCGACACGGCGGCCTTCGTGGAGTGCTGGGAGGTCAATTGCCTGGGCGCCTTCCTGGTCGGGCGCGAGGTGGCGCGGGCGATGCTGACCCGCGGCGACGGCACCCTCATCTTCACCGGCGCCACCGCCGCCCTGCGCGGCCGCGAAGGCTACGGCCTGGGCGCCTTCCTGGTCGGGCGCGAGGTGGCGCGGGCGATGCTGACCCGCGGCGACGGCACCCTCATCTTCACCGGCGCCACCGCCGCCCTGCGCGGCCGCGAAGGCTACGCCAACATGGCCGTCGGCAAATGGGGCCAGCGGGCCCTCGCCCAGTGCATGGCCCGGGAGCTCGGGCCGAAGGGCATCCACGTGGCCCATGTGGTCATCGACGGCGGCATCCTCAAGGACGGCAGCTCGGCGCTGCAGTGGGAGCGCATGGCCGGCCTCTACCCCGACGAGATCGCCGAGAACTACGTCGCCCTGCACCGCCAGCACCCGAGCACCTGGACCCAGGAGCTCGACCTGCGGCCGTGGATCGAGAAGTTCTAGCGCCCCCGGGGCCGGGCTCCGCCCCGGCAAGGAAACCTGGGGCGGCCCCGCGTTTCCTTGAGCCCCGCCGTCAGGCCTTCAGCAGGTTGGCCCGGCCGCCGAACCAGCGGGCGGTGATCGCGTCGGCCACCCGCGGGGCGTCGCGGAGGATCTCCTCGGCGAGGCCGCGGGCGATGTCCACCAGCGCCGCGTCCTCCTCGAGGTCGGCGTAGCGGAGCAGCGGCACGCCGCTCTGGCGGGCGCCGATGAACTCGCCGGGGCCGCGGATGCGCAGGTCCTCGCGGGCGATCACGAAACCGTCGGTGTGCTCGTAGATGGCCTTCAGACGCTCGCGGCCGGCCTGGGACAGGGGCTGCGCGAAGATCAGGATGCAGGCCGACTGGTGCGCGCCGCGCCCCACCCGCCCGCGCAGCTGATGGAGCTGGGCGAGGCCGAAGCGCTCGGCGTGCTCGATGACCATCAGGCTGGCGTTGGGCACGTCCACGCCCACCTCGATCACCGTGGTCGCCACCAGCACCTTGAGCTCGCCGCTCACGAAGGCGTCCATGGTGGCCGACTTGACGTCGTTCTTGAGCCGCCCATGGACCAGCCCGACCGGCAGCTCGGGCAGCGCGGCGGAGAGCATCTCGAAGGTTTCCTCGGCGGTCTTCAGCTGCAGCGCCTCGGACTCCTCGATCAGCGGACATACCCAGTAGGCCTGACGCCCCTCCAGGCAGGCCGCGCGGACGCGCTGGATCACCTCGTCGCGGCGCGCCTCGGCGACCAGCTTGGTGATGATCGGGCTGCGGCCCGGCGGCAGCTCGTCGAGCACCGACACATCGAGGTCGGCGTAGTAACTCATCGCCAGCGTGCGCGGGATCGGCGTGGCGGACATCATCAGCATGTGCGGCGATTCGCCGGCCTGGCCCTTCTCGCGCAGGGCGAGGCGCTGGCGCACGCCGAAGCGGTGCTGCTCGTCCACCACCGCCAGGGCCAGGCCCGGCAGCGTGACCGGGTCTTCGATCAGCGCGTGGGTGCCCACCGCCAGCAAAATCTCGCCGGCGGCGAGGCGGGCCAGGGTGGCCTCGCGCTCCTTCTTCTTGCGGCTGCCGGACAGCCAGGCCACCTCCAGCCCCAGGGGCGCCAGCCAGCCGGCGAGCTTGCGGTAGTGCTGCTCGGCGAGGATCTCGGTGGGCGCCATCAGCACCGCCTGGCGGCCGTTCTCGGCGGCCTGCAGCATCGCCAGCGCCGCCACGCAGGTCTTGCCCGAGCCCACGTCGCCCTGCAGGAGGCGCTGCATCGGGTGGTCGGAGGCGAGGTCGCGGGCGATCTCGGCAAAGGCGCGGGCCTGGGCGCCGGTGAGGGCGAAGGGCAGCTGACCGAGGAGCTCGCGGGTCAGGGTGTCGCGCAGCGGCAGCCCCGGGGCGTTCTTGGCGCGGCGGGCGGCGTAGGCCCGGCGCAGGGATATCTGCTGGGCCAGCAGCTCGTCGAGCTTGATGCGCTGCCAGGCCGGGTGACCGCGGTCTTCGATGTCCACCAGCGCGATCGACGGCGGCGGCGCGTGCAGCAGGTGCAGCGCCTCGGGCAGGGAAGGCAGGTTGAGATTGCGGCGCAGCGCTTCGGGCAGCTCGTCGCGCACCCCGTTGTGACGCAGCGCGCCGGCAACCAGCTTGCGTAACGCCGACTGGGCGAGGCCGGCGGTGGTCGGATAAACGGGGGTCAGGCTCTCGGGCAGCGGCTCGCCGGCGGCCACCGGCTTGAGGCGCGGGTGGATCATCTCGGCGCCGAAGAAGCCGTCGCGCAATTCGCCAAAGATGCGCAGCCGGCTGCCCGCGGCCAGCTGCTTCTGCTGCTGGGGGTAGAAATGCACGAAGCGCAGCATCACCTCGCCGCTGACGTCCCGCGCCCGGGCCACCAGCTGGCGGCGCGGCGGCGGCGTGACCTCACAGGAGATCACCTCGACCTCGCACTGGGCCGGCACGCCCGGGCGCACGTCGGCGAGCATGGTGAGGCGGGTCTCGTCCTCGTAGCGCAGCGGCAGGTGAAGGATCAGGTCGGCCGGCGAGAACACGTCGATCTTCGCCAGCCGCTCGGCGAGCTGCGGCCCCACCCCCGGCCAGCCGCGGTGGACGGGCTTCTTCGGGGCGGCGGGGGCGCGTTCGGCGGGCGCGGGGCCAGCCGGCTCGACGACTTCGGCCAAGGCTCAGCCGATCACCAGGATCGCGTCGGCCTCGACCACCGCGCCGCGGGGCAGCTCCTTGACGCCGACGGCGGCGCGGGCCGGGTAGGGCTCGCTGAAGTAGCGGGCCATCACCTCGTTGACCTTGGCGAAGTTGGCCAGGTCGGTGAGGTAGATGTTGAGCTTGACCGCGTCGGCCAGGGAACCGCCGGCCGCCTCGGCCACCGCCTTGAGATTCTCGAACACGCGCACGGTCTGCGCCTCGAAGCCCTCGACCATCTGCATGGTGGCCGGGTCGAGGCCGATCTGGCCCGACAGATACACGGTGTTGCCGGCCTTGACGGCCTGGGAGTAGGTGCCGATGGCGGCGGGGGCGCTGGTGGTGGCGATGATCTGCTTGGACATGGAGTGACTCCGTGGGGTTGGACTGACTAATTTTACAGGCGGAATGGGAAGTGGGGGGCGTAGTCGGGTTAGCCCGAAGGGCGTGACCCGACACCGGGCGTGCCGCTCCGCACGGGTCGGAACACCGGAGACGATGGCGCGGCGGTATTGCTCGGGGATGTCGGGTTACGCTGCGCCGACCCGACCCACGAATTACCCAAAAAGCTTAGCATTAAGTAATATCCCCTGGCGCGCCAGAACAGCCGCATTTCGAGCCTATCCATTTCAAATTCAGGAACACCGCCATGGCCCAGAACCTCATCTCCCTCGATCTCACCGACAATCTGCCCAAGTTCGATGCCGCGCTGGATGCCATCGAGCAGGTGATGGATATCTTCGTGTCCCTCACGCCGGAGCAGGTGCGGCGGCTCACCAAGATCGGGGACAAGAGCGAGACCTTCTGCCGGCAGACCACGGCGATCCTCGAGCAGAACCAGCAGGCGGTGCCGCCGGGCTTCGACCTGGAAGAGCTGAAGCGCGACCTGGCCGCCTACGACGCGCTGCGCCCGCGGCTGCTGCGCCTGCAGGCCCTGACGGCCAAGTGCGCCGACACCCGGGTGGCCCTCGGCAGCGACATCCAGGCGGCGAGCTACGACGGTTACGGGCTGCTCAAGATGTTCGGCAAGGCCGACAACGTGGCGCCCCTGCAGGAGAGCATGCGCTCCAACGTCCGACGCAAATCGCCGGCCCCGGGCCAGGATGCGGCCTGAGCCTTCGGGGTGCTCCCGCTGGGCGGGGGGTGGCGTTTCATCGACGGAGGGTGGCCATCACCCTCCGTCGCCTCACTTTTAATCGGCCGAGGGTGGGCAGCAGCCTCGGCCGCCTCATTTTTAGGCGGCGGGGGGGGTCTCCGGGCCCCTCGGTCGCCTCATTTTTAGGCAAAACGGGGGCCCGGGAACCCTCGACTGCCTAATCCTTAGGCGACGTCGCCTCAAAATGAGGCAACTGAGGGTAACTCCGATCCCCCGGTATCACCTGACGGCATCCCCGAAAAGGCTTACGGCCAAGCGCCTTGGGGGCGGCGGTGCATGGTCGAGATTTCCGCCTGCGTCCTTCATACTCCCAGACACCACCAGAATCAGGAGATTTGCGCCATGAAGCCTCCCTCGATGGAATTCATGCCGCTGGTGAACGAGCTGCGCGGCCTGATCGAGCAGGCCCGCCAGCATGTCGCGCAGACGGCCAACAGCACGCTGACCTTGTTGCACTGGAAGCTCGGAGCCCGGACTCAGGGAGAAATTCTGCAGGGCGCACGAGCAAGCTATGGCGAAGAGATTTTGCCGACACTGTCGGCAAAATTGGTTCCCGAGTACGGCAAGGGCTTCAGTGCCCGGAACCTGTCCCGGATGATCCAGTTCGCCGAGGCCTTCCCCGACGAGCCGGTTGTCGCGGCGCTGTCGCAACACCTGAGCTGGAGCCACTTCGTCGAGATCCTGCCGCTCAAGAAGCCGCTCGAGCGCGAGTTCTACGCCGAGATGTGCCGCATCGAGCGCTGGAGCGTGCGCGCCCTGCGCGAGCGCATCGGCAGCCAGCTCTACCTGCGCACGGCGCTCTGCAAGCAGCCCGAAGCACTGGTCGATGCTGAGCTTGCCAGGCTGCGCGCGGGTGGCCAGATGACGCCCGAGCTGGTGTTCCGCGACCCCTACATGCTGGACTTCCTCGGCCTGGCCGACGGCCATAGCGAGCGTGACCTCGAAGCCGCGATCCTGCGCGACATGGAGCGCTTTCTGCTGGAGATGGGCGCCGGCTTCACCTTCGTCGCCCGCCAGAAGCGCATCAGCGTGGGGAGTGACGACTTCTATCTCGACCTGCTGTTCTACCACCGGCATCTGCGCCGACTGGTGGCGGTGGAGTTGAAGCTGGAGAAGTTCCAGCCCGCCCACAAGGGCCAGATGGAGCTGTACCTGCGCTGGCTCGACAAATACGACCGGGCCGCGGGCGAGGAGTCGCCCATCGGCCTGATCCTGTGCGCCCAGGCCGACACCGAGCAGATCGAACTGCTGGACCTCGGCAGCGCCAATATCCGGGTCGCCGAGTACCTGGACAAGATTCCCGACATGCAGCTGCTGCGCGAGCAGTTGCACCGCTCGGTGCAGCGGGCGCGCGAACAGGCCGCCCAAGACGCGTTGCCGCCCGCGGCGGGGCCCGATGAAAAAGGGCACTGAAGCTGACTCCCCAGCAGGAAACCCGCTCCCCTATGCCAAGCCCGCCCGCGCGCCTGCGGCGTTCCCGGATAGTGGTCGGCGGCGAAGCGCGCTAATCTTCCGCCTGCCCCTGACTCCTGACGCGCCCCAACCGACCATGCCCCTGCCCGCCCCCTTCTCCGCCCTGCTCGCCGAGCGCTTCGGCAAGCGCTTTTCCACCGCCGAGGCCGTGCGCACCCACCACGGCCACGACGAGTCCCACTTTCCCGACGCGCTGCCCGACGGGGTGGTGTGGGCCCATTCGACGGCCGAGGTGGTCGAGATCGTAAACCTGTGCCGCGAGCACCGCGTGCCGCTGATCCCCTACGGCGCCGGCAGCTCGCTGGAGGGCCACATCCTGGCGGTCAATGGCGGGCTGTGCCTGGATCTCTCCGAGATGAACCAGATCGTCGCCATCCACGGCGAGGACATGGACGCCGTGGTGCAGCCCGGCGTGACGCGCAAGACGCTCAACGCGGCGCTGCACGGCACCGGCCTGTTCTTCCCGATCGACCCGGGCGCCGACGCGTCGCTCGGCGGCATGGTGTCGACGCGCGCCTCGGGCACCAACGCGGTGCGCTACGGCACGATGCGCGAGAACACCCTCGGCCTCGAGGTGGTGCTGGCCGACGGGCGGGTGATCCGCACCGGCGGGCGGGCCCGCAAGTCGTCGGCGGGCTACGACCTGACCCGCCTGTTCGTCGGCTCGGAGGGCACCCTGGGCATCGTCACCGAGGTCACGGTGCGCCTGCACCCGCTGCCCGAGGCGATGTCGAGCGCCACCTGCGCGTTTCCCGACGTGGCCAGCGCGGTGCAGACGGTGATCCAGACCATCCAGCTCGGCGTGCCGGTGGCACGCATCGAGCTGCTCGACACCCTCACCGTGCAGGCCGTCAACCGCTACAGCAAGACCACCCTGCGCGAGGCCCCGATGCTGTTCTTCGAGTTCCACGGCTCGCCCACCGGCGTCGAGGAGCAGGCCCAGACGGTGCAGGAGATCGCCCGCGACAACGGCGGCGAGGGCTTCGAGTGGGCCACCCGCCAGGAAGACCGCAACCGCCTGTGGCACGCCCGCCACCAGGTGCTGCACGCCAGCATCAACCTGGTGCCCGATTGCAAGGCCATCTCCACCGACGTCTGCGTGCCGATCTCGCGCCTCGCCGAGGCGATCACCGGCACCCAGGACGACATCGCCGCCAGCGGGCTGATCGCCCCCATCGTCGGCCACGTGGGCGACGGCAACTTCCACGTGGTGATCCTCACCCACCCCGACCAGCCCGAGCAGGTGGAGGCCGCCGAAGCGCTCGGCCGGCGCATCGTCGAGCGCGCGCTGGCCCTCGACGGCACCTGCACCGGCGAGCACGGGATCGGCATCGGCAAGCAGGACTTCCTGCTCGCCGAGCACGGCGAGGCGGTGGCGGTGATGGCCAGCCTCAAGGCCACCCTCGACCCGCTCAACCTGCTCAACCCCGGCAAGGTGCTGCCGCCCGGCGTGGTGCAGGCGGCCTGAGCCCGGGCGCTGCCGGCGGCTAGGCCAGCAGCCCCAGCGGGGCCGGGGCCGGGAGCCCCGGAAAGACCAGCGCCTGCTCGCGGCCGGACAGCGTCAACAATTCGGCCAGCACCGGGCGGTGGTCGGTGGTGGCGGCCAGGTCGACGCCCTGGTCGAGGCGCGGCGTGTCCAGCCCCGGCCACGCGCCGAACATCCGCCCGCCGCGCACGCCGTCGCCGAGCACCAGCATCGCCGAGCCGTGGCCGTGGTCGGTGCCCTGGCTGCGGTTGGCCCGCAGGCGCCGGCCGAACTCGGTCATCACCACCACGCGGACGGGCCGCCCGGCGGCGGCCATGTCCTGGTGGAAGGCCGCCAGCCCCCGGGCGAGCGTGCCCACCAGGGCGTTGAAACGGCCCGGCTGGGCGTCGTGGGTGTCCCAGCTGGCGTGGTCGATGCACGCGACGCGCAGCCCCACGTCCATCCGCGCCAGCCGGGCAATCGCCTGCAGGCCCTGGGTGAAGCCGTTGTTGTCGTAAGCGGCCCCCGCCGGGGCGTAAGGGGCCGGACGGCCGTCCGGCAGGCGCGGCAGGCGGGCCTCCACCAGCGCGGAGCGCGCCAGCACGCCGGCGCCGGCGCGGCGCACCGGATCGGTGGCACCCGGCGGGTAGAGACGGCCGAGCACCGCGGCCGCCTCCCGCCCGCCGGCCAGCGGCAGGCCACCGGCGAGATCCGGCGCCGCCAGCGCATCGTCGAAGCGCGCCAGCGCTGCCGACACCCCCGCGTTGGCCGACAGGGCGGCGATGCGCCCGGCGGCGGCGCCCTCGCCGAGGGTGGCGAGATAGCGGGTCAGCCAGCCGGTGTCGGTGCGGGCATAGTCGGCCACGCTCACCACCCCGCGCTCGATCAGATCCTGGGCCTCGAAGTGGCTGCGGGTGGCGTTCTGCAGCCCGCAGGCGTGCAGCACGGCAAGCCGGCCGCCCTGGTACAGCTCGAACAACGGAGCGGCCTCGGGGTGGAGGCGGAAGTCGATGCCGTCGGCCAGCCCGTTGGCCAGCGCCAGTCCCGGCCGCTCGCCGCCATCGAGCACCCGCAGCTCGGGCGGGCGGGCCTCGACGTAGGCCTTCTCGTTGGCCGGCCCGACGAGGTTCAGCCCGTCGCAGCCGCCGCGCTGGAAGACCAGCACCAGCAAGGGCGGGGCAGGCCCGTCGGCAGCGAAGGCGAGCCGGCCGAGGCACAGCCCGGGGGCGAAGGCGCCGGCGGCGGCGCAGGCCTTGAGGAAATCCCGGCGGGTGGTCATCTCGTCGTCTCCGTCAGCAGGTCTGGAATTCGGCGCTCATCGCGGCAAACGCCGCCACGCGCCGCAGCAGGGCGGCGTCGGCGGGCTTTCCCGCGTCGAGGGGCCGCTCGGGCGGCACGGCGAGCCCGGCCAGGATGTCGGCGCCAACCTGCCCGGCGGCCGAGCCCAGCAGCCGGGCCGCGATGGCGTCCGCCGCCGGCCCGGCGGTGCGGGCCCCATCGACGAGCCCGCGCGGGTCGAGGCTGCCGTTGCCCCAGCGGTTCTCCATCAGGCCCTGGACCAGCTGCCAGCGCTGGCGCATGCCGTTGGCGCTCAGCCAGTAGGCGGCCTCCTCCGGATGGCCGGTGGGCGGCCCCCAGCCGAACAGGCGCTGCCCGGCCGCGGCGAGGGCGCCGACCAGCCCCTCGCTGGCGCTGAAGTCGCTGCCGGTGGCCCGCACGAAGGCCGCCGCGAGCTCCAGCGGACGGCGCACCCGGGCCCCGCCGCTGCGGGCGAAGTCGGGCGAGCGGGCGATCAGCTCGACGACCCGGGCGATCTGGTCGGGCTGGCGGCGGGCGCGCCACCACAGGTCGGCGGCCGCCGAGAGCAGCCTCGGCGAGGCGCCTTCGCCGACCAGCCGGCGGCACAGCTTGCCGCTCACGTGGCGGGCCGTGGCCGGGTGGTCGGCGATCAGGTCGAGCACCTTGCGGCCATCGGCCCGGGCCGGCTGGAAGGGGTCGAACTCCACGCCCAGCACGCGCTTCTGGTACGGGTCGTGCCACGACTCCACATAGGCGAAGCGCCCGCTGGCCGGCAGGCGGTCGGCCCCGCCGAGGCCGCTGCCGTCCTCCACGCCCCAGCCGGTGAAGGCCCGCGCGGCCTCATAGACGTCCTGGTCGATGAAACCGCCGGGTTGCCCCTTCAGCGCGCCGGGCACCTCGCGCCAGCGGTTGTAGAACTCGTTGAGGTAGTGCTCGCGACCGAAGCTGTGCAGCTCGAACAGCTCCCGCGCGTAGTTCTCGTTGGCGGCCCCGGCGCGGGACGAGCGGTTGTTGAGGTAGAACAGCATCGCCGTGCTGCCGGCGACGGCCTCGAGGAAGTCCCGGAAGTTGCCCAGCGCATGGCAGCGGATCACGTCGCGGTCGTAGGCGGGCAGCGCCACCGCCACCTGCACGGACTGGCTGGCATCCACGTTGAAGTGGTTGTGCCAGAAATCCACCAGCACCTCGCGCAGCTGCCAGCGGCCATGCACCGCGCGGATCAGGCACGCGGCGGCCACCTCGAGGCGCGGGCGGAAGCGCTCCGCCCCGGCCATCGGGCGCTTGTAGTCGGTGAGCGGCCAGAGGGCCTCGATGGGCGCGGCGAGGGTGGCGAGCGGGCGCAGCGCGTCGGCGGCCGGGTACTCGGGCGCCGGGGCCTTGCCCGCGTCGTAGCGGATGCGCAGGCGGGCGGCCTCGAGCCGGTCGCGGCAGGCCGGGTCGTCGCCGTCGGGGGGCGCCAGCTGCTCGGCAATCCACGCGGCGGGCCCCATATCGCGGAGCTGCGCGCGCTCGTCGGCCGGGCCGGCGCCGAAGGCCAGGCGGCCGAGGATCAGTTCGTCAGAGGGCGTTGCCGGGGTGTCGCCACCGCGTCCGGTTTTTCGCTTGGCCATCGCGGGCTTCCAGTCGTCATTCCGGAGGCAAGCATAAACGGAGCACTTTGCATGAGGCTTGCAGCCGGCTGGAACCGACACCGCCGGTTGGTATCAAATTGTCAGCAGCTTCGCCCGACACGGCGCATCTCCCCCGCGCCTGCCGATCCCGCAGTCGTCAGCCGATCATGCGAGGAGTTCACCATGGCCGAGCAGGACCCCCGCCCCGTCCGCAGCAGCTCCCTGGACGACAAATACACCACCGAATCCGGCCGCGTGTATCTCACCGGCTACCAGGCGCTGGTGCGCCTGCCGATGATCCAGCGGGAGCGCGACCGGGCCGCCGGGCTCAACACCGCCGGCTTCGTGTCCGGCTACCGGGGCTCGCCGCTGGGCGGGCTGGATCTCAGCCTGTGGAAGGCCGCCGACCATCTGGCCGAGCACGACATCGTGTTCCAGCCCGGCATCAACGAAGACCTGGCCGCCACCGCGGTGTGGGGCACCCAGCAGCTGGCCCTGTCGCCCAAGGCGCGGGTGCAGGGGGTGTTCGCGATGTGGTACGGCAAGGGGCCGGGGGTCGACCGCTGCGGCGACGTGTTCCGCCACGCCAACGCCGCCGGCAGCAGCAGGTTTGGCGGCGTGCTGGCGATCGCCGGCGACGATCACGCGGCCAAGTCGTCCACCCTGCCCCACCAGACCGACCACTTCTTCAAGTCGATGATGATGCCGGTGCTGGCCCCGGCCGGGGTGCAGGAGTACCTCGACTTCGGCGTGCACGGCTGGGCGCTGTCGCGCTGGTCGGGCTGCTGGGTGGCCTTCAAGGCGGTGGCCGACACCGTCGAGACCTCGGCCTCGGTGGACGTGGACCCGATGCGGGTGGTGGTGCGCGAACCCGACGACTTCGAGATGCCCGACGGCGGCCTCAACCTGCGCTGGCCCGACCCGCCGCTGGTGCAGGAGAAGCGCCTGCTCCACCACAAGCTCTACGCGGCGCTGGCCTACTGCCGGGCCAACGGGCTCAACCGGGTGGTGATCGACTCGCCGCAGCCGCGGCTGGGCATCATCACCGCCGGCAAGAGCTACCTCGACGTGCGCCAGGCCCTCGACGACCTGGGCATCGACGCGGCCCTCGCCGCCGAGATCGGCATCCGGCTCTACAAGGTGGGCATGGTGTGGCCCCTCGAGGCCGACGGGGTGCGCCGCTTCGCCGAGGGCCTCGACGAGATCCTGGTGGTCGAGGAGAAGCGCCAGCTCATCGAATACCAGCTCAAGGAAGAGCTCTACAACTGGCGCGAGGACGTGCGCCCGCGGGTGGTCGGCAAGTTCGACGAGAAGGGCGAGTGGGCGCTGCTGCGCGGCACCGGCGCCGACGGCCACATCGTGGTGGACCACGGCGACTGGCTGCTGCCCGCCGCCGGCGAGCTGACCCCGGCGATGATCGCCAAGGTGATCGCCGGGCGCATCGGGCGCTTCTTCACGTCGGAGCACATCGAGCAGCGGCTGGCCTTCCTGCAGGCCAAGGAGGCCCTGCTCGGCCACCGCGTGTTCGCCATCGACCGGGTGCCCACCTTCTGCCCCGGCTGCCCCCACAACACCTCGACCCGGGTGCCCGACGGCAGCCGCGCGGTGGCCGGCATCGGCTGCCACTACATGGTCAGCTTCATGCCCGACCGCCACACCGCCACCTTCAGCCACATGGGCGGCGAGGGGGTGCCGTGGGTCGGCCAGGCGCCCTTCACCGACGAGCGCCACATCTTCGCCAACCTGGGCGACGGTACCTACTTCCACTCGGGCATCCTGGCCATCCGCCAGGCGGTGGCGGCCTTCAACCGCCCGCGCCACGGCCGCCAGCCGACCAGCGGCATCACCTACAAGATCCTCTTCAACGACGCGGTGGCGATGACCGGCGGCCAGCCGGTGGATGGCGAGCTGGGCGTGCCCCAGCTGCTGCGCCAGCTGCAGGCCGAGGGGGTGGGCACCATCGTGCTCGTCACCGATGGCAGCGAGACGCCCTGGCGGGTGTCCGACCTCCCCCATGGCGTGCAGCTGCGCCACCGGGACGAGCTGGACGTGATCCAGCGCGAGCTGCGCACCCTGGCCGGCGTGTCGGTGATCGTCTATCACCAGACCTGCGCGGCCGAGAAGCGCCGCCGCCGGAAGCGCGGCACCTACCCCGACCCGCAGACCCGCGTGTACATCAACGAGGCGGTGTGCGAAGGCTGCGGAGACTGCGGCCGCGAGTCCAACTGCATGGCGATCCTGCCCGTCGAGACCGAGTTCGGCCGCAAGCGCCAGATCGACCAGTCGGCCTGCAACAAGGACTACTCGTGCATGAACGGCTTCTGCCCGAGCTTCGTCACCATCGAGGGCGGCCGCCTGCGCCACGGCCGCGCCCAGGCCGGCAAGGGCGAGCGCTTCGGCCCGCTGCCCGCACCCCGGCTTCCGGCCACCGACAAGCCGTGGGGCATCCTCGTCACCGGCGTCGGCGGCACCGGCGTGGTGACCATCGGCGCGCTGATCGGCATGGCCGCCCACCTGGACGGCAAGGGCGTCACCGTGCTCGACATGACCGGCCTCGCCCAGAAGGGCGGCTCGGTGTTCAGCCACATCCGCATCGCCGACCGGCCCGCCGACCTCCACGCGGTGCGCATCGCCACCGGCGAGGCCAACGCGGTGATCGGCGGCGACCTGGTCGTCACCGCCAGCGTCGACGCCCTCGCCAAGATGGCCGTCGGCACCCACGGGGTGGTCAATTGCTTCGAGACGCCCACCTCGGAGTTCACCCGCAACCCGGACTGGGCCTTCCCGCAAGACAAGATGCAGGCCGCCATCGTCGAGGCCGTCGGCCAGAAGAACTTCGATTTCCTCGACGCCGGCAGCCTCGCCACCAAGCTGCTCGGCGACGCCATCGCCACCAACCTGTTCCTGCTCGGCTACGCCTGGCAGCGGGGCTGGGTGCCGGTGAGCGAGGCTAGCCTCGACCGGGCCATCGAGCTCAACGGCGCCGCCGTCGAGATGAACCGCCAGGCCTTCCTGTGGGGCCGCCGCGCCGCCATCGACCTGGCCGCCGTGCAGCGCGAGGTGAGCCCGGCGCCGGTGATCCGCCTGCGCCCGGAGAGCCTGGACGAACGCATCGCCCGCCGCGCCGAAGAACTCACCGCCTACCAGGACGCAGCCTACGCCCGCCGCTACACCGACTTCGTGGCCCGGGTGCGCGCCGCCGAGGCTCCGCTGGGCAGCGAGGCCCTCACCGACGCGGTGGCCCGCAACTACTTCAAGCTGCTGGCCTACAAGGACGAATACGAAGTAGCCCGGCTGTTCGCCGACCCGGCCTTCCGTGCCGGCATCGACGCCCGCTTCGAGGGCGAATACACCCTGAGATTCCACCTCGCCCCGACCTTCCTGGCCCGTCCCGACCCGGACAGCGGACGCATCAAGAAGAAGGTCTTCGGCCCCTGGATGGAGACCGCGCTGCGCTGGCTCGCCAAGGCCCGCCGCCTGCGCGGCACCCCCTTCGACCCCTTCGGTTATCACCCGGAGCGCAAGGCCGAACGGGCGCTGCTCGCCCAGTACGAGGCCGACATCGGCGCCCTGCTGGGCGGCCTCGACGCCGAGGGGCTACGCCGCGCCGTCGCCCTCGCCCGGCTGCCCGAGGACATCCGCGGCTTCGGGCATGTCAAGGCGTGGTCGATGAAGAAGGCCGCCGAGAAACGCGCCGCGCTGCTGGCGCCGGCCGGCAAGCCTGGCCGGGAGGACGGCTCCCACGTGGCCTGACGCAAGGCTGCGGCCGCCCGGCGCACCCGGGCCAGGCCGCCAGGGTCAGGCCCGGCGCCTGCGGGTAAGGCCCAGCCCGGCCAGGCCAAGCAGCGCGAGCAGCGCCGCGGCCGGCTCGGGCACCCCGAAGACATCGCCGTCGGCCACCGCCCACGCCTGCCAGTAGGCATCCAGGCGGCCGGTGTAAAACTGGTTGCCCTCGTGCCAGTCGAAGGCCCACGCCGCCGGCACGCCCGGCAGCGCAGTGCCGGTCCAGAACTCGGCCATCTCCGTGGCGTAGGGGAAGGGCACAGCCGCGGACAGGAAGGGGCCGTAGTTCTTGTCGAGATCCGAGTGCTTCCACAGCGGGTCGTAGGGGTTGGGCAAGGCCTGGGGGCAGCGCGTCGGGTGCAGATCGTCTGCCAGACACATGCCGTGGTTGCCCAGCTCCACGTAGAACAGGTAGGCCAGCTCGGAGGGCCGGCTGGTGGTCGGGTCGGCCGGGTCCTTGTGGCCGGCGTCGGTCGTCCCGTTGTTGCTGTAGGCGTAATCGAAACTGCTGCCGTTGAGCGGCGTCACCTCCGGCAGGCGCCAGCTCGACACGCCGCCGACAACCAGCTGGTCGGCCCAGGCCACCGCGCCATACCAGCTCATCAGGCCGGTGTAGGCGCTGCCCGACGTGGTCTTCTGGAAATCGGCCTCCGTAAGGGCGTGCCCGGCAACGGAGCCCACCGCCGCGATGATCTCGTCGCGCCGGGCATCGCTCAGCTCGGTCCGGGCGTAGCGTGCCTGCTGCAGCCAGGTCAGGTTCAGCTCCGGATCATAATAAGCCGCGCCGCCCCACCTCGACACCAGGCTGGCGTCCGCCACCGCGGGCGCCAGCGCCCCGCACAGGGCAAGCGCCAGGCCCGCCAGACGGCAGCCCCCCACCTCAGTCCCACGACCTCGCCTCATGATGCCCTCCTCTCCCCGACGCCCGTGGCAGGACACCGTCCGGGCCGGCCGGAAACCCATCGCGGATACCCCGGCTCTCCTTCAGGCTAGCCGCTTTCCACGGAATAACCACCCGACATCCTTTAATTTTCGTGTCGGACGGGGGCATTCATCGGCAACTGTGAATTTTCGTGCTGCGCTGGCGGTTCGATGCCGGAGCGACTACTTTTCAGACGACACCGCCTCGTTCGATGCGCATCGGGTCACAAGACCGAGTGCGCCCGGCAAAGCCCGGGCATGAGGGCAGCCGGTGCCGCCGGAGCAGGCGCCGCCCACCTCGCCCGCCCGTGCTTCCGCTTCCCGCCAACACCGCGAAGGAGACATCATGAAGCAGCTCAATCGATGGCTTGCGTGCCTGGCCCTGCTGTTGCTGCCGATGGCCGCATCGGCCGGCCTCAAGTTCAAGGACTGCACCGGCGCGGGGCATCTCCTGTTCAAGGAATACCTCGTCTCGGGCAGCGCCGGCACGCCCTTCAACGAGTTCCGGATGTTCACCCAGGAGAACACCTGCGGGCTCGACGTCTGGGACCTCACCCTCAGCGAAGCGCAGCAGGTGTCGTCCGACAACGGCGTGACGGTGTTCTCCACCCTCTACGACGGCGGCTTCGCCGGCCTCCTCAATGCGCCCGCCAGCTACGCCATGTGGACGGTCAGCGGCACCGGCACGACGACCCTCGACAGCAACGACAACAGCGTCCATACGGTGATGAACCTCGTCGGCGTCAGCCTCACCGACCCGTCGATGGTCGAGCGCCTGCTGCTGGGCTTCGATGTGCGCTACAGCGCCACCCCGGCGGGCAACGAATGCCTCGAGTGGGCCAGCCAGCCCTGCACGTCCTACGCCTATCAGGGCGGTGACATCGCCTACGGGCCGTCCGGCAGCCACGACGGGGCCATCCGCTTCGAGGTGATCCCCGAGCCCGCCACCGGCCTGCTGCTCGCCGCCGGCCTGGGCGGCCTGGCCCTGCGCCGGCGGCCGCCCCGGCAGTGCTGACGCACCTGGGCAAAGGTCCGGCACGGCCCCCATGACGGCATGGCGGCGGGTTAAACTCCCGCCATGCCCCCTGCCCTCAAAGCCCTCCTCGCCCAGCTCGCCGGCGGCCTGCTGGCCTTCGGCGCGGCCCGCGCGGGCCTGTTGCCGGTGGGCCTGTGGCCGCTGATCGTGGTGCAGGCCGTCGGCGCGGCCAGTGCGGCCATCGCGCTGCGGAGCGCCCCCTGGTGGCGCGGGATCCACCTGGGCTTCGCGCCGCTGGTCGCCGGCGCGCTGCAGCTGGGCATCGCGCCGGGCTGGTATCTGGCCGCCTTCGTGGCGTTCGCGCTGGTGTATTGGAGCAGCTTCCGCACCCAGGTGCCGCTGTTCCTGTCCAACCCGCAGACCGCCGAGGCGGTGGCCGGCCTGCTGCCCGACGACTACCCGGCCCGCCTGCTCGACCTGGGCAGCGGCACCGGCTCGCTGCTGCGCCCCCTCGCCCGGCTGCGCCCCGACTGCCGCTGCGAGGGCATCGAGGCGGCCCCCGCGCCCTACCTGCTATCCCGCCTGCTGTCCCGCCGGCAGCCCAACATCTACCTGGCCCGCGGCGATTTCTGGCAACTGCCGTGGACCGACTATGATGTGGTGTATGCCTTCCTGTCGCCGGTGCCCATGCCGGAGGTGTGGCGCAAGGCCAGCGCCGAGCTGCGCCCGGGCAGCCTGCTGGTGAGCAACAGCTTTCCGGTCGAGGGCGTCACCCCCGACGCAGTGATCGACGTGCCCGACCGCCGCCGCACCCGGCTCTACCTCTACCACCCCGCCGGCCCGGCTCCCACGCCGCACCGGCGCCCCTGAGGCCAAGGCCCCCCGGCCGCGGGCAAGTGCTTGCCGGCAAAAGGGAATTGAAAGGCAATCCGCCCTCAATTCCGCCCCCCGCCCGGCCGTAAAGGCGGCAATAATGGCATCGTCGCGCATGGCATCCAGCGAGAGGTAAACAGCATGTCCCAGATCATCTGCATCATCGGCAACAAGGGCGGCACCGGCAAGACGACCCTGTCCCACATGCTGTGCCAGGGTTTCGGGCTGCTCGGCCAGCGCTCCGCCTGCGTGCTCACCGACACCTTCCGCGAGCCGCTCTCGCCGGACGGGCGCCGCTACGTCACCGCCGACGCGCGCACGCCGGAGGCCCTGCACAAGGTTGCCGGCAAGCTGCGCAGCATGCAGGGCTGGATCGGCGTGATCGACGGCGGCGGCAACCGCGCCGAGGTCGACCGCCAGCTCGACGGCCTGTGCGACCTGGTCCTGCTGCCCTTCCGCGACTCCCACGAAGACCTGCGCACCGTGCTGCGCGACCTCGAAACCTTCCCCCACGCCTACGCCCTGCCCTCCCAGTGGCCCACCAACGCCTGGCAGCGCGACGCTGCCGACCGCAACGTGGCCCAGCTGCTCGGCAACTACCGCGACCGCCTGCTGCACCCGGTGCCCAGCCTGTCGGCCTCCAAGCTGCTGCTGCAGAAGCACATCCCCGACAGCCTGCCCTCCAACCTCGGCAACGCCTGCCGGGCCCTGGCACGGCAGGTGATGGCGATCATGGAGGTGGCGAGCCCGGCCGCCGAAGCCAAGGCTCCCGGTGCCCGCCCCGGCCTCCAGGCGGCCGACGCCTACGCCGGCAGCGCCCACCCCTGACCAACCGGCCCGCCCGGAGCCGGCCGCGCCCCCCGCCCCGGGGGCCGGCTTTCCTTGATCCATACGGTTTACCCACCCTGCCCCCTCGGGCAGAATGCGCCGGACTTCGACTCCCCGGTGTGCCCTCCCGATGCTCCAAGCCCACGGCCTTGCCTGTGATCGCGGTGACCGCCGCCTGTTCTCCGGCGTGGACTTCACCGTCCCGGCGGGGCAGTGGCTGCAGATCGAGGGGGCCAACGGCGCCGGCAAGACCAGCCTGCTGCGCATCCTGGCGGGGCTGGCCGGGGCGGCCGATGGACACGTGACGTGGGACGGCCGACCGGTGGCCGAGGCCCGCGACGAATTCCACGCCCAGCTCCTCTACCTGGGCCACGCGCCGGCGATCAAGGACGACCTGTCGGCCCTCGAGAACCTGCAGAGCGCCGCCGCGGTGGCGGGCCGCCCCCTCGCCGAGGCCGACGCCCTCGCCGCGCTCGGCCGCCTCGGCCTCGCCGGCCGCGAGGACCTGCCCAGCCGGGTGCTGTCCCAGGGCCAGCGGCGGCGCGTCGCGCTGGCCCGCCTGCTGTGCAGCGGGGCCCGGCTGTGGGTGCTCGACGAGCCCTTCGTGGCCCTCGACGTGGCGGCGGTCGAGCAGCTCTGCGCGATCCTCGACGAACACCTCGCCGGGGGTGGCCTGCTGCTGTTCACCAGCCACCAGGCGGTGCGGCTGGCCGCCCCCGGCAACAGCCTGAGGCTGGGCCGATGAACGCCTTTGTCGCCATCGTCCGCCGCGACCTGCTGCTCGCCGCCCGGCGCAAGAGCGAGGTGCTCACGGCGCTGTTCTTCTTCATGATCGTGGTCAGCCTGTTCCCCCTCGGGATCGGGCCCGAGACCGCCATGCTGCGGCGGATTGCGCCGGGCGTGCTGTGGGTCGCGGCGTTGCTGGCGGCGATGCTGTCCCTCGGCCGCCTGTTCGCCGCCGACCATCAGGATGGAACTCTCGAGCAGATGGCCTTGTCTCCCACTCCGCTGGCCGTGCTGGTGAGCGGCAAGGTGCTCGCCCACTGGCTCACCTCGGGCCTGCCGCTGGTGCTGCTGGCGCCGGTGCTGGGGCTGCAGTTCGACCTCTCGGCCCGGGCGCTGGGAGTGCTGATGCTGTCGCTGCTGCTGGGCACGCCCATCCTGTCGCTGATCGGCGCGATCGGCGCGGCGCTCACGCTGGGCGTGCGCGGCGGCGGCGTGCTGCTGTCGCTGCTGGTGCTGCCCCTGTATATTCCGGCGCTGATTTTTGGCGCCGGCGCGGTCGAGGCCGACCTGGCCGGCCTCGGCGCCGGCGGGCACCTGTCGCTGCTCGGCGCGCTGCTGGCGCTGGGCCTGTTCTTTGCCCCCTGGGCCGCCACCGCCGCGCTACGCGTCGCCCTCGAATAACCCCGACTCCCGACCTCCACACCCGCCATGAGTCAGCGCCTCATCAACTGGTTCAAGTTCGCCTCGCCGGCCAGCTTCTACCCCCTCGCCGGCAGGCTGTGGCCGTGGTTCGCCGCGCTGGCCGCGGCCTTCTGCGCCGCCGGGCTGTGGATCGGCTTCTTCGTCGCGCCCACCGACTTCCAGCAGGGCGAGGGCTACCGGATCATCTTCATCCACGTGCCGGCCTCGTGGATGTCGATGTTCATCTACTGCGTGATGGCCTTCTGGGCCGCCATCGGCATCACCTTCAACACCCGCCTGTCGGGGATGATGAGCGCCGCGCTGGCCCCCACCGGCGCGCTGTTCGCCTTCCTGTCGCTGTGGACCGGCGCCCTGTGGGGCAAGCCGATGTGGGGCGCCTGGTGGGTGTGGGACGCGCGGCTCACCTCCGAGCTGATCCTGTTCTTCCTCTACCTGGGCTACATCGCCCTCACCTCGGCCATCGACGACCCGCGCCGGGCCGACAAGGCCGGCGCCATCGTCGCGCTGGTGGGGGTGGTCAATGTGCCGATCATCTATTTCTCGGTGAAGTGGTGGAACACCCTGCACCAGGGCGCCTCGGTGTCCCTCACCAAGGCCCCCAGCATGGCCACCACGATGCTGTGGGGCATGCTGCTGATGGCGCTGGCCTTCTGGATGTACAGCATCGCGATGAGCCTGTACCGGGTGCGGGCGATCATCCTCGAGCGGGAACACCACGCCGGCTGGGTGGCCGAGCTTCCGGAGATGCAGCGATGAACTGGGGCAGCGCCGCCGAATTCCTTGCGATGGGGGGCTACGGCCTCTACGTGTGGGGCAGCTTCGGCGTGACGGCCGCGGCCCTGCTGATCGAGGCCCTGCTCGCCAGGAAGCGCCTCGCCGACACCCGCCGCCAGCTGCGCCGGGAACTCGCCGCCGACCGGGCGGCTCTCAACGGGCACGCCGGCCGCCGCTGAACCGGGCAGCCCCTGCCGATCACCCAGGACGATCCCATGAAACCCCGCCAGAAACGCCTCGCCATCGTCGTCGGCGGCCTCGCCGCCCTCGGCATTGCCGCCGCACTGATCCTCAACGCCTTCCAGAGCAACCTGGTGTTCTTCTTCACGCCGACCCAGGTGGCCAGCGGCGAGGCGCCCAAGGGCCGGGCCTTCCGCATCGGCGGGCTGGTGAAGGTGGGCAGCCTGGAGCGCAGCGACATCACCGCGCGCTTCGTCGTCACCGACACCGCCCGCGAGATCCCGGTGAGCTACAAGGGCATCCTGCCGGACCTCTTCAGCGAGGGCAAAGGCGTGGTCGCCCAGGGCAGCCTCGGGCCGGACGGCCTGTTCACCGCCACCGAGGTGCTCGCCAAGCACGACGAGAACTACATGCCGCCCGAAGCCCAGGCCGCGGTCGACAAGGCCCACGAGGCGTCACGGACCTTGAAGCAGTGAAGCGTGAGGGGAGAGGCGTGAGGAGGCCTTGTTTTGGCCTCGTGCGCTCCCGATTCGCCTGATCACGCCTTACGCCTCCCGCCCAACTCCCACCTCCTTACCCAGACAACCATGATCCCGGAAATCGGCACCTTCGCCCTCGTCCTCGCCCTGCTGGTCGCCCTGGTGCAGGGCACGCTCCCGCTGATCGGCGCCCAGCGCGGGGTGGCGGCCTGGGTCCAGCTTGCGCGGCCGGCCTCGGCCACGCTGTTCCTGCTCATCGCCATCGCCTTCGGCTGCCTCACCGCGAGCTTCGTCGGCAATGACTTCTCGGTGCTCTACGTGGCCCAGCACTCCAACTCGCGGCTGCCGCTCGAATACCGCATCGCCGGCGTGTGGGGCGGCCACGAGGGCTCGCTGCTGCTGTGGGTGCTGATGCTGTCCCTGTGGGGGATGGCGGTGTCGGCCTTCTCGCGCAGCCTGCCCGACGACATGGTGGCGCGGGTGCAGGGCGTGATGGGCCTGGTGGCGGCGGGCTTCCTGCTGTTCATCCTGCTCACCTCCAGCCCCTTCGAGCGCCTGCTGCCCGGCGCCGACGACGGACGCGACCTCAACCCGCTGCTGCAGGACCCGGGCCTGATCTTCCACCCGCCGATGCTCTACATGGGTTACGTGGGCTTCTCGGTGGCCTTCGCGTTTGCCATCGCCGCGCTGCTGTCGGGCCGGCTGGATGCCGCCTGGGCGCGCTGGTCGCGGCCATGGACCACCGCGGCGTGGATCTTCCTCACCCTGGGCATCGGCCTCGGCTCGATCTGGGCCTACTACGAGCTGGGCTGGGGCGGCTGGTGGTTCTGGGACCCGGTCGAGAACGCCTCCTTCATGCCCTGGCTGGTGGGCACCGCGCTGATCCACTCGCTGGCCGTCACCGAGAAGCGCGGCAGCTTCAAGAACTGGACGGTGCTGCTGGCGATCGGCGCCTTCTCGCTGTCGCTGCTGGGCACCTTCCTGGTCCGCTCGGGGGTGCTGAGCTCGGTGCACGCGTTTGCCTCCGACCCCAAGCGCGGCGTGTTCATCCTGATCTTCCTGGCGGTGGTGGTGGGTTCGTCCCTCACCCTGTTCGCCTGGCGGGCGCCCAAGGTGAGCCTCGGCGGGGCCTTCGCGCTGGTGTCGCGGGAAACCCTGCTGCTGATCAACAACGTGCTGCTGCTGTGCGCCGCCGGCGCGGTGATGCTCGGCACCCTGTACCCGCTGGTCCTCGACGCCCTCAACCTGGGCAAGCTGTCGGTGGGCCCCCCGTACTTCAACGCGGTGTTCGCGCCGCTGATGGTGCCGGTGCTGTTCCTGATGGCCGCCGGGCCGGTGGCGCGCTGGAAGCAGGCCCGCATTGCCGACATCATCCGCCCACTGCGCGCGGCGCTGGCCATCGCGGCGTTGGCCGGCGTGGCGCTGCCCTTCGCCGCCGGCGAGTGGTCGGCCGGGGTGGCGCTGGGCCTTGCGCTGGCGGTGTGGATCATCGGCGCCTCGCTGCTGCAGATCGCCGCCCGCCTCAAGTCGGGCCTGCCGCCGCTGGCCTTCTGGGGCATGCACGTGGCCCACGTGGGCATCGCGGTGTGCGTGGTCGGCATCGTGATGGTCAAGCACTACGAGACCGAGCGCGACGTGCGCATGGCCCCCGGCGACACCGTGGCAGCCGGCCACTACACCATCCGCTTCCTCGGCGTCGAGGGGGTGGAAGGCCCCAACTACAGCGCCGCCCGCGGCAACCTGGAGCTGCTCGAAGACGGCAAGGTGCTGATGCCGCTGCACCCCGAGAAGCGCAAGTACCTGTCGTCGGCGATGCCGATGACCGAGGCCTTCATCGACCCGGGCCTGACCCGCGACATCTACGTCTCGCTGGGCGACCCGCTCGAAGGCAACGACGGCGCCTGGAGCGTGCGCGTGTATTACAAACCCTTCGTCAGCTGGATCTGGGGCGGCGTGGTGATGATGGCCCTGGGCGGCCTCCTCGCCGCCGCCGACCGCCGCTACCGCCTCACCGCCAAGGCTGCCCGGGCTGCGCGCCTGGCCGGCCAGGGAGCCGCCTCTTGAAACGTTTCCTGATCCCCCTCGCCGTCTTCCTCGTCCTGGTGGTCTTCCTCGCCGTCGGCCTCAAGCGCGACCCGCGGGAGGTGCCCTCGCCGCTGGTCGGCAAGCCGGCCCCCGAGTTCCGCCTCGACACCCTCACCCCGGGCAAGCAGTTCTCGCCCGCCGACATGCGTGGCCAGGTGTGGCTGCTCAACGTGTGGGCCTCGTGGTGCGTGTCGTGCCGGGCCGAGCACCCGCTGCTGGTGGCCTTCTCGAAGCAGGGTGGGCTGCCCATCGTCGGCCTCAACTACAAGGAGCTGCGCGGCGACGGCGAGATCGACATGAAGAAGGTTCCCGCCGGCGAAGAACCCGCCCTGGTACGCCAGCGCGCCGGCGCCTGGCTGGCCCGCCACGGCGACCCCTACGCCCTGTCGGTGCTCGACCTGGACGGCCGGGTCGGCATCGACTACGGCGTGTATGGCGTGCCCGAGACCTACCTGATCGACAGGAAGGGCATCATCCGCTTCAAGCAGATCGGCCCGATCACCCCCGAGGCGCTGGAGCAGAAGATCCTCCCGCTCGCCAAGCAGCTCGCCGGGGAGGCCCCATGACGCGCACCCTCGCCCGGCTCCGCGCCGGTCTCCTCACCGCCGCCCTGCTGGCCGGCGCCGGTGCCAGCCTCGCCGCCGACGCCACCCCGATGGCCGAAGATCCGGCCGTCGAGGCCCGCATGGTCGCCATCTCCGAGGAGCTGCGCTGCCTGGTGTGCCAGAACGAGAGCCTCGCCGCCTCCCGCGCCGAGCTGGCCGAAGACCTGCGCCGCGAGGTCCGCAAGCTGATCCGCGACGGCAAGTCCGACCCCGAGATCCGCGACTACCTGGTGGCCCGCTACGGCGACTTCGTGCTCTACCGCCCGCCGGTCAAGCCGACCACCTGGCTGCTGTGGTTCGGCCCCTTCGCGCTCCTCGCGGGCGCGCTGGCCGGCCTCATCGCCTACCTGCGCCGACGCGGTGCCAGGGCTGCCCCCGCCACCCTGTCCGCCGCCGACAAGGCCGCCGCCGAAGCCCTCCTCGCCGATCCGGCCCCCGACCACCGACCGAAACCCAAAGCATGACCCCCTTCTGGATCAGCACCGGCCTGCTCACCCTCCTCGTCCTCGCCCTGCTGTGCTGGCCGCTGCTGCGCCGGCGGAGCGGCGACGGCGCCTCGCGCCGGGCCATCAACACCGCCATCTACCGCGACCAGCTCGCCGACCTGGAGCGTGACCTGGCCAGCGGCGCGCTGTCCCAGGCCGACTACGCCGGCGCCCGCGAGGAGATCGAACGCCGGGTGCTCGAAGACGTCGCCGCCGACACGGCCCCCACCGATACCGCCCCGCGCCGCCTGCCCCGCACCGCGCTGGCCCTGGCCGTCACGCTGCCGCTGGCCGCCGCGCTGCTCTACGTGGTGCTCGGCACCCCGGCGGCCCTCGACCCCGCCGCCCGGCAAGGCCCGCAGGCCTCCGCCGCCGAGATCGAGAAGATGGTGGCCACCCTCGCCGCCAAGCTCGAAAAAGACCCCGGCAACCTCGAAGGCTGGGCCATGCTCGGCCGCAGCTACCTGGTGACCGGCCGCCTGGCCGAGGCCGCCAAGGCCTTCGACAAGGCCGGCCCGGCGATGGAAGCCAGCACCGAGCTGATGCTGCAGGTGGCCGAGCTGTCCGCCGAGCTCAACGAAGGGCGCATCGAAGGCCGCGGCCGCGAGCTCCTCCAGCGCGTGCTGAAGGCAGAGCCGCAGAACCCCCAGGCCCTCGTGCTGGCCGGCACCGACGCCTTCTTCCGCCAGCAGTACGCCGACGCGGTGCGCCACTGGGAGGCCGTGCTGGCGCAGCTGCCGCCGGGCAGCCCCGACGCCCAGAACCTCACCGCCGGCATCGAGAAGGCCCGCAGCCTGCAGGGCGAAGCGCCGGCGGGCGCCCGGGCCCGCGCCGAAGCCAAACCCCCGGCCGCCGCCGGCAAGACGGTGAGCGGCCGCGTGACGCTCGCCCCGGCCCTGGCCGGCAAGGCCTCGCCCGACGACGTGGTGTTCATCTTCGCCCGCGCCGCCGAGGGCCCGCGCATGCCCCTCGCCGTGGTGCGCACCCGCGTCGCCGACCTGCCGCAGGACTTCACCCTGGACGACAGCATGGCCCTCAGCCCCGAGTTCAAGCTCTCGTCCGCCGGCACCCTGCGCATCGAGGCCCGGGTGTCCAAATCCGGCGACGCCACCGCCCGCCCCGGCGACCTCCGCGGCGAGAGCGGCCCGGTGCAGCCCGGGGCCAGCAAGCTCGGCATCGTCATCGACACGCGGGTCGAATGAAACACCCCGGGCCGGCCATAGGCTGAGCCTATGCCACCGATGGCCATCTTAAATTGGCGCGATGGCCGGCGCTCCCTTAACATGGGGCATCGATACGGTCTGGGCGCTGCACTCAAGGCGCCCGCCGTTTCGGTCGATAAGCCTTGAACGGTGCGCCGGGACATAAAAACCCCCAATACCCAACAGAGATTTCCCCCCGGCGCCACCTTTTTTCTCCCGCCTTTCCCGAACCGCCCGCCCGGAACCGCCCGATGCGTGCCGCCAACCTGTTTTCCGACATCCCGCCGCCCGCCGCCGACGAGCACTTCGAGACGCTCCTCGCCCGCCCCGGCCTGCGCATCGAGCGTATCCTGTCCAACCGCCACGCCAGTCCGCCCGGCTTCTGGTACGACCAGCCCGCCGACGAATGGGTGCTGCTCGCCCAGGGCAGCGCCGAGCTCGAGTTCGACGACGGCCGCCGGCAGGCCCTGGCGCCCGGCGACTGGCTGCTGATCCCCGCCGGCTGCCGCCACCGCGTCGCCGCGACCGGCCCCGACACCGTCTGGCTGGCGGTACATGCCGGCCCCTGAACGCCCCGCCCTGCAGCCCCTTGCGGCGGCGGGATTGCCGTATCCTTGCAGACCCTTCAACCGGAGAGCATCGCCCATGATCCGCCGCACCCTGAGCGCCCTGGCCATCGCCGCCAGTCTCGTCCCGTTCTCGCCCGCCATCGGCACCGCCCACGCCGAGGCCGCCCCGCAGCACAGCCAGGTGCCCGGCTACTACCGCATGGCCCTGGGCGAACTGGAAGTCACCGCCCTCTACGACGGCTACGTGGACCTCGACGCCAAGCTGCTGCTGGGCGCCAGCAAGGCCGAGGTGCAGCGCCTGCTGGCCAGCAAGTTCCTGGCCGGCGAAAAGGTGCAGACCGCCGTCAACGCCTACCTCATCAACGCCGGCGGCAAACTGATCCTGGTCGATGCCGGCGCCGCCAAGGCCTTCGGCCCGACCCTCGGCTTCATCGGCGAGCAGCTCCGCGCCGCCGGCTACAGCCCCGACAAGGTGGACGTGGTGCTCCTGACCCACCTCCACGCCGACCACGTGGCCGGCCTCCTCGACGCTGCCGGCCAGCCGCTGTTCCCCAACGCCGAGATCCGCGTGGCGCAGACCGAGGCCGACTTCTGGCTGTCGGAGGCCAACGCGGCCAAGGCGCCGGAGGGCTTCAAGCCCTTCTTCGAGATCGCCCGCAAGTCGGTCGCGCCCTACCAGGCCGCCGGCAGGTTCAAGCCCTTCAGCGGTGAGGTCGACCTTGGCGGCGTCAAGGCGGTGGCCTCCAACGGCCACACCCCGGGCCACACCAGCTACCTCGTCGAATCCGCCGGCCAGCGCCTGCTGATCCTCGGCGACGCGGTGCACAGCCACGCGGTGCAGTTCGCCCGCCCGGAGGTCGCCATCGAGTTCGACAGCGACAAGAAGGCCGCCGTCGCCGCCCGCAAGAAGCTTTTCGCCTGGGCCGCCAAGGACAAGCTGCTGGTCTCCGGCATGCACCTGCCCTTCCCCGGCATCGGCCACGTGCGCACCGACGGCAAGGGCTACGCCTGGGTGCCGGTGGAGTACAGCCCGATCCGCGGCAAGTAAGCACAAAAAAGGGGGCTCCATGCCCCCGGATGCAAAAAGGGCGACCCCGCGGGGCCGCCCTTTTTTCATGCCCGCAGACTGCGGGTCACAGGCCCGCGTCGGCGCGTAGCGCGGCGGCCTTGTCGGTGGTTTCCCAGGTGAAATCCACCTCCTCGCGGCCGAAGTGGCCGTAGGCGGCGGTGCGGGAGTAGATCGGGCGCAGCAGGTCGAGGGTGGCGATGATGCCCTTCGGGCGCAGGTCGAAGTGCTTCTGCACCAGCTCGACGATCTTCTCGTCGGACACCTTGCCGGTGCCGAAGGTCTCGACCATCAGGCTCACCGGCCTGGCGACGCCGATGGCGTAGGCGACCTGGATCTCGCAGCGGTCGGCGAGGCCGGCGGCGACGATGTTCTTGGCCACGTAGCGGCCGGCGTAGGCCGCCGAGCGGTCGACCTTGGACGGGTCCTTGCCCGAAAAGGCGCCACCGCCGTGGTGGGCCGCGCCGCCGTAGGTGTCGACGATGATCTTGCGCCCGGTCAGGCCACAGTCGCCGGCCGGGCCGCCGATCACGAAGCGCCCGGTGGGGTTGATCAGGTAACGGGTGTTGCCGGTGAGCATCTCCTTGGGCAGCACGGGCTTGATGACCTGCTCGATGATCGCTTCCTTGAGATCGTCGTAGGAGACGTCCGGATCGTGCTGGGTGGACACCACCACGGTGTCGATCGCCACCGGCTTGCCGTCCACGTAGCGCACCGACAGCTGGCTCTTGGCATCCGGGCGCAGCCACGGCAGGCGGCCGTCCTTCCGCACCTCGGCCTGGCGCTGCATGATGCGGTGGGCGTAGTAGATCGGGAAGGGCATCAGGCTCGGCGTCTCGTTGCAGGCGTAGCCGAACATCAGGCCCTGGTCGCCGGCGCCCTGATCGAGGTCGAGGCCCTCGCCCTCATTGACGCCCTGGGCGATGTCCGGCGACTGGCGGTTGATGGCGGTGAGCACCGCGCAGCTCTTGTAGTCGAAGCCGATGTCGGAGTCGTCGTAGCCGATGCGCCGCACGGTCTCGCGGGCGATGTCCATGTAGTTGATGTTGGCCTTGGTGGTGATCTCGCCGGAGATCACCACCAGGCCGGTGGACACCAGCGTCTCGCAGGCCACACGGCCGCGCGGGTCCTGGGCCAGGACGGCGTCGAGCACCGCGTCGGAGATCTGGTCGGCGACCTTGTCGGGGTGGCCTTCGGAAACGGATTCCGAGGTAAACAGGTATTCTTTGGCCATTGCACACTCCTGAAAAGCAAAAAACCCCCGGGTTGCGGCGTTGCCGTCTCGGGGGTTTCGGAGCGGCGACGCTTTAGCAGTATTTGTACGGCAGACCATCGTGACGACACGATATCGGCCTCGAACCCGGCAAACCGTAGCCCGCTCCGCCCTGCAAGTTGTCGGATTAACTCGGCGGAATCACAATTATAACTTTGCGTTTCGGGCCGTCAATTCAATCGCCCCTCGTCGACCACTCCCCTGCTGATGGCGTCCCTCATCTTCTCCCTCCTCGCCCGCCTGCCCCTCGGGCCGCTGCAGGCCGTCGGCGTGGTGGCCGGCTGGCTCACCTATGCCCTCTCGCCCACCTACCGGCGGCGCCTGCGGGCCAACCTCGAACAGGCCCTCGGGCCCGAGCAGGCCGCCCGCGTGTGGCGGCGGGCGGTCGGCGAGACCGGCAAGCAGGCCCTCGAGCTGCCCTGGATGCTGCTGCGGCCCCAGGCCGAGCTGGCCGCCCGGGTGGTGCGGGTGAGCGGCTGGGAGCACGTGGAGGCCGCCGAGGCCCGCGGCGGCGGCATCCTGTTCATCACGCCGCACCTGGGCTGCTTCGAGATCACCGCCCAGTACTTCTCGACCCACAAGCCGATCACCGTGCTCTACCGGGCCCCCAAGAAGGCCGTGCTGCAGCCCCTCATCAACGCCGGACGCAGCCGCGGCAACATGCACATCGCCCCCGCCGACGTGGGCGGCGTGCGCCGGCTGATCAAGGCCCTGCGGGCCCGCGAGGCGGTCGGGATGCTGCCCGACCAGGTGCCCGGCAGCGGTGAAGGCGCCTGGCTGCCCTTCTTCGGCCGGCCGGCCTACACCATGACCCTGGCCGCCCGGCTCTCCGAGGTGGCCGGCGTGACCACGATCTTCGCCTGGGCCGAGCGCCTGCCCGGCGGCGCCGGCTTCCACCTGCGCCTGCGCCCCGCCCTGACGCCCCTCGAAGGCGACACCGAAACCCGCGCCGCGGCGATCAACCGCGAGATGGAAGCCCAGATCCGCGAAAACCCGGCCCAGTACCTGTGGGGCTACAACCGCTACAAGCGCCCCTCCGGCGCGCCTGCCGCCCCCACCCAAGCCACCTCCCGCCCGGACACCCCATGAGTCGAATCGTCGTCGCCCTGCTGTGGCTGATCCACTGGCTGCCCCTGTCGCTGCAGGCGCCCATCGGCCGTGCCATCGGCCTGCTGCTCTACGTGATCATCGCGCCGCGCCGGCGGGTGGTGCATACCAACCTGCGCCTGTGCTTTCCCGACCTCCCGGAGGCCGAACGGCGGGCCCTCGCCCGGGAGCACTTCGCGCTGGCCGGGCGCAGCCTGGTCGAGCGCGGGCTGGCCTGGTTCGCGCCGGCCGAGCGCATCCGGCGCCTCGTGCGCATCGAGGGCGAGACGCGGCTGCGGCAGCTGGTGGACGCCCGCCAGCCGGTGATCCTGCTCACCCCCCACTTCCTCGGCCTCGACCTGGGCGGCACGCGGATGGCGATCTCCTTCGACTGCGTCAGCGTGTATGCCCGCCAGCGGGACGCGGTGATCGACCGCTGGCTGTTCCACGGGCGCAGCCGCTTCGGCAGCCAGGTGCTGCTGCGCCGGGACGAGAGCATCCGCGCCTCGATCAAGGCGATGAAGGAAATCCGCCCCTTCTATTACCTGCCCGACATGGACAACGGCCCTGACGATTCGATCTTCGTGCCCTTCTTCGGCGTTCAGGCGGCCACCCTGTCGGCGCTGCCGCGGCTCGCCAAGCTGGGCGGCGCAGTGGTGGTGCCCTGCTTCACCCGCATGCTGCCGGGCGGCCAAGGCTACGTGGTGGAGCTGGGCGAGCCATGGCGCGATTTTCCGGGCGGCAGCGTCGAAGCCGACACCCGCCGGATGAACGCCTGCATCGAGGACGCCGTGCGCACCATGCCGGCCCAGTACTACTGGGTGCATCGGCGCTTCAAGACCCGCCCGCCGGGCGAGCCGAAGCTCTACTGAGCGCCCCGGGGCCGGACTCCATCCAGCCCGCTCCCCGTGGGGGGAAAGGAGGCCTTCGGCTGCCCTGCGTTTACTTGAGCGCGCGCCGCGGCTCGAAGGGCAGCGGGGCTTCGGCGGCGGCCTCGGCCTTCAGGCTGCGCGCGCGCAGCTGGCCGCAGCCGCCGTCCACGTCCTGCCCGGCGGAATTGCGCAGCTTGGTGAGGACGCCGCGACGGTGCAGGCTGCGGGCGATCTCCGCGGCCTTCGCCCAGTCCGGGCGGCGGTAGGGCAGATCGGGCACCGCGTTGTAGGGGATCATGTTCATGATCGCGTACTTGCCGGCAAGCAGCCGGACGATGCCGTCGAGCTCCTCCGGCGTGTCGTTGAGCCCTTCGATCAGCGTCCACTGATACTGGATCGGGTAGCCGGTGGCGCGGGCATAGGCCTCGCCCAGCTCGACCAGCTCGTCCGGGGTGATGCGCGGCGCCTTGGGCAGCAGCTCGGCGCGCAGCTCGGCGCGGCTGGTGTGCAGCGACAGGGCCAGCGCCGGCTTGACGCGCAGGCCGGGCAGGCGCTCGAAGACGCGGTGGTCGCCCACCGTCGAGAACACCAGGTTCTTGTGGCCGATGCCGCCTTCGTCGCCGAGCAGCTGGATCGTCTCGAGCACCGCCTCCATGTTGTGGGCCGGCTCGCCCATGCCCATGAACACCACCTTCTTCACCGGCCGCCGGGCCCGCGCCAGCACCACCTGGGCCAGGATCTCGGCGCTGGTGAGCTGGCGCAGCAGGCCGTCGCGGCCGGTCATGCAGAAGGTGCAGCCCACCGCACAGCCCACCTGGCTCGACACGCACAGGCCGTCGCGGGGCAACAGCACGCTCTCGACGGTCTGGCCGTCGGCGAGCTCGACCAGCAGCCGGGCCGAGCCGTCCTCGGCCGGGTGTTCGGAGCGCACCTGGGCCAGGCCGGCCAGCCCGGCGCCGAGCGCCGGCAGGGCCTCGACGATGGCCTTGGGCAGCGCCGGGCCGCGCCGCGCGGGGCCGGCGTCGAGGGGCAGGGCGTGCAGCCAGGCGCGCAGCATGCGCTGGACGTGCACGGGTTTGGCGCCCAGATCGGCGAGGCGCTGGAGGAAGGTTTCGATGCGCATGAGGGGGCGAATGCTAGCATCCGCCCGGGTGGCCGGATAGCCACCGGGCGGGCTCCGCGCCATGCCTCGCAAAGTCACAAATTGGGGCTTGCCCTCCGGCCCGACACCTCCTAATTTATGGAAAACCCATTCCGGGCAGGCCGAGCCTGCACGCCAAGGAGACCCCCGATGATGCCGCCCTCCTCCGACGGCAAGACCACCGCAGACCTGGAGTTCACCCTCGTCCGCTACCTCGACGCGCCCCGGGAGCGCGTCTTCCGCATGTGGCGCGACCCGCAGCTGTTCCGCGCCTGGAGTGCGCCCACCGGCTTCCGGATGTCGGTGTGCATCTGCGACTTCCAGCCCGGCGGGAGCTGGCATTGCCGCATGGTGGCGCCCGACGGCACCCCTCACCGGGCCGGCGGCCGCTACCTCGACATCATCGAGCCGGAAGCCATCGTGATGACCTACAGCCGGGAAGACTGCGACGGGGTGCCCGGCCCCGAAACCTGTCTCAGTGTGAACCTCGACGCCATCGGCGAGCGCACCCGGCTCAGCCTGTACCAGGGCGTGTTCGGCAACGAGGCGGAGCGCGACGGGCACTAGGCGGGCTGGGCCGACTGCCTCGACACCCTGGCCGACCGGCTCCACGCCCTCGCCGCGCGGGAACGCCCCGGCTGAACGCCGCGTCACCGGCGCATCACCTGCCGGTCACACCGCTGCAGCATCGCGCCGCGACACTGGCGCGATGGATCTCGCCGGACTCGTCTGCCACGAACTCGTCAAGCACCCCGCCGCCCTCCGGGTGGCGCTGGTCACCGAAACCTATCCGCCCGAGATCAACGGCGTCGCGATGAGCACCGGCCGGCTGGTGGAGGGTCTGGTCGCGGCGGGCCACCGGGTCGACCTGATCCGCCCGCGCCAGGCCCACGAGGGCGGCGAGCCGGCCTCGCGCCAGGCGATGGGCGGCCTCGACGAGATGCTCGCCCGCGGCATCCCGCTGCCCAAATACGCCCAGCTGCAGCTCGGCCTGCCGGCCCGCCAGGCCCTCCTGCGACGCTGGTCGCGGCTGCGGCCGGACGTGGTCCAGCTGGTCACCGAAGGCCCCCTCGGCTGGTCGGCGCTCGCCGCAGCCCGCAAGCTGCGGCTGCCGGTGATCAGCGAGTTCCACACCAACTTTCACCGCTACACCCGCCATTACGGAGTCGGTTGGCTGAAGGCGCCGATCGCCGCCTACCTGCGCAGCTTCCACAAGCGGGCCGACCTGACCCTGGTGCCGACCCGCGCCCTCGGCGACGAGCTGCGGGCCCTCGGCATCCCCCGGGTGGACGTGGTGTCGCGGGGCGTGGACACCGAGCTGTTCTCACCCTTGCGCCGCAGCGACGCGCTGCGCCGCCAGTGGGGGCTCGGCCCCGACGACCTGGCGGTGCTCTACGTCGGGCGGGTCGCCCCCGAGAAAAACCTGGCCCTGCTCGAAAAGGCCTTCGCGGCGATCGAGGCCCGCCACCCCCGCGCCCGCCTGGTGCTGGTCGGCGGCGGGCCGGCGCTGAGCGGGCTGCGCAGCCGCCAGCCGCGGGCGGTGTGCACCGGCATGCAGACCGGCACCGCCCTCGCCGAGCATTACGCCAGCGGCGACCTTTTCCTGTTTCCCAGCCTCACCGAAACCTACGGCAACGTGGTGGCCGAGGCCCTCGCCAGCGGGCTGCCGGTGGTGGCCTACCGGGACGCCGCGGCGCTGGAGCTGGTCGGCCACGGCAGCCACGGCTGGCTGGCCGAGCCCGGCGACGAGGCTGGCTTCGTGGCCGGCGCAGTGAGCCTCGCCGACGCCCCTGCGCTGCGCGCCCGCCAGGCCCTGGCGGCCCGGGAGCGGGTTGCCGCGCTGGGCTGGCCGGCCATCGTCGAGCGCCTGGTCGGGCTGCAGCGCCAGGTCATCGCCGCCGCGCCGGTCGCGCCGGGCACCGGCCGGAAGCGCTGACCCCCCGCTCAATCGGGTTTCATCACCCGCCGCGCATGAACAAGTCGCGGCGGAGGGCCTTTGATCCGGCAGTCTGGTCTAGACTGGAAGCCTCTCCGTTGCAGGCTGCACCGAACGACCAACGTGCCTTCCACCGCTGCCCACCTCGTCACCACCTTCCTGCGGGAACGCACCGGCGCGCTGCTCGGCGGCATCGTCGTCCTGTGCAATCTCACGGCGATCGCCCTCGGCGCCCTGAGCCTGCAGCATAGCTACCACAACGCCGAGGCCCAGGCCGAGGTCGCCGCCCGCAGCCTCGCCCACGTGCTCGACCAGAGCCTCTCGAGCAGCGCCCGCAGCATCGACGTGGGCCTCCAGGCCCTCGCCGACGAGCTCGGCCGCGAAGCCCGGGGCGGCAGCCACTACCTGCAGAGCGACGAGGTGATGGCCCTGCTGGCCCGGGTCAAGAGCTGGCTGCCGGAGACCGAAGGCATCCGCGTCTTCGACGCCGACGGGCGGGCCCGCTGGACCCAGCACAGCGCCCCCGAAAGCGCCAACGAGATCTGCCAGTGCCTGGACACCCTGCGCGACGACCCGGGCGCGGGGCTGATCGTCGGCCGCCCGATCGCCCGGCGGGGCGGGGCGGGCTGGCTGATCCCCTTCTCCCGGGGCGTCGTCGGGCCGGGCGGCAGCTTCAGCGGCATCGTCACGGTCACCGTGCCCCTGGGCTACTTCACCGAGCTGCTGGCCCGCCCGCAGCTCGGTGAGGGGGGCAGCGCGATTCTCCGCCACGCGGACTTCAGCCTGATCACCCGGGTGCCGCCCGTCGCCGGGGCCGCGGGGGTGGTGGGCAACGTGTGGATCTCCGAGCAGATCCGCAGCCGCTTCGCGGCCGGCCAGAACAGCTTCACCTACATCAGCCCCATCACCTCCGACAAGATCGAGCGCCTCAACGCGGTGCGGCGGATCGAGGGCCTGCCCTTCTTCCTGACCGTGGGTTTCGCCCGCGACGACTACCTCGCCCAGTGGCGCCGCGACGCCATCCAGACCGTCGCGATGCTGGCGGTGTTCCTGCTCGTCTCGAGCGGCTCGGCGCTGACGATCGGGCGGCTCTACCGGCGCGAACGCAACGAGGCCGGCCGGGCCGTCAAGAACGAAGCCCACCTCGCGGCGACCCTCGACGAGCTGCAGAAACGCGACCTCGCCCTCGATGCCGCCGAGCAGATCGGGCGGCTCGGGGCCTACTCCGTCAGCCTCACCGACGGCAAGGTGATCCGCTCCAAGGCCTTCGACGCGGTGCTGGGCTTCACCTCCGAGCACCCCTTCAGCCACACCGAATGGCTCGAGCGCATCCACCCGGACGACCGGGCCGAGACCCACCGACGCTTCGAGCAGGGCCTGCTGCGCGACGGCGAGCCCTTCGACATCGTTTACCGCCTGCGCCTGCCCGACGGCACGCTGCGCTGGATCCACGGCCTCGGCCGGGCCGAGCGGGACGCCGACGGCAAGCTCGTCGCGGCCTACGGGGCGATCCAGGACATCACCGCCCGCAAGCAGGTGGAGCACTCGCTGCAGCAGGCGGTGGACGAGTACCAGGGCCTCGTCGCGCGGATTCCGGTGGGGATCTTCAAGTGCCGCCTCACGACCGGCGGGGCGCCCGTGTTCACCTACGTCAGC
Organism: Zoogloea sp.; assembly: GCF_041908905.1. Classification (GTDB taxonomy): domain Bacteria; phylum Pseudomonadota; class Gammaproteobacteria; order Burkholderiales; family Rhodocyclaceae; genus Zoogloea. The sequence continues at coordinate 83,780 of NZ_JAYREK010000012.1, forward strand.
CCGCGCTTCTGCGGGCAGGTCGGCCTGCCGGCCGACATCCTGCTGCGCACGCCCCAGGCCTTCCTCGACACCCTCATCGAGGCCGACCGGCACACCTTCTGCGGCACCGCGGCAGCCCACCTCGACCCCGCCCGGGCCTTTGGCTGGGAGGGGCAGATCCGGATCGGCGACACCGTGCGCTGGATCTCCGTGCTGGCCGGGCCGACCCGGCTCGACAACGGCACGGTCCTGTGGGACGGGGTGTGCACCGAGATCACCGACCGCAAGCACGCCGAGCTGGCCCTGCGCGAGATCGAGGAGCGCAACCGCCTGGTGCTGGAATACTCGCCGGTGGGCATCCTGCGCTACGACCGGGCCCTGAAGGTGAGCTACTGCAACCAGCAGTTCGCCCGGGTCATCGGGGCGCCGATGTCCTACATGGAAACCCTCGACATGCACAGCATCCGGGACCAGAGCGTCTTCCCCGCGCTGCAGGCGGCCCTCGAGGGCGAACTGTCCCAGTACGAGGGGCCGTACCACACCACCTACTCCGACCGCCAGGTCGCCGTCTCGATGACCTGCGCGCCGCTGCGCGACAGCCGCGGCGAGATCGTCGGGGGCATCGCGATCCTGCAGGACATCACCGAGCGGGTGCGCAAGGACGAGGAGCTGGCCCGCTACCGCGACAGCCTCGAAGAGCTCGTCGGCGCCCGCACCGTCGCCCTCGAGGCCGCCCGCGCCGAAGCCGAACGCCTGGCCCGGGTGAAGAGCGAGTTCCTCGCCAACATGAGCCACGAGATCCGCACGCCCATCAACGGCATCCTCGGGCTGGCCCGCATGGGCTTCCGCGACAACGCCGGGCGCGACGCGGTGCAGGCGGTGTTTGCGCGCATCCTCGGCTCGGGGCAGCTGCTGCTGGGCATCATCAACGACATCCTCGACTACTCGAAGATCGAGGCCGGCAAGCTGCGGATCGAGGCCATCCCGGTCGACCTGGGCAAGCTCATCGGCGACACCCTGGCCATCGCCGAGGACAGCGCCACCGCCAAGGGCCTCGCCCTGCGGCTGCGCCACCGCTCGCCACTGCCGGCGGCCTGCCTGTCCGACCCGCTGCGCATCGCCCAGATCCTGATGAACCTGCTCTCCAACGCGGTCAAGTTCACCGAGGCCGGCCATGTCACCCTCGAGGTCGGCCGCGAAGGCGACAGCCTGGTCTTCACCGTGGTCGACACCGGCATCGGCATGAGCGCCGGGCAGCTCGCCGGCGTGTTCGCCCCCTTCGAGCAGGCCGACAAATCCACCACCCGGCGCTTTGGCGGCACCGGGCTGGGGCTCACCATCACCCGGCGCCTGGTCGAGCTGATGGGTGGCACCCTCAGCGCCGACAGCCAGGAGGGCGTCGGCAGCCGCTTCGAGGTACGGCTGCCCTGCGTGGAGGCGCCGCCCGTCCGGCCCGTCGCCCCGGCCCCGCAGCCCGCGGCCGACCCGCATCTGCGGCTGGCTGGCCTGCGCATCCTGGTGGCCGAGGACAACGCGGTGAACCAGCTCATCCTCGAGGACAACCTGGCGAGCGAGGGGGCCGAGGTGACCCTCGCCAACAACGGCCAGGAGGCGGTCGAACACGTCAGGCTGCGCGGCGCCACAGGCTTCGACGTGGTGCTGATGGACCTGCAGATGCCGGTCATGGACGGCTACGAAGCGACCCGCCAGCTCCGCACCCTGGCGCCGGACCTGCCGGTCATCGGCCAGACCGCCCACGCCCTCGACGACGAGCGGACGGCCAGCCTCGCCGCCGGGATGGCCGACCACCTGGCCAAGCCGATCGACCCGGAACTCCTCGTCGCCACCCTGCTCCGGCACGCCGGCCGGCGCGAGGGCTGACGCGCCTCAACGCCCGCCGGTGTGGATGCCGGAGAACAGCTGGGCGTGCTCGCGGGGCAGGCAGCGCCAGTACTGGGGCGCCGCCGGCAGGCGGGCCCCCAGGCGGGCCGCCGCGTGCCACGGCCAGCGCGGATCGTAGAGCATCCCGCGGGCGATCCCCACCAGGTCGGCCTGGCCGCCGGCAACGATCGCCTCGGCCTGCTCCGGCTCGGCGATCAGCCCCACCGCGATGGTCGGCAGGCCGCTCTCCGCGCGCACCCGCGCCGCGAACTGCACCTGATAGCCCGGCCCCAGCACCAGCTTCTGCTGGGGTGACAGGCCGCCGCTGGAGACATGCATGAACCCGCAGCCGCGGGCCTTCAGGGCCTGGGCCAGCGCGACGCTCTGCTCCAGGTCCCAGCCGCCGTCGACCCAGTCGGTGGCCGAGATGCGCATGCCCACCGGCTTGCCCGCCGGGAAGGCCGCCCGCACCGCGTCGAACACCTCCAGCGGGAAGCGCAGGCGGTTCTCGAGGCTGCCGCCGTAGGCGTCGTCGCGCTGATTGGAGAGGGGCGACAGGAACTGGTGCAGCAGGTAGCCGTGGGCGCCGTGCAGCTCGATGCAGTCGAGGCCGATCCGCGCGGCCCGCCGCGCCGCCGCCACGAAGGCTTCGCGGATGCGCACGAGCCCCGCCGCATCGATGACCCGGGGCGCCGGCTCGTGGGGCAGCTGCGGCAGGGCCGACGGGGCCTGGGTGGGCCAGCCGCCCGCCTCCGGGGCGATCAGCTGGCCGCCCTGCCACGGCAACGCGCTGGACGCCTTGCGGCCGGCGTGGCCCAGCTGGATCGCCAGCGGCATGTCCGAATACTTGCGGATCCCCTCCACCACCCGGCCGAGGGCCGCCTCGTTGGCGTCCGACCACAGCCCCAGGCAAGCCGGCGTGATGCGCCCCTCCGGCTCGACCCCGGTGGCCTCGATGATCAGCAGCCCGGCCCCCGACAAGGCCAGGTTGCCCAGGTGCATCAGGTGCCAGTCCTGGGCGTTGCCGTCCACCGCCGAGTACTGGCACATGGGCGGGATGACGATGCGGTTGGGCAGGGCGAGGCCGTCGAGATCGAAGGGCGTGAACAAGGCCGACATGGAAAGACTCCTGGTAAGGGGCGTAAACGGGGGTGGCACAGCCCGGATAATCCCAGAAACCCCTCCGCCGGGCCACCGCGCCTGGCGCTCAAGTCGGCGCCGGCTGCTGCCGCTATCCCTGCGGTATGAAAACTCAAGGCTTGCGGCAGACCGCCGGCCGATGCCGCCGCCAGCCCGAACCCAGCCCCTCGCCATGCCCCATCCTGCGCCCTCCCAGCCCCACCACTGCCGGCTCCCGCCCGGGGTGACGCCATGAACTGGCAAGTCTCGTCCCTGCGCAAGCGCCTCATGCTGATGCTCGCCGGCATGGCCTTCGCGGTACTCGCGCTGGCCTTGCTGATCTTCACCATCGCCGGCACCCTGCGCCAGCAGGACTCGATGATGTCCCAGCTGCGCAGCCTGACCCGGGTGGTGGCCGCCAATGCCGAGGCGGCAGTGGTGTTCGGCGACGAGCAGGCCGCGGCGGTGAGCCTGGCCAGCCTGCGCGAACGCAGCGAGGTGATGGCGGCCCGCATCGTGCTGCCCGACGGGCGCGTGCTGGCCAGCTATCCGGCCAACGCCGAGCCGACCCTGTTCACCCGGCTCGCCCCCCACGACCTCTGGCAGCGGATGCCCTTCTCCACCGAGCCCCAGCGCTTCGACCACCCGCTGCAGGCGAGCACCGGCGGCCTCGGCGAGGCCGAGTCGATGGGCGTCCTGTCGCTGGTCATCGACCCCGCCGGCATGTGGCGCCAGATCCGCCAGGACGCCCTCACCACCAGCGGCCTCGGCCTCGTCGTGCTGCTGCTCGCGCTGCTCGCCGCCCAGCGCCTGCAGCACCGGATCAGCGCGCCGGTGCTGCACCTCGCCGCCGCCGCCCGCGAGGTGGCCGAGACCCAGCGCTACGACCTGCGCATCCCGCGCACCGGCGAGGACGAGATCGGCCGGCTGGTGGACAGCTTCAACCACATGCTCGGCGAACTCCAGGCCCGCGACGAGAGCCTGCGCCAGCACCGCGAGCACCTGGAAGAACTCGTCGAGGGGCGCACCGCCGAGCTGCGCGCGGCCAAGGAGCAGGCCGAAGCCGCCAGCCAGGCCAAGAGCGAGTTCCTCGCCACCATGAGCCACGAGATCCGCACCCCGATGAACGGCGTGCTCGGCATGACCGAGCTGCTGCTGGGCACCCGGCTCGACCCCACCCAGCAACGCTATGCCGGGCTGGTCCAGCAATCCGGCCGCCACCTGCTGGGCATCATCAACGACATCCTGGACTTCTCGAAGATCGAGGCCGGCCACATCGAACTCGAACGCATCGATTTCGAGCTGGGCGAGCTGGTCGAGGACAGCGTGGCCATGTTCGCCCAGCCGGCCGCCGAGAAGGGCCTCGAGCTGGCCAGCCAGGTCAGCCCGCCGGCCACCGCGCTGCGCATGCACGGCGACCCCTTCCGGCTGCGCCAGGTGATCGCCAACCTGCTGCACAACGCCATCAAGTTCACCCGCCACGGGGAGGTGGTGGTGCGCGCCCACGCCGAACCCGACGGCGCGCAGATGCGGGTGCGGATCAGCGTCGAGGACACCGGCGTCGGCATCTCGCCGGAAGCCCAGCAGAAGATCTTCGAGCACTTCTCCCAGGCCGACGGCTCCACCACCCGCGAGTTCGGCGGCACCGGCCTCGGGCTGGCGATCAGCCGGCGCCTCGTCGAGCTGATGGGCGGCCGCATCAGCGTGGACAGCGAGGTGGGCAAAGGCTCCCGCTTCCACATCGCGCTCAGCCTCCCCCGCGCCCAGGCCCCCGAAGCCCCGGCGTCCGGGTCCGCCGGCCCCCGGCTGGAGGGCGTGCGGGTGCTGGTGGTGGACGACAACCTGACCAACCTCGACATCCTGCGCCTGCAACTGGGCGGCTGGGGCATGCAGGTGCGCTGCGCCGAGAGCGGCGGCCAGGCCCTCGAGGCGCTCCACGCAGCCGCCGCCGCGGGCACCCCCTTCGAGCTGGCGATCCTCGACATGCACATGCCCCGGATGGACGGCCTGCAGCTCGCCCGGACGATCCACGCCGACCCGACCCTCGGCCGCACCCGGCAGATCATGCTCACCTCCACCTTCATCGCCGGCAACGTCCGCGAACGGGAAGAGGCGGGCATCCTGCGCTGCGTGAGCAAGCCCGTGCGCCAATCCGAACTCCACGACGTGATCACCTGGGCCCTCGGCACTCCGGCCGGGCAGGGCCCGAGCCAGACCTCCCCCACGGGCCCCGCCCGGCCCGGCGGCCGCCTCCACGGCCGCGTGCTGCTGGCCGAGGACAACCCGGTCAACCAGGAGCTGGCCCAGGCCATGCTTCTCGGGCTGGGGCTCACGGTGGCCATCGCCCGCCACGGCGAGGAGGCCCTCGCGCTGGCCGCCGCACAGCCCTTTGACGCCATCCTGATGGACTGCCAGATGCCGGTGATGGACGGCTACCAGGCCACCGCCGCGCTGCGCGCCCGGGAAACGCCCGGCGGCCCGCGCCTGCCGGTGATCGCCCTGACCGCCAACGCCATGGAAGGCGACCGCAACCTGTGCCTCGCCGCCGGCATGGACGACTACCTGGCCAAGCCCTACACCGCCGCCCAGCTCGAAGCGACGCTGCAGCGCTGGCTGCCGCCCGCGACCACGCTGGCCCCCCCCGAGCCCGAGCCCGCGCCGCGGCCGGAATCTTCGTCCGCGCCCGCCGCCGTGCCGGAACCCGACGACGCCCTCGACCGGCGGGTGCTCGAACCCTACCGGGAGCTCAACCCGGAGGGCGGCTGGGGTTTCGTCCGGCGGCTGCTGGAGGTGTACCTGGACAGCTCCGCCCCCCTGATCGTCACCCTCGCCGAGGCCCTCCCCGCCGGTGACGCCGGCGCCGCCCGCCAGGCCGCCCACGCCCTGAAGTCGAGCAGCGCCAACATCGGCGGCCGCACGGCGTCGGAACACTTCCGCGCGCTGGAGGCCCTGGTCAAGGCCGGCCAGCTCGACGAAGCCGCCCTGCGCTTCGAGGCGGCCCGCGCCGAGTACACCCGGCTCGCCGCCGCCGTCCGCGCCCTGCTCGACACAAGCGCCTGAGCCCGGCCCCGCCCGCCGCGGGCAGCGGGAACATCCCGGCCGGCCCCCGAGCCGGGCTCCATCCTCGGTCAATGCGCCCGCCCGGCACGAAAAAACCCCGGGACCACTGAATTTTTCCGGCAAAAAACCGATATGAGTAGGATCGAAGGTGCCGAGCACCGAAAGTGCCGCGCGGCGCACCCCGCTCGAGTGGCCACGAAGGAAGAACAATGACCGCCCCCCCTCCCCAGACCAAGCTCCCGACCGGCCCCGGCAACACCCCCGACCTGCAGATCGAACAGCTGCGCTCCAGCGGCCAGCTGCCGAGCCCCAAGGGCGTGGCCCTGGCGATCATGGAAATCTGCCGGCGCGACGACGCCAGCCTCGACGAGATCGCCAACATCGTGCAGACCGATCCGGCGCTGACCAGCCGCCTGCTGCAGTTCGCCAACTCCGCCGGGCGCGGCGGCGGCGGCGGCGGACGGCCGTTCGTCTCGGTCCGCGAGGCGGTGCTGCGCCTCGGGATGGACATCGTGCGCCAGCTCGCGGTGGGGTTCTCGCTGGTGGACCAATACCAGGGCGGCCCCTGCGAAGCCTTCGACTACGCCCACTTCTGGTCCCACGCCCTGCTGATGGCGGTGGCCAGCCAGGCCCTGGCCAAGCAGAGCCGCCTGGGCTCGCCCGACGAACTGTTCACCTGCGGCCTGCTGGCCCGCATCGGCTGCCTGGCCCTGGCCACGGTGCACCCCGTCGAATACAGCCGCCTGCTCACCGACTGCCCGGACGAGGGCGACCTCACCGCCCTCGAGGAAGCGCGCCTGCAGACCAGCCACAACGCCTTCACCGCCGTGATCCTGGCCGACTGCGGCATCCCCCGGGCCCTCGCCGAACCGATCTGCCACCACGAGGCGCCTGAGGCCGCCGGCTTCGCCGAAGGCTCGCGCCCCCAGCAGATGGTGCAGCTGTTCCACCACGCCCGGCGCATCGCCGACATGGGGCTGGCCCCCGAGGACAAGCGCGGCGCCCTCATCTCCGAACTGTTCGTGCTGGGCGGCAAGCTGGGCCTCGACGGCACCGAGATCGGCGAGCTGGTCGACCGCATCCTCGCCGACTGGCGCGACTGGAGCGAGCTCCTGAAGGTCCCGGCGCGGCGCCTGCCGCCCTTCGCCAGCATGGCCCAAGCCCCGGCGCCCAAGTCGCCCGAACTCAAGACGATGCGCATGCGCGTGCTGCTGGTGGAGGACGAACCCACCGCCCGCGTGCTCCTCGAGGCCCAGCTGCGCAGCCTCGCCGGGCCGGACGTGTACTGCGCCGCCAACGGCGAGGAGGCCCTCGCGCTGGCGGTCAAGGTGATGCCCCAGATCGTCGTCACCGACTGGATGATGCCGGTCATGAACGGCCTCGAGCTGTGCCGCGCCCTGCGCGCCACCGAGTGGGGCCAGTCGATGTACGTGATCATGCTCACCGGCATCGACGCCGAGGAGGAGATCGTCGAGGCCTTCGAGGCCGGCGTGGACGACTACGTCACCAAGCCCGTCAACATCCGCGCCCTGTCGGCCCGCATGCGCGCCGCCCTGCACTACGTGCAGCTCCTCGAGAACTGGGAGCGCGACCGGGCCCAGCTCAAGCGCTTCGCCTCCGAGCTGGCCATCAGCAACCGCAAGCTCGAACACTACGCGCTCACCGACCAACTCACCGGCCTGCCCAACCGCCGCGCCGGGATGGACATCCTGGGTCAGGCCTGGAGCGCCGCGTCCCGCTCGCAGCAGGCGCTGTCGGTGATGATGATCGACATCGACCTCTTCAAGGGCATCAACGACACCCACGGCCACGCGGTGGGCGACCGGGTGCTGGCCGAGGTGAGCCAGCTGCTGCGCGTCTCCGCCCGCAAGGACGACCACGTGATCCGCCTGGGCGGCGAGGAGTTCCTGGTGATCTGCCAGAACAGCGACCTCCGCGCCACCCTCCAGGCCGCCGAACGCCTGCGACTGAAGATCGGCGAAACGCCGGTCCAGGTCGGCGAGCGGGCCATCAGGACCAGCATCAGCATCGGCATCGCCAGCCGCGAGCCCGCCATGGCCACCGAGGACAACCTCATCGCCAGCGCCGACCAGGCCCTCTACGCAGCCAAGCGCGGCGGTAGGGACCGCGTCTGTGTCAACTCCAGCGGGCGGATCTTCGGCAGCCCGGCGACGGCCTGAAGAGCCTCGCCGGCGGGGCCCGCGATAAAAAAGGCTATGTCACCGTTGCCTGTGGAACCGTACCCCCTGCAATCTGTCTGAATATACAGTTTTGCTGCAATCAGGAGGGTGGCGATGAAACCGCTTGATTTCAAACATATCCTGCAATCGCTGGT
>NZ_JAYREK010000013.1:0-92065 GCF_041908905.1 Zoogloea sp.
CACCGGCGCGGGCGCCGGTACGGGCTTGGCGGCGGCTACGGGCGCCGGCGCGACGGCCGGCGCCGGCGCGACCGGCTTGGCCGGAGCCGCGGCGGGGGCGGCCGCGGGCACCGCTGCGCTCGCAACGGCCGGCGCCGGCTTGGCGGCGGCGGGCGGAGTCGGGCGCACTGTCTTGCCGCCGACGCTCATCATCTCGCGGATCATCGCCAGCTTGCTCTGGGCGCCGACGTTGGACGAATCGAGGGCCAGCGCCTTGTCGTAGGCCTGGCTGGCGAGGCGGGCGTAGATGTCGCCGAGGTTCTCGTGGGCCGTGGCGTAGCTCGGGTGGGTCCGGATCGCCATCTCGAGGGCGTTGCGGGCCTTGTCGTACTGGCGCTGCTGGGCGTAGAGCACGGCGAGGTTGTTGTAGGGCTCGGGGAGCTCCGGGTAGTCCTCGGTCAGCTTCTGGAAGACGGCAACGGCTTCAGTGCCGCGGTTGAGCTCGGACAGGATCACCCCGCGCAGGAAGCGCACCTGGGCGTCCCGGGGCTTGGAGGCGAGGAGCTGATCGGCCTTTTCGAGGGCCTGGCTCAGCTGACCCTGTTTGACGAGGGTTTGCAGGTCCTGGATGGAGTCCGCCCGGACAGGGCTGCAGATCAGGCTCGCGAGGAGCAGGGTGGCGGCCAGAGCACGTTTTGACATGTGATATGATTCGCCCGCGTACCCGGGCACGCGGGGTTTGGGCTGGGTGGTTTGAGTACAAGCTTCGCATTTTATCAAGAAGCTCCGCTGCCGGCCATGAGTCACCCCTGTTTCTCCACTGGTCGACTTCCCGTCCTGGCCGTGCGCGCCCTCCCTCACATGTGGCCCGGGCGCTTCCCATTTTTCCTTCGGTTTCATTGCGGTCTTTCTCATGTTGAAAATTCATAACTCCCTTTCGCGGCAGAAGGAGCAGTTCACCCCCATCGACCCCGGCCGGGTTCGCATGTACGTCTGCGGCATGACCGTCTATGACTACTGTCACCTCGGCCACGCCCGGGTCATGGTGGTTTTCGACATGGTTGCGCGATGGTTGAGGGCCAGTGATTACCAGGTCACCTACGTCCGCAACATCACCGACATCGACGACAAGATCATCAAGCGCGCCCAGGAGAACGGTGAGACCATCCGCGCCCTGACCGACCGCTTCATCGCCGCGATGCACGAGGACGCCGACGCCCTCGGCGTGCTGCGCCCCGACCACGAGCCGCGGGCCACCGAGTTCGTGCAGCCGATGCAGAAGCTGATCGGCAATCTGGTCAACAACGGCCTGGCCTACAAGGCCGGCAACCAGGACATGTGTTATGCGGTGCGCAAGTTCGAGGGCTACGGCAAGCTGTCCGGCAAGTCCCTCGACGAGCTGCGCGCCGGCGAGCGCGTCGAGGTGGCCGGCGGCAAGCAGGACCCCCTCGACTTCGTGCTGTGGAAGCACGCCCGCGCCGACGAGCCGGCCGAGGTGAAGTGGGATTCCCCCTGGGGCCCCGGCCGTCCGGGCTGGCACATCGAGTGCTCGGCCATGAGCTCCGAGCTGCTCGGCGAGCACTTCGACATCCACGGCGGCGGCGCCGACCTGCAGTTCCCGCACCACGAGAACGAGATCGCCCAGAGCGAGGGCGCCCACCAGTGCTCCTTCGTGAACTACTGGATGCACAACGGCTTCGTGCGGGTGGACGACGAGAAGATGTCGAAGAGCCTCGGCAACTTCTTCACGATCCGCGACGTGCTGAAGGAATACGCCCCCGAGGTGGTGCGTTTCTTCATCCTGCGGGCCCATTACCGCAGCCCGCTCAACTATTCCGACGCCCACCTGGTGGATGCCCGCCATGCGCTGTCGCGGCTGTATACGGCGCTGCGCAACGTGGAGCCGGTGCCGGGCTTCACCCTCGACTGGTCTCAGCCGGCGGCGGCCCGCTTCAAGATGGCGATGGACGACGACTTCAACACAGCCGAGGCCATCGCGGTCCTGTTCGACCTCGCCAACGAGGTCAACCGCAACCGCTCGCCGGAGGCCGCGGCCCAGCTGAAGGCCCTGGGTGGTGTGCTCGGCCTGCTGGAGCAGGTGCCCCAGGCTTTCCTGCAGGGCGGCGCCGAAGCAGCGGACGATGATTCCGCGGCCATCGAGGCGCGCATCGCGGCGCGTATCGAAGCCAAGAAGGCGAAGAACTTTGCCGAGGCCGACCGCATCCGGGCCGAGCTGCTGGCCGAAGGGATCGCCCTCGAGGACTCCCCCCAGGGGACAATCTGGCGCCGGGCCTGAGCGATCGCGTGACAAACGAAGGGGCGCTCGAGGGCGCCCCTTTTTCATTGTCTGCAGCCGGTTTGTTCAGCGCAGCACGCGGCCGTCACGCCCGAGCACGGTGAGGTCCACGAAGCGGGAGCCGTTGTGGCTGGCGGGGGTGTAGTTGATCTTGTAGCCGCCCAGGTCGAAGGGGGTGGTTTCGAGCACATTGACCAGCTTTTCGCGGGTGGCATCGCGGCCCAGCTTGCGCAGCGCTTCGGCCATCAGCTTGGCGTTGAGGAAGCCCTCGAGGCCGTAGTAGCTGTAGCGGGTGTGCTTGGCGAAGGCCTGCAGCGCCTTGTGATATTCCCTCACCACCGGAACGGTGTCGTTCCAGGGGTAGGGCATGACCTGGGAGATGCCGACGCCGTGGGCGTCCTTGGCACCCATCTCGCCCACCAGCAGGTCGGCGCCGATCGGCGACAGGGTGGCGAACTGGGGCATCTGCCCGGCCTTGCGCATCTGGCGGATGAATTCGGCGGTGGGCTTGTAGAGGGTCACCATGATGACCGCCTGGGGGTCGCCCTTGGCGATCTGCGCGACGGCCGCCTCGACCTGCAGCGAATTGCGTTCGACGCTGCCTTCGGCGACCGGCTTGAGCTTGTGCCGGGCGAGGGCCGCGGCGACCCCGTCCTTGCCGGATTTGCCGAAGCCGTCGTTCTGGTAGAACACCGCGATGTTGGTGATCCCCAGCGCGACCATGTGGTTGACGATGGCTTCGGTCTCGTCGGCGTAGCTCGCCCGCAGGTGGAACATGTAGCGATTGACCGGGCTGCGCAGGGTGCTGGAGCCGCTGATGGTGCCGACGAGCGGCACCTTGGCCTCCGAGAACACCTTCATGGCCTCTGCGGTGGGGGAGGAGCCATAGTAGGCCATCAGCGCGAAGACCTTGTTCTCTTCGATCAGCTTGCGGGTGTTCGCAACCGTCTTGTCGGTCTCGTAGCCGTCGTCGAGGGTGATGAGTTCGACCTTCTTGCCGTTGATGCCACCGGCGCCGTTGAGCTGGGCGAAGTAGGCGAGGGCGCCTTCGCGCAGCTCCTTGCCATAGGCCCCGTTGGGGCCGGTGAATGGCGCCGACATGCCCAGCGTGATGGTGTTGTCGCCAATCCCGGGGTCGGCCGCCCGTGCGGCGGGGGCAGAGCTTAAAAGCAGGCCGGCTCCGGCAAGCGCCAGCAACTTCTTGAGGGTGTGGATGCGCATGGACGTTATTGTTCTGGGTGATGAAGGGGCAAACGTCGTCGAGTATAAGTGAAAGAAACTTGTTGGGGATAAAGCAAAGGCCGGCGTCGTGATGACGTCGGCCTTTGTCGTGACAATGTTGGCGGATGGGTACGCGAGGGCTCAGCCGCTGAAGAAATCCTTGACCTTGTCCATCCAGGATTTCGCCTTCGGATTGTGACGTTCGGCATTGCTCGAGGCGATATCCTCGAACTCGCGCAGGAGTTCCTTCTGCCGTTCGGTGAGCTTGACCGGGGTCTCGACCACCACGTGCACCATCAGGTCGCCGGGGGCGTGGGTGCGCACGTTGCGGATGCCCTTGCCGCGCAGGCGGAAGACCTTGGCGCTCTGGGTTTCCGGCGGGATGCGGATGTTCGCTGCGCCGTCGAGGGTCGGGATCTCGATCTCGCCGCCGAGGGCCGCGGTGGTGAAGCTGATCGGCATCTCGCAGTGGAGATCGTCGCCATCCCGCTGGAAGACCGGGTGCTGCTTGATGTGGATCTCCACGTACAGGTCGCCGGCGGGGCCGCCATTGACGCCCGGCTCTCCGTGGCCGCCATGGCGCAGGCGCATGCCGTCGTCGATGCCGGCGGGGATCTTCACCTCGAGGGTCTTCTGGCGCTTGACGCGGCCGGCGCCGCCGCAGCTGGTGCAGGGCTCGGGGATGATGCGACCGCTGCCGTGGCACTTCGGGCAGGTCTGCTGGATCGAGAAGAAACCCTGCTGGATGCGCACCTGGCCCGCGCCGCCGCAGGTGGGGCAGGTCTTGGGCTGGGTGCCGGGTTTGGCGCCGCTGCCGTGGCAGCTGCCGCACTCTTCCTGGGCGGGGATGCGGATGGTTTTTTCGGCGCCGCGGGCCGCTTCCTCGAGGGTGATCTCGAGGTTGTAGCGCAGGTCGGCGCCGCGATAGACGTTGGAGCGTCCGCGCCCGCCGCCACCGCCGAAGATGTCGCCGAAGATGTCGCCGAAGGCGTCGGCGAAGCCGTCGAAGCCCTGGCCGCCGCCACCGCCCATCTGCGGGTTGACGCCGTCGTGGCCGTAGCGGTCGTAGGCGGCGCGCTTGTTGGCGTCGGTGAGGATCTCGTAGGCCTCCTTGGCCTCCTTGAACTTCTCCTCGGCGTCCTTGTTGTCCGGATTGCGGTCCGGGTGGTACTTCATGGCCAGCTTGCGGTAGGCCTTCTTCAGTTCGTCCTCGGAGGCGTCGCGATTGACGCCGAGGACTTCGTATAGATCCCGTTTCGCCATGTTTGGGTGCTCTGGCTTTCTTGCGTAAAGGCCGAGCCGAGCGGCGCGCGAGGCGCCGGCATGGCTCGGCCGGGTCTGTCGGGGGCCCTCAGGCCGGACAGGCTGGGTTGCTTACTTCTTGTCCTTCACCTCGGTGAACTCGGCGTCGACCACGTCCGGATCGTTGGCCTTGCTGCCGCCGGCAGAGGCGCCGGCGCCCGCACCACCGGCCGCACCGGCTTCGGCCTGGGCCTGGGCGTAGATGTGCTCGCCCAGCTTCTGGCTGACGGTGGCCAGGGCTTCGCTCTTGGCGTCGATGGTGGCCTTGTCGCCGGACTTGATGGCTTCTTCGGCCTCGGCGATGGCGGCTTCGATCTTTGCCTTGTCGTCGCCGATCTTGTCGCCGTGCTCGGCCACGGCCTTCTTGACCGAGTGCACCAGGGTGTCGAGCTGGTTGCGGGCATCCACCAGTTCGTGGGCCTTCTTGTCTTCCTCGGCGTGGGCCTCGGCGTCGCGCACCATGCGCTGGATCTCTTCATCCGACAGGCCGGAGTTGGCCTTGATGGTGATCTTGTTTTCCTTGCCGGTGGCCTTGTCCTTGGCGGACACGTGCAGGATGCCGTTGGCGTCGATGTCGAAGGTGACTTCGATCTGCGGCATGCCGCGCGGGGCCGGCGGGATGTCGGAGAGGTTGAACTGGCCCAGGCTCTTGTTGCCGGAGGCCATCTCGCGCTCGCCCTGCAGCACGTGGATGGTGACCGCGTTCTGGTTGTCCTCGGCGGTGGAGAACACCTGCGAGGCCTTGGTCGGGATCGTGGTGTTCTTCTGGATCAGCTTGGTCATCACGCCACCCAGGGTCTCGATGCCCAGCGACAGCGGGCAGACGTCGAGGAGCAGCACGTCCTTGACTTCGCCCTGCAGCACGCCGCCCTGGATGGAGGCGCCGACGGCGACGGCTTCGTCGGGGTTCACGTCACGGCGCGGGTCCTTGCCGAAGAACTCCTTGACCTTCTCGATGACCTTCGGCATGCGGGTCTGGCCGCCGACCAGGATCACGTCGTCGATGTCGGAGACCTTCACGCCGGCGTCCTTGAGGGCCACGCGGCAGGGCTCGATGGTGCGCTCGACCAGGTCTTCGACCAGCGATTCGAACTTGGCGCGGGTGATCTTGAGCGCCAGGTGCTTCGGGCCGGTGGCGTCGGCAGTGATGTAGGGCAGGTTGATCTCGGTCTGCTGGCCGGAGGAGAGCTCGATCTTGGCCTTCTCGGCGGCTTCCTTGAGGCGCTGCAGCGCGAGCACGTCATTCTTGAGGTCGACGCCCTGCTCTTTCTTGAACTCGGTGACGATGTAATCGATGATGCGCTGGTCGAAGTCTTCGCCGCCCAGGAAGGTGTCGCCGTTGGTGGCCAGCACTTCGAACTGGTGTTCGCCGTCGATGTCGGCGATCTCGATGATGGAGATGTCGAAGGTGCCGCCGCCCAGGTCGAACACCGCCACCTTGGAGTCGCCCGGCTTCTTGTCCATGCCGAAGGCGAGGGCCGCGGCGGTCGGCTCGTTGATGATGCGCTTGACGTCGAGGCCGGCGATGCGGCCGGCGTCCTTGGTGGCCTGGCGCTGGCTGTCGTTGAAATAGGCCGGCACGGTGATGACGGCTTCGGTGACTTCCTCGCCGAGGTAGTCTTCGGCGGTCTTCTTCATCTTGCGCAGCACTTCGGCGGAAACCTGCGGCGGGGCGACCTTCTTGCCGCGCACTTCAACCCAGGCGTCGCCGTTGTCGGCCTTGCAGATCGTGAAGGGCATCAGGTCGATGTCCTTCTGCACTTCCTTCTCTTCGAAGCGGCGACCGATCAGGCGCTTGACCGCGTACAGGGTGTTCCTGGCGTTGGTGACGGCCTGGCGCTTGGCCGGCGCGCCGCACAGGATCTCGCCGTCGTCGGCGTAGGCCACCACGGACGGGGTGGTGCGCGCGCCTTCGGAGTTTTCGATGACCTTCGGCTTGCCGCCTTCCATCACGGAGACGCAGCTGTTGGTGGTGCCGAGGTCGATGCCGATGATCTTGCCCATGAGTTTTCCTTAAATTCGAATTCTGTGTGATAGGGGCCCGATTGGGTCGGAAACCCCTGCTTGCTGGCTAATATGGGGACGGGCCGCCGGGTTTCAAGCAGCGGATTTGGCTTTCGAGACGACCACCAGCGCCGGGCGCAGGGTGCGCTCGTGGAGCAGGTAGCCCTTCTGCAGCACGGTGATCACGGTGTTGGGCTCGCCGTCGGCTTCGACGGCGCTGATGGCCTGGTGCTTGTTGGGGTCGAATTTTTCGCCGATGGGGTTGACCTCGGTGAGGCTGGCGCCCTGGAAGGCGGAGACGAGCTGCTTGAGGGTCAGCTCGACGCCCTGCCGCAGGCTGTCGACGGTGTTCTCGGCGGCCAGGGCGGCCTCCAGGCTGTCCTTCACCGGCAGCATCGCCTGGGCGAACTTGTCGGCGGCAAACTTGCCGGCCTTGGCGATGTCGTCCTGGGCACGGCGGCGGACGTTCTCGGTTTCGGCCTTCGCGCGCAGCCAGGCGTCGTGGTGTTCGGCGGCCTTCAGCTCGGCCTGGCGGAGCTGCTCGACGAGGCTGGGCATGCTGTCGCCGGCGGCTTCCTCGGTGGCGGGGGCTTCGGCGGCGGCGTTGGCGACGTTCTCCACGAGCTCCGGCGCGGCTTGTTCGGCGGGGCTCGGAGGGGTGTTCTGGTCTTGCATGGGTAACGGCTCCTTTTTTCGATTTGCCTGATCTGGGGGCTCGGATGAAGTTTTCAAGGGGTGGGCTGCATGTAGTCGCTGAAAATAGCTGCCAGGTGTGTAAAATCTAGATCCCCGGAGCATTGCGGGGGCATCTTTACGGACAATGCGGCGTAAAGCAGGTATGGAAAAGAATCCAGACAAAATCGGCAAATACAAGCTGATCCGGGAGGTCGGGCGGGGGGCCACGGCGACCGTGTATCTGGCCGAACATCCCCAGTACCCCGAACCCGTCGCGCTGAAGCTCATCCGTTTCGACGACAAGGCCAAGGACGAGGCCAAGTGGAACCGGCGGCTGCTCAAGCTCCTGCGCGCCGAGATGGACGTCTCGCGCAAGCTCGATCACCCGAACATCATCAAGATCTTCGATACCTGTGTCGAGAAGGATTACGCCTACATCGTCATGGAGTATTTCCCGGGGACGACGCTGGAGCACTACTGCAGCTTCCAGAATCTCCTGCCGCTGCACCGCACGATCGGCATGGTCTTCAAGTGCGCGATGGCCCTTGACTACGCCTACCGCCAGGGCATCGTCCATCGCGACATCAAGCCGGCCAACATCCTGGTCGACGAGAACGACAACGTTAAGATCACCGACTTCGGCCTGGCCCTCAACATCAGCAAGAAGAGCGCCTCCGATTCCACCTTCATCATGGGGGTCGGCTCGCCGGCCTACATGAGCCCGGAGCAGATCAAGGGCTATCCGCTCAACCAGAAGACCGACCTGTTCTCCCTGGGTGTGGTGCTCTTTCACATGCTCACCGGGCGCCTGCCCTTCCGGGCCAAGAACCCGGCCCAGCTGATCTACAAGATCATCAACACCGAGCCGCCGCTGGTCTCGCAGATCAACTCCGAACTGCCCGATCAGCTCGATCAGGTGATCCGCAAGGCGCTCGAGAAGGATCTGTACTCCCGCTACAAGAATGGCGCCGACTTCGCCAAGGATCTGTCCGCCGTCCGCTACAAGATCCTCGACGACTCCACCGGCACCGAGGACACCAGCCGTTACTCCATCCTCCGCAAGATGCCCTTCTTCACCGAGTTCGAGGACGTGGAGATCTGGGAGTTCCTGCGCATCTCACGCTGGCGCCGCATCGAATCGAACACCCTGGTGATGCGGGAAGGCGATGCCGACCAGCGTTTCGGGCTCATCATCGATGGCTGCGTCGAGCTGTCGGTGGATGGTCAGCGGGTCGATGCGGTGGGGGCCGGCGAAGTGTTCGGCGAGCTGGCCTACCTCGACCAGCAGGAGCATCGCCATATGTACACCGCGGTGACCACCGCCAGCACCACCTATCTCGAACTCAACCCGGCAGCCCTGTCGCTGGCCACGGACGAGTGCCAGGATGCCTTCCGGACCCGCCTGATCACCGTCGTGGCCCGCCGGCTCGGGGCGGCCTACCGCGAACTCGCCAAGAGCGGCCCACCGGCCGAGCGGATCACCGCCAGCGGCTTCGGCATGGAGCTGCAGCTGGTCGACAACTGACGGGCCCGGGGCAAGCCCCCGGAGCGCGCGTCGTTGCCTTGTTTTGTTTACCTTCAGCGACCGCCCAGGTGGGCGAGGGCCCAGCGCTGGATGTCTTCGGCGCCCATCGCGCCGGCCTGGCGTGCCAGCTCCCTTCCCTGGTGCAGCAGGATCAGGGTCGGGATGCTGCGTATGCCGAAGCGGGCTGCCAGGGCCTGCTCTTCTTCGGTATTGACCTTGCCCAGGCGCATCCGCGGCTCCAGCGCGCGAGCCGCGGCGTCGAAGGCGGGCGCCATGCTGCGGCACGGGCCGCACCAGGGCGCCCAGAAATCCACCAGCAGCGGGAGGTCGCTCCGCTGCGCGTGGGCGCCGAAGTTGCTTTCCGTCAGATGAACCGGCGCGCCGGCAAACAGCCCTGCCTTGCATCGCCCGCAATGGCCGCCGTCGTTCAGGCGGTCGGCGGGAACCCGGTTTAGCGCGGCGCAGTGAGGGCAGGGGATCAACAACGATTCGCTCATGGCGGTGATCTCTGGAGTTTTGGTTGCCACTTGTACATGGGGCTGCTGTCGCGGATTTCAACCCTGGATCTGTTATGCCATGGGGGTTGTCGTCCCCCTGGAAAGGTCAGCGCTGCGCGCTTCCTGCGCTAAAGTTCTGCCCGATTTGGCCGAAACCACACCTGTGCCGCGATTGTCGCAGCGGCGTCGATAGGAGGTGGCCTGTGAGCCGAGGCAGTACTTATGGAATCAGTCGTGTCGATAACGAGACGAGCCGCACTCACGGTTGGCTGGTGACCATCCAGCGCAGGGGCGTGATCTACCGCAAGCATTTCAGTGATGGCGTGTTCGGGGGCAAGCAGCGCTCCTTTGCAGCGGCAAAGGCGTATCGCGACGAAATCATTGCCGCCCACCCGCCCTTGTCGATGCAGGAGTATTCGAACATCGTCAAGAAGAACAACCGGTCGGGGGTGGTGGGCGTTTGCCGCTATTGCGCCTCCGAGACCCGCGACCTGCCCGAAGAGAAGCAGCGCTGGTTCTGGGTGGCCTCGTGGCCGCTGCCCGACGGCCGGCGCAAGCGCGTGAAGTTTTCGGTGAAGAAGTACGGCGAGGAGGGCGCCTTCCAGATGGCGATGGACGCTCGGGCGGCCGCCCTCGGCAAGCTGGTCGGGGCCTTCGACCCGGGTGCCGTGCGGCGCAAGTCGAGCCGCCGCCGCCCCGCCGCCGCCGCGGCGCCGACGGCGGGCTGAGCTTTCGCGGGCGGGTCAGTCGTCCCTGTCCGACAGGGCGAGGCTGACCAGCCAGGTCAACAGGCTGTACAAGAGGGCGCCCCAGAAGGCCGTCCAGAAATCCGGGACGACAAAGCCCGCCACCAGCCCGGATACCGCCCAGAACATTAGGGCGTTGATCACCAGGGTGAACAGCCCCAGGGTCAGCAGGGTGATCGGCAGCGTGACGAGCACCAGCACCGGCCGGATGATGGCATTCACGAAGCCCAGCAGCAGGGCGCTGATCAGCGCGGCGGCGTAGCCGTCCACCCGGATCTCCGTCAGCACCTCCGGGACCAGCATCAGGGCTACCGCGTTCAGGGCCCAGCGCAGAAGCAGTTTCATTTCCGATTTTCCCAGTGGCGGGCCGGCGTCGGCCCGTGTGGCGTTCAGGCCTTGGCGCCCAGGGCGCGGGCGAGGCTCGCCTGGTGGGCCAGGCTGGCGGTGTCGGGCTTGGGTGTCTCCAGCCAGCTGCCGAGGTGCTTCAGCGACAGGGTGGTGAGCGCCTCGATCCACGCCTGGTCTTCGTTCAGGCAAGGGATGTAGCCGAACTGCCTGCCCCCCGCGTGCAGGAAGGCTTCGCGGCATTCCATGTTGATTTCTTCCAGGGTCTCCAGGCAGTCCGAGACGAAACCCGGGCACATCACATCCACTGATCCGACTCCTTCCCGGCCCAGGGCCTCGAGGGTGGGCTGGGTGTAGGGCTTGAGCCATTCGGCCTTGCCGAAGCGCGACTGGAAGCTGACGATCAGCCGTTCGCGGGGCAGCTTGAGCGCCTCGCCGAGCAGGCGCGCGGTCTTGTAGCACTCGCAGTGGTAGGGGTCGCCCAGGTCGAGGGAGCGGCGCGGAATGCCGTGGAAGCTCAGCACCAGCTTGTCGGCCTGGCCGTTGCGCTGCCAGTGGGCGCGCACGCTGGCGGCGAGGGCTTCGATGTAGCCCGGGTCGTCGCCAAAACTGCGCACGTAGCGGATTTCGGGCAGGTTGCGCCAGTGGCGAAGGCAGTCGGCAACCTCGTCGATGACCGTCGCGGTGGTGCTGGCGGCGTACTGGGGATACAGCGGGACGACCAGGATGCGCGTGCAGCCGGCGGCGCGCATGGCGTCGAGCTGGCTGCGGATCGAGGGCTGGCCGTAGCGCATCGCCCAGCTCACGTGGAGGTCGCGCTGGCCGGCATTGGCCAGGAAGCCGGCCAGCAGTTTGGCCTGCTTTTCGGTATGGACCTTGAGGGGTGAGCCCTCGTCGGTCCATACGCTGGCGTATTTCTGGGCCGACTTGGCCGGTCGGGTGCGCAGGATGATGCCGTTGAGGATCAGCCACCAGATCGGCTTGGGAATCTCGACGACCCGCGGGTCGGACAGGAACTGCTTGAGATAAGGGCGCAGCGCGGCGGCGGTCGGCGCGGCGGGCGTGCCGAGATTCACCAGCAGGACGCCCGTGCGGGGCGCCTGGCCATGGGTATAGGCTGGCTCCTGCCAGTATTGGGGCATGGGGTGGGCTTTCTTTCAGTTGTGGCCCGAGAGGGCGCTGGTGAGGAGGCGGGCGGTGACGTCGACGATGGGGATCACCCGCTCGTAGGCCATGCGGGTCGGGCCGATGACGCCCACCGAGCCGACGAGCTGGCCGTCCACCTCGTAGGGGGCGGTGATCACGCTGCAGTCGTCGAGGGGGCTGAGGCCGCTTTCGCCGCCGATGAAGATCTGCACGCCCTGGGCGCGGTTGGAGATGTCGAGCAGCTGCATGAGCCCGGTCTTCTGCTCGAAGAGCTTGAACAGCTCCCGCAGGCGGGCCATGTTGGAGGAGAGGTCCTCGGCGTCGAGCAGGTTGGTTTCGCCGGAGATCACGTAGGTTTCCTGGGTTTCCTCGAGGACTTCGCTGCCGGCCTCGACAGCGGCGCTCATCAGCTCGGTCATGTCGGAGCGGAGCTGCTTGAGCTCGTCCTGGATGCGGGTGCGGATCTCGGTGAAGGCCAGCCCGGCGAAGTGCTGGTTGAGGTAGTTGGCGGCGGTGACCAGCTCGGACGGGCTGTAGGCACGCTTGGTGAACAGGATGCGGTTCTGCACGTCGCCGGCCGTGGTGACGAGGATCAGCAGGATGCGGGTGTCGGACAGGCTGACGAACTCGATCTGGCGGATCTTCAGGGCGTCCTGGCGGGGCGAGACCACCACGCCGGCGAAATGGGTGAGACCCGACAGCAGCTGCGAGGCCGCGTTGATGACCCGCTGGGGTTCGCCGGGCTGGATCTGGCCCTGGATCGCCTCGAGCTGACCCACGCCGATCGGCTGCACGGTGAGCAGGCTGTCCACGAAGAAGCGGTAGCCGCGGGCCGTGGGGACGCGGCCGGCCGAGGTGTGCGGGCTGGTGATGAAGCCGAGTTCCTCGAGGTCCGACATCACGTTGCGCACCGTGGCCGGCGACAGGTTGAGGCCGGAGTGGCGCGACAGGGCGCGCGAACCCACGGGCTGGCCTTCGGCGATGTAATGCTCCACCAGCGACTTGAGGAGGATTTGCGAACGTTGGTCGAGTTGGGTCATGGCTGCGGATTCTGAGACTCGCAGGGATTCTAAGGAAGCGCGGCGGTCATGAGAAGCCGGGGCTGCGCGCCGCCGTAGCGGATTCGTCGGCCGCGCTGCGAGGCGTCCGCATAATGTGGTTTAATCGTTCCATGACCTGTGCCTTCAAGACAATTGCCCTGATCGGCAAATACCAGAGTCCGGAAGTGGCCGAGGCCGTGCTGCGCCTCGCCAATTACCTGCGCGACCAGGGGCTGGCTGTATTGATCGAGCAGGGGACGGCGAGTTCCACCGGGCTCACCGCCGGCTTCGCCGTGGCCAGCTACGAGGAGATCGGCGAGCGCGCCGACCTGGCCGTGGTGCTCGGCGGTGACGGGACCCTGCTCAACAGCGCCTGCCGCCTGGCTGAATACGACGTGCCGCTGGCGGGGGTCAACCAGGGCCGGCTCGGCTTCCTGACCGACATTTCCCGCGAGGTGGCCCTCGAGAAGATCGGCGAGATCCTCGCCGGCCGCTACACCGAAGAAACCCGGGTGCTCCTCGATGCCGAGGTGCGCCGGGGCGGGCGACGGGTCTTTCATACCCTGGCGCTCAATGACGTGGTTGTCAACAAGGGTGAGCTCGGCCGCATGATCGAGTTCGACCTGCGCATCGACGGCGAGTATGTTTACACCCAGCGCTCCGACGGCATGATCATCTCGACGCCCACCGGCTCGACGGCCTACGCCCTGTCGGCCAATGGCCCGATCCTGCACCCGAACGTCGACGGCATCGCGCTGGTGCCGATGTGCCCCCACACCCTCACGGCGCGGCCGATCACCCTGCCGGATCGCTGCAGGATCGAGATCGTGCTGCTGCCGCCCCACGACTCGCGGGTGCACTTCGACGGCCAGACCCGCTACGACACCCGGGCCGGCGACACGGTGCAGATCACCCGTTCGCCCCACAACGTCCGCCTGCTGCACCCCGAGGGCTACAGTTATTTCGCGATGCTGCGCGAGAAGCTGCACTGGAGCTCCACTCCCCGCCACAGCTGAACCCCCGATTTCCCATGCTGCGTCATCTTTCCATTCGCGATTTCGTGATCGTCGATCGGCTCGAACTCGACTTCGAGGCTGGTTTCGGTGCCCTGACGGGCGAGACCGGCGCCGGCAAGTCCATCCTCCTCGACGCCCTAGGGCTGGCCCTGGGGGGCAAGGCCGAGGCCGGCGTGGTGCGGACGGGCCAGCCCCGCGCGGAGATCGTCGCCGAGTTCGACCTCCCCGCCGACGGCCCCCTGCGCGGCTGGCTCGCCGAGCAGGCGCTCGACGCCGAGGAGGGGCGCGTGCTGTTGCGCCGGGTGATCGAGAGCGGTGGCCGCTCGAAGGCCTGGCTCAACGGTTCGCCGGTGGTTCTCGCCCAGTTGCGTACGGCCGGCGACATGCTCGCCGACATCCACGGCCAGCATGCCCACCACGCCCTGCTGCGCACCGACGCCCAGCTTGCGCTGGTGGATGCCCACGGCGGGCTCGAGGCCCAGGCGCAGGCGGTGGCCGAGCGTTATCGGGCCTGGGCCGCCCTGCGGCGGGCCAGGGAGGCGGCCGAGGAGGGCGCCTCCAGCACCGAGCGGGAGCGCGAGCTGCTCGGCTGGCAGGTCAATGAGCTGCGCGAGCTGGCCTTCGACCCGGAGGAATGGCAGAGCCTCAACCTCGAGCAGAGCCGCCTGGCCCATGCCGCCGGCCTGCTCGAAGGTGGCTCCGAGGTGCTCGATGGCCTTGCCGACGGTGAATACGCGGTGGTGCCCCAGGTCGAGCGCCTGCTTGTTCGGGTTGCCGGCATGGCCCAGCACGACGCCCAGCTTGCCGACGTGCAGGAGCTGCTCTCTGGCGCCAGCATCCAGCTCGACGAAGCCCTGCATGCGATGCGCCGTTACCGGGACAGGCTGGACCTCGATCCGGCCCGCCTTGCCGAGATCGACCAGCGCATCCAGGCCGTGACGGCCATGGCCCGCAAGCACCGGGTCGCGCCCGAGGCGTTGCCCGGGGTGCTCGCCGACAGCGTCGGCCGGCTCGAACGCTTGACCCGCCAGGCCGACCCCGAGGCGCTGGCGCGGGAGGAGGGCCAGGCCCGCGAGGCCTTCATGGCCCTCGCGCGGCCGTTGTCGGAGGCGCGCCGGCGGGTGGCGGCCGAGCTGTCGGCTGCCGTCACCGAGGCCATGCAGTCCCTCGCGATGGGCGGTGCGCGCTTCGATATTGCCCTGCGCCCGGTGGATGACGGTTGCGCCAGTGGGTTGGAGGGTGTCGAGTTTCTCGTCACCGCCAACGCCAGCCAGCCGCTGCGGCCGCTGGCCCGGGTGGCGTCGGGTGGCGAGCTGTCGCGGATCGGTCTGGCGATCCAGGTGATCACCAGCCGCAACGCCGCCACGCCGACCCTGATCTTCGACGAGGTGGACGTGGGGATCGGCGGACGGGTGGCCGAGATTGTCGGCCGCATGCTGCACCAGCTCGGCGTCGACCGGCAGGTGCTTTGCGTGACCCACCTGCCGCAGGTGGCGGCGCGGGCCGACAGCCAGTGGAACATCGCCAAGGAGACCCGCGATGGCGAAACCCTGTCGCGGGTGACGCGGCTCGGTGAGCGCGAACGCATCGACGAGATCGCGCGGATGCTGGGTGGCGTCAATATCACCGACACCACCCGCCGCCATGCGGCGGAGATGCTGGGCCTGCCGATTCCGGCCTGAGGGGCGCCAGGGCCGGTCGCTGGCCCGGGTTTGCCCTGCGGCGCTCAGCCGATCACCGCGTGGGCGACGGTGACCACGCCGGTGAGCACGAACACGGCCGCGGCGATCCAGCGGATCAGCGCGAGGGGCAGGCGGCGGGCGAGCCCTTCGCCGAGCAGCACCGCCGGCACGTTGGCGAGCATCATGCCGATCGTCGTGCCGAGCACGACCCACAGCAGGGCGTCGTATTTGGCGGCCAGGGCCACCGTTGCGAACTGCGTCTTGTCGCCCATCTCGGCGATGAAGAAAGCGATGGTGGTGGTCACGAAGGCGCCGGCCGGGTGCACTTCGGAGGGGGCTTCGTCATCGTCGAGGGTGTCGGGCTTGAGCGTCCACAGGCCGAAGGCGATGAAGACGATGCCGATGATCCACGGCAGCCAGGCGGCCGGGGTGAAGTCGGCCAGCCAGACGCCCACCGAACCGGCGAGGGCGTGGTTGAGCACCGTGGCGACGAAGATGCCGGCGATGATCGCCCACGGCTTGCGCAGCCGGGCCGCCAGCACGAAGGACAGGAGCTGGGTCTTGTCGCCGATCTCCGCCAGGGCGACGAGGGCGGTCGAGGTAAGGAAGGCTTCCACGGAATGCATGGGCGGCAGGGCCGCCAGGGCTTAGCGGGAGGGGGCGCCGGAGGCGGCCTTGTGGGGGCAGTCGGCCTTGGTGCACTCCACGTAGAGGTAGAGCGCGTGCTCGCGCACCGTGAAGCCGCGCTCGGCGGCCACCTTGTTCTGGCGCTCCTCGATCTCGGGGTCGAAGAACTCCTCGACCCGGCCGCATTGCAGGCAGACCAGGTGGTCGTGGTGGTGGCCTTCGTTGAGCTCGAAGACCGCCTTGCCGGACTCGAAATAATGGCGCTCGAGGAGACCCGCCTGTTCGAACTGGGTGAGCACCCGGTAAACGGTGGCGAGGCCGATATCCATGTCTTCGGCGATCAGCAGGCGGTACACGTCCTCGGCGGTCAGGTGGCGGTTTTCGACCTTCTGGAAGAGGTCGAGAATCTTGAGACGCGGGAAGGTTGCCTTGAGGCCGATACTCTTGAGGTTCTCAGAATTGCTGCTGGACATGGAGGCCTCGAAAAACTGGACTTGGCGGCCGGGAACCCGGCCAACTCCATATGATATAGTTTCTTCCCCGTGTTGAGAATGCGCCTCAAAGGCGCGGCTCCCGTCTCCGACCTCAGAAACGCCATGCGCCAACTGCTTTCCTCCGCCCTGCTGATCGTGGCCGTTTCCGGCTGTACCGCGGTTGTTGATTTCGTGAAGCCTTACCGGATCGATGTCCGGCAGGGCAATTACGTCACCCAGGACATGGTCTCCCAGCTCAAGCCCGGCATGAGTCGTGATCAGGTGCGCTTCGTGCTGGGCACGCCGCTCGTCAGCGACATCTTCCACGCGGATCGCTGGGATTACGTCTACCGCTTCCAGCCGGGCAAGGGTGTCGCCCAGGAGCGGCGCCTCACCGTCATCTTCGAGGAGGGGCGCCTGGTTCGCCTGGACGGTGACGTGCGGGCCGCCGAGGCTGCGCCGCAGCCGGCCCCCTGAGGCGCGTACCGGCCGCGATCGTGGCGGGCGTCGGCGACAGCGTCGACCATTCTCATTTATTCGTAATGCCGAGGATTGCATGAAAAAAATTCGTATCGCCATCGCCGGTGCGTCCGGCCGCATGGGCCGGATGCTCATCGAAACGACGCTCAAGGCCTCCGACACCGCCCTGGTGGCGGCCTTCGAGCAGCCGGACAGCCCCTTCATCGGCAAGGATGCCGGCGAACTCGTCGGGCTGCCCTGTGGCGTGGCGATCTCCAGCGACGTGGCGGCCGGGCTGGCCCAGGCCGACTGCCTGATCGACTTCACCCGCCCCGAAGGCACCCTGCATCACCTGGAGCTGGCCCGCGCCGCGGGCTGCGGGATGGTGATCGGCACCACTGGCTTCTCGACGGACGGGAAGGCCGCCATCGCCGCCGCCGCCGAGCACATCCCGGTGGTGTTCGCGCCGAACATGGCGGTCGGCATGAACGCGGTCTTCAAGCTGCTTGACGTCGCCGCCCGCATCCTCAACGAAGGCTACGATGTGGAGATCATCGAGGCGCACCACCGTCTCAAGGTGGACGCCCCGTCGGGTACGGCCCTGCGCATGGGTGAGGTGGTTGCCGAAGCGCTTGGCCGCGACCTCGAGTCCTGCGCGATCTATGGGCGCGAAGGCGTGACCGGCGAGCGCGAGAGCCAGACCATCGGCTTCTCCACCATTCGCGGTGGCGACATCGTCGGCGACCATACGGTGCTCTTCGCGGGCATCGGCGAGCGCATCGAGATCACCCACAAGAGCAGCAGCCGCATGTCCTACGCTTCGGGCAGCCTGCGCGCGGCCCGTTTCATTGCGCCCCGCAAGTCGGGCCTGTTCGACATGCAGGATGTCCTCGGGCTGAAGTAAAAAGCCCGGATGGGCGCCCGGTGGGGGCTCAAGCACGGGCGTGTGGTGCCGTTATCCTGATGGCTTTCAGGGAAGCGCGCCGCCAAGGGTGGCGCGCCCCGCTTACCACGACCCCTTGCTGGCAGCTCAAGTGATCCCTTCCGACGCCGAACTCGATATACAGGACGCCCAGATCGGGCGCGCCCTGCGCGCGTTTCTCGCCCGGGGCGTGGAGGAGGGGTGGCTGGAAGCCCCGTTCGATGCGGCCGGGACTTCCGCCGAACAGTGCGTTGCGGCCCTGGGCGCGTTGCTCGGGGCCCGGGATGCCGCCGAGCGCGGCCTGCGCGAGATGCGCGAGCGCCTCGACCTGGCGATGTACAACATCGAAGGCGGGGTGTGGGACTGGGACATCATCCATCAGTCCCTGGCGATCGACAACGACTGGCGTCAGACGCTGGGCTACGACGATTCTGAATACGCCTCGGGCAATTTTGGCTGGGTGCCCCTGGTGCATCCCCACGACTACGAGGTGATGCATTACCAGGTCGCCGCGCACCTGCGTGGCGAGATGCCGTATTTCGAAGCCCAGTTCCGCATCAAGGCCAAGGATGGGGGCTGGCGCTGGGTGCTGGCCCGGGGCAAGGCCTCCAACCGGACGCCGGACGGGCGTTGGGCGCGCATGGTGGGCACCTATCAGGACGTCACCCAGGCCAAGTGCGCCGAGCTGGAGCTGCTCCACGCCAAGGAGCAGGCCGAGGCCGCCAACCGCGCGAAGAGCGACTTCCTCGCCAACATGAGCCATGAGATCCGCACGCCGATGAACGGGATCATCGGCATGACGGAGCTCGTGCTCGACACCAAGCTTGACAGCGAGCAGCGCGAATACCTGCAGACGGTCAAGAGTTCTGCCGATTCGCTGCTCCACATCATCAACGATGTGCTGGACTTCTCGAAGATCGAGGCCGGGCACATGAGCGTCGAGAAGGTCGAGTTCTCGATTGGCAGTCTTCTCGGCGACATGATGAAGTCGCTCGCGCTCCGGGCCTACGAGAAGGGCGTGGAGTGTTTTTACGACATCGGCACGGATGTGCCCGACGTGGTGGTCGGGGATCCGATCCGCCTGCGCCAGGTGCTGACCAATCTGGTCGGCAACGCGGTCAAATTTACCGAGAAGGGTGAGGTCGAGGTCTCGGTGACGGCCAGCAATCTCGACGACAGCGAGCTGGTGCTTGAATTCGCGGTGCGCGATTCCGGGATCGGCATCCCCAAGGACAAGCACGCGCTGGTGTTCGGCGCGTTTTCCCAGGCCGACGCGTCGACCACCCGCAAGTACGGCGGCACCGGGCTAGGGCTGGCGATCAGCCGGCGCATCGTCGAGCTGATGGGGGGCTCCATCCTGCTCGAGAGTGAGGCGGGCGAGGGCAGCACCTTCCGTTTTACCGTCCGCGTCGGTCTCGGTCGTCCCAAGGCGCTGGTCGTCGAGAGCCTCGGCCCGCGGCGGGCGTTGGTCGCGGGGCGGAATGCGGCGTTGCGCCGCTGCGTCGGCGTGCAGCTGCGCGCGATGGGGCTCGAGGTGCAGGAGGCCGACAACGGCACGGCCCTCGAAGAGGCCCTGGCGGCAGCTCACAAGGCGGGTACGCCCTTCGACTGGCTGCTGATGGATGCCGCGATGCCGGCGCCGGGCGGGTACGCCCTGGCCGAGCGGCTGATCAAGGACTGGCCGGCCCTCGATCGCATCGTGATGATGCTCGATGTCCATAGCCACCGGGAGGACAGCGTCAAGTGCGAGCGCCTGAAGATCGGTGCGCGGCTCATCAAGCCCTTCTCCCGGGCGGACCTGCAGGACGCCCTGAGGCTGGCGCTCAATGGCGCGGCGGCGGAAGGTGACCGTTTCTTCACCTTCGACGCCACCCAGACCCAGGCCTATTCACCGGCCGAGGCGGCGCGCGTGCGGCGGCTCAAGATCCTGCTGGTCGAAGACAATCCGGTCAATCAGACCGTCGCCCTCAAGATGCTCGAGAAAATGGGCCACACCCTCACTGTCGCCTCCAACGGCCAGGAGGGGCTAGACATGTTCGACAAGGAGAAGTTCGACCTCATCCTGATGGACGTCCAGATGCCGGTGATGGGTGGCCTGGAGGCCACCCAGGCGATCCGCGCCAAGGAGGCCCGGCGGACCTGGGCGGCCGGCGGTCAGTGGCGGTCGACGCCGATCGTCGCCATGACGGCCCACGCGATGCAGGGCGACCGCGACCGTTGTCTGGCGGCCGGCATGGACGACTACATCGCCAAGCCGATCAAGCCGGCCGAGCTGCGCGCGGTCATCGAGCGGATCATCGGCGACATGGGCGCGGTGGAGGCCGAGGAAAAGGAAGCCGAAGAGGGGAGCATGGATTTCGAGGCGGACGACAGCGCGGCCGACCTCGACGCGACACGCGAACTCCTCGACGGCGACGAAGGGGCGCTGCAGCAGCTCATCGGCCTGTTCTTCGCCGACCTCGAGCGCAACCGCAAGGCCCTTGAGCAGGCCCAGCGGGCTGGCGATTTCACCACCATCCGCAACCTGGCCCACACCATCAAGGGCAGCGCCGGTGTGTTCAATGCCGAGAGCGTGATGGCCGCGGCCCGCCGCCTCGAGACCCTGGCCCGGGATTCGGACGCGGCCGGTGTCCGGCGGGAGCTTCCCGTGCTGCTGGCCGAGCAGGGCAAGCTCGCCGGGGTGCTGCGCAAGGCGCGCAAAACGTGATGGGCCGTGGCTTTGCCGGTTTCTCGCGCAGCCCCTTCGCGGGTTTGCCCGAACTACCTGCGGCGGGCTATAATTGCAAAGTTTTTACGGGATGGCCGTCCAGGCTGATCCCGTTTTTCATGTGTGGCCCGGCCACGCATGCATGCCGTTCAATCCAAAGATTTCGAGGAGTTCGCCGTGTCAACTTTCCCGCCCGCCATTCTTGCTCTTGCCGACGGGACGGTGTTTTACGGAAAGGGCATCGGGGCGATAGGTGTTACGACCGGTGAGGTGGTGTTCAACACCTCCATGTCCGGTTACCAGGAAATCCTCACCGACCCGAGCTACTGCCGCCAGATCGTCACTCTCACCTATCCGCACATCGGAAACACGGGCGTCAACCGCGAAGACTGCGAGGCCGACAAGGTCTACGCCGCCGGTCTGGTGGTTCGCGACCTGCCCCTGGT
The DNA here is from genome assembly GCF_041908905.1 of Zoogloea sp. GTDB lineage: Bacteria > Pseudomonadota > Gammaproteobacteria > Burkholderiales > Rhodocyclaceae > Zoogloea. The sequence goes on from NZ_JAYREK010000013.1 coordinate 21,109, forward strand.
GGCGTCCAACTGGCGCTCGGAGCAGTCGCTGGATGCCTACCTCAAAGCCGAAAACATCGTCGCCATCGCCGGTCTCGACACCCGCAAGCTCACCCGCATCCTGCGTGAGAAGGGTGCCCAGAGCGGCTGCATCATGACCGCCGCCACCCAGGCCGAACTTAACGCCGATGCCGCCGTGGCCCAGGCACGCGCCTTCTCCGGCCTGGCCGGCCTCGATCTCGCCAAGGTCGTCTCCGCCTCCGAGCCCTACGCCTGGACCGAGGGCGAGTGGAAGCTCGGCAAGGGCTATGTCGCCCAGCAGGAGGCCCGCTTCCATGTGGTGGCCTACGACTATGGCGTCAAGCGCAACATCCTGCGCATGCTCGCCGAGCGCGGCTGCCGCCTCACCGTGGTGCCGGCCCAGACGCCCGCCTCCGAAGTGCTGGCGATGAATCCCGATGGCGTCTTCCTGTCCAACGGTCCCGGCGATCCGGAGCCCTGCGACTACGCCATCGCGGCAATCCGCGAGATCGTCGCCAAAGGCGTGCCGACCTTCGGCATCTGCCTCGGCCACCAGCTGCTGGCCCTGGCCTCCGGCGCCCGGACGATGAAGATGAAGTTTGGCCACCACGGCGCCAACCACCCGGTCAAGGACCTCGACTCCGGTCAGGTGCTGATCACCAGTCAGAACCACGGTTTCGCCGCCGATGTCGCCACCCTGCCGGATAACGTGCGCGCTACCCACGTCTCGCTGTTCGACGGCAGCCTCCAGGGCCTGGCCCGCACCGACGCGCCGGCCTTCTCGTTCCAGGGCCACCCGGAAGCCAGCCCCGGTCCCCATGACGTGGCTTACCTGTTCGATCGATTCATTTCGCTGATGGAGGCGAAGGGCTGAAGCCGATCCTTGCGCAGGCGCGCCCCGGCGCGCCTTTCTCCGCTCATCCGCTTGCCTGCCCCTGAAGAACCATGCCCAAACGTACAGACATCAAGACCATCCTCATCATTGGTGCCGGCCCGATCATCATCGGCCAGGCCTGTGAATTCGACTACTCCGGCGCCCAGGCCTGCAAGGCCCTGCGCGAAGAGGGCTACAAGGTCGTGCTGGTGAACTCCAACCCGGCGACCATCATGACCGACCCCGAAACGGCGGACGTCACCTACATCGAGCCGATCACCTGGCAGGTCGTCGAGCGCATCATCGAAAAAGAGCGCCCCGACGCGGTGCTGCCGACGATGGGCGGCCAGACCGCCCTCAACTGCGCCCTCGACCTCGCCCGCAACGGCGTGCTCGAGAAGTACGGCGTGGAGCTCATCGGTGCCAAGGAAGAGGCCATCGACAAGGCCGAGGATCGCCTGAAGTTCAAGGACGCGATGACCAAGATCGGTCTCGGCTCCGCGCGTTCCGGCATCGCCCACAGCATGGAAGAGGCGCATCAGGTGCAGGCCGAGATCGGCTTCCCGGTCATCATCCGCCCGTCCTTCACCCTGGGTGGCACCGGTGGCGGCATCGCCTACAACACCGAAGAATTCGTCGAGATCTGCAAGCGCGGCCTCGAAGCCTCGCCGACCAACGAGCTGCTCATCGAAGAGTCGCTGATCGGCTGGAAGGAATACGAGATGGAAGTGGTCCGCGACCAGGCGGACAACTGCATCATCGTGTGTTCCATCGAGAACCTCGACCCGATGGGTGTGCACACCGGCGACTCCATCACCGTCGCGCCGGCCCAGACGCTGACCGACAAGGAATATCAGATCCTGCGTAACGCCTCGATCGCCGTGCTGCGCGAGATCGGCGTTGACACGGGCGGTTCCAACGTGCAGTTCGCGATCAACCCGGCCGACGGCCGCATGATCGTCATCGAGATGAACCCGCGGGTGTCGCGCTCGTCGGCCCTGGCCTCCAAGGCCACCGGCTTCCCGATCGCCAAGGTCGCCGCCAAGCTGGCGGTCGGCTTCACCCTCGACGAGCTCAAGAACGACATCACCGGCGGTGCGACTCCGGCGTCCTTCGAGCCGTCCATCGACTACGTCGTCACCAAGATCCCGCGCTTCGCCTTCGAGAAGTTCCCGGCCGCCAACGACCGCCTGACCACCCAGATGAAGTCGGTGGGCGAGGTGATGGCCATGGGCCGCACCTTCCAGGAGTCCTTCCAGAAGGCCCTGCGTGGCCTCGAGACCGGCGCCTACGGCCTCGACGAGATCGAGGCCGACCAGGCAGACCTCGAGCGCGAGCTCGGCGAGCCGGGCGCCCAGCGCATCTGGTACGTGGGCCAGGCCTTCCGCGAAGGCATGTCCTTCGAGCAGGTCCAGGCGCTGACCCGCATCGACCCGTGGTTCCTGATCCAGATCGAAGACATCGTCAAGACCGAGAAGTCCCTCACCGGCCGCTCGCTCAAGGGCATCGGCGCCGCCGAGCTGCGCGAGCTGAAGCGCAAGGGCTTCTCCGACCGTCGTCTGGCCAAGCTGCTGGCCACCGATGAGACCGCCGTCCGCCTGCACCGCCACGCCGCCGGCGTCCGTCCGGTGTTCAAGCGTGTCGACACCTGCGCCGCCGAGTTCGCCACCTCCACTGCCTACCTCTACTCGTCGTATGAAGACGAATGCGAGGCGCGCCCCACCGGCAACAAGAAGATCATGGTGCTGGGTGGTGGCCCGAACCGCATCGGCCAGGGCATCGAGTTCGACTACTGCTGCGTGCATGCGGCAATGGCGATGCGCGAGGACGGCTACGAGACCATCATGGTCAACTGCAACCCGGAGACCGTCTCCACCGACTACGACACCTCCGACCGCCTGTACTTTGAACCGCTGACCCTCGAGGACATCCTCGAGATCGTCGCCGTCGAGCAGCCCGTCGGCGTGATCGTGCAGTTCGGCGGCCAGACCCCGCTGAAGCGTGCCCGCGACCTCGAAGCCAACGGTGTGCCCATCATCGGCACCAGCCCCGACATGATCGACGCGGCCGAAGACCGCGAGCGCTTCCAGAAGCTGCTCTTCGAACTGGGCCTCAAGCAGCCGCCCAACCGCACCGCGCGCACCCCCGAAGACGCCGTGCGGCTGGCTGCCGAGATCGGCTACCCGCTGGTGGTGCGTCCGAGCTACGTGCTGGGCGGCCGGGCGATGGAAATCGTCCATGAGCAGAAGGACCTCGAGCGCTACATGCGCGAGGCGGTCAAGGTGTCCAACGATTCGCCGGTGCTCCTCGACCGCTTCCTCAACGACGCCACCGAAGTCGACGTCGATGCCCTCTCCGACGGCAAGCGCGTGATGATCGGCGGCATCATGGAGCACATTGAGCAGGCCGGCGTGCACTCGGGCGATTCCGCCTGTTCGCTGCCGCCCTTCACGCTGTCCGCCAAGCTGCAGGACGAGCTGCGCCGCCAGACCGAAGCGATGGCGCGCGCCCTCAACGTCTGCGGCCTCATGAACGTGCAGTTCGCGATCCAGGGGCAGGGCGACGCGGCGGTGGTTTACGTGCTTGAGGTCAACCCGCGTGCGTCCCGTACCGTGCCCTTCGTTTCCAAGGCGTGCAGTCTGCCGCTCGCCAAGATTGCTGCCCGCTGCATGGCAGGCCGCAGCCTGGACGACCAGGGCGTGGCCGGCGAAGTCGTGCCGCCGTACTACTCGGTCAAGGAAGCCGTCTTCCCCTTCGTCAAGTTCCCGGGCGTCGATACCATCCTCGGCCCCGAGATGAAGTCCACCGGCGAAGTGATGGGCGTCGGCCGCACCTTCGCCGAAGCCTTCGTGAAGAGCCAGATCGGTGCCGGCGTGCGTCTGCCGACCTCCGGCAAGGCCTTCATCAGTGTCAAGCACGCTGATCGGCCGAAGGCCGTCGAGGTGGCTCGCGAACTGATCGACCTCGGCTTCTCGGTGGTCGCAACCCGTGGCACGGCGTCGGCTATCGCTGCAGCGGGGCTGACGGTGTCGGAGGTCAACAAGGTGAATGAGGGGCGTCCGCACATTGTGGACATGATCAAGAACAACGAGATCAGCCTCGTCATCAACTCCGTCGAGGAAAAGCGCCAGGCAGTCACCGACTCCCGTTCGATCCGCACCAGCGCGCTGGCTGCCAAGGTCACGGTGTTCACCACCATCGAAGGCGCCAAGGCCGCCTGCATGGGCATGCGCCACCTGTCCGGTCTCGAGGCCTACTCGCTGCAGGCCCTGCACGCGGAGCTGGCTCAGGCATGAACAAGGTTCCCCTGACTGTCGCCGGGGCTGAAAAGCTCCGGCAGGAACTCCAGCGCCTGAAGACCGTGGATCGTCCCAATGTGATCGCGGCGATCGCCGAGGCGCGCTCCCATGGCGATCTCTCCGAAAACGCCGAGTACGATGCGGCCAAGGAGCGCCAGGGCTTCATCGAAGGCCGGATCCGCGAGGTGGAGAGCAAGCTCTCCAATGCGCAGATCATCGATCCCAAGCTGTTGGATGCCGACGGCCGCTGTGTCTTCGGCGCGACGGTCGAACTCGAGGATCTGGATACCGGTGACACCGTTACCTACCAGATCGTCGGTGACGACGAGGCCGACATCAAGGAAGGCAAGATCGCGATCAGTTCGCCCATCGCCCGCGCCCTCATCGGCAAGTTCGCCGGTGATGTGGCCGAGGTGCAGGCGCCGGGCGGCGTTCGCGAACTCGAACTGATCGACGTCCGTTACGTCTGACGCGGTCGCCATGCAGCGCTTTGCCGAGCACCTCTACCGCATCTCGATCACCCTGTGGGTGGGAGCCCTGTGGGCGATCGGGTATCTGGCGGCGCCGACCCTCTTCCGGGTGCTCGAGGACAGGGGGCTGGCAGGGCGCCTGGCCGGCGACATGTTCACTTATGTGGCGTGGCTGGGCATGGCGTTGGCGGCCTACCTGCTCATCTTCGTGGCCCTGCGCAAGGAAGGGGCTGCTTTCAAGAGCAGCGTCTTCTGGCTGGTGCTGGTGATGCTGTTGCTCACCGTGGCCGGGTATTTCGGCGTCCAGCCGATCCTTGCCCAGCTGAAGGCAGATTCCTTCCCTCGCGAGGTGATGGAAAGTGCCTTGCGGGACCGCTTTGCCGCCTGGCACGGTGTCTCCAGCGTCGTCTATCTGGTCCAGAGCTTGCTTGGGCTGATTCTGGTCGCGGTGCAGGATCGCGGTCTTCGTTGATCGCGACCCTGCAGTCTGGCGAGCGGTCTGGCAGGCTGGCGGGATCAGTCGGCCGCGTTGCGACGGCTCTTGCTGGGGGCCGCGAACCAGTGGGTCTTCTTGGGGGCCTTCGCAGTAAGCGACGCGATGCCGCGGCGGGCCGACAGGGCCTTGGCCGATTTGGCCTTCGAGACAGGCTTCTTCGGGCGCTCGCTGGAGGCGGCCGTGGAAGCTTCTTCCTCACGTTTTTCGCGCCATACCACCAGGGTCTTGCCAATGTGCTGGACAGCCGCCGCCTGCAATTCGGTGCACACCGTTTCCATGATCGAATCCCGGTGGGCGCGGTCCTCGCCGTAAACGCGAATCTTGATGAGTTCGTGGGCCTGGAGGGCGTGGTCGATCTCCTTGAGCACGGAGGGCGTGAGCCCGTTGCTGGAGACGCTGACTACCGGGTGCAGGTGGTGGGCTTGCGCACGAAACGCTCGCCGCTGAGCCGGCGTGAGATCAATCATTTTGAAACCCATTGACAAAAGGGCGTAATTGTACCGCGATGAAGCGTAGCAAGACCAGCAAATCCTGGATGGCGGAGCATGTCAACGACCCTTTCGTCCAGCGAGCCAAATCGGAAGGGTGGCGGGCCCGGGCGGCCTACAAGTTGATGGAGATCGACGACAAGGACAAGTTGCTGCGTCCGGGCATGGTCGTCGTCGACCTCGGTGCGGCGCCGGGTTCGTGGAGCCAGGTGGCGCACAAGCGGGTCGGCGCGTCCGGCCGGGTGTTCGCCCTCGACCTGCTCCCGATGGAGCCTATTCCCGGGGTTGAATTCATGCAGGGCGACTTTCACGACGAGGTATTCGTGGAGCGCTTCGAGGAAATGCTGGGTGGTCGCCGGGTGGATCTTGTAATGTCCGACATTGCGCCCAATATATCCGGTATTCCGAGCAGCGATCAGGCACGATCCATTTACCTCGCCGAACTCGCCCTCGATTTTGCGCAGAAACACCTGGCCGCGGGGGGGCGCTTTGTCGTCAAAGTCTTTCAGGGGGAGGGGTTCGACGCCTTCCGCAAGCAGATGGAGCGTGATTTCAAGTCGGTGCTGGTGCGCAAGCCCCAGGCATCCCGCGACCGGAGTCCCGAGGTTTATCTGCTGGGCTCGGGAAAGCGCGGGTAAGTAGAGATCGAGCCATTGTTCCCAGCTATGGTTACGATCATTTGATCGATCGAACGATCGGACATAGAATCAGTCTACAAGGTTGTAGCTCATGTCGGGCTGTCAAGGAATCGTGTGAACAATTTATTCAAGAATCTTGCGATCTGGTTGGTGATCGGTGTCGTGCTGATGACCGTTTTCAATCAGTTCAACAATCGCCAGGCGGCCCAGAATTCGGTCGAATACTCCCAGTTCATGGAGGATGCGAAGCAGGGCAAGGTCGCCAAGGCGGTTGTGGACGGACGCACGGTCCGGGCGACGACCCAGGATGGTCGCCAGATCACCGTCTATACGCCGGGCTTCCAGGATATCTGGATGGTTGGCGACCTGATGCGCTACGGCGTCAAGGTGACGGCGGCCAAGCCCGAGGAAGAGCAGTCCTTCCTGATGAACATCTTCGTTTCGTGGTTCCCGATGATCCTGCTCATCGGCGTGTGGGTGTTCTTCATGCGCCAGATGCAGGGCGGGGGGCGCGGTGGTGCATTTTCGTTTGGCAAGTCCAAGGCCAAGATGCTTGACGAGACGGCCAATACCGTCACCTTTGCCGACGTGGCCGGCTGCGACGAGGCGAAGGAGGAAGTGGGCGAACTCGTCGAATTCCTCCGCGATCCCTCCAAGTTCCAGAAGCTCGGTGGGCACATCCCGAAGGGCGTGCTGATGGTGGGCTCTCCCGGCACTGGCAAGACCCTGCTCGCGAAGGCGATCGCGGGTGAGGCGAAGGTGCCTTTCTTCTCGATCTCGGGTTCCGACTTCGTCGAGATGTTCGTCGGCGTGGGTGCGGCCCGGGTCCGTGACATGTTTGAGCAGGCGAAGAAGCAGGCGCCCTGCATCATCTTCATCGACGAAATCGACGCCGTGGGTCGCCAGCGTGGTGCAGGTCTCGGCGGTGGCAACGACGAACGCGAGCAGACCCTCAACCAGTTGCTCGTTGAGATGGACGGTTTCGAAGGCGTTTCCGGTGTGATCGTGATCGCCGCCACCAACCGCCCCGACGTTCTGGACCCCGCACTCCTTCGTCCGGGCCGTTTCGACCGCCAGGTGGTGGTGCCGCTCCCCGATATCCGTGGCCGCGAGCAGATCCTCCGCGTTCACATGCGCAAGGTGCCCATCGCGCCCGACGTCGACGCGCTGATCCTGGCGCGTGGCTGTCCTGGCTTTGCCGGCGCCGATCTGGCCAACCTGGTGAATGAGGCGGCACTGTTCGCGGCGCGAGGCAACAAGCGCCTTGTCGATATGGACGACTTCGAGCGCGCGAAAGACAAGATCATGATGGGGGCTGAGCGGCGCTCGATGGTCATGCCCGAGGAGGAGCGTCGCAACACCGCCTACCACGAGTCGGGCCATGCGGTGGTGGCCAAGTGCCTCACCAAGACCGATCCGGTGCACAAGGTTACGATCATCCCGCGCGGTCGGGCGCTCGGTGTCACGATGCAGCTTCCCGAGCAGGATCGTTACAGCCAGGACCGGGAGCGTCTGCTCCAGACCATCGCGGTGCTCTTCGGCGGGCGGATTGCCGAGGAAATCTTCATGAACCAGATGACCACCGGCGCCTCCAACGACTTTCAGCGCGCCACTGATCTGGCACGCCGGATGGTCACCCAGTGGGGGATGTCCGACAACCTCGGTCCGATGGTCTATGGCGAAGAAGAGGGCGAGGTTTTCCTCGGCCGCTCGGTGACGACCCACAAGAACATGTCCGAAGCCACGCTCCAGAAAGTGGATGCCGAGATCCGGCGAATTCTCGACCAGCAATACGCGCTGGCGCGCCGGCTCATTGAGGAGAATCGCGACAAGGTCGAGGCGATGACCGCTGCCCTGCTGGAGATGGAGACCATCGACGCCGACCAGATCAACGATATCATGGAAGGCCGGACGCCCCGCGCGCCCAAGCCCTCGTCGCAGCCCCCCCGTCGGCCGAGTGATGATTCCCCCGGCGCCGCGCCGACAGCGGCGGCACCCGTCGCCTGACGCATCGTTTCCCGTCACACCCAGGGCCGGCTCGACGCCGGCCTTTTTAATTTCGAGGCCCAAATGAGTTCTTCCATTCTCGCCTGCGGTCGCTTTCGGCTGGACATGTCCCAGCCCAAGATCATGGCGATCATCAACGTCACCGCCGATTCGTTCTCTGGCGATGGTTGTCCGGATCTCGACACCGCTGTGCGCGCGGCCGAACGGGCGATAAAGGAGGGTGCCGAGATTCTCGATATCGGCGGCGAGTCGTCCCGGCCGGGTGCCGCCCCCGTTTCGGAGCAGCAGGAGCTGGATCGCGTCGTGCCCTTGGTCGAGGCGCTGGCGCCGTTAAACATTCCGCTCTCCATCGATACGGTGAAGCCGGCGGTGATGCGGGAGTCGATCCGCGCCGGCGCCGATCTGATCAACGATATCGCGTCGTTCAGGGCGCCGGGGGCGCTGGAGGTCGTGTGCAGCACCTCGGTGGCTCTGAGTGTCATGCACATGCAGGGTGAGCCCGGTACGATGCAGCGTGCGCCGAGCTACGGCGACGTCGTCGCCGAGGTGAAGGACTTTCTCGACGATCGGGTCCGGGTCCTCCTCGATCATGGCGTGGTGCGGGAGCGCATCGTGGTCGATCCCGGTTTCGGCTTCGGCAAGACGCTGGATCACAATCTGGCGCTGCTGCGGAATCTCGAAGTGTTTGGCGAAGCCGGTTATCCGGTTTTCGTGGGGATGTCACGCAAGACGATGCTGGGAGCAATCACCGGGCGCGACGTCAACGAACGTGTCTTTGCCGGCGCGGCGGCGGCGTTGTTGGCGGTTCAACGTGGGGCGCGTATCGTACGCACCCATGACGTCGGCGCAACGCGTGATGTTTTGCGCGTATGGGCAGCCGTCGAGGCAGACAGTCATGCCGGCTTTGCGGCAAAATGCTGAAATCATGAAAGAGTGCTTGCGAGGGGAAGATGTCTAGAAGGTATTTTGGTACTGATGGTGTGCGTGGATGTGTCGGCGATGCGCCGATCACGCCGGATTTCTGCCTGCGTCTTGGCTATGCGGCCGGCAAGACCCTGGTGGCCCGCGAGCATTTGCGCCCGGGTGAGCGGCCTGCGGTGATCATCGGCAAAGACACCCGGATTTCCGGCTACATGCTCGAGTCGGCCCTGGAGGCGGGCTTCTCGGCTGCCGGTGTCGACGTCTTCCTGGCCGGTCCGCTGCCGACGCCGGCGATTGCCTATCTGACCCGCGCGCTCCGTCTGCAGGCGGGCGTGGTGATCTCCGCTTCGCACAACCCGTTCGAGGATAACGGGATCAAGTTCTTCTCCGCGGCCGGCACCAAGCTGCCCGACTCCGTCGAGCTCGAGATCGAGGCGCGGCTGGATGAGCCGATGGGCTGCGAACATTCGGCGGGCCTCGGCAAGGCCCAGCGCATCGACGATGCGCGGGGGCGCTACGTCGAGTTCTGCAAGAACACCTTCCCCAACGAGCTCGACCTGCGCGGCCTGAAGATTGCGCTCGACTGTGCCCACGGCGCGGCCTACATGGTGGCGCCCAAGGTCTTCCACGAACTGGGTGCGGAACTCGTGCTGGTGGGGGTGGAGCCCAACGGCCTCAACATCAACGACAAGGTCGGCGCGACCTCGCCCCAGAGCATCCGCGACGCCGTGTTGAAGAGCGGGGCCGATCTGGGTATCGCGCTGGACGGCGACGGCGACCGGATCATCATGGTCGACGGCAAGGGCGGCATCTACGACGGCGACAAGCTGCTGTACGTGATCGCCAAGGCTGCGGTGGCGCAGGGCAACGCGAACGGTGTGGTCGGTACCCTGATGAGCAATCTCGGCTTCGAGCACGCAGTGGCGCGGCTGGGCCTGCCGTTCGCCCGGGCCAAGGTGGGCGACCGCTATGTGCTCGAAATGATGCACGCCAACGGCTGGAAGCTGGGGGGCGAGAACTCCGGTCACATCATCTGCCTGGATCGTCACTCGACTGGCGACGGCATCATCGCCGGCCTGCAGGTGCTCGCGGCCCTGTGCCAGCAGAATTCGACGCTCGACGAGATGTGCGCTGATCTCGTCTTTTATCCGCAGAAGCTCGTCAATGTGCCGATCAAGCCGGGTTTTGCGTGGTCGGACAACGACTCGATCAAGGCGGCCGTAGACGCGGCGACCCAGGAGCTTGCAGATACGGGGCGGGTCCTGCTGCGCCCGTCGGGAACCGAGCCCTTACTGCGGGTGATGGTAGAGGGCAGTGATGGTGAGCAGGTCGAGCGCCTCGCCCACGGTCTCGCCGAGGTCGTGAAGGCAGCGGCAAACTAAATTTGCTGCAGCGCGACATGTAACAAATCTGAAATTTACCAGTCGTAGAATCAGCCCGGTGTCAGATTCGCGTTGTGCGAACTGGCCCCGGGTTTTTTGTTTCAAGCCGTCAGTGGCTTTGTGCGGCTCACTCTACGATGGAGAAATTCATGCAAGGTTTCATTCGCGCCTGTACGTTTGTTGTTGCCCTGGGTGGTGCTGGTGTCGCGCAGGCTGTTGATATTACCGGTGCAGGGGCCACTTTCCCTTACCCCATCTACTCGAAGTGGGCTGAAATCTACAAGGCCAAGACCGGCGTCGGTCTGAACTACCAGTCCATCGGCTCCGGTGGTGGCATCAAGCAGATCAAGTCGAAGACCGTCGATTTCGGTGCTTCCGACATGCCGCTGAAGGCTGAAGACCTCGAGAAGGATGGCCTCGTCCAGTTTCCCGCTGTGATCGGCGGCGTGGTTCCGGTGGTGAATCTCGAAGGGGTCGCGCCGGGCCAGATGAAGATGACCGGCGTCGTGCTGGCCGACATCTACATGGGCAAGATCAAGAAGTGGAACGATCCGGCGATCGCTGCGCTGAACAGCGGCGTCAAGCTGCCGGACGAAAACATCACTGTCGTCCGCCGTGCCGACGGCTCGGGCACGACCTTCCTCTTCACGAATTACCTGTCCAAGGTGTCGGGTGACTGGAAGGACAAGGTCGGTGCCGGTACCGCGGTCCAGTGGCCGGAAGGTGTCGGTGGCAAGGGCAACGAAGGCGTGGCTTCCTACGTCCAGCGTATCAAGGGCGGCATCGGCTACGTGGAGTACGCCTACGCCAAGAAGAACAAGATGATCCACCTGGCGATGAAGAACAAGGCCGGCGAGTTCGTTCAGCCGGATGACCTGACCTTCCAGGCTGCCGCGTCCTTCGCCGAATGGAACAAGGTGCCGGGCTTCGGCGAGATCCTCACCGAGCAGCCTGGCAAGACCAGCTGGCCGATCACCGGCGCCAGCTTCATCCTGATGCACAAGGTGCAGGCTGATCCCGCCAAGGGCGCAGAAGTGGTGAAGTTCTTCGACTGGGCTTTCAAGAACGGTCAGAAGACCGCCGAAGAGCTCGACTATGTTGCCCTGCCTGCCGTGCTGGTCAAGCAGATCGACACCGCTCTCCGTGGTTCCCTCAAGGATGCCGCTGGCAACCCGGTCGTCAAGTAAATCTCAGGTCTGAAGGGGGCAGGGCGGCTGCGTGGCAGTTCGCCCGCCCTGTTTTGTCGTCGAATCAACACGGTGAGCTGCAATGTCTTCATATAGCACTGCTCTTGGAACCGGAGGCGCTGCCGCGCAAGGCTCGGCGGTCTCCGGTCAGGCAGGTGGGGTGAAAAAACCCGATCCTTCGCGTGATCGAATGCGTGTGCAACGCCTCCAGGATGCGCTCTTTTTTCAGCTCACGCGTCTCTTCGCCTTTCTCGTCCTCGCGATCCTGGTCGCGATCCTGGCTTCGCTTTTCTATGGTGCCTGGCCGGCCCTGAAGGAGTTCGGCGCAGGGTTCCCGTTCAGCGCCGAATGGAATCCGGTGCTCGACAAATTTGGTGGCCTCATTTCGGTGTACGGGACGTTGAGCACGTCCCTGATCGCGCTGATCGTGGCGGTGCCGGTGAGTTTCGGTATCGCGCTCTTCCTGACCGAGCTGTGCCCCCCCGCGCTGCGAGCCCCGCTGGGCGTGGCGGTCGAGCTGCTGGCCGCGGTGCCCAGCATCATCTACGGCATGTGGGGCCTGTTCGTCTTTGCTCCGCTCTTTGCCGACTACATCCAGCCGGTCCTGAGCGCCACCTTCGGCAATCTGCCGTTCGTGGGGGCGCTTTTTCAGGGGCCCCAGAACGGCATCGGGATCCTGTCGGCCGGCTTGATCCTGGCCGTCATGGTCATCCCGTTCATTGCCTCGGTGATGCGCGATGTTTTCGAAGTGGTGCCCGGGATTCTTAAAGAGTCGGCCTATGGCCTGGGTGCAACCACCTGGGAGGTGGTCTGGAATGTCGTCCTGCCCTACACCCGTGTCGGCGTGATCGGTGGCGTGATGCTCGGTCTCGGCCGTGCGCTCGGCGAAACGATGGCCGTCACCTTCGTCATCGGCAACGCGCACCGCATCAGCCCTTCGCTTTACGAGGCGGGCAACAGCATTGCCTCCACGCTGGCCAACGAGTTTGCCGAGGCCGCGTCGGATCTTCATGTCGCGTCGCTGATCGCCCTTGGCCTGATCCTGTTCTTCGTGACCTTCGTCGTGCTGGCGATTTCCAAAGTTCTGCTGATGCGTCTTCAGCGTAGTGAAGGGGAGAAAACCTGATGGCGCTCGAAACAACCGCGCTCTATCGGAAGCGGGTGCGAACCAATCGGGTCGCGCTGGTGCTTTCGGTCCTCGCCATGCTGATCGGCATGAGCTTTCTCGCCTGGATTCTGGCGGTGCTCCTGTACAAAGGCTTTGGCGCGCTCAGCCTGACGCTCTTCACCGCTTCGACGCCCGCACCCGGATCCGATGGCGGTCTGGCAAACGCGATCCTCGGCAGCGCCGCCATGGTCGGCGTGGCCACCTTCATCGCGACGCCGATCGGGATCCTTGCCGGCATCTACCTCTCCGAGTACGGGCGTCGTGGCTGGCTCGCGCCGGCTACCCGCTTCATCAACGACATCCTGCTGTCGGCCCCTTCGATCGTGATCGGCGTCTTCATCTATGCGATCTACGTGGCCCAGGTGCAGCACTTCTCGGGCTGGGCGGGGTCGTTGGCGCTCGCGCTGATCGCCATTCCGGTCGTCGTCCGCACCACCGAGAACATGCTCAATCTCGTTCCGGCCAGCCTGCGTGAAGCCGCCTCCGCCCTGGGAGCGCCCCGCTGGAAGGTGCTGCTGAGCGTGGTGCTGCGGGCAGCCAAGGCGGGCGTGCTGACGGGCATCCTGCTGGCGGTGGCGCGGGTCAGCGGCGAAACAGCGCCCTTGCTCTTCACTGCCCTCAACAACCAGTTCATGAGCACGGACCTCAACGGCCCGATGGCCAACCTGCCGGTGGTGATCTTCCAGTTTGCCATGAGCCCCTACGAAAACTGGAACTCGCTTGCCTGGGGGGGCGCGATCATCATCACCTTTGGTGTGCTCTGCCTGAACATTGCCGTTCGCACCCTGTTCCGTAAGAAGATTTAAGGAAATCCATGATGCAATCCTCTACTGTCACAACGCGCGACATGTCGTTCTCGCAACTACGCAGCGAGCCGGGCGCTGTTGCCGCGCAGGGTGCAGAGCCGAAGATCAAGATCCGCAATCTCGACTTCTTCTACGGTTCATTCCAGGGCCTCAAGCACATCAACCTCGACATCCACGAAGGGATGGTGACGGCTTTCATCGGGCCGTCCGGGTGCGGCAAGTCCACGCTGCTGCGCACCTTGAACCGGATGTACGACCTGTACCCCGGCCAGCGCGCTACGGGAGAGATCCTGCTCAACGGCCGCAACGTCCTCGATGAAGGCCAGGACGTCAACGCCCTCCGGGCCAAGGTCGGCATGGTGTTTCAGAAGCCTACCCCGTTCCCGATGTCGATCTACGAGAACATCGCCTTCGGTGTGCGCCTCTACGAGAGCCTGTCCCGCGCAGACATGGACAACCGGGTCGAGTGGGCGCTCCGCAAGGCCGCCCTGTGGGACGAGGTCAAAGGCAAGCTCAACCAGAGCGGCCTGTCCCTGTCGGGCGGCCAGCAGCAGCGTCTCTGCATCGCGCGTGGCGTCGCCGTGAAGCCCGAGGTTCTGCTCCTCGACGAACCGACATCGGCCCTCGATCCAATCTCCACGGCCAAGGTCGAGGAGCTTGTACACGAGCTGAAGAGCGAATACACCATCGCCATCGTGACCCACAACATGCAGCAGGCGGCGCGTGTGTCCGACTACACCGCCTACATGTACCTCGGCGAACTCGTCGAGTTCGGTCTGACCGATGAAATCTTCATCAAGCCGAAGCGCAAGGAGACTGAGGACTACATTACCGGGCGATTTGGTTGATTCGATACGTTTGAGGCACATGAAGGGGTTGGCACATGCCAACCCTTTTTTTTTGACCTGCTGTGTCCGCATGGCTAAAATGGAAAAATTTGCCTGTGGTGCTGAGCGTGAGGAAAAAGCTGGTCGTCGGCAACTGGAAGATGAACGGAGATCGGGCGCGCAACCTTGCGCTGATCGATGGATTGAAAGGGCGCATTCCCGCCGGGGTCGAGGTTGCGGTGTGTCCGCCATCCCCCTATCTCGCGCAGGTGCAGGCGCTGGGTGAGCCCCTTGGGCTGGCGGTCGGTGCGCAGGATCTGAGCCCCCGGAAGGAGGGTGCCTTCACGGGCGATGTCGCGGCTGCGATGTTGCTCGACGTTGGTTGTGAGTGGGTGTTGGTCGGTCACTCCGAGCGCAGAACCCTGCACGGCGAAGGCAATGGACTGGTCGCCGAGAAGGTCGCCGTTGCCCTCGAGGCGGGCCTGAAGCCCATTCTCTGCGTGGGGGAGACCCTGGCGGAGCGCGATGGCGGTCAGGCGGAAGAGGTCGTGCGGTCCCAGGTGATGTCGGTGGTGTCGTTGCTTGGCGCGGATGCCATGGCCCGCGTGGTCGTTGCCTACGAGCCGGTCTGGGCGATTGGGACCGGGCGCACCGCGACGCCGGAGCAGGCCGAGCTCATGCATGCATGCATCCGCGAATGTCTGGAGCTTGCAGGCGTGGCGGTCGCTGGCGTCCGCATTTTGTATGGTGGTAGCGTCACCGCGGCCAATGCCGCAGCGCTTTTTGCTCAGCCGAACATTGACGGGGCCCTGGTGGGCGGCGCTTCACTTGTTGCTGATGGTTTTTCCTCGATTTGTGCGGCAGCTGCAGCTGCTGCATCCTGAGTCTGATTTGCGGAGGTTTGTATGGGTGGTCTGGTTTTTTCGGTTGTCCTGACGGTGCATGTGCTGGCGGGTCTCGGCGTCATTGGTCTCGTTCTCATGCAGCACGGCAAGGGTGCGGACATGGGGGCGGCCTTCGGTAGTGGCGCGTCCGGCAGTCTGTTTGGTTCGTCCGGTTCGGCCAACTTTCTCAGCCGCACGACCGCGGCGCTCGCGGCGGTATTCTTCGTCACCAGTCTCGGTCTGAGCTATCTGGCGGGTGCCAAGACGCCGTCCGCATCTAGCGTGATGGGGGCTGGCGCGCCGGTTCAGGCGCCCGTTTCCGGTGCCGCGCCGACGCCCGTGGCTCCCGCTGCGGATGGCTCCAAGGCAAAGGATATCCCCCGATAAAACCATGTAATGCTTGGCGCTTGGGGGGGCTTGTCTTATAATGCGCAGCGTCAAGCAAACAAGCCGACGTGGTGAAATTGGTAGACACGCTATCTTGAGGGGGTAGTGGCGAAAGCCGTATGAGTTCGAGTCTCATCGTCGGCACCATAAAATAAGCGAGCTGCCCGCATTAGCGGGCTTTTGCTTGCAGGCAGCACACGCGATTGCTGTTGGTTACGGGAGTTAAGCCATGTTGGAATCTTATTTTCCAGTCCTTGTTTTCATCCTGTTTGCGGCTGCTTTTGGTTTTATTCCCATTGTCGCGGGTTGGGTGATCGGCCCCAGCAAGCCCGATGCAGAGAAGCTTTCACCGTTCGAGTGTGGCTTCGAGCCTTTTGAGGATGCGCGGATCAAGTTTGACGTTCGCTATTACCTCCTGGCAATTCTTTTCATTCTTTTCGATCTCGAAATTGCCTTCCTCTTTCCGTGGGCGACGATCCTGCAGGAAATTGCTGCCAACGAGTCCATTCGGCTCTTTGGTTTCTTCGAGATGATCGTCTTTCTCGGTATTCTTCTTCTCGGCTACATCTACGTATGGAAACGAGGCGCTCTCGACTGGGAGTGAGCTGGTTTCGGCCTGTGGCGGGTAAATTGTTGGCTAAAGGGTGTCTATGAGCATCGAGGGTGTTTTCAAGGAGGGGTTTGTCACCACCTCTCTTGATACGGTAATCAACTGGACGCGTACCGGTTCGCTCTGGCCGATGACTTTCGGTCTTGCCTGTTGTGCCGTTGAGATGATCCATGCGGGTTGTTCGCGGTATGACCTCGACCGATTCGGGATCGTGTTTCGGCCGAGTCCCCGGCAGTCGGATCTGATGATCGTTGCTGGCACGCTCTGCAACAAGATGGCCCCGGCGTTGCGTAAGGTTTATGACCAGATGTCGGAGCCTCGCTGGGTGATCTCGATGGGCTCGTGTGCGAATGGTGGTGGTTATTACCACTATTCGTACTCCGTGGTGCGGGGCTGTGATCGCATTGTCCCGGTGGATGTTTATGTGCCTGGCTGCCCGCCGACGGCGGAGGCTCTGCTCTACGGGATCGTCCAGCTGCAGAACAAAATCAAGCGCTCCTACACGATCGCTCGCTGATGGCCAATTATGATGACTGAAAAACTTGAAGGTCTTGCTCAGCTGCTGACTGACAAGATGGGCGAGCGGATTCAGCAGGTCGCTGCGGCCTGTGGTGAATTGACCATCGTTGTTCGCGCGGAAGATTACCTGTCGGTTGCGCGGGATCTTCGTGACGATTCCTCACTGCGTTTCGAGCAGCTCGTCGATTTGACCGGTCTAGACTATTCCACCTATGCCGGTGAGCGCCCCGAGCGTCGTTTTGCCGTGTCCGCGCACCTCCTTTCCGTCAGTAAGAACCTGCGCCTGCGCCTGCGTACTTTTGCGGCCGACGACAGCTTCCCCGTTCTCCCCTCGCTTTGCGAAATCTGGCCGGGCGTGAATTGGTTCGAGCGTGAGGCGTTCGATCTTTACGGGATCATGTTCGAGGGACATCCCGACCTTCGTCGCATCCTCACCGATTACGGTTTTGTCGGATATCCGTTCCGCAAGGATTTTCCGATTTCGGGTTACGTCGAAATGCGTTACGACCAGGAGCTCGGCCGAGTGATTTATCAGCCGGTCACCATCGAGCCGCGTGAAAATACGCCGCGGATCGTTCGTGACGAAAATTATGGGAATGTCGGTCATGGCTGAAATCCGTAACTACACCATCAACTTTGGTCCTCAGCACCCGTCCGCGCACGGTGTGTTGCGTCTTGTGCTCGAGTTGGACGGCGAAGTCGTTGAGCGGGCTGATCCGCACATCGGCCTGCTGCATCGTGGTACGGAAAAGCTCGCCGAGACGCGTACCTGGATCCAGTCGGTTCCGTATATGGATCGTCTGGATTACGTCTCGATGATGTGCAACGAGCACGCCTATTGCATGGCAATTGAGCGGCTGCTTGGTCTGGAAGTTCCCATTCGCGCTCAATACATCCGGGTTCTCTACGACGAGATCACCCGGGTGCTGAATCACCTGCTTGCTGTCGGTACCCATGCGCTCGATATCGGCGCGATGACGATGGTGCTTTACACCTTCCGCGAGCGGGAGGATCTGATGGATGCGTACGAAGCCGTCTCCGGTGCCCGGATGCACGCTGCTTATTACCGTCCTGGCGGTGTTTATCGTGATCTGCCGGATCGCATGCCGCAGTACGAAGTCTCCAAGTGGAAGAACGCCAAGACCGTTGCCGAATTGAACGAGAACCGCCAGGGTTCGCTGCTCGATTTTCTTGAAGACTTCACCAATCGTTTCCCGAAATACGTTGACGATTACGAAACCCTTCTCACCGATAACCGTATCTGGAAGCAGCGCACGGTCGGTATTGGCGTGGTTACGCCCGAGAAGGCGCTGGCACTCGGTTTCTCCGGTGTGATGCTGCGCGGTTCCGGCATCGAGTGGGACATCCGCAAGAAGCAGCCCTACGAGGTGTACGACCAGCTCGATTTCGACATTCCGGTCGGGGTTGAGGGCGATTGCTACGATCGCTATCTGTGCCGGATCGAGGAAATGCGCCAGTCCAACCGGATCATCAAGCAGTGCATCGACTGGCTGCGCAAAAATCCCGGCCCCGTCATCTCCAGCAATCACAAGGTGGCGCCGCCGTCACGGGAGCGGATGAAGGGCAATATGGAAGAGCTCATCCACCACTTCAAGCTCTTCACCGAAGGTATGCACGTTCCGCCGGGCGAGGTTTATGCTCCGATCGAGCATCCGAAGGGTGAGTTTGGCGTTTACGCCGTGTCCGATGGCGCCAACAAGCCGTACCGGATCAAGCTGCGTTCGCCGGGCTTCGCGCATCTCTCGGCCATGGACGAGATGTCCCGCGGTCACATGATTGCTGACGTGGTCGCGATCATCGGTACGATGGACATCGTGTTTGGAGACGTGGATCGCTGACAAGCCGTTGTCTTGCAGCCTTTTTCTCCGTATCGACATCCTGCTCTGTGGATAAATAATGCTTAGCCCTGAATCCCTGAAGAAAATTGATCAAGAGATAGCGAAGTATCCGGCTGACCAGAAGCAGTCGGCTTCGATGTCTGCCCTCAGAATCGCGCAGCAGGAAAAGGGCTGGCTTTCAAACGAGGTCATCGAGTTCGTCGCGAAGTACCTTGGCATGCCTCCGATTGCCGTTTATGAGGTCGCCAGCTTCTACAACATGTACGACCTTGCTCCGGTAGGGGCTCGCAAGATCACGGTCTGTACAAATCTTCCTTGCGCCCTGTCCGGCGGTGTTCACGCAGCGGAATACATCAAGAAGAAGCTTGGCATCGACTTCAACGAGACGACCGCGGACGGAAAATTTACGTTGAAGGAAGGGGAGTGCATGGGTGCGTGCGGCGATGCTCCGGTGCTGCTGGTGAATAATCACCAGATGTGCAGCTGGATGACCGAAGAAAAAATCGATCAACTCCTGGCTGATCTTCAAAAATGAGTTCTCAAGGGATTATCCTCGCTGGCCTGGACGGTGACCGTACCTGGCGCCTCGCCGACTACGTTAAGCGTGGCGGCTATGAGGCATTGAAAAAGATCATCGCGCAGAAGATGTCGGCGGATGAGATCATCGGTGAAGTCAAGAAGTCCGGTCTGCGTGGTCGTGGCGGCGCTGGCTTTCCCACTGGACTGAAGTGGAGCTTCATGCCGCGGGCGTTTCCCGGTGCGAAGTACCTCGCCTGTAATTCGGATGAAGGCGAGCCCGGTACCTTCAAGGACCGCGACATTCTCCGCTACAACCCCCATACCGTCATCGAAGGGATGATCATCGCAGGTTACGCGATGGGTTGTGAGCGCGGCTACAACTACATCCACGGCGAGATCTTCGAGATCTACGAGCGATTCGAAGAGGCCCTCGCCGAGGCGCGGGAAGCCGGCCTGCTGGGGCGCAACATCCTCGGCTCCGATTTCAGCTTCGATCTGTTTGCCCATCACGGTTACGGCGCCTATATCTGTGGCGAGGAAACCGCGCTGCTCGAGTCCATTGAGGGCAAGAAGGGGCAACCGCGCTTCAAGCCGCCTTTTCCGGCCAGTTTCGGTTTGTACGGCAAGCCGACCACCATCAACAATACCGAGACCTTCGCCTCGATTCCCTACATCATTCGCGAGGGTGGTGACGCCTTCCTTGCGCTGGGCAAGCCGAACAACGGTGGTACCAAGCTGTTCTCGGTTTCCGGCCATGTGAACAAGCCGGGCAACTATGAGGTTCCGCTGGGCACCCCGTTCCCGGCGCTGCTAGAGATGGCGGGCGGCATGCGTGGTGGTCGCAAGTTGAAGGCGGTAATTCCTGGCGGTTCTTCTGCGCCTGTCCTTCCTGGTTCGGTCATGATGGATTGCACCATGGACTACGACTCGATCTCCAAGGCGGGATCGATGCTTGGCTCCGGGGCGGTCATCGTGATGGACGAGAGCACCTGCATGGTGAAAGCCCTGGAGCGTCTGTCCTACTTCTACTTTGAAGAGTCCTGTGGTCAGTGCACCCCCTGTCGCGAGGGCACTGGCTGGTTGTACCGGGTGGTGCATCGCATCGAGAACGGCTTGGGGCGCCCCGACGACCTCGACCTGCTCAATAGCGTGACCGCCAATATCATGGGGCGCACCATTTGTGCCCTGGGGGATGCGGCGTCGATGCCGGTTCAAAGCTTCGTCAAGCATTTCGGTGACGAGTTCGCATTCCATATCGAACACAAGAAGTGCCTCGTGCCGCCTCAGGTGCAGTACGAAGGCAGCAAGATTTACGTAGCGTAGGCTCGACATGCTAGAAATCGAAATTGACGGAAAGCAGTTGCAGGTACCTGACGGCAGCACGGTCATGGAGGCCGCTGCGACGGTTGGAGCCTATGTGCCCCATTTCTGCTACCACAAGAAGCTCTCGATCGCGGCCAACTGTCGGATGTGCTTGGTGCAGGTCGAGAAGGCCCCCAAGCCTCTGCCGGCTTGCGCGACGCCCGTGACGAATGGCATGAAGGTGTGGACTCACTCCGAGCAGGCCGTGAAGGCCCAGAAGGGGGTGATGGAGTTCCTGCTTATCAACCATCCGCTTGACTGTCCGGTCTGTGACCAGGGCGGCGAATGCCAGCTGCAGGATCTTTCCGTTGGCTACGGTGGTGCCCAGTCGCGCTACGAAGAAGAAAAGCGCGTCGTCGGCAACAAGAACCTCGGGCCGCTGGTTTCCACCGACATGACCCGGTGCATCAACTGCACCCGCTGTGTTCGTTTCACGACCGAGATTGCTGGTCTGATGGAGCTCGGCCAGGCTTTCCGTGGCGAGCACGCCGAGATCATGCCGTTCGTCGAGAAAACGATCGACTCCGAATTGTCCGGCAACATCATCGACCTCTGCCCCGTGGGCGCGCTGACCTCCAAGCCTTTCCGTTTTGCGGCCCGGGCCTGGGAGATGTCCCGTCGCAAGTCTGTCAGCCCCCACGATTCCCTGGGTAGCAACCTGATCGTTCAGGTCAAGCACGACACCGTGAAACGCGTGCTGCCGCTCGAGAATGAAGCGCTCAACGAGTGCTGGCTTTCGGACAAGGACCGCTTCTCCTACGAGGGCCTGAACGGCGACAGCCGTCTCACCCGCCCCATGGTCAAGCAGGGTGGCGCCTGGATAGAAACCGACTGGCAGACCGCGATGGACTACGTCGTGCGAGGCCTCAAGGGGATCAAGGCCGAACATGGCGCAGAATCCATTGGCGCCCTCGCTTCGCCCCACAGCACCCTCGAAGAGCTGCACCTGCTCCAGTCGCTGGTACGTGGTCTGGGCTCGGGTAACGTCGATTTCCGCCTGCGTCAATCGGATTTCTCGGCCGATGGCCGCATGGGCGGTGCCCCGTGGCTGGGCATGCCCGTTGCCGAGATTGCCGGGCTGGATCGCCTCTTCATCGTCGGCAGCTTCTTCCGCAAGGATCATCCGCTCATCGCGCAACGTGTGCGCCAGGCGGTCAAGAAGGGCCTGAAGGTCAGCGCGCTGAATCCCGCATTCGATGACTGGCAGTTTGCGCTCCAGAATCAGCTGTGCGTTGCGCCGTCCGAGATGGGTGTTGCGCTGGCCAAGGTGGCAAAGGCCCTTTCCGAGCAGGCTGGTGTTGCGGTTGCCCCGGAACTCCAGTCCGCCGTGGCGCAGGTGCAGGTTGACGATGCCGCGCTGGCCATTGCGCAGAGTCTGGCGTCCGGTCGGCGTGTCGCGGTCTGGATTGGCAATCATGCCGTTCAGCACCAAAGCGGCGTGGCGCTGCATGCGCTGGCCAACGAAGTGGCGCGCCTGTGCGGCGGCCGTTTTGGCGTGCTGGGAGAGGCGGCCAATAGCGTTGGCGGTTATATCGCGGGTGCGGTGCCTTTCGGGGCGGTTTCCGGCAAGAACAAGGCCGAAATGCTGTCGGCTCCGCTCAAGGCCTACGTGCTTCTCGGCCTCGAGCCCGAGTTGGATCTCGCGGAAGGCGCCAAGGCGCGGAACGCGTTCGGCGCCGCCGAAATGGTGGTCATGCTCACTCCGTTCAAGGTGGACGCGGCGCTCGAGTACGCGGACGTTATGCTGCCTGTTTCGCCTTTCACTGAGACTGGCGGTACTTTCGTCAATTGCGAAGGGCGCGCACAGTCGTTCCACCCGGTGGTCAAGAACGCTGGAGATTCGCGCCCGGCGTGGAAGGTTCTGCGGGTGCTGGGCGAGGCTCTTGGTCTTGCGGATTTTGCCTTCGAGAGCGTCGACGCCGTTCGGGCAAAGGTGCTTGGAGCAGAGGGTGTGGTTGTTCCAAACCGTCTGAACAATGCGGTCGCTATCGACAGCCTCAATATGCAGGGCGCTTCCCAAGGTCTGCAACGCGTGGCTGACGTGCCGATTCATTTTGCGGATCCGCTGGTTCGGCGCTCTGCGCCGCTGCAGGCGACGAAGGATTCCGTGGCTCCGCTGGCGCGCATGAATGCGTCGACCCTCAAGGCCCTTGGTCTTGGCGGCGGAGATCGTGTGGTGGTCCGATCTGCAGCGGGTCAAGCCACGGTTAACGTGATCGAGGATGATGGAGTCGCGGCAGGGTGTGTGCGCCTGGCAGGTGCTCACGCGAGTACCGTAGGCCTCGGCAGTCTCGGCGGTGAAGTCAGCGTGGAGCGTATTTGATGGAATCCTACATTGAACCGGTCGCACAGTTCTTCGGTCCGGCTTGGCCACTGGTCTGGTCGCTATTGAAGATCATCGGCATCATTGCGCCGTTGTTCCTGTGCGTGGCCTACCTCACGCTCGCCGAGCGCAAGGTAATCGGCTACATGCAGGTCCGTATCGGCCCGAACCGTGTTGGCCCGTATGGCCTGCTGCAGCCGATCGCCGACGGCGTCAAGCTGCTGCTGAAGGAAATCATCGTTCCGTCCGGAGCCAACAAGGGGCTGTTCATCCTTGGCCCGGTTCTGGCCCTAGGACCCGCGCTCGCTGCGTGGGCGGTGGTACCGTTTTCCGAAGGCTGGGTTGTCGGGAATGTGGACGCGGGTCTGCTGTTCCTGCTGGCCATCACCTCGGTCGAAGTTTACGGTGTGATCATCGCTGCCTGGGCATCCAACTCCAAGTATGCGTTCCTTGGTGGCATCCGTGCGGCAGCCCAGATGGTGTCCTACGAGATCGCCATGGGTTTCGCGCTGGTCTGCGTGCTGATGATTTCGTCCAGCCTTAACCTGACGGATATCGTCAATAGCCAGAACAAGGGTCAATTCGCCGACATGGGGCTTGGTGTTCTGAGCTGGAACTGGCTGCCGTTGTTCCCGATGTTCATCGTTTATCTCATCTCCGGCATTGCGGAAACCAACCGCGCGCCGTTTGACGTCGTCGAAGGCGAGTCCGAGATCGTCGCCGGTCACATGGTCGAATACTCGGGCATGGCGTTTGCTCTGTTCTTCCTTGGCGAATACGCCAACATGATCCTGGTCTCCGCACTGACCTCGATCCTGTTCCTGGGCGGCTGGCTCTCTCCGGTGGGCTTCCTTCCCGACGGTTTTGTCTGGTTGGCGCTCAAGACGTCCTTCATCCTGTTCCTGTTTCTATGGTTCCGGGCTACCTTCCCGCGTTTCCGCTACGACCACATCATGCGTCTGGGCTGGAAGGTGTTCATTCCCTTGACTTTGTTCTGGGTGGTGGTGGTTGCCGTCTGGATCATGTCTCCGTTGTCGATCTGGAAGTGAGGGCTTTCAAATGGGTTCTATGAAGGATTACGTAGGAAGCCTCTTCCTGAAGGAGCTCGTGAAGGGCATGGCGTTGACGGGGCGGCATTTCTTCGCACGGAAGATCACCGTCCAGTTTCCTGAAGAGAAGACGCCGCAGAGCCCGCGTTTCCGCGGACTGCATGCCTTGAGGCGGTATCCGAACGGTGAAGAGCGCTGCATCGCCTGCAAGCTATGCGAGGCGATCTGCCCGGCGATGGCGATCACCATCGAGTCGGAGCAAAGGGACGACGGCACGCGCCGGACGAGTCGCTACGACATCGATCTGACCAAGTGCATCTTCTGCGGCTTCTGCGAAGAGGCCTGTCCGGTGGATGCGATCGTCGAGACCCGGATCTTCGAATATCACGGCGAGTCTCGGGGCGACCTGTATTACACGAAGCAGATGCTGCTTGCGGTGGGTGATCGGAACGAAGCTCAGATCGCCAAGGATCGCGAAGTGGATTCTAAGTATCGGTAAACTGCCCGGGGCAGGTTGAAGTACTTTTGCGAGATGCGTTTATGGATTTCCAGACTATAGTTTTTTACTTTCTTTCGACGGTCGTAGTTCTCGCGTCGTTGAGAGTGATCACCGCGAAGAACCCGGTGCATGCGGCACTTTTTCTCGTGCTTGCCTTCTTCTCCGCCGGTGGCATCTGGATGCTCCTGCATGCGGAGTTCCTGGCGATCGCGCTCGTGATGGTCTATGTCGGTGCGGTGATGGTGCTCTTCCTCTTCGTCGTCATGATGCTCGATATCAATCTGGAGAGGATTCGCCAGGGGTTCTGGAGCTACCTGCCCATCGGCGCCCTGATTGGCATCCTGATGCTGGCTGAAATGGTGGTCGTGCTGGGCAGCCGTTACTTCGGACTCGATCGCGTGCCGCAACCCGGGGAGTTTCCGGCGGGTTACAGCAACACCAAGGAACTCGGCCGGCTGATTTACACGGATTACGTGTATCCGTTCGAGCTGGCGTCGATCGTTCTGCTGGTGGCGATGATTGCAGCAGTCGCCCTGACCTTGCGCAAGCGCAATAACGTCAAGAAGATCGATCCGGCCAAGCAGATCGCAGTGAAGCGCGACGAACGGGTGCGTGTCGTCTCGATGGACGCAGAGAAAAAATAAGCTCCGCGGGCGGCTTTAGAGAGGAATTCAGATGCTTTCCCTGTCTCATTATTTGATCCTTGGCGCGATTCTTTTCGCCATCAGCGTCGTCGGAATCTTTCTCAACAGAAAGAACTTGATCGTGCTGTTGATGGCCATCGAATTGATGCTGCTTGCGGTCAATTTGAACTTCGTGGCGTTCTCCTACTACCTGGGTGACGCGGCGGGCCAGATCTTTGTGTTTTTCATCTTGACTGTGGCAGCGGCAGAGTCCGCAATCGGTTTGGCTATTCTCGTGGCTCTGTTCCGTAATCTGCGGACGATTCACGTCGATGATCTGGACAGTCTCAAGGGATAAGGAAGCGTTTCGATGACGGAGATGCAAAAACTCTACCTGCTGGTTCCGCTGGCGCCGCTTTTTGGGGCGATCGTGGCCGGCCTGTTCGGAAAGACCATTGGCCGCACCGGCGCGCACGTCGTGACCATACTCGGTGTCGCTGTGGCTTTCATCGGGTCGGTGTTCGTATTCCAGGATGTCCAGGCGGGGAACACCTTCAACGGAACCCTGTACACCTGGGCGACCAGCGGCGGGATCACTTTTGAAGTCGGTTTCCTGATCGACAACCTGACGGTCATGATGATGCTCGTCGTGACCTTCGTGTCCCTGATGGTGCACCTCTACACCATCGGGTACATGTCGGAAGATCCGGGTTACCAGCGCTTCTTCAGCTACATCTCGCTGTTCACGTTCTCGATGCTGATGCTCGTGATGTCCAACAACTTCCTCCAGCTGTTCTTCGGTTGGGAAGCGGTGGGTCTCGTCTCGTATCTGCTGATCGGTTTCTGGTACACCCGTCCGACGGCGATCTTTGCGAACATGAAGGCTTTTCTGGTCAACCGCGTGGGTGACTTCGGCTTCCTGCTTGGCATCGGTCTGATCGCTGCGTTTGCAGGCACTCTCAACTATGCGGAAGTGTTCGCCAAGGCGCCTACTCTCGCGACGATGACCGTTCCGGAAACCGGTTGGCCGCTGATCACCGCAATCTGTATCGGTCTGTTCATCGGCGCGATGGGTAAGTCCGCCCAGGTGCCGCTGCACGTCTGGCTGCCTGATTCGATGGAAGGTCCGACCCCGATCTCCGCGCTGATCCACGCAGCGACCATGGTTACCGCCGGCATCTTCATGGTTGCCCGCATGTCTCCGCTTTTCGAGCTGTCCGAGGCTGCGCTGTCCTTCGTGCTGGTCATCGGTGCCACCACGGCGTTGTTCATGGGCTTCCTCGGCATCGTCCAGAACGACATCAAGCGTGTCGTTGCATATTCGACCCTGTCGCAGCTTGGTTACATGACTGTCGCCTTGGGCGTCTCGGCATACTCTGCTGCGGTGTTTCACCTCATGACCCACGCCTTCTTCAAGGCGCTGCTGTTCCTGGGCGCGGGCTCGGTGATCATCGGCATGCACCATGATCAGGACATGCGCAACATGGGCGGCCTGTGGAAGTACATGCCCGTCACCTGGATCACTTCGCTGCTGGGTTCCCTGGCGCTGATCGGCTTCCCGTTCCTGTCGGGTTTCTACTCGAAGGATTCGATCATCGAGGCGGTTCAGCTGTCCCATATTCCTGGCGCTGGTTACGCATACTTCTGCGTGATCGTCGGGGTGTTCGTCACAGCGTTCTATTCGTTCCGGATGTACTTCCTTGTCTTCCATGGCGAGGAGCGTTTCGGCAAGCCGGTCGAGCACCATGGCCACGATGACCACGGGCACGATGACGACCACGGACATGACGACCATCACCACGGTCTGGCTCCGGGTCAGAAGCCCCATGAGTCTCCCTGGGTGGTTACCGTGCCGCTGGTGCTGCTGGCTGTCCCGTCGGTCCTGATTGGTTTCCTCACCATCGAGCCGATGCTGTTCGGCGGCTTCTTCAAGGGTGTCATTCACTTCTCCGATGCACATCCTGTGATGGCGGAGCTGGGTGAAGAGTTCCATGGTGCGGTCGGTATGGCCATTCACGGTCTGACCACGCTGCCGTTCTTCCTTGCGATGGCTGGCGTTGCGGTTGCCTGGCTGTTCTACATGAAGATGCCGGCGATTCCGGCGGCCATCATGAAGACCTTCAAGCCGATCCACACCCTTCTCGAGAACAAGTATTACTTTGACAAGTTCAACGAGATCGTCTTCGCCGGCGGTGCCCGTCTGCTGGGCCGTAGTCTGTGGAAGGTGGGCGATCAGACGCTGATTGACGGTATGGCAGTGAATGGAACGGCCAAGCTGGTAGGAGTGATTGCACAGCTGACGCGTCTGTTCCAGAGCGGGCATATCTACCAATACGCCTTCTCGATGATCGTTGGGGTGTTCGTGCTTCTGACCTTCTGGTTCAATCGCGCCTGATTCTGCAGGCG
The DNA here is from genome assembly GCF_041908905.1 of Zoogloea sp. Taxonomy (GTDB): domain Bacteria; phylum Pseudomonadota; class Gammaproteobacteria; order Burkholderiales; family Rhodocyclaceae; genus Zoogloea. The sequence goes on from NZ_JAYREK010000013.1 coordinate 48,712, forward strand.
GTATATCGAGTGAATTTGGCAGTTTAGGGATTTCAGCGCCGCTACACGGTGCATAGAACGGAAAGTAGAAATGAAGGAATATCTCCTCAGCCTCGCGATTTGGGTTCCAATTGTTGGTGGCCTGCTCACGCTGGCCACCGGTTCGGACCGCAATGCGTCGCTCGCCAGGTTCGTCGCGATCGTGGCGGCACTTGCCGGGCTGGCGGTCACCATTCCGCTCTACACGATGTTCGACGTCGGCACGAGTGCGATGCAGTTCGTCGAGATGCGCACCTGGATTCCGCGCTTCAACATCAATTACGCGCTGGGTGTCGATGGCATTTCGGTGCTTTTCGTGCTGCTCAACAGCTTCATCACGGTGATTGTCGTCGTGGCGGGCTGGGAGGTGATCCAGGAAAAGGTGTCGCAGTACATGGCGGCCTTCCTGGTGATGTCCGGCCTCATCAACGGCATCTTCAGTGCGCTCGACGGTGTGCTGTTCTATGTCTTCTTCGAGGCCTCGCTGATCCCGCTGTTCATCATCATTGGTGTCTGGGGTGGTCCCAACCGTGTGTATGCGGCAGTCAAGTTCTTCCTCTACACGCTGGCTGGCTCCCTTCTCATGTTGGTCGCCTTCCTGTATCTCTTCATGGAGTCGGGTGGCAGCTTCAACCTTCTCGACTGGCACAAGCTGAAGCTCGGTATGTGGGACCAGACCTGGATCTTCTGGTTCCTGCTCGCCTCGTTCGCGGTCAAGGTGCCGATGTTCCCGGTCCACACCTGGTTGCCTGACGCCCACGTTGAAGCGCCGACCGGCGGTTCCATCGTCCTGGCGGCGATCGGCCTGAAGCTCGGTGCCTATGGTTTCCTGCGCTTCTCCCTGCCGATCGTGCCGGATGCGAGCCAGGCCTTTGCGCCGGTCATCATCACCCTGTCGCTCATCGCGGTGATCTACATCGGTTTCGTGGCGCTGGTCCAGACCGACATGAAGAAGCTGGTGGCCTATTCGTCGATCTCGCACATGGGCTTCGTGACGCTGGGTTTCTTCATCTTCAATCCGCTCGGTATCGAAGGCGCCCTGGTTCAGATGATCTCCCACGGTTTCGTGTCGGGTGCCATGTTTGCGTCGATCGGTGTGCTGTATGACCGCATGCACTCCCGCCAGATCGCCGATTACGGCGGTGTGGTGAATGTCATGCCGAAGTTTGCGGCCTTCTTCATGCTGTTCGCGATGGCCAACTCGGGCCTGCCGGCGACCTCCGGCTTTGTGGGCGAGTTCATGGTTACCCTCGGTGCGGTCAAGTACAACTTCTGGGTGGGTTTCGCTGCCGCCACGACGCTGATCGTCGGCGCCGCCTACACGCTGTGGATGTACAAGCGGGTTGTGTTCGGTGCAATCACCAACCATCACGTGTCTGAACTCACGGATATCAATGGCCGGGAATTCGCATTCCTCGCGGTTCTCGCCATCTGTGTCCTGGCCATGGGGATCTATCCCTTCCCCGTTACCGAGGTCATGCATGCGTCTGTGACTGACCTGCTTAAGCACGTTGCCGTGAGCAAACTCTGATCTCAGGTAGCAGAGACGAAACCATCGGATTGTGATCTCAAGATGAACTTTGTTATTCCGGATTTCTATCCCGCCGCGGCGGAGCTCTTCGTGGTTGCGATGTCGTTCGTCGTTTTGATGACCGGCACCTTCCTTCAGAAATCGCGAAGCCTCTCGTATTACCTGACTCAGCTTACCTTGCTTGGGGCGGCCTTCGTCACGGTCTACACCATGGATGGGCAGGTCACGCTCACCTTCAGCGACATGTACGTCGATGATCTGATGGGTGATTTCCTCAAGCTGATGGTGTATCTGTCGGTGGCGGTGGTGTTGCTCTATTCGCGCAGCTATATCGGTGACCGCAAGATGGAGTCCACCGAGTACTACATGCTGGTGATCTACGCGACCCTCGGCATGATGGTGATGATTGCCGCCAATCATTTCCTGACGCTCTACCTGGGTCTCGAGCTGCTGTCGCTGTCGCTCTACGCGCTGGTCGCAACCCAGCGTGACTCCGCGCGGGCCACCGAAGCGGCGATGAAGTACTTCGTGCTCGGCGCCCTGGCTTCCGGTCTGCTCCTGTACGGCATGTCCATGCTCTACGGCGCTACGGGCAGCCTCGAACTGTCGCGCATTGCCCAGGCGATCTATCATCAGGGCGGCGACAAGACCGTGCTGATGTTCGGCTTGGTCTTCATTGTGGCTGGTCTCGCCTTCAAGCTGGGCGTCGTCCCCTTCCACATGTGGGTGCCGGACGTTTATCAGGGTGCGCCCACGTCCGTTACCCTGCTGATCGCCTCGGCCCCCAAGCTGGCGGCGTTCGGCATGGCGATGCGTCTGCTGGTCAATGGCCTTTTCGAGCTTGCCGACCAGTGGCAGTCGATGCTGATGTTCCTTGCCGTGCTGTCCATCGCCCTCGGTAACATCGCGGCGATCGCTCAGCCGAACCTGAAGCGGATGCTGGGTTACTCGGGTATTTCGCACATGGGCTTCATGCTGCTCGCGCTGGTGTCCGGCGTGGTGGACGGGGATCGTCATTTCGCGCTCAACGCCTACAGCTCTGCAATGTTCTACGTTTTCTCGTACGTGCTGATGACCCTTGCCGCGTTCGGTGTGCTGCTGGTTCTCTCCCGCGCCGGGTTCGACTGCGAGACGCTCGACGATCTCAAGGGCCTGAACAAGCGTAGTTCGTGGTTCGCCGGGATGATGGGCATCGTGATGTTCTCGATGGCCGGTATTCCGTTCTTCATTGGTTTCTACGCTAAGTTCTCCGTGCTGCTGGCTGTGGTTGCGTCGGGCTACAAGTGGTTGGCGGTGTTCGCGGTGGTGATGTCGCTGATCGGCGCCTTTTACTACCTGCGTGTCGTCAAGGTCATGTTCTTCGACGAGCCGCAGGATTCCGCTCCGATCGCCACGCCGGCGACGATGCGTGTCGCGCTGTCGCTCAACGCGCTGGCCATTGCGGCGCTGGGTCTGCTGCCTGGCTGGGTTATGTGGATCTGCGATCAGTCGATGCTGCAATCGTTCTGATTTGAAGTGCTGAATGTCTAGCCGCCTTGAAGGTGGCTGGGCCTGATGTTCCGATACGGCGGTCAAGCGGTGAGCTTGCCGCCGTATTGCTTTTTTTGGGGTCGCCATAGAAGGGCGGCCGACGGATCCCTTAGGTCTCGCTGAACGACCTGTAGTGGGTCGCGACGCGTTGGCTTGCGCTCATGCGGTAGCGGATGTCGCGGATGTTGCGATGGAGGGCGACCACGTTTTCTGACGTCCCGGGCGTGGTGGTGTTTTCCGCGCCGGGCTTTTTATGCCAATCGAAAAAGTGTTCGGTCGGGCTGGGGCGCCGGTTGATGCGGGTCAATGTGTCGCGGGGGGGCGAAAGCATAGTATCGCGCTGCCCTGGCGCACGTGCGCCATCTCCCCAATGAGGTCAAATCATCATGCGTGTAGAAAAATTGTTGCCTCTTATCCTTGTCGGCTTCCTGGCTGCCTGTGGTAAGTCCGAAGCCCCCAAGAGCGAGGCATCTCCGCCGGCTTCCCAGGCTCCGGCGGCTGCGGCCCCTGCGGCAGCACCGGCGGCGCCCGCCGCCGATGGCGGCAAAGGTGCCGACCTGTTCAAGAAGACCTGTGCGATGTGTCACCAGACTGGTGTCGCAGGCGCACCCAAGCTCGGCGACAAGGCCGACTGGGGCCCCCGTATCGCCCAAGGCCAGGACACGCTTTACAAGCACGCAATCGAGGGTTTCAACGGCGCCAAGGGCATGATGCCGCCCAAGGGGGGCAACGCGGCCCTGGGCGATGACGAGATCAAGCTGATCGTCGATTTCATGGTTGGCCAGGCCCAGTAACTGCCCGTCCTGCGCTTTGCGCCAGACGAAAAACCGACCACAGGGTGGTCGGTTTTTTATTGGGACTGGAAAGGCGGTGTGCCCAAGCCTTGCGCCATACCCTCAAGGTCGACTGAAGGCTCGCGAGCGTTGCCGATTGACGGGACGGGGCTTGGCGCCGAAGGTTGGGGCGTCGCCCGGTTGCACGTGGGAGCCGGTGTTGCAGCGCTCTTGTGCTTGAATTAGCCGCCGACGGGAGTCGGTCCGGCTGTGGCTCCCGGGGGTCAATGTTGGTGAGAGCTGGTGTTGAGGCCCTTGATGATGTCCCGCGTCACGTCGCCGAACGCCAGAACCCGGCCACCCTGGGCTTTGGCGAAGGCTTCGGCGGCCTCGCGGGTGGAGAAGGCGGGGAGGTTGGGGTCGTTCATCGGGCCGCGGGCAGTCGAGCCGAGCACGAAGAAGGCCTTCCGGGCGTCCGCCCACGCCTTGGTGCCGTAATCGGCCACGTAGATGGCACCGATGTCGGCGGGTTTATGCTGCTTGTCGAACAGCGGCATGTTGTTGAGGAAGCGGAACATGTCCACCGGCGAATCGAAACTCGAGGCGCTCTGGTCGTTGAAGACGATCTGGCCGGTCCATTGTGGTGTGCGGTAGGGGTACATGCCGCACACGGGGCAGCGCGCCGAGCGCTGGACGTATTGAGGCGACAGGTCGGCGGCCGAGACAGGCTGCGCGACCAGCAGGCTGCCAGCCAGCAGCGGCGCGGCGAGGAGGGTCAGAACGCTGGGCTTCATGCACGGGCTCCGGTGTCGATCTTGTCGAGAAGCGGGTCGTCCAGGATGGTGGTGATGACCCGTTGCAGATTGTCCCACGGGCTGGCGTCGGTGCGGGTCAGCGGATCGGCCCACAGACCGCCGTCAGCGGTGTGGAGATGGTTTGGCCGGGTTGCGAGCTCGGGGTGCAGCGGGGCGGTGTCGATGCGCAGCTCCGCCTCTCCCCAGGCCCACGCGATGGCGTAGGCGTCGCTGCCGGCGATGCGGGCTTCCAGTGTCACGCCGTTGTTGAAGTGGGCGATCAGGGCGTCGTATTTCACGTCGACGGGCGTTTCGAGGTGCTCACCGAAGTGTTCCTCGATCCGGGCGGCGAGGTCGAGATGCAGGCTCATCGGGTGCGGGCCTCCTGGACGATGCGGGCGAGATCGCTGCGCACCTGGCCGTGCAGGTCGGTGAGGATGTTCAGCGAGAGGTAGTGTTCGTAGCTCGGGTGTTCGGGAAGTTCGCCGGCGCTGATCCGGGCAAGCACGCCCGCGGCGTCGCGGGCGCCGAGGTCCGCCAGCAGTTTGTCGCGGGCGCTGCGCAGGTCGTACATCAGGCGCGCGAACTGCTCGATCTCGAGGGCATCTTCGGGGGCGAGGTCGCTGTAGAACGGGTCCATGCTCACATCCTCTGGTCGTGCAGGGCGCCGCCGTCCAGGCGGGCCATGTCGGCAGTGATCTCGGGGAAGGGGTGAACCTTGCCGCCTTCCGTGTCGGCGAACTTTTGGGCGCCCTCGCGGGTGGCGAAGGAGGGGATGGTCGGGCCCATCGCACCACGTTTCTTGGAGCCCACCACGTAGAAGGCCTTCTTCGCGTCTATCCAGGCGCCCTTGGGCTGTTCCCAGGTGGTCTGGTCCATGGCCTGCACATAGGCGGCGGCCACCTTGCGGGCCTGTTCGGGTTTGAGGAGTAGCGAGAACATCTCCATGGTGTCGCAGAAGAAGTCGGGCTCGGGGGTGCCATCGTAGTGGATCTGGGCCTTGGGCCCGGGGTAGTCGGCCAGCAGCATGCCGTCGAGGGCGCAGTAGCTGTCCTGGGCGATCTCCTTGGGCGCGACCGGCGCATTGGCGGTCTGGCTGCAGGCGGCGAGCAGGCTTGCGGTGAGGAGAAGGGCGGCGGTGGTGAGTTTCATCGTTGGAATCTCCAGATGGCGATGGCCAGCGGGCCGATGATCCAGGCCAGCATGACGCCGCCGAGGATGGCTGGATTGCTCAAGGCTTCGGGGAAGACGGTGGCGAGGCCATAGAGGGTGCGCACCTCGTCGAGGCTGAAGACGTTGAGCACGCGGAAGACGTCGGCCGGATTGAGCAGCAGCAGGTAGGGGAACACCGCGCCGCCGTAGTCGCCGGCGGTGACGACCAGCATGCCGAGGAGCAGCAGATCGAAGACCAGCACGAAGAAGAACCAGGTGCCGATGGCAAGGCCCGAGGCGCGGGTGCGGTCGGCGGCGAACACCGACAGCATCACCGCCAGGCTCAGGAAGGCCAGGCCGAGGAGAATCGCCGAAAACATGAAGCCGGCGTAGTGGAAGAGCGCGGTGAGGTTGAGCTGGGGCGACAGGATCAGCCCGACCGCACCGAAGCCGGCGATGGTCGAGAAGGCCAGTGCGGCGGCGAGGCCGGTGTATTTGCCGAGGATCAGCTCGCGGCGGGTGATCGGCAGGGTGAGCAGCAGGTCCAGGGAGCCGCGTTCCCGCTCGCCGACCACCGCGTCGAAGCCGAGGATCAGGGCGATCAGCGGGATCAGGTAGATCACCAGGCTGACCAGCGAGGCGATGGTGACCTCGATGCTGCGGAAACCCACCGCGCCCTGCTGGGCGGAGCCGAAATAGGCGATGACCAGCGCGAAGGCGGTGAACACCAGCGCCACCGCGAGCACCCAGCGGTTGCGGATGCGGTCCCAGAACTCCTTGCCGGCGACGATGGCGATCTGTTTGAAGTCGATGGAGAGCATGGTCTGACCCGTCATCCGTTGCGGTAGCCGAAGAACACGTCTTCGAGGGAGGGTTCGCGGACGCGCAGGTCGCGCATGGTCTCGCCGAGGGTGGCCAGCCGGGCGAGGGCGGGCATCTTGGCTTCCCGCGGCAGACGGATATGCAGCACGTTGCCGGCTTCTTCGATGCTTTCGATGGCCATGCCGGCGAGCACGCGGCCGACCTGCTCCGAGAGGCCGGCGCCGCCGGCGATCTCGAGGGTCAGCGGCAGGTTCATGGCTTCACGCAGATCCTGCACGGTGCCGGTGGCCCGGATGAGGCCGCCTTCCATGATGGCGAGGCGGTCGACCCGTTCCTGGATCTCGGCGAGGATGTGGGAGGTGAGCACCATGGTCACGCCGTCGCCCTTCAGCTCGCGCAGGATGCGGTAGAAGTCGCGGATGGCGCCAGGGTCGAGGCCGGTGGTGGGTTCGTCGAGGAACAGCAGGCGGGGCGTGCCGAGCAGGGCCTGGGCGAAGCCGAGCCGCTGGCGCATGCCTTTGGAGTATTCGCGCACCCGGCGGCGGGCGGCGTGGGCGAGGCCCACCTTGTCGAGCAGCCCGGCGCATTCGCGGCGTGGCACGGCCTTCAGGTCGGCAAAGAAGTAGAGCGTCTCGATGCCGGTGAGGTTGTCGTAGAGCACCACGTTTTCGGGGAGATAGCCGATCTTGCGCCGGGTTTCACGGAAGCGCGGGCCATTCACCGGTTCGCCGTCGATGCGGATCTCGCCCGCGGTGATGGGGATCAGGCCGAGCATCATCTTGAACAGGGTGCTCTTGCCGGCGCCGTTGTGGCCGATCAGGCCGAAGAGTTCGCCGGGGGCGATGGAGAGGTCGACACCTTTTACTGCCTGAACGGTGCCGAAATCCTTGGTCACCCCGCGGGCTTCAACGATAGTGCTTGCCAAGCCAGTTTCTCCAGTCGGAATGGTCGGGGCGCATGCGCGGGTTCTTGTCCACGATGCTGGGGGCGCGCAGCAGCGGGAACTGCTGGGCGATGAGGCGAAGGGTCTGGATGGCCGGGCTGGCGATCAGCAGCTTGACCATCGGGTGGCGCCACGAGAGGCGGTCGACCATGTCGTTGGCCTCGTAGGGCACGTCGCCCAGGCCGTCGCCGTTGCGGTCCCAGCCCACGTAGTTGCTCCAGTAGTTGCCTTCCTTGGTGCCCCAGGGCTCGTCGCGGGAGGCCACGTACTTGACCTGCTCCCGGTTCGAGATGAAGTCGTTGCGCTCGACCACGTTGCGGGTCGAGCCAGCCCACAGGTGCACGCCGACCTGGTTGTCCACCACCAGGTTGCCGCGCAGGGTGTTGTATTCGGCGTCGTAGATGAAGAAGCCCCGTGCGTTGCCGGCCACCACGTTGTTCTCGACCACGGCGTCCTGGATGGTGCGCAGCATGATGCCGTGGTCGGAGTTGCCCCAGGCGCGGTTGTTGCGCACGACCTGGTCCCGCACCTCCATCAGGGCCAGCCCGCCCCGGTTGAGGAAGGTGTCGTTGTCCTCCCACAGGTTGTGGTAGGAGTTCATGTAGTGGGTGCCGTAGCGGCTGTGGTGCATCTTGTTGCCGCGGAAGATCGCCTTGTGGGAGACGTCCACGTAGATGGCGTCGCGCACGAAGCTGATGTTGTTGCCGATGATTCGCGCGCCGGTGGTGTTGTAGAGCTGGATGCCGTTGCCGCGCTGGGAGGAGTCGAAATCGCGCTTGCCGGTGATGAGGTTGTTCTCGATCAGCACGTCGTCGGCCTTCTCGATCCACAGCCCGAACAGGGTGTAGCTGAAGTCGCAGCGGATGACGCGGGCCCGGTGGGCGCCGGGCTGGATGTAGACGCCGGCGTTCTGGGCGCCCAGGTCGCCGCCCGAGTCGGCCACGATGAAGCCCTCCAGGCTCACGTCGGTGGCGACGATGCGCACCGTGTCGCCCTTGCCGCCGCCGTCGATGGTGGGGCGGTCGACGCCGATCAGCTTGACGGGCTTGTCGAGGCGCAGGTTTTCGGGGTAGCGGCCGTGGGCGACGCGGATGGTGTCGCCGGGGGCAGCATGGGCGACGGCGGCCTGGATTGATTCACCCGGTTTCACCTGCCACTCGGCCGCGGCGGCGAGGCTCGTGGTGGCCAGGAGCACGGCGGTGAGGGTGAGATGACGGAGGCTGCTGCGTGGCATGGAGACGGGGCCGGAACTCATTGGCCCCGATTGTGCGGCGATTTGCCGCAGCCAGCCTTGATCCATGTGAATTCACGGGCCTGGCCGGCGCCGACCCGACCCCGGGCGGGTCAGAGCGGCGCCCGGTCGATGGCGGACAGGGCCGGGTTCACGTCGAAGATCTTGCCATTCACCTCAGGGATGCCGAAGCCCTTGAGCCGGGCGGTGTGCATTGCCAGGTAGGCCTCGGCGCTGGCGCGGTCGGAGAACAGGTAGATGCCGCCGGCTTCGGCGCTGGCCGGGTTCTCGGTCCAGATCTTCCAGATCAGGCCGGGCTCTTGTGCGATGGATTCGGCGAGGCCCTGGAGGGCATCGGTCATGGCGTCGCCCCAGGGGCCGGAGAACGGAAAGTCGACTTGCAGCAGCACAGGCATGGATGGATCCTTTCAGCAGAATAAGGTGGCCCAAGGCTACGCCGGCCGCCGGGTTTTGGCAAAAAACGCCGCGGGGACGTCGCCTTTCGTGGCGTGGGGCATACCCATGGGGCGCCGGTAGTGCAAGAATGACGGGGACAATACGAGGGAGTCCATACCATGAGCAACAAGCACCGGCATGTTCTTGAAGCGATCTTCCGCGACCCGGTCAGCAGCAACATCCAGTGGCGCGAGGTCGAATCCCTGCTGAACCACCTGGGGGCGACGGTCGAGCCCGGGCATGGCGCCCGGTTCCGCATCCTGCTCAACCGGCATGAGTTCTTCGTGCATCACCCCCACCATGGCAACGAGTTTGCCAAGCAGGAGATCAAGCATCTGCGCGAGTCCCTGGCGGGGGCCGGTGTCACCCTGTCTAGGTACGACGAAGCGCACAAATGAGCCTGCTGCGCGTTGAACGAGCCGTCACTCGACCCGGCCGCGCCCGGCCTTGATCGCGCTGCGCCGGGCCTTGCCCTCGAGGCGGCGGGTGACGGCGCCGCGGGTGGGGCGCGTCGGCCGGCGTGCCTTGGGGACGTGTGAGGCGCTGTCCACCAGCGCCTGAAGGCGGCGCAGGGCTTCGGCCCGGTTCTTCTCGAGGCTGCGGTGTTCCTGGGCCTTGATGACGATCACGCCATTTTTGCTGATGCGTTGGTCGCCGAGCCCGAGCAGCCGCTGGCGCACCGCTTCGGGCAGCCTTGAAGCGAGGATGTCGAAGCGCAGATGCACCGCACTGGAAACCTTGTTCACGTTTTGCCCTCCGGCCCCCTGGGCGCGGATGGCGATGAATTCCACTTCGTCTTCGGCGATGGGATGGGCGGAGCGCATGGCCGCACTTTAACGCAGGCGGCAGGCGCCGGCCGTTTCCATTGCGGGGACGCCGTTCAAGGAGCGTGTGAAGATGAGAGTCGCAATCGTGCTGTTGCTGCTGGTTCTGGTTGGAGCGTCGGCCTTCGTGACGCTGAACTGGGGGGCGGTCATCACGCCCACCGACCTGAGCCTGGGGGTGGGCATGGTCCGCATGCCCCTCGGGCTGGTGATGCTGGGCTTCCTGCTGGCGATCACCGCGCTGTTCCTGGTGTTCGTGTTGTTCCTGCAGACCTCGGTGCTGCTGGAGACCCGTCGCCAGGCCAGGGAGATCCGCGCCAGCCGTGAACTCGCCGACGAGGCGGAGGCATCGCGCTTCACCGAGCTGCGTCGTTTCATCGAGTCGGCGCTGGCCGGGAAGGCCACGGCGGGCGCCGGCGGCGCGCCGGCTGATGTGCTGGAGCGCATCGACCGGCTCGAGCGCGAGCTGCGGGCGTTGATCGAACGGTCCGGCAACGGTGTCGCCGCCCACCTCGGCGAACTGGAGGACCGCCTGGAGCGGGCCAGCGTGCTGCCTGTTCAAAGGCGCTGACGCCGGTGCCTGGCCTCAGATCTGCAGGATGCCCGCGGTCTTGAGACCGATGAACAGCGCGGCGCCGATCAGCAGGTTCTTGAAGCTGACGTAGCACAGCATGTCCATCAGCGTGGCGCGGCGGTACAGGCGGCCCCACCAGGGGCCTTCCTTGACGTAGGGCTTGGCGTCCATCCGCACCAAGACCTCGAATACGCTCCAGCCGAACCACCAGCCGATGATCGCCCCCGCCGACAGGTGGCCGAGGGCCGCCATCACCCAGGCCACGGTGGCGGCGAGGGCCAGCGCGAAGCCGGCGCCCTGGATGGCCTTCCGGGCGGGCTGGCCCTTGCCGGCCCAGGGCCACAGGTGGTCGCGCAGCTCGGCGATGAACCACGCGGCGCCTCTGGCCTCGCCATAGGCGGGCTGGCGCAGTTCGTTGCGGTCGGCGATGGTCATGCTCGGGCTCCTTGCGCTTTGGTGTCCATCGGCACGGGCTTGATGGGGATGAAGTAGCCCTTGCCGTCGATGGGGGTGAGGGGCTGGCCGGCCTTCTCGCGGCGCTTGCGTTCCTGGGCCAGGGGCGGGCAGGCGTGGTCGTCGTAGTAGAGCACCATGCAGTCGAGGCACAGCATGCACTCGCGCTGGTCGATGTTGCCCCTGGTGTCGATCGCCAGCGAACCGCAGCCCTTGGCGCAGGCCTTGCAGCTGGTGCACTCGTCCTTGCGCTTCAGGCCGAACCAGCGGAAGGTGGTGGGCATGGCGAGCGCGGCGCCGAGGGGGCACAGGTACTTGCAGAACGGCCGTTCGACGAAGATCGAGATGCCCAGCAGGCCCGCCGCGAAGAGGCTGTAGGGCCAGCTGCGGTTGAGGATGCCGACCAGGAAGGTGGTCTTGAAGGGTTCGACCTCGGCGAGCTTCTCGGCCAGGCCCATGCTGAAGAAGGACACCGCCAGCAGCCCGAAGAAGACTACATATTTGAGCCACTTCAGCTTGTCGTGGAGAGCCTGGGGCAGGTGGGTCTGGAAGCGCTTGAGGCCGATCGCACCGCCGAGCTTGTAGAGCAGCTCGGACAGCGAGCCGAAGGGGCACATCCAGCCGCAGAAGAAGCCGCGCCCCCAGATGAACACCGTGGCGATGATGAAGATCCAGAAGATGAAGATCAGCGGATCCGACAGGAAGAGCTCCCATTTCCACTGGAACAGCAGGCTGTGGAACCAGGTGAGCACCTGGGTGATCGACGGCTGGGCCATCGCGTAGAAGCCCACGAAGCCGATGCTCACCACCCAGCCGGTGTACTTGAAGGCATTCACCGGCCACTTGTTGCGGCGGTCGGCGCGGCGCACCAGCTTGTCGCGGCTGGCATAGGCGGCGGAGACCACCAGCAGCAGCGTCACGAAGATGCCGATGTCGACGGCCTTGTCCTTCCACACCTTGAGCCAGGTCGGGTCGGGCTTGACGATCTTCGGGCGGCCACCTTCGAGGTAGGCGTCGGCGAGCCAGTATTCCCGGTCGAAGTTGGCGAAGGTCTTGGCGGCGGTTTCCTTGTCGATCTTGTTGCCGAGGAAGACCAGCTTCCACGGGTAGGCGGCCGAGAAGCTCTTGCCGCGGATGATGAAGATCGCCGATTCGTCGAAGGCCGGCGCGCCGGCGGCGGAGACGCCCCACAGGTTGAGGTAGTCGAGGTCGCGGAAGGTGAAGGAATCGCCGCCCTGGCGCACCTGAACCCGGTCGTAGATGCCGCCGCGCACGAAGCCGGAGCCCTTGAAGGAGTCCATGCCGGCGGTCTTGATGATGAAGATCGCGTGCTCGCCTTCCTTGAGGCGGCCCATCAGGCTGGCGTAGCCGTCCTTGCCGAGGATGGCCTGGCCGACGGTGGGCTGGTTGAGGTAGCCGAACCACAGGTCCATGTAGGGTTTGCCGCTGTTCTTGAGGCCGACCTCCTCGGGCTTGACGGTGAGGCGCTGCACGCTGCCGTCCTCGACCAGCTGGGCCCAGCCGGGCGTGGTGGTGGCCGCGGGGAACCTGGCCTGGGGCCGCACCACGGGCTTGAGGATGCCGACCTGCTTGGCCACCTCGCCGCCGGACAGCATCATGACCTGGTTCTGGGCGATCACGGTGACGGTGGCGCCGGTGATGGCGTCGAGGCCGATGAGGTTTTCCTCGGGCCGCGACTTGCCGATCTCGATGTTGTCGCCGACGAACTTGCCCAGGTACTGGTTGTTGAACTTGATGAGGGCCGATTCGGGGATGCCCAGGAGCAGGATCGGCTCGGAGTGCTTGAGGATCTTGACGCCCGCAAACTTGCCGGCGGTGTCCATGCCGATCAGGGTGACCACCGGCTTGCCCGAATAGGCCGGGATGTCGGTGATGTCGGTGGACAGCATCACGTAGCCGACGAGCTTCTTCTGGCCACCTTCCCCGGCGTAGGCTTCCACGTAGGGGGGCTGGCCCTTGCGCTCGGAGAAGGAGGTGGCGCCAGGCATCACGTCCTTGCAGGGGGCGTAGTCGCACATCCGGGGTGAACTGGTCAGCTCGGGCGGGAGCTTGACTTCGTAGGTGTCGGCGAGGGCGCTGCCGGCCACGACGAGGCCGGCGAGCAGGGCGGCGGCCCGCCGGTACAGGCGTTTCAGATGGAGGGTGGGGAGAGGCTTCATGGCGGTTCCGATGAATCAGCGTTTCATTGAATTCTGATGTGCCGCTGGCGGTGCGGCCTTAAGCTGAGTCAAGCCAGAAAAACTTGCTGTGGGCAGGCCTGGTGGCGCCCAAAGAAAAACGGGGAGACGCAAGCGCCTCCCCAAAGACTTCTTCATTTATCGACGTACTGCGGGGTGCCGATTACTTCTCGACGATCATGCGGGTGCGCATCTCGAGGTGCAGTGCATGGCAGAAATGCGTGCAGTAGCACCAGTACACACCGGGTTTGTCGGCCTTGAAGGTGACCGACTTGGTTTCCTGCGGATTCACGATGAAGTTGATGTCGTACTTGGGAATCGCGAAGCCGTGGGTGAGGTCTTCCACCTTGTCGAGGTTGGTGAGGATGATCGTGACCTCGTCGCCCTTCTTCAGCTTGAACTCGCGCAGGCTGTAGGCGGGGGCCTGGGACACCAGCTTGACGGTGACCTTGTTGCCGTTCCTGAAGACGCCGGAGTCCTTCGGATCCTTGACGGCGTTGGGGAAGTCATCCACGTTGAAGACCTGCTTGGTCTTCACCTTCTCGCGCTTGACGATGATGAAGTCGTGGGGCTCCGGATACACCGGGTGGTCGGCGAGCATCACCATCTTTTCGCCGCGGATGTCGATCAGCTGCTCGTTCTCGGGGTGCAGCGGGCCGACCGGCAGGAAACGGTCCTTCGAGAACTTGCAGCCCACCGCCAGGAACTGGCCGCCGGCTTCCTTGGTTTCACCCATGTCGGCGCTGATGTGGCCCGGCTGGTAATGCACGTCGATGCGGTCGACCACGTACTTGACGTTCTTGTCGCCGGCGTGGAACTTGATGGCGGCGTCGATGTTCCACTTGACGATCTGGCTGTCCAGGAACAGCGTGGTGAAGGCATTGCCGCGGCCGTCGTAGGTGGTGTGCAGGGGGCCGAGGCCGATCTCGACTTCGGCGGCGATGCTCTTGTTGATGTCGTCCAGCTTGCCGTCGAGGAACTCCTCGACCTTGGCCAGCTCGATCACCGTGGCGGTGGGCGACAGCTTGCCGGAGCAGATGAAGTACTTGCCGTCCGGGCTGGCGTTCACGCCGTGGGGGTTCTTCGGCACCGGCACGTAGCAGGTGAGGGCGGTCTTCGGATCCTTGTTGGCCTCCTTGGTGCCATCCACCACCGGCACCTTGCTGTCGCCGATGGTCGTGAACTTGCCGTCCTTGATGGCCTGCTCGATGCGCGCCACGTCGAAGAACACGCAGGCGTCCTTCTCGGAGGACATCATGTCCTCGTACTTGGCGCCGCCTTCCACGTTGTACTGGTTGGCCGCGGCCAGGCGGCCGTTGTAGGAGGTCGCGACGAGGTCCATGTTGCCGTCGACGCGGCACTGCCAGCGCACCTCCATGGTTTCGGCGTCGACGCAGGTGAACAGCGTCTTGTACTTGGTGGGGTCGTCCACGTCACGGCCGTCGTTGGGCTGCGGGATGTGGAACTCGTTGCCGCAGAAGACGCGGGTGGTGCGGTTGATGGACTGGTCCACCGGGTCGCGCTTGTCCGGGAAGATGCCGTGGAAGCCCTGGATGTTGGGGATCTCGGTGATCTTGTCGCACTCGAAGACGTCGCCGCGGATGCGCGCGATGCGGCCGTGGATCTTGTCGTTCACCCAGTAGTACTTGCCGTCGTAGGTGCCGTCGGTGTAAGAACCGTGGATGTGGTGGGTGTCGCCGGTCTTGTACTTCAGGCTGCCATCGGCCTTGGTGCCGATGACGGCCTTCGATTCGTTGGTGATGCCCCAGCCGCTCATGCAGTCGATGTTGAAGGTCGGCACGCGCTTGATCTCGCGCCCGGAGGGCAGGCCCAGCACGCGCACCTCGCCCGAGTGGCCGCCGGACCACACGCCGTAGTAGGTGTCGAGCTGGCCCGGCGCCGGGTGCAGGTTCAGCTCGCCGGCGGCGCCGTGGGCTGCGGCGGGTGCAGCGGGGGCGGCGGCCGGAGCGGCGGCGGTCGGTGCGGCCTCCTGCTTGCAGGACGACAGCCCGACCGACAGGCCGGCACCGGCCAGGCCGGCCAGCGCGGCGGTGTTCAGGAACTTGCGACGGCCCGGAACGAGGTTCTGGTCGTCGTGCTTGATCTCTTCGTTGCTCATTGTTGCTCTCCCTTATCCCTGGGCCCTAAGCGTCCATTCCGCCTCGAGCGGCGGTGTTACGAGACGAAGCAGGGGGGTCGGCAGCCCGGATGCGGCACTTTGCCCCTGCGACAATCTGTCGCAGCGGACAATAAGCCGATGTACGCCGGAAAAAATTGACCGGGGGCAAGAACGGCAGATGGAGGCATGCGCCGGCCCGCCGACCGGCGCCGCCGGGCTCAGGCGCGGGGAGCGCCGCCGGCCTGGAGCAGGACGAGGAGGGCGCCTTCTCCGCCGTCGTGGGGGCGTGCCTGGCAGAAGGCGAGGATGTCCTCGCGCTGGGCCAGCCAGCCGCGGGAGAGGTGCTTGAGCACCGGCAGCCGCCCCGGCGAGCCGTGGCCCTTGCCGTGGATCACGCGCAGGCAGCGGCGGCCCTGCTGCAGCGAGAGGGCGATGAAATGGGCGAGGCTGGCGCGGGCCTCGTCACGGGTCAGGCCGTGGAGGTCGAGCTCGGCCTGCACCACCCAGCGTCCGCGGCGCAGGTCGGTGAGCACCCGGCGGGGCAGGCCGACCCGCAGGTAGGCGGCCTCGTCACCGGTGTCGAGGCGGTCTTCGAAGGTGAGGGGGCTCTCGAGGGCCTCGCGCAGCACCTCGCGCTCGTCCTCCTCGCGCTTGCGCGGCAGCGGCGCCGGCAGCGGGCGCTCCACGTCGGCCAGGTTGCGGCTCTTGAGGGGGGCCACCTCGCCGGCCACGTGGCGGAACAGGGCGGCGGGGTCGTGGAGCTGGTCCACATCGACGCGAGCCACGGCGGGCTCCACGTGGCTCAGGGCGCGGATCTGGCTGCTGGCCTGCTGGCGCTGGCCGCTGAGGTCCACCCGGTGAAAATCCTTGATCGGGGTGATGTCGCCGAGGGCGGCCCGGAAGACGGCGACCGGGTCGTTCTCGTCGATGCGGGTCGGGCGCCGCGGCGTCTCGGGGGCGGGCTCGAAGGTTTGCGGGCGCGGCAGCGGCGCCGGCTTGGGGCGAGCGATCTCGGCGTGGTCGTCGGCCTTGAGGGGCTGGATGCGGCCGACCTCGCGACGGAAGAGGGTGGCGTCGTCCGGCTCGGCGGGCTGCGCCGGGATCACGATCCTGGGGCGCGACGGGGCCGCCGCCGGAACGCGGTTCTTAAGGCCCTTGAGTGCGTCGAGGCCCCTGGCGTGCTTGTCCTTGCCCATGGTGATGCAAAACGTCCAATGAAAACGGACCGGGAGCCCGGTCCGCCTGGTGACAACGAAAGGGCTCAGCCGGCCAGGCCGAGGCTGTCGAGATAGCGTTCGGCGTCGAGGGCCGCCATGCAGCCGGTGCCGGCGCTGGTGACGGCCTGACGGTAGATGTGGTCCTGCACGTCGCCGGCCGCAAAGACGCCCGGCACGCTGGTGGCGGTGGCATTGCCGTGGCGGCCGCCCTGGGTCACGATGTAGCCGCCTTCCATCTCGAGCTGGCCCTCGAAGATGTCGGTGTTGGGCTTGTGGCCGATGGCGATGAAGACGCCCTTCAGCGCGATGTCCTTGGTGGCGCCGGTCTTGGCATGCTTGATGCGCATGCCAGTCACGCCGGTGTTGTCGCCCAGCACCTCGTCGAGGGTGGAGTCGAGCTCGAGGACGATCTTGCCGGCGGCGACCTTCTCCATGACCTTGTCCACCAGGATGCGCTCGGCCTTGAACTTGTCGCGGCGGTGCACCAGCGTGACCTTGCTGGCGATGTTGGCGAGGTAAAGCGCCTCTTCGACGGCGGTGTTGCCGCCGCCGATCACCGCGACTTCCTGGTTGCGGTAGAAGAAGCCGTCGCAGGTGGCGCAGGCCGACACGCCCTTGCCCGAGAAGGCCTCCTCGGACGGCAGGCCGAGGTACTGGGCGCTGGCGCCGGTGGCGATGATCAGCGCGTCGCAGGTGTATTCGCCCGCATCGCCCACCAGGCGGATGGGTTTCTCCGACAGGTGGGTGGTGTGGATGTGGTCGAAGATCATTTCGGTGTTGAAGCGCAGCGCGTGCTTCTCGAAGCGCGCCATCAGCTCGGGCCCCTGCACGCCGTCGGCGTCGGCCGGCCAGTTGTCCACTTCGGTGGTGGTCATCAGCTGGCCGCCCTGGGCGATGCCGGTGATGAGCACGGGGTTCAGGTTGGCGCGGGCGGCGTAGACCGCGGCGCTGTAGCCGGCGGGGCCGGAACCGAGGATGAGCAGCTTGATGTGGCGGGTGGTCATCGGTCTGGGTCTCTCTGAAGTGTGGAGCAGGGCCGCCAATTATACGGCGCCCGGCCCGGGGCGGCCCTCGAAATGAGGCGGTCTGGTCAATACGGGCAGGCCTCGCCCGTCTGTCATTCGGTGTCTCGCGAGTTTGCTTTATACTTCGGAATTGTTAGGCCATGACATCTTCGTCACGTTGCCAAAAAATAACTTAGCGTATTGCTCAGGAGAGGCCTATGACCGTTACCAGCTCCGTGTCCACGATTGCCCTGCGGACCTTCCCCATCTTCCAGGGCCTGGGCGATGACCGGCTGGCAGCCGTTGCGCGCTGCGCGATGATGCGACGGGTTCCGCGGGGCGCCGCGGTGGTGCATGAAGGTGACCGCACCGACTTCGTTTATTTCGTGCTGACCGGCAACCTCAAGGTTATGGTCAGCGACGAGGATGGCCGCGAGGTGATCCTGACCATCCTCGGCCAGGGTGAGATGTTCGGCGAGATGGGCGTCCTCGACGACAGCCCGCGCTCGGCCTCCGTGGTTGCGGTGTCGCCGTCCGACCTCGTCACCATCGCCAAGACCGACTTCAAGCGCCTGATGCAGGAAAACTTCGAGCTGGCCTGGCACGTGATGTGCAATCTCACCCGCCGCCTGCGCGACGCCGACCGCAAGATCGAGAGCCTGGCGCTGATGGACGTCTACGGCCGCGTGGCGCGCCTGCTCCTCGAGATGTCCGAAGAGGTCGATGGGCTCAAGGTGGTGCGCAAGAAGGTCTCCAAGCAGGACATCGCCAAGATGATCGGCGCTTCCCGCGAGATGGTCAGCCGCGTCATGAAGGATCTCGGCCTGCGTGGCCTGATCGAGGAGACCGACGGCGGGGTCATCCTGCGCGAGAAGATTTACGACCTGTAACCGTTTTCCCGTCCCGTCGCCGGCTCCGGCCGAACAGAGGGGAGGGGGAGCGGCGGCCCTGGTTTATAATGAAAGGCGCGGTGCCTCACCGCGCTTTTTGCTTTTGTGTTGCCCCGCACCGCGTATCCCTGCTGCTCCCCATGCTCAATCGCCCCTCGACCCGCCCGCCACCCCTGCCCGAAAAGATCGCCAGCCTCCTCCAGGAAGCCCGCTGGCTGCTGCTCGGCGTCCTCGCCCTGTATGTGGCGATGGTCCTGTTCGGCTATTCAAAGGCGGACCCGGGCTGGTCCCATGCCGTGCTGGTCGACCGCGTGGCCAACCCCGGCGGGCGTTTCGGGGCGTGGCTGTCCGACCTGCTGCTCTACCTGTTCGGGCTGTCGGCCTGGTGGTGGGTGGCCTTCCTCGGGCTCGGGCTGGCGGTCGGTTTCCGGCGCCTGCAGCGGCGTTTCGGCGCCGACCAGCGCTCCTTCCTGGTGGTGGTGCTGGGTTTTCTGGCCGTCCTGCTGTCGAGCAGCGGCCTCGAGGCGATGCGCTTCTACACCCTCAAGGCGACCCTGCCCCTCGAGCCCGGCGGCATCATCGGGATCGAGCTGGGCAACCTGGTCTTCCAGTATCTCGGCTTCACCGGCGGAACCCTGCTGCTGCTCGGCCTGCTGGCCGGGGGGCTCAGCCTGTTCTCGGGCGTGAGCTGGGTCGAGGCGTCCGAGCTGCTCGGCACCGGCCTCGAAAAGATCTGGAGTTTCGTGGCGCGGGTCGCTCCGCGGCGCGACGAACGCGGGCCCGTCCGTGAGACGGCCGAGAAACCCGACGCCCCCGAGGCACCCGCCCCGCGCAAGAAGGAAGAGGTCGTTGCCCCCGCGTTCTCCGAGCGCGTCGAGCCGGGCTTCGCCGAACCCGACCTGCCGGACATGGACGAACCCCTGCCGGAGCCGCGTCCGAAGGCGGCCCGTGTCGAGCCTGCCGTGGCCGAACTCGAGCGGCCCCCGCGTGTCGAGCCGGCGGTTGCCGAAGCGGCGCGGCCTGTCCGCATCGAGCCGGCGGTGGTCGAGGTCGAGAAATCCCTGCGTGCCCACCGGGAGCGCCAGGCCGCGCTGTTCACCGAAATCACCGATGGCCCGCTGCCGCCCCTCGCGCTGCTGGACGAGCCGGCCCACGACGTGGAGCCGCCGTCCCCCGAGACCCTCGAGGCCACCTCGCGCCTCATCGAGCGCAAGCTGGCCGACTTCGGCGTCGAGGTGAAGGTGCTGGCGGCCTATCCGGGCCCGGTGATCACCCGCTTCGAGATCGAACCGGCGGTGGGCGTCAAGGGCAGTCAGGTGGTCAACCTGGTCAAGGATCTGGCCCGCGCGCTGTCGGTGATGAGCATCCGCGTCGTCGAGACGGTGCCGGGCAAGGCCTGCATGGCCCTCGAGTTGCCCAACCCGCGGCGCCAGACGGTGCGCCTCTCGGAGATCCTCGGCTCCCGCGCCTACCACGACATGCACTCGCCGCTCACCGTGGCGCTGGGCAAGGACATCGGCGGCCTGCCGGTGGTGGCCGACATCGCGAAAACACCGCACCTGCTGGTGGCGGGCACCACCGGCTCGGGCAAGTCGGTGGGCATCAACGCGATGATCCTGTCGCTGCTCTACAAGTCCGAGCCCTCCGACGTGCGCCTGATCCTCGTGGACCCGAAGATGCTCGAACTGTCTATCTACGAGGGTATCCCGCACCTGCTGGCGCCGGTCGTGACCGACATGAAGCACGCCGCCAACGCGCTTAACTGGTGCGTGGCCGAGATGGAGAAGCGCTACAAGCTGATGTCGGCGCTGGGCGTGCGCAACCTGGCAGGCTACAACAAGGCCGTGGTCGAGGCCGCCGAGGCCGAGGCGCCGCTCAAGAACCCGTTCTCGATCACCCCGGACAACCCCGAGCCCCTCGAGAAGCTGCCCTACATCGTGGTGGTCATCGACGAGCTGGCCGACCTGATGATGGTGGTCGGCAAGAAGATCGAGGAGCTCATCGCCCGCCTGGCCCAGAAGGCCCGGGCCGCCGGCATCCACCTCATCCTCGCCACCCAGCGCCCCAGCGTGGACGTGATCACCGGCCTCATCAAGGCCAACATCCCGACCCGCATGGCCTTCCAGGTGTCGAGCAAGATCGACTCCCGCACCATCCTCGACCAGATGGGTGCCGAGACCCTGCTGGGCATGGGCGACATGCTCTACCTGGCGCCGGGCACCGGCCTGCCGACCCGCGTGCATGGCGCCTTCGTGGCCGACCATGAAGTGCACAAGGTGGTCGAGTTCCTCAAGGCCACCGGCCCGGCCGAGTATGTGGATGGCATCCTGGCGGGCGCCGAGGAAGAAGGCGGCGACCTGATGGCCGGCGAGGGCGGGGAGGGCAGCGAGGCTGATCCGCTCTACGACCAGGCCGTCGAGATCGTCATCAAGACCCGCCGGCCGTCGATCTCCCTCGTCCAGCGCCACCTGCGCATCGGCTACAACCGCGCCGCGCGCCTGATCGAACAGATGGAACGCTCCGGCCTCGTCACGCCGATGGGCACCAACGGCAACCGGGAAGTCGTCACCCCGCCCCGCGAAGGAGAATGATGCACCTCCAATCCAAGCCCACCCTGGCCGCGCTGGCCCTCACCCTGCTGCTGGCCGCCGGTTCGGCCCGGGCCGATGCCCTTGCTCAGCTGCGCCAGTTCATGGACGGCACCCGCAGCGCCAAGGGGGCCTTCTCCCAGCAGGTGTTCTCCAAATCCGGCCGCAAGCCCCAGCAGGCCAGCGGCACCTTCGCCTTCTCGCGGCCCGGCAAGTTCCGCTGGGTGTACGAGAAACCCTATGCCCAGCTGCTGGTGGGTGACGGCAGCAAGCTGTGGGCGTGGGATCAGGAGCTCAACCAGGTCACCACCAAGAAGCTCGGCCAGGCCCTGGGCAGCACGCCCGCGGCGATCCTGGCCGGCGACAACGCCCTCGACAAGAACTTCGTGCTCAAGGACGCCGGCAGCGCCGATGGCCTGGAGTGGGTCGAGGCGACCCCCAGGGCCGACGACAGCAGCTTCGAGCGCATCCGCATGGGCTTTGCCGGCGGCCAGCTGAAGGCCATGGTGCTCCACGACAACTTCGGCCAGACCACCGCGCTGCAGTTCGGCCAGATGGAGCGCAACCCCGCCATCGACCCGGCCCAGTTCCGCTTCGTCCCGCCCAAGGGCGCCGACGTGGTGGGTGACTGAGCGGGCGCTCCACCAGCCGAGCCGCCCATGGCCGACCTCTTCGACACGCTCGATCCGCCGCGCCTGCCCCTGGCCGAGGCGATGCGGCCGCGCACGATAGTCGAGGTCATCGGCCAGAAGCACCTGCTCGGCCCGGGCAAGCCGCTGGCGCTGGCCTTCCAGTCGGGCAAGCTGCACTCGATGATCCTGTGGGGGCCGCCGGGCGTCGGCAAGACGACCCTCGCGCGGCTGATGGCGAGCGCCTTCGACGCCGAGTTCATCGCCCTGTCGGCGGTGTTCTCGGGGGTCAAGGACATCCGCGAGGCGATCGCCCAGGCCGAGGCCGCCCGGGCCCGCGGACGCCACACCATCCTGTTCGTGGATGAGGTTCACCGCTTCAACAAGGCCCAGCAGGACGCCTTCCTGCCCTACGTGGAGCAGGGCCTCGTCACCCTCGTCGGCGCCACCACCGAGAATCCGTCCTTCGAGGTCAATTCGGCCCTGCTGTCGCGGGCGGCGGTGTATGTGCTGCAGCCGCTCTCCGCCGACGAGCTGGCCGAGCTCTTCGAGCGCGCCCGCGCCGTCGCGTGCCCCGAGCTGGCCTTCGAGGGTGATGCCCGCGACCGGCTCACCGGTTTTGCCGACGGCGACGCCCGCCGTCTCCTCAACCTGCTGGAGCAGGTGCACACTGCGGCCACCACGGCGGGCGTCAATCCGGTCACGCCGGCCTTCGTCGATGAAGCCCTGTCACGCAACCTGCGGCGTTTCGACAAGGGCGGCGAGGCGTTCTACGACCAGATCTCTGCGCTGCACAAATCGGTGCGCGGCTCCGACCCGGACGCCGCCCTCTACTGGCTGTGCCGCATGCTGGATGGCGGTGCGGAGCCGCTCTACCTGGGGCGCCGCCTGGTGCGCATGGCCGTCGAGGACATCGGCCTGGCAGACCCGCGGGCGCTGGAGATCAGCCTCAATGCCTGCACCACCTATGAGCGCCTGGGCTCGCCCGAGGGCGAGCTGGCGCTGGCCCAGGCGGCGATCTTCCTGGCCTGCGCCGCCAAATCGAACGCGGTTTACAAGGCGTATAATGCGGCCCGCAAGTTTGTGGCCAACGATGTGTCGCGGCCGGTGCCGATCCATCTGCGCAACGCGCCGACCAAACTCATGAAGAACCTGGGTTATGGTCATGCCTACCGCTACGCCCACGACGAGCCCGATGGCTACGCGGCGGGGGAAAATTACTTTCCGGAAGGAATGGGCAAGCCCGGCTGGTATGAACCCGTCGCCCGCGGGCTGGAGGCGAAGATCGCCGAGAAGCTCGCGAGGCTGCGTGAACTCGACCGGCTGGCCGAAGCCCACGCAGCCCGCTCAGGGCAGGGGGCGGGTGTCAGTGGGAAATCGGATGGCTCGCAATGAAGCGGGCGCAAGCGTCGCGAAAGCGCTTGGCGCGGATGCCGTCGCCGCGTTCCTCGGCGTGGTCGACCAGGTCGAGCATGAACTGGGTGAGCATCAAGGTGCCTTCCCGCGTCTGCACCAGCCCGCAGGCGATCTGCGCGGCGGCGGCTTCGGGAATGTCGTGATGCTCTGCAATGATGGCGACGTCCTCGTCGGTGAGGTCGCAGTAATCCAGGCAATCGCGAATGGACAACATGGGTGTCTCCTTGATGAATCGTTTTAACGGCACCATCCACGGGCACCTTACTTTGATTTTGGACGGTGACTCCGGCAAATCAAGAAAAGTTTGAGCCGTTTCCGGCTATCGCCTTCCTGATTTCCATTGTTGCTGCTGACAGCCAGGTGCAAATTGTTGCGCCGCAATATAACTTAAACGCCCAGACCATGAAAGCGCGGCCCGAGCCGTGGCACATTGCGTGAGCCCGTTTTCGACTTGATGAAGGATAGACATGCTTGATGTTCAATTGTTGCGCGCCCGCCTGGATTTTGTTGCCGAGCGCCTCGCCACCCGGGGAATGACCCTCGACGTCACCGCCTTCCAGGCCCTCGAGGACGAGCGCAAGGCGCGCCAGACCCGCACCCAGGAACTCCAGGCCCGCCGCAACGCCCTCTCCAAGCAGGTGGGGCAGCTGAAGGGCAAGGGCGAAGACGCCTCCGCGGTGCTGGCCGAAGTGGCCGGCATCGGTGATGAACTCAAGGCCAACGAGGCGGCGCTGGCCGAACTCCTCGAGCGCTTCGACGCCTTCGTGGCGGGCCTCCCCAACCTGCCCCACGAGAGCGTGCCGGCGGGCCGCTCCGAAGAAGACAACGTCGAAGTCAGCCGCTGGGGTACGCCGCCCAGCTTCGATTTCGAGGTGCGCGACCACGTGGACATCGGCGGCCGCCTGGGTGGGCTCGACTTCGAGACCGCGGTCAAGATCTCCGGCGCCCGCTTCACGCTCATGAAGGGGGGCCTGGCTCGCCTGCACCGTGCGCTCGCCCAGTTCATGCTCGACGTCCACACCGCCGAGCACGGCTACACCGAGCTGTACACGCCTTATATGGTTAACGCCGCCAGCATGTTCGGCACCGGCCAGCTGCCCAAGTTCGAGGAAGACCTCTTCTCGGTGCCCAAGGCCGATGGTGGCAAGTTCTACCTGATCCCCACCGCCGAGGTGCCCGTCACCAACATCGTCCGCGACGAGATCATTCCGCTCGACGCGCTGCCCCTCAAGTTCGTTGCCCACACGCCGTGCTTCCGTTCCGAGGCGGGCAGCTACGGCAAGGACACCCGCGGCATGATCCGCCAGCATCAGTTCGACAAGGTCGAGCTCGTCCGCATCGAGCAGCCCGAAAAAGCCTGGGACGCCCTCGAGGAGCTCACCGGCCACGCCGAGGCGATCCTCCAGAAGCTCGAGCTGCCTTACCGCAAGATCGTGCTGTGCTCCGGCGACATGGGCTTCTCCGCCGCCAAGACCTACGACCTGGAAGTCTGGCTGCCGGCCCAGAACACCTACCGCGAGATCTCGTCCTGCTCCTGCTTCGAGGGCTTCCAGGCCCGCCGCATGCAGGCCCGCTTCAAGAACGCCCAGGGCAAGAACGAGACCCTCGCCACCCTCAACGGCTCCGGCCTGGCGGTGGGGCGCACCCTCGTTGCCGTCCTCGAGAACTACCAGCAGGCCGACGGCTCGGTTCGCGTGCCGGCGGTGCTGGTTCCCTACATGGGCGGCATCACTGAGCTCAAGGCGGTCAACTGAGGAAGAATGCCGGGTAGCCTGCGGGCGGCCCGGTTTTCACGGGCCGGGTGATGATGTATATTAGCGTCCTCTAATAAAAGGAGTCATCACCATGAGCAGCAAGTCCTTCGTCCAGATCACGTCCGACCTCTCCAAGGGCATGGAAGCCCTGCGTGCCGAGATCCCCGACACCATGAAGGGGTTCGGCAGCATGGCCAAGGAAGCGATGAAGGAGGGTGCCCTGAGCGCCCTCGAGAAGGAACTCATCGCCCTCGCCATCGGCGTGTCGGCGCGCTGCGACGGCTGCATCGGCTTTCACGTCAAGGCGCTGATCCGCCTGGGCGTGACCCGCGAGCAGCTCATGGAAACCCTGGGCATCTGCACCTACATGGGCGGCGGCCCGAGCCTGATGTACGCTGCCGAAGCGGTCCGGGCCTACGACGAGTTCACCGCCCGCACTGCAAAACCTGCATAAAAAGCTGGATTTCCGGCTCAGCTTGTATATAATGCAGCGCTTCGAGCGGAAAGGTGGCAGAGTGGTCGAATGCGCCGGACTCGAAATCCGGTATACGGTTTAGCCGTATCGAGGGTTCGAATCCCTCCCTTTCCGCCATTGTTTCAATGAAAACGCCCCGCGAGGGGCGTTTTCATTTTCTACCTCACATTCCTTCCCCCACGCACACGTCAGCCAGGCCGGATTTCCGCGGTCTCACTGATCCCCGCGCGATTTGGCGTTCGCTCGCGGATTGCGGGGCGCTGTTCCTCATCTTCGCTGCCCCGGCTTGCGGGCTGACCGGGGGCTTGAATCCCGACGACCTCCCCTGGGTGCGCGCTGTTGCGCTTTCTCCCGACCTGTTTCGGTCGAAAACTACGACGGCACTTAAAGATGTATAATTTGCACATCTTTAAGTGCCGTGCTCGCTGCGGCTTTCCGTTGCAACAGCAAAACCCCACAGGAGAAAAAATATGGACGCCAGAGTGCGAGAGTTGGTCAAGGCCACCATCCCCGTCTTGAGGGAGCATGGTGTGGCGCTGACCACCTATTTTTATCAGCGCATGTTCCGCCACAACCCGGAGCTCAACCACCTTTTCAACCGCTCCCACAGCGAAACCGGCAAGCAGCCGACCGCGCTGGCCCTGTCGGTGCTGGCCTACGCCGAAAACATCGACGATCCGTCGGTGCTGGCGCCGGTGATCAACCTGATCGCCAACAAGCATGCCAGCATCGGCATCCGCGCCGAGCATTACCCGATCGTCGGCAAGCATCTGCTGGCGTCGATCCGCGAGGTCCTCGGCGAGGCTGCGAGCGACGAGCTGATCAACGCCTGGGGGGTTGCCTACGGGGCGCTGGCCGACGTGTTCATCGAGGCCGAGGGCAAGCTCTACACCGATGCCTGCACCCGGGACGGGGGCTGGAGCGGCTGGCGCAGCTTCCGGATCGTCGACAAGGTGCGGGAGAGCGCCGAGATCACGTCCTTTCACCTGGCGCCCAGCGACGGCGGGCCGCTGCCCGAGTATCGGGCTGGCCAATACACCTGCGTGCGGGTCTTCGTGCCCGAGCTGGGAGTGATGCAGCCGCGCCAGTACACCCTGTCGGAGGCGCCGGGGCAGGGTCATTTCCGCATCTCGGTGAAGCGTGACGCGGGGACCGTGTCGACACCGCCGGGCCGTGTGTCGACCCGCCTCCATGATGCCCATCAGGTGGGTGACCTGATCGATCTGGCGCCGCCCTTCGGCGATTTCCATCTCGACGAGGCGTGCAGCACGCCGGTCGTGCTGATCAGCGGCGGGGTCGGCATCACGCCGATGATCGCCATGCTGAACCGCCTGACGGCGACGGCCCGGGCGCGCGACGTGCAGTTTGTGCACGCCTGCCGCAACGCCGAGGTGTTCGCCTTCGGCGAGCATCTGCGGGCGGTGGCGGGCAACAACCCGCAGGTCGGCTTGCACGTGTTCCACGACGAAGGGGCGGTGGGTGACGGTGTCCGGCTGGGGCTGCTCGATCTGCGCGCCCTGGGGGATGTCGTCCTGCAGCCGGAGGCGGACTACTACCTGTGCGGTCCGACGGGTTTCCTGCAGGCGCAGATCGCGACGCTGCATGCGCTGGGGGTCGGCTCCGGGCGCATCCACGCCGAGTTGTTCGATACGGGCAGCGTTGCGACCTGATCGGCGGCGCGAGGCTCCGGACGGGGGTAGACTGCGGGCCTGCCCGCCAACCTCCAGGAGCCTCGCATGCAGATCACCCGTTTCACCGACCTCGGACTGCGCGTCCTGATGTACCTGGCCGCCCGGCCGGAGGCGATGGCGACGATCCCCGAGATCGCCCAGCAGTTCGACATCTCGCGCAACCATCTGGTCAAGGTGGTGCATCGGCTGGGCCAGCTGCAGCTCATCGCCACCACCCGGGGCAAAGGGGGCGGCATGGCGCTGGCCCGGGCGCCCGGCGAGTATCGGCTCGGCGACGTCCTGCGCCAGCTCGAGGACAACCCGACCCTGATCGACTGCGCCAGCCCGCCCTGCGTGATCCGCCCGGGCTGCCAGCTGAAGGCCGCGCTCGACGATGCGCTGCAGGCCTTCTTCAGCCGGCTGGATCAATACACCCTGGAGGACGTGCTGCGTCCGCCCACCGGGGCGTCGCTGATCACCCTGCGCGAGCGGGCCGGCTGAAGCTCACCCATGTGCGCCAATTACCAGCCGGCGTCCCGCGAAGCCCTGGCCAGCCTGCCCCTGCCGCCTCCGGATTTTGCGTACGGCGAGGCCTATCCGGGCTCGGTTGTGCCGGTCGTCACCAACTTTGCGCCCCGCCAGTGGGTGCCGGCGTGCTTCGGGCTGGTTCCGGCCTGGGCGAAGGATGTGAAGATCGTGCGGAGCACCTACAACGCGCGCTCGGAGACGATCGGGGACAAACCTTCCTTCCGCGACGCGTGGCGGCGTGGCCAGCTCTGCATCATCCCGGCCGAGGCCATCTACGAGCCCAGCTACGAGACGGGCAAGGCCGTCCGTTGGCGCATCGGGCAGGCCGACGGCAAGCCGATGGGGATTGCGGGAATCTGGGCGCGGCGGGAGAGCGACGATGGCCTGCCGCGCTGGTCGATGGCGATGCTGACGATCAACGCCGACGACGACCCGCTGTTCCGGCGCTTTCACAGGCCGGACGACGAAAAGCGCTCGGTGGTGATCCTGCCGCGGGAGGCGTGGGGAGACTGGTTGCGCTGCAAGTCGGAGGACGCGGCGCGGGCGCTGCTGGTGCCGCTCGCCCCCTCCGGTCTGGAGGCCGCCCCCGCGCCGCGCTGAACCGCGGCGGGGGCTGGCGGATCAGCGCAGGCTGGAGCCCTTGCCGCCGCTGATCTCGACCCGCTCGCGCAGGGCGAGCTGGGTGCGGCCGGCGGAGAGGTCGGCGTCGTCGGCGACGATGCGGGCAGCCTCGGTCAGCAGCACGTCCTTGGCGTTCTTGCGGGCCTTTTCGGCGGCGAGGTCGGCGGCCAGGCTGCGTTCGCCGGCCTGCAGCCCGTCGTCGAGGGCGGCCAGCTTGTTGCCCTCGCGGGCCTTGAGGCGGGCTTCCTGGCGCTCTTTCTCCTTGCGGCGCTCGGCTTCGTTGAGGGACAGCGTCTTGGCCTCGCGCAGGCGCTTGAACTCGGCCACGTCCTGCAGCAGCTGCTGGAAGTCCTTGTCCTTGCCGACGCGGGCCTGGTGGCGGCGCTGCAGGTCGGCCACGCGGTCGCCGAGCTTGCCGACGATGCGGTAGTCGGCCGGGCTGATCTGCGTCCACGGCAGGGCGTTGTCGTAGCCGGATTCGCCGAAGCTGTCGCCGTCGGCGATCGACGGGAAGGCGATGTCGGGCACCACGCCGCGCAGCTGGGTGGTGCCGCCATTGACGCGGAAGAACTGGGCGACGGTCATCTTGAGGTCGCCGAAGCGGGGCTTCGGGTTCTTGGCGACTTCGTCCAGGTCGATCATGGTCTGCACGGTGCCCTTGCCGAAGCTGGCTTCGCCGAGGATGGGCGCGCGGCCGTAGTCCTGCAGCGCGGCGGCGAAGATCTCGGAGGCCGAGGCGGAGCCCCGGTTGATCAGCACGCCCAGCGGGCCGTCCCAGGCGACGCCGGCGCGCTCGTCGCTCTCGACGCCGATCTGGCCGTCTGGGCGGCGCTGCTGGACGACCGGGCCCTTGTCGATGAAGAGGCCGGTGAGCTCGACCGCCTCGCGCAGCGAGCCGCCGCCGTTGTTGCGCAGGTCGATGAGCAGGCCGTCGACCTTCTCCTTGCGCAGTTCGTCCACCAGGCGGGCCACGTCGCGGCTGGCGCTGCGGAAATCCCGGTCGCCGCGGCGGCGGCCTTCGAAGTCTTCGTAGAAGGCGGGCAGCTTGATCACGCCGATGCGGCGGGCGGTGAGGCCCTCGCCGAGCTTGATCACCGACTTGCTGGCGGCCTGCTCCTCGAGCTTGATCTTGTCGCGGACGAGGCTGACCAGCTTGTGCTTGCCGTCGGGGCCGGCATCGGCGGGCAGCACGTCGAGGACGACCTTGGTGTCCTTGGCGCCGCGGATCAGCTTGACCGCCTCATCGACGCGGGAGCCGACCACGTCGGTGATCGGGCCGTCGCCCTGGCCGACGCCGA
The DNA here is from genome assembly GCF_041908905.1 of Zoogloea sp. Classification (GTDB taxonomy): domain Bacteria; phylum Pseudomonadota; class Gammaproteobacteria; order Burkholderiales; family Rhodocyclaceae; genus Zoogloea. The sequence goes on from NZ_JAYREK010000013.1 coordinate 78,220, forward strand.
CGATGCGGTCGCCCACGGCGAGCTTGCCGGAGCGGGCGGCCGGCCCGCCGGCGACCAGCTCGCGGATGGTGATGTACTCGTCACGCTCCTGCAGCACCGCGCCGATGCCCACCAGCGACAGGCGCATCGAGATGTCGAAGTCGTCGGAGGCGCTGCGGCCGAGGTAGTTGGTGTGGGGCTCGATCGACATCGCGTAGGCGTTCATGAACACCTGGAAGACGTCTTCGCTCTTGTTGCGGGTGGCGCGGGTGAGGTAGTTGTCGTAGCGCTTGCCGAGGGTCTCGCGGATGTTCTTGTCGTCCTTGCCGGCGAGCTTGAGGCGCAGCCAGTCGTTCTTGACGCGCTTGCGCCACAGGTCGCGGACCTCGGCGTCGTCCTTCGGCCATGGAGCCTTGTCGCGGGCGTAGGGGTAGCCTTCCTTGACGCTGAAGTCGAAGTCGCGGGCGAGCAGCTCGCGGGCGTCGGTGAGGCGCTCGGTGACGCGCTGCTCGAAGCGCTGGAAGATCGCGAACGGGGCGCTGAGGTTGCCCTTCAGGATCGCGTCGTCGAGGCGCGTGCGGGCGTCGGCGAAGCTGTCGATGTCGGCCTGGGTGAAGAACAGGCGCTCCGGGTCGAGGGACTTGAGATAGCGGTCGAAGATCTTCTCCGACATCGCATCGTCGAGGGGCACGCTCTTGTAGTGGTAGCGCCCGAGGATCTGCGCGCTGAGGTAGGCCGTCTGGGCCTGGTCGGCGGTGGGGGCGAGCCGGGGCGCGCTCAGGTTGCCCTGGGCGGCGGTCTGGCCGGCGCAGAGGACCGCCAGGGCGGTCCAGATGATTCGTTTCTTCACGCAGAGTCTCCACGCCGTCGGGCGCGCAGGAAGGTGAGGGCGGCTGCCCGTATCTGACACGTAGACGGCGGCGAGCCCGATGGGTTCGCCGGTGCCGCGCCCCGGATTCAAATAATTCGCAAGTTTATTGCAAAGCCGGGGTCGGCGGCGTGCCGGATCGCGCGCCTCAGCGCGCGCCGCCCGGATCCTGGCCGCGGTGGCCCTGCTCGATGGCCCACACGGCGGCTTCGAGGCGGGAACGGAACTTCAGTTTTTTCAGCAGGTTCTTGATGTGCACCTTGACGGTGCCCTCGGCGATGTTGAGGTCGCGGGCGATCAGCTTGTTCGACAGCCCGCCCGCCAGGCAGCCGAGGATGTCCTTCTCCCGCTCGGTGAGGGGCGCGAGGCTGCGCTCGGCGGCCTGGGCCTCCTCGCGCAGGGAGCGGGCGAGCAGGCCGCTGAGGCTCTCGGTGATCACGATGCGGCCGCGCAGGGCCTCGACGATGCGGGCGAGGAGGTCTTCGGGCTCCATGTCCTTCAGCAGGTAGCCGTCGGCCCCGGCGCGGATCGCCGCCACCAGATCGTCGGCGGCGTCGGAGACGGTGAGGATCAGGATGCGCGCGGCCAGATCGGCCTCGCGCAGCGCGCGCAGGGTCTCGATGCCGCCCATGCCGCGCATGTTGAGGTCGAGCAGGATGAGGTCGGGCTCCAGCGCCCGGGCGATCTCCAGGCCCTCTTCGCCGCTGGAGGCCTCGCCGATGAGCTGGAGTTCGTCGTTGAGGGCCAGCAGCTGGGAGACGCCTTTGCGGAACAGGGGGTGGTCGTCGATGATGACCACCGAGGTCGGGGTGCGGGTGTTCATGGTTTTCCTTCGGGGCTGGCTGGCCGGGCGGGCGGAGCGATGGGGAAGCGCAGGTCGACCTGCGTGCCGCCGCCCGTCCGTGGGCTGACCTGGAGTTCGCCGGCCAGGCTTTCGGCGCGGTCGCGCATGATCACCAGGCCGTAGCGGTTGACCGGGGGGGATTGCTGGGCGAAGCCGATGCCATCGTCTTCGATACGCACCCGGATGTGGCCCGGGCCGTCGTTGGCGAGGCGGACCCATACCTGTCCGGCGCGGGCGTGGCGTTCGATGTTGGAGAGGGCTTCGCGAATGATCTGCAGCACGTGGATCTCGCGCTCGGGGGGAAGCTCGGGGCCGTCGAGCTGGCGGTCGAGCTGGATCGCGACGCCGCTGCGGCGGCGGAACTCCTGAATGGTGTTGTCGATGGCGGTGCCGAGGCCGCGGCCGTCGATGCGCAGGCGGAAGGTGGTGAGCAGCTCGCGCAGCTGGCGATAGGCTTCGTTGAGGCCGTCGCGCAGTTCGCCGACCACCTCGGTCACCGGCTGGGGCTGCGGGCCGAGCAGCTTGTGCAGGCGTGCGACCTGGATCTTGAGGTAGGAGAGGGCCTGGGCGAGGGAGTCGTGCAGCTCCCGGGCGATCACCGAGCGCTCGTCGAGGAGCGCCAGGCGATGGCGTTCCTCGTTGCGCCGGGTGGCGGCCAGCGCGGTGCCGATGTGGTGGCCGATGGTCTCGAGCAGTTCGACCTGCCAGGGGGCGAGTTCGGCGCCGTTGGCCTGCTGGAGCAGCATCGCGCCGTGGTTGCGGGTGCCGTCGAAGAGCGGCACGGCGACCATCCGCCCCGACGCGTCGGCCCCAGGCGGCGGGAGCAGCCGGCCGTTGCCGCCGTCGCACCCCGGGCAGCCGTTGCGGCACAGGCGCTCGCCCTCGGCGGCCGGGCCGGGGTCGCCGAGCAGGGTGATCTGCCCGCCAGTGCCGAGGCACAGGGCGCTGGCGCGGATGCCCAGCGCCTGCGCCACGTCGTGCAGGGTGTCGAGCAGCGCGGCGTGGGTGACCGTGCGCTCCGTGAGGCGGCGGGTGGTGCCGTAGAGCAGGTTGAGGGAGCGGTTGCTGCGGGCGAGCTCTTCGGTCTTGTCGTGGACGCGTTGTTCCAGCCGGGCGTAGTGGCGCGACAGATCCTCGACCATGAAGTTGAAGGCTTCGCCCAGTTGCCCGAGTTCATCGGGCTCCCGCGGGGGCACGCGCACGCTGAAGTCGCCGTTGCGGACCCGCCGTGCCGAACCGAGGAGCAGCGCGAGGGGCCGCACCACGTCGGCCTTCAGCTGCAGCACCGCGCCGGCCCCGACGATCAGCAGCAGCACCAGCGAGACGGCCTGGACCAGCCGCAGCCACTCCAGCTTGTCCTCCAGCCCCTGCTCGATCAGGGCCACCAGGTGGTCGATGCGGGTCACCATCTCGGCGGTGTCGCCGCGCAGGGCCGGGCCATCCGGCCGGGTTTTCAGGGCGCGGAGGGCGGCGGGCCGGAAATGGGCCTGCCACCACGCTCCGATCTCTCCGTAGGCGAGGCGCGCGGGGTCGTCGCCCTGGCGGGGAATGGCCTGCTGCAGCGCCGGCGCCCGGTAGCGGGCCTCGAATTCGTCGAAGGCATCCTCGATCGCCTGGGCGTTGCCAGGGTCGTCGCGGCCGCTGACGATGGCGTCGATCAGATAGGACTGCATCCGCAGGGAACCGGCGAGGTTGATCGCGCGGGCCTCGCCGGAGGACAGCTCGGCGACGGTGATCGAGGCCAGGATCGAGACCATCGCCAGCCCGGCGATCGCGGCGATCCAGGCGCCCATCCGCCAGACCACCGATGGCCCGGGGCCGGGCCGGGCTTCGTCGGGCTGGGCGGGGTTGTCGCTGGGGTGGGGCACGTTGGGGTCTCCGGAAGGTGCAGTGTTTCGGGATTGGCGTAATTGTGAGGCCGTCGGGCCGTGCCGGTGACCCGGAGGAGGTGGGGCGGCGGGGAAAAAGGTGTTAGGTGGAGCCTCCGGCGCATCGCGGTTTTTGCGGGCGGTTTTTTCTGGGGCGTTGCCGGTTCTTATTCAAAACAATGACTTGTGGTTTTATGGAGAGCTTTTTTGGATATCACGAAAGGGGTAGTTAATGACTTTCGGGTATCCGGTCATGCTTGATGTAAGTCAAATTTGGACTCGGCCGTAACCCTAGACTCCGCCCTGTGTTCCGGGACGGGCAGACCGCCTTTCCCCATTTGAATGAAGCGAGGAAATGCGATGCAAGCCAGTCTTCAAGATATCTCATTGGTGCTCGGCGAGGTCGCTATCTTCCGCGGCCTGCCCGCGGCCGTCAGCGCCGAGATCGCCCGTTCGGTGCAGATCCTCAGCCTCCCCAAGGGCGCGCGGGTGTATGCCTGCGGGGAGCGCCCGAAGGCGCTGTACCACGTGATGTCCGGGCACCTGAAGGTCGGGGTGTCGTCTCCGGATGGTGGCGAGAAGGTCATCGAGCTGCTGGCGCCGAAGCAGGTCTTCGGGGTGGCCGAGCTGTTTGGCGATGCGAGCTACGTCTCGTCGGTCGAGGCGGTGACTCCGGTGGTGCTGCTCGCCGCCGGGCGGGAGGGCGTCTTCCGCGCCATCGAGCAGGAGCCCGGCCTGTCCCGCCGCATGCTGGCGGCCCTGGCCCAGCGGCAGTCGTCCATCGAGCGCGACATCGCGGCGGATTGCTTCCAGTCCGGTTCGGCAAAGGTGGTCGATTACCTCTGCCGGCTCGCCGGCCCGGCGCTGGGCGAGGGGCACGATGTGGTGCTGGAGCTCGAGATTCCCAAGCACGTGCTGGCGGCGCGCCTCGGCTTTACGCCGGAGACCTTGTCGCGGATCTTCCGCGAGCTGGCCGACGCGGGCGAGATCCATGTGCACGGCAAGCAGGTGACGCTCTTCCAGGCCTTCTGCCGCCATCACGCCGCGCCGCGGCGGCCGGCGGCCCAGGCTGTCCGGTCGGGCCGTGTCGAGGCGGGGCGCTTCGAGCGGCCGGGGCGGCTGGGTGGTTTCGGGGCGTTCGCCTGACGGGCTGCCGCCGCGCTTGAGCCCGCGGCTGCGGCCCGGGCGGCGTCTCCCGCAGGTGCCCCCTTGCAGTCTGGCGCTTCGGGTTATGCTGCACTCCCCATCATGAGGAGAGTCAGCCATGCAAGAGCGGAACCCCGATTTCGACAGTCTCGTCCCCGGGCTGCCCTGCAGCCGCCGCAGCTTCGTCGGCACGTCCCTGGCGGCGGCCTTTGCTCTGGCCGTGCAGCCGGCGCTGGGGCAGAGCGTGGTGCAGACCCCGGCCGACGGCCTCGTCGCCGGCGACATCACGGTGCGCGGCCCGGACGGTGCCGAGGTGCCCGCCTACCGGGCCCAGCCGGCGGGCGCTGGCCCGTTCCCGACAGTGCTGGTGGTGTCCGAGATCTTCGGCGTCCATGAATACATTCGCGACGTGTGCCGGCGCCTGGCCCGGGCGGGCTATCTGGCGATCGCGCCGGATCTGTTCCGCCGCCAGGGCGACCCGTCGCGGCTCGCCAGCGTGGCGGAGATCCTCGACAAGGTGGTCGGCAAGGTGCCGGATGCCCAGGTGATGGGCGACCTGGACGCCTGCGCGGCCTGGGCGGCGGCCAACGGCGGCGACGCGGCCCGGCTCGCCATCACCGGCTTCTGCTGGGGCGGCCGCATCACCTGGCTCTACGCGGCCCACAACCCGAAGCTGAAGGCCGGCATCGCCTGGTATGGGCGCGTGGCCGGCACGCCGAGCGCGCTGACGCCCCGGCACCCCCTCGACCTGGTGGCCGAGATCAAGGCGCCGGTGCTGGGTCTCTACGGCGCGAAGGACCAGGGGATTCCTGTGTCGGATGTGGAGGATATGCGGGACGACCTCGCCAAGGCCGGCAGGCAGGCCGAGTTCGTGATCTACCCGGAGGCCGGCCACGCCTTCCATGCCGACTACCGCCCGAGCTACCGCGCCGCCGAGGCGGCCGATGGCTGGGCGCGGCTGCTGGCCTGGTTGGGGAAGTGCGGGATGTGAGTGAAGCGTGAGCGGTGAGGAATACGGAGCTTGGCCCGCTCCGCGTTTCCCTACCTCAGCGAGATCACCGGCCAGCCCTGGGCGGTGGCGTGGGCGCGGAGGGTGTCGTCCGGGTCCACGGCCACCGGGTTGTTCACCTTCTTCATCAGCGGCAGGTCGTTGTGGGAGTCGCTGTAGAAGCTGCTCTTCCCGAAGCTCTCCCAGCACAGGCCGAGGCTCTCCAGCCAGGCCTCGACCCGCTCGATCTTGCCGGCCTTGAAGGCCGGCGTGCCGCGGGGCTTGCCGGTGAAGGCGCCGTTCTCCTGGGCCGGGATGGTGGCGACCAGGTGCGGGATGCCGAAGGCGCGGGCGATCGGGCCGGTGACGAAGCTGTTGGTGGCGGTCACGATGGCCACCACGGCGCCGGACGCCAGATGTTCCTTCACCAGCGCCTGGGACTGGGGCGTCATCATCGGCCGGATGCGGGTGTCGAGGAACTCCCGGTGCCAGGCGTCGAGCTGGGCGCGGCTGTGGCGGGCGAGGGGCTTGAGCTGGAAATCCAGGAACTCGAAGATGTCGAGGGTGCCTGCCTTGTACTGGTCGTAGAAGGTCTGGTTGCGGGCCTCGTAGACTTCCCGGTCGAGGACGCCCTTGGAGATCAGGAACTGGGCCCACTCGAAGTCCGAGTCGCCGGCGAGCAGGGTGTTGTCGAGGTCGAAGAGGACGAGATCCATTTTTTTGTGTCAGCGGCTGAGGTCGCGCTGCAGGACTTCCCGCAGCAGGGGCAGGGTGATGGCGCGCTTGCGCTCCAGCGACGCGGCATCCAGCGCGTCGAGGGTGCGCAGCAGGCTGGTGAGGTCGCGGCGGCCGTGGCGCAGCAGGTATTGGACGATTTCGGGCTCCAGGCGCAGGCCGCGGGTGGCGGCCTGGGCGGCGAGGATCGCCTCGCGGTCAGCGTCGGTGAGGGACTTGACCTCGAAGATCAGGCTCTGGCCGATGCGGGTGCGCAGGTCTTCGCGCAGGTGCAGGTGGAGCGGGGCCGCGCAGCCGCTGGTGATCAGGGTCATGCGCTGGGCGCGGGCGCCGTTGAAGGCCCGGAACAGCGCGATCTGCGCGTCGGGGGCGAGGGCTTCCACGTCGTCGATGGCGAGCAGCAGGCCGGGCGCCTCGGGCAGCGTCGCGCCCACATCGACGGCTTGCAGGTAGCACGCCGGCCGGCCGGCCTGGGCGGCGGCGGTGACGACGCTGCGCAGCAGGTGGCTGCGGCCGCTGCCGGCGTCGCCCCACAAGAAGATGTGCTGGGGCACCTCGGCCACCGGCACCGCCTCGTAGAGCGAGGCGAGCAGGTCGGCGTTGGAAGCGGCGACGAAGTTTTCGAGTACGGGCGGCGCGTCGCCGCGCAGGTCGAGGGTGAGTTGCTTCACGCGGTCCTCGGGTCGACGCCCGGCGGGCGAGGCGGCGACATTTCGGCTAAAATTCGGGTTTGTTTGCGTGCGGTGGGCCGGAAACCCCAGGCGAATCGCAGCGCAAGGCCCGTTAATGTAGCCGGTCACGGCGGGGCGCTCAACCCGATGAGCGTTTTCCGGTGGCGTCCGGCCGCTTCAAGAAGAGATCAAAGAACCCATGAGCTCCCTTACCTATCGCGATGCCGGTGTGGATATCGATGCCGGCGATGCCCTGGTCGACCGTATCAAACCCTTTGCCAAGCGCACCATGCGCCCCGAGGTGATGGGCGGGATCGGCGGTTTCGGTGCGCTGTTCGAGATCTCGAAAAAATTCAAGGATCCGGTGCTGGTCTCCGGCACCGACGGCGTCGGCACCAAGCTGAAGCTCGCCTTCCAGCTCAACAAGCACGACACCGTCGGCCAGGACCTGGTGGCGATGAGCGTCAACGACATCCTGGTGCAGGGCGCCGAGCCGCTGTTCTTCCTCGACTACTTCGCCTGCGGCAAGCTGGACGTGGACACCGCCGCCACCGTGATCCAGGGCATCGCCCAGGGCTGCGAGCTGTCCGGCTGCGCGCTGATCGGCGGCGAGACCGCCGAGATGCCCAGCATGTACCCCGATGGCGAATATGACCTGGCCGGCTTCGCCGTCGGCGCGGTCGAGAAGTCCCGGATCATCGACGGCTCCACCATCCGCCCGGGCGACGTGGTGCTCGGTCTCGCCTCCAGCGGCGCCCACTCCAACGGCTACTCGCTGATCCGCAAGGTCATCGAGATCGCCAAGCCCGATCTCGAAGCCGACTTCCACGGCCGCAAGCTCAAGGACGTCATCATGGAGCCGACCCGCATCTATGTGAAGTCGCTCCTCGCGCTGATGGAAAAGCGCGCCGGCCTCGTCAAGGGTATGGCCCACATCACCGGCGGCGGCCTCCTCGAGAACGTGCCCCGCGTGCTGGCCGACAACGTCACCGCGGTGCTCAGCAAAGACGCCTGGCAGATGCCGCCGCTGTTCCAGTGGCTGCAGCAGGCCGGCAACGTGGACGCCCAGGAGATGTACCGCGTCTTCAACTGCGGCATCGGCATGGTGGTGATCGTGGCCGCCGAAGACGCCGCGATGGCCGCCGAGCAGCTGCGCTCCACCGGCGAGACGGTTTATAACCTCGGCACCATCGAGGTCCGCGCCGAGGGCCAGGCCCAGACCGTGGTGGTCTGAGCGCCGCGGGCGGGTTTCCGCCTACCCTGTGTTGGATCAAAACGGGCCCGTGTGGCCCGTTTTACATTTGGAACCGGGCTCGGCGACGGCCGGCGCTGCATCTGGAACGGTGTCTCGGGCCGGGCGCTGGATGGCCACCTCCGCGGGGCCTCTTTACCCGTCTTTACGTTGGGCTAACCGCGGATTACCGGCAATCGGAGGATGATTCTCCTGGCGTCGCCACCCCGCACGGCGCTTCCGATCGACTCTCCCGGGCAACGCTCATGGCTCCACCTGCATCCCCCCGTCTGATCCTGCCCCTCGTGCTGGCCTGCGGCTTGTCGGCCTGCGTGAGCGTCGGGCCGGACTACCGGGCGCCGGCCGTCGCCGTGCCCGAGGGCTGGCAGGCCGTGCCGCTGGAAGGTAGCGTCGCCGCCACGCCCGACGGCCTCGCCCGCTGGTGGGAGCAACTGGCCGACCCGCAGCTGTCGTCCCTCGTCGCCGACGCCCTTGCTGCCAACCCGGGCCTCGACGCCGCCCGGGCGGCCCTGCGCGCGGCGCGGGCGAGCCGGGACGCCGCTGCCGCCCAGCGTTACCCCTCGGTCAGTGCCTCCGGTGGCGTCACCCGCAGCGCCGCCCTGGGCGCCGAGCGCACCCTCTACGACGCCGGCTTCGACGCCGGCTGGGAGCTCGACGTGTTCGGTGGCCTGCGCCGTGCCGTCGAGGCCGCCGCCGCCGAGCGTGACGCGGCCCTCGCCGACCTGCGCGCCGCCCGGGTCAGCCTGGTGGCCGAGGTCGCCCTCAACTACATCGACCTGCGCGCCTTCCAGACCCGTCTGGCGATCGCCCGCGCCAACCTCGACAGCCAGACCGAGACCCTGCAGATCACCCGCTGGCGCGCCGAGGCCGGCCTCGCCAGCGCCCTCGACGTGGAGCAGGCACGCAGCAACCGCGAAGCCACCCGCGCCCAGATCCCCACCCTCGACACCGGCCGCGCCGGCGCCGAGCACCGCCTCGCCACCCTCACCGGCCGCGCGCCGGGGAGCCTGCACGCCGCGCTGGCGGCGGCCGATGGGGCGCGGGAGGGCCTGCTGCCGGGCCTGCCCGCCGGCGTCGCCCTCGCCATTCCGGCGGAGGCCCTGCGCCAGCGCCCCGACATCGCCGCGGCCGAGCGCCGGCTGGCAGCCGCCACCGCCCGGGTCGGCCAGGCGGAGGCGGCCCGCTATCCGTCCTTCAGCCTCGGTGGCAGCATCGGTCTGCAGGCCCTGGGGCTGTCCACCTTCACCGGCGGTGGGCAGGTGGCCCGCTCCCTGGCCGCGTCGGTGAGCGGTCCGGTCTTCGACGCCGGCCGGCTGCGGGCCCAGGTGGAAGTGCAGGACGCCCTGCGCGAACAGCAGCTCGCCGCCTACCGCAAGGCCGTGCTGACCGCCCTCGAGGAGGTGCACAACGCCCTGGTGGCGTTTGCCGACGGGCGCCGTCGCCAGCAGGCGCTGGTCGAAGCCGCCGCCGCCGCCCGCAACGCGGCCCTGTACGCGCGCCACCGCTACGCCTCCGGCCTCATCGACTTCCAGACCGTGCTCAGCACCGAGCGCAGCCTGCTCACCCTCGAAGACAGCCTCGCCAGCGCCGAGGCCGCCCGGCTCACTGCGCTGGTGCAGCTCTATAAGGCCCTGGGCGGCGGCTGGTCGCCCGCCGACACCGCAACCTCCGGACCTCAGCCATGAACAAGCCCACCTCGCCGGAAGACCTCCGCGAACTCATCCTCCAGAGCGGCCGGCGTCGCCTCGGCGGCAAGGCCCGCGTCGCCCTGGCGGTGGCCGGCCTCGCCCTCGCCGGCTGGCTCGCCTGGGCCGTCTTCGGCGGCAACAGCCTGGAGGGGCCGCGCTACGTCACCCGGCCGGTGACGAAGGGCGAGCTGGTCATCAACGTGTCGGCCAACGGCAACCTGCAGCCCACCAACTCGGTGGATGTCGGTAGCGAGCTGTCGGGCATCATCGAGGCGGTTTTCGTGGATGTGAACGACCGCGTGAAGAAGGGCCAGGTGATCGCCCGCCTCGACACCTCCAGGCTGCGCGACCAGGTGCGCCAGGCCAAGGCCGACATCGCCGCCGCCGAGGCCCGCGTGGGCCAGGTCCGGGCCACCGTGGCCGAGAGCGCCGCCAGCCTTGCCCGGCTGCAGGAGGTGGCGCGGCTCTCCGGCGGCAAGGTGCCCTCCAAGGCCGAGCTCGACGCCGGCCAGGCCGCGGCGCTGCGGGCGGTGGCCGACCAGAAGGCCGCCGAAGCCTCGGTGGCCTCGGGCAAGGCCCTGCTGTCCACCTATGAGATCAGCCTCGGCAAGGCCACCATCCGCTCGCCCATCGACGGCATCGTGCTGACCCGCAAGGTCGAGCCCGGCCAGACCGTGGCCGCCGCGATGACCGCCCCGGTGCTGTTCACCCTCGCCGAAGACCTGCGCCGCATGGAGCTGCAGGTGGATGTGGACGAGGCCGACGTGGGCAAGGTGAAGGAGGGCCAGGAGGCCCGTTTCCATGTGGATGCCTGGCCTGGCCAGAACTTCCCGGCCAAGGTCACCCGGGTCGGCTGGGGTTCCCAGACCAAGGACCAGGTGGTGTCCTACCTCACCATCCTCGAAGTCAGCAACGACGCGCTCTTGCTGCGCCCCGGCATGACCGCCACCGCGGACATCACCACCGCCCGCCGCGCCGACGTGCTGCTGGTGCCCAACATGGCGCTGCGCTTCGCCCCGCCGGCGGCCGGCGGGCAACCCAGGCGCAGCCTGCTCGCCAGCCTCACCCCGCGCCCGCCCTCGGCCGGGCCCAAGGCGGCCTCCGAGGCCGGCCCCAGGGACGGCAGCCAGACCCTGTGGCTGCTCGACGGCGGCCAGCCCCGCGCGGTGCGGGTGAATGTGCTCGGCAGCAACGGCCAGGTGTCGGAGGTGCGTCCGGTGGAGGCCGGCGGCCCCCTGGTGGCGGGCGCCGAGGTGATCGTCGAAGCCGTCACCCCCAGGCCATGAGCGCCGCCGAACCCCTGATCGTGCTCGAAGGCGTCACCCGCGTCTTCGGCAGCGGCGCCGCCGCCTTCCAGGCCCTGCGCGGCATCGACCTGACGATAGAGTCAGGTGACTTCGTGGCCATCATGGGCCCCAGCGGCTCGGGCAAGTCGTCGCTGATGAACATCCTCGGCTGCCTCGACACCCCCAGCGGCGGCAGCTACCGCTTCCGCGGCCTGGCCGTCGAGGGCCTCAGCCGCGACCAGCGGGCGCTCTTACGCCGGCACGCGCTGGGCTTCATCTTCCAGGGCTTCAACCTGCTGGCCCGCACCTCGGCCCAGGAGAACGTGGAATTGCCGCTGCTCTACCGGGGCGAGCCGGCCGCCGCCCGCCACGCCGCCGCCCGCGCCGCGCTGGCCGCGGTGGGCCTCACCGGCTGGGAGCACCACGGCCCGGCCGAGCTCTCCGGCGGCCAGCAGCAGCGGGTGGCGATCGCCCGGGCGCTGGTCACCGGGCCGTCGCTGCTCCTCGCCGACGAGCCCACCGGCAACCTCGACACCGCCCGCAGCCGCGAGATCATGGACCTGCTGGCGGGCCTCAACCGCGACCAGGGCATCACCGTGGTGATGGTCACCCACGAGGCCGACATGGCCGCCTACGCCCACCGCATCGTGCGCCTGGTGGATGGGCGCATCGCCAGCGACGAACGCCGCGAGCCCGGAGGCCAGCCATGATCTGGAACGCCCTGCAGCTCGCCCTGCGCGAGATCCGGCGCAACCTGATGCGCTCCTTCCTCACCATCCTGGGCATCGTGATCGGCGTCTCGGCGGTGATCACCATGGTCACCCTCGGCAACGGCGCCACCCGCGCGGTGTCGGACCAGATCGCCAGCCTCGGCAGCAACCTGCTCATCGTGCGGCCCGGCCAGATGCTCGGCCCCGGTCGCGACTCGGCCGGCGCGCCACGCTTCAAGGTGGCCGACGCCGACGCCCTCCGCAGCCAGGTGAGCGGCCTCGCCGCCGCGGTGCCGGTGGCCAGCAAGGCCGTGACCCTGGTGGCGATGGCGCGCAACTGGTCGTCCGGCGTCACCGGCACCACCGCCGACTGGTTCACCGCCGGCAAATGGCAGCTCGCCGCCGGCCGCGTCTTCAACCCCGCCGAGGAGCGCGCCGGCGCCGCCGTGTGCGTGATCGGCGAGACCATCCGCCGCGAGCTCTTCGGTGGCCTCGACCCCATCGGCCAGCCGCTGCGGGTCAAGCAGTTCTCGTGCGAGGTGATCGGCCTGCTGGCCTCCAAGGGCCAGTCCACCATGGGCAGCGACCAGGACGACATCGTGGTGGTGCCGTTGCGCACCCTGCAGCGCCGCCTCACCGGCAGCACCGACGTGGCCACCCTGATGATCTCGGTGAAGGACGAAGCCTCGATGGACGTGGCCAAGAACCAGGTGACCTGGCTGATGCGCGAACGCCGCCACATCGCCCCTGGCGACGACGACAACTTCTCGGTGATGGACACCCGCCAGATCGCCGAGACGCTGTCCGGCACCACCAAGGTGATGACCGGCCTGCTCGGCGCGGTGGCCGCGGTGAGCCTGCTGGTGGGCGGCATCGGCATCATGAACATCATGCTGGTGTCGGTCACCGAGCGCACCCGCGAGATCGGCATCCGCCTCGCCATCGGCGCCCTGGAGCGGGAGGTGCTACTGCAGTTTTTGATCGAGGCGGTGGTGCTGTCGTCCCTCGGCGGCCTCATCGGCATCGCCCTCGCCACCGCCGCCTCGATGGCCGGCGCCGCGCTGATGCACGTGCCCTACCTCTTCAACCCGGGCATCAACCTGCTGTCCTTCGGCTTCTCGGCGGCGATCGGGGTGATCTTCGGCTACGTGCCGGCGAGCCGGGCGGCAAGGCTGGACCCGATCGAGGCGCTGCGGCATGAGTGAGGGGGGGCGGGCTGAGGCTCCGCCGGCGGGTCAGGCCTCGGGCTGGAACCCGTGCTGCTTCAGGATCGCTTCGATCTGCCCGGCCTCGGGGATGCCTAAGCGGCGGGCGTCGGCGAGGGCGAGGGTGAGGAGGTCGCGGGCACGATCCCGGTCGCCGGGGGCGTCACGCTGGAGGAGGTTGATGGCGAGATTGGCGCGGGAGACCAGGAGTGCGCGGACGTCGCCGAGGCGCTCCAGGGCGGGGAGCTGTTCCTGCTCGCGGATGCGCAGGGCCTCGTCGAGCTGTCCGCGGGCCTGGAGGATGTCGGCGATCTTGCCCTGGGTGACGGCGATGGCGCGGACATCGCCGAGGCGGCGGTAGATGGGGAGCTGTTCCTGCTCGCGGATGGTCAGGGCCTCGTCGAGCTGTCCGCGGTCCTGCAGGATGTCGGCGATCCTGCCCTGGCAGACGGCGATCTCGCGGACATCGCCGAGGCGCTGAAAGGCAGGGAGGGCCTCCTGCTGGAGGATGGTCAGTGCCTCGTCGAGCTGTCCGCGGTCCTGGAGGATGTCGGCGATCTTGCCCTGGCAGACGGCGATCTCGCGGACATCGCCGAGACGGCGGTA
>NZ_JAYREK010000014.1:0-88647 GCF_041908905.1 Zoogloea sp.
TCTCGGCCCACGGCATGCGGGCTCCCAATACCGCGAGCGGGTGGCGCAGATCGATCATCGCGTCCAGCCGGGCGCGGAAAAAATCCGGGGTGGTCATCGCAAACCTGCGCTCCAAATCTTCCAGAAAATGAATGCGATTGCACTGGAAACTGGAGGATTCGGCAAGGCCTCAGGGGCCATCAGCCCGCGCCGGGACAGGGGCGGGCTGATTGTTCAGGACCGACTATAAAGCTTACTCATTGAAGATGTCGATTTGCATACCGCTTGTCATGAAGGATGCCACAAAATTTACCCTTGAGAGGGGTGAAAGTTCAGTTGCTTGGTAGCGTATCCAGCCCGGCTCCCACTCCCCACAAACACCCCGGCCTCGGTGACGATCCAGTCCATCGGCTGGTCGTGGGGCTGGGGGTGGGTGGACCCGGCGCGGGCCAGTTCGAAGGCCACCCCCACGCAGGTCGGGGTCGGGTCGAGGGCGGCCAGGGTGCGGTCGAAGTAGCCGCCGCCGTAGCCCAGCCGGTAGCCCGCCGCGTCGAACACGTTGAGCGGCACGATCAGCAGCGCCGGCGACACCACCTCGTCGCCTGCCGGGATCGGGATGCCGTGGTGGTCGGTGGCCATCGGCGCGTCCGGCCGCCAGCGCAGGAACGCCATCGGCCGGGCCGGCGTCAGCACCACCGGCAGCGCCGCCTGGCGGGCCGGGTCGGCGGCCAGCCAGCGGCGGGCCCAGGGCCGCAGATCCACCTCGCCGCGCCACGGCCAGCAGAAGGCCAGGCAGCGGGGCGCCAGCCGGGCCATCAGGGTGTCCAGGTGCGCTTCGATGCGCCGGGTGAGGGTCTGGCGATCGGCGTCGGGCAGGGCTTCGCGGGCGGCGATGCGTTCGTTGCGCAGGGCCTTGCGCAATGCCGCAATCGGTGCGTCGGCGGGCGGGGAGGGCGGGGTCACTGTGCTATTCTCCTGCGGCAATCTGGCGGGTATGTGGTGAGCGTGGCAAGCAATGAAGAATAGCGTGTGGGCCGTTCTGGCGGCGTTTTTGTGGATGGCCTCCCCGGCCGGCGGCGACCCCGGCGACGAGCGGATCCTGCTCGCCAGGGACGCCGCGCGCAGCGGCGACCGGGCGCGCCTGGCGTCCCTGGTGCCGCCGACCGGCCATCCCCTCGACCCTTACCCCGAGTACTGGGCCCTGTCGGCCCAGCTCGCCCGCCCGGGCGACATCAACCCGCTGCCCATCCTCGGCTTCCTCGAGCGCGAGCGGGGCAGCTGGCTGGCCGAGCGCCTGCGCGGCGAATGGCTGCGGGCCCTCGGCAAGCGCGGCGAGTGGGACACCCTGGCCGCCGAGTTTGCCGGCATGGAGCAGCCCGAGCAGGACCTCAAGTGCTACCACCTGCAGGCCCGCCTCGGCCTCGGTGACGTCGCGGCCCTCGACGATGCCCGCCCGCTGTGGTTCTCGCTGGTCGACACGCCGGACAGCTGCGTCCCGGTGCTGCAGGCCCTGGTCCGCGAGGCGCGGGTCAGCCCCGACGAGACCTGGACCCGCGTGCGCCGCCTGATGGAGGCCAAGCGCTTCGCCGGCGCCCGCGCGGTGGCGGCCTGGCTGCCGGCCGACCAGCAGCCCGCCGCCGGCGAACTGGAGCGGGTGGCGCAGACCCCGTCCACCTACCTCGACCGCCTGCCGGTGAGCTTTGCCGCCCAGCGCCCGGGCCGTGAGCTGGCGCTGATCGCGCTGGCCCGCCTGTCCCGCGACGATCCGATGGGGGCCTACACCCGCTACCTCGGCCTCAACGAGCGTTTCTCGGCCGCCGAGCGCAGCTACGCCCTCGGCCAGATCGCCTGGCAGGCGGCCACCCGGCTGATGCCCGACGCCAACCCCTGGTTCAAGGCCGCCGGCGACACCCCGATGTCCGACGAGCAGGCCGCCTGGCGGGTTCGCGCCGCGCTGCGGGCCGGCGACTGGCGGGGCGTGAAGGCCGGCGTCGAGGCCATGAACCCCGAGCAGCGCGGTCTGCCCGACTGGACCTACTGGCTCGGCCGGGCCGAGATGGCGCTGGGCAACCGCGACGCCTCGCGCCGGGCCTTCGAGCGCATCGCCGGCCACCCCACCTTCTACAGCATCCTCGCCGACGAGGAGCTCGGGCGCGGCTTTGCGCTGCCCCGCAAGGCCCGCGAGCTCAGCACCGACGAGTTCGAGCAGGTGCGGCGCACCCCCGGCGTGCAGCGCGCGCTGGCCCTGTTCCGCCTCGAATGGCGCACCGAGGGCGCCCGCGAGTGGAACTGGACCCTGCGCAACCGGGACGACCGCTTCCTGATCGGCGCCGCCCAGCTCGCCCAGCAGCTCGGCATCTACGACCGCGCCATCAACGCCGCCGACCGTACCCGCAGCGAGCACGACTACAGCCTGCGCTACCTCGCCCCCTACCGGGAGCGCATCGAGCCCAACGCCCGTAACCAGGCCCTCGACCCGGGCTGGGTGTATGGCCTGATGCGCCAGGAGAGCCGCTTCGTCACCGCCGCCCGCTCCAGCGTCGGCGCCCAGGGGCTGATGCAGATCATGCCCGCCACCGGCCAGTGGGTGGCCGGCAAGCTCGGCATGAAGGGCTACAACATCGGCTGGCTGCGCGACCCCGACACCAACGTGATGCTCGGCACCACCTACATGCGGATGATCCTCGAGGGCCTCGACAACCACCCCGTGCTCGCCTCCGCCGCCTACAACGCCGGCCCCGGCCGCGCCCGCAAGTGGCGGGACGCGCGGCCGCTGGAGGGTGCGATCTACGCCGAGACCATCCCCTTCGGCGAGACCCGCGACTACGTCAAGAAGGTGATGGCCAACTCCATCATCTACACCGCCCTCCTCGACGGAAAGGCGCCTTCGCTGAAGGGGCGCCTCGGGACCATCGCGCCGGGGGCCGGCGGCGACTTCCCCGGCCTCGCTAGCCCCGCGCCGGGGGCCGGCCTGGAGCCCGCCGCCGAGTAAGGGAATTTCTGCCCGCCGGCGGGAGTCCATTGCCTGGAGCCTCCGCCCGCGGGCGGGGCTTGCCGGGGGCGGGCCGTGGGTCCGGGCGCCCGGGCGTCAAAAGCGCATCCACCGGATTTGCAAGCAACGTCAAGCAGCGACGGGGGCCGCCGAAGGGCCGTCTCCAGGTTCCACCCTTTCTCACCGGAGTCCAGTCATGTATCCGCGCAAAGTCCTGATCGTCGGCGGCAGTGGTTTCGTGGGCAGCGCCGTGGCCAGCCGGCTGGCCGCCGCCGGGGTCGCCCTGGTGGTGCCGACCCGCCGCCGCGAGCGTGCCCGCCACCTGCTGCCGCTCCCCACCATCGAGGTCGTCGAGGCCGACGTGTTCGACCCGCCCACCCTCGCGCGCCTGATGGCGGGCGTCGACGCGGTGGTGAGCCTCGTCGGCGTGCTCCATTCGCCCTCCGGCCAGCCCTACGGCCCGGCCTTCGCCCGCGCCCACGTGGAGCTGCCGACCCGTCTGGTGGCCGCCGCCCGCGCGGCCGGGGTGCGACGCATCGTGCACGTGAGCGCCCTCGGCGCCGACGCCAATGGCCCCTCCGAATACCAGCGCTCCAAGGCCGCCGGCGAGGCGGCCATCCGCGCCGGGGCGCCGGACGTGGCATGGACCCTCCTGCGTCCGTCGGTGATCTTCGGGCCCGGCGACAGCTTCCTCAATCTCTTCGCCGGCCTCGTCAGGGCTTTCCCGCTGATGCCCCTGGGCGGTGCCAAGGCCCGCTTCCAGCCGGTGTATGTGGGCGACGTGGCCGAGGTGGTGGCGGAGGCCCTGGCCCGTGCCGACGCCGTCGGGCAGGTCTACGAGATGGCCGGTCCGCGCGTGTATACGCTGCAGCAGCTGGTCGAGTATGTGGGCCGCCTCACCCACTGCCGGCGCCCGGTGATCCCGCTGCCCGAGGGCCTCGCGATGCTCCAGGCGGCGGCCCTCGAATGCCTGCCCGGCCCGCTGATGAGCCGCGACAACGTGCGCTCGATGCGCGCCGACAACGTCGCCACCGGCGCGCCCCAGCCCTGGGGGCGCCAGCCCACGCCCCTCGAGGCGATCGCCCCGACCTACCTCGGCGAGGCCAACAAGCGCGCCCGCCTGGCCGCCAGCATGCTCCGCCGCTCATGAAGATCTACTGCGTGGGCGGCGCGATCCGCGACGAACTCCTCGGACTGCCGGTCAAGGACCGGGACTGGGTCGTCGTCGGGGCGACCCCCGACGAGCTGCTCGCCGAGGGCTACAAACCGGTCGGCAAGGATTTTCCGGTCTTCCTCCACCCGCGGACCCACGAGGAGTACGCGCTGGCCCGCACCGAGCGCAAGACGGCGCCGGGCTATGCCGGCTTCGTCTTCCACACCGACCCGGCGGTCAGCCTCGAGGAAGACCTGGCCCGCCGCGACCTGACCATCAACGCCATCGCCCGCGGCGCCGACGGCGTCCTGGTGGACCCCTACGGCGGGCAGCGCGACCTCGCCGACCGGGTGTTCCGCCACGTCAGTCCGGCCTTCGCCGAAGACCCGGTGCGCATCCTGCGGCTGGCCCGCTTCGCTGCCCGCTTTGCCGGTTTCACGGTGGCCCCCGAGACCCTGGCGCTGATGCGCGGCATGGTCGCCGCAGGCGAGGTGGACGCGCTGGTGCCCGAGCGGGTCTGGCAGGAACTCGCCCGCGGCCTGATGGAGGCCCGCCCGTCGCGGATGATCGAGGTGTTGCGCGACTGCGGCGCCCTGGCCCGGCTGCTGCCCGAGGTGGACCGCCTGTTCGGCGTGCCCCAGCCGGCCCGGCACCATCCGGAGGTGGACACCGGCGCGCACCTGCTGCTGGTGCTCGATGCCGCCGCCGACGCCGGCCTGCCGCTGGCGGGGCGCTTCGCCTGCCTGCTCCACGACCTGGGCAAGGCGTTGAGCCCCGCCCGCAATCTGCCCCACCACTACGGCCACGAGGCCGTCAGCGAGCGGCTGGCGGTGGAGGTGTGCGCCCGCCTCAAGTGCCCCGCCGACTGCCGCGACCTGGCGCTGATGGTGGCCCGCGAGCACGGCAACGTGCATCGCGCCCTCGAACTGCGGGCGATCACCGCGGTGCGCCTCGTCGAGCGCTGCGACGGCCTGCGCCGGCCGGAGCGCTTCGTGGCGATGCTCGACGCCTGTGCCTGCGACCACCGGGGCCGGGCCGGCCTGGGCGAGCGCCCCTACCCGCAGCGGGAGCGGCTGCTGGCCGTGCTGGAGGCCGTGCGCGGCGTGGACGCCGGCGCCATCGCCCGTGGCGTGGCCGACAAGGCGCGCATCCCCGAGGCCATCCACGAGGCCCGCGTGGCGGCGGTCAAAGCGCTGGGCTGAGGTCCGCCGCCCGCAACCTTTCCTGACAAATTTCCGTTGCGGCGGCGGGAGGAATCCCGCCTTGTGCCCGTCATGGGCCGGCATACAATGCGGGCCATCCATGTCCTCGCCCGCTACCGCCTCCTTGCTCGCCTCCCGTCTCCGGCGGATCGCCGTGTTCGCGCTCGTGTTCGTCGTGGAGGCGGCCCGGGCCACCCAGCCGATCCCGGCCTTCGCCGACGTCAAGGCCGCCGCCCGCCCGTCGGTGGCGGTGCTCCTCGCCCGTGACGGTACCCCGCTGGCCGAGCGGCGGATCGACCCTCATGTGCGGCGGCTCGAGTGGGTGGCCCTCAACAGCTTCTCGCCAGCCCTCCGCGAGGCCCTGCTGGCGGCCGAGGACAAGCGCTTCTTCGAGCACTCGGGCGTCGACTGGCGGGCCTTCGTCGGCGCCCTGTGGCACAACCTGTGGTACGACCGCAAGCGCGGCGCCTCGACCCTGTCGATGCAGCTGGCCGGCCTGCTCGACCCGGAGCTCGCCCTCGGCCGCGGCGGCATGCCGCGGCGCTCCCTCGGCCAGAAGTGGGACCAGGCCCTCGCCGCCCAGGCCCTCGAGGCCCGCTGGACCAAGGAGCAGATCCTCGAGGCCTACCTCAACCTGGCGCCCTTCCGGGGCGACCTGCAGGGCGTCCATGCGGCGGCGCGGGCCCTGTTCGGCAAGTCGCCGGCCGAGCTGGGGCGGGCCGAGGCCCTGATCCTGGCGGTGCTGCTGCGCGGCCCCAACGCCCGCCCCGAGCACGTCGCCCAGCGGGCCTGCGTGCTGGCCGAGCGCATCAACGCGCCGGCCGCCTGCGGCCCCGCCCAGCGCCTCGCCCAGGCCAGCCTCGATCGCCAGCGCACCGCGCCGCGCTGGGAGCTCGCGCCCCACGCCGGCCGCCTGCTGCTCGCGTCGCGGCAGCCGGGCGAGCGCCTGCGCAGCACCCTCGACGCCGAACTCCAGCAGGGCCTGGCCGGCGCGCTCAAGCGCCTCGGTGTGGCGGAGGCGGCGGGGGTGCTGGTGGATAACGCCAGCGGCGAGCTGCGGGCCTATGTGGGGGCGCCGGACCCCGCCCGGCCGGACCAGGCCCAGCCGCCGCGCGGCGCCGCCAACCTGCTGCTGCCCCTCGTGTATGGGGTGGCCATCGAGCGGCGCCAGATCACCGCGGCGACCCTGCTCGAGGATTCCCTCGGCAACCACGCGCCGACCCACCCCGACGAGCGCCTGTGGGTCAGCGCCCGCACCGCGCTGGCCGACAGCCTGGCCGATCCGGCCCAGACGGTGACCCGCCTGGTCGGTGAGGCCCTGGCCGAGCGCCTGCGCCTGGCCGACCTCGAGCCGCCCCGCAGCGGCCTGCCGGACCTC
The DNA here is from genome assembly GCF_041908905.1 of Zoogloea sp. Classification (GTDB taxonomy): domain Bacteria; phylum Pseudomonadota; class Gammaproteobacteria; order Burkholderiales; family Rhodocyclaceae; genus Zoogloea. Next base: position 6,705 of record NZ_JAYREK010000014.1, read on the forward strand.
AACCTGCTGCAGCTGGCCGGGCTGTACCGCGCCCTCGCCAGCGGCGGCCAGTGGCTCGCCCCGCAGCTGCTGCCGGCGCCGGAGCGTGCGCCGCGGCGCCTGCTGCGGGCCGAGGCCGGCTTCATCGTGGACGACATCCTGGCCCTGCGCGACGCCGACGGCACGCTCCAGCCCTTCCTGTTCCGCCAATCCCTGCTGGACGGCCGCGAGAGCCTGGCGGTGCTTTCCTCGGACCGTTACACGCTTGTCCTGTGGGCGGCGGGCGGCCGCGGCCTGGCCGCCCAGGTGGCGGCGCTGGGGCAGGAGTTCCTGCGCGGGCTGCACCGCACCCAGCCGGCCCAGCGCCTCCACCCGCCGCCGGGGGTGGTGTCGGCGCTGGTGGTGTTCGAGCCGACGGTCGAGAACGCCCGGCGCGAGTGGTTCATCCGCGGCACCGAGACCGAGCGGGTCAGCGTGCCGCGCAACCCGCCGCGCATCCTGTATCCGGTCGGCGGCGGGATCGTCGACGCCACCGGGCTGGCCGGGGACAAGGGCCTGCGGGTGTTCTTCGAGGCGGCGCGGGTGCCGGCCGGCGGCTGGTGGCGCCTCGACGGCGAACGCCTGGGCGCGGCCAACGGACGCGGCGAGGGCGGCAATGGAGGCAATGGCGTCAGCCGACAGCCCTGGCAGCCGGTGGAGGGGCGCCATCTGCTCGAGCTGATGGCGGCGGACGGCACGGTGCTCGACAGCGTGAGCTTTGCGGTGCGGGGCCCCGCTGCGGAGCCCTCAAAGCCAGCGGACCAGCAGCCCCACCAGCAGTGACAGCAGCAGGGTGCTGGTGAGCGGGATGTGGATGTGGCGGCCGAACAGGTCGAAGTGCAGGTCGCCGGGCAGATGGCCGAAGCGCCAGCGCCGCGGCGACAGGCCGGAGCCCAGCCCGGACACCACGGCCAGGATCACGATGGCCAGCAACCACTTCAGCATCAGGCTTCTCCGCGGCTTGTGAGGGGGAATTCAAACGTTTGTTGTGGAGGCCCGGCGTGCGTTTTGCTTTCTTCCGCCGCGCGGGTGCTGTAAGTTCTGCGCCACAACAACATGATACCGCCTCATCACGCCATGATCCCGACCCCTATCCTTCCGCCCGGAGCCCGCGCATGAACCGCGCCCGCTTCGGTGAGCTGGAAGTCCTGTGCCGAACGCCCGCCGGCACCGCGCGCCCGACCCCCCTGCTGTTCGTCCACGGCGCCTACACCGCCGCCTGGTGCTGGGACGAGAACTTCCTGCCATGGTTTGCGGAGCAGGGCTATGCCGCCTACGCGGTCTCCCTGTCCGGCCACGGCGGCAGCCGCGGGCGCGCCTACCTCGACAGCTTCTCGATCGCCGACTACGTGGCCGACGTGGCCGACGTGGTCGCCCAGCTGCCGGCGCCGCCGGTGCTGATCGGCCATTCGATGGGCGGCATGGTGGTGCAGAAGTACCTCGAGAAGCACCGCGCGCCGGCGGCCGTGCTGATGTCGTCGGTGCCGCCCCAGGGGCTGCTCGGCTCGGCCTTCGGGCTGGCCTTCGCCAAGCCGCATCTGCTGGGCGACCTCAACCGCCTGATGGGCGGCGGCCAGCCCCAGATGGAAACCCTGCGCGACGCGATGTTCCACGAGACCATCGAGCTCGAGCGGCTGCGCCGCTACTACCACCTGTGCCAGCCCGAGTCCCACCGGGCGATCTGGGACATGTCCCTGTTCGACCTGCCGTCCCTGTCGAACATCCCGCGGCCGCCGATGCTGGTGCTGGGGGCCGAGCACGACGTGCTCATCCCGCCCGACCAGGTGCGCATGACCGCCCGCAGCTACGGGGTCAGCGCCACCATCCTGCCCGACCTCGGCCACGGGATGATGATGGAGACCGACTGGCGCATCGCCGCCGACCCCATCCTGTACTGGCTGAAGACCCAGGGCTTCTGAGCCTCGCCCCAATCCGCACGCCCCGGTGAACTTTGTCATTGCCGCGGCGCCGGCCTTGATCCATCCTGAAAACACAGGCCAGTTGCCTGGCGGGCGTGCCCCACGGCCCGCGGCGGCGCTGGATTTCCTTCAACCTTCGGGGGCCTGGGCCGTTAAATCAGCAAGGGGGTCTGTGACGACCCCGGAACGGAGGCCGAAATGGTGATCTGGATGGATATGGAAAGTGGTGAGCGCTGCTACGATGAACCGCAGGACGCGATCGGCCCGGCCTATGGCGACGAAGTCCTGAACGCCAATCTGGTGCCGCCCGAGCTGGCCCTGGGCCTTCAGGAAATCCCGCTGTCGGGGCACGCCGAGCACCCTGTTCCGACTGATGTGGACGCTTTCCTGAGCGCGGTGTATCGCTTCCAGGAATAAGCCCGCCGCGGCGGTCCGCAGGACGCCCGAGGGGCCCGCCGGCCGGAAGGTCGGCGGGCCCTTTGTCTCTGCTGTGGGCTGGTTTACAGGGCGTGCAGGCGGTCGCCGCGCAGAAAGCCGATCAGCGGCTGCGAGATGCCGCGGCCGAGGGCGATGACCTTGAACAGCTCGCCCATCTCGTGGGGCCCGGTGAGCCGCTGCAGGGCCTTGGCGGCGCGGATGTAGTCGGCGCCTTCTTCGGGCGCCCGGCGCGCCAGGCATTCGAGCACCCCGCAGTTGAACAGCAGGTTGGCCTGGTCGGTGTAGCCGAGCACGTCCAGGCCGGCGTCGAAGCCGGCCTCGGCGATCGCGGTGAAGTCGACGAAGGCGGTGATGTCGTTGAGCCCCGGCCACAGGAAGGGGTCGCCGTGGGCGTGGTGGCGGAAGTAGCACAGCAGGGTGCCGGTGCTGCGGCTGGGCAGGTAGTACTCGGCCCGCGGGTAGCCGTAGTCCACCAGCAGCATCGCGCCCTGGTCGAGGCGGGCGGCCCACTCGGCCACCCAGGCGCGGCCGGCGAGGTTGAGTTCGCTGACGTATTCGCCCTCCTCGGGCAGCGCCAGCCCGAGGGCTGCGGCAGCCTCGGCGACCTTGCCCGTGGCCGGCTGGTCGGCCCACACGAAGTTGCCCTCGTCGCCCAGGGCGACGCCGCGCTCGAAGATGCCCTCGGGCCGCCAGGCGATCAGGTGCACCGGCATCACGTCGAGCACCTCGTTGGCGACCAGGGCCCCCGAGAAGCGCTCGGGCAGGCCGTCCAGCCAGTGCACCCGGGAGGCCAGGTGCGGCACCTTGGCGGCCAGGGTGTCGAACTGGCGCTCCCGCAGCTCGCCCGACACCTCGAGAATGGCGTAGCGCTCGGGCAGGGCGCCGCGGCGTTCGAGCTCGAGCAGCAGGTCGGCGGCCAGCAGCCCGGTGCCGGCGCCGGCCTCGATCACCTGGGGCGCCGACAGGTCCATGATCTGTTGCACCTGGCTGGCCAGGGCCTGGCCGAACAGCGGGGTGAGCTCCGGCGCGGTGATGAAGTCGCCGCCGGGGCCGAACTTGTGCGCCCCGCCGCTGTAGTAGCCGAGGCCCGGCGTGTAGAGGGCCTCCGCCATGTAGGTGGCGAAGGAGATCCAGCCTCCCTGCGAGTCGATCAGGCTGCGCAGGTGGTCGACGAGATGTCCGCTCTGGGCGAGGGCTTCGGGGGAGGGCTGGGGCAGCTTCATGGTTCGCACCGGCGGGTTAAAACGGGCATTTTACCCGTTGCGGCGCCCCCGCCGGCGCGGCCCTGTACAGGAATGCGGATGTATTATTCCGGGGTGGCCCCGGCAGCGCGGCGGGAGGGCTTCCGGCCGTGAAACTGGGCGATGGGCGTCCCGCACCGTATGATTACGCCTCCCTCCCAGATACCCCATAGAGTCATGAACCAAGAACCGCTGGCCCCTGTGGTCCTCGTCACCGGCGGCGCCCGGCGCGTCGGGGCCGAGATCGTCCGTCAGTTGCATGCGGCAGGGGCGCGGGTGGCGCTGCATTGTCGCCACTCGGTGGCCGAGGCCGGGCAGCTGGCCGACGCCCTGAATGGGCTGCGGCCGGGGTCGGTCGCCGTGTTCCAGGCCGATCTGCTCGATTCGAGCGCCCTGCCGGGGCTCGTGGCAGAGGTAATTGCCCAATTCGGGAAACTCGACGGCCTGGTCAACAACGCCTCGAGTTTCTACCCCACGGCCCTCGGCGAGATCGACGAGGCGGCCTGGACCGACCTGATCGGTTCCAACCTCAAGGCGCCCCTGTTTCTCGTGCAGGCGGCTGCGCCGGCCCTCAAGGCGGCCCGGGGAGCGGTCGTCAACATCGTCGATATCCACGCCGAGCGCCCCCTCGAGGGTTATCCCCTCTACTGTGCCGCGAAGGCCGGATTGCTTGGATTGACGCGGGCCCTGGCCCTCGAGATGGCCCCGGAGGTACGCGTCAATGGCGTCTCGCCGGGGGCCATCGAGTGGCCGGAGGACGGCCAGTTTCCGCCCGAGGCGCGGCAGGCGATCATCGATCACACCCTGCTCGGCCGCATCGGCTCGCCCTCGGACATCGCCCGCACGGTGCGCTTTCTGCTCCTCGATGCGCCCTACATCACGGGGCAGGTCATTCCCGTCGACGGTGGCCGGACGGCGCATTTATAACGTATTTAACATTTATGCTGGTGTAACAGCTTTTTGCATCAGCTTATAATCAACGGACATTAAGAAAATGGATCAAGCAGTGGCGTCTCCCGCAACCTCGCCGATCGAGCCTCCCGAAACCGAGAGCCGGTTCTCCAATTCCTTCCTGCGCCTGCGCAAGCACCTGATGCGCAAGGTGGGGGAGGCGATCGTCGACTACGGCATGATCGAGGACGGCGACGTGGTGATGGTCTGCGTGTCGGGGGGCAAGGATTCGTTCACGCTGCTGAGCCTGCTGCTGGCCCTGCGCGAAAAGGCGCCGATCGACTTCCGCATCGTCGCGATGAACCTCGACCAGAAGCAGCCGGGTTTTCCCGACCACATCCTGCCGGCCTACTTCGAGTCCATCGGGGTCGAATACCGCATCGTCACCGAAGACACCTACAAGATCGTCAAGGACAAGATTCCCGAGGGCAAGACCACCTGCTCCCTGTGCTCGCGCCTGCGCCGCGGCATCATCTACCGCACGGCCAAGGAGATCGGCGCCACCAGGATCGCCCTCGGCCACCACCGCGACGACATGATCGAGACCCTGTTCCTCAACATGTTCTTCGGCGGCAAGATGAAGGCCATGCCGCCCAAGCTCGTCAGCGACGACCGGCAGAACGTGGTGATCCGCCCGCTGGCCTACTGCTCCGAAAAGGACATCGAGCGCTTCGCCCGCGGCATGGAGTACCCGATCATCCCGTGCAACCTCTGCGGCAGCCAGGAAAACGCCCAGCGCAAGCAGATCAAGGCCATGCTGCGCGATTGGGACAGCCGCTTCCCGGGGCGCATCGTGTCGATCGGGACGGCCCTCAAGAACGTCGTGCCGTCCCATCTGGCCGACGGCGAGCTGTTCGATTTCCGCAACGTGTCCCGCACCACCGAGGTGGGGGAGGGCGACATCGTCTTCGATGCGCCCGACCTGCCCGCCGGCGCCGACGCCGCGGCCATCCCGATCGGAATCTGGAGACCCTGATCGCCATGGCCGTCATTCCTTCTTCTTTCAACCTCCCGCGCCGCCTTGTGGCGTGGTCGCCTTCAGGGCTCCTACGGATTCCGTAACGATGAACGAGCGCGCTTCGAACCGCTGTCTGTTGTATGCCGATGTCGCCGGCGGTGTGCGCCTGGCCGTCAAGTTTGGCGAGGCCGAGGCGGGCTACGCCGTCGAGCGCTGCATGAACCGCATGTCCCGCTGTGCCGAAGCCTATTCCGGGAGCGATCTCGACCTGCGCCCGGAGGTCCTCGTGGCGGGCTTCCCCGACGCCGACTCGGCCCTGCTGGCGGCCCGCGAGATGCGCGAGCGGGTGCGCGCCCTGCCGCCGATGAGCGGGATCAAGCTGGTCCTGCGCGCCGCGGTGGTCCTCGAATCCGAAGGTGACGGCGAGCGCAGCGTGGCCGAGAAGCTGGCGGCCCGGCTGGTCGAGGCCAGCAACCCCGACTCCATCACGGTATCCGACAGGCTCGGCCGCATCCTCTCGCCGGCCATGCGCCGGATGCTGGGCAAGGGCGACGAAGCGGCCCCGGTGCCGCCCGCGCCCGCCGTCGAGCCGGCCGAGGCCCCGCAGGCGCAGCCGGCGGCGCCGGTCGAGCCGCGCCCGGAGCCCGCGCCGCCCCAGAAGCAGATGCGGGTGAGCTTCCGCGGCCAGAGCTGGATCATCGATGCGGCCCATCCGACCCTCCTGTTCGGGCGTGAGACGGGCAACGACATCGTCGTCTCCGACCCCCGCGTGTCACGCCAGCACGCCCGCATCGAGCTGCGCAACGGCGCCTTCTACCTGGCGGATTCGAGCACCAACGGCACCTACGTGCTCGAAGAGGGCAGCCCCGAGCACTGCGTGAAGCGGGACGAGATGACCCTCGCCGAAAAAGGCCACATCGGCTGCGGCTTCTCGGTGGCCGACAACATGTCGGACGCGGTGGCCTTCGCCCTCGACTGAGGGGCTGGGGAGCGTCAACGACAAAAGGGCCCGCAAGGGCCCTTTTGCATGGGTGTGCCGGGGGGGCTTCAGCCCTTCAGGCACTCGCTCATGAACTTCTTGCGGTCGTCGCCCTTCAGGGCCTTGTCGCCGGCCTCCTTGTTGCAGGCCTTCATCTTCTCCTGCTGGGCGGTGCCCTTGTTGGCCGACAGGCACGACTTCATGTGGGCCTTCCGCTCGTCGCCCTTCAGCTCGCCGGCGGAGGCGTTGCATTCCTTCATCTTGTTCTGCTGGGAGCCTGCCGCGAGGGCCGCGGGCGCCAGACTGGCAGCAAACACGGAAACAGCGACGCTCAGGATCACTTTCTTCATCTGGCTACTCCTTGAATGGACGGTTTTGGGGGACTGCATCTGGATGATAAACGCCGGGTCGGCCAATCCGTTGACCCAGGCCGGAACAAGCCGCCGTGCACCACGGCGCGGGCCTCAGTGCCCGCCTTCCTCGATCGCGCGGCGCTGGCGGTCGACGAACTCCTGGGTGGAGTCGATCCCGCGCAGCAGCAGGATGGTGGAGCGCACGGCGGCCTCAAGGAGCACCGCCACGTTGCGCCCGGCCGCGACCGGCAGCACGACCCGGCGCACCGGGACGCCGAGGATGGTCTGCTGCTCGCTGTCGAGGGACAGGCGGAGTGGGTCTTCCTGGCCGGGCTGGCGCCGCTGGAGGTGCACCACCAGCTTGAGCTTCATCTTGCGCCGGCAGGCCGTCTCGCCAAAGATGGTGCGGATGTTGAGGATGCCGAGGCCACGCACTTCCATGACGTCCTGCAGCAGCGGGGGGCAGCGCCCTTCGAGCACCGAGGGGGCGATGCGCGAGAACTCGACCACGTCGTCGGCCACCAGGCCGTGGCCGCGGGAGAGGAGTTCGAGGGCGAGCTCGGACTTGCCGGCGCCGGAGTCGCCGGTGATGAACACCCCCAGCCCCAGCACGTCCATCAGCACCCCGTGCAGGGCGGCCCGCTCGGCGAGCTGGCGCGACAGGTAGCTGCGCAGGTGGTCGATGACGTTGGCGGACGGCAGCGGGCTGGCGAACAGCGCGATGTCGTCGTTGGCGCACAGGGTGCGCATCATGCTCGGGATGTCCTCGTCGTCGGCGACGATGATCGCCGGCGGCCCGTAGGAGAGGATCTCGCGGACGTGGTGGATCACCTTCTCGCGGGTCTGCCGGCGGGCCCAGGAGAGCTCCGACGAGCCGAGGATCTGCAGGCGGTCGGGGTGGATCAGGTTGAGGTGGCCGACCATGTCGGCCGGCCAGATGCGGTCTTCGGAGACCGCGATGCGGGTCTTGAGGCTGCCGCAGATGTGCCGCAGCCTCAGGCGTTCGAGATTGTCGTCAAACAGCCGCGCTACCGTCGTCTGACGCATGGCTTCCCCATTCGGCGAACAGGCGATGGACGGACAGGCTGTCGGGGGCGCTCATCAGCTGCTCGCGGAAGTCGCGGTCGCTGAACATCTGGGCGAGTTCGGACAGGAGCTGGAGGTGGTGTTCGTTGGCCTGCTCGGGTACCAGCAGCACGAACAGCATCGAGACGGGGCGGCCGTCGGGGGCGTCGAAGGGGACGGGTTCGGCGAGGCGGATGAAGGCGCCCAGCGCGTCCTTGAGGCCCTTGATGCGCCCGTGGGGGATCGCGATGCCCTGGCCCAGCCCGGTGGAGCCCAGCTTTTCGCGGGCGAACAGGCTGTCGAAGACGGTGCTGCGACCGATTCCGTGGTTGTTCTCGAACAGCAGGCCCGCTTGCTCGAAGGCGCGCTTCTTGCTGCTCGCCTCGAGGCCGACGACCACGTTGGCGGGCGGCAGGAGTTTGGCGATGAGGTTCATGGGTGGACTCGCCTGCTCGGTAGGTGCCGGAGCGGGTTTCCGGTGAGGAACGCTGCGTGGAAGATCCGGGGTGGGAGCCACCGGGGCCGTTGTGTCAGTTGGGGCGCATTATAGCCACAACGGTCCCGGGGATTGCCAGGGTATTACAGCCGTTGTCGATCAGGATTCGGCAACGTGGTTCTTGAGGGAGTCATGACCGTGGTCGGCCGCCTTGGACTTGTACTTCAGGACCTGACGGTCGAGCTTGTCGGCGAGGGCGTCGATGGCCGCGTAGAGGTCGGAATCTTCGCTCTCGACGTGGATGTCCTTGCCGCGGACATGAACAGTGACTTCAGCCTTCTGACGCAGCTTCTCCACCGAGAGGATCACGCCGACGCTGGTGACGTTGTCGAAATGCCGGATCACGCGGTCGAGTTTGCTGGTGATGTAGTCGCGGATGGCCGGAGTGACTTCGACGTGATGCCCCGTGATGTTGAGGTTCATGATTCTTACCTTTCTGTCAGATGGTTTTGCGCAGACTGACCGGCGGGATATCGAGGGACTCGCGGTACTTTGCGATCGTCCGGCGAGCGACGACGATGCCCTGCTGGCCCAACAACTCGGCAATCTTGGCGTCGGACAAGGGTTTCTTCTTGTCTTCCGCTCCCACGAACTGGCGAATCAGCGCCCGAATCGCTGTCGAGGAGGCGGCTCCACCGGTGTCGGTGGCAACGTGACTGCCGAAAAAATACTTGAATTCGAAAATGCCCCTCGGCGTGGCCATGTACTTTTGGGTGGTCACCCGTGAGACGGTGGATTCGTGTAGATCCAGCTGTTCGGCGATTTCCCGCAGGGTAAGCGGACGCATTGCCACATCGCCATAATCGAAGAACTGGCGCTGGCGGTCAACGATCGCTTGCGAAACGCGCTGGATGGTGTCGAAACGCTGCTGCACGTTCTTGATCAGCCAGCGGGCTTCCTGGAGGTGGCTCGACAGGGAACCGCTGGCGCCGCGGTTGTCGCGCAGGATCTGGGCGTACAGGCTGTTGATGCGCAGGCGCGGCATGGCGTCGGGGTTGAGGCTGACGACCCAGGTGCTGCGGACCTTGCGCACGACCACGTCGGGCACCACGTAGCGGGTGTCGGAGGCGGCGAACTGGGCGCCGGGACGCGGGTTGAGCCCGAGGATCAGCAGGTGGGCCTCGCGCAGGGCCTCGTCGGTGCAGCGCAGGGCGCGCTTAAGCTTGAGGAAGTCCCGCGCGGCCAGCAGCTCGAGGTGCTCGGCGACGAGGGCCAGGGCGAGGTCGCGGACCGCGTCGGCGGGCAGCGCGCGCAGCTGCAGCGCCAGGCATTCGCTGACGTCGGTGGCGCCGATGCCGGCCGGGTCGAGGCTCTGGATGTGGCGCAGGGCGATCTTGAGGTCGTCGGTTTCGACCTCGAGCTCGGGCGGCAGCAGGGGCAGGAGGTCGTCGAGGGACTGGCTGAGGTAGCCGTCGTCGTCGAGGGCCTCGATCATGAAGCGGCACAGGGCCCGGTCGCGGTCGGAGAGGGGCGTCAGGGCGATCTGGGCGTCGAGGTGGTCGCGCAGGGTCGGGACGGCGGCCTGGAACTCCTGGAAGTCGGTCTCATCGTCGTCGTCCCGCGGGCCGCTGGCGCTGCCCTGCCATTCGCCCGCCTCGCCGTCGCCTTCGAAGTCGCGTTCGGCCCCGCGGTCGCGGTCGGCGTCGCGGGCCTGCTCCTGCTCACGCTCCTGGGCGGCCTCGCTGCCGGCCGGCGCCAGCGGGCCGGGGGCTTCGACGCGGCTCGACCCCAGCTGGCTCTCCGGCTCGTCGCGTTCGAGCATGGGGTTTTCGAGAAGGACCTTCTCGATTTCCTGGTTGAGCTCGATGGTGGACAGCTGGAGCAGCTTGATCGACTGCTGCAGCTGCGGCGTCAGCGCGAGATGCTGGGAGAGTTTGAGCTGGAGACTGGGCTTCATGATGCGATGATGCCTCAGAGCCGGAAGTGCTCACCGAGGTAAACCTGACGGACCTGTTCATTCCGGACGATCTCGTCGGGTCGGCCGCTGGCCAGCACCTCGCCGGCGTTGATGATGAACGCGCGGTCGCAGATGCCGAGGGTCTCACGCACGTTGTGGTCGGTGATCAGCACGCCGATCCCCTTTTCCTTGAGGAAGCGGATGATCTTCTGGATGTCGATCACGGCGATCGGGTCGACGCCGGCGAAGGGCTCGTCGAGGAGGATCAGGCGCGGGTCGCTGGCCAGGGCGCGGGCGATCTCGCAGCGGCGGCGTTCGCCGCCCGACAGGGAGATCGCGGTGTTGTCGCGGAGGTGCTCGATGCCCAGCTCGCCGAGCAGGGTCTCGAGGCGCTCGTCGATCTGGGCCTTGGAGAGGTCCTGCAGCTCGAGCACGGCCTGGATGTTCTCGGCCACCGTGAGCTTGCGGAAGACGCTCATCTCCTGGGGCAGGTAGGAGAGGCCGAGGCGGGCGCGCTGGTGGATGGGGCGGTGGGTCAGCACCTGGTCATCGAGGGTGATCTCGCCGCCGTCGGCGGTCACCAGGCCCACGATCATGTAGAAGCAGGTGGTCTTGCCCGCGCCGTTGGGGCCGAGCAGGCCGACGACCTCGCCGCTGCCCACGTCGAAGGAGACGTCGTGGACGACGGTGCGGGCCTTGTATTTCTTTTGCAGGTTGCTGACTTTAAGCAGGCTCATCGCCGGGGTGCCCTTTGAGGACGCTACGGATTATTTCGGAAGAAAAGCCCCGGCCTTGAAGAAAACGTGCCTGTCGCGCCCATTCGCGGGCGTCCTGGGGGGGCTCGGCGAACTTGCGCCGGTGGATGTCGCGGGCGCGGTCGAGTTCGCCGCTGCTGCAGTTGTCTTCGAGGCTGGCGGCGATCAGCTCGGCGCTCACGCCCTTGCGCCCGAGCTCGAGGCGCAGCCGCGCGGCGCCGAATCGGGCGGCCTTGGCGCGCACGTAGGCATCGGCGAAGCGGGCGTCGGAGAGCAGGCCGAGCTCGGTCAGGCGGTCGAGCTCGGCATTGACCTCGTCGGCGTCGCCCAGGCTGCCGAGCTTGCGGGCCAGCTCGGCGCGGGAGTGTTCCCGCAGGGCGAGGCAGCGCAGGGCGCGTTCGTGGAGGCTGGCGGCCATGGGCGGCGGGACGGAGGCCGGGGTGGCGTCAGGCGGCCGCTGCCGGCGCCGCCGGTGCGATCGGCGCCATCTCGGGCAGGCCCACGGCGACGCGGATCTTGTTCTCGATCTCGCGGGCGATGTGCGGGTTGGCCTTCAGGAACTCGCGGGCGTTGTCCTTGCCCTGGCCGATCTTCTCGCCGTTGTAGGCGTACCAGGCGCCGGACTTGTCGATGAACTTGTGCTGCACGCCCAGATCGATGATCTCGCCTTCGCGGGAGGTGCCCTCGCCGTACAGGATGTCGAAGAGGGTCTCGCGGAACGGCGGCGCGACCTTGTTCTTGACGACCTTGACCTTGGTCTCGGAGCCGATCACCTCGTCGTTCTTCTTGATGGTGCCGACGCGACGGATGTCCATGCGCACCGAGGCGTAGAACTTGAGGGCGTTGCCGCCGGTGGTGGTCTCGGGGCTGCCGAACATCACGCCGATCTTCATGCGGATCTGGTTGATGAAGATCACCAGGGTGTTGGTGCGCTTGATGTTGGCGGTGAGCTTGCGCAGCGCCTGGGACATCAGGCGGGCCTGCAGGCCGGGCAGCTGGTCGCCCATCTCGCCTTCGATTTCGGCCTTCGGGGTGAGCGCCGCCACCGAGTCGATGACGACCACGTCGACGCCGCCGGAGCGCACCAGCATGTCGGCGATCTCGAGGGCCTGTTCGCCGGTGTCGGGCTGGGAGATCAGCAGGTCGCCGATGTTGACGCCGAGCTTCTGGGCGTAGGTGACGTCGAGGGCGTGCTCGGCGTCGATGAAGGCCGCGGTGCCGCCGAGCTTCTGCATTTCAGCGACGACCTGCAGGGTGAGGGTGGTCTTGCCGGAGGATTCGGGGCCGTAGATCTCGACCACCCGGCCGCGGGGCAGGCCGCCGATGCCGAGGGCGATGTCGAGCCCCAGCGAGCCCGTGGAGACGGTCTGGATGTCGCTTTCGACCTCGCCGTCGCCGAGACGCATGATCGAGCCCTTGCCGAACTGCTTTTCGATCTGGGAAAGCGCGGCGGCGAGGGCCTTGGCCTTGTTGTCGTCCATGGGTCGTGATCCTTGAAGAAAGGTTGTGGTGATTATGGCACAGAGTTTGCGTGCGGGTGGATGCGCAGCTGGGGGTTGTGGCGCGCAGGCGCCCGGTGCTGCGTGAGCTGTTATTTTATACAGCTTCCGGGCAGAGTCCAGCCCAATCGCCAGTGGCCTGAATCGTCAGGGATTTTACTGAAAGCGGCGGAGGAGTTCGGTGAGCGCGAAGACCACTGCCTGGCGGCGCACGGCGGCCCGGTCGCCGTCGAAGCGACAGGTGGCGGTCTGGGGCGCCTCGCCGTGGCGGGCCCAGCCGAAACACACGGTGCCCACGGGCTTGGCGGGCGAGCCGCCGCCGGGGCCGGCGATGCCGGAGATCGACAGCGTGACCTCGGCTTCGGAGCGTTCGAGGCAGCCCAGGGCCATCTCGGCGACGGTGGCCTCGCTGACGGCGCCGTGGCGGGCGAGGGTCATCGGCGAGACGCCCAGCAGGGCGCACTTGGCGTCGTTGGAGTAGGTGACGAAGCCGCAGTCGAACCAGCCAGAGCTGCCGGCGGTGGCGGTGACGACTTCGGCGACCCAGCCGCCGGTGCACGATTCGGCCGTGGCGAGGCGCCAGCCGCGGGCGGCCAGGTGCTCGCCGACCAGTCGGGAGAGGGTGTCGAGTTGGGGGTCGAGGTGCATCAGCCGATGAGTCGCAGGAGGAGGGCCAGCGCCAGCAGGGTGTAGCCGGCGGCCAGGATGTCGTCGAGCATCACCCCGAAGCCGCCGCGGGTGTGTTCATCGACCCAGCGGATGGGGGCGGGCTTGACGATGTCGAAGAAACGGAACAGCGCGAAGGCCGCGGCCTGCCAGGCCAGGGTGGCGGGGGTGAGCCACAGGACCAGCCAGATCGCGACGATCTCGTCCCATACGATGGCGCCGTGGTCGGCGACACCCAGGCTGCGCCCGGTGCGTTCGCAGGCGATGACGCCGAACAGGAAGCAGGCCACCAGCAGCGCGCCGAACAGCGGGTCGGACAGCGGCGCCTTGACGAAGGGGAAGAGCAGCCAGCCGGCCAGCGTGCCGGCGGTGCCCGGGCCCTTGGGCCACAGGCCGGAGCCGAAGCCGAGGGCGACGAAATGGGCCGGGTCGGCCAGCAGGAAGCGCCGGTCGGGTTTCATGTCAGCGCCCGAAGTGGTCGTAGCCGTTGGCGGCCAGCGGGCGCAGCTGCCCGTCGTGGTCGCGCAGGCGGAGCCCCTGCTCGGCCGGGGTGATGGAGCCGATGCGGTGCAGGGGCAGATGGAGCCGTTCGGCCAGGGCGCCGACTTCGGCGCGCCGGGCGACGGGGGCGGTGAACAGCAGTTCGTAGTCGTCGCCGCCGGCGGTGCAGGCGCGGAAGGCCAGCGCGGCGTCGCCGCAGGCGGCCTCGAGTGGGGCGAGGGGCAGGGCGCCTGCGCTGATCACCGCGCCGACGGCGGATTGTTCGAGGATGTGGCCGAGGTCGCCGAGCAGGCCGTCGGAGACGTCGAGCAGGCTGCTGGCGAGGCCGCGCAGGGCGAGGCCGAGGGCGACCCGGGGTTGGGGCCGGTGCAGGGCGGCGAGGCAGTCGGCCCGGTCGGCGCCGGCCAGGGTGGCTTCTCCGCGCAGCTGGGCCAGGCCGAGGGCGGCGCGGCCGGGGGCGCCGGAGATCCACAGGTCGTCACCGGGCCGGGCACCGGCGCGGGTGATGGCCTGGCCGACGGGCACCTCGCCGAAGATGGTCGGGCACAGGTTGAGGGGGCCGCGGGTGGTGTCGCCGCCGATCACGTCGATGCCGAAGGCTTCGCTGCAGGCGAAGAAGCCCCGGGCGAAGGCGGCGATCCACGCCTCGTCGGCGGCCGGCAGGCTGGCGGCGAGGACGACCCAGCGGGGCGCCGCGCCCATCGCGGCGAGGTCGGAGACATTGACCGCGAGGGTCTTCCAGCCCAGGTCTTCAGGGTCGGTGTCGGCGAAGAAATGGGTGCCGGCCACCAGCATGTCGGTGGAGATGGCCAGCTGCATGCCGGCCGAGGGGCGGATCAGCGCCGCGTCGTCGCCCACCGCCAGGTCGGTGTGGCGGGCGGGACGCGTGAAGTGCCTGCGGATCAGCGCGAACTCGGAGGGCATGGCGCGCGGGCTCAGGCGGGCTGGTCGCCGCCCTGCTTGCCGGCGCGGGCGGCGCGGCGCTGCAGCTGGTTGGCCTCGAACTCCTCGGGGCGCAGGCGGGCGGCGAGCTTGTCGAGCACGCCGTTCACGAAGCGGTGGCCGTCGGTGCCGCCGTAGCCCTTGGCGAGCTCGATGGCCTCGTTGATGATCACCCGGTAGGGGGTTTCGGGGCGATGCACCATCTCGAAGGTGCCCATCAGCAGGATGCCGCGCTCGATCGGCGACAGCTCGTTGAGCTGGCGGTCGATGAAGGGCGCGAAGCCCACCTGCAGCTCGGCGGCGTTGCCGATGGTGCCACGCAGCAGGCCCAGGAAGAGGTCGCGGTCGCACTTGTCGAAGCCGCCGACCTCGGCCATCTGGCTCTCGATGGCGGTGAGGGCGGACTGGTTGAGCAGCCACTGGTAGACGCCCTGCAGCGCGAACTCGCGGGCGCGGCGGCGGGGGGATTTGGGCGCGGCGCTCATGCCAGGGCCTTCAGCAGGCGGGCCATCTCGACGGCGGCCTGGGCGCAGTCGGCGCCCTTGACCTGCATGCGGGAGAGGGCCTGGTCGTCGTCCTCGGTGGTGAGGATGCCGTTGGCGATGGGCACGCCGGTGTCGAGGGTGACGCGGGTGATGCCGGCGCCCTGCTCGTTGGAGACCAGCTCGAAGTGGTAGGTCTCGCCGCGGATCACCGCGCCGAGGGCGACCAGCGCATCGAAGCGGCCGCTTCTGGCCATGGTCTGAAGGGTGAGCGGGGCTTCGAGGGCGCCGGGCACGGTGGCGATGGTGATGTCGCCGGCGGCGACGCCGAGGCGCAGCAGCTCGTCGGTGCAGGCCGACAGCAGGCCTTCGCAGACGTCGAGGTTGAAGCGGCACATGACGACGCCGACCTTGAGGCCGCTGCCGTCGAGGTTGGGGGCGATTTCGGGGATGTTGTCGTAGCGGGGCATGGGATTACCTGGAATATGAGGGCGGCGCGTCGGGGCTCAGGCCTCGGCGGGGAGGTGGCCGACGACCGTGAGGCCGAAGCCGGCCATGCTGGGGATCTTGCGCGGGTTGGCCATCAGGCGCATCTGGCCGACGTTGAGCTCGCGGAGGATCTGGGCGCCGATGCCGAAGAGGCGCGGGTCCCACTTCTGGGCGGGCTTGGGCGCGCGGGTGTCGGCGTCGAGCTGGGCGAGGAGGTCTTCGCCGCTCTGCGGGCTGTAGAGCAGCACCATCACGCCGTGGCCGTGTTCGGCGATGCGCGCCAGCGCGGTGTCGACGGGGAAGCTGTGGCGGCCGCTGCGGGGGTCGAGGAAGTCGAGCACCGAGACGGGTTCGTGGACGCGCACCAGGGTTTCGACCGCCGGGTCGATGCGGCCATGGACCATCGCCAGGTGCACGTCGCCGGAGGTCTTGTCCTTGAAGGCGCACAGGCGGAAGGGGCCGTGGGGGGTGTCGACGGTTTTCTCGCTGACCTTCTCGACCAGCTTCTCGGTGCGCGCGCGGTACTCGATGAGGTCGCGGATGGCGCCGATCTTGAGGCCGTGGGTGGCGGCGAACTCGATGAGCTGGGGCAGCCGCGACATGGTGCCGTCGTCGTTCATGATCTCGCAGATCACCGAGGCGGGCTCGAGCCCGGCGATGCCGGCCAGGTCGCAGCCGGCCTCGGTGTGGCCGGCGCGGATCAGCACGCCGCCCGGCTTGGCCATGATCGGGAAGATGTGCCCCGGCTGCACGATGTCGGCGGCCTTGGCGTGGCGGGCCACCGCGGCCTGCACGGTGCGCGCCCGGTCGGCGGCGGAGATGCCGGTGGTGACGCCCTCGGCGGCCTCGATCGACACCGTGAAGGCGGTCGAGAACTGGCTGCGGTTGTCCCGCGCCATCTGGTTGATGCCGAGCTGGCGGCAGCGCTCTTCGGTGAGGGTCAGGCAGATCAGGCCGCGGGCGTGCTTGGCCATGAAGTTGATCGCCTCGGGGGTGATGTGCTCGGCGGCGATGACGATGTCGCCTTCGTTTTCACGGTCTTCTTCGTCGACGAGTACGACCATCTTGCCGGCCTTGATGTCGGCGATGATGTCCTGGATCGGGGCGAGTGCGCTCATGCGGGGGTTCCTTCGGTGCCGGGGTTTTCGTCGCGCCAGGCCAGCATGCGTTCCATGTAGCGGGCGATCAGGTCGATCTCAAGGTTCACGTTGCTGCCGGCGGCGACGCGCTTGAGGGTGGTGACCTGGACGGTGTGGGGGATCAGGTTGATCGAGAAGTCGCGGCCCTCGACCCGGTTGACGGTGAGGCTGACGCCGTCGACGGTGATCGAGCCCTTCTTGGCGATGTAGCCGGCCAGCGCCGCCGGGGCGCGGATCACCAGCTCGTGGCTCTCGCCGACGGGCTCGAACTTCTGCACGACGCCGATGCCGTCCACGTGGCCGCTGACCAGGTGGCCGCCGAGGCGGTCGGAGAGGCGCAGCGCCTTCTCGAGGTTGACCTCGCCCGGCGCGGCCAGGCCCACGGTGCAGTTGAGGGTTTCGCGGGAGACGTCGAACTGCACGGTGTTGCCGGTGTGGGCGATCACCGTGAGGCACACGCCGTTGTTGGCGATGCTGTCGCCGAGCTGGACGTCGGAGAGGTCGAGGCTGCCGACATCGACGGTCAGGCGGACGCCGTCTTCGAGGGGCGAGACCTGCTGGATGCGGCCGATGGCAGCAACGATTCCGGAGAACATGGGATGGCCTCAGGGAGCTAAAACCGCAATTTTAGGCGATTTCAGCGCCCGGCTGGCGGTTTGTGCGGCAAACGGAAGAGCCCGGAGGGCCCGCGCGGGGCCGTCCGGGCCGGTGGGCCGGGGGTGGGCTTCAGAGGATCTCGGCGAGGTGGTCGCGTTCCTGGCGTTCCCGCTCGAACTGGAGGATCTCGAGGCCGAGGGCGTTGCGGGCCGACACCATGCCCACCGGGCGGCCGTCCTCGACCACCGGCAGGTGGCGGAAGCCGCCCTCGAACATCAGGTGCAGCGCGTGGCCGAGGGTCTTGTCGGGGGTGGCGGTCTGCAGCTTGTCGGTCATCACCGCGGCGAGCGGGGTCTGCTCGGGGGCGAGGCCGCGGGCGACGACCCGGTTGAGCGCGTCGCGTTCGGTGAACAGGCCGATCAGCCGGCCGCTGTCGTCCACCACCAGGATGGCGCCGACGGATTGCTCGGCCATCGCGACGGCGGCCGCGCGGACGCTGGTGTCGCGCCGGGCGGTGACGAGGGTCTGGCCGGTGATGACCTGGCGCAGGGTTCGGTTGGGCATGGGGGTCTCCTCTGGTGCGTGCTGGGTGGCGGCGCGGGTCAGGCGCCGGGACGGGGGGCGGCCGGTTTGCTGATCTCCGGCTTCGTGTTCTTGGAGGTGTTCTCGCCGCAGGCCTGGGCTCCGGCCGCGAAGCCGAGGGCGAGGGCGAGCAGGAGGGCGATCTGGCGGGTCATGGGGGTCTCCTGGTGGCTGGGATTATTTGTGATGGATGTTGCGGGAGCGTTTCGCCGGGCGGCGGCGTCGCGCCGGCGGCCCGACGGGCCCGCCGCAATCCGCGGCCTTGCCATGGGATGACAGGCAAAAAGCCAAAAAGCTCCCGGCCGATGCGATCGGGTGGCTACGCGCGGTGCACGAAAAACGGGCCGCCTCCCGGAGGAGCGCGGCCCGTCGTGGGGGAGGGCGTGCCTCAGCCCAGCTTCTTCTTCAGGATCTCGTTCACCTGGGCCGGGTTGGCCTTGCCCTTGCTGGCCTTCATGCACTGGCCGACCAGCGCGTTGAAGGCCTTCTCCTTGCCGGCGCGGAACTCGTCCACCGACTTCTGGTTGGCGGCCAGCACCTCGTCGATGATCGCCTCGATGGCGCCGCTGTCGGTGACCTGCTTGAGGCCCAAACTCTCGATTAGTCCGTCAATGCTAGTTTCGATAGGTGCGATGTTGCCGCCTGTAGCACTTAGCTGCCCGATAGTCGCTGCGCCGTAGGCGAAGGAGCCTTGCTGTCGCATGCTTTCCCACATGTGTGCAAACAGGGTCTTGGCTCCCGCGTTGCTGATTGTCCCGTCGGCAATTTTGAGGACAATGCCGGCCAGCTGGGCGGCGCTCACCGGGCTGGCGCCGATGTCGAGCTCGGCCTTGTTGAGGCGCGCGGCGAGTTCGCCCATCACCCAGTTGGCGCAGGCCTTGGCGTTGGCGGCGCCGGCGGCAGCGACCACGGCCTGGTAGTACTCGGCCACCTCGCGGCTGGCGGTGAGGGTGGTGGCGTCGTAGGCAGACAGCCCGTATTCGCCCTGGAAGCGGGCCGACAGCGCGGCGGGCAGCTCGGGCAGCTCGCCCTTCACGCGGGCGATCCAGTCGCTGTCGATCACCAGCGGCAGCAGGTCGGGGTCGGGGAAGTAGCGGTAGTCGTGGGCGTCTTCCTTGCTGCGCATGGCGCGGGTCTCGCCGCTGTCGGGGTCGAACAGCACGGTGGCCTGCTGGACCTTGCCGCCGTCCTCGATGAGGTCGATCTGCCACTGCACCTCGTAGTCGATGGCCTGCTGCAGGAAGCGGAAGCTGTTGAGGTTCTTGATCTCGCGGCGGGTGCCGAACTCGGCCTGGCCGCGCGGTCGCACCGAGACGTTGGCGTCGCAGCGGAAGGAGCCTTCCTGCATGTTGCCGTCGCAGATGTCGATCCAGCGCACCAGCGCGTGCAGCGCGCGGGCGTAGGCGACGGCCTCGGCCGACGAGCGCATGTCGGGCTCGGAGACGATCTCGAGCAGCGGCGTGCCGGCGCGGTTGAGGTCGATCCCGGTCATGCCGTGGAAGTCTTCGTGCAGGCTCTTGCCGGCGTCCTCCTCGAGGTGGGCGCGGGTGAGGTTGACGACCTTCTCGTAGGCGCCGCCCTTGCCGTCGGGGACCAGGATGGTGATCGCGCCGCCCTGCACCACGGGCAGCTCGAACTGGCTGATCTGGTAGCCCTTGGGGAGGTCGGGGTAGAAGTAGTTCTTGCGGGCGAAGATGCTCTTCGGGGCCACCGTGGCGCCGATCGCCAGGCCGAAGCGGATGGCCCGCTCGACGGCGCCCTTGTTGAGCACCGGCAGCACGCCGGGCAGCGCGATGTCGACGCCGCAGGCCTGCACGTTGGGCTCGGCGCCGAAGGCGGTGCTGGCGCCCGAGAAGATCTTGGATTGCGTGTTGAGCTGGGTGTGGATCTCCAGCCCGATGACGACTTCCCAGTCGGTTCTGCTCATGTTTGTTCTCTGGATTCCGGTTCGTTCAGTTCAGTCGCATTGGCCGGTGGCCTTGTCGATCAGCAGCGGCCACACGTAGTCGTGGGCGCTCGCGGGGGCGCACATCTGGTGGCAGTCGGCGAAGGCCACGGTGACCTGGTTGGCCTGTTCCCAGATGTGGATGCGGCAGTCGCGCGGGCCGGCGAGCTCGACCGAGGGCAGGGCCTGGGTCTGGCGGAAGCTGGCCAGGTCGTAGCGGCAGCTGCCGCGCTTGGGCATGGTCAGCTCGATCTTGAGGGCGTTGACCCTGGAGTTGGCGATGTCCACCGTCGCCTTGCCGAAGTTGCCGGTCTCGTCGCGGAAGTTGCACTGGGTGCTTACCGAGAAGGTGCGCAGCGGCATCGGCTTGAGGCGGCCCTTCCCGGCGGCCGGGGCGTCGGCGGCGCTGCCCGGCCCGGTGCGGTCGCCGCCCGGTGCCAGGTCGGGGAGCGTCGAGCAGCCGGCCAGGCCGGCGAGCAGCCCGGCGAGGGCGAGGTGGCGCAGGGCGGGCATCAGGCGTCCTGCAGCGCCGGCGCGCGGGTGTGCCAGTCGGTGGCCTGCTGGAACTGGTGGGCGGCGTTCAGCAGGCGGGCCTCGCCGAAGTAGTTGCCGATCAGCTGCAGGCCCACCGGCAGGCCGCCGGCGCCGAAGCCGGCCGGGTGCGACAGGGCGGGCAGGCCGGCCAGGTTGACGGCCACCGTGTAGATGTCGCCGAGGTACATCTGCACCGGGTCGGACGTCTTCTCGCCGAGGCCGTAGGCGACGGTGGGGTTGGTCGGGCCGGCGATGATGTCGCACTGCGCGAAGGCGGCGGCGAAATCCTGGGCGATCAGGCGGCGCAGCTTCTGCGCCTTGATGTAGTAGGCGTCGTAGTAGCCGTGGGAGAGCACGTAGGTGCCCACCAGGATGCGCCGCTTGACCTCGGCGCCGAAGCCTTCGGCGCGGCTCTTGCAGTACATGTCGTTGAGGTCGGTGTACTCGGCGGCGCGGTGGCCGTAGCGCACGCCGTCGAAGCGGCTGAGGTTGGAGCTGGCCTCGGCCGGGGCGATCACGTAGTAGGCCGGGATCGCCAGGCGGGCGTTGGGCAGGCTGACCTCGACCAGGGTGGCGCCGAGCCGGCGGTATTCGGCGATGGCGGCGTCGACGGCGGCGCGCACGTCGGCGGACATGCCCTCGGCGAAGAACTCACGGGGCAGGCCGATGCGCAGGCCGGCGAGGGGGCGTGCCGGATCTTCAGGAACTCGGGAAATCTCGCGGGTTAAATCACCAAGATCTCGGTTCGGAATTTCCCGCATCTTCTCATCAAGGGATGTTCCTAAAAAACTCGTGGAGTCTTTCTCGTCCAATCCAATCATTGCATTGAGCAGCAGGGCGCAGTCTTCGGCCGAGCGGGCGAAGGCGCCGCCCTGGTCCAGCGACGAGGCGTAGGCGATCATGCCGAAGCGCGACACCGTGCCGTAGGTGGGCTTGATGCCGGTGATGCCGCACAGGGCGGCCGGCTGGCGCACCGAGCCGCCGGTGTCGGTGCCGGTGGCGATCGGCACCATGCGCGCCGCCACCGCGGCGGCCGAGCCGCCCGACGAGCCGCCGGGCACCTTGGTGGTGTCCCAGGGGTTGCGGGTGGCGCCGAAATGGGAGCTCTCGTTGGAGGAGCCCATTGCGAACTCGTCCATGTTGGTCTTGCCGACCATCACCGCGCCGGCCTGTTTGAGCAGTCTGACCACGTGGGCGTCGTAGGGGGCCGCGAAGTTGGCGAGCATCTTCGAGCCGCAGGTGGTGAGCACGCCCTCGGTGCAGAAGACGTCCTTGTGGGCGAGGGGGATGCCGGTGAGCGGGCCGGCGCTGCCTTCGGCGAGGCGCGCGTCGGCGGCGCGGGCGGCGGCGAGGGCGCCGGCCTCGTCGACGGTGACGAAGGCGTTGATCTGGCCGTCGCGGGCCTTGATGCGGGCGAGGCTGTCGGTGGCCAGTTCGACGGCGGAGACGGTCTTGGCGCGGAGGGCCGCGGCGATGTCCTTGAGGCTGGAATCAATCATGGGCGTGGACGACGATGGATGCGTGACGGGGCGCAGGCCGGGGCCGGCGCCGGGGTTCGGGGCGGCGGCTTACTCGATGACCTTGGGCACCAGGTACAGCCCGGCCTCGGTCTGCGGTGCCACGGCCTGGAAGGCGGCGCGGCGGTCGGTTTCGGTGACCCGGTCCTCGCGCAGGCGCTGGGCGAGCTCCTGGGGGTGGCTCATGGGCTCGACGCCGTCGGTGTCGACCGCCTGCATCTCCTCGATGAGGCTGAAAATCCCGTTCAGTTTGGCCTGCGTGGCCTCGAGTTCGCCGGCGGCGAGTTCGAGGCGGGCGAGCTTGGCGATGTGGCGGACTTCATCGAGGGAAAGTGACATGGCAATTTACAAAGTTGCTTAAACGACAAAGGTTTGTAGGTTATCATAAGCGATTCTGTTGCCCCAATTCCCAACCCCTCCAACGGTTTCTCCGGGATTTTTCTCCGATGTTTGGTTCTCTGCGCTCTTATTTTTCGAACGATCTCGCCATCGACCTCGGCACCGCCAACACCCTGATCTACGTGCGTGGCAAGGGCATCGTCCTTGACGAACCCTCCGTGGTGGCGATCCGCACCGAGGGCGGGCCGAACGCCAAGAAAACCATCCTCGCGGTGGGCATGTCGGCCAAGCAGATGCTGGGCAAGACGCCGGGCAACATCACCGCCATCCGCCCCATGAAGGACGGCGTGATCGCCGACTTCACGGTGACCGAGCAGATGCTCAAGCAGTTCATCAAGAAGGTCCACGACACCCGCCTGTTCTCGCCGAGCCCGCGCATCATCATCTGCGTGCCCTGCGGCTCGACCCAGGTGGAGCGCCGGGCGATCCGCGAATCGGCCCTGGGCGCCGGCGCCAGCAATGTGTACCTCATCGAGGAGCCGATGGCCGCGGCGATCGGCGCCGGCATGCCGGTGGCCGACGCAACCGGCTCGATGGTCGTCGACATCGGCGGCGGCACCACCGAGGTGGGCGTGATCTCGCTGGGCGGCATGGTGTATGCGGGCTCGATCCGCGTCGGCGGCGACAAGTTCGACGAGGCCATCGTCAACTACATCCGCCGCAACTACGGCATGCTGATCGGCGAGACCACCGCCGAATCCATCAAGAAGGGCATCGGCTCGGCCTTCCCGGGCTCCGAGGTGCAGGAGATGGAGGTCAAGGGCCGCAACCTGGCCGAAGGCATCCCGCGCGCCTTCACGATCTCCTCCAACGAGATTCTCGAGGCCCTCGCCGAGCCGCTCAACCAGATCGTCTCGGCGGTCAAGATCGCCCTCGAGCAGACCCCGCCCGAACTCGGCGCCGACATCGCCGAGCGCGGCATGGTGCTCACCGGCGGTGGCGCGCTGCTGCGCGACCTCGATCGCCTGCTGATGGAAGAGACCGGTCTGCCGGTGATCGTCGCCGACGAGCCGCTGACCTGCGTGGTGCGCGGCTGCGGCATGGCCCTCGAAAAGATGGACCAGCTCGGCTCCATCTTCACCAGCGAATAAGTATCGGCTGAACGGCCGGGCGCCCGCGTGAATCCCCCGATCCACCGCGTGCGCCAGCGACCCGGGCGCGTCCCGGGTCGTGCCGTTTACCGAGCGACCTGATCCCGCCTGCCGTGGTCGGCCATTCGCCTCCTCCCTTCTTCAAGCGCGGGCCGGCTCCGCTGGCCAAGCTCGTCTTCTTCGGGCTGGTCTCGCTGGCGCTGCTGGTCTCCGACCTCAATCTGCGCTACCTCGAGGCCTTCCGCCAGGGGCTGTCGGTGCTGGCCTACCCGCTGCAGATGGCGGCTGCCACGCCGGCCGACTTCGTGCGCAACGCCTCCGACTACTTCTCGTCGCTGGTGCGCCTGCAGATCGAGAACAAGGAGCTGAAGAGCCGCCAGCTGCAGGGGGCCGAGCGCATGCTGCGCCTCGAGCAGCTGGAGCTCGAGAACCGCCACCTCCGTTCCCTCCTCGACGCGCGGGAGCGCCAGCCGGTGAAGTCGGTGGTGGCGGAGATCATGTACACCGCCAAGGATCCGTTCTCGCGCAAGGTCATCCTCGACAAGGGCGACCAGGCCGGCATCGCCGCCGGCCAGGCGGTGGTGGACGAATCCGGCGTGATCGGCCAGATCACCCGCGTCTTTCCGATGCAGTCCGAGCTTACCCTGCTCACCGACAAGGACCAGGCGATCCCGGTGATGATCGTGCGCAGCGGCCTGCGGGCGGTGCTGTTCGGCTCGGGCAACGGCCTCATGGAGCTGCGCTATCTGGCCGCCAACGCCGACGTGCAGCCGGGCGACAGGGTCGTCACCTCGGGCCTCGACGGCGTCTTCCTGCCCGGCCTGCCGGTGGCCACGGTGGTCAAGGTGGAGCGCGACCAGGCCCAGACCTTCGCCCGCATCCCGTGCCTGCCCGCCGCCGGGGTCGAGCAGTTCAGCCACGTGCTGGTGCTGGGGCACCGGGAGAGCCTGCCGCCGCGGCCGCCGGAGCCCGAGGCGATCAACAAGGGCAAGGGTGGCAAGGGTCGCAAGGCCAGGGCCGCCAAGGAGTAAGCCGTGCAACCCACCCACCGTTCGCGCCGAATCCTGCTCCCGGTGAAGATGTGGTTCGTCTATCTGACCCTCTTCATCGCGCTGTTCCTCAACTACATCCCCACCGGCCACCTGCCGGCGGTGCCGGATTTCGTCGCCCTGGTGCTGGCCTTCTGGTGCGTCCGGGAGCCCCTCAAGATCGGCATCGGTGCGGGCTTCGTGTTCGGGCTGCTGACCGACGTCGGGGTCGGCGCGGCCCTCGGCCAGCATGCCTTTGCCTATGTGCTGCTGGCCTATGCCGCCAACGAGCTGTCGCGTCGGGTGCTGTGGTTCACGCCGGTCGAGCAGGCCCTGCACGTACTGCCGCTGCTGTTCATGTCCCAGGTGGTGATGGTGGTGGTGCGCCTGATGGCCGGCGCCGAGTTCCCGGGCTGGTGGATGTTCTTCGGCGCCTTCGTCGCCGCGCTGCTGTGGATCCCGCTGCATTACGTGCTGCTGCTGCCCCAGTACCAGCCGGTCTCGCGTGACGAGAACCGGCCGATCTAGCGCGCCATGACCGTCATCCGCACGTCCGAGCAGGAGCTCGCCCGCTTCCGCGGCCGCCTGGCGGTGGCCGGGGTGGTCGCGCTGCTGTGTTTCGGGCTGCTCGTGGCGCGCTTCTTCTACCTGCAGGTGGTCCGCTACGACTACTACTCGACCCGCGCCGAGGATAACCGCATCTCGCTGGTGCCCATCGTGCCCAACCGCGGGCTGATCACCGATCGCAACGGCACGGTGCTGGCGCGCAACTATTCGGCCTACACCCTGGAGGTCACCCCCTCCAAGATCGCCGACCTGGACGCCACCATCGAGGAGCTCGCCAAGCTGGTGGACATCCAGCCCAAGGACCGGCGCCGCCTGCGCAAGCTGATGGACGAGAGCAAGAGCTTCGAGTCCCTGCCGCTGCGCAACCGCCTCTCCGACGAGGAGGTGGCCCGCTTCGTGGCCCAGCGCTACCGCTTCCCGGGGGTCGAGCTCAAGGCGCGGCTGTTCCGCGACTATCCGCTGGGCAGCTTCGCGTCCCACGTGATCGGCTACATCGGCCGCATCAACGACCGCGACCTCGAGCGCATCGAGGAGAGCGACGACGCCGCCAACTACCGGGGCACCGACCACATCGGCAAGTCGGGCCTCGAGAAGAGCTACGAGCGCGACCTGCACGGCATCACCGGCTTCGAGGAGGTCGAGGTGGATTCCGGCGGCCGCGCCGTGCGCCTCCTGCGGCGCACCCCGGCGATCCCGGGCAACAACGTCGTCCTGACCCTCGACCTCAAGCTGCAGGAGATCGTCGAGAAGGCCTTCGGCAACCGCCGCGGCGCGCTGGTGGCCATCGAGCCCTCCACCGGCGGGGTGCTGGCGATGGTGTCCACGCCCACCTTCGACCCCAACCTGTTCGTCGACGGCATCGCCCCCCAGGACTGGGACCAGCTCAACACCGACATCGACAAGCCGCTCCTCAACCGGGCCATCTACAGCGCCTACCCGCCAGGCTCCACCTTCAAGCCCTTCATGGCCCTCGGCGCGCTCACCATCGGCAAGCGCACCCCGGGCCAGGTCCTCGCCGACCCCGGCTACTTCAATTACGGTGGTCACCGCTTCATGGACGACAAGGCCGGCGGTCATGGGCCCGTCGACCTCTACAAGTCCATCGTGGTGTCGTGCAACACCTACTACTACGTGCTCGCCAACGACATGGGGATCGACGCGATCGCCAACTTCATGCGTCCGTTCGGCTTCGGCCAGCGCTCGGGCGTCGACCTCCCCGGCGAGGCCGAGGGCGTGCTGCCGTCGCCCGAATGGAAGAAGCGCCGCTTCAAGCGCCCGGAGCAGCAGAAGTGGTTCGGCGGCGAGACCATCTCGGTGGGCATCGGCCAGGGCTACAACGCCTACACGCCGCTGCAGCTGGCCCAGGCGCTGGCCGCGATGGTGAACAACGGCGTGCTCTACCGGCCCCACATCGCCCGCCACGTGGTCGATGCCAAGACCGGCGAGAAGCGGACCATCGAGCCGGAGCCCCTGCGCACCATCCCCCTCAAGCAGGCCCACATCGACCTCGTCAAGCGCGCGATGGTCGGCGTGAACAAGGCCGGCACGGGCTCCCGCGCGTTTGCCGGGGCGCCCTACGAGGTGGGCGGCAAGACCGGTACGGCGCAGGTCTACTCGCTGAAGGGCGGCAAGTACGTGGAGGGCCGCGTGGCCGAGCGCCTGCGTGACCACTCGTGGTTCATCGCCTTCGCGCCGGCCGACAAGCCGGTCATCGCGCTGGCCGTGCTGGTCGAGAACGGCGGCTTCGGTGCCCAGTCCGCCGCGCCGATCGCCCGCCAGGCCCTCGACTACTACCTGCTCGGCAAGGTGCCGGCGGGCATCGCCGCCGAGGATCCGGCGGCCGAGGAGTCGGCGGAATGAACCCGCGCCTCGACCCCCGCCGCTGGCTGCGTTATCTGCTGGCCCCCCTCGACGGCCCGTTGACCCTGCTGCTGCTGATCCTGGTCGGCTACGCGACGGTGGTGATGGTGAGCGCTTCGCCGGAGCGCCTCGGGATGCTGGCGCTCAACACGGGCGTGGCCTTCGTGGTGATGTGGGTCGCCGCCAGGACGCCGCCCTCGCGCATGATGAGCGCCGCCCTGCCGCTCTACGTCGTCGGGGTGCTGCTGCTGATCGCCGTGGCGCTGTTCGGCGACGTCTCGAAGGGCGCCCGGCGCTGGCTCAACATCGGCGTGACCCGCATCCAGCCGTCCGAGCTGCTCAAGATCGCCGTCCCCTTGACCCTCGCGTGGTACTTCCAGAGCCGCGAGGGCATGCTGCGGGCGAAGGACTTCTTCATCGCCGCCGGCCTGCTGCTGCTGCCCGTCGCGCTGATCGCCAAGCAGCCCGACCTCGGCACGGCGATCCTCGTCGCGGCGGCCGGTTTCTACGTGCTGTTCTTTGCCGGCCTGGCCTGGCGCCTGATCCTGCCCGTCGCGCTGGTGGGCATCGTCGGCATCGGCGCCATCGTCGCGATGGGCGACACCATCTGCCAGCCGGGCGTCGAGTGGCCGGGCCTGCGGGAATACCAGAAGCACCGGGTGTGCACCCTGCTCGACCCCACCTCCGACCCCCTCGGCAAGGGCTTTCACATCATCCAGTCCACCATCGCGATCGGCTCCGGCGGCGTGTTCGGCAAGGGGTGGGGCAGGGGCACCCAGACCCACCTGGACTTCCTGCCCGAACGGCATACCGACTTCATCTTCGCGGTGCTCACCGAGGAATTCGGGCTTGCCGGTGCGCTGTTTCTTGTTGTAGTCTATATATTATTGATTTTACGCGGTCTTTTTATTGCCGCTGGTGCCCCGACCCTGTTCTCGCGCCTTCTCGCCGGCGCACTGACGCTGATCCTCTTCACTTACGCGTTCGTCAACATGGGTATGGTGAGCGGAATCCTCCCGGTTGTGGGGGTTCCGCTGCCCTTCGTCAGTTACGGTGGCACTGCACTCGTTACCCTGTGTCTTGGCGTCGGAATGCTCATGAGCATCCAGCGCCATCGCCGCCGGGTAGGTACCTGAACCCGCGCGCGCCTGGCTGCGCGTGCCCGAACAGGAAAGCGCGTCATGCCCCCTGTAGCGATGTTCCGTCGCGCCGGCCCCCTGCTGGCGCAGTTTCTGACTGCCCTCCTGTTTTCCGCCGGCGTGCTGGCGTCCGACGCCGAGCCCGTCGTGCCCGAGGTGGCGCCCCACGCCGGTCTCAAGCTGTCGTCCCCGGCGGCCCTGACGGGTGGTCGCTTCAAGTTCGACGGCGCCCCCGATGCGCCGGGCGACGAGACCCCCGGCCTCGCCGACGGCGTGGCGCCGCGTCCGGTCCACAAGGTCGACAAGACCGACTACGCCCTGCCGTCCGCCCTGCCGGGCAGCGGCGGCGCGTTCCGCGAGCAGGGCCTCGCCAGCTGGTATGGCAAGGGCTTCCATGGCCGCAAGACCTCCAGCGGCGATCCCTACGACATGTACGCGATGACGGCGGCCCACCCGAGCCTGCCCATTCCCAGCTACGTGCGCGTCACCAATCTCGGCAACGGCCGCTCGGCGGTGGTCCGGGTGAACGACCGGGGCCCCTTCCATCCGGGCCGGATCATCGACCTCTCTTACGCCGCGGCCTACAAGCTCGGTTATCTCGATCAGGGGCAGGCCAGCGTCGAAGTGGCGCTGGTGCTGCCCGAGGATGTGGCCCTGGTGCAGCCGGCACGCCCCATCCCGCCGATGCGCAAGGCGCGGGCCGTTGCCGCCGCGCGTCAGCCGGCGACGCCGGTGCCGGTCGAGCCGTCCCGCCCGTCGGCCGCCGAGCCCCAGGTGGTGGCGGTCGCCCCGCCGCCCGTGGTGGTGTCCGCCGCTCCCACGGCGGTGGCGCCCGTCGCGGTGGCCGGCAAGGCGCCGGAGCGCGCGGGGGCGCAGGTCTTCCTGCAGCTGGCGTCCTTCCCGTCGCTGCCGACCGCAGAATCGTTCAAGGTCTTCGTCGAGAGCGAGCTCAAGTGGCTCACGGAGTCGGTGCAGGTGCTCTCGCTGGGGGGCAAGTACCGCCTCCAGGTTGGCCCCTTCGCGTCGGCCGGCGAGGCCCGCACGATGGCCGAGCGGATCGCCGGCGTGCTCAAGCTCAAGCCCTTCGTCGTCCAGCACTGAACGAGGCGCGGGGGCCGGCTCGCATCGGGTAGCGGTTGATCAAGAAACCCTGCTTGTAACAAGGTAATTTTTCCTCTCTTGTCTATAGTTCAAGTAGAGAAGAGAGGAGAAAGACCATGTGCTT
The DNA here is from genome assembly GCF_041908905.1 of Zoogloea sp. Lineage (GTDB taxonomy): Bacteria > Pseudomonadota > Gammaproteobacteria > Burkholderiales > Rhodocyclaceae > Zoogloea. The sequence goes on from NZ_JAYREK010000014.1 coordinate 35,977, forward strand.
CATTGATTCGCCCATCAGCCGTTGCGAAGCCGTGCGCGAAATGGTGCTGACCGACCAGACCCAGGCCGAATGCGCACGCGAGCATGAATGTCCGCCCGGTCGTCACTGCCCGCTGGATGGTTGTTTTGCCGACATGTCCGGCGTCACCGAAACCGCGGTGATCGCGGAAGTGGCCGCCGCCGAGGCGGCTCATCACGTCACCCGGGAGGAGGCTTCATCCCCATGGCCAACCGAACCCTCGGCACCCGTCAAAAGCTCGTCTTCCGCGGGCCCGGAAAGGGGCCCGGACAAGCTGGCGGCCTGAACAAGCCCCGTAATCCCTTCGTGCTGCCGGCTCTGCAACGCAAGGCCGGCGCCCATGCCAAGACGCCGGGGGCGCAACGTCAGGCGGCGAAACGCGAGGTTTCGCGGCAGCTGGAGGGGCATGGCGGCCAGAAGCCGGAGAAGGCATCAGATTGAGCCATCGGCCCGGCCTGGTTGCCGGGAGGTCGGGTTCTGTCTTGCGGAGATTCAGCGCGGGTGCGCTGCCGGCCAGTCCATGGCGGGCGGCGCGTTTGTCTTTGCGCGGGCTGGCGCCGGTTCAGCGCAGCTTGTCGAGCAGGCCTTCGAGTTGGTCGAGGTCGCCGAACTGGATCGTCACCGCGCCGGCGCCTTTCTTGTTGGCCTTGATCTTGACGGTCGCGCCGAGGCGGTCGGCGATTTCCTCTTCCAGGCGCAGCAGGTCGCGGCTGGGGGGCGGCGCCGGCAGCTTGGACTTGGGGTTGAGGGCCTGCTGGACGAGGCGCTCCGCTTCGCGCACCGACAGCCCGCGGGCGGCGATCAGGTTGGCGAGGCCGATCTGGGTGGCGCCGTCGAGGGGCAGCAGGGCGCGGGCGTGGCCCATGTCGATGTCGCCGGCCATCAGCAGCTCCTGCACCGGCGTGGCCAGCTGGAGCAGGCGCAGCAGGTTGGTGGCGGCCGGGCGGGAGCGCCCGACGGCTTCCGCCGCCTGCTGGTGGGTCATGCCGAACTCGTCGATGAGGCGCTGGATGCCGGCGGCCTCCTCGAGGGGGTTGAGGTCTTCCCGCTGGATGTTCTCGATGAGGGACATCGCCAGCGCCGCCTCGTCGGGGATCTCCCGCACCAGGCAGGGCACTTCGGCCAGACCGGCGATCTGGGCGGCGCGCCAGCGGCGTTCACCGGCGATGATCTCGTAGCGTTTTGCGTCGAACAGCCCGCCCTGGGGCCCGTCGAGGCGCCGCACCAGGATCGGCTGCATCACCCCCTGGGTCTTGATCGAGGCGGCGAGCTCTTCGAGGGAGCCCGGGTCCATGCGGGTGCGCGGCTGGTAGCGGCCGGGTTGCAGCTCGGTGGCGGGGAGGTTCTGCAGCTGGCCCTGGGGCGCGTCGGTGTCGTCGTTGTTGGCGCCGAGGAGGGCGTCGAGGCCGCGGCCGAGGCCTTTGAGTTTGGGAGTTGCCATGGTTCGCTCTCAGGGAGTCGCCGGGCGGTGCGGCGATCCGGTGATGCCGCCTGCCGGGGCGTGCTTGTGCATCAGGGGGCCTTGACCCGTTCGATCAGTTCGTTGGCGAAGGCCTGATAGGCCTGGGCGCCCTTGGCGCTGCGGTCGTAGACCACGCCGGGGATGCCGTGGCTGGGGGCTTCGGCGAGGCGCACGTTGCGCGGCACCACCGCCTTGAAGACCTTGTCGCCGAAGTGGGCCTCGAGCTGGGCCGAGACCTGCTGCTGCAGGGTCACGCGGGGGTCGAACATGACCCGCAGCAGGCCGATGATGGACAGGTCGCGGTTGAGGTTGGCGTGCACCTTCTTGATCGAGTTGACCAGATCGGAGAGGCCCTCGAGGGCATAGTACTCGCACTGCATCGGGATGATCACCCCGTGGGCGACGCACAGGCCGTTGAGGGTGAGCAGCGACAGGGATGGCGGGCAGTCGATCAGGATGAAGTCGTATTCGCCCTCGTGCAGGGCGAGGGCGTCGCGCAGGCGGTTCTCGCGGCGTTCGAGGTCGACCAGCTCGATCTCGGCGCCGGCCAGGTCGCGGTTGGCGGGGATGATGTCGTAGTTGCCGGTCTCGGAGCGCACCCGGGCTTCGGCCACCGTGCACAGGCCGACCAGCAGGTGATACACCGAGTGGCTGAGGCTGCGCTTGTCGATGCCGCTGCCCATGGTGGCGTTGCCCTGGGGGTCGAGGTCGATGAGCAGCACGCGCTGGCCGGCGGTGGCGAGACCCGCGGCGAGGTTCACGCAGGTGGTCGTCTTGCCGACGCCCCCCTTTTGGTTGGCGATGCAGAAGATGCGGGCCATGTCAGGTTCGTTTCACGATGATGAGGTGACGCTCGGCGGCTAGGCCGGGCACGGTCAGTTCGAGGCTCCGTTCCAGCGCGAAACCGGCCGGGATGCGGGCGATTTCGTCGGTCGGGTAGAGGCCCTTCATGGCGAGGATGCGGGTGTCGGGGCCGGCCAGGTGGGCGGTGAGCTCGACGAAGTCGGCCAGGTCGGCGAAGGCGCGGGAGATGATGCCATCCGGCGCCGCGGGGGCGTAGGCCGGCTGCCAGTTCTCGATGCGCGCGTGGTGGGCGCGGAAGTTGGACAGCTTGAGCTCGATGCGGGCCTGGTTCTGGAAGCTGGCTTTCTTCTGCACGGTCTCGACGGAGTCGACCTGCAGGTCGGGCCGGGCGATGGCCAGCACGACACCGGGCAGGCCGCCGCCGGAGCCTACGTCCACCAGCCGGGTGATGCCGGCCAGCGCCGGCAGCACCGACAGCGAATCGAGCAGGTGGTGGGTGAGCACCTGGTTTTCGTCGCGGATGGCAGTGAGGTTGTAAACCTTGTTCCACTTGATCAGCAGCCGGGCGAAGGCTTCGAGGCGTTCGGGCGTGCCTTCGGGCAGGTCGAGGCCGAGAGCCCGGATGCCGTCGGCGAGGGCGTCTTGCAGGTTCATGGGCGCTCGACCTCCGCCTTGCCGCGGGCCAGCTCGCTGCGCTTGAGCCACACCAGCAGCAGCGAGATGGCGGCCGGGGTGATGCCCTGGATGCGGCTGGCCTGGCCGATGGTCTCGGGCTTGTGCTGGTTGAGGCGGCCCTGCACCTCCTTGGAGAGGCCGCGCACGGTGGTGTAGTCGAGGTCGGCGGGCAGACGGGTGTTCTCGGCGTCGGCCTGGCGGGCGACCTCGTCCTGCTGGCGGTCGATGTAGCCCTGGTACTTGGCGGCGATCTCGAGCTGTTCGACCACCTGCGGGTCGGTTTCGGGGGCCTCGGGGGCGCCGGGCAGGGTCATCAGCGCGGCGTAGCTCACGTTGGGGCGGCGCAGCAGGTCGAAGTAGCTGTATTCGCGCTCGATGCTCTTGCCGAGCACGGCTTCGGCGGCTTCGGGGGAGACCTTGGCCGGGGTCGCCCAGGTGGCGCGCAGGCGGGCGGTTTCGCGCTCGATGGCCTCGCGTTTGGCGCAGAAGGCGGCCCAGCGCATGTCGTCCACCAGGCCGAGCTTGCGGCCGGTTTCGGTGAGGCGCAGGTCGGCGTTGTCCTCGCGCAGGCTGAGGCGGTATTCGGCGCGGGAGGTGAACATCCGGTAGGGCTCGGAGACGCCGCGGGTGATGAGGTCGTCGACGAGCACGCCCAGGTAGGCCTCGTCGCGGCGCGGGCACCATGGGTCCTGCCCCTTCACCTGCAGCGCGGCGTTGATGCCGGCCAGCAGGCCCTGGGCGGCGGCTTCTTCGTAGCCGGTGGTGCCGTTGATCTGGCCGGCGAAGAACAGCCCGCCGATGGACTTGGTCTCGAGGCTTGACTTGAGCCGGCGCGGGTCGAAGTAGTCGTACTCGATGGCGTAGCCGGGGCGCAGGATGTGGCAGCTCTCGAGGCCCTTGATGGAGCGCACGATGTCGAGCTGCACGTCGAAGGGCAGGCTGGTGGAGATCCCGTTGGGGTAGATCTCGTGGGTGTCGAGGCCCTCGGGTTCGAGGAAGACGTGGTGGCTGTCCTTGTCGGCGAAGCGGTGGATCTTGTCTTCGATGCTCGGGCAGTAGCGCGGGCCGACGCCCTCGATCACGCCGGAGTACATCGGCGAGCGGTCGAGGTTGGCGCGGATGATGTCGTGGGTGCGGCTGTTGGTGCTGGTGATCCAGCACGGCAGCTGGCGCGGGTGCTGGCTGGCTTGGCCGAGGAAGCTGAACACCGGCACCGGGTCGTCGCCGGGCTGCTCTTCCATCACCGAGAAGTCGATCGTGCGGGCGTCGAGGCGCGGCGGGGTGCCTGTCTTGAGGCGGCCCTGGGGCAGCGCGAGCTCTTTAAGGCGCTGGCCGAGGCTGATCGCCGGCGGGTCGCCGGCGCGGCCGGCGGAGTAGTTCTGCATGCCGACGTGGATCAGGCCGTTGAGGAAGGTGCCGGCGGTGAGCACCACCGCGGGCGCCTCGAAGCGCAGGCCGATCTGGGTGACGACGCCGGTGACCCGGTCGCCCACCACGGTGAGGTCGTCCACGGCCTGCTGGAACAGCCACAGGCTGGGCTGGTTCTCGAGGCGGCGGCGGATGGCGGCCTTGTACAGCACCCGGTCGGCCTGGGCGCGGGTGGCGCGCACCGCTGGGCCCTTGCTGGCGTTGAGGATGCGGAACTGGATGCCGCCTTCGTCGGTGGCCGCGGCCATGGCGCCGCCGAGGGCGTCTACCTCCTTCACCAGGTGCCCCTTGCCGATGCCGCCGATCGACGGGTTGCAGCTCATCTGGCCGAGCGTTTCGATATTGTGGGTGAGCAGCAGGGTGGCGCATCCGGCCCGCGCCGCCGCGAGTGCAGCCTCGGTGCCGGCATGGCCGCCGCCGACAACGATCACGTCGAATCGGGTGGGGTGAAGCATGGGAAACCGGGGGAAGGTGAATCGGGGGAGCCGAATGATACGACCTCGCGCTGCAAAAATACAGCGCCACGCACCCCGTAACCCCCGAAAAGAGGCGCTTTTACAACGGCTTACCGGCATTTTCGGGTAAGTTCGGAGGCTTTTCGGGCGGGCCGCCGGAGCTGCCCCGGGCGTATTCGGGGCCGATTGCCTCAATACCGGCGCCCCTGTGCCGTTAAACGATGTCGTAACGCAAGGCACCCACTGTGGCCGGGTGGGCTGGCTCCCGGCGGCGCCCGCGTGATCTTCCGGAGCGGGTGGATGCCTGGCATGACCAATCAGTGATGGTGATCGAATGGATCAGGAGTCAAAGCCGCTGTCGTCCAGTCCTGACAATCCGTCTGCCGGGCAAGCGCTTGCCGAATGCCCGCAGGGGGCCCGGGTGACGGAGCCGGCGGCGCTGCGGGCGGGCCTGCTCGGTGCCGCGCCGGCCGTCGTGGCGGAGCGCAATTTTCTCAAGGCGTTGGTCCGCACCTTGCCCGACCTCGTCTGGCTGAAGGACCCGGACGGGATCTTCATCGCCTGCAATCCCCGCTTCGAGGCCCTGGTCGGGGCGAGCGAGGCGGAGATCGTGGGCCGGACCGACTACGATTTCTTCGGCTGGGCCGATGCCGACGAGTGCCGCAGGAGCGACCTCGCCGCCATCCACGGGGCCGGCGCGCTGCGCGGCGAGATGGAGCGGGTGTTCGCCCGGGACGGGCACAGCGAGCTGCTCGAGGTGATCAAGACCCCGATGCGGGGCGACGACGGGCGCCTGATCGGCGTGCTGGCGGTGGCGCGGGACGTCGGCGAGACACGGGCCGTTCAGGCAGCCCTGCGGGACCGGGAGGAGATCTTCTCGAGCATCGTCGCCCAGGCCGCCGATTCGATCGCGGTGCTGGACGCGCGGACGGGCCGTTTTGTCGAATTCAACGACGCCGCCCACCATAACCTCGGCTACAGCCGCGCGGATTTTGCCGGCCTGTCGGTCTACGAGCTCGGCTGCCCGGAAGATGCGGCCACGGTGACGGAGTGGCTGGCGCGCATGAACACCCCGGCCGGCTTCGTGACCGAGAGCCGGCTGCGCCACCGCTGCGGACGCTTCTGCGATGTGCGGATCAGCGGCCGCGGCATCCGCATCCGTGGCGAGACCCATTATCTGGCCGCCATCTGGAGCGACATCACCGACAGGAAACCGGTCGAGCAGCACCTCAAGCGCGCCAACCGGGCGCTGCGCACCGTCAGCGAATGCAGCCAGCTGCTGGCCTGCGCCAGCGACGAAACCCGCCTGATGCAGGACGTCTGCCGCCTGATGGTGGAGATGGGCGGCTATCGGATGGCCTGGTTCGGCCTGGCCGAGGAGGGGCCGGGGCGCCCGGTGCGGCCGGTGGCGAGCGCCGGTGCCGACCCCGAGTATCTGGCCGGGCTGGATATCTCGTGGGCCGACACCGAGGCCGGCGAAGGCCCCACCGGCACGGCCATCCGCGAGCATCGTCCGGTGAGCTGCCGCAACATCCAGAGCGATCCCTCGCTGGCGCCGTGGCGCGACGCGGCGATGAGGCGGGGCTACGCCTCGTCCTGCGCGTTGCCGCTGGTCGATGGCGACGTGTGCTTCGGCACCCTCAACGTGTATTCCGTCGAGGCGGACGCCTTCGACGACGAGGAGATGCGCCTGCTCGCCGAGCTGAGCGGCGATCTGTCCTTCGGGCTGCGGGCGCTGCGCGACCGCGGCGAGCGCGACGAGGCCCGGCGCCGCCAGCAGGTGGCCGAAGGGCAGCTGGGCCGCCTGGTGGAGGCCAGCCCGACGATCCTGTATTCCCTTCGCCAGGCCAGCGGGAAGCTGGTGCCGAGCGCCGTCAGCGACAACGTCCAGCGCATCCTCGGCTACGTGCCCGCCGAAATCATGACGCCCTGCTGGTGGTCGGAGCACATCCATCCCGACGACGCCCCCCGGGTCGCTGGCATCGTGCCGGCGCTCCTCGGCGGGCAGCCGGTGTCGGTGGAGTACCGCTTCGCCCACCGCGACGGGCACTACGTGTGGCTGCGCGACGAGGCGCGCCTCGCCGGCGGGGGCGGCGAGGTCGAGGTGTTCGGGGTGCTGACCGACATCACCCACCACAAGATGGTCGAGCAGTCCCTCGAGAACCAGCGCAAGGTGCTCGAGATGGTCGCCTCCGGGGCGAGCCTGTCGTCCACCCTCGACACCCTCGCCCGCGGTCTCGAGGCGCTGCTGCCGGACATGCTGGCCTCCATCCTGCTGCTCGACGCCGACGGCGTTCATCTGCGCCACGGCGCGGCCCCCACCTTGCCGGAGCCCTATGTGCGGGTCGTCGACGGGATCGCCATCGGGCAGGGGGTCGGGTCCTGCGGCACCGCCGCGGCGACCGGGCGGGCGGTGATCGTCGACGACATCACCCGGCATCCCCTGTGGGCGCCCTATGTCACGCTGGCGGCGCCCCATGGCCTGCGCGCCTGCTGGTCCTTCCCGATCCTGAGCCGGGACGGGCAGGTGCTGGGAACCCTCGCCCTCTACTCGATGCGGGTGGTCAAACCCACGCTGGCGCAGCTGGAGCAGATCCGTCTGGCCACCGATGGCGCCGCCATCGCCATCGGCCGCCACCGGGAGGAGTCGGCCCTGCGGGCCAGCGAGGCGCGTTTCCGCAAGCTGTTCGACCTGGCCCCGGTGCCGTTCGTGTATGTCATGCCCGACGGCCGGATCGGCGATCTGAACCGCAGCTTCGTCGACACCCTAGGCTACGTCCGCGCCGATGTCCCGACCACCGATGCCCTGTGGGAGCGGGCGGTGCCCGACCCGGAATACCGCCGCTGGGCCCAGGGCATGTGGGAGCAGGCGATGGACGAGGCCCGCCGCAGCGGGCGCCCCGTCGAGCCCCGCGAGCTGAGGGTGGTCAGCCGCAGCGGTAGCGAGCGGACCCTGATGGCTTCCGGCATCCCGGTGGACGACAGCCTGCTGGCCACCTTCTTCGACATCACCGAGATGCGCCAGCTCGACGCGCAGCTGGCCCGCTACCACCACCACCTCGAGGAGCTGGTGGCCGAGCGCACCGCCCAGCTCGCCGAAGCCAGCCAGCGGGCCGAGGCGGCCAGCCGGGCCAAGAGCGCCTTCCTGGCCAACATGAGCCACGAGATCCGCACGCCGATGAACGCCATCTTGGGCCAGGCGCGGCTGCTCGAGCGCAGCCGGCTGGATGCCGCCCAGCAGGACCGCCTGGCGCGCATCCGCCACGCCGGCACCCACCTGCTGGCGATCATCAACGACATCCTCGACATCTCGAAGATCGAGGCCGGCAAGCTGCACCTGGACGCGGTGGATTTTTCTCCGGAGGTGCTGTTCAAGCAGGCCTATGCCCTGATCCACGACCGCATCGTCGCCCGCAAGCTGGGTTTCCACAGCGACCTGGGCGACCTGCCGCCGGTGCTGTGCGGCGACGTGACGCGGCTGCGCCAGGCCCTGCTCAACTACCTCAGCAACGCGGTGAAGTTCACCGAGTACGGCGCGGTGGTGCTGCGGGCGCGGGTCGAGGAGGACGAGGGCGATACGCTGCGGGTGCGCTTCGAGGTCAGCGACAGCGGCATCGGGATCGCCCCCGAACAACTGGGACGGCTGTTCCAGTCCTTCCAGCAGGCCGACGCCTCGACCACCCGCAAGTACGGCGGCACCGGGCTGGGCCTCGCCCTGACCCGTCACCTGGCCAGCCTGATGGGGGGCGACGCCGGCGCCGAGAGCCAGCCCGGCCGGGGCAGCGTGTTCTGGTTCACCGCCCGCCTCCAGAAGCGCCCCGGCGTCACGCTGCCGCAGCCGGAGCCCGGTGACGTGCCCGCCATCAGCGCGTCGGCCGTCGGGCGACTGGCGGGGGCCCAGGTGTTGCTGGTCGAAGACAACCCGCTCAATCAGGAGGTGGCGGTGGATATGTTGAGTGATCTGGGGCTGGGCATCGACCTGGCCAAGAATGGCGAGGAGGCCGTCGAGCGCGCCGCCCGCGGCGACTACGACCTGATCCTGATGGACATGCAGATGCCCGTGATGGACGGCCTCGAGGCCACCCGGCAGATCCGCCGCCTGCCCGACCGCGGCGACATCCCGATCCTGGCGATGACCGCCAACGTCTTCGAGGAAGACCAGGCCGCCTGTCTCGCGGCGGGCATGAACGATTTCATCACCAAGCCGGTGGCCCCCGAGGCCCTGCAGCGCGTGCTGCTGCGCTGGCTCGCCAGCGACGAGCCGGCGGATCCGCCGGCACGGCTACCGGCCGTGCCAGCCCCGCCGCCGCCGGTCGTCACCGAGATCGACTGGGCCGCGCGCCTGGCCGGCATCGACGGGTTCGACCCGCGCCAGGGTGTTTCCATCGTGCGCGGCAAGTGGCTGGTCTATCTGCGCATCCTGGGGGTCTTCCTGAACGCCCAGGCCACCGTGGCCGACGGGCTGCGTGCCTGCCTCGCAGACGGGCGGCTGAAGGAACTCGAACAGCTGGCCCATTCCCTCAAGGGGTCGGCCGGCAACATCGGTGCGGTCCGGGTCTTCGAGCTGGCCACGGGGGTGTGCACGACAGTGCGCGGGCAGGGCGACCCGGCCACCCTGGCAGGGCAGGTCGAGGCCCTCGCCGACAGCACCCAGGCCCTCGTCGCCGCGCTGCGCGAGCGCCTCGCCATGGGCGGGGAGGGCCAGCCATGAGCAGCCCGGCGATCCACCCCTTCGTGTGGGCGGACTACTTTGAAACCGGCTTCGACGACATCGACGGGCAGCATCACAAGCTGGTGGATTTCATCAACGCGCTGGCCGGCCGCGCCGTCAGCGGCACGCCGATCCAGGCGGACGAGTTGACCCACGCCCTCGACGGCCTGGGCCGTTATGCGCTCCACCACTTCGCGGAAGAAGAGGCGCTGATGGAGCAGGCCGGGCTGGACCCGCGCCACATCGACCCCCACCGCAGGGCGCACCAGGAGTTCGTCACCCAGGTCGAGGCGATGCGCAACACCGTCGACCCGGCCAAAGTGTTGCCGGGCCTGTACAACTTCGTGACCAGCTGGCTGAGCTTCCACATCCTGGACACCGACCAGAGCATGGCCCGCCAGTTGCGCGCGGTGGCGGCCGGCATGTCGCCGGCGCAGGCGCTGGCCGCCGACCAGGCTCAGGGCCGCGATCCGGGCAGCGCGGCACTGATCACGGCGGTGCGCAGCCTGCTCGGGCTGGTGGCCGACCGCAACAAGGAGCTGCAGAACATCAACGCCAGCCTCGAGGCACGGGTCGCCGAGCGCACCGCCGCCCTCGCCGCCGCCCAGCAGCGCCTCCACGAGGCCCATCGCCTGGCCGCCGTGGGGCAGCTGGCGGCTGGCGTCGCCCACGAGATCAACAACCCGCTGGGCTTCATCAGCGCCAACCTGCGCACCCTGCACCAGTACACCAAGCGCCTGCTCGCCCTGGCCGAGGAGGCCGGCCGGCTCGCGGAGGTCGGCGGGCAGGGGCGCGCGTGGCAGGCCCTGCGCGGGGCTGCTGACGTGGATTTCCTGGTCTCCGACCTGCCGGGGCTGCTCGAGGAGTGTTCAGGCGGCCTGCAGCGGGTGGGCGAGATCGTGCAGGTGCTGCAGGGGCTGGCCAGCCCCGGGCCCCTGGAGGTGGCGCCGGTGCCGATGGCGCAGCTGCTCGACGGGGTCGCCGCCGCGACCGCCGACAGCCGCCTGCCGGACCAGCCGCTGCAGCGCGACTACGGCGTGTTGCCGGTGCTCCAGGCCAATGCGCCGCTGCTCGGCAGCGCCCTGGAAGCCCTGCTCCGCAATGCTGCCCAGGCCCTCGGCAAGACCTCCGGCCGTATCGTGCTGCGCGCGCGGGAGCACGGGGGCGAACTGGTGATCGAGGTGGAGGATGACGGCTGCGGCATGGACGAGGCCACCCGCGCCCGGATCTTCGAGCCCTTCTTCACCACCCGGCCGGTGGGGCAGGGGCGTGGGCTGGGGCTGTCGTCGGCCTATCGCATCATCAGCAGCCACGGCGGGCGGATCGCCGTGCGCAGCGCGCCCGGCCGCGGGAGCTGCTTCCGGGTCACGCTGCCCCTCGCTCCGACCCGCTGAAAAAAAGAACCCGGCCAGGGCCGGGTTCCGGATCGGGCGGGAGGGTGTCTCAGCGCCGGCCGCCGGCCAGGGCGCGCAGCCGCGCGACGCGCTCCTCGGTGGCCGGGTGGGTGCTGAACAGGCCGCGCAGGCCGCCGCCGGAGAGCGGGTTCATGATCATCATCTGGCCGGTCTCCGGGTGGGCCTCGGCGGTCGGCATCGGGATGCCGCGGGCGAAGGCGTCGATCTTGAGCAGCGCGTCGGCCAGGGCGTGGGGGTCGCCGGCGATCTCGGCGCCGCCCCGGTCGGCCTCGAACTCGCGGGCGCGGGAGATCGCCATCTGGATCAGGCTGGCCGCCAGCGGGGCGAGCAGGGACACCGCGATCGACGCCACGATGTTGGTGGGCCGGCCTTCCTCGTCGCGGCCGCTGAAGAACATCGCGAAGTTGGCCAGCGCCGAGATCGCCCCGGCCATGGTGGCCGAGATCGTCGAGATCAGGATGTCCCGGTGCTTCACGTGGGCCAGCTCGTGGGCCATCACGCCGCGCAGCTCGCGCTCGGAGAGCATCTGCAGGATGCCGGTGGTGGCGGCGACGGCGGCATGCTCGGGGTTGCGGCCGGTGGCGAAGGCGTTGGGCTGGTCTTCGTGGATGATGTAAACCCGGGGCATCGGCAGCTGCGCCCGGCCGGCCAGTTCGCGCACCATGTTGTAGAGGTAGGGTGAGCTGGTCTCGTCGACCTCCTGCGCGTTGTACATGCGCAGCACCATCTTGTCGGAATTCCAGTAGGCGAAGACGTTCATCGCGCCGCCGAAGGCCAGCGCCAGCAGCATGCCCTGCTTGCCGCCCAGCATCATGCCGATCACGCCGAAGAGGGCGATGATGCCCGCCATCAGGATCGAGGTTTTCAGCCAGTTGCCTAACATTTTTGACTATCCATCCTTCCAGGATGTTGACGGGAAACTATGGCTTAGATGATGCCGGCCGCAGAAAATTCAATCGGCCGGCACGGATTTCAATCGAACCGGCTGCCTGCAGCGATCGGCATGCCGCGCAGGAAGTCGGCTGCGGGCAGACGCTTGCCGCCGGGCTTCTGCAGCTCCGTGATGCACAGGGCGCCCTCGCCGCAGGCGACGATCACGCCGGCGCCTTCGGCCAGCAGCACCTCGCCCGGCGTGCCGGCGGCGTCGATGGCCCGCGCACGCCACAGCTTGACCGGCGTCTGTTGCAGCGTCGCGACTGCCCCGGGGAAGGGGTTGAAGGCGCGGATCGCCCGTTCGAGCTCGACGGCCGGGCGGCTCCAGTCGATGCTGGCCTCGGCCTTGCCGATCTTGGCGGCGTAGGTCACGCCGTCGGCGGGCTGGGGCGTGGCGGTGAGGCCGCCCGGCAGCGCCCGCAGGGCCTCGACGATCATCTCGGCGCCCAGCAGGGCGAGGCGGTCGTGGAGGCTGCCGGTGGTGTCGTCGGCGTGGATCGCCTCGGCGCGGGACAGCAGCATCGGCCCGGTGTCGAGGCCGGCGTCCATCTGCATGATGGTGATGCCGGTTTCTGCGTCGCCGGCCTGGATCGCCCGGTGGATGGGCGCCGCGCCACGCCAGCGCGGCAGCAGCGAGGCATGGATGTTGAGGCAGCCTTGGCGCGGCAGGTCGAGCACCGCCTGGGGCAGGATGATGCCGTAGGCCGCCACCACCAGCACGTCGGCCTGCACGTCGGCCAGCGGCGCCTGCTGTTCGGGCGTGCGCAGCTTTTCGGGCTGATGCACCGGGATGCCGGCGGCCAGCGCGACCCGCTTCACCGGGCTGGGCTGCAGCTGCATGCCGCGGCCGGCCGGGCGGTCGGGCTGGGTGAGGACCAGGGGCACGTCGAAGCCGGCGGCGAGGATGGCCTCGAGGGCGGCGGCGGCGAATTCGGGGGTTCCGGCGAAGGCGACTTTCATCAGGCGGTGATCCGGGCCTTCTTGGCCAGTTTGCCCTTTATGCGGGTCTGTTTGAGCTGGGACAGGTATTCGACGAAGACCTTGCCGTCGAGGTGGTCGAGCTCGTGCTGCACGCACACCGCCAGCAGGCCCTCGGCGTCGAACTCGAAGGTCTCGCCCTTGGGGTTCAGGGCGCGCACGCGCACCTTCTCGGCGCGGGTGACCTTGTCGTAGATGCCGGGCACCGACAGGCAACCTTCTTCACACACCTGTTCGCCGGAGCGAGCGATGATCTCGGGGTTGATCAGCGCCAGCAGGCCCGATTTGTCCTCGGAGACGTCGATGACGACGACGCGCTGGTGCACATTGACCTGGGTGGCGGCCAGGCCGATGCCCGGCGCCTCGTACATGGTCTCGGCCATGTCGCTGACCAGTTGGCGGATCTCGTCGTTCACCTCGGCAACTTGGGTAGCGCGGGTGTGGAGGCGAGGGTCGGGGTAACGGAGAATGGGTAGGAGAGCCATAAAGATTGCCGGATGAAGACTTTACGTGCAGAATTTTGAGCCAAATACGGGATGACCACGTCGTGCCGATGCGGGCATCCGGCCCTGCATGTCAGACCGCTGAACGCGCGCGAAATTCGAAAGCGAGCAAAATTCCAATGATGCGCATTATATCCGCCCTCCTGATCGGCGTCGCCGCCCTGCTCCCCGCAGGGGCCGGTGCCGCCAGCCCGATCCAGCTCGCCGAGGGCGCCCCCGATAGCCACGAGGTCGTCCCCGGCGACACCCTGTGGGGGATCTCCGGCAAGTTCCTCAAGGAGCCCTGGCGCTGGCCCGAGGTCTGGCGCCTCAACCGCGAGCAGATCCGCAATCCGCACCTCATCTATCCTGGCCAGATGATCTTCCTCGACCGTCGCGGGCCGACCCTCAGCCTGGGGCGGCGCATCGGCCAGGGCGGCAGCGACCGCGCCCTCTACGAGAAGCGCTTCCCGCAGGTCTATTCCGAGCCCGCCAAGGCGGCCATCCAGAGCATCCCGGTACGCGCCATCGCGCCCTTCCTCACCGAGCCGCTGGTCGTCAGCGACACCGAAGACAGCGCCGCCGGCATCATCGTCGCGACCCAGGAAGGCCGGGTGTTCACCAGCGCCGGCGACACGATCTTCGCCACCCGCATCACCCCGGGCGTCCCCCTCTGGAACGTCTACCGCAAGGCCCGGCCCCTCACCGAGCCGGTGACCGGCGAAATCCTCGGCTACGAAGCCACCTATCTCGGCCAGGCTCGGGTGCAATCCGAGGCGGGTGTGCTGTCCCCCGACGATGCCGATGCCAGGGGCGCCGATGGCAAGGAGGCCACGCCGATCCCGGCCGGCCTGATGGTCACCAGCGCCAAGCAGGAGATCGGCAAGGGCGATCGCCTGCTCCCCGCCGGCCGGCCCGAGCTGCTCAGCTACGTGCCCCATGCCCCCGAGCAGGAGGTGAACGGCCGGATCGTCTCCATCGTCAATGGCGTCGCCGATACCGGCCGTTACCACGTGGTGTCCCTCAGCCTCGGCAAGCGCGAGGGCATCGAGGTCGGGCATGTGCTGTCGCTGCACCGCAACCGCGGCAAGGCCATCTACCGCGAGGACGACGTCGGCGCGCCGCAGCCCTTCCAGCTGCCCGAGCAGCGCTACGGCCTGCTCTTCGTGTTCCGCGTCTTCGAGCGCATCTCCTACGGCCTGGTGATGGAGAGCGTCGGGCCGGTGAGCGTGGCCGACAGCGTCCGCAAGCCCTGACGCCGCGCGCGCCGCCTTGCCCTCCGCCGATCCCCTGGCGCCCTGGCTGCGCCTCGTCCTCACCCCCGGGGTCGGGCCGGGCCAGCAGCGCCAGCTGCTCGCCGCCTTCGGCCCGCCCGATGCCATCTACGCCGCCGGGCATTCCGCCATCGCCGCGGTGATCGGCGGTCCGGCAGCCCACACCCTGCTGTCCCACGACGCCACCCCGGCCGTCGACGCCGCCCTCGAATGGCTGTCACAGCCCGGCAACCAGCTGCTGACCCTCGGTGACGAGGCCTATCCGGCGGCGCTCCTCGAGATCCCCGACCCGCCCGTGGCCCTCTACGTGAAGGGCAACGTCGCGCTGCTGTCGCGGCCTGCGCTGGCGGTGGTCGGCGCCCGCAACGCGACGCCCCAGGGCGAGGCCAACGCCGAGGCTTTCTCCCGGTCGCTGTCCGAGGCGGGGCTGTGCATCGTCAGCGGCCTGGCGTTGGGCATCGACACCGCCGCCCACCGGGGCGGGCTGGCCGGGCCGGGCGCCACGGTGGCGGTCATCGGCACCGGCGCCGATCGCATCTACCCGGCGCGCAACGCCGCGCTGGCCCGCCAGATCGCCGAGGCCGGCGCGATCGTCAGCGAGTTTCCCCTCGGCAGCGGCCCGCTGGCTCACCACTTCCCGCGCCGCAACCGGCTGATCGCCGGGCTGGCCCAGGGCGTGCTGGTGGTCGAGGCGGCCCTGAAGAGCGGCTCGCTGATCACCGCGCGGCTGGCCACCGACTGCGGTCGCGATGTCTTCGCGATCCCCGGTTCGATCCATTCGCCGGTCGCGCGGGGATGTCATCAGCTTATACGCGACGGCGCCAAGCTCGTCGAAACGGCCGCCGACATCCTCGATGAATTACGCCTCGCGCCCCGCGAAGCCGCGCCAGCCCGCGATCTGGCGCCCGAGGAGGGCGGTGGCGACGAAGCCCGGGTGATGCAGGCGATGGGGCACGACCCCGTGGACGTCGACACGCTGGTGCAGCGCACCACCTTGACGGCGGAAGCGCTCTACGCCATTCTGCTTGCGCTGGAGCTTGACGGGCGAGTGTCGCGCCTGCCCGGCGGACGTCTCCAGCGCCTCTGAAATCGACCGGCCCCAGGCCCCCGAGCCATGTTCGACATCCTCGTCTATCTCTTCGAGAACTACGTTCACGCCGACGCGTGCCCCGAGCCCGCGCAACTGGCGCGCAAGCTGACCGCCGCCGGCTTCGAGGAGGACGAGATCGCCGACGCCCTGGAGTGGCTGTCGGGGCTGCGCCAGCTCTCCGACGCCGACCGCCCGCCCCACTGTGCGCGTCCCGGCTCGCTGCGCGTCTATGGCGAGGACGAGCTCCGTCGCCTGGGCGTCGAGTGCCGCGGTTTCCTGCTGTTCCTCGAGAACGCCGGCATCCTCGATGCCGCCTGCCGCGAGATGATCGTCGAGCGGGCCCTCGCGCTGGGCGAGGGCGAGATCGAACTCGAAAACCTCAAGGTCATCGTGCTGATGGTCCTGTGGCAGCAGGATCGGCCGATCAATGGCCTGATCCTCGACGAGCTGCTCAACGAGGCCGACGAGCCCGAGGACGCCATCGAGGCAATCGTCCTGCATTGACCGCCCAGCCGCTTGCAAGCCCGGCGCAGCCTTTCGTATGATGCGCCGCTCCCCCATAACCAGAGTCAGGCGTCTTCGGTCGCACCACGGGCATGAGCAAGCAACTGATCATCGCTGAGAAACCTTCGGTTGCGGCGGATATCGCCCGCGCCATCGGTGGCTTCACCAAAGAGAAAGACTACTTCGAGTCGGAGCACTACGTGCTGTCGTCGGCGGTCGGGCATCTGCTCGAGCTCACCGTGCCGGCCGAGTTCGAGGTCAAGCGCGGCAAGTGGTCGTTTGCGCACCTGCCGGTGATTCCGCCGCATTTCGCGCTCAACCCCATCGAGAAGACCGAGGACCGCCTCAAGCTCCTCACCCGCCTCATCAAGCGCAAGGACGTCACCGGCCTGATCAACGCCTGTGACGCGGGCCGCGAGGGCGAGCTGATCTTCAGCTTCATCGTGCAGCACTCGGGCACCAGCAAGCCCGTGCAGCGCCTGTGGCTGCAGTCGATGACCGCCACGGCGATCCGCGACGGCTTCTCCCAGCTGCGGGCCGCCTCGGAGGTCGAGGGCCTGCGCGAGGCCGCGGTGTGCCGCGCCGAGAGCGACTGGCTGATCGGCATCAACGGCACCCGGGCGATGACCGCCTTCAACTCCAAGACCGGCGGCTTCCACCTCACCACCGTCGGTCGGGTGCAGACGCCCACGCTGGCCATCGTCGTCGAGCGCGAGGAGAAGATCCGCGCCTTCAAGCCCACCGACTACTGGGAGCTCGAGGCCAGCTTCGGCTGCCAGGCCGGCGCCTACGCGGGCCGCTGGTTCGACGAAGGCTTCAAAAAGCCCGAGGAAGGCGCGCCGCTGGCGGAACACGCCACCGCCTTCCGGCTGTGGGACAAGGCACGCGCCGAGGCCATCAAGGCCAAGTGCGAGGGCAAGCCGGGCAGCGTCGAGGAAGAGTCCAAGCCGTCCACCCAGCTCTCGCCGCTGCTCTTCGACCTCACCTCGCTGCAGCGCGAGGCCAACGGCCGCTTCGGCTTCTCGGCCCGCACCACCCTGCAGCTGGCCCAGGCCCTCTACGAAAAGCACAAGGTCCTCACCTATCCGCGTACCGACGCCCGCGCGCTCCCCGAAGACTACGTGGGCCAGGTCAAGGGCATCCTCGGCGGCCTGCCGGACACCTACGCCCCGTTTGCCAACGAGATCGTCAAGCACGGCTGGGCGAAGCCCAACAAGCGCATCTTCAACAACGCCAAGATCTCCGACCACTTCGCGATCATCCCCACCGGCACGGCGCCCAAGAGCCTGTCCGAGGCCGAGGCCAAGATCTACGACCTGGTCACCCGGCGCTTCCTGGCGGTGTTCTACCCGGCGGCCGAATATCGCGTCACCACCCGCATCACCCGGGTCGAGGGCGAGGCCTTCAAGACCGAGGGCAAGATCCTCGTCAATCCGGGCTGGCTGGCGGTGTATGGCAAGTCCGCGGCGGTCAGCGAGGATGACGGCGGTGCGCCGCAGCTGGTGGCCGTCGAGCCCGGCGAGACGGTGAGCACCGACGAGATCCTGCTGAAGGCGCTGGTCACCAAGCCGCCTGCACGCTTCAACGAAGCCACGCTGCTGTCGGCCATGGAAGGCGCCGGCAAGATGGTCGACGACGAGGAGCTGCGCGCCGCGATGGCCGGCCGCGGCCTCGGCACCCCGGCCACCCGTGCCCAGATCATCGAGAACCTGATCGGCGAGACCTACATGCTGCGCGACGGCAAGGAGCTGATCCCGACCGCCAAGGCCTTCTCGCTGATCACCCTGCTGCGCGGCCTCGGCACCAACGAACTCACCTCGCCCGAACTCACCGGCGAATGGGAGCACAAGCTCGCCCAGATGGAGCGCGGCGCCCTGTCCCGCGCCGAGTTCATGGAGCACATCCAGGCGATGACCCGCGACATCGTCGAGCGGGCCAAGCGCTACGAGTCCGACACCGTGCCCGGCGATTTCGCGACCCTCGCCACGCCCTGCCCCAAGTGCGGCGGCGTCGTGAAGGAGAACTACAAGAAGTTCGCCTGCCAGAGCTGCGACTGGAGCGCCTGGAAGATCGTCGCCGGCCGCCAGTTCGAGATCGAGGAGATCGAGGCGCTGCTGTCCACTGGCCGGGTCGGGCCGCTGCTCGGCTTCCGCAACAAGATGGGGCGCCTGTTCAACGCCGAGATCCGCCTCAACGACGACAAGCAGCCCGAGTTCGACTTCGGCCAGCCCAAGGAAGACGAGAGCGCCGAGCCGGTCGATTTTTCCGACCAGCAGCCCCTCGGCGCCTGCCCCAAGTGCGCGTCGCGGGTCTTCGAGCAGGGCCTGTCCTACGTCTGCGAGAAATCCGTCGGGCCGGGCAAGTCCTGCGACTTCCGCTCCGGCAAGATCATCCTGCAGCAACCCATCGAGCGGGAGCAGATGCACAAGCTCCTCGAGACCGGCAAGACCGACCTGCTGCGCGGCTTCGTCTCCAGCCGCACCAAGCGCAAGTTCTCGGCCTTCCTGGTGCGCGGCGACGACGGCAAGGTCGGCTTCGAGTTCGAGAAGAAGGAGCCCAAGGCGCCCGCCGCCAAGAAGCCCGCCACCCGCAAGAAGGCGGCCGAGTAAGCGCCGCTTG
Source organism: Zoogloea sp. (assembly GCF_041908905.1). GTDB lineage: Bacteria > Pseudomonadota > Gammaproteobacteria > Burkholderiales > Rhodocyclaceae > Zoogloea. Next base: position 54,825 of record NZ_JAYREK010000014.1, read on the forward strand.
CGTCAGGCATAAAAAAGCCCGCCTTCTCCGGCGGGCTTTTTTCATCTCGGGGGCGTCAGGCGATGGCGGTGATGATGGTCTCGCGGAAGTCGTCGATGTCGGCGTCGGAGGTGCCGAGGAAGATCCGGGCGTCTTCGAGGGCGCGTTCATTCACGATGTCGGCGTCCTCGACGAACTCGCTCAGCACGTGCTCGGAGATCAGCGTGACGGCGATCAGCGCCAGGGCGCCGGCCGGGAGCTCCTTCTCGGGCAGGATGTAAACTTCCGGATCATGGTGGTAGCGGATCGCGGCGGCGATCTTGGCCGGCAGCCCCCAGTTGCGGGCCAGCAGCCAGCCCACCACCGCGTGGTCGCAGCGGAAGCGCTGCTGTTCCTGGGCCAGCAGCGTCGCGCCGCGGTCCTGGGAGGCGGCATAGACGTCGGCGTATTCGGGAAAGTTCGACAGCATCACCGGGATCGCCGCATCGTGGAAGAGGGCGTAGGTGTAGGCGCTCTCGGGCGGGATGCCGACGTGCCTGCGCGCCAGCACGCCGGCGGCCAGGGCCAGGGTGGAGGCGCGCGACCAGAACCTCTCCATCAGCGGCGTCGGCGGATGCTCCGAGGCATTGCGCAGGGCCGCTGCGATCACCACGTTGAGGATGTTGCCGATACCCAGCCGGCTCACCGCCTGCTGTACGCTGCGCACCGGCGCGGTGCTGCCGAAGATCGGCGAGTTGGCCAGCTTCACCGCCATCGCCGACAGGCCCACGTCGGACGACAGGATGCGGGTCAGGACCTTGAGGGAGGGCTCTTCGCGCTGGGCTTCGAACATCACCTCGGAGACGATGGCCGGGCAGGCCGGAATGCGGATGCTGGCGAGGACGCCCTCGAGTTCCGCCTGGGAGGGCGCTTGGTGTAAGGTGTCTGTGTTCATGGTGTAGGAGGGCTGCAATGCTGGGCTCGGGGCTCTCTCAATGGGTCGGTTCATCCGGATGCTCGCGCCGGGGCTCGTCTGCCTGCGCCTTCACCGGGGGCAATGGAGGGGCTCCATGACGAAGGACTCTCGCCCCCTGGTGCTGGTCGCCGGCCTGGTTCTTGCGGCATCTCAGGCGTATCTCATATACCTCGTTGATGATTTACGGCCGAATATTCTGGTTCTTCAGTTAACTTTCGATGCCAATGGCTATTGGGGAATCCTCGGGCAGTGGGGCGAGGCCGGGCGGGAGGCGTACCGCGGGCACTTCGGCTACGACACCCTGCACGCCCTGATCTACGCTGTCTTCGGCTACCTGCTGGCGACCCGCGGCGGGGTGTTCGCCGCCGCCGAGGCGCGGCTCGGGCGCCGGGCGGCGTGGATGCTGCCGGTGGCGGCGCTGCTCGACCTGCTCGAGAACCATTTGCAGCTCCAGCTGCTGGCCGGGCCCTCCGGCGCGCAGGTGGCGGCGATCCCCCTGTCTGCCCTGTGCTCGGCGGCCAAGTGGGCGCTGGTGCTGGCGTTTGCGCTGTGGATGGGGTGGCGCCTGTCGGCTAAATTGGTGCGATGAGGGCGTGCGTCACGGCCGAGCCCCGGGTGGCTTGTGTATAACTGTTTCAAGATAAACCGGACTCCCGCGCCCCCAACCCATGACCCAGCAGTCCCGATCCGGCGGCTCGCCTGCCGAGCGGGCCGAGGCCCTCCTGACCCGCTGCCGGGGCCGCTTCCTGAAAGCGCTCCGCGAAGCGGCGGAGGAGGTCATCCATCACCCCGACTGGCTGGACGCCCTCACCCGGGCTGCCGGCGAGTGCTTCGACGAGCTCGCCAGCGCGCGTCCGGGGCAGGTCTTCGACGACTCCCGCGGCCTCACCGCGTCGCGGATGAATCTGGTCCAGGACAACGAGACCGACTACTCGATCGGCCTGATCAACCTCGATCAGCGCCTGCACGACTACTGCGGCCGCGACCTGGCGGCCCTCCACATGCGCATGCGCATGCAGCTGATGGGCACGCCGATGGTGCTGCAGGACGAATCCCCCCTCGGCACCGAGAGCGTCTGCCGCGCCCTGCGGGGTCTCAAGGAGGTCGAGCGGCTCAGCGCCACCGAGGCCCTGCGGCTCGCCCAGCAGCTCGAGGAGCCCCTGCGCCGTCATCTTTCCGGTTTCTATCGCAGCTTCGAGCACGAGCTGGCCAACGAGAGCCTCGGCTCCCGCGTGCGTGGCCGTCCCCAGCACGTGGACCCCGAGCCCGAGCCGGAGGAGGCGAACGCGGCCGACGGCAGGCCGGGGCGGGCCGGCCTCGCCATCCAGCCGGTGGATGCGCTGCGCCTGTCGGTGCTGGCCCGCCACGAGGACAACCCGTCCCAGCCCCCCAGCAACCTCGACCCGGGGCTGGCCTCGGCGCTGATCGAGCGCATCGAGGCCTGGCTGGGGGAACGCCAGCAATACGGCGCCGGTGTTCCGGTGGCGCTGGGGGCGAGCGAGCTGGGCGCGCTGCTCAGCCCGGTCAAGGCGGCCGCCGTCGAGGTCATCGAGACGATCTGCAACTACGCCCTGGACGCGCCCCGGCTGCCGGCGGCATTCCGCTCCCTCATCGCCCGGCTGCGGGTGCCGCTGCTGCGCCTGGCGCTGCGCAGCGAGACCCTGCTCGCGCCGGAGCGCCACGCGGCGCTGCGGCTGGTGGACCAGATCGCCAACCTGGGGCGCACCCTGGCGCCCGACTGCTCGCCGGAGCTGCCCGTCTGCCGGGGGCTGCTCGCCATCGTCAACACCCTCGTCCACGCGCCGCGGATCTCCGACAAGGAGTTCGAGGCGGCCCTCGGGGCGGTGGAAGAGCTGGTCACCAGCCGCCAGCGGACCGCCCTGGCCCGCGCCGCGGCGTTCAAGGACGAGGTCGAGCGCATGGAGCGCCGCGACGTGGCGCTGCAGCACGCCTGCCGCGCCCTCTATCTGGTGATCGGCCACGCCAAGCCCAGCCCGGTGCGCAACTTCCTCGAGAACTACTGGGTACATGTGATCGCCAAGGTGGCCTACCGCCACGGCTCCGACAGCGTCGAGTGGGCGACCCGCCTGCACACCGCCAACCGGCTGCTGGCTTCCGTGGACGACAGCCAGGGCGCACGCAGCCTGAAGCGGCGCATCGCCGACATCCCCTACCTGATCGAGGAGCTCAAGGAGGGCCTGGCCTGGGTCGGCCTCACCGAGAGCCGGATCTGGGACGCCCTCGCGCCCTGCATGGCCTTGCACGCCAACCTCATCGCCGGCAAGCCGGCTCCCGAGTTCGTGCCGCGCCGCTCATCCTGCCGGCCGACCCTGGGCCGCCGCGCCGAGAAGAACGGCCTGCGGGTGCTCAAGCACAAGCAGTATGTCCCCGGCGAACTCCCGCTGCCGCCGGCCTGGGCGGCCCTCGAGGTCGGCGACCCGGTCTCGGTGGCCCTGCCCGACGACAGCGTGATGCGCGGCTTCGTGGCCCTGTTCGCGCCGCAGCGCCAGGCCATCCTGATCGCCGACGGCGACCAGAACCTCCAGCTGTCGATCACCGCCCGGGCCCTGTCCCAGCAGGTCGAGCTGCCCGAGTCGCAGCTGTTCCGGGCGGCCTCCCTCGTCGACGAGGCGGCCAGCAACCGGCTCCTCCAGCCCGGGCCCGCCTGAGCGGGTTTTGCGGCGGGCGCAGCCAGCCGGCTGCGGGCGCTCTACAATGCGGTCCGCCCGCATTTTTCGCCTGCTGCCATGTGCTCCGACCCTGCCTGCCCCGCTCCCCACGCCGCCGGCGCTGACGACGCTGCCGCCATCCGCATCCGCGGCGCCCGCCAGAACAACCTCAAGAACCTGTCCCTCGACATCCCCCACCACGAGCTGGTGGTGGTGACCGGCGTGTCCGGCTCGGGCAAGAGCTCGCTGGTGTTCGACACCCTCTATGCCGAGGGCCAGCGCCGCTACGTCGAGACCTTCTCGCCCTACGCACGGCAGTTCCTCGACCGCATGGACAAGCCCCAGGTGGATCGCATCGAGGGCGTGCCGCCGGCGATCGCCATCGACCAGACCAACCCGGTGCGCACCTCCCGCTCGACGGTGGGGACGATGACCGAGCTGGCCGACCACTTCAAGCTGCTCTACGCCCGGGCCGCGCGCCTGCACTGCCGCGGCTGCGGCCAGCCGGTGCAGCGCGACACGCCGGCCACGGTGTTCGCCGACCTGTCGGCCCGCGCCGCGGCGGCCGGCGACCCGCGCCTGGTGGTCAGCTTCCCGGTCACGGTGCCGGCCAGCTTCAGCGAGGACGAGATCACCGAGCTGCTGGCCCGCCAGGGCTACACCCGCATCCACGCCCGCGACGGCAGCCTGCTGCACGTGGTGCAGGACCGCTTCCGCCTCGCCGGCGCCGAGCACGCCCGGGTGATGGAGGCCCTCGAGACCGCCTTCGCCGCCGGCCACGGCCGCCTCACCGTGCACGCGCTGGGCGAGGGTGGCGAGACCCGCTGGAAGTTCAGCACCGGCCTGCACTGCGCCGACTGCGACATCGCCTACGCCGAGCCGACGCCCAGCCTGTTCTCCTTCAACTCGCCGGTGGGCGCCTGCGACACCTGCCGCGGCTTCGGGCGGGTGATCGGCGTCGATTTCGGGCTGGTCATTCCCGACGAATCGAAGACCCTCGCCGAAGGCGCGGTGAAGCCCTGGCAGAGCCCCAGCTTCAAGGAGTGCCAGGACGACCTCGCCCGGATGGCCAAAAAGTACGGCGTGGCGATGGACATCCCCTTCCGCGACCTCCCCGCCGAGCACCGCCGCTGGGTGCTCGAAGGCGACGACAAGTGGAAGAACTGGGATTCCAGCTGGCCGCGCCACTGGTACGGCGTGCGCCACTTCTTCGACTGGCTGGAGACCAAGGCCTACAAGATGCACATCCGGGTGCTGCTGTCGCGCTACCGCAGCTACACCGAATGCCCGGCCTGCCACGGCGCCCGCCTCAAGCCGGATGCGCTGCTGTGGCGTCTCCAGCGCCGGGCTGAGGAAGGCGTGGGGGCGGCGGATCGTCAGCGTACCGCTGCGGCGCCGGGCCTCCTCGCCGGATCCCTCGCGATCCACCAGCTTCTCGCGCTGCCCATCGACGAGGTCGGGCCCTTCGTCGCCGCGCTGGCGCTGCCCGCACCGCTGGACGAGGCCACCGAGCTGCTGCTCGGCGAGATCCGCGGCCGCCTGCGCTACCTGCAGGACGTGGGCCTCGGCTATCTCACGCTGGATCGTCAGTCGCGCACCCTGTCGGGCGGCGAGGTGCAGCGCATCAACCTCACCACCGCGCTGGGGACCTCGCTGGTGAACACCCTGTTCGTGCTCGACGAGCCGTCCATCGGCCTGCACCCGCGGGACATCGGGCGCATCCTCGGGGTGATGGAGCGCCTGCGTGACGCCGGCAACTCGCTGGTCGTCGTCGAGCACGACCCGCAGCTGATGCTCGCCGCCGACCGCCTGCTCGACATCGGCCCCGGCCCCGGCGAGCGCGGCGGCGAGATCGTCGCCTACGGCGTGCCCACCGCCATCGCCAACGACCCCGCCTCCCTCACCGGCGCCTACCTCGCCGGCCGCAAGCGCGTCGACACCCGCCGCCAGCCGCGCCCGGTGACCGAGGGCGACGCACGCCTCACCCTCACCGGCGCCCGCCAGCACAACCTGCAGGGCGTCGATCTGGCGATCCCGCTGCGGCGGCTGGTGGGCATCACCGGCGTGTCCGGCTCGGGCAAATCCACGCTGATCCAGGATGTGCTGTTCCCGGCGCTGGCCAAGCACTTCGGCCAGCCGGCCGAGCCGCCCGGCGCCTTCGACGGGCTGGCCGGCCTGGACCACATCAAGGGCGTGGTGATGGTGGACCAGTCGCCCATCGGCAAGAGCGCCCGCTCCAACCCGGTGAGCTACGTGGGCGCCTGGGACGCCATCCGCAAGCTCTTCGCCAACCTCGACGAGGCCAAGGAGCGCGGCTACACGCCGGGCACCTTCAGCTTCAACTCCGGCACCGGGCGCTGCCCCACCTGCACCGGCTCGGGCTTCGAGCACGTCGAGATGCAGTTTTTGTCGGATGTGTATCTGCGCTGCCCGGACTGCGACGGCAAGCGCTACCGGCCGGATATCCTGGCCCTTCAATGGCGCGGCAGGAGCGTGGCCGACGTGCTCGAGATGACCGTCTCCGAAGCCATCGCCTTCTTTGCCGATCAAAAGGCCGTGCTCGCCGCGCTGGCACCGCTGGCCGACGTCGGCCTCGAATACCTGCGCCTCGGCCAGCCGGTGCCCACCCTGTCGGGCGGCGAGGCCCAGCGCCTCAAGCTCGCCGGCTACCTCGCCGAGGCCGCCCAGCTGGCCGGCAAGAAGGCGAAGAAGGGCGCCACCGGTGATGAGCCCGGCCTGCTTTTCCTGTTCGACGAGCCCACTACCGGCCTGCACTTCGAGGACGTCGCCACGCTGCTGTCGGCCTTCGAGAAGCTGCTGGATGCCGGCCACTCGCTGGTCGTCATCGAGCACAACCTCGACGTGATCGCCGCCGCCGACTGGCTGGTGGACCTGGGCCCCGAGGGCGGCAGCGGCGGCGGGATGATCGTCGCCGAAGGCACGCCGGCCCAGCTCGTCGCCACCCCGGCCTCCCACACCGGGCGGGCCCTGGCCGACTACGCCGCCCAGCTCGCCGCGCTGCAGGCGGCGCCGGTGGTGGCCGAGCCGCCGGTGCGCTACCGCGCCGTGCCCGACCCGGCGATCACCATCCGCCACGCCCGCCACCACAACCTGCAGAACGTCAGCCTCAGCATCCCCCGCGACCGGTTCACGGTGATCACCGGCCTGTCCGGCTCGGGCAAATCCACGCTGGCCTTCGACATCGTGTTCGGCGAGGGCCAGCGCCGCTACCTGGAGTCCCTCAACGCCTACGCCCGCCAGTTCGCCCAGCCCTCGGCGCGGCCGGACGTGGACGCCATCTTCGGCATCCCGCCCACCGTCGCCATCGAGCAGCGGGTCAGCCGCGGCGGGCGCAAGAGCACGGTGGGCACCCTCACCGAGATCCAGCCCTTCCTGCGCCTGCTCTACGTGAAGCTCGGCACCCAGTACTGCCCCGACTGCGACGTGCCCGTCACGCCCCAGAGCTTCGAGGCCATCGTCGCCCAGATCATGCGCGAAGCGGCCGGCCAGTCAGTGGAGCTGCTGGCACCGCTGGTGGTGAACCGCAAGGGCCTGTACACCGACCTCGCCAAGTGGGCCCGCGGCAAGGGCTTCGAGCAGTTGCGGGTGGATGGCGACTACCTGCCCACCAAAAAATGGCCGCGCCTCGACCGCTACAAGGAGCACAACATCGAGCTGCCGGTGGGCCAGGTGCAGGTCGGCCCCGCCACGGAGGCCGCCCTGCGCGAGCAGGTGCAGGCCGCGCTGGAGCACGGCAAGGGCGTGCTCAAGGTGAATCGCCTCGACGCGCCCGGCACGCCGCTGCTCACCCTGTCCACCCTGCGGGCCTGCCCCGACTGCGGCACCAGCTTCCCCGAGCCCGACCCGCGGCTGTTCTCCTACAACGCCAAGCACGGCTGGTGTCCGGACTGCTACGGCACCGGCCTCAAGATCGCCGGCCGCGTCGACAACCCCGACGACCTCGACCTCGGCGAACTCGACACCGAGACCGACGAGGCCTGCCCCAGTTGCCACGGCGCCCGCCTCAACCCGGTGGCCCGCGCGGTGCGCTTCCGCGACCTCGGCCTGCATGAGCTGGCGTCGCTGGCGGTGGGCAAGGTGTCCGGCTTCTTCGCGGGCCTGCAACTGGCCCGCCGCGAGGCCGAGATCGGCCGCGACCTGGTCGCCGAGATCCGCGGCCGGCTCGACTTTCTGCAGCAGGTCGGCCTCGGCTACCTGGCCCTCGACCGCGCCGCGCCCACCCTGTCCGGCGGCGAGGCCCAGCGCATCCGGCTGGCGGCCCAGCTGGGCTCCAACCTCACCGGGGTGTGCTACATCCTCGACGAGCCCACCATCGGCCTACACCCGCGGGACAACCAGCTGCTGCTCGACACCCTCGAGGCCCTGCGCGGCCGCGGCAACACCCTGCTGGTGGTGGAGCACGACGAGGACACCATCCGCCGCGCCGACCACGTCATCGACCTCGGCCCCGGCGCCGGGGTGCGCGGCGGCCGGGTGGTGGCCGAGGGACGTCTGGCCGACCTGATGGCGGCCCCCGAGTCGGCCACCGGGCGCTGCCTGCTGGCGCCGCTGCAGCACCCGCTGGCCCCGCGCCGGCCGGTGGCCGAAGACCATCCGGCCCTGGTGGTCGAGGGCGCCACGCTGCACAACCTGAAGAACGTCAGCGCCCGCGTGCCGCTGGGCCGCCTGACGGTGGTCACCGGCGTCTCCGGCTCGGGCAAGTCCACCTTCGCCCGCGACGTGCTGCACGCCAGCCTGGCCGCGGAAGCGCCGGTGGGCTGTACCCGCCTCGCCGGGCGCGAGCTGATCGGCCGCCTGCTGGAGGTGGACCAGACCCCCATCGGCAAGACCCCGCGCTCCTGCCCGGCCACCTACATCGGCTTCTGGGACGCCATCCGCAAGCTGTTCGCCGACACCAACGAGGCGAAGATCCGCGGCTGGACGGCCTCACGCTTCTCCTTCAACACCGGCGCCGGGCGCTGCCCGGTGTGCGAGGGCCAGGGCCAGATCACCGTCGAGATGAACTTCCTGCCCGACGTGAAGCTGCCCTGCGAGGCCTGCGGCGGCGCCCGCTTCAACCCCGAGACCCTGGCCGTGCGCTGGAAGGGCAAGAGCGTCGCCGAGGTGCTGAACATGGCCGTCGAGGACGCGGTGGATTTCTTCTCTGCCCACCCGTCCATCGCCCATCCGCTCAAGCTGCTGCAGGACGTGGGCCTCGGCTACCTCACCCTTGGCCAGCCCAGCCCGACGCTGTCGGGCGGCGAAGCCCAGCGCATCAAGCTGGTCTCCGAGCTGGCCAAGGTGCGCGGCCGGGCCGGCGAATCGCCCAGCGGCCCGGGCCGCCCGCTGCCCCCCGAGAAGCACACCCTCTACGTGCTCGACGAGCCCACCGTCGGCCTCCACATGGCCGACGTGGAGAAGCTGATCCACGTGCTGCACCGCCTTGCCGCGGCCGGCCACACGGTGCTGGTCATCGAGCACGACCTCGACCTGATGGCCGAGGCCGACTGGATCATCGACCTCGGCCCGGAAGGGGGCGACGGCGGCGGCGAGATCGTCGCGGAGGGGCCGCCGGAGGCGGTGGTGCAGCAGGTTCGCTCCCACACCGGGCGCATCCTCGGCGAGTTCCTGGCCGCCCGGCGCCCGCCCGCGGGCTGAACGGCGGCCCGGCTCGACAAGGCGTGGGCGGGTCGCCGATAATCCGCCGCGACGTGATTACGAGGTCATGAACATGCCATTCAGCAACACCGCCCCGGCGGGCCGGGCGCGCCCGGCCACGCTGCTGCCGTTCGCCCTCGGCCTGCTGGCCGCGGGCCCGGCCCTCGCCGGCGACCCGGCGGCCTGTGCCGCGATCGCCGACAACACCGAGCGCCTCGCCTGCTACGACGGCGCCGTCGGCCGCCCGCACCAGGAGGCCCCGCTGCCGGTCGCCGCGGCGCCGGTGCCGGCGGAGGCCTCGGCCCTCTCCCGGCGCTGGGAGCTCGACGCCGGCGACAAGCGCGGCACCTTCCTGATCACCCCCTACAAGCCCACCTACATGCTGGTCGGGCGCTGGAGCAACTCGCCCAACCGGCAGCCGGCGTCGCCCAACCCGGCCAACCAGGTCGACGACAAGCTCGACGTCAACGCCGCCGAGGCCAAATACCAGATCAGCTTCAAGACCAAGCTGTGGGAGGGCCTCGTCGGGCATCACGGCGATCTGTGGCTGGGCTACACCCAGCAGTCCAACTGGCAGGTGTACAACAAGAGCTTCTCGTCGCCCTTCCGCGAGACCGGCTACGAGCCCGAGCTGATGGCGGTGTTCCGCACCAACCTGGATGCCGGCCTGGGCTTCAAGGTGAAGATGCTCTCCGTCGGCCTCAACCACCAGTCCAACGGCCGTGGCCAGCCCCTGTCGCGCAGCTGGAATCGGCTGATGCTGCAGGGCGGCATCGAGAGGGGCGATTTCGCGCTGATGCTGCGCAGCTGGAAGCGCTTCGAGGAGACGGCCAGTAAGGACGACAACCCGGACATCAGCCGCTACCTCGGCTACGGCGACCTGCAGGCCACCTGGCGCCTCGATGCTCACGAGCTGTCCCTCAACCTGCGGCCGGGTTTTTACAGCCGGGGCTCGGCCCAGCTCGACTGGACTTTCCCCATCCACCGCAACCTGAAGGGCTACCTGCAGTTCTTCACCGGTTATGGCGAGACACTGATCGATTACAACCATCGCCAGAGCATCTTTGGGCTCGGCGTCTCACTGGTGGACTGGCTCTAGCGCTGGGTTCAGGACAAGGGGGCACGCAAACGACATCGGGGTGTGACGCATTTTGCTGCAGGGCGTGAAAATGCAATTTTGTGTGAAAATTGTTGCAGGTATCATGGCCGACCACACCCGGCCACTTCTGGTCGAGGGTGACAAACAACAATTCAACCCGTCAGAGGTGAAACCCCATGTCCCATCACGACAATCCGGCATCTCCGCCGTCTCCCTCCCTTTCCCACCGGTCAGGAGCCTGAGCGCATGGTCAGCCAATACAAGCTCAGCGTCTGCCCCCACGACACCGCCAAGAACCTGCTTGGCTGGTTCACCCTCAACACCTACCTGCAGCGCAAGCTCGGTACGGGCATCCACTTCGACCCCCAGGACAACTTCCTGGTCGAACGCAGGACGGTGCTCGAGCAGCCTCACCACGTGGTGGTGTATGCCAACCCGTACAGCGCCCTGTGCTTCTCCCGCGACAAGGGCTTCGTGCCGGTGGCCCGCCCCGTCAATGTGGTCGACGAGACCATCGTGGTGGCCCGCGCTGGCGCCGAGGTGCCGGCCGCGCCGCGCATCGCCAGCGCCACCGACAAGCTGATCATCCACAACCTCGGCCTGCAGGTGCTGGAGCGGCTGGGCATCGACGCCGCGGCGGCCGAGTTCAAGTATGTCGGCAACCACCTCAACGCCGCCAAGGCGGTGCTGCAGGGCGAGGCCGACCTGGGCTTCGTCTTCAACGAGACCTGGGCCGGCATGAACGCCACCACCCGCTCCGAGCTGCAGGTGATCGGCGAGAGCCACGACGGCCACGCCTTCCACTGCTTCATGGTGGCGCCCGAGTGGGCCGACAAGCGGGAGGCGATCCAGCAGATCCTGTGCGGCATGCACCTCGACCCGTCGGGCCAGAAGGTCCTCGACGACCTGAAGTTCAAGGGCTTCGAGCCGATCGGCGACGAGATCATCCCGGTGCTGAGCCGGCTCACCGCCAACTGCGACTGCACCTGAGCGGGCCCTGCCGCGCGGGTACGGCGGCGGGGTAGAATCCCGCCCCCGCCCCGTCCCCGTCCGGCTCCCGCGATGACCCCAGCCCACCTCAGATACCTCGCCGGCTATCCCGAGCATCTCGTCGACCAGGTGCGTGCCTGTCTTGACGACGGCAGCCTGGGCGAGCGCCTGCGCCGTCGCTACCCGGCGCCCCACGCGGTGCGCAACGACGGGGCCCTGTACGACTACGTGGGCGGGCTCAAGGCGCGTCACCTCAAGAACGCCGCGCCGCTCAACAAGGTGATCTGGGACGGCAAGCTCGCCAGCATCCACAACGCGCTGGGCACCCACACCCGGGTGGCGCGGGTGCAGGGCGGCAGGCTCAAGACCAAGCGGGAGATCCGCATCGCCAACCTGTTCCGCGCGGCGCCGCAGGAGTTCCTGCAGATGATCGTCGCCCACGAGCTGGCCCACCTGAAGGAGCCCGACCACGACAAGGCCTTCTACCAGCTGTGCTGCCGCATCGAGCCCGCCTACCACCAGCTGGAGTTCGACGTGCGGGCCTGGCTGTGCTGGGTCGAGGCGGGCGGGGCGGCGCTGTGGGGGAGCGCAGCGTCGGCACCTGCCCCGACGGAGCAGGCCTGAAGGGAGTTCCGGAGCGTCGAGCGTCCGTAAAACCGGTGGGCGCGGAGCAACGCCCTGCCGGCTACAACAGCACGATGTCGAACTGCTCCTGCCCGTAGCTGGCCTCGGGGTGCAGTGAGACGGTGCGGTCGATGAAGTCGGAGAGCATCGCCAGCGACTGCGATTCCTCCTCAAGGAACAGGTCGATCACGTTGGGGGCCGCCAGCACGCGGAACTCCCGGGCGTTGAACTGGCGGGCTTCGCGCAGGAGTTCGCGGAGGATCTCGTAGGCCACGGTGCGGGCGGTCTTCACCTCGCCGCGGCCGTTGCAGGTGGGGCAGGGCTCGCACAGCAGGTGGGCGAGGGATTCGCGGGTGCGCTTGCGGGTCATCTCGACCAGCCCCAGCGAGGTGAAGCCATTCACCGTCATCTTGGTGTGGTCGCGGGCAAGGGCCTTGCGGAACTCGTCGAGCACGGCGCTGCGGTGCTCGACGTTCTCCATGTCGATGAAGTCGACGATGATGATGCCACCCAGGTTGCGCACCCGCAGCTGGCGGGCGATGGCCTGGGCCGCCTCGAGGTTGGTCTTGAAGATGGTGTCGTCGAAGTTGCGTGCGCCGACGAAGCCGCCGGTGTTCACGTCGATGGTGGTCATCGCCTCGGTCTGGTCGATGATCAGGTAGCCGCCGGATTTGAGGTCCACCCGCCGGGCCAGCGCCTTCTCGATCTCGGCTTCGACACCGTGCAGGTCGAACAGCGGGCGCTCGCCGGTGTAGTGCTCGAGGAGCGGCGCCACCTGGGGCATGTACTCGCGGGCGAAGGCGCTGAGCTTCTGGAAGTTCTCCCGGGAGTCGGCGACGATGCGGGTGGTGTCTTCGGTGACCAGGTCGCGCAGCACCCGCTGGGCGAGGTTGAGGTCCTGGTACAGCACCGTGGGCGGCCGGGCGCCGATGGCGCGGTTCTTGATTTCGGCCCACAGCTTCTTGAGGTAGGCGATGTCGGCGGCGAGCTCCTCGTCGGTGGCGTTCTCGGCCATCGTGCGCACGATGTAGCCGCCGCTCTCGTCGGCGGGCAGCAGGCGGTGCACCCGTTCGCGCAGGGCCTCGCGCTCGGCCTCGTCGCCGATGCGCTGGGAGATCCCGATGTGCTTGTCCTGGGGCAGGAAGACCAGCATGCGGCCGGCGATGGAGATCTGGGTGGACAGCCGCGCGCCCTTGGTGCCCAGCGGGTCCTTGAGGACCTGCACCATCAGGTTCTGGCCTTCGGCGAGGATGCGCTCGATCGGGCGCGGGCCCTCGCCGGCGTGGCGGTCGCACCAGATGTCGGCCACGTGCAGGAAGGCGGTGCGCTCCAGGCCCACGTCCATGAACGCGGACTGCATGCCCGGCAGCACGCGCACCACGCGGCCGAGGTAGATGTTGCCGACGATGCCGCGGCTGGCGCTGCGCTCGACATGCACTTCCTGGACGACCCCCTGCTGCATGAGGGCGACCCGGGTCTCCTGGGGGGTGAAGTTGATCAGGTATTCGTCGGACATGGTGGCAAGGGCAAATGGTGATGGGTGAGGGCGGGCCACGGCCGGGCCTTCACCGATCGCCACTCGTGCAGAAACCCGGCCGCTCGGGCGGCCGGTGGCTGGATCTTCCTGTGGTGGGGGCCGGAGGTTTCCGGCGCTCAGTCAGAGAGAATAGCCGAATTCCCGCAGCAGGGCCGCGGTCTCGAACAGGGGCAGGCCCATGATGCCGCTGTAGCTGCCGCGGATCTCCTCGACGAACATCGCCGCGCGCCCCTGGATGCCGTAGGCGCCGGCCTTGTCGGCGGCTTCGCCGCTGGAAACGTAGTGGTGGATCTCGTCGTCGTCGAGGGTGCGGAAGAGCACCTGGCTCACCGACAGGCGCTGGGCAAAGCGGGTGCCGTCGGTGAGCACCACGGCGGTGAGCACCTGGTGGCTGCGGCCGGACAGGCGGCGCAGGATCTCCATCGCGTGGGAGGGCGTGGCCGGCTTGCCGATGATCTCGCCGTCGAGTTCGAGGGTGGTGTCGGCGGCCAGCAGCAGCTGCTGCGGCAGGCCGCGCCAGTGCATGCGCTGGATGCCGCCCTCGGCCTTGGCGCGGGCGACCCGCTGGACGTAGGTGAAGGCGTCCTCGCCGGGGAGGGCGTCCTCGTTGATGTCGTGGTCTTCCCGCCCGGGGCCGCGGAAGAGCAGGACTTCGTGGCGGACGTGGATCTGGTGCAGCAGCTCGCGCCGGCGCGGGCTGTTGGAGGCGAGGTAGATGGACATGGTGCGGGGGCGGGGGCTTACTCCCGGTGGTAGGGGTGGTTCTTGAGCACGCTCCAGGCGCGATAGACCGCCTCGGCCAGCATCACGCGGACCAGCGCGTGGGGCAGGGTCAGGCTGGAGAGGCGCAGGGTTTCGTGGGCGGTGGCCTTGAGGGCCGGGTCGAGGCCGTCGGGGCCGCCGACGATGATGGCCACGTCGTCACCGCCCTCCTGCCAGCGCTCCAGGCGCCGGGCCAGGGCCTTGCTGGTGAGGTCTTCGCCGCGTTCGTCGAGGATCAGGCGGCGGCAGCGCGGCGGCAGCACGGCTTCGATCCGCGCCGCCTCGGCGGCCATCATCGCGGCGGCGGTCTTGCCGGTGGTGCGCGGCTCGGCCTTGACCTCGACGAGCTGCAGCGGCAGCTCCCGCGGCATGCGCTTGGCGAAGTCGTCGAAGGCGGTGTCGACCCAGCCGGGCATGCGGGTGCCGACGGCGACGAGGATGAGTTTCATGGTGCGGCGGCCGCCGGGGCGGCCCGGGTCAGGCGGCGTGGGCGGCGAAGCCGCCGGGGCGATGGGCGCGGGCCGGGGCGGCGCCCCACAGCTCCTCGAGGTTGTAGTAGCTGCGCACGGCGCCCTGCATCACATGCACGACGATGCCGCCGAGGTCCACCAGCACCCACTCGCCGCCGTCTTCGCCTTCGACGCCGATTACCTCGATGCCGGCCTCGCGGGCCTTGTCGGCCACGTGGCGGGCCAGCGCGCGGGTCTGGCGGTTGGAGTCGGCGGTGGCGATGACCACCCGGTCGAACAGCGACGTGAGGCGGGTGGTGTCGATGACGCGGATGTCCTTGCCCTTGATGTCTTCGAGGGCGGAAACGACGAGGGTTTCGAGGTGCTGGATGTCCATTGAATCAGAGATAGAGTTGATGCCGGGAAATATAGTCAAGAACGGCGGGCGGGAGCAAATAGCGCAGGCTCTGCCCGGCGGCGCAGCGGGCGCGGATGTCGGTGGCGGAGATGGCCAGCGGCGTCATGTTGAACTGCACCAGGCGGCCGGCGGGCGCTTCGCCCAGGCTGGCCGGGGCGGCCTGGCGGCGGCGCGCCTGGTCGGCCAGGGCCGGCGGCAGCGCGGCGCCGTCGAGCGCATAGCCCGGCCGGTTGGCGACGGCCAGGTGGGCGAAGTCGAAGAGCTCGGTCCAGCGCCGCCAGGTGGGCAGGCCGAGGAAGGCGTCCACGCCCAGCAGCAGCACCAGCGGCCGGCGCGGGCCGAGCTCGGCGCGCAGGCGCTCGAGGGTGAGGATGGTGTAGCTGGCCTGCGCGGCCTCGACCTCGGCCGGGTCGACCTCGAAGGCCGGGTTGTCGGCGGCGGCCAGGCGGGCCATTTCCAGGCGGTGCGCGCCGGCGGCCCCGGGGGTGGCCCGGTGGGGCGGCTGGCCGGCGGGGATCAGGCGCACCCGGCCGAGGCCGAGGGCCTCGCGGGCGGTCTCGGCGAGGCGCAGGTGGCCGTAATGGATGGGGTCGAAGGTGCCGCCGAAAATCCCCAGCGGCCCGGCCTCAGGCCGCGTCATCGGGGGTGATCTTGCCGAACACGTCGACGGCGTTGGCGTAGAAGCTGGCGAACACCACCGGGATGAAGATCGCCGGCAGCGCGATGCTGGGCAGCAGGCCGAGGACGGGGGAGACGAGGTTGAGAATGCCGATCAGCATGCTGGGCAGCATCACCACCGTGAGCAGGCCGAAGCTGTAGGCCAGGAAGGCCCGCCAGTTGCGCCAGCAGGCCACGAAGCTGAAGAACATCGCCTTCGGCGCCGAGATGCGGCCCCAGCCGGCGAGCAGGGGGGCGAACCAGTAGGCCATCATCAGCGGCGTCGAGCCGAGCACGCCGATCAGCAGCGACACGGTGAGCCGCGGGTCGTCGGCGGTGGCCTCGTCGAGCTTGCGCCGGCCGAGCATCAGCTCGGCGAGGATGCCGTCGTCGGCGAGGGCGGTGAGGCCGAGCACCGCGAAGGTGCCGATCAGGTAGATGCCGCCGATCTTGACCAGCTCGGGAAAGTTCTGGCGGAAGCCCGACAGCAGGATGTCCGGCCCGGCCTTGCGCCCGTCGGCCACCGCCTTGCAGCCGTTGTAGATGCCCAGCGCGAGGGCCGGCATGATCAGCGACATCAGCACCTGGCCCACGAAGGGGATGGCGGCCACCACCAGCAGGCACAGCCAGTAGCCGAAGACGAGGAAGGTGAGCAGCGCCGGGTTGCGCTTCCACAGCCGGAAACCCTCGATGATCCATGCCCAGCCGCGCTGGGCCGGTAGGGTGTGGGCCTGCATCGGTTCAGGTCTCCGTGCCGCCGGCGGGCGCCAGGGCCGGCGGGGCGCCGAAGACGTCCAGGAAGGAGGCATGCAGGGTGCCAGCCAGCACCGGGACCAGCACCAGCATGCCGAGCCCCAGGGGCAGCAGCGCGACCCAGATCAGCACGTAGATCAGCACCCCCAGCACCACGAAGGCGCCGAGGTTGTTGAAGCAGGCGGCCAGCGACATCTTCATGGCGTCAAGGGGCGGGGTGTCCTTGAGGGCCACCAGCGGGGTGGCGAACCACAGGGCGGTGATCATGATGGTCATGATCGTGATGATGATCCCGGTGGCGAAGGCTGCGCTGCCGAGCACCACGGCGAGCCAGCTGAGGCTGTGCAGCTTGGTGTAGAACAGCCCGGTGAGCAGCAGGCCGCCCAGCAGCGCCGGCAGCACCCCGGCGACCACCGTGCCGAGCAGGTAGAAGCAGCCGACCAGGGCGAGGTGGGCGGCGTGCACGCGCAGTCCGGCGAAGAGGTGGTCCACCTTGAGCGGCTCGCCCCGCGCCTGGGCCGCGCAGCCCTGCACCATGCCGGCGGCGAGGACGGGGAAGCCGATGATCGCGACGACCATGCCGAGCACCGGGATCGCCAGCAGCGCGACGAGGATCACGAAGAACACCAGGCTGATCGCCATCCACACCCCCGGGTTGCGGGTGAAGGACGCCCACCCGCTCTTCAGCCAGGTCAGGCTGGCGGCCGGGGACACGTGGCGGGGCCGCGGGTGGCGTGCGTCTTGGTAGGGGTGGGCTGCCGGGGAGGCCGGTTCGGTCATGGCGGGAAAGTGAACGGAAAATCAGGATGTTGCGCTGCGGCAGAATGCTAGCCCAAATCGTGCCGGAAGTTCAAACCGCGCGGCGTCAGGCGGGCAGGGCCGGCAGGTTCGTGGCCTGGGCCCGGTGGCGCAGGATGCGCCGGTATTCGTCCGGGTCCTTGACCAGCACCAGCTCGCCGGCCCGCGGCCGGTGGAAGTCTTCGAGGCGCGACAGCCAGAAACGCAGCGCCGCGGCGCGCAGCATGGCCGGCCAGGCGGCCCGCTCGGTGTCGGTGAACGGGCGGGTCTCGGCGTAGGCGGCGAGCAGGGCGGCGCTGCGGGCCGGCTCGAGCCCGCCGTCGGCGCTGGCGCACCAGTCGTTGACGGTGACCGCCACGTCGAACAGCAGCGCGTCGTGGCCGGCGAAGTAGAAGTCGATGACGCCGCCGATGAAGTCGCCGTCCCACAGCACGTTGTCGCGGAACATGTCGGCGTGGATGACCCCCTGGGGCAGGGCCTTGAGGTCGAAGCCGGCCTGGTAGGCCAGCTCGGCGTCGAGCTCGGCCTGCTGGTCGGCCGGCAGGTGGCTGCGCACCCGGGCCGCGCATTCGCTGCGCCACTCGGCGCCGCGGGGGTTGGCCTGGCGCCGCCCGAAGGACATCCCGGCCAGGTGCAGGCCGGCCATCATCGCGCCGATGCGCGCGCAGTGGCCGACGCCCGGCGCCATCTCGGAGCGGCCGGCGAGCCGCGACACCAGGGTGGCCGGCTTGCCCGACAGGGTGCCCAGGTATTCGTTGTCGCGGTTGGCGATGGGGGCCGGCACCGGCAGGCCGTGGCGCGCCAGGTGGGCCATCAGGTGCAGGTAGAAGGGCAGCTCGGCGCGGGGCATCGTCTCGAACAGCGTGAGCACGTAGCGGCCCAGGCTGGTGGTGACGAAGAAGTTGCTGTTCTGCACGCCGGCGGAGATGCCCTGCAGCAGTTCGAGCCGCCCGATGGCGTAGTTGCGCAGCCAGGCGGCGAGATCGGATTCGGTGACGGAAGTGAACACGGACATGATGGCCGCAGCTTACATCATGGCGGCCGCGCCGGGGCGTGCACGGGGGGCGCCGGGACGGCCAAGTCGGTATACCATTTGGGCTTTCCAAGCGACCGTACACGATTCGTGACGCACCGCAGCGCCCTGCCCGAAGCCGCCGCCCTGTTCGACCACATGGCCGACGCGGTCTATCTCATCGACCCCGCCACCTCCGCCATCGTGTGGGGCAACCGGGCCGCCTGGGCGATGCTGGGCCTCAGCCGCGAGGACGTGCTCGACCATAGCGTGCTCAGCCTGCAGATGGATGTCACGGGCATGCCCCAGTGGTCGGAGATCGCCGGGGTGATCCGCGCCCAGCCGTGCTTCACCTTCGTCGGCCGCCACCGCCACGCCGATGGGCACGAGATCCACGTGGAGGTGAACACCACCCATTTCAGCCTCGGCGGGCGCGAGTATTTCCTGTCGGTGGCCCGCGACGTGCGGCGGCGGCTGGCCCTCGAGAAGGACATGCAGAGCCGCGAGAGCCAGCTGTGGTTCGCCCTCAACGAGGCCGCCGACGGCCTGTGGGACTGGGAGATCGCCACCGGCCAGCTGTTCTTCAGCCCCCAGATGAAGCGCATGCTCGGCTACAGCCCCGACGAGATGGCCGGGGTGCTGGCCACCTGGAGCGACGCGCTCCACCCCGACGACCGCGACCGGGTGATGGGCATCCTGCAGGAGCACCTGGACGGCAAGCGCGGGCGCTACGAGGCGGAGTACCGCCTTCGCAACCGCAACGGCCGCTACCTGTGGGTGCACGACCGCGGCCGGGTCTGCGAGCGCGATGGCCGGGGCGCGCCGACCCGCGCGGTCGGCATGCTGCAGGACATCACCGAGCGCAAGGAGCTCCAGCTCCGCCTCGAGCGCCTCGCCTCCAGCGACGCCCTCACCGGCCTGCCCAACCGGCGCCAGGGCGAGCGCTTCCTCGAGGCCGAGCTCGAGCTGTGCCGTCGCCTGGGGCTGCCGCTGGGGGTGTGCTTCTTCGACGTGGATCACTTCAAGCGCGTCAACGACGACTTCGGCCACCTGGTCGGCGACGCCGTCCTCAAGCAGGTGGCCGAGCAGGCCCAGGTCAGCATCCGCCGCTCCGACCTGGTGTGCCGCTGGGGCGGCGAGGAGTTCGTCATCATCTCGCCCAACTCCAACCGGGCCCAGCTGCTGCAGGTGGCCGACAAGGTCCGCCGCGCGGTGATGGCCCTGCCCGACGAGCCGCGGGTGACGGTCAGCCTGGGGGTGTCGGCCTTCCCCGAGGACGGCGACGACATCGCGGCCCTGCTCCGGGTGGCCGACGACGCCCTCTACCGGGCCAAGGCCGAGGGCCGCAACCGGGTCGCCTAGGCATAGGTAGCTCCCCCCATTGCCTGCCGGGCCAGGCTGGGTATCCTTGATGTCCTCTTCAACAGGAGCCAGCCATGCCCTCTGCCCACCATCCTTCCAGCGACGCCCTGACGAGCAAGCCCCTTGCCCTGCGCGTGATGCCGATGCCGGCCGACCTCAACCCGTCCGGCGATGTGTTCGGCGGCTGGATCATGGCGATGGTCGACGTGGCCGGCGCGCTGCCGGCGATCCGCCGGGCCGGCTCCCGGGTGGTGACGGTGGCGGTGAATTCCTTCGTCTTCAAGCACCCGGTCGGGGTGGGCGACATCGTCAGCTTCCACGCCGAGGTGGTCTCGGTGGGCCGGAGCTCGATCACGGTGGACGTGGAGGTCTTCGCCGAGCGCAACCCCAACGAGCCGGAGGTGGTCAAGGTCACCGAGGCGCGCCTCACCTACGTGGCGGTGGACGAGGCCGGCACCAAGCGCCTGATCCCCGCCGAGGCGCCGGCCGCCGAGGCGCCCGCCTGCGCGCTGCCCACCGACAAGGACATCGTGCTGCAGGTGATGCCGATGCCGCCGGCCCTCAACCCGTCGGGCGACGTGTTCGGCGGCTGGATCATGTCGATGGTCGACGTCGCCGGGGCGATCCCGGCGATGCGCCACGCCAAGTCGCGGGTGGCCACCGTGTCGGTGGATTCCTTCGATTTCAAGCAGCCCATCGCGGTGGGCGACATCGTCAGCTTCTACGCGGGCATCGTCTCGGTGGGCCACACCTGCGTCACCGTCGACGTCGAGGTGTTCACCCGGCGCAACCCGGTCAGCCCCGAGACCGTCAAGGTCACCGAGGCGCGGCTCAAGTTCGTCGCCCTCGACGAGTTCCACGCCCGCCAGCACCACCACCTGGGCTGAGGCGGGTCGAAGCGGCGGGCGGCTTGGAGTAGACTCGGCGGCCCGCTCCACCCGAAGTCCCCGCCATGTCGCTGCTCCTCAACGCCCCCCAACGCGAAGCCATCCACTACCTGGACGGCCCCTGCCTGGTGCTGGCCGGGGCCGGCTCGGGCAAGACCCGGGTGATCACCCAGAAGATCGCCTACCTGATCACCGAGTGCGGGATGAGCCCCCACAACATCGCGGCGATCACCTTCACCAACAAGGCCGCCAAGGAGATGCTCGAGCGCATCACCAAGCTGATGGGGGGCCGTGGTGCCAACGGGCTGACGGTGTGCACCTTCCACGCGATGGGCGTGCGCATCGTGCGCCAGGAGGCCAAGCTGCTCGGCCTCAAGCCGCAGTTCTCTATCCTCGACGCCAGCGACACCACGCAGATCATCGCCGAGCTCACCGGCAACACCGACAAGAACCGCGCCAAGGCGCTGCAGTGGCAGATCTCCAGCTGGAAGAACGCCCTCATCGAGCCCGAGGAGGCCGCCCACCGGGCCAACGACGAGATCTCCTCGGCCGCCGCGCTGCTCTACCGCGACTACGACAAGACCCTGCGGGCCTACCAGGGCGTCGACTTCGACGACCTGATCCGCCTGCCGGTGAAGCTTTTCGACGAGCACCCCGAGGTGCGCGAGCGCTGGCAGAACAAGCTGCGCTACCTCTTGGTGGACGAATACCAGGACACCAACCGCGCCCAGTACCGCCTGCTCAAGCTGCTCGCCGGGGTGCGCGCCGCCTTCACCGCGGTGGGCGACGACGACCAGGCCATCTACGCCTGGCGCGGCGCCGACATCGAGAACCTGCGCCAGCTGCCCGTCGACTTCCCCAACCTGCGGGTCATCAAGCTGGAGCAGAACTACCGCTCCACCACGCGCATCCTCAACGCCGCCAACACGGTGATCGCCAACAACGAGAAGCTCTTCGAGAAGAAGCTGTGGTCCGAGCACGGCGCCGGCGAGCCGGTCACGGTGGTGGCCTGCCAGACCCCCGAGCACGAGGCCGAGTCGGTGGTGATGAAGCTGTCGGCCCACAAGTTCGAGCACCGCACCCACTTCAAGGACTACGCGATCCTCTACCGGGGCAACCACCAGGCGCGGCTGTTCGAGCAGCAGCTGCGCAACCACAAGATCCCCTACGCGATCTCCGGCGGGCGCAGCTTCTTCGAGAACGCCGAGATCAAGGACCTGTGCTCCTACCTGCGCCTGATCGCCAACGAGGACGATGATCTGGCCTTCATCCGCGCCATCACCGTGCCCCGCCGCGGCATCGGCGCCGCCACCATCGAGTCCCTCGGCCACTACGCGGCCCAGCGCCACATCAGCCTGTTCACCGCGGTCTTCGAGGAGGGCGTCACCGAGCACGTGGGCGCGCGGCAGCTCGAGTCCCTGCGCGAGTTCTGCCACTTCATGAACCGCATCGCCCACCGCGCCCCGCGGGAGCCCGCCGGCCAGGTGATCAACGACCTGCTCAAGGCGATCAACTACGAGGCCTGGCTGTACGAGAGCTGCGAGCCCCGCGAGGCCGAGACCAAGTGGGCCAACGTGGGTGACTTCACCGGCTGGCTCGGCCGCAAGGGCGAGGAGGACGGCAAGACGCTCTCCGACATGATCCAGACCATCAGCCTGATCACCATGCTCGACAAGGACGACGCCGAGCTCGACCAGGTCCAGCTCGCCACCCTGCACGCCTCCAAGGGCCTGGAGTTCAAGCACGTCTTTCTGGTGGGGGTCGAGGAGGGCCTGCTGCCCCACCAGAGTTCCATCGACGAGGACAAGATCGAGGAGGAGCGCCGCCTGATGTACGTGGGCATCACCCGCGCCCAGCGCAGCCTTACCATCAGCTACTGCGAGCGCCGCAAGGCCGGCCGCGAGGTGCGCACCTGCGACCCGTCGCGCTTCATCGACGAGATGGGCATGGAGGGCATCCGCCGCGCCGATAAAAAATCCCAGGAGCCGGTGAGCAAGGAAGACGCCAAGGCCCGCATCGCCAACCTGCGGGCGATGCTCGGCAACAAGCCGGGGACGATAGGGTAGGGGGCGGGGCGGCCGACCGCTCGCGGATCGCGCCTGGCCCGCGGGCAGGCCCCCGGCGCAGCGCGCCGGTCAGGGCCGCCGCGCTGCGAGGTCTTGCTCGAAGGCGGCGATCACCGCGTCCTCCTTGCGCTTGTAGACCTCGCCCGGGTACGCCTGAACGCTCTGGTCGGTGGGCGTCCCGGCGGCGTCGTCGCAGGCGACGTGGATGTATTCGCCGGCCGGTGTCTGATACACCTTGAAGAGCGCGTTTGAATACACCACCGGCAAGGGCGTGCTCAGCGAGCCGACCTCGACGTCGTAGAGTTCGCAGGCCGCGTTGAGCGCATCGTCGTAGGTGCTCTCGAACGGGCAGTCCGCGTAGCTGTCGTTGTCGACGGCGATGCCGGCGGCTTCATAGACGTAGCCGTTGGCCTGGGGCACGTGCCAGATGGCAAAGTCCTCGTGCTCGAATACCTTGGTGATCCGGTCGCTCAAGTCTGCTCTCCTCTTTGTGGGTGGATTACGACACCGAGAACGTCAGCCTGTTGCCGTCGAGCTGCATGCTGCGCACCTTGATCAGCTTGCCGGGCTGCTTCTGCCGGATCACCGCCAGGCTTTCGCTGATGCCCGACCACAGGTTGGAGATCACCGCCCGTTCGGTGGCTTCTGCCCCTGTCTGGCCCTGCCCGACGGCGGGAAGCTGGAAGAACAGCAGGGCGTTGCCGCCGTGAGCCTGGCAGAAACCCTTGAGCTCTTCCGCGCGCGCGATCTGCCAATCGAACCCGAGCGAGCGCAAGGCCTCCGCGAAGGGCTCGTAACCCTTGTCGATGTCCTTGAAGTTGATGTGGTCGGTCTGAACTGTCTGCATCTCGGTGCTCATGGGTGTGTCTCCTGTGCGAGGGGGCGGTCGGCGTCTCAGCCGCGCTTCTTCCAGCCCGCCCGGCAGGTTTCCTGCAGGTAATCCAGCACCCGCGTCTCGTCGTCGCTGTCGAGGTGCACGCGGGCCTCGGGGCCGAGGTCGTCGTCCCACATGCGGCGCACGTCGGCCTGGTACTCGAAGGGCACCACCTCGTCGATGAAGCGGGCCACGGCGGCCTCGTCGAAGCCCCCGGCGCCGAAGGCGTCCCGGATCGCCAGCGCGTCCTTCTTGCGCAGGCTGCGCGCCGGTTCGAGGCCGCAGGCGACCATCAAGAGCACGCCGCACTGCACATCCACGTGCTCGCCCTGGGTGCCGGTGATGCGCCGCCACTCCTCGGCGCGGGCCTTGTCGTGGTGGGTGATCTCGCTGACCGAGTGGCTGTCGAAGAAGAACAGGCCCGAGAAGCGGTCCTGGTTGCGGTAGATCTCGGTGGCCGGAACCTCGCGCAGGATGGGCAGCACTTCGGCGGCGAAGCGCGCGCATTCCCGCTCGATGACCCGGCGCACCGCCGGCGTGGCGTCGCCCAGCCAGGCTTCGAGGGCGCCGAAGTCGCTGCCGCGCTTCTTGCGGGCGGCCTCGGCCAGCTTGACGAAGCGGTCGACGCTGAAGAAGCCGCCGGGCTTCTTCTCGGTGAACAGCACCAGCAGCGCGCTGTTGATGACCGATTCACAGAACACGTGCCACGCCTGGGCGTCGCCGCGGGCCACGCCGAAGCGCTCGGCGAGCCAGTAGGCGGCGTCGATGTAGTGCTGGTTGCGTTCGCGGGCGGCGTGCTCGGCCAGGTAGCGGGCGTAGGTGATCACCGGCTCGCGGGTGGATTGGTCGAGATACTCCTTCTCGCTCTCGCGGAAGATCTCGGGCGAGCCGAGCAGGCGCTCGGTGGGCAGCGCGTGGAGCCGCCGCAGGCGGTCGGCGCCGGCCTTGGAGAGGGCCAGCAGGGTCTTGTCGCGCAGGAGCCGCGCCGCCACGTCGAGCTTGCCGCCGGACTCGGCCTCGAGGGCCAGGCCGACCAGGGTGACGAGGCGGGTGCGGGCGGCTTCGAGCTCGGGGCGCAGGTTGGCGGTGCTGAAGTAGGCTGCCAGCTGCACGATGCCCTTGGCCCCTTCGCGCTGGATCGCCTCGAGGCGGGCGGCATCCACGAGGCCCTCGGTGCGGGCGTGGCACAGCGCCCGCTCGAAGTAGGGGCGGCTGTCGACGGTGGCGATGGAAGTCATGGCGCGGCGGGGCTCAGATCGCGGATTCCTCGTCGTCCTCGTCGAGGCGCGGCACGCCCGGCTCGGCGGCTTCGACGACGGGGGCGGCGGCGGCCTCGGCGGCACGGCGCAGGCGGTCCTGGATCTCGATGATCATCAGCTCGAAGGTGTCGGGGAGCTCGTGGCGCAGCACCCAGGCGGTCTCCATCCAGTCGCCGTCGGCCACCTCGGAGCGGGGGATGCGCACCCGCACCATCTCGATGGCGTCACCGATCTCGAGGCCCTGGTCGAGCTCGTCGACCCGCTCGGCGTCCCAGGTGGCGGCCGACTTGGGGGCGAGGGCCTTCTCGAGGTCGATCTCGGCCTCGAAGACGCCGTGGTAGGCCAGGGCCTGCAGGGAGTCGTAGTGGTCGGTGAAGTAGTCGGCCAGCACACGCACGCCCTCGTCGTGCTCGGCGAGGCATTCGAGCACCTCGGCGCAGGCGCCGGCCGTGCGGTGCATCACCGCGTTCATGGTGTTGCGCAGGCGCGGCACGTAGCGCTCGATGGGCTCGCCGTACTGGCGTTCGAGCACGATGGCCTGCACGAACTGCTCGGGGCTCACCACCAGGTTGATGATGGATTCCTTGCTGGTGTCGAACTCGCGCATCACCGCGAGCACGTCCTTCGGGGCCATCTCGTCGAGGACTTCGACGAGGGCGTGGTCGCCCTCCTGCTCGGCGATGACGGCCAGGTTGGCTTCGGCCTCGGCGATCTCGCCGGCCTGGATCAGGGCGTGGGTCTGTTTGATGATCAGGTCGTTCATGGAAGATCTCGTCGGAAGTGGGGTGGGCGCGGCTCAGCGGTCGACGGAATCGAAGCCCTGTTCGGCCATCCATTCGTCGCCGGCTTCGCCCAGGTCTTCGTCCTGCTCCTCGTCGTCGCGGGCGGTCTCGGGGGCGGCGCGCACTTTGATGCCGCTGCCGAGCATGTGCTCGAGCACCGCGGCGGTGACCAGGAAGCTGTCGCCGCCGTCCCGGGCCAGGCATTGGGCGACCAGCGGCTCGGCCCAGGGGGCGATGTCGAGGGTGCGGGCGAGCTCGCTCCACGCCGGGAAGTCGTCTTCGCCGGGCTCGCTGTGGGCGGCGCCGTACACGAGGGGCTGGCTGCGGAAGGTGAAGGCGCCGTGGAAGGCCGGGGCGACCATCTCGGGGGCGGTGTCCATCATCGACAGCAGGAAGCCGAATTCCTTGTGCTTCTCGCGGACGCGCTTCTTCAGCACGTCGCGGCCTTCGGAGTCGGAGCTGAGGTCGTCGATTTCGGCGGCGTAGCGCTCGAAGAGGTCTTCAAAGTAGAACGAGGTCAAGCAAGCACCTTTTCAAGGTAGGAGGCCCACAGGGAGCTGGCCTCTTTGAGGGGGTCGTCGATCAGGTTGCGCTGGCGCAGCAGGTCGTAGTCGCGCCGGCGGGCCGGGTCGGCCAGCAGCTCGTAGGCGGCCTGGATGTCGCGGAAGCGCGCGGCGGCCGACGGGTCGGGGTTCTTGTCCGGGTGGTAGAGGCGGGCGGCCTTGCGGTAGGCCGTCTTGACCGCCTCGTCGGTGGCGGTCGGGGCGACGCCGAGGACTTCATAGGGATCGCGCATGGCGGTCAGCCGGCGAGCCCCAGGCGTTCGCACAGGGCGATGGTGGGGGCCGCCTGGTTCATGCTGTAGAAGTGCAGCCCCGGCGCGCCGGCGGCCAGCAGCTTGGCGCACAGCTCGCTCACCACGTCGAGGCCGAAGGCCTTGATGGAGTCGGTGTCGTCACCGTAGGCCTCGAACTTGCGGCGCATCCAGCGCGGGATCTCGGCGCCGCAGGCGTCCGAGAAGCGCGCCAGCTTGGAGAAGGACACGATGGGCATGATGCCCGGCACGATGGGGATGGTGATGCCCAGTGCCTCGCATTCGTCGCGGAAGTGCAGGTAGGCGTCGAGGTTGTAGAAATACTGGGTGATCGCCGAGTCGGCGCCGGCATCCACCTTGCGCTTGAAGGCGAGCAGGTCGTCCCGCGGGGTCTTGGCCTGGGGGTGGTATTCGGGGTAGGCGGCGACTTCGATGTGGAAGTGGCTGCCGGTCTCGGCGCGGATGAACTCGACCAGGTCGTTGGCGTAGCGCAGCTCGCCGGCGAAGCCGACGCCGGAGGGCAGGTCGCCGCGCAGGGCGACGATGCGGCGGATGCCGGCGGCCTGGTAGCGCTGCAGGATCTCGCGGATCTGCTCGCGGGTCGAGCCGATGCACGACAGGTGCGGCGCGGCCTGGTGGCCTTCGCGCTGGATCTCGAAAACCGTCTCGAAGGTGCGTTCCTGGGTGGTGCCGCCGGCGCCGTAGGTCACCGAGAAGAACTCGGGCTCGAGGGCGGCCAGCTTCTGGCGCACCGCACGCAGCTTCTCGGCGCCTTCGGCGGTCTGCGGCGGGAAGAATTCGATGGAGATGGGGCTTGGCTGAGTCATTGATTGCAGATCCTGAGCAAATAGTCTCGATATGGGCTGCGCGTTCTCCTGAAGGCGCGGGTTCAGCTCTACGGCGTGTTAAGCGGTCGAAGTCGCAATGGTTACGCTGCCGCGGGTGCCCGGCAACAGGTCTCGACAAAGTCGCGCAGCTCAAGGGGAACCGCGTCACTCCGATAAATAATGTCTGCGAGGAAAAAGCTTGGGTTATTCCAGCTTGCTCATTGGGATGGCGACAAGAGTTGTTATAGGAGGCAGGTCAGTTGGGCCTAAACCACAAACGGGTTGAGAACGGTGACGCCATCGTACTGCTGCCCGTGGGAGAGGTCTTCGCTGATGACCGTGTGGGCGCCGAGGCGTGCCGCGGCGCACAGGATGGCTGCGTCCCAGTGGCTGAGGTTGTAGCGGTTGCGCAGGCTTAGTGCGGCGAGCACCAGTTCGCGGTCGACCGCCTGCACGGGCCGGCAGGCAGCGAGGCGTTCGACGAAAGCCTGTGCTGCCGTGGGTAGCAGGCCGTGTCGGGCCTGGCGGGCGTTGGCGTAGAACTCCATCAACACCTGGGTGGACAGACCCCAATCGGCGCGGGCCACCCAGCTTCGTGCGAGTGGCCGCTTGGCGGCGTGATCGTCGGCCAGCGACGTTGCATAAATCAGGATGTTGGTGTCGAGGAAGTAGGGGGAACTCATGGCTTGTAGCGCACTTCTGCTTCCTGCACCTGATAGTCGAACTCTCGTGCCAGTGCCCGGTCGTGGGCCTGGCTGCGGGTCAGGATGGGGGCCTGCCCCCACTGGCTGCCGACTACGATGGCATCAAGCTGATCGAGGAGGTCGTCGGACGGCCCCTCGTCGAGTTTCGCGTGGTCTCGGCTGGCGGGTCTCGTGGGCTGAAAGACCGCCGGATGTGCCTTGCCGGCGTTATGGTTGCGCGCGACGGCTTCGACGATGGCCATCAGCTCTCCCTGAAGCGAACGGTGGTGGGCAGCGGCGAGAAGCCGGAGCTGTTCGGCCAGTTCGTCCGGGACGTTCTTGATGGTGAGGGTGACGGGCACGGCGCAGTCCACAATGGAATCGTTATGGTTCCATTGTGGATGTTGGTTAAGTTTGGATCAAGCTTAGTAGCGGTAGTGCTCCGACTTGTACGGGCCTTCCTTGGACACGCCGATGTAGGCGGCCTGGGCGTCGGTCAGCTCGGTGAGCTGGGCGTTGAGCTTCTTGAGCTGCAGGCGCGCGACCTTCTCGTCGAGGTGCTTGGGCAGGGTGTACACGCCCACCGGGTAGTCGGCGGTGCGGGTGAACAGCTCGATCTGCGCGATGGTCTGGTTGGCGAAGGAGCTGGACATCACGTAGCTCGGGTGGCCGGTGGCGCAGCCGAGGTTAACCAGGCGGCCCTTGGCGAGCAGGATGATGCGCTTGCCGTCGGGGAAGATCACGTGGTCGACCTGCGGCTTGATCTCTTCCCACTGGTACTGCTCGATGGAGGCGACGTCGATCTCGTTGTCGAAGTGGCCGATGTTGCAGACGATGGCCTGGTCCTTCATCTTGGCCATGTGGTCGTGGGTGATCACGTGGTAGTTGCCGGTGGCGGTCACGAAGATGTCGGCGTGCTCGGCGGCGTAGTCCATGGTCACGACGCGGTAGCCTTCCATCGCGGCCTGCAGCGCGCAGATCGGGTCGATCTCGGTGACCCACACCTGGGCCGACAGCGCGCGCAGGGCCTGGGCCGAGCCCTTGCCCACGTCGCCGTAGCCGGCCACCACGGCGATCTTGCCGGCGATCATCACGTCGGTGGCGCGCTTGATGCCGTCCACCAGCGACTCGCGGCAGCCGTAGAGGTTGTCGAACTTGGACTTGGTGACCGAGTCGTTGACGTTGATCGCCGGGAACTTGAGCTCGCCGCGCTCGTGCATCTGGTACAGGCGATGCACGCCGGTGGTGGTCTCCTCGGTGACGCCCTTGATGGCGGCGAGGCGCACCGAGTACCAGCTCGGGTCGGTGGCCAGCTTGGCCTTGATCGCGGCGAACAGCACGGTCTCTTCTTCGGAGCCCGGGTTGGCCAGCACGGCGAGGTCCTGCTCGGCGCGGGCGCCCAGGTGCAGCAGCAGGGTCGCGTCGCCGCCGTCGTCGAGGATCATGTTGCTGTAGCCGCCGTCGGCCCACTCGAAGATGCGGTGGGTGTAGTCCCAGTAGTCGGCCAGGGACTCGCCCTTCACGGCGAACACCGGGATGCCGTCGGCGGCGATGGCGGCGGCGGCGTGGTCCTGGGTGCTGAAGATGTTGCACGAGGCCCAGCGCACTTCGGCGCCGAGGGCGGTGAGGGTCTCGATCAGCACCGCGGTCTGGATGGTCATGTGCAGCGAGCCGGTGATGCGGGCGCCCTTCAGGGGCTGGCTGGCGGCGAACTCCTCGCGGATCGCCATCAGGCCCGGCATTTCGGTTTCGGCGATGCGGATCTCCTTGCGGCCCCAGTCGGCCAGGGAGAGATCGGCGATGACGTAATCGGTGAACTTTTCAGCCACAGTGTTCATGGGTTTTCCTCGAACGTGTGGCCGGGAGGGGACTGCGCGTGGCTTTGCGGGGGCTCACCGCGTCTCCCCGTGCCCGGCACGGGTTTGCAAACTAAGCATGGACGGGTGAGCGCGGTTGGCGGCGCCGGGAGGCCGGCGCTGACATCGAGCCTGGGGCGGCGGGCCTTGCACCCGTGCCTTGCAGCGCTCCTCGAAGACGTCGGCGATTATATCGGTTTTTGCGACGCTTTCCTGAACCCCGTGCCCATCACTGGGCCAGGGCCGCGTCGAGCACCCTGCCGAAGGCTTCGGCCGGCTGGAAGCCGACCACCCGCAGCCCCTGGCGTTCCTGGCCGGCGGAATCGAAGAAGATGATCCCCGGCGGGCCGAAGAGCCCGAAGCGCTTGAGCAGCGCCTTGTCGGCGTCGCTGTTGGCGGTCACGTCGGCCTGCAGCAGCTGGAAGCCCGCCAGTCGCCGCGCCACTGCCGGATCGGCGAAGGTGAAGCGTTCCATCTCCTTGCACGAGATGCACCAGTCGGCATAAAAATCGAGCATCACCGGGCGGGTGGCGGTTTTCAGGGCTTGGTCGAGCGCCTCCACCGAGCCGACGCGCTGGAATTTTGTGCCGGCCTCCGGTGCCTGGGCGGCCTGGGCGCGCAGGATCGCCAGCGGCTGCAGCGGGTCGCGGGAGCCCGCCAGCGCGCCCACGAACAGCGCCGCGCCGGCCAGCAGCGCCAGCACCCCGACGCCCTTCCAGAAGCGCTGCCAGCCCGCCGCGTGGCTGGGCAGCGGGTCGAGGGCGTGGAGGTAGATCGCCGAGAAGATCAGCAGCCCGGCCCAGGCCAGCATCGGCACGATGCTCGGCAGCACCGGCGACACCAGCCATACCGCCACGGCCAGCAGCATCACCCCGAAGGCCCGGCGCACGCCCTCCATCCACGGGCCGGGCTTGGGCAGCGCGCTGCGCGCCAGCACGCCGACGATCACCAGCGGCGCGCCCATCCCGAGGGCCATCGCAAACAGCGCCGCGCCGCCCAGCACCGCGTCGCCGCTCCTGGCGATGTAGAGCAGCGCGCCGGCCAGCGGTGCCGCCACGCAGGGCCCGACGATCAGCGCCGACAGGGCGCCCATCGCCACCACCCCGGCCGGCGAGCCGCCCTGCTGGTGGTTGGCGCTGTCGGACAGGCGGCTCTGCAGCGCGGTGGGCAGCTGCAGCTCGTAGAAGCCGAACATCGACAGGGCCAGCGCCACGAACACCAGCGCGAAGCCGCCGAGCACCCACGGGTTCTGCAGCGCGGCGGCCAGCAGGGTGCCCGACAGCCCGGCCGCCACGCCGGCGGCGGCGTAGGTGACGGCCATCCCCAGCACGTAAAGCAGCGATAGCCCCAGCGCGCGGCCCTTCGAGATCGCGTGGCCGTGGCCGACGATGATGCCCGACAGGATCGGGATCATCGGGAACACGCAGGGGGTGAAGGCCAGCAGCAGACCGAAGCCGAAGAAGCTCGCCAGGGTGGCCAGCGTCGAGCCGCCCGCCAGCAGCCGCGCGATGCGGCCCGATTCGTCATGCTCGTCGCCGGACGGGGCGGCCGCGGCCGCGGCCGGGGCCGTGGATTGGGCCGCCGGCGCCGCGCTGCGGCCGAGGGCCCGGTCGAGCAGCCCGCCACCGCCGGCCGACACCTGCAGCGCGTGCTGCTGGGGCGGGTAGCAGATGCCGATGTCGGCGCAGCCCTGGCTGGTCAGCTGCAGCGTGAAGGGCGGCTGGCCGGTGGTGATCGGCAGCGTGAACACCAGCTCGCCCCGGTAGATCTCGACCTCGCCGAAGGCGTCGTCCTTCTTGGGCTTGCCCGGCGGCAGCGCGGGCTCGCCGAAGCTGATGCCGTCGGCGGCAAACTTGAAGCGGTGGCGGTAGAGGTAATAGCCGTCGGCCACCTGGAAGCGGATCTCGATCTGCTGGTTGTCGATCAGCCGCGCGCTGGCACGGAAGGCCTCCTCGGCCGGCAGCGGCTCGTCGGCGGCGTGGGCGCCCAGGGCCAGCAGGCCGAGCAGCGTGGCAAACAGGAAGGCAATAAAGCGGGGGAGGCGGGCGGTATGCGTCATGGCCGGCAGTGTAGGGGCAAGGGCGCCGGGCGGCGCCCGCTTGGATCAAGAAACGGCGATCAGGCTTGCGGCGGCGTGGTCTCGGCTGCCACCCAGGCCAGGTAGCCCGGCAGCCCAGCCTCCAGAGGGACCGCGACGATCTCGGGAAGTTCGTAGGGATGGGCCTCGGCGAGGGTGGCCTGCAACTCGGCGTAGCGCGCCCGGGTGGTCTTGATCAGCAGCGGCACCTCGGTGGCCGTCTCGACGGCGCCGTGCCAGCGATACACCGAGGTGCACGGGGCGAGGAGGTTCACGCAGGCGGCCAGGCGCTGCTCCACCAGCAGGCGCGCGATGCGCTCCGCGCTGGCCGCGTCGGGCAGGTTGGTGAGGACGAGGAGGGTGTCGGACATGGCGAGGGGGCGGAAACGGCTGACAGGGCTCGGGAGCGCGAGGGTACACCGGAGCTGCTGCCGCTGACGAGCCGCAGACGGGGTCCGTCTTAAATACATTTGTATATTTTTAGCCTGTTTGGCTAGACTTGGCCCCGGCCGTGCGACTGCCGGCCTAGCTCATGTCATGTCCCCCAGGAGATCCGCCGCCATGCCCCAGAACATCGTCTCCCTCACCGTCTCGCCCGAACGGCTCGCCGCCGTGCAGCAGGCCCTCGCCAGCCTGGAGGCCAGCCTCGCCGACCTGGTCGAGCTCTCCGTCGACCAGCGTATCGAACTCGTCAAGATGGGGCCCCGCTCCGAAGCCTTCGTGCGCGAGGGGCTGACCGTGCTCGAAGCCAACCCCGAGTTGCTCCCGCGCAGCTTCGACCTCGAGGAGATGCGCCGCGACCTCACCGCCCTCGACACCCTGCGCCCGCTCTTCCACCGCCTGCGCCGGCTCACCGCGCGCGCCGACGACACCGAGATGGCCCTCGGCAGCGACCTCAGCGAGGCCGTGTTGGACGGCTACCGCTTTGCCAAGGCCGGCGGCAAGGGCGTGGCCCTCGACGCCCTGCGTGCCGCCGCCGCCAGCCGTTTCGGTGGCGGCGGCACCAAGTCCGGCGACACCCCCGCGCCCGACGCCTGAGTTTCTCCCCCGCGGGGCCCGGCGCCGGATGCCCGAAGCCCCCATCTCGCCCGTCCAGGCTGCGGTGGCGCAGCGCTGAGCCCTGACTTCGCGGCCCGGACGGGCAATTCCGAAGCCCGAAGGCTCCGGGCACGCACCAGAAAGGTGCAAGCTCGGCCGTCAAAGCGCCAGGCTTGCTGCTTTTTGCATCGACACCCGACCCCGAGGGCTACTCCGGTGCTGCTTTTTGCATCAACGGCATAGCCCTCGGGCTGCCGTCGCGCTGCAAAAAGCAGCAAGCTGCCAGCCTGAGGGCTACGGGGTCGGAGCTCAAAGCCGCGAAGGGGCCGGTAAAAGCATCGCGCTTGCGGGTCGCGTCTCGGGTGAGTCGAGCTATTAACAAGGCCCTTGAATTTACTGGTGGCTGAGAGTCTGAAATACGCATGTATTCAAAGCAGTACATGGGTAGCCGACGGTGCCGCGGAGTCTTTATTCAAGAGCCGGGTTAATAGCGCACCGTAGGTAGGCATTTCCATGCAATATCGACGCTCAACGTCCTCTTCATCCCCAGTGACGAATCGTCGCCGACCCGTTTCGGCTGCAGTCCACGATCCCTTGGGGACAGGGCAATCGTACCGACCCGACATACCCCACCGCAAAACATCGTTCACCTTCATAGCCTTACACACCCCCTGTTCACAGCCGCAGAAAGTGTGTAGTTTCCTGGCTTTTTGGGCTTCCCATGAAGACAGGAGTGATGCCGCTGATGCAGGTGTTTGTTTCGATCTCCGATCCGCGCAGCCCTCGGCACACACAGCACGATCTGGCCGAACTTCTGACGGTCGTGGTGTGCGGGGTGCTCAGTGGCGCGGACGACTTTGTCGGCATCGAGGAGTGGGCCAAGTTGAAACTCGACTGGCTGCGGGGCTTCATGAAGCTTGAGCAGGGCATCCCGTCCC
>NZ_JAYREK010000015.1:0-22794 GCF_041908905.1 Zoogloea sp.
CTTCATGGGAAGCCCAAAAAGCCAGGAAACTACACACTTTCTGCGGCTGTGAACAGGGGGCGTGTAAGGCTATGAAGGTGAACGATGTTTTGCGGTGGGGTATGTCGGGTCGGTACGATTGCCCTGGTCCCCTGGAGCGCCAGGGTCTTGAGCAGCTCGGGGATGGCGGTGATCTCATTGGACTTCTCTTCGGTGGCCTTCTGCCCCAGTACAACCCCGAGGCCGGCGGCGAAGGCGCTCACCAGGTGCAGCGGGTGGGCGTCGGTGTCTTTCTTGTTGTGCGAGCGGCGGCTGGTCTTGCCGTCGATCGCCACCACCGTGTCTTGGGCCAGCGTCGGGATCACCATACCCACCCAGCGCCTGAAGGCGGTCTCGAACTCGTCGGGCGAAATCAGCCCGAACACGCGGGCCAGCGTGTCGTGGGACGGGATGCCCTGCTCAAGCTTCATGAAGCCCCGCAGCCAGTCGAGTTTCAACTTGGCCCACTCCTCGATGCCGACAAAGTCGTCCGCGCCACTGAGCACCCCGCACACCACGACCGTCAGAAGTTCGGCCAGATCGTGCTGCGTGTGCCGAGGGCTGCGCGGATCGGAGATCGAAACAAATACCTGCATCAGCGGCATTACTCCTGTCTTCATGGGAAGCCCAAAAAGCCAGGAAACTACACACTTTCTGCGGCTGTGAACAGGGGGCGTGTAAGGCTATGAAGGTGAACGATGTTTTGCGGTGGGGTATGTCGGGTCGGTACGATTGCCCTGCTGAAGACTTCTTGCCTGTATCGGCAGTCACGGCTTTGCCGGCGATAGGGCGCGCACGCCCAACACTGGTCTGTTCTATGGTCTGTTCTTTGCCCGTTCCCGATTCCGGAACCCGCAAGCGTGTCCCCGATTCCGGAACCCCTCCCGTACCCGATTCCGGAACGGTTCCGCCTTTCGGAACGGTTCCGGAATTCGATACCGTTTCGATGTCTCGTAGCTCGGGAACAGTTATGGTGTAGCGGGTCGATTTCGAGTGTCCGCCCTTGCCGTCCTTCTGGAGCCAGCCAAGGCGTTCAAGCTCGCTGGTCGCGGTTGAAACGTGGCACGGGCTCATGCCGCAGCGTCCGGCGATTAGTGCCCGTGAAGGCCATACGGTGTCGGTGTTTTTGCCCCGGAAGGAGAAAAGGACACCCAGCACGCGCATCTGCTTCAGCGTCAGGCGCTTATCTGCCCACATTTCAAGCGGGACGATGCTGAATATCTCGCCCACGGCCTACACCCCCAGCCTGCGGGCCAAGCGGCGGAGTTCCCGTTCGTACGCCAGGGGATCAAGGTTGCGTGGAATTTGTGCTTTGAGTCGTTCGTATAGGCGCCACCCCTGGTGCGTCGCAACGTGACTCGTCGATTCGCCAATTGGTGGCTGGACTTTTTGAGACTCGGCCATTACCATTTCCTCGTTCATGTGCAATTTGACTTGGCACAGCAAGTAGGCCTCCACTCCCGCTTGCTGCGCACCGAAAAGCCCGCGGTCCGCCGTGGGCTTTTTTATTGCCAGGCGGCGGCCTGGTTCTTTTGGAACAGGTCATCGCGTCACTCACCACGCAGGAGGCGCTTCAGGTCTGCGGCCGGCCATCCCAAGCGACCGCCAATCTTCACCGGCTTGATCGGCCCACCATAAGTCGCCCACTTGCGCAGCGTCTGCGGACGCAGGCCAAGCAAGCTCGCGGCCTCACCGGTAGGGACAACCTTCAGATCTCCAAGCGAATTTGCGTTTTCCATTACGGCTCCTTGTCTCGGTCGTGCGGCCTGTAAACTATTTCCATGCATCGCTGCGGCCCGATGAATCAGAGGATACCCACGCACAAATAACGGATCAAGAAATTATTGTTTAAAATCAAATGCTTGATTAATTTCTTCGACCCTAAAATAGCCACAAAATACAAGTTCAACTTGCCATTTTGAGGAGAGAAAATTCACCTGTATTTTTTTCTCCTCGGGGTTTGTCAATGGCGAAGCCCCCCCCTTTCCCAAGCATTTCTTGGACGAAGCGAAGCCCTGGCGGTAGGCTAGTGGGCGTAATTGCAGCGAGGGGAGAAAGTGGAGCGAGCGTCTACGAACTCGGAATAGAGACGCTCTGAGGCGAGAACTTCAGCGCCCGCGGCCAGTCCGCGGGGTGCGTTGCTAGAGACAATAAGGCCGAGAAAGAGCGTGGCGCTCGGTCAGGCCGTGAGACGGACCACGGGCGCCCTATCCTTGGCGCGCTGGCTGGCGGCCCACAGGTCGCGCTGGGTTTGCAGGCGCAGCCAGTAGCCGGGCGAGGTGCCGAGGGCTTCATGCAAGCGCAGGTCCATATCGGCGGTCACGGCCGCATGGCCGTTCAGGATGCGGGAGAGCATCACCCGGCTGATACCCACGTGGGCGGCGAAGGCGGTCACGCTCATGTCGAGGTCTTCCAGCCAGCCGGCCAGGATCTCGCCAGGGGTCGAAGGGTCGTGCATCAGACTCAAGACAAATCCTTTTCAGGCGGCAACCCGCCATCCGGTTGACGCCCGCTCAGCCGTCGTCCGTTGCTCTTCATCGTCCTGCCGGTCGGTATCGTTCCAGCGCTCGATCATCTCGGCCAGCTTGGTGGTTTTGTCCGCAAACTCCAAGTACAACATGCGCTCTGCCGCGACGGCTGGGCGGCGCTTGCTGCGCTCCCACAGCGAAACCGTCTGTTTATCAACACCGAGAGTATCGGCCATCCGCTTTTGTGATAATCCGATCTCGGTTCGACGGGGCGAGTCAGACGGCCGAATGCTCTTTCAGCCATTCACGCAGCGCGTCATTCATCCGGGTTTGCCACCCGGCACCTCCAGCCCGGAAGGCTGCGAGAACATCGCGGTCAATCCGGATGGCGACCTGCTCCTTCGAGCCAGTTCCGGCGGGACGTCCACGGCCCCGGCGGGCGGCTTCAATGCCGGCGCGCAGTTCCTCCTCGGTGGCCGGCCGGTCGTCCTCGTCCTTACCGTCCCAGACATAATCCTGATCGTGCGTCAGGGCACGCACGGCGGACAGCACCTGCTTACGGTTCATCGCATTCGTTTTCGAGCCAGGCATCGTACCCCTCACGTTTGCTACCGGAGCGGATGACAACAGTCAGGCGGCCGCCCGCCAGCCCTCCGCCGTTTCCTCGAAGGTCAGCTTGGGCGCATCCTCCCGATCGGCGTCGGCCAGGCGCTCGACAATCTCCAGTACGGACGGATTGCCGGAAACCTTCTCGAGGAAGAACGCCCGAATGAAGCGGTCGGCAATGCGCGGCACTCGCCCCCGCTTCTCCCAGCCGGCGACGCTCTGCGCCTCGTAGCCCCACCAGTGGGCCAGCTTCGCCTGCGACAGCCCCAGTTCCTTGCGCAGGAACCGAAACTCGGCCCCCGTCAGTTGCGCCCGTTCCTTGACCAGCTTCATACCGATCACGCGATGGAGGCCTTCGACATCCTCGATGGACACACCCTTGCCATAGGGCGTGTCTTCCTCCCTGAAGCCGTTGGAGAGCCAGACATTCGTCAGCCCGCCTTCCGTGTAGTGGTACATCAATCGCTCCCAAAAACCGTTATCACAAACACCCGTTTGCCGGGCTCGTCGTTCATGTCGATGGCACCGGCCACCGATATTTCCTGCCCACAGCTGGAGCCACGAATCGTCAGCTTCCAGTTGCCGTGGATGTCGACCGTTGCGGGTTCTGCCACCCGCCCCTTGCGCAGCACATCAAGCACCTGGGCCAGCGTGATCTGCCGTTGCCGCATTCGCTGCTTGGCGTGGGTAAGGAGTACGACTCGGGCCGAATCGGCGGCAATCTCCCGCAGAAGGCGGAGGGCGTTGGCGTCGTTCAGCCGGAAGGGTACAGGATTCGTCATTACCTATACTTTTTATAGGTTGATGGGGAGAAAATCAAGAAGCGTCGAGGACCGCCGCCTACGCCTTCACCACACGCAGCCCCGGCGCCTGCTCCTCGCCCGGCTGCTCAATCCCGGCCTGTTCGAGAACCCACGCCTCGATCTTGGTGTGCCACATGCGCAGGAGGTCGAGGGGGCGTTTCTTGTAATGCTTCTCCCGGGTCGCGCTCGGCTTGTGGCCCTGGATCTGGGCAACCACACCTTCGGGGGCTTCGGTCCATTCGGCGAGGGTCGAGAAGCTGCGGCGCAGGCCCTGGATCGTCAAGTCGGGAATCCCGGCCGCGGCGACCGCCTTGTCATGGGCGATGCGCGGCTCTTCGATGTGTCCCGACTCGGAGCGACTCGAGAACACAAACGGGGACGGCTTCCACAGGCTCAGGTCGCTCTCGATCCGCTTCCCGTTGAGGATGCGAGATTTCGGCGGCGGGACTTCGCTGCTCGCCTTCAACCCGAGCAACAGGCTCTTCACATACGGTGTCAGCGGGATCGTCCGCGTTCCATCAAGCCCGCCCTTGCTCTCGTCCTTGTCGCGCACGGTCATGGCGTTCCACTTGAAGTCCACGTCCTCCCAGCGCAGCGCCGTCATCTCGTTGCGGCGCGGGCCAGTCAGCAGCACGACTTGCAGGTAGGCGGACTGGATCGGGCTCAGGTTCCTCACCTCTGCGAACCACGGCCGGATCTGCTCCTTCTGCAAGCAGTCATCCCGTGCAGAGGGCTTAGGCAAAGTCTCCTTCGCCAGGCGGGGGGCGCACGCATCGGCATGCACCTGTTCGCGGTATTCCGGGCGGTCACTGCACCAGTTGAGGAACGCCCTCAGCAGCCGGAAGGCCAGGGCGGCAGAGGTCGCGCGCTTCGCGGTCTCGTCCTCCAGCCATGCCCGCACGCAGGCCGCGTCGATCCGGGACAAGGGCAGCAGCAGTAGCGGCCGGAGCACGCCCGGCTGTGTCGTGTCGCCCTCGCCCTTTCTGCGGCCCCTGGTGCGCTTCTCACCGCCCTCCTTGCTCATGTCCAGGTGAGCGTCGAGGTGACGCGCGCCCCACCTCGGCCGGCGGGCCTCGATGTAGGCAGTCCAAGCCTCAAGGGCCGGCGCTTCGACACGTCGGGCCTCTTCCCGCTTGGCCTCGGCGGCGGCGATGCGCTCGGCCTTCTCTTGGCGCGGGTCGATACCCTGGTCAATCAAGCCCTGCAGTCGCCGGGCTTCAGTTCGGGCGTCGTCCAAGGTCCAAACCTTCACATCGCCAATGGTGATACGGAGCGGCACCTTGTTGAGCTTGCCGGCGAACACGAAGGATTTTGCCCCGGCCGGCGTCACGCGAATGCAGAGCTGCTTGGGGTCATCATCGAACACATAGACCGCCTGTGAGCCGGCCGGAGGCACCAGCTTGCGGATGCGGTCGAGGGTCAGGCGGATGCGTTCAGTTTCGCGGGCCATGGTCATTGCTCCTCGGTGCCGAGAGCAACGGCCAGTTCCGTTGCTCCCCCATTGCTCCCGATTCTAGCAACTCCCATCAACGCGGATCAATCCACAAACCAATCACAACCCATATTTTTCAATCACATACGTAATTTCATACATTCCCATCAACACAGATAAACACGCCTACCTTCAGATTCGTAATCAGTAGGTCATCAGTTCGATTCCGGTCAGCAGCACCAATAGATTCAAGCACTTAGGCCAATCCGTGAGGGTTGGCCTTTTGCTTTTTGGGGAGCGTGTAGCCAGATCCGAACGGTCAGGCTGCACGCCCTTATGGGGGAGCAGTTCATTTGGCACGGTGGGAAGAAGCCGGGCTTGGTGGGATGATCCCAGGAGGGGCGCGGGATTCGCGGGGATCGGGGCGGGGAGTCGATTCGCGACGGTCTTCAGCGAAAGTGGTGCAGGAGCGGTCAGATTTGCACGAGATTCGACGCGGGCGCGTTACTGGAATGCGCGAAACCGAACGGGAGACGGGAAAGTAACGGGCCGGGATTGCTACCCGGCCCGCTTTTCATTGGGCAGCGGCCTTGTTGGCCATGATGTAGGTGTAGGTGCGCTGCAACTCGTCGGTGGCCAGCTCGGAGAGGGACGCTGCGCCGAAGTTCTTCTTGATGTAAGGCTTGTAGGCGTCGGGGTCGCCAAGCTGGTTCTTGCAGCGGGCCTTGATGGCGCTGATCCGCTTGGTGCGCCAGGCGTCGTCCTTGCCGGGCGCCGAGGGCATGGCGCGCAGCGTGGCCATTTCGCGGCGGATGTAGGCCAGCACATCGTCGAAGCGCTCAAGCGGGATGAGGTGGCAGGAGGTGACGCCAGCCTTGGCGTTGATCTTCATCCAGGCTGCAGCGTCGGTGAGCGGGCGCTGCTTGATGCTGTTGTGAAGCGCGACCCATTCGACGCGCAGGGCGCTGATCTGGGCTTTCTGGGCGTCAGTAACGACGCCCTCCCCTGGGGTAACGACTACGCGCGGCCTGGGGGAACAGGTGACAGTGATGTGATTCACGTCGCCGCCAACGATCTGGTGCACCGGAAGCGGGCCGCCTTGGCGGGCCCATCAAATCGGAGCGGGCAATCTCGCGCTCCGAATCGCCCTGACGCAAACGCATCAGGGCCTGGCGGTACTCGTGCATCTCGATGCT
Source organism: Zoogloea sp. (assembly GCF_041908905.1). Lineage (GTDB taxonomy): Bacteria > Pseudomonadota > Gammaproteobacteria > Burkholderiales > Rhodocyclaceae > Zoogloea. Next base: position 6,524 of record NZ_JAYREK010000015.1, read on the forward strand.
CCTGCGGGCCACCGGCTCTCTCCTGCCAAACCCGGCAGGGTAGCGGTGGGCCGCGAAAGGTCGAGACGTCCGTCAGAGTGAAACTGGCTCCATTACGCCGATCACGGGGTGGCTCCATTGTGCCGATCATCAAATGGCTCCTATGTGCCGGTCGGTGACATCGCCCGCCAGACGGGCTCACGTGTCAGGTTCAGCAGTGCCTACTTGCGGCCTGAAACGGATCACGCACCGGCAACGCTGCCCCGGAAGCCCCGACGCTACACCGCCCTGCCGATTGAAGAAAGACACGAACAACGCGACAGTATTGAGAATAGTTCTCAAATTCATTACACTCCCACCAGATCCTTCATGCAAGCCAGCCACGCAGCCAGCCAGCCACAGGTCACGAAATCCCCGGCGCCCCTGCGCCGTCATTTCCGGAGGCCCCCAGGGCAAACAGGCACATGGCACACAAGAAGAGCCGTCAGCGGCACATCCCCCACCCCCCCATTTCCACAACCGCCGGTGAGCGAACCATCCTGCCGCTGGGCGCGCTGTTGTTCGCCGCCTCGATGAACGGCTGGGCGCAGGCCGCCGACGATGACACCAAGACCCTCCAGCCGGTGGTCGTGAAGGCCGCGGCCGAAGCCGAGCCCAGCGGCAAGGACAGCCTGCGCACCACCAGCACGCGCATCGGCAAGGGCAAGCAGCAGCTGCGCGACATCCCCCAGTCGGTCACCGTGGTCACCGAGAAGCTGATGGACGACCGCAAGATCGACACCGTCAAGGAAGCCCTCAAGATGACCTCCGGCGTCACTTTCCTGGCCGCCGAGGGGGGTGAGGAGGACATCCGCCTGCGCGGCTTCCCGCTCAACACCACCGGCGACCTGTTCATCGACGGCATGCGCGACCCGGCCTTCTACGACCGCGACACCTTCAACTTCGACCGCGTCGAGGTGCTGCGCGGCTCAGCGTCGATGCTCTTCGGCCGTGGCTCCACCGGCGGTGCGGTCAACCAGGTCAACAAGCAGGCCAAGCTCATCGACGAGACCCAGGTCGACGTGACGCTCGGAAGCTACCAGTACCGCCGCGTGGTGGCCGACGTGAACGTGAAGACCGGCGACGACTCGGCGCTGCGCATCAACGCCATGCGCACCCAGGCCGACAACAACGGCGCCGGCTCCAGTCTGGACAAGTACGGATTCGCCGCCGACTACCGCTGGGGCATCGGCAGCCGTGACGAGTTCGAAGTGAGCTTCTTCTACCTGCAGAACGACAACGGCATCAACTACGGCCTGCCCTATATCCGCAAGAGCGCCACCAACCCGGCGCTGACCACCCTCCCGGTCGACCCGTCCAGCTACTACGGCACCCGGAGCGACTACAACCACGGCTCGGCCGGCTACGCCACCTTTGCCCACACCCACCGCTTCTCGGCCGACACCGAGCTGGTCACCAAGATCCGCAAGGGCGACTTCAACCGCGACCAGCGCGCCAGCACCGTGCGCATCGCCGGCGCGGCGCTGCAACCCGACGGCGTGCTCGCCACCCGCGAGAACTTCAGCAGCGCCACCGTGCTTACCCGCGGCGTCCAGAACAAGATCCAGAGCATGGAGAACCTGTTCGCCCAGAGCGACCTGTCCACCCGGTTCGAGGCCCTCGGCTTCAAGCACGAGGTGCTCACCGGCGTTGATCTCGCGTGGGAGAAGAAGATCGTCCGCGGAGCCCGCACGGCGGCCCAGGGCGGCGCCAGCATCCCCAACAAGCCGACCACCACCATCGGCGCCGGCGGCACCGGCTGGGTGGATGAGGACGGCCGCACGATCGGCAAGAACAGCGAGTTCGAGAGCCTGGCCGCCGGCGTGTATGCCCAGGATCTGATCCAGCTCGCCCCCCACTGGAAAGTCCTCGCCGGCCTGCGCTACGACGGCATGTCGGCCCAGTACGACGCCTTCAACGCCAGCACCGGCGCCGTCACCCACTACCAGCAGGCCATCTACAAGGCGAGCAACCGCTTCGGGGTGCTGTTCCAGCCCTCCGACCGCCACTCCTACCACCTCTCCTACGGCACCTCGTTCAACACCTCGGGCGACACCTATTCCTACAGCGCCCAGACGGTGAACACCCCGCCCGAGAAGAGCATGAACCTTGAGCTCGGCGCCAAGATCGACTCCGCCGACCGCCGCATGAGCAGCCGCTTCGCGCTGTTCCGCGCGGTCAAGCTCAACGAGCGCAACACCGACCCGCTGCTCAACATCGCAGTGCTGTCCGGCAAGCGCCACGCCACCGGCTTCGAGACCGACGTGATCGGCAAGCTCACCCCGCGCTGGGAACTCTACGGCTCCTACACCTGGATCTGGGACGCAGAGATCGACAAGGGCGCGGAAGGTGCCGAAGGCCTCGGCCAACGCCCATCGCTGATCCCGAAACACCAGGCGGCCCTGTGGAGCACCTACCAGGTGGACGAAAAGCTGCGCGTCGGCGCCGGCGCCAACGCCCGCACCCGCATGACGCCCAACCGCAACCCGGCCGGCCTGTATTCCGCCGGCTACATCACCTACGACGCGATGGCCGAGTACGAAGCCATCCAGGACAAGCTGACCCTCAAGGCCAACTTCATCAACCTGACCAACAAGTTCTACGCCGACTCCCTGTACGCCAACGGCCACTACGTGCCGGGCGTCGGCCGGACGGTCTACCTCACCGGCACCCTCAAGTTCTGAGCCCGCGGGCCGGGCGACCGGCGCTTGACCCAGCGCAAGGCAGCCCGGGGCGAAAACGCATGTAATTGAATCCCATTCTCAACAAATAGCGGCCGCGCCGCCCAAGCCCAAGGCACCTCCTCTGCCATGCTCCTGCACATCCCGGAACTCCTGAGCGGCGACGAAATCCGCCAGGCCCGCCAGGCCCTCGAAGGCGCCCCCTGGGCCGACGGCCGCGACAGCGCCGGCCCCCAGGCCGCCACCGTCAAGAACAACGAGCAGTTGCCCCACGACTGCGCTGCGGCGGGCACCGTCCGCCAGCTCGTGCTGCGGGCCGTCGAGCGCCACCCGCTGCTCCTCACCGCCGCCCTGCCCAGAAAGATCTTCACCCCGCGGGTCAACCGCTACGGCGGCGACACGCCCTTCTACGGCGCCCACGTGGACAACGCCATCCGCTTCCGCGCCGACAACGGCGAACGGGTACGCACCGACGTGTCGTGCACCGTCTTCCTCGCCGACCCGGCCGAATACGACGGCGGCGAGCTGCTCGTCCAGGACACCTACGGCGCCCGCGGCGTCAAGCTGCCCGCCGGCCATGCGGTGCTCTACCCCGGCACCAGCATCCACGAGGTTACCCCGGTCACCCGCGGCCACCGGCTGGCCTGCTTCTTCTGGATCGAGAGCATGGTGCGCAGCGACGAACAGCGCCGCCTGCTCTTCGAGCTCGACATGGCCATCATGAAGCTGCGCGACAGACACGGCGAATGCGACGAAGCCGTCGCCCTCACCGGCACTTATCACAACCTCCTGCGGATGTGGGCCGACACATGAACGCTATCTCGCCGCCCCTCCCGCCCGGCGTCGTCACCCTGGCCGACCACGAAACCCACGCCGCCAGCGTGCTCGACAACAACGCCTGGGCCTACTTCGCCGGCGCCGCCGCCGACGAGACCACCCTCCAGCACAACCAGGACGCCTGGCGCGCCCTGCAGCTCAAGCCCCGGGTGCTGCGCCGGCTCGCCGGCGGCCACACCCGGCGCAGCCTGCTGGGGCGCAGCCTGGCCCACCCGATCCTGCTCGCCCCGGTGGCCTACCAGCGCATGGCCCACCCGGACGGCGAGCTCGCCACCGCCCTCGCCGCCTCCGCCCAGGGCGCCGGCCTGGTGCTGAGCACCCAGGCCAGCCTGCCCCTCGAAGCGGTCGCCCGCGCCGTGCGCGAGGACGCCGACCGGGGCCCGCTGTGGTTCCAGCTCTACCTCCAGCACGACCGGGGCTTCAACCTCGAACTCATCCGCCGTGCCGAAGCCGCCGGCTACGAAGCCCTCGTCCTCACCGTGGACGCCCCCTGTCACGGCGCCCGCGACCGGGAGCGCCGCGCCCGCTTCCGCCTGCCGCCGGGCATCGCGGCGGTCAACCTGGCCGGCCTGCCCCCCCGCCCCGCCCAGGCCCCCGGGCCCGGGCAGAGCGCCCTCTTCGACACCCTGCTGGCCGACGCCCCGACCTGGGACGACGTCGCCTGGCTGCAGGCCAACACCCGGCTGCCGGTGCTCCTGAAGGGCATCCTCCACCCCGACGACGCCCTCGAGGCGGCCCGCCTGCGGCTGGACGGGCTCATCGTCTCCAACCACGGCGGGCGCACCCTCGACACCGCGCTGCCCACCGCCGCCGCGCTGCCCGCCATCGCCGAAGCCCTTGAAGGGCGCCTGCCCCTGCTGGTGGACGGCGGCATCCGGCGCGGCACCGACGTGCTCAAGGCCCTCGCCCTCGGCGCCAGCGCGGTGCTGGTCGGCCGGCCCTACATCTTCGGCCTCGCCAACGCCGGCGCCCTCGGGGTGGCCCACGTGATCCGGCTGCTGCGCGACGAGCTGGAGATCGCCATGGCCCTGTGCGGCTGCCGCACGCTGGACGACATCGGCCCCGAACTCCTGATCGCGCCCGGCTGACCGCGGCAGCGGTCAAGGTCCGAAAGCACGGATGACAACTGAAAACGGGTATATTCGCGTGAAATTTCTTTTCGGAGCCCCGTCGTCATCATGAAGAAGACCCTCTCCACCCTCGCCGCCTCCGTCCTGCTCGGCCTCGGCGGCGGCCACGCCGAAGCCGCCGCCCAGGTCGAACTGCTGGTGCCGGCCTACTTCTACCCCGCCGACAGCGGCAGCGACTACTGGCAGGCCCTCGACGCCGCGGCCAGCCGGGTGGGCGTCACCGCCATCGTCAACGTCAACAGCGGCCCCGGCGACGCCCTCGACCCCAACTACCTCGCGGTGGTCGAATCGCTGCGCGCCGCCGGCGGGCGGGTGCTGGGCTACGTGCATACCTCGTGGGGCGGGCGCAGCGCCGCCGCCGAGCGGGCCGACGTGGACGCCTACCTCGCCCGCTACCCGCTGGATGGTTTCTTCATCGACGAGATGGCCACCGACATCGGCACCCTGGCCCACTACACCGACCTCTACGGCTACATCAAGGGCAAGGGCGCCCAGCTGACGGTGCTCGGCAACCCCGGTGTCCCCACCGACCCCGCCTATCTCGGCGCCGCCGACGTGATCGTAGGCTTCGAAGGCTACGCCGCCGACTACGCCCGGCTCCCTCCGGGCTATCTCGACCCGGCCTACACCCGCCGCCTGGCAAGCATCGTCCACGAAGCCTCCGAAGCCCAGATGGCCGAGTTCATCGCCAACTCCGCCACCCTCGGCCTGGCGATGATCTACGTCACCGACGACCGGATGCCCGACCCCTACGACACCCTGCCGAGCTACTGGACGCAGGAGGTGGAACGCGCCGCCGCCCTGCCGGCCCCCGGCACGCTGGCCCTCGGCGCCGCCGGCGCCCTCGCCTGGCTCGCCAGCCGGCGCCACCGCCGCCAGGGCTGAAGCCCGTCAGCCACCCGGCACGCCCGCCAGGCATCGACTCGCCAAACACCCCGAAAGCCTTCCGGCCGGCCGGGCGACGCCGCCCCCGGGGCGCCGCCGGGCGCGGATCCAGCAGCCCGCCGGCGCCGCACAGCGCGTCCCGGCGCGCCCTTCCGGCCGCGCCAGCCCTAAAGTTTTCCGGCCCCCGAACGATAGTTGATCATCGTCGATCAATATCCGTGAGGCTCCTGTGCCCGTCCCGGTGCCGCATCTTCTCCAGCGGCTGACCACCCTGTTGCTGCTGGCCCTGGCCTGGGCACTTCCCGCGGCGTCCGCTTTGGCGGCAACGCCGTCGGTGGCCTTCGTCTATGCCAAGGACGCCCCCCTCGCCGAACTCCACGCCTTCGACATCGCCGTGGTCGACCCGGACCACGGCTTCGACCCCGTCGCCTACCGGGGCGACGCGCAGCCGGGCGAGGCCGGCGCCAGCGAGCTCTTCGCCTACGTCAGCATCGGCGAGGTCCACCCCTCCCGCAGCTGGGCCGCCCGCGTCCCGGCCGACTGGCGCATCGCCAGCAACGCGGCCTGGGCCTCCACCGTCATCGACCAGGCCGCGCCCGGCTGGGCCGGATTCGTCGCCGAGGCCATCGTCGCCCCCCTGTGGGAGAAGGGCTACCGGGGCCTCTTCCTCGACACCCTCGACTCCTACCGCCTCGCCAGCGGCGCCGACATGGCCGCCCAGCAGGCGGGCATCGTGCGCACCCTCAGGCACCTGCGGGCCCGCTTTCCCGGTATCCGCCTGATCCTCAACCGCGGCTTCGAGTTCCTGCCCGAGCTGCGGGGCGAGGTGTACGCCGTGGCCGCCGAATCCCTCCACCGGGGCTGGAACGCCGCCTCCAACCGCTACCAGGAAGTCTCGGCCGCCGACCGCGACTGGCTGCGCCAGCAGCTCGCCCGGGCGCGGGACGAGTTCGGCCTGCCCGCCATCGCCATCGACTACGTGCCGCCCCAGCCCCGCGAGCTGGCCCGGGAGACCGCCCGCCGCATCCAGGCCGACGGCTTCATCCCGTGGGTCGCCGACGGCGGCCTGGCCACCCTCGGCGTCGGCAGCGTCGAGGTCATCCCGCGGCGCGTGATGGTGCTCCACGACGGTCGTGAAGCTCCCCAGATCAACTTCACCAACGCCCACCGCTTCCTCGAGATGCCCCTCAACCACCTGGGCTACGTGGTCGACTACGTGGACGTCAATGGCCCCCTCCCGCCCACCGTGGACGGCCGCTACGCCGGCGTGATCACCTGGTTCGGCGGCGAACTGCTGCCCGCCACCCGGCTGCGCCTCGCCCCCTGGCTGGCCGCGCGGATCACCGAGGGCCTGCGGGTCGGCATGGTCGGCGACCTCAGCCACCTGCGCACCCCGATCCTCCTCGACGTCACCCGGCTCAAGACCCGCCCGGCCTCCCGGGGCACGGTGCAGATCGTCCATCGCGCCCCCGAAGTCGGCTTCGAGCTCGAGGCGATCCCCGGCCCGCCGGTCACCCCGCTGGCCGGCGAGGGTGAGGGCTTCACGCCCTGGCTCAGCCTCCGCGACGGCGCGGGCCAGCGCTACGACCCGGTGCTCATCACCCCCTGGGGTGGCCTGCTGCCGAGCCGCTACGCGGTGGTCGAGATGCCCGGCGGGATCGACCAGGTGCGCTGGGTGACCGACCCCTTCGCCTTCCTGCAGGCCGCCCTGGCCCTACCGCCCCTGCCGGCCCCCGACACCACCACCGAGACCGGTCGCCGCCTGTTCTTCGCCCACATCGACGGAGACGGCTTCCCGTCCCGCGCCGAACTGCCCGGCGCCCCCCTGGGGGCCGAGGTGCTGCTCGGCGAGGTGCTCACCCGCTACAAGCTGCCCCACGCCATGTCGGTGATCGAAGCCGAGGTGGCCCCCCACGGCCTCTACCCCCGCGAGTCCGCGGCCATGGAGGCCGTCGCGCGGCGCATCTTCGCGTTGCCCAGCGTCGAGATCGCCACCCACAGCTACACCCACCCGTTCTACTGGGCCGACGTGGACAAGGGCATCGCCAGCACCGCCGCCCAGGGCTACACCCTCACCCCGCCGGGCTACATCCCCAGCCTGGAGCGCGAGATCGTCGGCTCCACCGACTACATCCGCCAGCGCCTCGCGCCGGCCGGCAAGCCCGTGCGCCTGCTGCTGTGGACGGGCAACGCCGCCCCCACCGAGCGGGCGCTGGCGATCAGCGAGCGCGCCGGCCTGCTCACCATGAACGGCGGCAACACCGTCGCCTCCCGCACCTACCCCAGCCTCACGGCGGTCAGCCCCCTCGGCATCCGGCTCGGCGAACGCTTCCAGGCCTACGCCCCGATCATGAACGAGAACGTGTTCACCAACCTGTGGACGGGCCCCTTCTATGGCTTCGAGCGGGTCGTCGAGACCTTCCGCTTCACCGGCTCGCCGCGCCGCCTGAAGCCCATCGACATCTACTACCACACCTACTCGGCCACCAAGCGGGCCTCCCTCGCCGCCCTCCACAAGGTGTACGCCTGGGCCCTCGCCCAGCCCATCCACCCGGTCTTCCCCACCGAGTTCGTCGAAAAGGCCAACAACTTCAACACCCTGGTGCTCGCCCGACCAATCGACGGGGAGAGCACGCTGGTCCGCAACGCCACCCACCTGCGCACCCTGCGCGTGCCGCCCGCCCTAGGGCTGCCCGACCTCGCCGCCAGCCAGGGCGTCGCCGGCTGGCTGAAGGGTGAAGAGGGACACTACCTCCACCTCACCGGCCGCAGCGCCGAGATCCGCTTCAGCCCCGCGCCGCAGGCCCTGCCCATGCTCGCCTCGGCCAACGCCCGGGTCGCCGCCTGGGCCCGCGACGGCAACCAGATCCGCTTCCGCCTCGCCGGGCACGCCCCCCTCGACTTCACGCTGGCCAACGCGGCCGGCTGCACCCTCAGCAGCGCCGGCGCCCCGCTGGCGCCCAGCGCCGCCGACCGGCGCCTCAGCCACTACCGAGCCCCCCATGCGGCAGCGGACTTCGATCTTCGATGCCCCCGGCATTAACGCGCGCCCGCGCGTGATCGCCCCCCGCAGCCTCGCCGTGTTCACGGTGGTGGTGGCGGCCGTCTTCGTGCTGATGGTGCCCAACCCCACCCTCGAACGCCGCGCCATCGAATCCCGGCGCGGCGACCTGCTCACCGTCTCCTACCTGGCCAACCTGCTGCGCACCGACCCGGACGACCCCGAGCTGCGCTTCGCCCTGGCCCGCCAGCAGCTCGCCCGTAACGAAACCGACGCCGCCCGGGCCACCCTGCGCCCGCTCCTCGACAGCACCGACCCGCGCCTGCGGGCCGACTCCCACTGGCGCGACTGGCTGAGCTACCGCGAAGCCTGGTCGCGGCTGCCCGACACCTCCCCGCTGCGGCCGGCCCTGCACAAGGCGATGATCAAGCGCCTCCACGAACTCGCCGCCGAGCCCTGGCCCGAGGAGATGACGGTGCGCATCGCCGCCGACGCCTTCGCCCTCGGCGAGCGGCAGATCGGCACCGGGCTGATCAAGGCCCTCGCCCGGCGCCCCGGCGCCAGCTTCGACGCCGGCTGGTACGCCGAATCCGCCCGCACCGTGCTCGACGCGGGCGACTACCGGGGCGCCGCCGCCCTCTACCTGGTGGCCCGCCAGCGCGCCACCGGGCTGGCCGCCCGACGCCAGCACTACCTCGCGGCCCTGCACGCCCTGCAGGCCGGCAACCTCCTCGACGAAGCCATCGCCACCGCCGAGCGGGAACTCGGCGATCTGGCCGACGACACCGAGACCCTCTACGCCGTGGTGGTGCTGGCCCGCGCCTGCAACCGGCCGGACGTGGCCGACCGCCTCGCCCGCCGCATGCTCCGCCTGTCGCTGCTCGACCAGCTGCGTCGCCGGCAACTCGCCGAGGCCGGCCTCGACGGCGGCCTGCTGGCCACCGCCGGCACCGCCGCGGCAGCACCGGCCGGTGCGCCCGGCACCCTCGGCCTGCCCTTCGACGAACGCATCTACAGCCTCGCCTACGACGCCTTCCTGGGCAACCGCAACCTCGCCGACGCCTTCCGGGTAGCCGACTCGGCGGTGCGCCAGCGGCCCGACGACCTCGCCTGGCGCGAGCGCCTCGCCAAGGTCGCCGAATGGCACGGCCAGCCCCGCGTCGCCCTCGACCAATGGCTGCTGCTGGCCCGCCGCGACGGCCGCCGCGAAGCCTGGGAGGCGGTGCTGCGCCTCGCCCCCGGCCTCACCGACGACGAAGCCCTGGTCGCCGCCCTCGAATGGGACGCCCGGCAGCGCCCCCTCGACCTGGCACGCCTCAGCGCCGTCGTCGACACCTACGAGCGCCTCGGGCGCACCCGCGACGCCCTCGCCTTCCTGCAGGCCCGCGCCGGCGGCCAGGCACCGGCGGCGGTGCTCGAAGCCCTCGAACAGCTCGCCGAACGGGCCGGCGAGGTCGAGCTCGCCATCGCCTCCCTCGGCCGCCTCGAGGCGCGCCTCGGGCCCGACCCGCGCCGGGCCGAGCGCCTCGTCGCCCTGCTGATGCGCGAAGGCCGCAGCCGCGAAGCCTTCGCCGCCCTCGACCGCGCCCGGCCCCGCGCCGCCGGCGACGACAAGGCCTTCTGGCGGCTCCACGCCGAGCTCGCCGCCTTCATCGAAGACAACGCCGCCGCCCGCGACAGCCTCCGCCGCGTCGTCGATTTCGACGACGCCACCGAAACCGAATTCACCCGCTACCTCGACCTCGTCCGCGCAGCCGACCCCGCCGCCGCCGGCCCGGTGACCGAGCGGGCCTGGCGGCGCTTCGGGCGCATCGATCAGCTCAAGCGCGTGCTCGACCTCTACGCCGAGGCCGGCCGCGAAGCCGACATCGCCCGTGTCCTCGGCCAGCTCACCCCGGCCCAGCTGCGCGAGGCGGAACAGGACGCCCGCTTCCTCGCCCAGCGCGGGCGCCATCACCAGCTCGCCGGCCGGCGCGCCGCAGCCGCGGCCGATTACCAACAGGCGCTCGCCCTGCAACCCCAGGCCGAAGGCGTGCGCGAGGCCCTGCTGTGGATGCTCATCGACGGCAACGACGCCCCCACCCTGCGCAGCCTGCTGGCCCGCCACGAAGACACCTGGGCCGCGGAAGAAAGCCTGCACGACGCCCTCGCCGCCGCCTGGCAGGCCCTGTCCCGCCCACAGCGGGCCCTCGACCGTTACTACACGCCGCGCCTGCGCCAACACCGGGACGACTTTTTGTGGATGCTGGCCTACGCCGACGCCCTCGAACAGAACGGCGACACCGACCGCGCCTGGCGCCTGCGCGAGGCCCTGCTGCGGCAGGAACGCCGCCCCGCGCAGGCCGAGCCGACACCCGAGCAGCTCGACCAGGTGCGCCGCCTGGCCCGCCTGCGCCTCGCCCGCAGCCAGAACCCCGGCGACCCGGCCCACGCCCTGCTGCGCGAGCTGCTGCGCCTCGACCGCGCCCCCGACGCCCCCCTCAGCCCGGCAGCCCGGGAGCTGGTGCTGGCGTGGTTCATCGACCAGGGCCAGATGGAAGGCGTGCGCGGCTTCCTGTGGCACCAGTACGGCAAGAGCCTGGCGCGCCCGCTGTGGGCCGAGACCACCGCCGCGCTGGGCAACGCCGACCCCCGCGAAGCCGCCCGCCTGCTCGAACAATGGGACGAACGCCTGCCCCGCTACGACCGGGTCAACCTCGCCCGGCTGGCCGGCACCCCGGCCATCGCCGCCACCGCCGCCTTCGAGGCCATGGACCTCCAGCGCGACGACGAGACCAGCCACCTGCAGCTCACCGAGGTCATGCTCGACCAGGCCGACCGGGCCGACCTCGACCTCGCGCAGCGCCAGCTCGGCAGCATCGACGAGACCTTCACCGGCGCCCGCCTCGACCTCGCCCTCGCGCCGCGGCTGCGCCTCGCCGTCGAGCTCGGCCGGGTGTCCCGCCAGATCATCGACCGCAACTACTTCAGCGCCCTGCCCGGCCTGGAGGCCCTGGCCATCGCCCGCCTCGACTGGATGCACGACGACGGCACCACCCGCCTGGCCATCGGCCGCCGCGACAGCTACGCCGGCTACACGCCCGTCCTGGTCGAGCGCGAGCAGCGCGTCAACCGCCACCTCAGCCTCACCGCCACCCTCGGCCGCGACCAGCCCGCCACCGAGAACGCCGCCCTCCGCGTGGCGGGCCTGCGCCAGCAGGCGGGCCTCGGGCTCACCGTGCGCCTGTCGGTGCGCGACCAGCTCAACCTGCGCTTCGACGACTACCGCTACACGGCCCAGAACGGCCTGCCCATCGGCCGCGCCCGCCAGACCCAGCTCGAATACGCCCACGCCTTCCGCACCGAGCTGTCCGACCTGGTCGGCAGCGCCTTCGCCAGCAGCTATGATTTCGAGGGCGGCGTCGACAGCACCGATGCCCGCGCCATCGAGATCAAGCAGCGCCTGTTCGCCACCACGCCGGTGGACGCCGCGGCGCTGGCGCCCTCCAGCTTCAACCTGTATGGCCTGCGCCTCAGCACCAACACGCGCCACATCACCGATTACACCCGCGCGCTGCGGCCCATCGGCTCGGTGGGCCTGCTCCACAACAGCGTGGTCGGCGCCGGCTACGACTACAGCCTGGGCCTGGCCGGCAGCCTGCTGGGCAACGACCACTTCTCCGCCCTGCTGCGCGAAGACAAGGGCGGCACCGGCACCTACGCCAAGACCCGCCAGTTCGCGCTGCACTACCGCTACCTCTTCTGACTTCACGAGGCCGACACCATGACCCGCCTGCCCGCCAAAACCCTCAGCAGCCTCTCCTCCCGCCTCCTCGCCCCGGCCCTGGCCGTCCTGCTGTCGGCCTGCTCGGTGGTGGACCGCGCCCCCGCGCCCAAACTCGAAGCCGGCGCCCGCTGGGTGGTGCTGCCGTTTGCCAACGCCACCGAGACCCCCTTCGCCGGCCAGCGCGCCGAGGCCATCAGCGAGGGCCTGCTGCGCACCCTCGGCGTCGCCGACGTGCAGCGCTACCCGGCCCAGCTCGCCAGCGACAACCTCTTCGAGAACGGCGCCCCCAAGGACGCCGACAAGGCCCTCGACTGGGCCCGCGGCCAGAACGCCCGCTACGCCGTCACCGGCACCGTGGACGAATGGCGCTACAAGGTGGGCGTGGATGGCGAGCCGGCGGTCGGCGTGGCCCTGTCGGTGGTCGAAGTCCCCAGCGGGCGCGTCGTGTGGAGCGGCGTCGGCGCCAAGAGCGGCTGGAGCCGCGACGCCCTGTCGGCGGTGGCCCAGAAGCTCATCAAGTCGCTGCTGGAGCCGGCCGTCCAGCGCTGAGCCGGCCCCGCGCGACGCCCTGTCATGAAGATCCTGTCCTACCTCACGCCCGCCGGCGCCCCCACCGCCGCCGCCATCGCCGAAGTGCTGGCGGTGCCGCTGCTGGTGCTGGCCCTGTGCGTCTGGATCAATCCGGCCGACCCCTTCTACACCCACGGCCCCTTCCCGTGGGTCGCCCTCGGGCCGGTCGTGGTGGCCCTGCGCTACGGCGCGCTGGCCGGCATCCTGGCCTCGCTGGTGGTGCTGGCCGGCTGGTTCGGGCTGGCCCGGTACAACCTGATCGGCCCGACCCTGCCCCAGGACGAGCTCCTCGGCGCGCTGGTGCTGGTGATGATCTGCGGCGAGTTCGGCTCGCTGTGGAGCAACCGGGTGCGCCGCGCCGAGGCCATGCAGCGCTACATCGCCCAGCGCCTCGACCACCTCACCCACCAGCACTACCTGCTGCGCCTCTCCCACGACCGCCTGGAGCAGGACCTCATCTCCCGCCCGGTGTCGATGCGCGACGCCCTCCTCAACCTGCGCCGCATCACCAGCCACGGCAGCGTGGCCGACGGCGACGCGCTGCCCGCGGCGGGCGAGCTGCTGCGCCTGCTGTCCCAGTACTGCCAGATCGAATGCGCGGCCGTGCATCGGCTGCAGGGCGACAGCCTGCGCCGGACGCCCGACCACACCCTCGGCACGCCCTTCGAGCTCGACACCACCGACCCGCTGATCACCTTCGCCCTCGAACGCAAGGAGCTCTCCCACGTCGCCCTCGACGAGGTCGAGCAGCGCGGCCGCTCCCGCTACCTAGTGGCGGTGCCCCTCAAGGACGCCACCGGCATGCTGCAGGCGCTGCTGGTGGTCGAGCGCATGCCCTTCTTCGCGCTCCACGAGGAAACCCTGCAGATGCTCAACCTGCTGCTCGGCTACTACGCCGACAGCCTCAACGCGGCGCGTATCGCCGAGCCCATCCTGCGCGCGGTGCCGGCCTGCCCGCCGACCTTCGCCTTCGAGCTGATGCGCGTGTGGCACATCCGCCGCGCCGCCGGCGTACGCAGCGCCCTGGTGGCCCTCGAGTTCCGCAGCCAGCCGGGCTTCGACGACCTGGCCCTGCAGATCGAGCGCCTCCAGCGTGCCCTCGACTCGGTGTGGGCCTGCGCCTCGACCCACGGCCGGGTGCTGTTCACGCTGATGCCCCTGGCCGGCGAGAGCGCCGCCCAGGGCTACGCCAACCGGGTCGAGGGGTGGATCGCCCAGAACCGCGGCGCCACCCTCGAAGAGGCCGGTGTCACCACCCGGGTGGTGCTGCTCGACCAGCTGCCCCCCGAGCAACTCCTCCTGACCCTGCTCCAGCAATGCCATGTTCCAGCCGAAACTCGGACTGAGCGCCCTCGCGCTTGAGACCGGCGCCTGGGTCCAGCTCGCCGCCGGCGAGACGAGCGACGCGGCGCTGCTCCTCTACCTCACCAGCCACGGCGGCGCCAGCGCGCTGCTGGCGCTGCTCGTCTGGTCGCTGCTGCCCAAGGCCCTGGCCACCCCGCGGCTGCCGGTGCTGGCGCTGATCTGGAGCGCCAGCTTCTTCATCCCGGTGTTCGGCTTCTGCGGCGTGATCCTGGCCATCTTCGCGCTGCCGCTGCTGCCCCGCCGCCGCGGCACGCTGGATTTCCGCGCCGTGCCGCTGCCCGCCCTCGACCCCCACGAGAAGCAGGACATGACCAGCTTCCGCCAGGCCGGCGTGCGCCAGTTCCTCAAGAACGACCGCGCCCCGGTGGCCCAGCGCCTGCGCGCGGTGGTGGCGCTGGGCAACGCCCCCAGCGCGGTCTCCAACCCCATGCTGCGGGAGCTCCTCAACGACGCCACCGAAGACCTGCGGCTGCTCGCCTACGGCATGCTCGACACCCGCGAGAAGAAGATCAACGCCGCCATCCATGCCGAGCGCGGCCAGTACGCCGCCGCCACCGACCCCGCCGCCCGCCTGCTCGCCGCCCGGCGCCTGGCCGGGCTGTACTGGGAGCTGATCTACCAGGGCCTGGTGCAGGGCGACCTGATGGAGCACGCCGCCCACGAGGGCTTCAAGTACATGAGCGAGGTGATGGCCGCCGAGCCCACCAACGCCGGCGTGGCCCTGCAGTTCGGCCGCCTGCTGCACCAGATGGGCCGCCACGAGGAGGCCGAGGCGGCCTACCGCGGCGCCCGCGTGCTGGGCCTGCCGGCGCCGCGGGTCGAACCCTACCGGGCCGAGCTGGCCTTCCTGCGCCGCGACTTCGACGAGGTGCGCGAGATCATCGAGCACCTCGACAACTGGCAGGGCCTGTCGCGCCTGCAGCCGGTGGTCCGGCTGTGGAGCCGCCAGGCCCGCGATACGCAAGCGAGCACCGCCCCATGAGCACCGACGAATTTCCCAAGGCCGCCAGCGCCGACGTGGCCCTGCTGCTGGAGGGCACCTTCCCCTACGTGTCGGGGGGCGTGTCGAGCTGGGTGAACCAGATCATCCGCGCCTTCCCCGACATCCGCTTCGCGATCGTCTTTCTGGGCAGCCGGCGCTCGGACTACGGCAAGCCCAGGTATGCGATCCCGCCCAACGTGGTGCACCTCGAGACCCACTTCCTGCACGACGACATCGTGAAGGTCGAGCCCCACGCCAAGCCCACCCCGCGCCGGGGCGACGCCACCACCTACGCCGACGTGGCCCAGCTCCACGACGGCTTCAAGGGCAACCCGGCCGGCCTCGACGCCTTCGCCCGGATCGCCCGCGAGCTGCAGCCCGGCGGGCGGCTGACGGTGGAAGACTTCCTGCACTCCGAGTCGTCGTGGGACATGATCGCCGACCGCTACCGCAAGTACTGCACCGACCCGAGCTTCGTGGATTACTTCTGGACGGTGCGCATCATGCACCAGCCCCTGTGGCTGCTCGGCAAGGTGGCCCGCGACCTCATCCCGGTAAAAGCCGTGCACAGCATCTCGACGGGCTACGCCGGCTTCCTGGGCGCGCTGATCGCCCGCTCCCGGGGCATCCCGCTGGTGCTCTCTGAGCACGGCATCTACACCAAGGAACGCAAGATCGACCTCTACCAGAACGAGTGGATCCGCGACAACCGCAACGTCTTCCAGAAAGACCCGGCCGACCTCTCCTACTTCCGGCAGATGTGGATCCGCTTTTTTGAATGGCTGGGCCGCCTCACCTACGACGCCGCCGACCCGATCATCGCCCTCTACGAGGCCAATCGCCTGCGCCAGGTGGCCGACGGCGCCCGGGCCGAGCGCACCTTCTGCATCCCCAACGGCATCTCCCTCGAACGCCTCACGCCCCTGCGCGAGCAGCAGCCCGACAGCCCGCCGCCGGTGCTGTGCCTGATCGGCCGGGTGGTGCCGATCAAGGACATCAAGACCTTCATCCGCGCGATGCGCCGGGTGGTCAACCT
>NZ_JAYREK010000015.1:22804-83932 GCF_041908905.1 Zoogloea sp.
GAGGCCGAGGGCTGGATCGCCGGCCCCGAGGACGAAGACCCCGGCTACGCCGAGGAATGCCGCAACCTCGCCGAGAGCCTCGGCCTCTCGGACAAGGTCAAGTTTTTGGGCTTCCAGCGCATCGACGAGATCCTGCCCAAGGTGGGCGCGCTCATTTTGTCGTCGATCTCCGAGGCCCTGCCGCTAGTGGTGCTGGAGGGCTACGCCGCCGGCGTGCCGTCGATCTCCACCGACGTGGGCTCCTGCCGCCAGCTCATCTACGGCTTCGGGCCGGACGACGAAGCCCTCGGCGCTGCCGGCCGCGTGGTGGGCATCGCCGACCCGGCGGCGCTGGCCGACGCCGCCGTCGAGATCATCGGCAAACCCGAGGTCTGGCGCGCCGCCCGCGCCGCCGGCATCGCCCGGGTCGAACGCTACTACGCCGACTCGATGATGTTCGGCGCCTACCGCCAGGTGTACGACCAGGCCCTCGGCATGGCGCCCCCTGCCGGAGGGCACGCCTGATGGCCGGCATCGGTTTCGAGCTGCGCAAGCTGCTCAAGAAGGACAGCCTGCTCGGCCTCGTCCAGGCCTACGCCTACGCCGGGGTGATCGGCTCCGGGCCGTGGGTGCTGTCCATCGTCGGCATGCTGCTGATCGGCTTCCTGTCGGCCTCGGTGGTGGTGCCGCCGATCCTCATCACCCAGTTCCAGGTGTCGGTGACCTGGCTGATCGCCAGCTCGCTGATCGTCACCGGAGTGGTGCAGCTCGCCTTCACCCGCTGGATCTCCGACCGGCTCTTCGAGAAGCGCGACAACCTCGTGCTGTCCAATCTCAACGGCCTGCTGCTGGCGGTGATCAGCGTCGGCGGCGCCCTCGGCGTGGTGCTGGCCTTCGTGGCCTTTCCCGGCCACGACCTGGTCTACCGGGTGCTGATGCTGGCCGCCTTCGTGCTGCTGTGCGGGATCTGGATCGTCACCATCCTGCTGTCGGGCCTCAAGCGCTACAAGCAGATCCTGCTGATGTACGCCCTCGGCTACGGCCTCACGGTAGTTGCCGCGCTCATCGCCCGGCCGTGGGGCCTCAACGGGCTGATGTTCGGCTTCGTGCTCGGGCACCTGGTGCTCTTCGTGGGCATGTGGGTGATCGTCGCCGCCGGCTACCCCAGCGACGAGGCCGTCAGCTTCGCCTTCTTCAAGAAGGAGACCCGCTACCCCAGCCTGATGATCATCGGCGTGCTCTACAACCTGGGCGTGTGGATGGACAAGTTCGTCTTCTGGCTCTACCCGCCCACCTCCGAGGGCGTCATCGGCCCCCTGCGCGCCTCGGTGATCTACGACCTGCCGGTGTTCATGGCCTACCTGTGCATCCTGCCCGGCATGGCGGTGTTCCTGGTGCGCATCGAGACCGACTTCGTCGAGTACTACGACGCCTTCTTCGAGGCCGTACGCACCGGCGGCTCGCTGGAATACATCGAGGACATGCGCGACGAGATGGTCTACTCGGTGCGCCAGGGCCTCGCCGAGATCGCCAAGATCCAGGGCCTGGCCCTGATCGTCGCCATCGTCCTCGGCCCCGCGGCGCTGGAGGCGCTGGGCATCTCCAGCCTCTACCTGCCGCTGTTCTACATCCAGACCCTCGGCGCCAGCCTGCAGGTGGGCTTCCTGGCGCTGCTCAACATCTTCTTCTATCTGGATCGCCGCCGCCTGATCCTCGGCCTCACCGCCCTGTTCTGCGTCGCCAACCTCGGCTTCACCGTCCTCACCCTCAAGCTGGGCGCCATCTACTACGGCTACGGCTACGCCGCCGCGGTGCTGCTGGCGCTGGTGTGCGGGCTGTACTTTCTGGACAAGCGGCTCGGGCGGCTGGAGTACGAGACCTTCATGCTGCAGTGAGGCGGTAGCGGCCGGGGGACCGGCCGGCTCGATCGCAAGGGCGGCGGACGGCAGCGGGCCGAGACCAGGGCTTCGGCCCCCGCTCACCGCAGCATCCCGTCGCAGCGGCGCGCAGGTGATGCCGCCTGCGGTTGGCGTGGCGAGCGGGTGGCAGAGTTCAGCCGTGGCCGGTTTCCGTCTCGGGGCAGCGCACTGCGCGCTTCCCCGCCAGGTCTTCGAGGTAGGCCCGGGCCACTGCGAGGGCACGGGCGTGGGGGCGGCCTTCGGGGGCGTTCTGGAGGATGATGATGCGTTGAAGCCACAATGCGGCCTTGCCGTCATGGGACCTCATCGCCTGTTCGATCACATCAATAATGTGGTTGGACGAAGTCATCGGGGCGTGTGTTGCAACCGGAGGCCGGTATTTTACGCCACCCGCCGCCGGTTCCGCCTGTGGAAAGCCCCAATCACGACGCCGCCCCTGAGCCCCCGCTCACCGGGCGGGCCCTCGCGATCGTGCCTCCGCGAAGGCCCGCCCGGCCGCTCAGGGCTGGCCGAGGTAATCCAGGGCCAGCGCGGTCATTGCGCGGGCGCCCACCGCCAGCGAGGCTTCGTCGATCTCGAACTTGGGCGAGTGGTTGGGCGCTGCGGTCTTGAGGTCGCGCTTGGGGTCGGTGGAGCCGAGGAAGAAGAACACACCGGGCACCTTCTTCTGGAACTCGGAGAAGTCCTCCGAGGCGCTCAGCTTGGGCGCCACCACGGCCTTGCCGCCGGTCACCTGCTGCAGGGTGGGCAGCATGCGGGCGGTGAGGTTTTCGTCGTTCACCGTGGCCGAGTAGCCGGGCTTGGCGAACTTCAGCTCGGCCTTGGCGCCGCTGGCCTGGGCGATGGATTCGGCGGTGGTGCGCATGCGGGCCAGGGCGTCGTCGCGCATGCGGTCGTCGAAGGTGCGCACGGTGCCGAGCAGCTCGACGCTCTCGGGGATGATGTTGTCCCGGTTGCCGCCGTGGATCGAGCCGACGGAGACCACCACCGGCTCCCGCGAGAGGTTCATCTGCCGGCTGACGATGGTCTGCAGGCCCATCACGATCTGGGCGGTGCTGACGATGGGGTCGATGCCGTTCCACGGGAAGCCGCCATGGGTCTGCCTGCCGGTGACCTTCAGCGTGAAGCTGTCGCCCGAGGCGAGGATCGGGCCGGAACGGTAGCCGATGGTGCCCACCGGGAAGGCCGGGATCAGGTGCAGGCCGAACACCGCGTCCACCTTGGGATTTTCGAGCACGCCGGCATCGACCATCGCCAGCGCGCCGATGTGCTGGTCCTCGCTGTGGGACGCCTCCGACGGGCCCTCCTCGGCCGGCTGGAAGATGAACTTCACCGAGCCGCGGAGCTGGCTCTTCATGCCGGCCAGCACCTCGGCGGTGGCCATCAGGATCGCCGTGTGGCCGTCGTGGCCGCAGGCGTGCATCACGTCGACCTCCTTGCCCATGTGCTTGCCCTTGGCCTTCGAGGCGAAGGGCAGGTCGGTCAGCTCCTTGACCGGCAGCGCGTCCATGTCGGCGCGCAGCGCGACGACCTTGCCCGGCAGCGCGCCCTTCAGCAGCCCGACCACGCCGGTGCCGCCCACGCCGGTCTGCACCTCGAGGCCGAGCTTCTTGAGGTGGTCGGCCACCAGCTTCGCGGTGCGGTGTTCCTGGTTGGAGAGCTCCGGGTGCTGGTGGATGTCCCGGCGCCAGCCGATCATGCGGCCCTCGACGGCGGCCACGCGCGTGTCGATGTCGGCCAGCACCGGGGCCTCGACGGCGCGGGTGGTGGTGCTCATGGCCATCAGGAGGGTGCTGAGGGCAAAGGCCGGCTTGGTGAATTTCATGGATCTCTCCTTCGGGATTTGTATCGATTCGATTTATATCTAGATAAATACAACTTGTTCCGAATGGTAGAAATCCGTACCGTATGCGTCCAATGCAAAGTTTTTTGGTATTTGATTACCAGAGGTAATACATGCACCTCAACCACCTGCGGCACCTGGTCGCACTGGCCGAGCATCAGTCCTTCCGCAAGGCCGCCGAAGCCCTGTTCCTCACCCAGCCGGCCCTGAGCCGCAGCATCCAGGCCCTCGAACAGGAGCTGGGGGTGAAGCTGGTGGACCGGGACGGCAAGCGCAACACCCTGACGGCCTACGGCGCCCTGGTCGCCGAACGGGCGAAACGCATCGTCTTCGAGGTCAAGGAACTAAAACGGGGCGTCGAGCTGCTCCAGGCGGGCCAGCTCGGCACCCTCAACGTGGGCCTCGGCCCGACACCGGCGGCGATCCTCACCTCGCCCTTCCTCACCCACATGGCCAGCCACCACCCGCGGATGCAGGTGAAGATCGCGCGCGGCTCGGTGGACCTGCTGGTGCAGGCGCTGCGCAACGAATCCATCGACATCGCGGCGGTGGACCGGCGCGCCCTGGTGCCGGCGGACGACCTCGCCATCGAGCCGGCCATCCGGCTGCGCGGCGGGTTCATGGGCCGCAGCGGCCACCCGCTGACGACGCGGGCATCGATCGACCTGACCGCGCTGCGCCAGTTTCCGGTGGCGTCCACGCCCCTCAGCGACGAACTGGCGCGGCGCCTCGTCGAGCAGCTCGGCCCCGACGCCCACCCGAGCCGGCTGGTTACCCTCAACAGCGAGGACATCCCCGGCCTGCTCGACCTGGTCGAGGCGACCGACACGCTGTTCTTCGGGATCTTTGCCTGCGCCCGGGCCCGCATCGGCGCCGGCCGGATCTGCGAGGTCCAGGTCCAGCCCCACGTCGAACGCTTCGGCGAATACGCCCTGGTCAGCCTCGCCCGGCGCAGCACATCACCGGCGGTGGAGGTGTTCCGGGGGTTCTTCCGCGACAACTTCCGCGAATAAGGGCGCGCCTCAGGCAAACACCCCGGCCACGTCCACCGTCTCGCGCCGGCCCACGTCGGCCCGGTGCATCCGGATCCAGCGGGCGGCACGGGCGCGGCCGAGGTCGCGCAGCTCGTGCAGGAAGGCGCGGGTGGCGTTGAGCTTGCTGCCCTTGCCGGCCTCGGCCAGCTCCTCGGCCTCGAGCAGGTGGAAACGCAAACCGGCCAGCTTGCGCTCCAGGCGGCCGCGGGGCAGCCAGCCACCGCCCTCCTGCAGGTAGGCGCGGGCCTGGGCCAGGGTGCGCATCTCGCGCAAGAAGGTGGTCGAGAAGCCCAGCTCCATGCTGCGCTGGGCGATCTCCTCGGCGCTGCGCGGGGCCTCCGGGTGGCGCAGCGGGTTGAGCAGCACCAGCAGGATGTCCGGCGTGGTGCAGTCGTAGATCAGCGGATAGACCGCCGGGTTGGCGGTGAAGCCGCCGTCCCAGTAGGCCTCGCCGTCGATCTCGACCGCGTGGTGGAGCGTGGGCAGGCAGGCCGAGGCGAGCAGCGCGTCGGCGCTGATCTCGTGGGTGTGGAACAGCCGGACCTTGCCGGTGCGCACCTGGGTGGCGGCGATGAAGAGGCGCAGCCGGCACTGGCTGCGGATGCGCTCGAAGTCGAAGCGCTTCTCCACCACGTCGCGCAGCGGGTTGAGGTCGAAGGGGTTGAGCTGATAGGGCGAGAACAGCCGGGTGAGGCCGAGCATCAGGTTCACCGGCGCCGGCAGGCCGCCGTCGGCACCGCCACCCAGGCTGCCCAGGCCATTGAGGCTGTGCAGCAGGTCGAGCTCGAAGGGCGTCGAGTCGGCCACCGCCTCCCAGAAGCCGGCCAGGCTCTCCCGCGCGCCCTCGGCGCCGCCGCGCACCCAGCCGTCGGCCAGCGCCACCGCGTTCATCGCCCCGGCGCTGGTGCCGCTGATCCCGTCGAGCCGCCAGTCGTCCTCCAGCAGCCGGTCGAGCACGCCCCAGGTGTAGGCCCCGTGGGCTCCGCCGCCCTGCAGCGCGAGGCTCAGCGCGGGCGCCGGCGCATCGGCGGCCTCTTTCCCCTTCCGTTTCCACCAGCTTCTGGCAAACATGCAAAGCTCCTTCCTGACATGGGCAAGCGATGGGTCAAATCGCATGCTGCACCGCACAATACCTGAAGGATGGACGGAAAAAGGTTTCAGAAGTTCAAGGGCGGGCTGGCACCCCCGCTCACTCCCCCACCCCGCCGCCGGCATTCTTGGCCAGCTGCACCGCGGCCAGCAGGCGGCGGGTGGCGATGTCGTTGGCGCTGCGGCGGGCGGCGAGGTGGGCGGCCTGGGCGGTGACGACGTTGAGGTAGCTCACCGTGCCGGCCCGGTACTGGTTGACGGCGATGGTCTCGGCCTCGGCGGCGGCGGTGACGGCCGCGGCCTGTTCGGCGGCGGCGGCTTCGAGCAGGCGCGCGCTGGCGAGGTTGTCCTCGACCTCCTGGAAGGCGGTCAGCACCGTCTGGCGGTAGGTGGCGATGGCCTTCTCCCAGCCGGCCTGGGCCTGGCCGACGGCGGCCTTCCTGGCGCCCCCGTCGAAGATCGCCGCCGCCAGCGTCGGGCCGAGGGACCAGTAGCGGCTGGGCACGGTAAGGAGATCCTCGATCCGCGCGTTGCGGAAGCCGGTGTTGCCCGACAGGCCCAGCACCGGGAAGCGCGCCGCCTGGGCCGCGCCGATGGCGGCGTTGGCGGCGGCGACGCGGCGCTCGGCGGCGGCGATGTCGGGGCGGCGTTCGAGCAGCGCGGACGGCAGCGTGACGGCCACCGGCGCCACCGGCAGCGGGGCTGCGGACGGCGCCAGGGTGAAGCCCGCCGGCGGCAGGCCGAGCAGCACCGCGATGGCGTGCTCGTACTGGCTGCGCGACAGGCTGGCGTCGAGGGCGGCGGCGCGGGTGCTGCGCAGCTGGCTCTCGGCCTGGGCCACATCGGCCTTGCCGGCGACGCCGGCGGCGTAGCGGTTGCGGGTGAGTTCGAGGGCGCGGGCGTAGGCGTCCACCGAGGCGTCGAGCAGGGCCTGCTGGCGCTCGGCGGCGCGCAGCTGGAAGTAGGTCTGGGCCAGCGTGGCCCGGGCCGACAGGCGCGCCGCGGCGAGGTCGGCGGCGCTGGCGGCGAGGCCGGCGTCGGCGCCTTCCACGGTGCGGGCGATGCGGCCCCACACGTCGAGCTCCCAGCTCACCGTGGCGCCCACGCTGAAGCTGTTGCGGGCCGGCGCGTTGCCGCTGGTGGCGGTGGCCGCCGAGCTGGCCGAGCGGGTTGCCCCGGCGCTGGCGTTGATGGCCGGAAACCACGCGGCCCGCGCCGCGTCGGCCAGGGCCAGCGCCTGGCGGTAGGCGGCCTCGGCGGCGCGCAGGTTCTGGTTGGAGATCTCGAGGCGGGCCTGCAGGTCGTCGAGCACCGGGTCGCCGAAGGCGGTCCACCAGTGATCGGCGGCGGGCTCGCGGGGCTCGGCGGGCTTCCAGTCGCCGAGCTCCTTGAAGGCCGCCGGCGTGTCGACGGTTGGGCGCTGGTAGTCGGGACCGGCGGCGCAGGCCGACAGCAGGACGGAAACGAGGGCGGGGATCAGGGCGGATGTCTTCATGGTCAGCGGGCGCTCTGGAGGCAGGCCTGCGGGGCGGCGGCGGGCTTCTTCCGCAGTTTGTCCATCATCACGAACACCACCGGCGTGGTGTAGAGGGTGAGGATCTGGCTGAGTATCAGCCCGCCGACGATGGCGATACCCAGCGGCTGGCGCAGCTCGGCGCCGTCGCCCGTGCCGATGGCGAGCGGGATCGCCCCGAACAGCGCCGCCAGGGTGGTCATCAGGATCGGCCTGAAGCGCAGCAGGCAGGCGTGGTGGATGGCGTCGCGGGCGGTTTCGCCGAGGCTGCGCATGCGTTCGAGGGCGACGTCGATCATCATGATGGCGTTCTTCTTGACGATGCCGATCAGCAGGATCACGCCGATCATCGCGATCAGGCTGAACTCGAAGTCCACCGCCATCAGCGCCAGCAGCGCGCCGACGCCCGCCGAGGGCAGCGTGGACAGGATGGTGATGGGGTGCACCAGGCTCTCGTAGAGCATGCCGAGCACGATGTAGATGGTCACCAGCGCGGCGAGGATCAGCAGCGGCTGGGTGCTCATCGACTTCTGGAAGGCGCCGGCCGAGCCCTCGAAGCTGGTGCGGATGCCCACCGGCACGCCGATGCTGGCCAGCGCCGCGTCGATCGCCACCGTAGCCTCGCCGATGGAGCGCCCCTCGGGCAGCGCGAAGCTGATGGTGGCCGCCGCCGAGCCGCCCTGGTGGCTCACCGACAGGGGCGCCAGCGTGGTCTCGAAGCGGGCCACCGCCGACAGCGGCACCAGGCCGCCGGCCGGGGTGACGAGGGTCAGCCGGGCGAGGGACTCGGGCCCCTGCAGGTAATCCGGCATCGCCTCCATCACCACCCGGTACTGGTTGAGGGGGTTGTAGATGGTGGACACCTGGCGCTGGCCGTAGGCGTCGTTGAGCGCCGTAGTCACCGCGCGCATGGTGAGGCCGTGGCGGGCCAGCGCGTCGCGGTCGATCACCAGGCTGGTCTGGGGGCCCTTGTCCTGGGTGTCGGAGCTGACGTCGGTAATCTCGTCGAGGCGGCTCATGGCGTTGCGGATGCGCGGCTCCCAGCGGCGCAATTCTTCGAGGCTGTCGGACTGCAGCGTGAACTGGAAGGACGAGTTGCCGGAGCGCCCGCCGATCCGGATGTCCTGCACCGGGCTGAGGTAGAGGCTGGCACCGGGCACCTTGGCGAGCTTCTTGCGCAACCGGCCGATCACCGCGTCGACGGGCTCGCGCTCGTCAACAGGCTTGAGGGTAATGAACATTGACCCGTAGTTGCGCTGACCGCCGCCGGTGAAGCCGGTGACGTTGGCCACCGCCGGGTCGGCACCGACGATGGCCAGGAAGCTGTCCATCTTGCCGCGCATGGCCTGGAAGGAGATCGCCTGATCCGCCTCCACGAAGCCGCGGACGCGGCCGGTGTCCTGCTGCGGGAAGAAACCCTTGGGGATGGTGGTGTAGAGGTACACGTTGGCGCCGATCGTCGCCGCCAGCACCAGCAGCATCAGCCACGGGTGGGCCAGCGCCCAGCCCAGGCTGCGCCGGTAGCCGCCGGCAAGACGCGCCAGCCCACCGCCCACCAGGCGGTCGAAGCGACCGCGCTCGGCCTCCGGCGGGCGGTGGCGCAAGAGGCGCGCGCACATCATCGGCGTGGCGGTGAGGGAGATCACCATCGACACCAGGATCGCCGCCGACAAGGTGACGGCAAACTCCCGGAACAAGCGCCCGACGATGCCCCCCATCGCCAGGATGGGGATGAAGGCGGCGATCAGTGACAGGCTCATCGACAGCACCGTGAAGCCGATCTCCCGCGCACCCTTCAGCGCCGCCCGGCGCGGCGACATGCCCTCGTCCACGTGGCGGGCGATGTTCTCCAGCACCACGATGGCGTCGTCCACCACAAAGCCGGTGGCGATGGTGAGAGCCATCAGCGACAGGTTGTCGAGGCTGTAGCCGGCCAGGTACATCACCGCGAAGGTGCCGATCAGCGACACCGGCACCACGATGCCCGGGATCAGCGTGGCCGGCAGGTTGCGCAGGAACAAAAAGACCACCATCACCACCAGCGCCACCGAGATCACCAGCGTGCGCTCGACCTCCTTCAGCGAACCGCGGATGGTGGGCGTGCGGTCCATCACCACGGTGAGGTCGATGGCCGGCGAGATACTCGCCGACAGGCGCGGCAGCAGCTCGTACACCCGGTCCACCGTCTCGATGATGTTGGCGCCGGGCTGGCGGTAGATCATCAGCAGCACCGCCGGGCGGCCGTTGGCGTAGCCGTAGTTGCGCTCGTTCTCCTCGCCGTCGCGCACCCGCGCCACGTCGGCCAGATGCACCGGGCTGCCGCCCTTCCACGAGACGATCAGCTGCCGGTAGTCGTCCGCCCGGCGGGCCTGATCGTTGGCGCCCACCTGCCAGGCGCGGTCCTCGCCCTCCAGCACGCCCTTGGGGCGGTTGGCGTTGGTGGCCACCAGCGCGCCGCGCACGTCGTCGAGGTTGAGGCGGTTGGCGGCCAGGCGATCCGGGTCCAGCTCGACGCGCACCGCCGGCAGCGAGCTGCCGCCGATGCTCACCTGCCCGACGCCCTCCACCTGCGCCAGGCGCTGGGCCAGCACCGTGGAGGCCGCGTCGTACATCTGCGGCCGGGCGAGGGTGGCCGAGGTCAGCGCGACGATGAGGATCGGCGAATCGGCCGGGTTCACCTTGCGGTAGGTGGGGTTGCCGGGCAGGCTGGTGGGCAGCTGGCTGCGCGCTGCGTTGATCGCCGCCTGCACCTCCCGCGCCGCGCCGTCGATGCTGCGGGAAAGGTCGAACTGCAGCGTCACGCGGGTCGAGCCGAGGGTGGAATTGGAAGTCATCTCGGTGACCCCGGCGATCTGCCCGAGCACCCGCTCCAGCGGCCCCGCCACCGTGGCCGCCATCACCTCCGGGCTCGCCCCGGGCAGGCTGGCCGAGACGGAGATCGTGGGGTATTCCACCTGGGGCAGCGGCGCCACCGGCAGCAGCCGGAACGCAATGATCCCCGCCAGCGCGATGGCCAGCGTCAGCAGGGTGGTGGCGACGGGGCGGAAGATGAACAGGCGGGAGAGGTTCATCCGGTGGCGCTCCGGAGGGTGTTTGCGGCGCCCTGCTTCTGCGACCGTGGGGAGTCACGGCCCTCGCTGCTTGATGTCCGCTGATGGGGACCAGCCGCGTTCCGTTCGCCGGGTTTGCACACCAAACGGTTTGCGGATCGCTGATGGAGACCAGCGGCTTTCCGTTGTTTGGCGTTCCGTTGGCCGGGTCGCGCCCCGGCGGGCGCCCTACTTCTTTGCGTCGCCAAAGAAGTAGGCAATAATGGCGACCCGGCTTCCCCGGTCGTCGGCTTCGCCGACGACTCCCCTGCGCTGCTCGCATCGGGCGGCCGGCGCAGAACTCGCCCGCTACGCGGGCT
Source organism: Zoogloea sp. (assembly GCF_041908905.1). GTDB lineage: Bacteria > Pseudomonadota > Gammaproteobacteria > Burkholderiales > Rhodocyclaceae > Zoogloea. Next base: position 33,591 of record NZ_JAYREK010000015.1, read on the forward strand.
CAGACAGCTGCGCCGGAAGGCCCCGCCCGCTGCTGCGCTGCTCGGCGGCTCAGAAGGGGCTTTCACCCAGCACCGCGCCTTTACTGAAGAGGTTTGTGTAATCAGCGAATCGACCGGAACTTCTGCTTTTGCGTCGATCACACATGCCCGTGCTGAAACGCTCGGTGATTCCGAAAAGCCCCTTCCGGGGCGCCTGTTGCGAGCAGCGCAGGGGAGTCGTCTGATCAAGCACAGCTTGAGCAGACGACCGGCTCGGCGGGGTCGCCTTTCTTGGTTACTTCTTTGGCGACGCAAAGAAGTAACCCGCCCGCTGGGCGTAGGCGGGGTTTCGCGAAGCACCGCTTCGCGCCGCCGAAGCCGGCCGGGTGTGCAAACCCGGCCGTGGAACCGGGACCCGGCCAATGCAAGGCCAAACAACGGAAAGCCCCTGGTCTCCATCAGCGGACGATAAACAACAGCCGCCGGCCCAGCGCAGGGAGCCATCACTTCCTCCCCACCCGATCAAACGCCAGATAAATCACCGGCGTGGTGAACAGCGTCAGCACCTGGCTCACCAGCAGCCCCCCCACCAGCGTGATCCCCAGCGGCTGGCGCAGTTCCGACCCCACGCCGGAGCCCAGCATCAGCGGCAGCGCGCCCAGGAGTGCGGCGAGGGTGGTCATCAGGATCGGCCGGAAGCGCAGCAGGCAGGCCTGGAAGATCGCCTCGCGGGGGGGCAGGCCATCGTGGCGCTGCGCCTCGAGGGCGAAGTCGATCATCATGATGGCGTTCTTTTTGACGATGCCGATCAGGAGCACGATGCCGATGATGCCCACGATGCCCAGCTCGCTGCGCGCCACCAGCAGCGCCAGCAGCGCGCCGACGCCGGCCGAGGGCAGCGTGGACAGGATGGTGATCGGGTGGATGTAGCTCTCGTAGAGCACGCCGAGCACGATGTACATGGTCACCACGGCGGCGAGGATCAGCAGCAGCGTGCTGCTGAGCGAGGCCTGGAAGGCCAGCGCGGCGCCCTGGAAGCGGGTCTCGATGCTCGCCGGCAGGCCCAGCCCGGCCTCAGCGGCGCGGATCGCCTCGACGGCGTCGCCCAGCGCCACGCCCGGGGCGAGGTTGAAGGAGACCGTCGCCGCGGGGAACTGCCCCACGTGGTTCACCGCCAGCATCGCCGGCCGCTCGCTCACCTGCACCACCGCCGACAGGGGCACCTGCACGCCCCCGGTACCGGGCACGTAGAGCTTGGCGATGGCCTCGGGGCCACGGCGAAACTCCGGCGCCACCTCCAGCACCACCCGGTACTGGCTGGCCTGGGTGAAGATCGTCGAGATCAGGCGCTGGCCGTAGGCGTTGTAGAGGGCGTTGTCGATGGCCGCGGTGCTCACGCCCAGGCGGCTGGCGGCGGCGCGGTCGATCTGCAGCCAGGCCTGCAGGCCCTTGTCCTGCCAGTCGCTGGCCACGTCGGCGAGCTGCGGCAGGCCGCGCAGGTGCTCGACGAGGCGCGGCACCCAGGCGGCCAGCGCGTCGGCATCCGGCGAGCTCAGCGAGAACTGGTACTGGGTGCGGCTCACCCGGTCTTCGATGGACAGATCCTGCACCGGCTGCATGTAGAGCCGGATGCCGGCCACCCGCTCGAGTTCGGGGCCGAGGCGGCGGATCACCTCGGAGGCGCTGGCGTCGCGCTCGGCGAGCGGCTTGAGGCTGATCAGCATGCGCCCGCTGTTGAGCGTCGCGTTGCTGCCATCCACGCCGATGAAGGACGACAGCCCGGCCACCGCCGGGTCTCGGAGCACCACCTCGGCGACCGCCTGCTGGCGCTCGGCCATCGCGGCAAACGAGACCGACTGGTCCGCCTCGGTGATGCCCTGGATCGCCCCGGTGTCCTGCACCGGAAAGAAGCCCTTGGGCACCAGCACATACAGCAGCACCGTGAGCGCCAGAGTGGCGCCGGCCACGATCAGGGTGAGCCCCTGGCGCGCCAGCACCCACTCGAGCATCACCCCGTAGCGGGCGATCACCCGGTCGAAGAAGGCGCCGGTGGCCTTGTAGAAGCGGCCCTGCTCGGCCTCGGGCACGTGGCGCAAGAGGCGCGCGCACATCATCGGCGTCAGCGTGAGCGAGACGAAGGCGGAGATCAGGATCGCCACCGCCATGGTGATCGCGAACTCCCGGAACAGCCGCCCGACCACGTCGGCCATGAACAGCAGCGGGATCAGCACCGCGATCAGCGAGATGGTGAGGGAGATGATCGTGAAGCCGATCTGCCGGGCGCCCTTCAGCGCCGCGGCCATCGGCGACTCGCCCTCTTCCACGTAGCGGGCGATGTTCTCGATCATCACGATGGCGTCGTCCACCACGAAGCCGGTGGAGATGGTGAGCGCCATCAGGCTCAGGTTGTTGAGGCTGAAGCCGGCCAGGTACATCACCCCGAAGGTGCCGACGATGGACAGCGGCACCGCCACGCTGGGGATGATGGTGGCCGGCACGCTGCGCAGGAACAGGAAGATCACCATCACCACCAGCGCCACCGCCATCAGGAGCTCGTGCTGCACGTCGCGCACCGAGGCGCGGATGGTGGTGGTGCGGTCGTTGATGACCCGCACATCGAGCGAGGCCGGCAGGCTGGCGGTCATCTGGGGCAGCAGCGCGACGACCTTGTCGGCCACGTCGATCACGTTGGCGCCAGGCTGGCGCTGCACGTTGATGATCACCGCATCGCTGCGGTCGGCCCAGGCGGCGAGGCGCAGGTTCTCGGCGCCATCCACCAGCGTGGCCACGTCGGACAGGCGCACCGGGTTGCCGTTTTTATAGGCGACGATCAGGCGGGCGTATTCATCCGCCGAGCGCAGCTGGTCGTTGGCGTCGAGGGTCGAGGCCCGCCGCGGGCCGTCGAAGCTGCCCTTGGCCTGGGTCACGTTGGCGTTGGCGACGGCCGTGCGGATGTCCTCCAGGCCCAGCCCGTAGGCCGCGGCGGCGGTGGGGTTCACCTGCACCCGCACCGCCGGGCGGCGCCCGCCGGCGATGCTCACCAGGCCCACCCCCGGCACCTGGGCGATCTTCTGGGCCAGGCGGCTCTCGACGAGGTCGTGGATGCGGGTGATCGGCAGGCTGGGCGAGCTCACCGCGAGGGTCAGGATCGGCGTATCCGCCGGGTTCACCTTGCTGTAGGTGGGCGGCGCCGGCAGGTCGGTGGGCAGCAGGTTGGCCGCCGCGTTGATGGCCGCCTGCACCTGCTGCTCGGCCACGTCCAGGCCCATGCTGAGGGAGAAGCGCAGGGTGATCACCGAGGCGCCGCCCGAGCTCACCGACGACATGTCGTCCAGCCCCGGCATCTGGCCGAACTGGCGCTCCAGGGGCGCGGTGATCGCCGAGGTCATCACATCGGGGCTGGCCCCGGGGTAGAGCGTGCGGACCTGGATGGTGGGGTAATCCACCTCCGGCAGCGCCGAGATCGGCAGCAGCCGGTAGGCCACCAGCCCGGCCAGCAGGATCGCCACCATCAGCAGCGAGGTCGCCACCGGGCGCAGGATGAAGAGGCGCGAGGGGTTCATGCGGGCCGCCCCCTAAAGGCCAGATTGCCGGCGCCCACCTCAGTGCCCCGGCCGGCCGCCACCACCGCGCTTCGACTCGCGGCCCGGCGCGTCGACGGCCTTCGGGTCGATGGCCTCGACCTTGGCGCCGTCCTTCAGCTTGTCGAGCCCATCGACCACCACCCTGTCGCCGGCCGCGAGGCCTTCTTCGACCGCCGCCAGCGGGCCGTCGGCGGGCCCGAGCTTCACCGGCACCGCGGCCACCGTGCCGTCGGCCCCCAGCCTGTACACATAGCTGCCCTTGGCCCCCTGCTGCACCGCCGCGGTGGGCACCGCGACGACGCCGCGCAGGGTGTCGAGCAGCAGGCGCACATTGACGAACTGGTTGGGGAACAGGCTGCCGTCCCGGTTGGCGTATTCGGCCTTCAACTTGACGGTGCCGGTGGCGCTGTCGATCAGGCTGTCGACCGCCAGCAGGCGGCCCTCGGCAAGGCGGGTCTTCAGGTCCCGGTCCCAGGCCTCGACGGCCAGCGGCTGCCGGGCGCGCAGGCGCTGCAGGATCGCCGGCAGGCGGTCCTCCGGCACGGCGAAGACGGCGGTGATCGGGCTCAGCTGGGCGATGGTCACGAGGCCGGCGGCATCGGAGGCCTTCACGATGTTGCCCGGGTCCACCGCCCGCAGGCCGGCGCGGCCGGCGATCGGCGCCCGGATGGTGGTGTAGGAGAGCTGCAGCGCGGCGCTCTTCACCGCCGCCTCGTCGGCCTGCACGGTGCCCTGGTACTGGCGCACCAGCGCCGCCTGGGTGTCCACCTGCTGTTTGGCGATGGAGTCCTGGGCGAGCAGGCCCTGGTAGCGTTCGAGGTCGAGCTGGGCGTTCTTGAGGAGCGCCGCGTCGCGGGCGAGCTGGCCCTGGGCCTGGGCCAGCGCGGCCTTGAAGGGCTCCGGGTCGATGCGGGCCAGCACCGCGCCGGCGGCCACCGCCTGGCCTTCGGTGAAGGCCACCTCCAGCAGCGGGCCATCCACCCGCGTCCGCACCACCACCTGGTTGCGCGGCACCACGCTGCCGATGGCCGGCACCTGGACCCGGATGTCGGCGGTGCCGACGGTGGCGAGGCTCACCGGCGTCGGCCGATCCCCCCGCCCGCCCGGCCCGCCGGGGCGGCCCGAGGCGCTCTTGCCCTTGCCGTTCGGATTCGCCTCCCCCTCCGGCGCCGCGCCGCGCTGGCTGGCGTACCAGCCCCCCGCGGCGATCAGCGCAAGGCCGACGGCCCAGATCCACAGGCGGCGTTTTTTCGGGGAGGGGGCAAGGGACGACGGGGAGTCACTGGACATTTGGAGGTTTCCGGAACGCAAAGCGGCCCCCTCGGGGGCCGGCAAATCTGGGCCCAGTCACCGTGGGCCGTGGAGGATTCGGCTCGCCCCCAACCCCGCACCGCGCCGATCCGGGAAAGTGCACGACACCATTCACCGCGCGGGGACGAGGCGCGCAGCGGATCTCCGCCACCACGGCGGCAAACGGGAAAAGCAGGGGAAGAGCGCCAGAATCAACGCCGGCAATCCTACACCAAGCGCCCGGCGACCGGGTTTTCGGACAAGGTGAGGCGCCGGACGTTCCCGGCCCGGCGCAAGCGCGCGCCTCGCCGACGCGCAATCGGAAAAGCGCCGGCTGTGCGGGGTGCGGCCGCGCCGGCCTATTCGCCGAGGGCGCGGATCTCGGCGTCGAGGGCCTGGGCGAGGGCCTCGCCGAGTTGCGGGGCGAGCTGCGCGGCGGCCTCGGCCGTGGGATTGCGGGCGTAGGTCTCGCCCAGCCTGACGTAGGCGCCGTGGAGGGCGGCCTGGCAGGCCTCGGCGGCCCGCTGAAGGCCCTGCCAACGGGCCGTGAGCCCCAGAGCCCGGGCGAGGAAGCCCCGCTGGCCGTAGGCGGCCGCCCGCTGCGCGGCGCTGCCGGACATGAGACGCCCGATCTCGGCGCACAGGTCGGTCTCGGCCAGCCGGGCGCAGTCCATCGCCATCCGGGCCAGGGTGCGTCGTTGATCGGCCAGGAGGGCGGCGAGCTGCGCCAGCTCACCGTGCGCATCGAGCAGCGCCAGGACAGCCGCCTCCCCCAGCGCGTCGCCCTGGGTGGCGGTGGCCGGCTGCCGGGCGTCGCGGGCCATCGCCTGCAGCATCTGGCGCTGCTGTTGGCGCACGGCGCTGGCGTGGGCGGACGCGACGACGGCCACCCCCTGCCCGTCGAGCCGGGGCTCGGCGAGCGCCGCCACCAGCTCGACGCCCAGCGCCCGCTCCAGCCCCGCGCCCGGGTCGGCATCTCCCCGGGCCGCCGCGCGGAGGCGGAGCAGCTCGGCAAGGGCCGCATCGAGCTCGACGCGCCGGGCCGCGATGCGCTGGGCGGCCGGCCCACTGGCGGCGCAGGTTTCGGTGGCGAGGGCGATCACCTCGGCGGTCTCGTCGATGAGGCCACGCAGCCGGCCTTCGAGCGCCGCGGCGCCGTCGGCGAGCTTCCCGGCCTGGGTCCGGCAACGCTCCAGCCGGGTGAGCGCGTCGGCCTCGTAGAGCCCGTAGAGATCCTTCAGCGCCGCCTTCAGCATGCCCAGGGCCTTGCCCGCGCCCTCGCCATAGCTGGCGACGCTCAGTTCGAGGGCCGCGGCATCGCCCCGCAGGCGATACTGCAGCCCCATCACCCGGGCCCCGAGGGCCTGCCGGGTGGCAGGGTGCAGCCGGCCGGCCAGGCCGCAGGCGGCGATGTGCAGGAGATCATCCACCCGCAGCAGGTGGCGCGCGAGCGCGTCGATCTCCAGCGCCCGGGACATGGCCGCGGACACCCGCTGCACCAGCGGCGAGGCGCCGTCCGGCCCGGCGATCACGTCGTAGGCGACGCCGTCGAAAACAGCCTTCGAAACGGCCGATCCCGTTTCCGGCCCCGGATTGTCGGGCATGGGGAGCCCCCTTTCTTTGAACCTGAAAACGGCAGCTGCCGCTTTCCGCATTCCCGAAAAACGCACGAGCGCTTGCTTGCGCGCCTTCGCCGGCCCTCACCCGGAGGGTGGGCGCCGCCTCAGGGCGTGAGCAGGATGCTGCTGCGGTCGTCGAGCGTCCGCGCGAAATCCTTCAGGGTGTCCTCCAGGCTGCGCACTACCTCCTGGTCATAGCGGTCGAAGACGGGCGCCGGCGCGGTCGCCCCGGCCCGCTTCGCCAGCAGCTGGAGGCCCTGCTGCAGGGTGTCGATGGAGGCGATGCTGGAGTCGATCAGCGTGACGGTGTCGGTCCAGAACAGGGCCGCGTCCGACAGGCTCACCACCGCCGCGCGCAGGGTGCTCACCTGCTGTTCGAGGGCGCCGCGGCGGGTTTCGAGTTCCGCCTTCCGGGCCCGCGTCTCGCCGAGCGACGCCAGCTGGGCGGACACCTGCTCGCGCAGCTTCCAGCGCGCCGTCTCGATGTCGTTGCGCTGCAGGCGATTGCTCTCGATCTCGTTGTTGAGGTTGATCCAGCGGTGGGCGAACACGTCGGCGAAGCTGAGGCGCCAGCATTCGCCGCTATAGAAGATGCCCTCCATGAAGTGCGCCTTGCATTCCTGGCGCATCCTCACCTCCTGGGCGTGGACGGCCGCCTGGGCGACGAGCTGGTCGCGGGTGGCGTTGGCCTGGTTGAGCTGGGTGTTGAGGTCGGTGATGCGCGCCTCGAGGCCCTGGATCTCCTGGTCGGCGGCCTGCTCGGCGCGGAAAGTCTCGGTGATGCGCGCGGTGAGCTCGCGGGCCTCGGCCTCGCGCCGGTCGGCGGCAACGGCGGCCTGCTGGCCGAAGCCCTCGGCGCTGCGTCGCAGGGTCTCGGCCGAGCCCTTGATGTCGTCGAGCAGCCGGCGGGCCTGCGCGCTGTCGCCCTTGTCGAGGGCGGCGGCCGATTGCCGCAGGGCCTCGAAGCTGCGCTCGACGAGCAGGAGCTGGCTGGTGTCGGCCCGCGCCAGGCCGACGGCCAGCATCAGGCACACCACAAACGCATGGATCAGCTTGAACATCGTTGCCTCCCCTCGTGAGGCCGGCCGCCCCCGAAGGACGCCGGCGTGGCCCGGCTAGGCCGCCGCGGTGTCGATGAGCGCGGTGGCCTCGGCCTTCGCCGCCGCAATCTGCGCGGCCGTCTCGTTGGACTTTTCGATCTCCCGCTGCACCTGGTCGTCGAGCTGCAGGGCGAGCCGCTTGGCCTGGGCGCGGGCCTGCTCGATCGGCAGGTTCTGCTTGTAGGTCTCGCCGAGCTTGTCGTAGACCTTCATGGTGGCGGCGCGGTATTCGCTGGCGACCAGCTTGAGGGCGTGCCACTGGCCGGCCACTGTCAGCATGCGCAGGATGAAGTCCGGGCTGGAGTATTCCCTGATCCGGTCGGCGGCCGTGCGCTTCATGTAGATCTCGACGTCGGTGCGCAGGTCGTCGCTGGCCAGTTGCCGGCAGGCCACCGCCATCTGGGTCCAGAACTGGGTCACGTCCTGCAGGATCACGACAACGTACTTGAGCACGCCCACCGCGATGTGGAGCGACTCGACGGCCGCCTGCTCGAGCTGCTCGGTGCCCTTCTCGGCCTGCATCTGCACCGCGAACCTGGCGATCGCCCCCAGCGCCTCGCGCTCCTGCTTCTGCAGGTCCATCAGCATCTCGAGGTACTTGGCCTTGTCCTTGGCGTAGTTGGCGGCGATGTCCGCGTAGGAGCTGGCCGCGTCCTGGGCGCTGGCCCCCGCGGACTTGAGGCCGGCGGCCACGCCCGCCAGCGGCGCCTTGGCGTCCACGTCGTCCATCACGGCCTTGGCCTCGGACTCCTTGGCTTGCGCGGCCTCGAAGGCGGCCCTGGCTTCTTCCTCGGCGGCCTCTGCCGCTTCGAGGGCTTCCTCGGCGGCCTTGTAGGGGCCTTCCAGGGCCTCGAAGGCGGCCTTCTTGTCCGCTTCGTCCTGCTTGGCCTGGGCGTCCTTGGGCTTCTTCTTGCGGGCGGCCTCGTAGTCGTCGCGGGCCTGCTTGTAATCGTCCTCCAGCGCGTCGAGGGCTTCCTGCGCCTTGGCGGTCTTCGCCTGGGCCGCATCGTGCTTGCCCTTGGCCGCGGTCGTCGCGTCCTTGGCGACCCGGTAGGCTGCCTGGGTGGTCAGCACCTCGGCGGTCTTCTGCGACTTCTCGTCGGTCTTCCTGTCTTCCTTGGCCGGAGGCACCGTGGCATTGGTGGCGATCGCCGACGCCAGCTGGGCGCCCGCGATCGCCGGCGCGGCCTTGAACTGCAGGGCCGCCGACAGGCCGTCGCCGAGCGCCTTGGTGATGCTGCCGACGATCGCCAGGGTGAACATCCGCCCGTCGGCGGCGTTCTGGGCGGCCTTGGCCTCCTCGTACCAGCCCCTGACCTGGGGGATCTGCTCGGCGAGGGAGGTCTTCACCCGCTGCATCTCGGCGTCCTGGGCCTCGATCTCCTTCTGCCGCGCGATCGCCGCCAGGCGCGCCTTCTCGCGCAGGTCGCGGGTCTGGGTGGTGTCCTCGGCGATCTTCTGGGCCTCGTCGGCGAGGCCCTCGAAGGTGCCGCGGAGGGCTTCGGAGGTGTTGGCCATCTGGGTCGCCACCGCCTCGCAGCGGGCCAGCCGGGTGACGCAGTCGGCCTCGTAGAGCGCGTACAGATCCTTGAAGGCGCCGCGCAGGATGGGGATCATCTGCCCCGCCGACTCGCCGAAGCGCAGCAGCGCGGCGGCCATCTCCCCGGTGTTCTTGCGCAGCTTGTACTGCAGGCCCATCACCTGCGCGCTCAGGGACTTGCCGCTCTCCGGATTGACGAAACCGGCCACGCCGCAGGCGGCGATGTGGAGCAGATCGTCGGTGCGGTTGAGGTTGCGGACCAGCTTGTCGATCTCGATCGTCTGCAGGATCTGGGCGCGGGCCACCTGCACCAGGGGCGAGGTGTCGTCCGGCCCCTCCACCACGTTGTAGCTGACGGCATCCAGAACGATCACGGGGTTGGCTGCGCCGGCGACCGGTGCAGCATTCGGGTCGGTGTTCGACATTTGCGCGCTCCAGGTTGGATTGAACGCCACGGCGTCTGCCCCTCGCCGGCAAGGGACGGGGGCAAGGGAGCTCCGTCACGCCGGCGCCGGGAAGACAGTGGGCACCAACATGGCAAGGGGGTTTTCTCAGGGTAGTTCACGCCGAATGGAATACAAGGCTGCCATTTTTTCTGGTCCAGCCGCCGCCCCGCCCTGCCGTCCCAGCCCCTCCGCCCGGTTAACGCGCGGCCCGCAGACCGGTAAGATTCAGCCTTTACGCTGCGAGCGGCCCCGCGCCGCGCCCCCTGCGGCCCGAGACACGCCGGCCCATCGCGCCGGCCATCCCTCCGCGGTCCTGCGATCGCGCCCGAGACGACACAAGGAACTCCCATGACCCGACCCAACCCGTCCCTGCTGAGCCGGCTCGCCCTCGCCGTCTCCGTGCTGTTCCAGCCCGCGCTGGCCGCCCGCCTCCGCGACCTGCGCGACGGCGTCGCCGAACCCGCCCCAACGCCCCAGCCCGCCCCGGCGCCGGTCACCGTGACCGCGCCCGAACCCGCGCCCGCGCCGGCCCCTGCCGCCGCCCCGGCACCCCAGCTCCGCACAGCCCCCCACGAGGCCGCGCTGCAGCTCCTCGGCCTGCTGCAGCGGGACGCCCGCTTCATCGACTTCATCGAGGAGGACGTCAAGGCCTACTCCGACGCCGACATCGGCGCCGCCGCGCGGGTGGTGCACGAAGGCTGCCGCAAGGTACTGCGCGAGCACTTCAGCATCCAGCCCCTGCGCGCCGAGAATGAAGGCAGCCGGATCACCCTGCCCGAAGGCTTCGACGCCGCCGCGGTACGCGTCACCGGCAACGTGGTGGGCAAGGCCCCCTTCACCGGCACCCTCAGCCACCGCGGCTGGCGCGTCACCGACACCCGCCTGCCCCAGCTCGCCGCCGGCCACGACGCGGCCATCGTCGCCCAGGCCGAGGTGGAGCTGTGAGCGCCCCCCGCTACGCCATCGGGATCGATCTGGGCACCACCCACTGCGCCCTCTCCTACGTGGACGTGACCGCCAGCGACGGCGAGCAGGCGGCCCAGCAGGTGCTGGCCATCCCGCAGCTCACCGGCCCCGGCGCCGTCGAGGCGCGGCCGCTGCTCCCCTCCTTCCTCTACCTGCCCCACGAGAGCGAGCTGGCTCCCGGTGACCTGGCGCTGCCCTGGGCCACCGGCCAGGACTTTGCCACCGGCGAGTTCGCCCGCACCCGCGGCGCCGCCACGCCGATCCGCCTGGTGGCCAGCGCCAAGAGCTGGCTGTGCCACCCGGGCGTCGACCGCCGCGCGGCGATCCTGCCCGCCGAGGCGCCGCCCGAAGTAGCGCGCATCTCGCCGCTGACCGCCTCGATCCGCTACCTGTCGCACCTGCGCGACGCCTGGAACGCCGCCCACCCGGAGGCCCCCTTTGCGGAGCAGGACGTCACCGTGACGATCCCCGCCTCCTTCGACCCGGCCGCCCGCGAACTCACCGCCGAAGCTGCCCGGGCCGCCGGCTACGGCAGCATCACCCTGCTCGAAGAGCCCCAGGCCGCGCTGTACAGCTGGATCCAGCACAGCGCCGGCGAGTGGCGCAAAGAGGTGAAGAAGGGCGACATCATCCTGGTGGTGGACGTCGGCGGCGGCACCACCGACCTGTCGCTGATCGCCGTGCTGGAGCGCGATGGCAACCTCGAGCTGCACCGGGTCGCGGTCGGCGAGCACATCCTCCTCGGCGGCGACAACATGGACCTGGCCCTCGCCTACGGCGTGGCGCGCAAGCTCGCCGGCCAGGGCACCACCCTCGACCCGTGGCAGACCCGCGCCCTCGCCCACGCCTGCCGCGTGGCCAAGGAAACCCTGCTCGGCGACGCCAGCATCGACGCGGTGCCGGTGGTCGTGCCGAGCCGCGGCTCCCGGCTCATCGGCGGCAGCATCCGCACCGAGGTCACCCGCGACGAGCTCACCCGCAGCCTGCTCGACGGCTTTTTCCCCGAGGTGGCCGTCTCCGACGCGCCCCTCAGCCGCGCCCGCGGCGGCCTCACCCAGCTCGGCCTGCCCTACGCCCAGGACGCGGCAATCACCCGCCACCTGGGCGCCTTCCTGAGCCGCCAGCGCGGCGCCACCGCCGAGCTCGAAGGCTTCGCCGAAGCGGCTGGCGAGGCGAGCTTCCTGCACCCCACCGCGGTGCTCTTCAACGGCGGCGTGCTCAAGTCCGGCCTCGTCGCCGGGCGGGTGATGGATCTCATCAACCGCTGGCTGGCCGCCGAGGGCGCCGCCCCGGCGCGGCTGCTCGGCGGCACCGACCTCGACCTGGCGGTGGCCCGCGGCGCGGCCTACTACGGCTACGTGCGGCGCGGCCGCGGGGTGCGCATCCGCGGCGGCACGGCCCAGGCCTACTACGTGGCGGTCGAGTCGGCGATGCCCGCCATCCCCGGCATGGAACCGCCGGTGCAGGCCCTGTGCCTCGCCCCCTTCGGCATGGAGGAAGGCTCCGAGGCCGAACTGCCGCCCCAGCAGTTCGGGCTGGTGGTGGGCGAGCCGGTGCGCTTCCGCTTCTTCGGCTCGTCGGTGCGCCGCCACGACCAGGTCGGCACCTTGCTCGACTTCTGGGCGCCGGACGAGCTGCAGGAACTCGAGGAGATCGAGGCCAGCCTGCCCGCCGAGGGCCGCCGCGCCGGCGACATCGTGCCGGTGCACCTGCACGCCCGCATCACCGAGACCGGCACCCTCCAGCTCGAAGCCCTGCCGGTGGGCGGCAGCGAGCGCTGGAAGGTCGAGTTCGACGTGCGCGGCCAGGCCTGACGGCCGGCTATGGGCAGCGCAGGCACCGCCATGAGCCGCTACCTGGTCGGCATCGACCTGGGCACCAGCCACACCGTCGTCGCCTATGCGGCGGCGGGGAGCGAGGCCGTCCGGCTGCTGGAGATCCCCCAGCTGGTCGGCCCCGGCGAGGTCGCCGCGCGGCCGCTGCTGCCCTCGGTGCGCTACCACCCGGCCGCCGGAGAGCTCGACCCGGCCTCCCTCGCGCTGCCCTGGGCCGGTAGCGAGAGCGACACGGTGATCGGCAGCTACGCCCGCGACCTCGGCGCCCAGGTGCCGGGCCGGCTGGTGGCCAGCGCCAAGAGCTGGCTGTCCCACCCGGGCGTCGACCGCAGCGCGGCGATCCTGCCCTGGGGCGCCCCGGACGACGTCGCCCGGGTGTCGCCCCTCGCCGCCAGCGCCAGCTACCTGGCCCACGTGCGGGCGGCCTGGGACGCCCAGTTTGCGAGCCACCCGCTGGCCGAGCAGGACCTCGTGCTCACCATCCCGGCCTCCTTCGACGAAGGCGCCCGGGCCCTCACCGTCGAGGCCGCCCGCCTCGCCGGCCTGCCCCGCCTGCGCCTCATCGAGGAGCCCCAGGCCGCCTTCCAGGACTGGATCTTCCGCCACCGTGACACCCTCGCCGCCGAACTCGCCGAGGCCCGGCTGGTGCTGGTGTGCGACGTGGGCGGCGGCACCACCGACCTCACCCTGGTGCAGGTCGAGCCCGCCTCCGACGGCGGCCCGCCCAAGCTCACCCGCATCGGCGTCGGCGACCACCTGATGCTGGGCGGCGACAACATGGACCTGGCCCTCGCCCACCTGGCCGAGCAGCGCCTGGGCGGCGGCGAGCGCCTGTCGGCGGCCCGCTTCTCCCAGCTCGTCCAGCGCTGCCGTGCCGCCAAGGAGCAGCTGCTGGCCCCCGGCGCGCCGGAGCGGGTCACCCTCACGCTGCTCGGCGGCGGCACCCGGCTGATCGGCGCGGCACGCTCCATCGAGCTGACCCGGGCCGAGATCGAGCAACTCGTCGTGGACGGCTTCCTGCCCCCGGTCGAGGCCGACGCGCAGCCGCAAAGGCGGCGCGCCGGCATCGTCGAATTCGGCCTGCCCTACCCGGCCGATGCGGCGATCACCCGCCATCTGGCCGCCTTCCTGCAGCGCCACGCCGCCGCGGCGCGGGCCGCCCTGGGCGATGCGGCGCCGGGCGACGGCAGCCTGCCGCTGCCCGACACCCTGCTGCTCAACGGCGGCGTGTTCCGCGCCGGGCCGATCACGCGCAGGCTCGAGGAGACCCTCGCCCGCTGGCGCGGCGCCCCGCTGCGGGTGCTCCACAACGACGCGCCAGATCTGGCCGTCGCCCGTGGCGCGGTGGCCTGGGGGCTGGCGCGCAGCCATGGCAGCGGGCCGGCCATCGGCGGCGGCTCGGCGCGCAGCTACTTTTTGCTCCTGGACGACGCGGGCAGCCGCGGCGTGTGCGTGCTGCCCCGCGGCACCGAAGCCGGCCACGAGGTGCAGCTGCCCGGCCGCAGCTTCGCGCTGCGCCTCGGCCAGGCGGTGCATTTCCAGCTCGTCTCGTCGGTGGGCGACACGCCCTGGCAGGCCGGCGAGCTGGTCGAGGCGCTGGGCGATGGCTTCATCCGCCTGCCGCCGATTGCCACCGTCTTGCCCGCCGCCGAGGGCACCGGCCAGCGCGACGTGACGGTGCAGCTCACCGCCACGATGACCGAGGTCGGCACCCTCGAGATGCACTGCGTCAGCGCCGACGGCCGGCGCTGGCTGCTGGCCTTCCAGCTGCGGGGCGACGCGGCCAGCCAGCCGGCCGAGCCCACGGCGGCGGAACACCCCCGCCTGCCGGCGGCGCTGGCCGAGATCGAGCGGGTCTTCGGCGGGCAGGCCAAGGGCGTGGACGCCCGCGAGGTACGCGGCCTGCGCGCGCGCCTCGAACGCCTGCTGGGCCCCCGGGAAGACTGGGACCTGCCGCTGCTGCGCGCCCTCTTCGACGCGCTGATGGAACGCGCCGGCCGGCGCCGCCGCTCCGCCGAACACGAGCGCAGCTGGCTCAACCTGGCCGGCTACACCCTGCGCCCCGGCCTCGGCGCGGCCCTCGACGAGTGGCGCGTCGAGCAATTGTTCAGCCTGTTCGTCCAGGGCATCCAGTACCAGCAGGAGGGGCGCAACTGGTCCGAATGGTGGACCCTCTGGCGCCGCGCCGCCGGCGGCCTGCCCGAGGCCGCCCAGCTGGCGATCCTTGAGGTGCTGGCCGGCCACCTGGAAACCCTGGAGTCCAGCAAGCGCAACCGCGCCCTCGACAGCTACGACGACATGGTGCGCCTCGCCGCGTCCCTCGAGAAAGTACCGGCGATGCACCGCATCGAGGTCGGCAAGTGGCTGCTGGAGCGCCTCCAGCGCCCGGCCGAGAAGCCCCACACCTGGTGGGCCCTGGGCCGCGTCGGCGCCCGCCGGCCGCTCTATGGCAGCGCCCACACGGTGGTGCCGGCCGAGATCGCCGCCGGCTGGCTCGAGGCGATCCTCGCCCTCGACTGGAAGCGCGTCGAACCGGCCGCCTTCGCCGCCGCCCAGATCGCCCGCCTCACCGGCGACCGCGGCCTCGACCTGCCGCCCGAGCTGCGCGACACCGTGGTGCGCCGCCTCACCGCCGGCCGCGCCCCTTCGAGCTGGATCGCCCTGGTACGCGACGGCGGCCGGCTCGACGACGCCGACCAGCGCCGCAGCTTCGGCGAGGCCCTGCCCCCCGGGCTGCGGCTGATCGACTGAAGCACCGGGGCCGGGCAGATCCGGGCGCAAAGCCCTGGAGCCCGCCCATCCCGCCCTCGCCCAACCCCTGGACGACCGCGCGCCCACACTCCGCGCGCGGGGCGGCAACACCGAAGCGCCGGCCCTTCTCACCCGGGCGCAGGCGATCTGCGAGCACGCGCGGGGCCCCGGACTCCCGATGGTCACCGCGAACCTCGACAAGCCTGCGGTGATCCACACCGACGCGGCCACCCGGCGCGCCGCCATGATCAGCAGCCGGGCACCCTGGGCGCCCTGCCACCCAGCGGTGGCCACCAGCCCCACCGGCAGCAAGGGCTTCGGAGGCGATCAGACCACCAGCCCAGGCTCCGGGAGTCAAGAATCGGGCCGGCGTGACGTAATCGAGCTACCCGGTGGTGCAATGCATGTGCACCGCTGCCCGATCCCCGACCGAAGCCCGTCCGCCATGTTCAAACGCCTCAGCCTCACCCAGCGCCTGCTCGCCGGGACCGCCCTCGCCGTCACCCTCGCCTTCGGCATCCTGCTCGCCATCACCGTCCAGCAATCGCGCCAGAGTGCCGTGGAACAGGCGGAACTCGGCATGCGCACCCAGCTCGACCTGGTCGTCACGATGCTCGACTACGCCCAGGACGCCCTCAAGACCCGCGCCCGCGACCAGCTCACGCTGCTCGAACACGAGCTGCCCGGCAAGGCCAGCCTCGGCGCCCCGGTGGCCACCGGCAAGCTGGAGCTCCCGCGCCTGCGCTTCGGCGACCTCGAAGGCAGCAACAATCCGGAGTTCCTCGAGGCCTACCGCAAGCGCAACGCCGTCGATGCCGCCTTTCTGGTGCGCGAAGGTGACACCTTCTACCGGGCCTCGACCCTGCTCAAGGACGCCGACGGCAAGTATCGGGTCGGCGAGGTGATCAAGGACAGCTACGTGGCCACGCTGCTGCGCGGCGAGACCTACACCGGCACCCTGGAACGCGGCGGCCGCCTCTACGTGCTGGGTGCCAAGCCGGTGCTGGGCGCCGACGGCAAGGTGATCGGCGCGATCACCGTGCGTCTCGACGCCGAGGCCAACGTGACCATGCTGAAGGACCGTCTGCGCAACATCGCCGTCGGGAGCAGCGGCTACCTCTACGTGCTGGCCCCGCCCAGCGGCGACACCAAGGAGAGCCGCGTGCTGATGCACCCCCAGCACGAAGGCAAGCGCGTCTCCGAACTCGACGCCGAGACAATCCGCCCGGAGCTCGAAAAGCAGCTCGCCGAACGCAACGGCACGCACCGCTACACCTGGATCGACGCCAGCGGCCGGCAGCTCGAGAAGATCGCGATGTTCAAGGAGCAGAAGGAACTCGGCTGGATCGTCGCCAGCAGCACCGCGATCGGGGAACTCACCGCGGCCAGCGAGGCCCTGCGCAACCTGCTGCTGGGCCTCAGCGTGGGCTTCGGCCTGCTGCTGTGCGCCGGGATCGGCGGCTACATCTGGGCCAGCCTGCGGCGCCTGCAGCCGGTGATGCAGGGCATCGAGGCCCTCGCCGCCGGCGACCTGGGCCGCCAGCTGCCCTGCGACCCGGAAAGCCGCCACGAGGCCGACATGATGGCCCGCGCCCTCAACGAAGCCAGCGCCGCGCTGCGCCAGCTGATGGGCAGCGTGCAGACCACCGTGGGCGGTGTCGAGGGCAACGCGGCACAGCTCAGCGCCCTGATCCGCGGCGTCGATGCCGCCATGGGCCAACAGAGCGAGGCCACCAGCGGCATGTCGACCGCCACCGAGGAGCTGTCGACGAGCATCGACCAGGTGGCCCACAACGCCGCCCACGCCCTGGCGCTGACCCGCGACACCCGGGCCGCCGTGGATGAGGGCCGGATGGCCGTCCACGACACCATCGGCGCCATGGAAAACACCGCCGCCAAGGTGGCCGACGCCGCCGACAAGGTGCGCGACCTGGGCGAGCGCGGTCACAAGGTGCAGGACATCGCCGGCGCCATCCAGAGCATTGCCGATCAGACCAACCTCCTTGCCCTCAACGCCGCCATCGAGGCGGCCCGCGCCGGCGAGGCCGGCCGCGGCTTCGCAGTGGTCGCCGACGAGGTGCGCAAGCTCGCCGAGCGGGCCAAGAGCTCGGCCAGCGACATCAGCGCGATCCTCGCCTCGCTACTCGAACAGGTGGGCAACGTCGCCGCCGACATCGTCGAAGCCTCCGACCGGGCCCGCGACAGCGCGACCCGCTCGCGCCAGGTCGAGGACGCGCTGACGGCCATCGAGCAGCGCTCCACCCAGACGGTGGACGCGGTTGAAGACATCGCCCGGGCCGCCGACGAGCAGAGCCGCGCCGGTCACGACATCGCCCGCAAGGTGGAGTCGGTTGCCCACCTGGCCGGGACCATCGGCAGCCAGACCCGCGAGGTCGAGGATGTCGCCGGCGATCTGGCGGCCCAGGTGGCCGGCCTGTCCGACGCCGCCGCACGCTTCCGGCGCTGAGACGGCGGCCGGCCGGCACGGGTCAAGCCCCGCGGGCGCCCGGCTCCGGGCCATGGGCCGCCATCAAGACCGCGATCGCCCGGACGGTCACGCCGCGGATCTCCTAGCTTCAGGCGGCGGGAACAGGAAGCGGTCGATGAACCTGGCTTCGAGCAACGCATGGAGCTGCCGGATCACGATGGCGGGGTCGGCCCGGCGCGGCTTGCCCCGGGCCATCACCCGCGACAGCGGCGCCAAGGTCACCTTCTTCTGCACCGAACAGCGCTACCCGACGAGTTACCTGAGGGTGAGCGCGATCAGTGGCGGCGCCGCGCTGCGGGCATTCCAGAGCGCCGAGGCGGCGGCCGCGGCCGTTCCCGACCGCTGCGAACGGCTCGCCCGGGCCGCGGGGGTGGCCTGCCCCCCCTCGCCCTGGGGGCGCCGGGCCCTACGCGGCCATCATCGAGGCCGCCACCCGGATCGGCGCCGACGTGATCTTCATGGCCTCTCACGGCTATCGCGGCGTCAGGGCGCTGCTGCTGGGCAGCGAGACCCAGAAGGTGCTGACCCACTCGACGATCCCGGTGCTCGTCTCCCGCTGAACACCTGCGCCCGGCCTCCACGTTTTGCGGCGGCGATGCGATCAGCAGGCCACAATGGGAAGTGAGGCTGGCGTGATTCAGCCGGCCACAGCCAGGGAGACAGCGATGATCTTCAAAGACCGTATCGATGCGGCGCGCAGGCTGGCCGACGCGCTGGCGGCCTACCGCGGCCAGAACCCGCTGGTGCTGGCGATTCCACGGGGCGCGGTGCCGATGGGCGCGGCGCTGTCCGAGGCACTCGGTGGCGAGCTCGACGTGGTGCTGGTGCACAAGCTGTGTTCGCGCTGGAGCCCCGAATACGCGATCGGCGCCATCGACGAGGGTGGCGGGTTTTTCGTATCCGACCCCTCCGAGGCCGACGAGGGCTGGTTGAAGGCCGAGCGCGCCCGGCGGCTGCAAGGCCTGCGCGAGCGCCGGGCGCTGTATTCCCCCGAGCATCCGCCGATCGACCCGCACGGCCGGGTGGTGATCATCGTTGACGACGGCCTCGCCACCGGCGCCACGATGATCGCCGCGCTCCAGGCGGTGCGCGCCCAGGGCCCGCAAAAGCTGATCTGCGCGGTGCCGGTCGGCGCCCCCGACAGCCTGCACAAGGTCGAGCCCCTGGCGGACGAGGTGGTGTGCCTGCACGCCCCGCGGGGCTTCCAGGCGGTCGGGCAGTTCTACGTGCATTTCGACCAGGTCGAGGACGCCGAGGTGGTCGCCTGCCTGCGGGCCTGTCACGGCAAGGCAACGGGGCCCCCGGCGCCGGACGTGGGCGGCTGAGGCGCCGGCGCGGAGACGGCCGGGACACACACGGAGACACCCCGGGCTGGCGGGTAGCGCACCGCATCGGCCCGGGCGGCCGGCAGCGGACAGCCTCGGACCCAAGAAAACGGGCTCCCCGCAGGGAGCCCGTGTGCGTTAAGCCTGGAAACGACAGTGGACCGCTTAGCGCAACTTCAAGAGCCGCATGAACACTTTTGATAGTGCCTTCCCCGAGGTTCACCTGGAGGGTGAGAGCGCTACACGCCTGCGCCGGCGCCTGGCTTTGTCGCTCCGCCTTGCTGGCATGAGCCTGCCGCGTTGTCGCTTCGCGCCAGACACCCGCCGAGACTCGCCAGCAGGCGTGCCCAGCTAGCGTTTCTCGGTTGAAACGCCCGCGGTCAGCTCACGCCAGCATGTCGGCCCAGATGTTGCGCGCCCAGGCCATGGCGTACTTGCCTTCGAGCTCGTTGGCCGCCATCGACACCCCGCCGGAGCCGGGAACGGGGAGCAGCACCTTCTTGGCTTCGTCGTACTGGTGCACCGAAGCCACGTGGATCACGTTCTTTGAATCCACGAAGCTGTAGCAGGTGTTCATGACCACCGGCGTCTGGCTGGGCGCCTCGCCGGCAAGGAGGCGCAGGATCGCCGCCGCCGCCACCTTGGCGTGCTGGTTGGCCATGTGGCCGGACTTGGGCATGGTCGGCGCCGGGAAGATGGCGTCACCGAGCACATGCACGCCCGGGGTGTTGACCGACTCGAAGCTGAGCCAGTCGATGTCCACCCAGCGATTGTTGATGAGCTTGAGCCCCGACCGGGCCGCGATGTCGCCGGCGCGCTGGGGCGGCACCACGTTGAGCACGTCGGCCTTGACCTTGTCGAACTCGAGGATCGCCGTACGGCTGGCCGCATCGACCTCGCGCAGCTCGCTGTTGGGGCGATACTCGAGGATGCCGGCGTATTTCTCGAAGGCCTTGGTGAACAGCGCCTTCTTGGAGGTGATCTCCTCGTTGGCGTCGAGCACCAGCACCTTGGACTTCGACTTGGCTTTTTTAAAGTAGTTGGCGACCAGGCAGGCCCGCTCGTAGGGCCCCGGCGGGCAGCGGTAGGGCGCCTTGGGGATCGCCAGCGCGTACACGCCGCCATCCGGCATGTCCTCGAGCTGCTTGCGCAGCGCCACCGTCTGCGCACCGGCCTTCCAGGCGTGGAGCACGCTGGCGCGGGACGCCTCGGTCTCGAGGCCCGGCACCTGGTCGAACATGAACTCGATGCCCGGCGACAGCACCAGCCGGTCGTAGCCGAGCACACCGCCCGAGGCCAGGGTGAGCTTGCGGGCACCCGCGTCGAGACCGACCACGCTGTCGTGGATCACCTTGACGCCCCACTTGTCGCGCAGGCCGTCGTAGCCCAGGGTGATGTCGGCCAGGGTCTTGTCGCCGCCGATCACCAGGTTGGAGATCGGGCAGGAGATGAACTGCGGGTTGCGCTCCACGAGGGTCACATCCACGCCCAGGCTGCTCCACATGCGCAGGTATTTGGCGACGGTCGCGCCGCCGTAGCCGCCGCCCACCACCACCACGTGGCCGCGGGGCCGGGAGCCCAGCGCGCAGCCGGAGAGACCCGGCAGCGCCAGGGTGCCGGCGGCGAGGCCGGCGGTCTTCAGGAAATCGCGTCGATTCAGCATGGCTGGCCCCCGCTCACTTTTGAGCGGCGAAGTACGCCGCGACGAGTTCGAGTTGTGCTTCGGTATAGCCCTTCGAGATCTGGTGCATGATCGTCGCGGGCTTGGCGCCGGAGCGGAAATCCCTCAGCTTCTGCAGGAGCTTGTCCTTGGGGATGCCGGCGAGTTCCTCGTTGCCGGCCCCCGGCACCGCCCGGCCATTGGTGCCGTGGCAGTTGGCGCAGGTGGCCGCGAGGTTGCGGGCCAGATCGGGGTCGGGCCGCGTTTGCGCCTGGGCCAGACCGACGGTGCCGAGCAGGCAGATGCCGGCAAACCATTGCAAGACTTTCATAGGGTTCCTCCTGAGTTGCGGCGAGACGACGGCCAGAATGGGGCGGCTTTTTTATTGTTTTCCACAGAATGTTACCTCCACAAGCCGCCGTGGGCACCACGAAACCAATTTTTCATCATTATCTGTTTCGGATACCCGTTTCGTGCACCGCACAAATATTAGCGATTGACTATATAAGATTATGATTATAAATTGACCCAAATCAAGGGGCAGACAAGACCACGAGGCCGGGCGCCCAGACGCCGCAAACCCCACGAATTTCAACACCTGGAACGAGGGAGACAATCCAGATGGCTGACCACCCGACCCACCGGGGGCGGATCCGCCCTGCGCCCGAGAACTTCCTGAGCGAGGCGGACATCGCCGCGGTCAAGGAAGGCCGACGTGATTTCCTGCGCAAGGCATTCGTCACCGCCTCCGCCGCCATGGCCGCCCCCGGCCTCGCCCGCGCCGCCGACGGCGACCCCAACATCCTAAGCCTGCCGCCCTGGACGACCAGCCTGGGCCAGCCCGTCGCCGCCCGCCCCTACGGCCTGCCGTCGCAATACGAGAAAGGCCTGCAGCGCCGGGAATCGCCCGGCCTCACGCGGATGAGCCAGGTCTCGGTGGCCTTCACGCCGCTGCAGGGCCTGTTCGGCATCATCACCCCGTCGGGGCTGCACTTCGAGCGCCACCACCAGGGCTGGAGCGACATCGACCCGTCGCGCCACCGGCTGATGGTGCACGGCACCGACGAGGGCTTCGTGAAGCAGCCCAAGGTTTACACCATGGACGACATCCTGCGCCTGCCGCCGGTGTCGCGGATGCACTTCATCGAATGCGGCGCCAACACCGGCATGGAGTGGGGCAACGTGGCGGTGCCCACGGTGCAGTACAGCCACGGCATGCTGTCGTGCTCGGAGTTCACCGGCGTGCCGCTGCGCCTGCTGCTCGAAGACTGCGGCGTCGACTGGAAGAAGGCCAGGTACGTGCTGGCCGAGGGCGCCGACGGCTCGTCGATGACCCGCACGATTCCCATCGAACTCGTGCAGTCCGACGAGGTGCTGGTGGCCTACGGCCAGAACGGCGAGATGCTGCGCCCCGAGAACGGCTACCCGCTGCGCCTGGTGGTGCCCGGCGTGCAGGGCGTCAGCTGGGTCAAGTGGCTGCGCCGCATCGAGGTCGGCGACCAGCCCTGGGCCACCAAGGACGAGGCCATCCACTACATCGACCTGATGCCCGACGGCAAGCACCGCCAATACACCTCGATCCAGGAATGCAAGTCGGTGATCACCACCCCGTCGGGCGGGCAGATGCTCCTCGACAAGGGCTTCTACAACATCTCGGGGCTGGCCTGGTCGGGGCGCGGCAGGATCAAGCGTGTCGATGTGTCCTCCGACGGCGGCGTCAACTGGCGCCCCGCCCGCCTCGAGGGCCCGGTGCTCTCCAAGTGCCTGACCCGCTTCAACATCGACTGGGTGTGGGACGGCAAGCCGGCGATCCTGCAGTCCCGTGCGGTGGACGAAACCGGCTACGTGCAGCCCACCTACGGCCAGCTGCGCGCGGTGCGCGGCACCAAGTCGATCTATCACAACAACGCCATCCAGTCGTGGAAGGTCGTCGAAAGCGGGGAGGTGAGCAATGTCCAGGTTCTCTAAGACCACGCTGGCCACGCTGCTGGCGGTCGGGCTGGCGGGCGCCGCTGCCGGTGCCTTCGCCGAGGGCAAGTACAACGGCGTCGGCCGCCCGGCCACCCGGGCCGAGATCCACGCCTGGGACATCGACGTGCGCCCCGACTTCAAGGGCCTGCGCCCGGGCAGCGGCAGCGTCGCCCAAGGCGAAGAGGTCTGGGAGGCCAAGTGCGCCTCGTGCCACGGCAGCTTCGGCGAGTCCAACGAGGTGCATACCCCGCTGATCGGCGGCACCACGAAAGACGACATCAAGACCGGCCGCGTCGCCTCGCTGGCCAAGGGCGACGCCCCCCAGCGCACGGCGATCATGAAGGTCGCCACGGTGTCCACCCTGTTCGACTACATCAACCGGGCGATGCCCCTCACCGCGCCCAAGTCGCTCACCAATGACGAGGTGTATGGGCTGGTGGCCTACCTGCTCAACCAGGCCGAGATCGTGCCCGCCGACTTCACCCTCAGCGACAGGAACATCGCCGAGGTGCAGGCCCGCATGCCCAACCGCAACGGCATGACCACCGACCACGGCATGTGGCCGGGCGCAGCGGCCGCCCGGGGCGGGATCGGCAACGGCGGCAAGCCCGACGTCAAGAACACCGCCTGCATGAACAACTGCAAGACGGAGGTGAAGATCGCCTCGCTGCTGCCGGTGTATGCCGAGACCGCCCACGGCAACATCGCCGAACAGAACCGGCCGGTCGGCCCGGTGCGCGGCAAGGACACCAGCGGCAAGGCGGCGGCACCGGCCGCTGCGGCACCCATGGGCGACAACGCCGCGGCGGCCAAGCTCGCCGCCGACAACGGCTGCATGGCCTGCCACGGCACCGCGAGCAAGATCGTCGGCCCCGGCTACAACGAGGTCGCCGCCCGATACAAGGGCCAGGCCGACGCCGAAGGCAAGCTCGTCGCCAAGCTCAAGGCCGGCGGCCAGGGCGTCTGGGGCGCCATCCCGATGCCGCCGCAAACCCAGCTGAAGGACGAGGATGCCCGCCGCCTCGTCAAGTGGATCCTATCTGGCGCCAAGGCGCAGTAACCCGCTCACACAAGGAGAGAGACCCATGAACCTGCAACGCCGCGAAGCACTCAAGGCCGGTGGAGGCCTCGGCCTGCTCGGCCTCCTCGCCGCCGCCGGCCTGATCACCCCAGGCCAGGCACGCGCCGAATGGAACAAGGCGGCCTTCGACGCCAAGACCGTCGAGGAGACCCTCAAGGCCCTCGGCGCCGGCACGCCGGCCAACTCGGCCGACGTCCAGCTCACCGCCCCCGACATCGCCGAAAACGGCGCCGTGGTGCCGGTGGGTGTGGTGTCCACGCTGGCGGGCGTCGAGGCCATCGCAATCCTCATCGAGAAGAACCCCAACCCACTGGCCGCCAGCTTCGTGCTGCCCGCTGGCACCGAAGCCACGGTGCAGACCCGGGTCAAGATGGGCCAGACCTCCGACGTCTATGCGCTGGTCAAGGTCGGCGGCCAGTTCCTGATGGCCAAGAAGGAAATCAAGGTCACCCTCGGCGGCTGCGGCGGCTGACCCGGCGCGAATCGAACAAGGAGAGAAGAGAAAATGGCAGATCCGATGAAGATTCGCGCCAGCGCGAAGGACGGCGTCACCGAAGTGAAGATCCTGATGAGCCACGAGATGGAAACCGGCCAGCGCAAAGACGCCAATGGCGCCCTGGTGCCGGCCCACTTCATCACCGAGGTGAGCGCCGAGCACAACGGCCGCCAGGTGCTGGCCGCGCAGTTTGGCACCGCGGTGTCGAAGAACCCCTACCTGGCCTTCAAGTTCAAGGGCGGCGCCAAGGGCGACAAGCTGGCGGTGAGCTGGGTCGACAACAAGGGCGACAAGCGGACCGACGAAGTCCAGATCGCCTGAGGCCGGCGGCGGGGCGCCCTGCCCCGCCGACGCGCCGCGCTGCAGCACAGACCGTCCGCACCCCCAAGACGGCGGCAGCACCCCACAAAGGAGGAGATACACATGCATAGCATCGTGCGCGCGGCGCTGGCCGCAGCAACGCTCGGGCTCGCCGGGGCCGCGCTGGCCCAGGGCTCGACGATGGACGAGATCGCCAGATATCGCGAGATGCTGGCCGACGGCAACCCCGCCGAGCTGCTCGAGGTCAAGGGCGAGGGGCTGTGGAAGAAAGCCCGCGGCCCGAAGAACGCCAGCCTGGAGCAATGCGACATGGGCCTCGGCCCCGGCAAGCTCGAGGGCGCCTACGCCCAGCTGCCCCGCTACTTCGCCGACACCAAAAAGGTGATGGACGCCGAATCCCGCCTGGTGCACTGCATGGTGAGCCTGCAAGGCTTCACCCAGGAAGAAGCCACCAAGAACTGGTATTCCAAACCCGGCCGCGATTCCGACATCGAGGCGCTGATCACCTACATCGGGGCCCAGTCCAACGGCCAGAAGATCAACGTGCCGGCCCGCCACCCCGAAGAGGCGCGCATGGCGGCGATCGGCGAACACATCTTCTACCGCCGCAGCGGCCCGCAGGATTTCTCCTGCGCGATCTGCCACGGCCAGGAGGGCAAGCGCATCCGCCTGCAGGAGCTCGGCAACCTCACCACCCAGGCCGGCGCCGGCACCGCGATGGGCAACTGGCCGTCCTACCGCGTCTCCCAGGGGGCCGTGTGGACCATGCAGCGCCGCCTGATCGACTGCATGCGCCAGGCCCGCTGGCCCGAGCCGAGCTACCTGTCCGACTCCATCATCGCCCTCGAAGTCTTCCTGCAGAAGACCGCCACCGGCACCGTGATGCAGACCCCCGGCATCAAACGCTGACGAAAGGACGAGCGCCATGAAAGCCCGCCTCACCCGCCTCGCCCTGGCCGCCGCCGGCCTCGCCCTGCTCCCCGGCCTCGCCCAGGCCCAGAAGAGCCCCCCCAACAACACCATCGCGGCCCAGGCCGAGCAGGTCTTCCGCAGCGCCTTCCGCGCCGACAACCCCAGGTACTGGATGACCCGCCTCGACCAGGACGAGGCCATGCGCCTGTGCAGCCAGTACCGCGACAACCCGCCGGCCAAGGTGCGCGCGCAGATCGAGAAAGCCCAGGCCGCCACGATCCGCTACCCCGTGGACGGCAAGCTGATCGGCGACTGGAAGGAAGGCGAGAAGCTGGCGGCCGTCGGCACCGGCGGCCACATCGGCTTCATCCAGCCCGACCCGCCGGGCCGGGTGCGCGGCGGCAACTGCTACGCCTGCCACCAGCTCGCCCAGAAGGAAGTCGCCTACGGCACCATCGGGCCCAGCCTGCAGCACTTCGGCAAGCTGCGCGGCAACAGCGACGAGATCGTCAAATACGCCTATGACAAGATCTACAACTCCAACGCCTTCACCGCGTGCACCAACATGCCCCGCTTCGGGCTGCACAACTGGCTGACGCCGGAGCAGATCACCCACATCGTCGCCTTCCTCGTCGACCCGGAATCGCCGGTCAACAAGGATTGAGATCCTGACCACGGAGACCACCGCATGTCCATGAACCGCCGGGATTTCCTCCAGGTGCTGGCCGTCGCCGCGGCCGGCGGCCTGGCGCTGCACAGCAACCCGTCCGAGGCGGCGAAGGCCGCCGGGCGGCTGTACGACCTGCCCCGCTTCGGCCAGGTCAGCCTGCTGCACATGACCGACTGCCACGCCCAGCTGCTGCCGATCCACTTCCGCGAGCCGGACGTCAACCTCGGCATCGGCCCCATGGCCGGCCGGGTGCCGCACCTGGTGGGCGAGCACCTGCTGCGCCACTTCGGCATCCGCCCGGGCACGCCCGAGGCCCACGCCTTCACCTACCTCGACTTCGTGAAGGCCGCCAAGACCTACGGCAAGGTCGGCGGCTTCGCCCATCTGGCCACCCTCGTCAAGCAGCTCAAGGCCAGCCGGCCCGGCGCGCTGCTGCTCGACGGCGGCGACACCTGGCAGGGCTCCGGCCTCAGCCTGTGGACCCAGGCCCAGGACATGGTCGACGCCTGCAAGCTGCTCGGCGTGGATGTGATGACCCTCCACTGGGAAGCCACCTACGGCGAGGCGCGGGTCAAGGAGATCGAAGAGAAGGATTTCAAGGGCAGCGTCGACATCGTCGCCCAGAACATCAAGACCGCCGACTTTGGCGACCCGGTGTTCAAGCCCTACGTGATCCGCAACATCAACGGCGTGCCGGTGGCCATCGTCGGCCAGGCCTTCCCCTACACGCCCATCGCCAACCCGCGCTGGCAGGTGCCCAACTGGAGCTACGGCATCCAGGACGACAACCTGCAAAAGGTGGTCGACGAGGCCCGCGCCGCCGGCGCCCAGGTGGTGGTGGTGCTGTCCCACAACGGCATGGACGTGGACCTCAAGATGGCCAGCCGCGTGCGCGGGGTGGACGCCATCCTCGGCGGCCACACCCACGATGGCGTGCCAGCGCCGGTGATCGTCAAGAACGCCGGCGGCCAGACGCTCGTCACCAACGCCGGCTCCAACGGCAAGTATCTGGGCGTGCTCGACCTCGACGTGAAGGGGGGTAAGGTCGTCGACTTCCGCTACAAGCTGCTGCCGGTGTTCGCCAACCTGATCCCCGCCGACCCGGCGATGGACGCGCTGATCCGCAAGATGCGCGCCCCCTTCGAGGGCAAGCTGAACGAGAAGCTCGCCGTCACCGAGGGGCTGCTCTACCGCCGCGGCAACTTCAACGGCGCCTGGGACCAGCTCATCCTCGACGCACTGCTGGCCGAGAAGAACGCCGAGATCGCCTTCTCGCCGGGCTTCCGCTGGGGCACCAGCCTGCTGCCGGGCGACACCATCCGGATGGAACATCTCCTCGACCAGACCGCCATCACCTACCCGTGGACCACGGTATCGATGATGACCGGCGAGCAGATCAAGACCGTGCTCGAGGACGTCTGCGACAACCTCTTCAACCCCGACCCCTACTACCAGCAAGGGGGCGACATGGTGCGCGTCGGCGGGCTGCAGTACGCCTGCGATCCCAACGCCCGGATGGGCGCCCGCATCACCGACATGCGCCTGGCCGGCAAGCCGCTCGAGGCCGGCAAGACCTACAAGGTGGCCGGCTGGGCGCCGGTCTCCGAAGAGGCCGCCAAGGCCGGCGGCGAAGCGGTGTGGGATCTGGTGGCCCGCTACCTCAAGGCCCAGAAGGTGGTCCGCCCGCGGGCCCTCAACCTGCCCACCCTCAAGGGCATGGCAGGCAACCCCGGCATGGCCTGAGGAGACACACGATGACCCGCGGCAGATTCCTCCCCCGTCCCTGGCTGCGGGTCATCGTAGCCCTGGCCGTTTTCACCATCCTCGCCCCGGCGGCCCGCGCCGGGGCGCTGGAACTCCAGCCCGTCCGCGTCTCCCCGCATGCCTGGTACGTGCAGGGCGACAGCGGCATGGCCTCGGCGGCCAACCAGGGCTTCAACTCGAATGCCGGCTTCGTGGTGACCCGCGACAGCGTGGTCATCATCGACGCCCTCGGCACGCCGCCCCTCGGCGAGGCCCTGCTGGCGGCGATCCGCCGGGTGAGCGACAAGCCGATCCGCCGCGTCATCCTCACCCACTACCACGCCGACCACTTCTACGGCCTGGCCGCCTTCAAGGCCGCCGGCGCCGAGGTGTGGGCCCACCGGGCCGGCCGTGAATACTTCACCAGCGGCGAAGCCGCCGCCCGCCTCGCCCAGCGCCAGAAAGACCTCTTCCCGTGGGTGGACGAGCACACCCGCCTCGTCGAAGCCGACCGCTGGCTGGACGGCGACACCCGCTTCGAGGAGGGCGGCCTGCATTTCCGGGTCAGCTTCCTCGGCCCGGCCCATTCGTCCGAAGACCTGCTGGTGGGCGTCGAGGAAGACGGCGTGGTGTTCTGCGGCGACATCCTCTTCGCCGGGCGCATCCCCTTCGTGGGCAGCGCCGACAGCCGACGCTGGCTGGCGGCCATCGACGTGCTCGCCGGTCTCAAGCCGCAGATCCTCGTCACCGGCCACGGCGCCCACTCCACCGACGCCGGCGCCGACCTCACGCTGACCCGCGACTACCTGCTCTACCTGCGGGAACAGATGGGCCGGGCCGTGGACGAGATGATCCCCTTCGACGAAGCCTACGCCCGCACCGACTGGCGCCGCTTCAGCAAGATCCCGGCCTTCGAGGCGGCGAACCGCATCAACGCCTACGGCACCTATCTCACGCTGGAACGCGAGTCCCTTGCCAAGTGAGATGCCCACCATGCCCGCCCGCCTCAGCGCCCTGATTTCCGTGGCAACTTCCGCTGCGATTTCGGCAGCGTTTGCCGCCCCGATCATGCCCCTGGTCGCCGCCCTGCTGTTCAGCGCACCCGCGGCAGCGGCGGGCCCGGCGGCGCTGCCGGGCAATCTCCACGAAGCCGGCGGGCGGCCCGACCTGCTCTACGTGGTGCTGTTCAGCCTGCCCGACTGCCCCTACTGCGTGGCGGTGCGCGAGGCCTACCTGCCTGCCCTCCCCCACGACCCGCGCTTCGCCGAGCGGGTGCGCATCCGCGAGGTGAGCATCGGCAGCACTAGACAGCTCATCGACTTCGACGGCACGAAGACCAGCCACGCCGAGGTGGCCCGGCGGCTGCGGGTGAAGTTCGCCCCCACGGTGCTGTTCCTCGATGCCAGCGGCCAGCCGCGCGCCGAGGCCCTGCTGGGAGGCGACAGCGTGGGGCTCTACGGCGGCTACCTGGACAAGCGCGTCACCCAGGCCCTGGCAGCCATCCCCGCCGCGCGCTGACGTGCTCCGCCGCGGGGGCACGCCGCCGGTCGGCTAGAATTTGTAGTAGCGGTGGTTGAGCCAGGCCACGACGTGGGCCTCGTCCTCCGGAAACCAGCCGGTCTCGAGCTCGTTGCTGCAGTAGCGCACCTGGGCGTCGAGCTGCGGGAGCGTCTTGACCCGGCGCGAATCGCGGAGATAGATCTTCGAGCCGTCGCCGCCCACCAGGCGCTGGTGGCAGGCCGCGCAGTTCTTCTCGGCGACCATCTTCTCGCCGACGCCCGCGTCGGCGGCCCAGGCCGTGCCCGCGAGCAGGCCGGTGGCCAGGAACAGTATTGTTTTAGTCTTCATCATCAGCCTCTCTCTGGGTTGAGCCGAACGCGTATTACGGAGGAATTATGAGACATTTTGCCGCCAGTGCCATCCTCGCCGTCCTGGCCCTGGGTGTCGCCGTGCCCGGCCTCGCCCAGGGCGTCGACCCGGCCGCCGTGCCGGAGATCAAGCGCTCCCAGCTGCAGCTCTATCTCACGCCCCAGGAGGCCTACGAGATCATGCGCAAGGACGCCGCCCACACGCTCTTCCTCGACGTGCGGACCCGGGCCGAGGCCATGTACGTGGGCATGCCCACCATCGCCGACGCCCTGGTGCCCTACGTGGAACACCCCGAGATGATGACCGACTGGGACGAGCGGCGGCACATGTACTCGCTGATGGCCAACAGCGACTTCCTGCCCGAGGCCGACAGCCGGCTGAAGGCCAAGGGCCTCGCCAAGACCGACCGGGTGATCCTGATCTGCCGCTCCGGCGACCGCAGCGCCCGTGCCGCCGACCTGCTGGCCAAGGCCGGCTACAGGCGCGTCTACAGCATCACCGAGGGCTTCGAGGGCGACGCCGCCAAGGATGGCCCGAAGGCCGGCCAGCGGGTCGTGAATGGCTGGAAGAACGCGGGGCTGCCCTGGACCTACGCCCTCGACAGGCAAAAGATGTACTTCCCGCGCTGACGCCGCGCCGCCTGCTGCTTTGCACCAAACGGCCGAAGCCCGCTAAGCTACGGCCTTCACTGGTGTTTTCCGCTTCGATCATGTCCCGACCCGCTCTCCACAAGCCCTCCCGGGCCCGCCCCCGCCTCAGCCTCCGGTTGGGCGCCCTGGCCCTCGCCACCCTCGCCTGCGGCGTCACCCCGGCCCACGCCGGCAAGACCCTAGACGGGATCAAGTCCCGCGGCCAGCTCGCCTGCGGCGTGAGCACCGGGGTGATCGGCTTCTCGGCGGCCGACAGCCAGGGGCAGTGGCGCGGGCTGGACGTGGACGTCTGCCGGGCCCTCGCCGCGGCGGTGCTTGGTGACGCGAACAAGGTGCGCTGGGTACCCCTCAGCTCCCAGCAGCGCTTCACCGCGATCCAGTCGGGCGAGGTGGACATCCTCTCCCGCAATACCACCTGGAGCCTCACCCGCGACGCAGCCCTCGGGCTGCACTTCGCCGGCGTCACCTACTACGACGGCCAGGGCTTCCTGGTCGCAAAAAAATCGAAGGTGACCAGCGCGAAACAGCTGAAGAACGCCGAGATCTGCGTCCAGTCGGGCACCACCACCGAAAAGAACATGGCCGACTATTTCCGCGCCCAGGGCATCAAGGTCAAGCCGGTGGTCTTCGACAAGTTCGAGCCCTCCATCAAGGCCTTCTTCAGCGGGCGCTGCCAGGCCTACACCACCGACGCTTCGGCGCTGGCCTTCATCCGCGCCAAGGAAGCCCCCAGCCCCGACGACTATGTGGTGCTGCCCGAGATCATCTCGAAGGAGCCCCTCGGCCCGGCGGTGCGCCGCGGGGACGACGAGTGGTTCGCGATCGTCAAGTGGACGGTCAATGCGCTGATCGAAGCCGAAGAGCTGGGCATCACCCAGGCCCGCGTCGACGGGCTGAAGTCCTCGCCCGATCCGGCGATCCAGCGCTTCCTGGGGGTCGGCGAAGATCTCGGCAAGAGCCTCGGCCTCGACCGCGAATGGGCCGCCCGGGCGGTCAAGGCGGTCGGCAACTACGGCGAGATCTTCAACCGCAACGTGGGGGCCGACTCGCCCCTCAAGCTGCCCCGCGGCCTCAACGCCCAGTGGAACAAGGGCGGCCTCCTGTACGCCCAGCCCCTGCGCTGAGCGATGACGCCCCGCGCCACCGCCGGCCTCGCCCAGGGGCTGATCCTGGCGGCCTTCGTCGGGCTGGCCGTGCTGCTGGCCGTCACCACCGCCGACCACCTCGCCCAGCGCGGCATCCGCAGCGGCTTCGACTTCCTGCTCGAACCCGCCGGCTTCGCGCTGGGTGAGAGCCTGCTCCCCTTCGAGCCCGGTGACAGCACGCTGCGTGCCTTCGCCGCCGGCCTGGTCAACACCCTCCGCGTCGCCCTGCCCGGCGTGGCGCTGGCCCTCGCGGTCGGCATCCTGACGGGCTTCGCGCGGGTCAGCGACAACCCCCTGATGCGCGGCCTCGCCAGCGCGGCGATCGACGCCTTCCGCAACGTGCCCCTGCTGCTCCAGCTGCTGGCCTGGTATTTCATCCTCACCGACCTGCTGCCCGCGGCCGACGCGGCGCTGCGCCTCGGCCCCGGCATCTACCTCAGCAAGTCGGGGCTGGCCCTGCCCTGGTGGGGCGAGCAAGGCTTCGAGGTGCCCGAGATCGCCGGTTTCGGCATCGAGGGCGGCGCCAGCCTGACGCCGGAATACCTGGCGATGCTGCTCGGCCTGGTGCTCTACAGTGCCGCCTACATCGCCGAGACCCTGCGCGCCGCCGTCGAGGCCCTGCCGCCGGGCCAGCGCCTTGCCGCGCTGGCGATGGGCATGACGCCGCGCCAGGCCTTCCTGCTGGTGCTGCTGCCCCAGGCCTGGCGCGCGGCCCTGCCGCCGGTCACGAGCCAGCTCCTCAACCTGTTCAAGAACGCCTCGCTGGCCGTTGCCATCGGCTATCCGGACCTCGTCTCGGTGGCCGGCACCAGCCTCAACCAGACCGGCCGCGCCATCGAGTGCCTCACCATCGTGATCGCGGTGTATCTGCTGCTCTCGCTGGCCGCCGCGGCCGTCAGCCACCGCCTCGAGGCCCGCAGCCTGCGGAGCGCCCAACGATGAACGGCCTGCGACGCCTGTTCGGCGACCCGCTCAATGCCGCGCTGAGCCTCGGCGTGCTCGCCGCGGCAGCGGCCCTCCTGCCGGCCCTCGTCCGCTGGGGCCTGCTGGAGGCGGTCTTCCAGCCCGATACGGCGGCCTGCGAGGCCGCCCAGGGTCGGGGCGCCTGCTGGGGCGTGGTGGCAGAAAAGGCCCGCTTCATCCTGCTCGGCCGCTACCCCGCCGATGCCCTGTGGCGCCCGCTGCTGGCCGCCGGGCTGATCGCCGGCAGCTGGCTGGTGGCGGCCCTCGGCCGCCTTGCGGGCGGGCGGCTGGCGGCCCTGCTGGTCCTGCCGCCGCTGGCGGCGATCCCGGTCCTCGGCGGCGGCTTCGCCGGGCTAGCCGCGGTGCCCACCGAGCTGTGGGGCGGCCTGCCCCTCACCCTGCTGCTGACCGCGGCGGGGATGGCCGGCGCGCTGCCCCTCGGCATCGCGGTGGCCTACGGACGGCGCTCGCGCCTGCCGGTGCTGCGCGGCCTCCTCACCGGCTACGTGGAGCTGGCCCGGGGCATTCCGCTGGTCGCGGCGCTTTTTGTGGCGTCCTTCCTGCTGCCGCTGTTCTTTCCCGACGGCATGGCGGTGGACATGCTGTGGCGGGTGCTGATCGCCATCGTGCTGTTCGCGGCGGCCTACCTGTCGGAGATCGTCCGGGGCGGGCTGCAGGCGATCCCGCCCGGTCAGCTGGACGCGGCCGCAGCCCTCGGCTTCACACCCTGGCAGGCCCAGCGGCACGTGGTACTGCCCCAGGTGCTGGGCGCGGTTGCGCCGTCGCTGGCCAACAGCGCGATCGCCCTGTTCAAGGACACCTCCCTGGTGACCATCGTGAGCCTCTACGAGCTCACCGGCTCGCTGGGCCTCGCCCTCGCCGGCGACCCCCAGTGGCGGCCGTTCTACCTGGAGGCGTGGATCTTCCTGGCGGCGGTCTACTGGACAGGCTGCGCGCTGCTGGCCCGCCTGAGCCGGCAGCTCGGGCGCACCGCACCGCAACGCCGCCCGGCGACAAGCTGAGACGGGCCACGCCCACTGCTCGGACGGCATTGCGGGGGGCTATTCGTCCTCGGGCTCGTCCCGGAAATTCTGGGCGATCTCGGCAAACCTGTCGGCCACCTTTTCGAGCGCATCGACGATGTCGGGGTCGAAATGGCGCCCCCGCTCGGCCAGCATCATCTGGATGGCCTCCTGGTGGGGGATGGGCTGCTTGTAAACCCGGCGCGAAATCAGCGCGTCGTACACATCGGCGATCGCCATCAGGCGCGCCGACAGGGGGATGGCATCCCCGACGAGCCCCTGGGGATAACCACTCCCGTCCCAGCACTCGTGGTGGCCATAGGCAATCTCCGCCGCGTATTGCAGGAACGACGCGTCGGTAACGCCCCCCAGGGCCTTTTCGGCCTGCAGGATGGCGTTACGGCCATATTCGC
This sequence comes from Zoogloea sp., assembly GCF_041908905.1. Lineage (GTDB taxonomy): Bacteria > Pseudomonadota > Gammaproteobacteria > Burkholderiales > Rhodocyclaceae > Zoogloea. The sequence goes on from NZ_JAYREK010000015.1 coordinate 67,430, forward strand.
AGTGCTGCTTCATCAGCACCCACTCGTCGGGCGTCAGTTTGCCGGGCTTGAGGAGGATCGCGTCCGGCGTGGCGACCTTGCCCACGTCGTGGAGGGGAGCCGACTTGAAGAGGAGCTGGATGATCTCGTCGCTGAGCTGGTCGCGGAACCGGGGGTGATCCCGCAGGGCTTCGGCGAGGATGTACACATAGTGCTGGGTGCGCCGGATGTGGTTGCCGGTCTCGTTGTCACGGGCCTCGGCGAGGGCGCAGAAGGCGGTGATGGTGGCCGCCTGGGCGGCGATCACCTCCTGCTTGCTGCTGACCAGACGCCGCGCCTGCTCGCTGATCTCGGCGGTGCGTTCGGCCACCAGCAGCTCGAGGTCGGCATTGCGACGCTCCAGCGCGCGGGTCGCCCGGGACAGGGCCAGGTGGGTGCGCACCCGGGCCCGCACCACCGGCGGCGAGATCGGCTTGTGGATGAAATCCTCGGCCCCCAGCTCCAGCCCCCGCTCCTCGTCCTCCGGGCGATCGAGCCCGGTGAGGAAGAGCACGGGGATCGTGCAGGTGGTCTCGGACGACTTGAGCCGCCGGCATACCTCGTAACCGTCGATCTCGGGCATCATCACGTCCAGCAGGATCAGGTCGGCGTGCCCGCCTTCGTTGAGGTAATGCAGCGCCTCCCGGCCGTTCATGGCGGGATGGACCTCGTAGAGGTCCGACAAGGCGTCTTCAAGTATCAACAGATTGTCTGCCTGGTCGTCGACGACCAGCACATGGGCGCGCTGCTTCATCCTTTGTTCTCCACCCCTTTCGAACTGTCACCTCACGTCGAAGGTCGAGCCCTCCGCGAGGCCCCGGCCGGACATCCACCTCACCCCGACACCAAAAGACAGACCGTGGCCCTGCTTCACTCTTTTCCGCCGGTTTCGGCGGCCGACGCCCATACGCTGATCCTCGGCAGCATGCCCGGCCAGGCGTCCCTCGCGGCTGGCGAATACTACGCCCATCCGCGCAATCTGTTCTGGCCGATCCTCGGCGAACTCTTTGGCGCGCCCCCGGCGCTGCCCTACGCCGAACGCCTTGGCAAGCTGACCACCGCCGGCCTGGCCCTGTGGGATGTCCTGCAGTGCTGCGAGCGGGAGGGCAGCCTCGACGGCAACATCGAGCCGACTTCGATCGTGGCCAACGATTTTGCCAGTTTCCTGGCCGGACATCCGCACATCGTCCGCATCTTCTTCAATGGCGCGATGGCGGAGACCTGCTTCCGGCGCCACGTGCAGCCGACGCTCCCGCCACGCCCCCTGCTCTTGACCCGCCTGCCCTCCACCAGCCCGGCCAACGCCGGCTACACCTTTGCCCGCCGGCTCGAAGCCTGGCGCGCGCTGGCCCTGCCACCGGGCGGTGAAGGGTCAGGTGCATGGCCCGACCGGAATCAGCGCTCGAGCACGTAGGTGCCGGGGGCGTCGGCGAGGGCCGGAAAGGCCTCGGTCGCCACCGGAGGCGCGTCGACGAGATCACCGCACTGGGGCTTCAGCCACGCCATCCAGTCGGTCCACCAGCTCCCCGTCTGGTGGCTGGCGCCGCCCTGCCAGCCATCGGCGGTGTCGGTGCGGCGCGCCGGACCGACCCAGAAATGGCGTTTCGGCGGATCGACGGGCGGATTGACGATGCCGAGAATGTGCCCCGAGCTCGACAGCACGAAACGCTTCGGTCCGCTCAGGTGGTTGAGGGTCTTGAAGGTCTGGCGCCACGGCGCGATGTGGTCGTCCTCGGCACCCACCGCATACACCGGCTGGGTGATCCGGCCCAGGTCGATGGGCTCGCCGGCCACGGTGAGGGCATCCTTGTCGATCAGGCGGTTGTGCAGGTAGAGCTCGCGCAGGTACCAGGCGTGCATCGCGTAGGGCATCCGCGTGGTGTCCATGTTCCAGTACAGCACATCGAAGGGCGGCGGCGTCTCGCCATACAGCCAGCCATGAACCACGTAATGCCAGATCAGGCTGTTGGAGCGGAGCAGGCGAAAGGCCGAGGCCATCTCGGCGCCATCGAGGTAGCCCTTCTTTTCCATGTTTTCGGTGAGATAGCGGATGCTGCCCTCGTCCACGAAAACCTCGATGTCGCCGGGCTTGTGGAAGTCGACCAGGGTCGTGAACAAGGTGCAGTGGGCCACCGGGACATCTTCCGGCGTGTGATGCCGGTTGGCCCAGGCCATGTAGGTGGTGAGCGCGGTGCCGCCGATGCAGTAGCCGATCGCATGCACCCTGGCAGCGCCGCTGACGCCCCGGGCGGTATCGACCAGGCTCTGGATACCCTCGGTCAGATAGTCGTCGAAGCGCACATCGCGCATGTCCTCGCCGGGGTTTTTCCAACTGGTGATGAACACGTCCAGCCCTTGATCCAGCAGGTAGCGGACCAGGCTTTTCTTCGGGTTGAGGTCGAGGATGTAGAACTTGTTGATCCACGGCGTGACGATCACCACCGGCACCTGATGCACCCTGGGCTGGCTGGGCGCGTAATGGATGACCTCAAGCAGCCGGTTGCGGAACACCACCTTGCCGGCGGTGAGCGCAAGGTTCTTGCCGACCTTGAAATCACCGGGGTCGGTCATCCGGATGTTGCCCGCATGGAGGTCGTCGAGGTAGTTCCGCAGGCCCTTGACCAGACTGTCGCCACGGGTCTCGATCGCCCGCTGCATGGCCACCGGGTTGGTCATCAGGAAATTGGTGGGCGCGACCGCGTTGAGCCACTTCCGCCACCAGAACGCCGCCCGCCGTCGCTCCTTCTGCGACAGGCCCGGGGTTTCGTAGAGCATGTCCTGGACGTGATGGGTCAGCACCAGGTACCACTCCTTTACCAGATCCCAGGTGGGCGACTCCTCCCACACCTTGTCGGCAAAGCGCATGTCATCGGCGTTCGGCTTGAGGGGGTCGTCGCTGGGCAAGCCCATTGCCCGCCGCCAGCTGTGCCACTGCAGGGCCCACAGGCTGCTGGAGACGTTGGAGATTCGATCGGCGAGCTCCTGCGGATGGGCCAGCCAGGCAAGCTGCGCATGCACCAGCGGCGCCGCCATGCCGAGGGGGTCGATGGACGACTCGACGCTGTCGTGGATCTGCCGGAGAGACTTGCGCGCGAGCTCGATCGGCGCTGCGGGAACATGTTTATTCACGAGGATTCTCCTTCACGGATGGAACATGCACGCCACGAACGGCGCATCACCATCATGGCATACGGCCGGATACTCGCCTTTCATCACCCGCATTCGATTGACCTGCGTCAAACGACCAAAGGACACAAGCAGTCCTATAATGTGCTTGTTCCCTTCTCCCTCGGAGTGCTCATATGTTCAAGAATATTCTCGTTCCTACCGACGGCTCCGAACTCTCGGACTCCACAGTCGAGCGGGCGATCAGCTTCGCCAAGGATGCCGGCGCGAGGATCACGTTCTTTTACGCCCAGCCCGACTTCCCGACGCCGCTGTATGGTGAAGGCGCCCTCTTTGACCCGACCACCCCGGAACAGTTCGCCCGCGCAGCCGCCGCCGAGGCGGACAAGATCCTCGGCCGTTACAACGCCGCCGCGACCGCAGCGGGTATCGAATCCAACGGTGACACCGTGATCAGCGAAGTCCCCTTCGAGGCGATCATTGCCGCCGCCCAGCGTAACGGCAGCGACCTCATCTTCATGGCCTCCCACGGCCGCCGCGGCCTGAGCGGCCTGCTGCTCGGCAGCGAGACCCAGAAAGTCCTGACCCACAGCAAGATCCCGGTTCTCGTCTATCGCTGATACGTCTGTCGCAGCCCCCGAATGCAACAAGGCCCCGCATCCTTCGATGCGGGGCCTTGTTTTTGGACACGGGCAAGCGGACCAGCGTTAAGGACTAGCCCGGGTCCGAATTGTTGATTTCTTCGGAGGTACGCTGGAAGAACAGGGTCACCAGGCTGGATGCGGCACAGATCAGCCACAGACACAGGAAGCCGATCGAATAGGTCGCGATCGCCGTGAAATGTACCGGTTCTCCCATGAAATACAGCTCCTGGGGATTCACCACCGTAAAGAAGACAATCTCGGCAATCCCGGCAACCAGAAAAGACGGCCACAACACCTGGATCAGCTTCAGCATCCTTCAGTTTCCTCCAAAAAAATCACGGGCGCATGCTCAATCAGCCGTGCGCGTGCTTCTCGTCTTCGGCAATATGCCGCTTCGCGAAACGGTACAAGAAACCCGCCATCGCGATGATGAAAGCGATGGTGAACAAGCTCAACAGACCAATATCCGTCGTGAAAAGCTCTTGCCAAGCCATGACAACCTCCTAGTCAGTCTACAGGTTTTAGATCCGCCGAATCGATCCGGATCTCGGTCTCTGCCGGGAGGAACGCGGCCCCTGACAGCCTCCAGCTGTGGGACTCATCTTCTATTAGGACTTTCCAGTGGGCGCTGCTCAGCGCCGCACGCACGGCGCCACGGTAGACATCACCGCTGCGCTCCAGCACGAGTTGCTGATCCAGCCCACCCTTGGTCGGGTGGGCGAGGGTCACCAGCAGGCGCGAGGGCAACTCGACGCCCGGCCGCGCGCTCAAACTGACGGCAATCTCTTCAGCCGAGAAGTTCACCCGACCGACCAGCCCGCGCTCCTGCGCAGCGCTGGCCCGCGCCAGGGTCTGGTTGATGGCCAGCCCCTGCTTGTAATAGTCGTCCGCCACAAGTCCATCGAAGGACGTGATGGCGAGCCACAGGGTGATGAAGCCCGCCACGATCGCTGTTGCCGGCATCAGCATCAGGAGCCAGGTCCAGCGCTCCTTGTACCAGGGAAGGGAATCACGACGGGTCTGGGTTGCACTCATGGTTCTGGGGATCCTGGGTCAGCGGGGCATGAGGAAGGAGGTCTTCTCGCGGACGGAGACCTTCTCGTCGTCGAGCGCCTTGACTTCGATATAAACGGTATTGGAGCCCGGCTTGCCCGACTCCGGCGGGGCGGCAACTTCCACCGTCACCGACTTCATGCCTGCGGCGTCCACTTCGAACGGCTCGTTCGGGGTGATCTGGATGCCGTCCAGCCCGCTGGCCGACAAGGCAAAGCGGCGCGCGCCCTCGGTCATGTTCATGACCTGGAGGTTATAGACGTTGGCGATCAGGCCCCCTTCGATCTCACGGCTGAGGGTTGAGCGGTCCTTGATGACGTCGACACGCAGCGTTGAACGTGTCGCAAGCCCCCACACCAGCGCAACGCAAAGGGCCACCAGCACCGCAGCATAGATGATGATGCGCGGGCGCATCATGTGCCCGATGATCTCCTTGCGCCCCCAGTGGCGCTTCATGGCGTTCTCGGTTGTGTAGCGGATCAGCCCCTTCGGGTAATCCATCTTTTCCATGACCTGGTCACAGGCGTCGATACACGCCGCACAACCGATGCACTCATACTGCAGGCCGTTACGGATATCGATACCGGTCGGGCAGACCTGCACGCAAATGCCACAATCCACGCAATCGCCCTTCCCGGCAACCTTCAGATCGATACCTTTCTTGCGCGGGCCACGCGGCTCACCGCGCTCCGGGTCGTAGGTGATGACCAGGGTATCGGGGTCGAACATGACCCCCTGGAAGCGGGCGTACGGGCACATGTACTTGCAGACCTGCTCACGCATCACGCCGGCAAACAGGTAGGTGAAACCGCCGTAGAAGAAGATCCAGAAGAGCTCCCACGGGCCGAAACTGAAGGTCAGGGCTTCCTGGACAAGATCGCGGATGGGCGTGAAATAACCCACAAGGGTAAAGCCGGTCCACAAGGACAGCAGGCCCCAGGCACCGTACTTGGCCGACTTGATCGCAAACTTGCGACCACTCATGGGCGCCTCGTCGAGCTTCATGCGCTTGGAACGGTTGCCCTCGATCTTCTCCTCGATCCACATGAAGATCTCGGTGTAGACCGTCTGCGGGCAGGCATAGCCACACCACAGACGCCCTGCAACGGCGGTAAAGAAGAACAAAGAATAAGCGCTGATGATCAGCAGGATCGCCAGGAAGAACACATCCTGCGGCCAGAAAATCCAGTCGAAGATGTAAAACTTGCGGTTAACGACATCCAGCAGAACGGCCTGGCGGTCGTTCCACGGCAGCCAGCACAGGCCGTAAAAGATCAGTTGGGTCGCCCAAACCAAGATCCACCGCCACTTTGCGAAGACTCCGGTGACTGCACGGGGATAGACCTTCTGCCGGACGGCGTAAAGGGTTTCTTCGTTCTCGGCACTCGCCTTCGCCTTGACGTCAGCGGCCTTGGGGGGTTGGGTGTCAGGCTGACTCATGATCTATATATCGTTATATTCTAATATTCGGTTTCGAAAACACCCCGGGGCCAGCCCGGGGAGTCTTCATTTTGCAACGCGGGCACTTCTTCCGACAGTTTACTTCTTTGCTTCCGCCACTGCAGCACTGTTCTTGGACAGGCTCAGAACGTAGGCGGCGAGCAGATGCACCTTGTCTTCGCCAAGGAACTCCTTGAACGCCGGCATCTGGTTGCTGCGGCCGTTGGTGACGGTCTCGATGATCGTTGCCTCGGCAGAACCGTACAGCCAGGTCTTGTCGGTCAGGTTCGGAGCGCCGAGGGCCTGGGTACCCTTCGCTTCCGGGCCGTGACAGGCCACACAGTTCTGGGCGAACAGTTCCTTGCCGCGCTGGGCGCGCAGGGAGTCGTGGGCCAGACCGGAGAGCGAACGAACATAGTTCGCCACGTCCTTGACGCCGTCAGCACCGAGGGCCGGGCCGAACGGCGGCATCATGCCCTGACGGCCGCCAAGCAGCGTGGTCTTGATGGTTTCCGGCTCACCGCCGTACAGCCAGTCGCTGTCGGTGAGGTTCGGGAAGCCCTTCGCACCCTTCGCATCCGCGCCGTGACACTGGGCGCAGTAGGTCAGGAACAGACGCTGGCCCATCGCATTGGCTTCCTTGTCGCCAGCAACGGCGTTGAGGTCCATGGTGCGGAACTTGGCGAAGATCGGGCCGTACTTCTCGGCCGCGGCCTTCTGCTCGGCTTCCCACTGGCCGCCGGACGACCAGCCCAGCTTGCCCTGGTTGTTACCGAAGCCGGGGTACATGGCCAGATACGAGATCGCAAAGATGATCGTGATCCAGAACATGTACATCCACCAGCGGGGCAGCGGGTTGTTGTACTCCTGCAGGGTCTCGTCCCAGATGTGGTCATGCAGCCCCACCGGACCGGAGGTCCGCGCCTTGTTGTTCGACACCAGCACGAACACGCAGAACGCAATGCTCAGGAACACCAGCACCATCACATAGGCGTTCCAGAAACCGCTAACAAAGTCAGCCATTTTTATTTCCTTCCTTGGTTTGCCCGCCCTTCGGAGCGGGCAAGTCGTCCTCGCTGAACGGCAGGAGTGCTGCCTCGTCAAATCCCTTGCGTGCCCGCCCGCTGTAGGCCCACAGGGTGATGGCGATGAAACACACCAGCCCCAGGACGGTCACCACCGTACGTGCTTCATTGATATCCAAGGTCACACTCCTTCGTTCTCAGAATGCTCGTCCCGAAGCGGCTCAGCTGCCCGAGTTGGTGGCGGGCGCAGGTGCGGCCTCGGCGGTGGGCGCCGGAGCGGCGGCCTTGCCGGACTTCAGCGCGGTACCGAGACCCTGCAGGTAGGCGATCACGGCGTCGAGTTCGGTCTTGCCCTCAAGAGCCTTGCGGGCGCCCTGAATGTCCTCGTCGCTGTAGGGCACGCCCACCTTGCGCAGCGCGGTCATCTTGGCCTCGATGTCGTCGATCTTGGCAGGACGATCAAGCCACGGGAAAGCCGGCATGTTGGACTCGGGTACCACGTCACGCGGGTTCAGCAGGTGGATGCGATGCCACTGGTCCGAATACCGGCCGCCGACACGGTGCAGGTCCGGGCCGGTACGCTTGGAGCCCCAGAGGAAGGGGTGGTCATAAACGTACTCGCCGGCGACGGAGTAATGACCGTAGCGCTCGGTTTCAGCACGGAAGGGGCGAATCATCTGCGAGTGACAGTTATTGCAGCCCTCGCGGATATACACGTCCCGCCCGACCAGCCGAACAGGATCGTAGGGCTTGAGCCCTTCGACCGGCGTGGTGGTCGAGTGCTGGAAGAACAGCGGAACGATTTCGACAAGGCCGCCGACGCTCACGGTGAGGAGCGTGAGGACGATGAGCAAGCCAACCTTGCGTTCGATGATGTCGTGAGTCGATTGAGCCATGATTATTTTTCCTCCCGATCAGGCGTGCGCGCCGGCAGGTGCCAGCACCGGAGCGTTGTAGGCCTTCTGACCGGCGATCGTCTTCACCATGTTGTAGAACATGATCAGCATGCCGGTCAGGAACAGCACGCCGCCCACGACACGGATGGTCCAGAACGGGTAGCTGGCCTTGACAGACTCGACGAAGGAGTAGGTCAGGGTACCGTCCGGGTTGGTGGCACGCCACATCAGGCCCTGCATCACACCAGAAATCCAAAGCGAGGCGATGTAAAGCACGACGCCGATTGTCGCGACCCAGAAGTGGGCCGTGATCAGCTTGGTGGAATACATCTCGGTCTTGCCGTACATGCGCGGGATCAGGTAGTACATGGAGCCGATCGACACCATCGCAACCCAGCCCAGCGCACCGGAGTGCACGTGGCCGACGGTCCAGTCAGTGTAGTGGGACAGGGCGTTGACCGTCTTGATGGACATCATCGGACCTTCGAAGGTCGACATGCCGTAGAAGGACAGCGAGGTGATCAGGAACTTCAGGATCGGGTCGGTGCGCAGCTTATGCCAGGCGCCGGACAGGGTCATGATGCCGTTGATCATGCCGCCCCAGGACGGTGCCAGCAGGATCAGGGAGAAGACCATGCCCACGGACTGGGTCCAGTCGGGCAGCGCGGTGTAGTGCAGGTGGTGCGGACCCGCCCACATGTAGGTAAAGATCAGCGCCCAGAAGTGCACCACCGACAGACGGTAGGAGAACACGGGCCGGCCGGCCTGCTTCGGCACGAAGTAGTACATCATGCCCAGGAAGCCCGCCGTGAGGAAGAAGCCCACGGCGTTGTGACCATACCACCACTGGATCATCGCATCCTGCACACCGGAGTAGGCGGAGTAGGACTTCGTCAACGTGACCGGGATCTCGGCGCTATTGACCAAGTGCAGCAGCGCGACGGTGATGATGAAGGCTCCGTAGAACCAGTTGGCCACATAGATATGGGTGGTCTTGCGCTTACCGATCGTACCGAAGAACACGATGGCGTAGGAGACCCACACCACGGTGATCAGGATGTCGATCGGCCACTCGAGTTCGGCATACTCCTTGGATGAGGTGTAACCGAGCGGCAGGGTGATCGCCGCAAGCAGGATGACCAGCTGCCAGCCCCAGAAGGTGAAGGCAGCAAGGCCCGGGGCGAACAGCGTGGTGTGGCAGGTGCGCTGGACGCAGTAGTACGACGTTGCAAAGAGAGCGCAGCCACCAAACGCGAAAATAACCGCGTTGGTGTGGAGCGGCCGGAGCCGTCCAAAGTGGAACCATTCGGCAACGTTCAATTCGGGCCACACGAGCTGTGCTGCGGCGATGACGCCGACCAGCATGCCCACGATGCCCCATACCACCGTCATGATGGCGAACTGCCGCACGACTTTATAGTTGTAAGTCTGCGATTGCATGTGAGTCACCTCAATAAAGAAAAACAAAACCCCCCGTGCCTGCGCGGCAGAATGTCGGCAGGCTTCCGCGGAAGGATACCCCGCGATAAGGGCGACATTTTGACATAGATCAACTTGGTTGCACCGCGGGATCGGCCGAACTCGTTGCACTGTGTGGCTTTCCGGCCGATTGGTGGCCGCATGCCGAAAAGCCGGACTTTATGCTTTTCGGCCAGACACTTAGAGCACCCCAAAGTGGTTCCATGGCGCTTCGGACGCCCCCAGGAAGTCACGATATTCAGTTTTTATCGAACAATAAGTACCAACAATTCTGATTTTATTTAGAATTCCGGCCCGCTATCCTTCCGCGGTTATCCCCAACAACAGGAGACTTTCCATGAAATCCTTCGCCCTGCTCACCGCCGCGCTTGCCCTGGGCCTGACGCTGGCGACTGGCGACGCGGACGCCGCCAAGCGCTTCGGCGGCGGCAAATCCTCCGGCATGCAGCGCCAGGAACTGAACCAGCCGCACTCCGCGACGGCGACGCCCGCCTCCCCTGCCCAGGCTCCGACGGCCGCCGCGGCGCAGGCCCGCACCCAGCAGGCGGGCGCCCCGGCCGCCGCCCAGGCGCAGCCGAAGCGTTCGTGGATGGGCCCGCTGGCCGGCCTGGCCGCCGGCATCGGCCTGGCCGCTCTTGCCTCCCACTTCGGCTTTGGCGAAGAGCTGGCCTCGATGATGATGATGGGTCTGGTCGCGGTGGCGGTCTTGATGGTGGTCGGCTTCTTCATGCGCCGCCGCGCGGCCGCCCAGCAGCCGGCACTGGCCGGCGCGGGTGCGATGAACTATAGCGGCTCGGAGCCGGCCCGTTACGACGCGAACCAGCCGGCCTTCAACGCCGGTGGCGGCAGCGCCGCACCGGCAGCCGCAGCCCATGCGCCCGTAGCGGCGGGCACGATCCCGGCCGACTTCGACGCCGAAGCCTTCGTGCGTAACGCCAAGGTCAACTTCATCCGCTTGCAGGCCGCCAACGACGCCCGCAACCTCGAGGACATCCGTGAATACACCACCCCGGAGCTGTTCGCCGAGATCAAGATGAACTGGATGGAACAGGCCAGCGGCCCGCAGAAGACCGACGTGGTGTCGCTCAACGCCGAGGTCGTGGACGTCACCGAGGAAGCCGCCCGCTACATCGTCAGCGTGCGCTTCACCGGCCTGCTGCGGGAAGACGCCAACACGGCGCCGGAAGCCATCGACGAAACCTGGCACCTCACCAAGCCCCGCAGCGGCAGCTCCGGCTGGCTGGTGGCCGGCATCCAGCAAAACGCCTGATACGTCGGGCTGTCACAACACGCCCCCGCGCGAGCCCCGGCTCCCGCGGGGGTTTTTCAATTGGCGGCGGCGGGCGGCGGCGTGTCGTACTCCAGCACCCCCAGCCCGGCGCGGGCCGCCTCGGAGATCGCCAGCACGCAGGGATGGGTCAGCCGGCGCTCCACCGAGATCGCAAAGTATTCGATGCGCACGTCCTCGGCCCGACCGAGCAGCACCAGCTCACCGCCGGCGAGCGTCTCCGCCTCGATGGCCGTCGGGACGGCGAAGGCTCCAACGCCCGCCCGGCCGAAGGCGGTCATCAGGGCCGTGTCGTCGAACTCGCCGGCGATGCGCGGGCGCAGCCGCTTGCGGTCGAGCCAATCGACAAACTTGCGCCGGATCGCCGAATCCTCCCCCGGCAGCAGCGCCGGCAGCACGCCCATGCAGGCGGGAAACGATGGCACCTCCGGGCCGACCAGGGCCCGCGCGGCAAAGAAGCTCAGCCCGGAATCCCCCAGCAGGTGGTTGTAGGCCCGCACATCGACCGACGGCGGGATGGGGGAATCGGCGATCACCAGGTCGATCCGGTGGATCGCCAGCTCGGCCAGCAGGCGATCGAGCCGCCATTCGCGGCAGATGATGCGCACCGGATCGACCGGATCGACGGCCGGGCGCAGCAGGCGGTAGGCGAGCGACTTGGGCACCGCGTCCGACACCCCGACCCGGAACTCCACCGGCCGCCCCTTGGGATAATGACGCAGCGCCTGCTCCAGCTCGGCGCTCAGGGAAAACATCTCGTCCGCGTACTCCATCGCCAGCCGGCCGGCCGGCGTCAACTCGAGGGCGCGGCCATCCCGGGCGAACAGCTGGGTGTCGAGGCTCTCCTCGAGCAGGCGGATCTGCCCGCTGATGGTCTGAGGCGTCACGTGCAGCAGCTCGCCGGCCTTGACCACCCCGCCGCTGCGCGCGGTCTTCCAGAAATAAAAGAGGTGCTTGAGATTCATGACGCCCCGCCTCGGCAAGCCTGGGTTTGATTTCGGTTTTTACGAAACGATCAACTTCGCCATCTGAATTTACCTTAAAGAGCACTTCACCTGAAGCACGCCGGCGCCCGACGCCGGGTCGCCACGCCCCTGCCCCGGGGCAGGGAATCCGGTTAAAATCCGGGCCCGAAAACGCCATCTGCGGGATCAAGCTCCCCGCCATGACACGCCCCATGTTGCGACTCTCCGAACTCCGCCTCCCCCTCGACCACGCGGCCGACGCCCTTCCCGCCGCCATCGTCAAGCGCCTCGGCATCCCTGCCACCGACCTCATCAGCTTCACCGTCTTCAAGCGCAGCTACGACGCGCGCAAGAACACCGCGCTGTCCTTCATCTACATTCTTGATGTGGAGGTTAACAACGAAGCGGCGCTGCTCAGGAAGTTCGCCGACGACATCCACGTCAAGCCCGCTCCCGACACCCGCTACCACTTCGTCGGCAAGGCGCCCGAGAACTTCGGCAACCGCCCCGTGGTGATCGGCTTCGGCCCCTGCGGCATCTTTGCCGCGCTGGTGCTGGCCCAGATGGGCTTCCGCCCCATCGTGCTCGAGCGGGGCAAGGCGGTGCGCGAGCGTACCCAGGACACCTGGGGGCTGTGGCGCAAGAAGACCCTCAACCCCGAATCCAACGTGCAGTTTGGTGAAGGTGGCGCCGGCACCTTCTCCGACGGCAAGCTGTACAGCCAGATCAAGGACCCCAAGCATTACGGCCGCAAGGTGCTCACCGAGTTCGTGAAGGCCGGCGCGCCCGAGGAGATCCTCTACGTCTCGAAGCCGCACATCGGTACCTTCCGGCTGGTGGGGATGGTCGAGAACATGCGCGCCGAGATCCGCGAACTCGGCGGCGAGATCCGCTTCGAGCAACGGGTCACCGACATCATCATCGACGACGGCCAGGTGCGCGGCGTGAAGACCGCCACCGGCGACGAGATCCACGCCGACCACGTCGTGCTCGCCCTCGGCCACAGCGCCCGCGACACCTTCGAGATGCTGCACGACCGGGGCGTCTTCATGGAAGCCAAGCCCTTCTCGGTGGGCTTCCGCATCGAACACCCCCAATCGCTGATCGACAAGGCCCGCCTCGGCCCCCACGCCGGCCACCCACTGCTCGGCGCCGCCGACTACAAGCTGGTGCACCACGCCTCCAACGGGCGGGCGGTGTACAGTTTCTGCATGTGCCCCGGCGGCACGGTGGTGGCCGCCACGTCCGAGCCCAACCGGGTCGTCACCAACGGGATGAGCCAGTACTCGCGCAACGAACGCAACGCCAACGCCGGCATCGTGGTCGGCATCACGCCGGAAGACTATCCCGGCAGCGGCCCGCTGGCCGGCATCGCGCTGCAGCGGGAGCTGGAGAGCCGGGCCTTCGAGCTGGGCGGCGGCACCTACGAGGCGCCGGGGCAACTAGTGGGGGATTTCTTGCAGGGCAGGCCGTCCACCAAGCTGGGCAGCGTCGAACCCTCATACAAGCCCGGCGTACGCCTGGGTGACCTGTCCACCGCCCTTCCCGACTACGCGATCGCGGCGATCCGCGAAGCCATCCCGGCCTTCGACCGGCAGATCCGCGGCTTCAACCTCTACGATGCGGTGCTCACCGGCGTCGAGACTCGCACCTCGTCGCCCCTGCGCATCACCCGCGGGGACGACTTCCAGAGCCTCAACGTGAAGGGCCTCTACCCGGCCGGCGAGGGCGCAGGCTATGCCGGAGGCATTCTTTCGGCGGGCGTGGATGGGATCAAGGTGGCAGAGGCCGTCGCCCTCGACCTGCTGAAGCCGGCCTGAGCCGGCCGTCAGCGCATCAGATGGGCGCGGAAGCGGTTCTCGCGCCCCAGCAGCAGCAGCCCGAATTCGTCGAGCACGCCCTGGTCGATGGCTTCGGGCCGCAGGCTGACCACCGCGTGGCCGAGGCGCTCGAGGTTGCGGCTCTCCAGCACCACGGCGCCCTTGTCGGGATCGGCTCGCCAGACCATCTGGACCAGGATCTCGTCAGCCACCGTAAACACCGCGCGCTCGAGCTCCCGCTGGCGATTGCGGATCTCCTTACACTCGAAACGCAGCCCCAGGTCGAACAGCATCTTGCGGAGCCGCTCGACGCCGGGCCCGGGGCGCTCCAGCACCCGCTCGCCCGGCCCCCGCAACGTATACGAGAAGGTCACCCGCTCGATGCCGCCGCCCTCCGTCTGAGACAGGGTCCGCAGATCGGTGAAACCCTCCTGCCAGGTCAGGTTGCGGAAGGCATCGTTGGAGTCGAGGAAGAAATAGGCCCGGTTGATGGCCGGCTTGAGGTAATTGAGCTGCTTGGACAGCTCGTGCAGGTAGTCGAAAACCTGACGCAGGCGGCGATCGAATACGGCGCGCACGGCGCCCTGCTCGCGCGTGAGCTCGCTGACGTGCTGCTGCCGGCTGGCGACTTCGGCGCGCAGCTGCCCGAGAAGCCCGCCCGGCCCCGACTTCTGGGGCTCGACCGGGGACACTGGCCGGGCGGCCGGCGGAACATCGACCGGGGTCGGGACACGGGGCAGGCCCGGGTCGGCCTCCGCCTGGGGAAACACCGTGTTCGAGCGACGCAGCCCCGTGTGGCGGGCATCGATCTCCTGGACGCGCTGCCGCGCCGCGTCGATGTCGAAGGCCGCGATATCGGCGAGCAGCGCCGCCGCATCCGCATCGAGGGGCGCGGAGACATCCTCACATCCGTCAGCAGCGGGCACGCCGGCCTCGGAGCAGCCTGGAGATGAGCGACGAGGGGGGAAAGGCGGATCCTGGGACACGGCTCACCAGAAGAGAAACGATAATTCCAAGATTATGAACCAGCCTCGCGCCGGCGAGAACATGCCACGCGCATAAAACCGACTCAAAGAACGCGGACGGCTTGCCGAATCTGTGATCGCCCCGCCGACCCCGGCGGATGAGCACAGCCCAGGCGGCGAAAGCCTCGGGACGGAATGGCCTGAACGCACCAAACCCTTCGCCAACCGCAACACCGGGCCTGCCGTCTGCATTCCCGCCATCGGCTGCGCCGGCCGGCGGATGGAACGCCTTGCCCAGGACGGGCGACATCGGGACCTGTCGAACGCCTAAGGACATGTCTGTCGCCCGAACGCCGTCGGGAGCCTCCATCCTGCACTGCGGATCCGCCGTCGACAAAGCCCATCTGGCGGAGGCGGTGAGATTCGAACTCACGAAGGGTTGCCCCTTGCCGGTTTTCAAGACCGGTGCAATCGACCACTCTGCCACACCTCCCGCAGGGCGCACATTCTAGCATGCGGCGGCGCCCCGCGAAGCGCGTCGGCGCGGCGATTGAAACTTTCCGGCCCCTCCGTTACTCTGAATCGCTACAGGTCACCCTGTTCGACATCAACTCGGAGGTTTTACATGCAACTCGACACTTACGGTCAGCAAACGCAGGTTCTGTCGCAAGGCGCAAACCGCGTGCTGCGCAACACCTACATGCTGCTCGCACTCACGATGGTGCCGACCGTTGCCGGCGCGCTCCTTGGCGTGCAGATGCAGTTCTCGTTCTTTGCGGGCAGCCCGTTCATCGCCTTCCTGCTGTTCCTGGGCATTTCGTTTGCGTTCTTCTGGGGTATCGAGCGCAACAAGAACAGCGGTGTCGGCGTGGCTCTGCTGCTGGGCTTCACCTTCTTCATGGGCCTGATGCTCTCCCGCATCCTGCAGGTTGCCCTGGGCTTCTCCAACGGCGGCTCGATGATCGCCCTGGCAGCCGGTGGCACCGGCGCGATCTTCGCGACGATGGCCGGCATCGCCAGCGTCTCGAAGCGCGACTTCACCAACATGGGCAAGTTCCTGACGGTCGGCCTGGTGGTGGTGCTGCTCGCGATGGTGGCGAACATCTTCCTGCAGATGCCGGTGCTTCACCTGGTGACCTCGGCGGCGGTGGTGCTGCTGTTCTCGGGCTACATCCTGTACGACATCAGCAACATCGTGCAGGGCGGCGAGACCAACTACGTGACGGCCACCCTGGCGGTGTATCTGGACGTCTATAACGTCTTCGTCAGCCTGCTTAACCTCATCATGGCCTTCGGCGGCGACCGCGACTGACAGCACGGCATCCAGCAAAAAGGCGACCTCCGGGTCGCCTCAGGCTGCTGACGAACCCCCGGTTTTTCCGGGGGTTCGTGCTTTTTGAAGCCCTCTCAGACGACGAGAAACGCTCGGTAGCGGCCAAAGGGTGTGGGGCGCGTTGGGATCGAAATGATGTGTTGGCGACTCACAACGCCTCTCCGGGCGCCGGAAGGCCGGAATCTCAGGCTCAAAAGGGCTGCCGCCCGGCGGGTCAGCAGCAGGGCGATCTTCTTCATGTTCTGACAGGCGGCCGAGAGCAGGCATTGGGCTTGAACCTTGGCCAGTCCGCGAAAGCGGGCGTAGCGATGCCCGTGCAACTCTTTGGCATCGGCAAAGCTGCGTTCAACGGTTTCCTTGCGCGGCGCGTAGAGGCGTTTGCCCAGATCGGTCAGCCGGTTGGCGTCGATCTGCTCCTTGAAGGGCTGCCAGACGTGGCGGGTGAGGAGCT
>NZ_JAYREK010000016.1:0-76492 GCF_041908905.1 Zoogloea sp.
GGCAGCAACGACGCCGCCCAGATTGGCGGCAGCGACACGGCCGACCTCACCGAGACCGACGCCGCCCAGAGCACCGGCGGCACGCTCACCGTCAGCGACGTGGACAGCCCGGCCACCTTCGTCGTCCAGAGCGCGGTCGCCGGCAGCAATGGCTACGGCACGTTCAGCCTCGATGCCGGTGGCGGGTGGTCTTACACGATGTCCAGCGCTCATGACGAATTCGTCGCGGGCACCACCTACACCGACAGTTTCACCGCGAGCACCGCCGACGGCACGACGCGGCGGGTCACGGTGACGATCACCGGCAGCAACGACATTGCCAGCCTGGGCAGCGATGCAGGCTTCATCACCGAGACCGACCTGTCCCAGGCCATCGGGGGCTCCCTGACGCTCACTGATCCGGATGCCGTGGCGGCCAGCGTCGTTGCCCAGAGCGACACCCTCGGCACCTACGGCCACTTCAGCATCGACGCCAGCGGTACCTGGACCTACGCCACGGCCGGGGCCCTCGACGCCCTCGCTGCGGGTCAGGTGGTGAGCGACGTTTTCAACGTTGCGACCACCGACGGCGGCAGCGCCACGGTGACGATCACGCTCACCGGCACCAACGACGCCCCGACCGTCGCCAGCCCCATCGCCGGCCAGCGCGCCACCCAGGACAGCGCCTTCCGCTTCACGCTGCCCGCCGGCAGCTTTGCCGACGTGGATACCGGCGACAGCCTCGGCTACAGCGCCACCGGTCTGCCCGCGTGGCTCAGCTTCGACGCCGCCACCCGGACCTTCAGCGGCACCCCGGCCAATGCCGACGTGGGCCGCGTATCGATCACCGTCACCGCCACCGACGCCAGCAGCGCGCAGGCGAGCACCCGCTTCGACCTGACGGTTGCCAACGTCAACGACGACCCGGTCGCCCTGGCCGACAGCGTGAGCACGGCCGAAGACACGCCCCTCACCTTCGACCCCACCGCCAACGACAGCGACGTGGATGGCGACGTGCTGATCGTCGCCGCAGTCACCCAGGGCGCCCATGGCCGCGTGAGCGTGGTCGATGGCGCGATTCGCTACATGCCCGATGCCGACTTCCACGGCGCCGACAGCTTCAGTTACGTCGTCAGCGACGGGCAGGGCGGCTCTGCCACGGCGCGGGTCAGCGTCACCGTCACGCCCGTCGATGACCTGCCCCAGGCGGCCGACGACGCCTGGACGACGCGCGAAGACGAGGCGCTCACCGGCTCGGTGGCGGACAACGACAGCCCCAGCGGCGACGGCGGCAACAGGTGGACGCTGGTCACCGGGCCGAGTCATGGCAGCCTCGTGCTGGCCGGCGACGGCAGCTTCCGCTACACCCCCGACCCCGACTTCCACGGCAGCGACAGCTTCAGCTACGCGCTGGCCGACGCGGACGGCGACCGCGCGACGGCCCGGGTCGCGATCGAGGTCACCCCGGTCAATGACGCGCCGGTGCTGGCCGGCGGCGACGCCCTGGCCGTCGACGTCGCGGAAAACATCACCGCGGTGACCACGCTCGCCGCCACCGATGTGGACCGCCCGGCCCAGGCCCTCCAATACAGCATCGTGGGTGGCGCCGACCGGGCCTTGTTTGCCGTCGATGCGGCCAGCGGCGTGCTGCGCTTCATCGCCCCGCCCGACTTCGACGCGCCGGCGGATGCCAATGCAGACAATGTCTACGAGCTGATCGTCCAGGTCTCCGACGGCTTCGCCACGGCGAGCCAGACGCTGGCCGTCACGGTGGCCAACCGCAACGAGATGCCCGCTGGCAGCGACGGGCGCATCGACATGGCGGAGGACGGCAGCCATGTCTTCACGCTGGCCGACTTTGGTTTCCGGGACGTGCTGGACAGCGCTCCCAACCAGCTGGCTGCGGTGCAGATCGTCGTGCTGCCGGGGCAGGGCGCGCTGCAGCTGGCCGGCCGGGCGGTCGAGGCCGGCGAGTGGGTGGCGGCCAGCGACATCGCCGCCGGGCGGCTCACCTACCAGCCGGCGCCCGACGCGAACGGCCACGACTACGCGACCCTGCTCTTCCGGGTGCGGGACGACGGCGGCACCGCCGATGGCGGCGTCGACACGGAGGCGGCCAGCCACACCCTGCACATCGACGTGGCGGCGGTCAATGATGCGCCGGTCATCACCCGCGTGGCCTTCGAGCTGCCGGCGGGGAGCCGGATCGTCCTCGGCGCCGATGCGATCGTGGCGGCGGACGTGGACTCGGCGCTGGCGAGCCTCGGCTACATCGTCGACACCGCCACCGGCGGGCATTTCGAGCTGCTCGGCGCCCCCGGTGAGGCGATCGCGGCCTTCTCCCAGGCCGAACTGAGCGCCGGTCGGGTGGTCTTCGTCCATGACGGGGCGGCGGCGCCCCTGGTGGTGATCCGTGCCAGCGACGGCCAGGCCGACAGCGGCGCCGTCCGCGCGGCGATCTCCCTGCAGGTGAGCGCCCCGGGCGCGTCCACCAGCCCGACCGCCAACCCGCAGCAGCCACCGGTGACGACCGTCACGCCGGCGGCGCCCAAGCCGGCGGAGGCCGACAAGGCCACCAAGATGCCCGCCTTCCTCCCCAGCCGCCCGGGCGTGCTGGAAGGGCTGGCGCCGGCCCCCAATCCGGCGTCCGCCGGCGACGGGGTGGTGAGGCTGGGCCGCGACGGCGCGGGCAATGCCGATCCGGCCTCGCGGGTGCGCAATCAGATCCTCGGCGGCCCGCCGCGCCTCGAGCGCGCGCCGGTCCAGCTGAGCCTGGGCGGTGGGGTCGAAGGCCCCTTGATGGATTTCCTGCTGCGGGGCGACGGCCTCGTGGCCAGCACCGGCAGTGCGGGCTCCGCGCTGCGGATGGGCGACGGCGGTCAGCGGGACGCGTTGCAGGAGCGGGATGGCGAGGTGGATGTGCGGGTGGTGCTGCAGGCCATCGAGCTGACCGGGGTCGCCCTGTCGGTGGGAGCCGTGTGGTGGGCCACCCGGGCCGGCGCGCTCGTTGCCAGCCTGCTGGTTTCGGTGCCGGCCTGGCGTAACTTCGACCCCCTGATGGTGCTGGGCCCCGAAGACGAAAACGACCGCGACTGGGCGGGGGTGATGGACGATCAGGCGGTACAGGACGAAATGGGCATTGCCGAAGTGTTCGACGCAGGAATGGAGGTGCGGCCATGAGCCGGCTCGCGCTCGGGTTGAGCCCGGTGGCGCGCATCGCGCTGGGGCTGGTGGGGCTGCTGATCTCGCTGCTGATGGCGGTGGACCTGGTGTTCGGCCTGCTGCCGGACCGTTCCGAGATCGCCCGGCAGGTGCGCCAGCAGCTCAGCGAGAGCCTGGCCGTGCAGGCCACCGCGCAGCTGCAGACCGGCGACCTGGCGGCCCTCCACCCCACCCTGCAGGAGGTCCTCGAGCGCAACCGCGACCTGCGCTCGGTGGCCGTCCGCCAGCGCAGCGGGATGGTGCTCGTGCAGGCGGGCGATCACCCGCAATACTGGCACCCGCCGGAGGACGGTTCGTCCACCCTCACCCAGGTGCGGGTGCCGGTGTTCTCCGAAGGCCGGCCGTGGGGGGAGGTCGAGCTGGCGTTCCGTCCGGTGCTGCCCGAATCCCTCGTCGAGTGGCTCACCTATCCGCCCTTCGTGGTGCTGGGCGTGATCGGCGTGATGGCCTTCGGCGCGTTCTACCTCTACCTGCGCCGGGTGCTCGAATACCTCGACCCGGCCAAGGCCGTGCCCGACCGGGTGCGCACCGCCTTCGACACCCTTGCCGAGGGGGTGATGGTGCTCGACGAGCGGGGCCGGGTGATGCTCGCCAACAACGCGTTCCGCAACTTTCACCCGGATGCCCGGAGCCTCGCCACCGGCACCCCGGCCAATGCGCTGCAGTGGCTGGTGAGCGGTTTCCATGGCACCCCCGACGACTACCCCTGGGCCCGGGCGATGCGCTCCCGCAGCACGGTGAGCGGCGAGACGGTGGAGATCGCCCGCCCCGGCGAGGATGAGCCGCTGCGCGCCATCGTCGGCTGCCTGCCGATCCAGGACGGGCGGGGCCATCTGCGGGGCTGCCTGGTCAACTTCTCGGACGTGACCATCCTCCATCGCATCAACGACCAGCTGCTGGTGACGCTCACCGAGCTGGAGGCCTCGAAGGACGAGATCCGCCGCCAGAACGAGGAACTGCATCGCCTCGCCACCCGCGACCCGATGACCGGCTGCCTCAACCGCCGCGCCTTCTTCGACGCCGTCGACCCGCTCTACGCCAGGCTGCTGGCCGAGGGCGGCGAGGTGTGCTGCATCATGGGCGACATCGACCACTTCAAGTCCTTCAACGACCGCTACGGCCACGCGGTGGGCGACCTGGTCATCAAGTCGGTGGCCAAGTGCATGGGCTCCGGCCTGCGGGAGGGCGACCTGCTGTGCCGCTACGGCGGCGAGGAGTTCTGTTTCATCCTGCCCGGCTCGACGATCGAGCAGGCCACCGAGGTGGCCGAGCGCCTGCGCCACAGCATCGAGACCCAGGCCGGCGCGGCGGTGCGCGACATCCCGGGGCTGCGCATCACTTCCAGCTTCGGCGTCGCCTCGATCAAACTGGGGGCCAAGGACGCACCCGAGCTCATCGACCAGGCCGACAACGCCCTCTACGAATCCAAGAAGAGCGGCCGTAACCGGGTGTCGGTGTGGTCCGGTGCCCGCTCGGTGGGGGCAGAGGCGGAAGCCGGGGCCTAGGGTCACGCACCGGAACGAAAAACGGCAACGAAGGCGCGCCTCGTTGCCGTTTTCTTGCGCGCTGCGCCGGGGGCGCTACCGGGCCGGTTCGGTCACGAAGGCCACCTTGCCGAGGCCGTGGCGGCTGGCTGCCGACAGCAGGCGCGCCACGTGGTCGTACTCGGTGCGCTTGTCCACCTGCAGGTGCAGCTCGGGTTGGGGCTGGCGGGCGGCGGCGGCCTCGAGGCGGGCGTCGAGGTTCTCCTCGGCCACGCCCTCGCCGTTCCACCCGAGGCTGCCGTCGGCCTTGATCGACAGATTGATCTTCTCGGGCTTGATCTCCTCGGCCTGGCTGCTGGCCTTGGGCAGGTCGAGCTTCACCGCGTGGTTGATTACCGGCACGGTGATGATGAAGATGATCAGCAGGACCAGCATCACGTCCACCAGGGGCGTCATGTTGATCTCCGACATCACCTCGCCGTCGTCGTCGAGGGGGCTGTTTCCGAAGCTCATGGCGCTTCCTTGCGGGGGAGGGGATGGACGTTGGCCGGGGCGTTCTTCTTCACCCGGCCGCCGGTCACAAGGTAGGCGTGCAGGTCGTGGGCGAAGTGCCTGAGGCTGGCCAGGATCTCCTTGTTGCCGCGCACCAGGGCGTTGTAGCCGAGCACCGCCGGGATCGCCACCGCCAGGCCGCCGGCGGTCATCACCAGGGATTCGCCCACCGGGCCGGCGACCTTGTCGAGGGTCGCCTGGCCGGCGGCGCCGATGCCGACGAGGGCGTGGTAGATGCCCCACACGGTGCCGAAGAGGCCGATGAAGGGTGCCGTGCTGCCCACCGAGGCGAGGATCGACAGGCCCGACTGCAGGCGGCCGGTGGTGTCGTCGATGGACTGGCGCAGGGTGCTGGTGAGCCAGTCGTTGAGGCCCAGCACGCCGTGCAGCTCGTCCCGGTGGTGGGTGTGGTGGCTGACCGCCTCGGTGCCGCGTTCGGCCAGGTCGCGGAAGGGGTTGTTGCCGGCGGGGGCGAGGGCCACCATGCCGGCCTCGAAGCTGGTGGCGTGCCAGAACTGCTTGGCGCCGCCGCTCATGCGGCGCAGCTGCACGAGGCTCCAGGCTTTCACGAAGATCACCGACCAGGAGGCCAGCGACATGAGGGCGAGCATGATGGCGACGGCATGGGAGACGCCATCGCCCTGGGCCCAGATCTGGGCAAGGCTGAAGGTGGATTCGGTCATGGAGGGTTTCCTTAGGAGGGGCTGAGGGTGAAGTCGATGGGCACCTTGACGGTGCCGGCCACGGCCTGGTCGCCCTGGCGGGCGGGCACGAAGCGCCAGCTGCGCAGCACGGTTTCGCGGGCGACGTCGTCGAGGCGGGAGAAGCCGCTGCTCTTGGCGATGCTCACGTCGGTGGGGCGGCCGTCGGCCCCCACCTGCACGCGCAGCAGCACCCGGCCTTCCTCGCCCATGCGTCTGGACGCGCTGGGGTAGGCGGGGGCCGGATTGGAGAGATAGGCCGCGTCGAAGCGCGGCGGCACCATGGCGACCGGGGCCTCGCGCATCGGCGCGGCGGCCGGGGTCGGCGCTGCGGGGGGCGCCGGAGGTTCCGCGGAGGTTTCGGCGGCGTTGCTGGCGGTGGCGGCGGAGGTGAGCGTCGGCCGCTCGGCAGGCTTGCGGCTGGGGGACGGCGCGGCCTGGGGCTGCGGCGTGGGCCGGGCTTCCTTCGGCTGCTGCGGCGGGGCCTGGGGGCGTGGGGGTTCGGGCGTCGGGCCGGGCGGCGTGAGCAGGCTCACCGTCATGTAGGGCTGGGGCGGGACGACGGGCGGCCGCTCCTCACCGACGGCGCCGATGATCGCCGCCAGCAGGGCGCCGTGGCACAGCACGGCGATGCCGACGCCGGTCAGGCTCCGGCGCACCGGCCTGGTCGGGCGTGGCCGCGAGAGGGCCAGGAAGGGCGCGGGCAGGGCCGGCGCGGCAAGGCCCCGTGGCGAGAGGGCAGCGGTCATGTCGAGCTCCAGACGGGCGGTGTCCTGGCTGGCTGGCGGCATGCCCGGGGGCGGCGCTGGCTGGCTGAGGCATTGAAGCGGGCGGGGTGTCCGGGGGCGCGAGCCCGTCGGGCCGTGCTGGCGGAGCCATCGCTCGATCAATGCAAATGAGAATGGTTATTAATTTAATGTGTGCCGATGGAAACGTCAAGCGGATCGCGGCCGGGCGGGGCCGGCGCAACGGGCGGGGGCGGGAGGCATAGTCCCTCGGCGGGGGGCGGCGGCTGGCCACACTGGTGCGGCAAGAGGGCGTGGTCTGCGGCGCCCCTCGCCGGGGCCGTCCCTTTGCGGCACACTTGAGCGGCAACACCGGCGCCGGCAGAGGCCCGCCGCGCCGGGACGATCATTCAGACCATGGGAGCCAGCATGTCAGGAAGCGCCGCCGTCACCGCCGTTCTGGGGGACACCCCGTATCTCGTGACCTTGTCCGACGATCTCGGGCATGTGTGGAGGGCCGACGAGCCCGCCGACCTGGGCGGCGCCAACGTGGGCCCGGCGCCGGACCGCCTGATGCTCGGCAGCCTCGCGGCGTGCACCGCGATCACCCTGAAGATGGTGGCCGCCCGCAAGCAGTGGCCGCTGGCGGGGCTGCGGGTGGAGCTGGCGCTCAACCCCGAGGGCCGGCCGGCGGAGGGCAACGACATCGCGCTGAAGCTGCTGCTGGAGGGCGAGCTGGACGACACCCAGCGGGCCGAGCTGCTGCGCATCGCTACCCGCTGTCCGATGCACCGCCTGCTGACCGGGGAAGTCCGCATCCACACCCGGCTGGGCTGATGCGGGGAGGCGGCATCTGAAGGAAAGCTGGGGCCGCCCGAAGTGTCCTTGCCCCCCACGGGGGGCGGGCCGGGAGGCGCCCGGCCTTTGGAGTGTTCAGATGCCGAGCATCTGGCGCAGCTGCTTGACCTGAGCCAGGCCGTCGAGGTCGCGCAGGGTGGTGAAGGCGTCTTCGGTGGTGTCGAGGGTCTCGATGGCCTCGTCGCGCAGGCCGCCCATCGCCAGCACCTGCACCAGCAGCAGGCCGATGCCGCCGACCGCGTCGGGGTGGCCTTGCTGGCAGCTGATCTGGAAGGCCTCGGTGAGCTCCTCGTAGATCTGCTGCAGGTTGCCGCTCTCGTGCTCGCCGCGGGCAAGACGGATGTTGGCCATCGAGTAGCGGATGTGGGCGAGGCCTTCCGGGTCGCCGAGGGCGGTGACCACCGGCAGGCGTTCCTGCTGCAGGGCCATGGCCTCGTCGAGCTGGCCGGCGGCGAGGAGCACGTCGGCGATGCGGCCCTGGGTGATGGCCTTCTCACGGCTGTCCTCGAGGCGCTCGAAGACGCTCAGCACCTCGCCCCGCAGGATCTCGAGGGCTTCGTCGAGCTGGCCGGCGGCGGCGATGGCGTCGGCTTCACTGCGGCGGGCAACGGCGCGGGCGGCAGCCTCGATGTCGTCGGCGGAGGCTTCGCCGCGCACGCGGATGATGTGCAGCGGCGTGGCGCGGGTGGCGGCGATGAAGCCCTGCTCGTCGGCGATGAACTCCCACGGGCAGGCGAGGAGGGCGGCGGCGAGGGGCTCGGCGGGCTCGGGGGCGCGGATCTCGAGGCGCTGCACGGCCTCGTCGCGGGCCCACTGGCTGATCCACGCCGGGGTGTCGAGCCAGGCGTGGAGTTCGCGGCCGATGGCGAGGAGCGCCGCGTCGTCATTGGCGGTCACGGCCTCGCCGCAGCGCTCGCCCCAGGCCTGCAGGCGGGCGAGGGCGTCGGCACGGTCGAGGTGCAGGCTGGCGTCGGCGCCGTCGAGGTGGCAGTGGAGTGCGGTGGCGGCGGGCTCGATGATGGCGTGCATTGAATGGGTGTCCGGAGGGGAGGGGCCGGGCGCGCGGCGCGCGGCGGGCGGGTCAGTGGCGGATGTCTTCGAGCTGGGCGACGGCGTCGAACTCGCGCTGGTTGGCTTCGTGGCGCAGCTTGACGAGGTACATGGTGCCAGCCACGAAGAGGCCGAAGGCCACCACGACGGTGTTGATCGAGAAGCCCGAGCGGATCAGGAAGGCGTACAGCCCGGTCATCACCAGGATGGACAGGTTCTCGTTGAAGTTCTGCACCGCGATGGAGTGCCCGGCGCCCATCAGGATGTGGCCGCGGTGCTGCAGCAGGGCGTTCATGGGCACCACGAAGAAGCCGGAGAGGGCCCCGATCAGCACCATCAGCACCATCGCCACGGACATGTCGGTGACGAAGATCATCACGTTGACGATGATGCCCATCGCGATGCCCAGCGGGATCACCCGTACCGCCGAACGCATCGACACCATGCGCGCCGCCATGACCGCGCCGATCGCCACGCCCACCGCCACCACGCCCTGGAGCATCGAGGCCTTGGAGAGGTCGAGGTGGAGGGCCTGCTCGGCCCACTTGATCACGATGAACTGCAGCGTCGCGCCGGCACCCCAGAACAGGGTGGTGGTGGCGAGGGAGATCTGCCCCAGCTTGTCCCGCCACAGCAGCTTGAGGCAGTGGTTGAAGTCGTGGATGAGGTAGAGGGGGTTCGACTTGAGGGCCTTGTGGTCCACCCCGGTGTCGGGCACCTTGAGGTTGAACAGCGCGGCGATGACGTAAAGTGTGCCGATCACGCACAGGGCGATCTCGGGCACGGTGTCGACGTAGGGCAGATTGAGGGACAGCAGGGTGTCGGCGATGGCCGGCTTGATGAGCACGCCGCCGACCAGGGTGCCGAGGATGATGGCGCCCACCGTGAGCCCCTCGATCCAGCCGTTGGCGACGACCAGCAGGCGGGCCGGCAGGTATTCGGTGAGAATGCCGTACTTGGCCGGCGAATAGGCCGCCGCGCCGAGGCCGACCACCGCATAGGCGGCCAGCGGATGCACCCCGAAGAACATCAGCGAGCAGCCGGCGATCTTGATGGTGTTGCTGATCAGCATCACCCGCCACTTGGGCATCGAGTCCGCAAACGCGCCCACGAAGGCCGCCAGGGCCACGTAGGAAACCGTGAAGAAGAGCTTCAGCAGCGGTTCGTACTCCTGGGGCGCCTGCATCTCCCGCAGCAGGTAGATGGATGCAATCAGCAGGGCATTGTCGGCCAGCGCAGAAAAGAACTGCGCCGCCATGATCATGTAAAAACCGAAGGGCATCGCGGGCGGACGGGGCTCGGTGAATTTGACGGACCGCGCTTTATACCACGAAGGCTATGCGCGCTTCTGGCGACGGGGTCAATGTTATGGTCCAATATAACCATCCATAAATCACTTTTATAACCTATGGCCGATCGTCGCCTTCAGGTTTTCCACGCGGTGGCGCGCCACGGCTCCTTCACGCGGGCCGCCGAAGCCTTGTTCATGACCCAGCCGGCGGTGACCTTCCAGATCAAGCAGCTGGAAGAGCAGTTCAATGCCCGCCTGTTCGACCGGGGCCACGGCCGCGTCACCCTCACGCCGGCGGGGGATCTGGTGATGGCCTACGCGGAGCGCATCCTCGGCCTCACCGACGAGATGGAGATGCGGGTCTCCGAGCTCACCGACGAGCTGTCGGGCGTGCTCCACCTGGGCGTCAGCACGACCATCGGCGCCTACTGGCTGCCGTGGCTGATCGCCGGGTTCAAGCGGCTCTACCCGCGGGTGGTGCCGCGGGTGTCGGTGGGCAACTCCCAGTTCGTCGAGAACCGGGTGATCGACCGCGGCCTGGACGTGGGGCTCATCGAGATCGTCACCGACGAGCCCACCCTGGAGCGCCGCGAGGCCGGCCGGGACGACCTGCTGCTGATCGTGCCGCCCAGCCACCCGCTGGCGGGGGAGGCGTCGGTGAAGGCGTCGCAACTGGCCGGCCTGCCGCTGATCCACCGCGATCCGGGCAACGCGATCCGCGACCTGGTGGATCAGTTCTTCGCCTCGTCGGGGGTGTCGGCCGAGGAAGTCAAGGTGACGGCCGAGGTGGGCAGCCTCGACACCGTCAAGCACATGGTGGCCCAGGGCTTCGGCTTCGCCATCGCCTCCCGCGCGGCGATCCTCGGCGAAATCCGCGCCGGCACGCTGGTGGGCGTGCCCCTCGACCCGCCGCTGTATACTCCCCTCGAAGTCATCGTGCTCAAGGACAAGTTCCGCTCCCGCCTGGTCGACACCTTCGCCGCTTTCGCCATCAGCGAGATCGCCCGCCTGTCGGCCGACAGAAAACCCTAGTTCCAGGTCTCCCCATGCCCCGTCCGATCCGCGCCACCATCGACCTCGCGGCCCTGCGTCACAACTATCTTCTCGCCCGACAGCGGGCCGGCAGCGCCCGGGCCTTCGCGGTGGTCAAGGCCAACGCCTACGGCCACGGGCTCGAGCGGGCGATCGAGGCCCTCGCCGATGTCGCCGATGGCTTCGCGCTCCTCGATCTGGCCGAGGCGCGGGCCCTGCGTGCCGCCGGCGTCACGGCGCCGATCGCGCTGCTCGAAGGCTTCTTCGAGCCGGCCGACCTGGCCGAGGTGCTGGCCCTGGGCCTCACGCCGGCGATCCACAACGACGCCCAGCTCGGCATGCTGGAGCGGGCGGCGCTGGCCGGGCCCCTCGACGTGCTGCTCAAGATCAACACCGGCATGAACCGCCTCGGCTTCACCGCCGACACCTTCGCGCCGGCCCTGGCGCGCCTGCGGGCCCTGCCGGCGGTGCGCGGGATCACCCTGATGACCCACTTCGCCCGCGCCGACGACGAGGTGGGCGTGGCCGGCCAGCTGGCCACCTTCCGGCGGATCAGCGCCGGGCTGGACTACCCCGTGAGCCTCGCCAACTCGGCGGCGCTGCTGAGGTTTCCCGAGGCCCTGGGGCAGGTGGCGCGGCCGGGGATCATCCTCTACGGCGGCTCGCCGATGCCCGCGCTGCAGAGCGCCGAGGCCATCGGCCTGCGCCCGGTGATGACCTTCACCAGCGAGATCATCGGCGTGCAGGAGATCGCCGCCGGCGAGCGGGTCGGCTATGGCGGCACCTTTGTCGCCGAGGGGCCGACGCGGGTCGGCGTGGTGGCCTGCGGCTACGCCGACGGCTATCCCCGCCACGCCCCCACCGGCACCCCGATCCTGGTGGGCGGGCGGCGCACCCGCACCCTCGGCCGGGTCTCGATGGACATGCTGGCCTGCGATCTGTCCCACCTCCCCGAGGCGGGCGTCGGCACGCCGGTCACCCTGTGGGGCGAGGGCCTCGCCGCCGACGAGGTGGCCACGGCGGCGGGCACCATCAGCTACGAGCTCTTCTGTGCGCTGGCGCCCCGCGTGCCGGTGGTGGTGCGGGGGCGCGCCGCCTGATGGCCAAGCCGAAGACGGTGCACGTCTGTTCCGAATGCGGCGGCAAGTCGCCCCGCTGGCAGGGCCAGTGTCCCCACTGCCAGGCCTGGAATACCCTGGTCGAGTCGGTGGTCGAGCCCGATGCGCCGGTGGCCAAGCGCTTCGCCGCGCTGGCCGGTGACAGCGGCCGCCTGCAGACCCTGGCCGACATCCGCCCGCGGGAGACCTCCCGGGTGCCCACCGGCATCGACGAGTTCGACCGGGTGCTCGGCGGCGGGCTGGTGCCCGGCGGCGTGGTGCTGATCGGCGGCGACCCGGGCATCGGCAAGTCCACCCTGTTGCTGCAGGCGCTGGCGCTGCTCTCCGGCCGCCTCAAGGCGCTCTACGTGAGCGGCGAGGAGTCCGCCGAGCAGGTGGCCCTGCGGGCGGCCCGGCTGCAGCTCGACGCCCACGGCCTGCAGCTGCTGCCCGAGATCAACCTGGAGCGCATCCTCGCCACCCTGCGCGACGTCAAGCCCGACGTGGCGGTGGTTGATTCGATCCAGACCGTCTATTCCGAAACCCTCGGCTCGGCGCCGGGCTCGGTGGCCCAGGTGCGCGAGTGCGCGGCCCAGCTCACGCGCTTCGCCAAGCAGGGCGGCACCACGCTGATCATGGTCGGCCACGTCACCAAGGACGGCGCGCTGGCCGGCCCGCGGGTGCTGGAGCACATCGTCGACACGGTGCTGTACTTCGAGGGCGACACCCACTCCAGCTTCCGGCTGGTGCGGGCCTTCAAGAACCGCTTCGGCGCCGTCAATGAGCTGGGCGTCTTCGCGATGACCGAGAAGGGGCTGAAGGGCGTCTCCAACCCGTCGGCGATCTTTCTGTCCCAGCACGGGCAGCAGGTGTCGGGCTCCTGCGTGCTGGTCACCCAGGAGGGCACCCGGCCGCTGCTGGTCGAGATCCAGGCCCTCGTGGACAGCGCCCACAGCCCCAGCCCGCGGCGCCTGTCGGTGGGGCTCGAGCAGAACCGGCTGGCGATGCTGCTGGCGGTGCTCCATCGCCACGCCGGCGTGGTGTGCTTCGACCAGGACGTGTTCGTGAATGCGGTGGGCGGCGTCAAGATCGCCGAGCCGGCGGCCGACCTGGCGGTGCTGCTGGCGATCGTCTCGTCCCTCACCAACCGACCGCTACCCCGGGCGCTGGTGGTGTTTGGCGAGGTTGGCCTGGCAGGCGAGATCCGCCCGGCGCCCCGCGGCCAGGAGCGCCTCAAGGAGTCCGCCAAGCTGGGCTTCACGGTGGCCCTGGTGCCCAAGGCCAACGCCCCCAAACACGAGATCCCCGGCATGCGCGTGATCGCCGTCGAGCGCATCGAAGAGGCCCTCGAGCGCCTGCGCGAGCTGGGATCCGATTGAATCCGCCCTGCCAGGCATTGCCGTACGGCGGAAATGCCGCGAAAACCTCCAGATTCGTGCCACACTCGCGGGCGGGCAGGGTAAGCTATCGGATACGGGTGGTGTGGTGTGCAGAGGCGGCACCGGGCGTCACCTGTGGAGACTCCTGTAACCACCCATTTCTTTCATCCATACAAGACGAGCTATGAACAAGACTGAACTGATCGAAGCGCTGGCGGGCAAGAGTGGTCTGACCAAGGCCGATGCCGGCCGCGCCGTTGACGGCGTGATGGAGATCATCACCGAGGCCCTCGCGAAGGGCGAGAGCGTTACCCTCGTTGGTTTTGGCACCTTCTCCGTGGGCGAGCGTGCCGCACGTGTCGGTCGCAACCCGCAAACCGGCGCCGAGATCCAGATTGCTGCCTCCAAGCAGCCCAAGTTCTCGGCCGGCTCCAAGCTGAAGGACGCCGTGAACTGACACGGCCTGCCGTAGCTCCCGCCGGCCGCCGAAATGGTCGGTCCGGGCAAGAAAGGCGACCTGCGGGTCGCCTTTTTTTGTGCTCTTTCGGCGGCTTCATCCCGCTGGACTGCCGTACCGGCCTGCGGCGGCGTGAAAGAGCGCACGTCCGCCCGCGGTATAAGGGATTTTCTTACACGCTCTTTGACGCTTTCAGAAACAATAAAAATGAGAATATCACTAAAATAACATCAAGGCGGGTTTGAGACGCCGCCGGTCGTGGTTCGAGCCACACCCGAGAGAAGGCACCCGGCACGCCCCGACCCCAGCAGAGAAGGTCCGGTGCACGGGCGAGGGCGAAACGGCCTCAACGAGGAGCGCATGATGAACAGCAAGATCGCAGCAAACCAATTTCAATCCGTCGTGCCCGATGCCCGGGCCGAAGGCATGCAGCCCGCCCCCGTGCCGGGCGCTCCGCAGGCGGACGAACGGGAAGCCGCCGCCGCCCGTGCCCAGCTCAATCGCCTGATGCGGGAGCTGCAGGACGTGCGCGACCAGCGCGACGAGGCCTTCCGCGCCCTCGAGCGGGCCCACCAGGACACCCTGTTCCGCCTGGCCCGCGCCGCCGAGCACAAGGACGGCGAAGTCGGGGCCCACATGCAGCGGGTCGGGGCCTTCTCGGCGATGATCGCCGAGGCCCTGGGTTGCCCCAACGAGTATTGCGAGATGCTCTACAAGGCGGCCCAGATGCACGACATCGGCAAGATCGGCATCCACGAGAGCATCCTGCGCAAGACCGGGCCGCTGACCTCCGACGAGTGGCGCCTGATGCGCGAGCACCCGCGGATCGGCGCCAGCATTCTGGCCGGCTCCGACGCGCCGGTGCTGGAGCTGGCGGCCGAGGTGTCGATGGCTCACCACGAGCACTTCAGCGGCGCGGGCTACCCCCAGGGCCTGAGCGGCGAGGCGATCCCGCTGTCCGGGCGCATCGTGGCCCTGGCCGACTTCTTCGATACCCTGTCGATCGACCGTTGCTACCGACCGGCGCGCGGCGACGCCGAGATCCTGGACATGATCCGCGAGCGGCGCGGCCAGCAGTTCGACCCGCGGGTGGTGGATGTCTTCTTCGGGATCGTGGACAAGCTGCTGGTGGCCCGGGATGCGATCAACGCGGTCGAGGAGATCACCGACGTGACCGACTCCGACCCGGACTGGTGCCTGATCTTCTGAGGCCCCCGCGGGGGCCTTGGGCCCTCTTTACTGTTGCGTGTCGAGGATGCGGTCGACGAAGCCCGCCACCGCCTCGATGACGGCCGCCGGCTGGTCCTTGTGGGGCGAGTGGCGGCAGTCGGCCAGCTTGACGAGGTCCACGTCGCGGGCCTGGCCGGCGATGCGGTCGATCTGGTCGAGGGTGCCGTATTCGTCGTCCTCGCCCTGGATCGCCATCACCGGGCAGGCGATGCGCGGGAGGTATTCCTCGATGTTCCAGGCGCGGAATTCGGGGCTCAGCCAGATCCGCTGCCAGGCCTCGAAGACCGTGGCGGCGTCGGCGTGGTAGCGGCCGAGGCGCTGGATCAGGTCGGTCCGGGCGGCGACCGCGACGGCGTCGCGGATGCCGGCCAGGGTGATCTCCTCGACCAGTACATGGGGCGCCATCACGACGATACCCGACAGGGGGCGCGGGCTGCCGCCGGCGTTGATCAGCGAGATCGAGCCGCCGTCGCTGTGGCCGAACAGGAAAGGCCGCTCCAGCTCCAGGGCGTCGAGCAGGGCCGGCAGCACGTCCAGCGCCTGCTCGTGCATGTAGCGGGGCGTGTTGGGTGCGCTGCGCGGCGTCGAGCGGCCGTAGCCGTAGCGCGAATAGACCACCGCCTCGCAGCCGGTGGCGTCCGCCACCTTCTGCGGGAAATCCCGCCACATCGAGATCGAGCCCAGCCCTTCGTGGAGGAACACCATGGCCGGCGCGCCCGCCCGCGGGTGGGCCGAGGCGAGGCGGACGAACTCGAGGTCGGTGTCGAGGATGCGGACGGTCTTCATCGGGGCTCCGGTCGATAGCTCATATAGAGGGGTGGAGCGGGATTATCCCGCAAACCACCCCCGCGGGGCGCGCGTCAGTGCAGCTTGACGTGGGGTTCGGTGCGCCGCGTGATCATCCGCGCCAGCGTGTCGAGCGCGACCTTGACCCAGCCGTGCAGGGCCAGCTCGTGCATCTTGTACAGGGAGGTGTACATCAGCTTGGCGAAGCGGCCTTCGATGAACAGGTCGCCCCGGGCCAGCCCGCCCATCATGTTGCCGACGGTGCTGAACTCGCCGAGCGACACCAGCGATCCGAAATCCTTGTAGCGGTAGTCCTCCAGCGGCTTGCCGGCCAGGCGGCGGCGGATCTGCCTGAGCAGGTGGGTGGCCTGCTGGTGGGCGGCCTGGGCGCGGGGCGGCACGAAGCCGTTCTTCTCGGGCCACGGGCAGGCGGCGCAGTCGCCCATCGCGAAGACGTTGTCGTCGAGGGTGGTCTGCAGGGTCTGGCGCACCAGGAGCTGGTTGATGCGGTTGGTCTCCAGGCCGTCGAGGCGGGTGAGGAACTCGGGGCCCTTCACGCCGGCGGCCCACACCACCAGCTCGGCCGGCAGCACCCGGCCGTCGGCGAGGCGCACGCCGTCTGGCAGCACCTCGGCCACCTTGGCGTTGGTGTGCACATCGACGCCGAGGGAGCGCAGCAGCTTCTCGGTGGAGTTCGACAGGCGCTCGGGCAGGGCGGGCAGCACGCGGGGCGCGGCCTCGATCACCGACAGCTTGATGTCCTTGTCGGCGTCGACCCGGTCGAGGCCGTAGGCCACCACCTCGCGGGTGGTGTGGTGCAGCTCGGCGGCCAGCTCGACGCCGGTGGCGCCGGCGCCGATGATCGCCATGTGGAGCTGCTCCGGCCGCAGGGGCGTGCCCTGGGCGTGGGCGCGCACGCAGGCGTTCACCATGCGTACGTGGAAGCGCCGGGCGTCTCGAGCTTCATCGCGTTCTCGCGTACGCCCGGCGTCCCGAAATCGTTGCTCTGGCTGCCCACCGAGATGATCAGGGTGTCGTAGGGGAAGGAGCGGGCGGGGGTGACCTGCTGGCCTTCGGCGTCGACGTAGGGCGCCACATGGACCAGGCGCTGTCGGCGGTCGAGCCCGGTCATCTCGCCGATGCGGAAATGGAAGTGGTGCCAGTGGGCCTGGGCCAGGTAGCCGACCTCGTGGTCGCCGATGTCCATGCTGCCGGCGGCGATCTCGTGGAGCTTGGGTTTCCAGATGTGGGTGCGGGTGCGGTCGATCAGGGTGATGTCGGCCTTGCCGCGGCGGCCGAGGGTGTCGCCGAGGCGGGTGGCGAGCTCGAGACCTCCGGCGCCTCCGCCGACGATGACGATTCTGTGCAGACGATTGCCGGCTTGCGTGTTCATCAGCGCTCTCCTCCGAGTTTGTAAAATTCTCGAGATTTTATTGTAGGGCTTTTGTGCACCGCAGCAAACCGGTCTGGGGTCCTCGTTTACCCTGATGAAACACGGCCTCCAGAAGAAATTTCATCGAACTGCATCAAAGGGCTTCCAATTTCGAAAAGCGCATGTATAATCTCGGCTCTTCAACGCGCCCGTAGCTCAGTTGGATAGAGTACTTGGCTACGAACCAAGGGGTCGTGGGTTCGAATCCTGCCGGGCGCGCCAGTTTTGCAAGAGTGACTTTCGAGTCACCTGTTTTGATTGACACGATGTCGGTTGCAGTGCAGCCGGTGGTTGGTCAAAATCGTTGGGTTGTTGTATGTGTGCGCCCGTAGCTCAGTTGGATAGAGTACTTGGCTACGAACCAAGGGGTCGTGGGTTCGAATCCTGCCGGGCGCGCCAAAGTTTCAGCAATCATCCCGAGTCATCGGGGCGGTTGATTCGGTCGATGTGGCGGCTGCGCTTGCGGTGCCGCAATCGGCTGAAAGTTGGGTTATGCGCCCGTAGCTCAGTTGGATAGAGTACTTGGCTACGAACCAAGGGGTCGTGGGTTCGAATCCTGCCGGGCGCGCCAGACAAGCAAAACAGGGACTGCAGCAATGCAGTCCCTGTTTTGCTTTGTGCGCTCGCCGTCCGTGGGCCTGCATGTCCAGCCGGCGTGATGGCTGGCGGAGGGCGGTGAGGCCGACCCGGGTTGCTGGCTCGCCCGTCCGGGGGCGAACGTCCGGATCTCCGGCGCCGGGATTTGCGCTCGATCAAGTCGTTTTATTTGAGAATGGTTATCATTGGCTTTTCAGTGAAAACCCTCACCGTCATGCCCCTACGACTGCGTTGCTGCTGCTTCCTGCTTGCCTGGCTGCCCGGGCTGGCGCTGGCCGACCCGGAGATCATGGTCCATGAGGGCGATCTCGCCGAGCGGGGCGAGGTGGTGGCGTCGCTCCATGCCAACACCACGCTCAAGGGACAACGCGCCAGCGAAGGCCGCACCTGGCCCGTGCATCGCCTGAGCTACCTGATGGCCGAGTTCGCCACCGGGCTCGCGCCGGGCTGGGAGGCGGGCGTGCATCTGCCGGTGATGCGCAGCGGCGTGGATGGCCCGGCGTCGGACAACGGCGCCTGGGGGGCGTCCGCGCTGATGTTCCGCCTCAAGCACATCCGCGAGGCGGGGCGGTGGTTCTATGGCTTCAACACCGAATACGACATCAACGCCCGTCGCTACGTGGAGGCGCCGCGCAGCGCCGAGTTTCGCGGGATCGTCGGCTACGACGGGGAGCGCTACCGGGTCACCGCCAACCCCCACCTGATCTGGGGCTGGGGCCGGGCGGGCGTCGAGCGCGCACCGGATCTCAACCTCGACCTGAAGGCGCTCCACAAGGCCTCGGAGCGCTTCGCCTGGGGCGTCGAGGCCTACACCGACGGCGG
Source organism: Zoogloea sp. (assembly GCF_041908905.1). Lineage (GTDB taxonomy): Bacteria > Pseudomonadota > Gammaproteobacteria > Burkholderiales > Rhodocyclaceae > Zoogloea. The sequence continues at coordinate 18,695 of NZ_JAYREK010000016.1, forward strand.
CAAGGCCAATCGCCTGCGGCCCGGCGAGGGTGACCGGACGGCCTATCTGGTGACGGAGTTCGAGACCGCCCAGGGCGCGCTCCACCTCGGCATCGGCCGCGGCTTCAAGGAGACGCCCGAGCGCTGTCTGCTGAAGGGCGTGTGGTCGACGCGCTTCTGAAGGGCCAGGCCGGCCCCGGGTGGGCCGTTACAGGAAGCGGTCCAGCATCTTCTTGCTGACCGGGTCGAGGGCGTAGCGGTCGCGGATCAGGAAGTTGATGCCGCGGCTGTCGGCGATCAGGAGGGCCGGGCGGGCGAGGCGGCGGATGTCCTCCTCGCCCTTCAGGACCATCGTGGTCGGGCCGCGGTCGGTGTCGATCTCCCAGGTGCTGGGCGTCGCGAAGCTGGAGACGCTGCGGATGCGCTGGATCACCGGCATGAACTCGCGGCTGGCCAGGTCGTCCTCGAGGGCCTGGCGGGAGGCGGGCGGCAGGTTGTCGATGCGTTCGACCCAGGCGAGCTCGTCGCCGTCGGGGCTGACCAGGCCGATGCCCTCGGTGGGCGCGGCGATGGGAAACGAGCGCACCGGCGTGACCGGGTGGGCGGTGCCGGCGGCGTCGATGAGGACGAGCTGGCCGAAGGCGTTGCGTTCGAGTTGGATGGCGGCGTGGGGCATGGCGGGGGGGCTCAGGCGTTGGCGTGTTCGCGATGCAGCGGCACGCGCGGTTGTTCCTTGGGGTCGCCGTCGTCGAGCTTGCGGGACTGGGCTTCGTAGAGGCGGAAGTAGGCGCCCTGTTTTTCCATCAGGGCCTCGTGGTTGCCGATCTCGACGATCTGGCCGCGGTCGAGGACGACCAGGCGGTCGGCCTTGCGCAGGGTGGACAGGCGGTGGGCGATGGCGATGGTGGTGCGGCCGCGGATGAGGTTCTCGAGGGCCGCCTGGATCTCCATCTCGGTCTCGGTGTCGACGGCCGAGGTGGCCTCGTCGAGGATCAGGATGCGCGGGTCGATGAGCAGCGCGCGGGCGATGGAGATGCGCTGGCGCTCGCCGCCGGAGAGCGCCTGGCCGCGCTCGCCCACCAGCGAATCGTAGCCGTGGGGCAGGCGCATGATGAAGTCGTGGGCATGGGCCGCGCGGGCGGCGGCGATGATCTCGTCGCGGCTGGCGTCGGGCTTGCCGTAGGCAATGTTCTCGGCGATGGTGCCGAAGAACAGGAAGGGCTCCTGCAGCACCAGGCCGATGTTGCGGCGGTATTCGGACACCGGCACCGCGCGCACGTCGACGCCCTCGATGCGGATCGAGCCGTCGGTCACGTCGTAGAAGCGGCAGATGAGGTTGACCAGGGTGCTCTTGCCCGAGCCCGAGTGGCCCACCAGGCCGATCATCTCGCCGGCCTTGATGTTGAGGTCGACCCCCTTGAGGATGGTGCGGTTGCCGTGGCGGAAGCCGACCTTGCGGCACTCGATGGCGCCGGTGACGGGCGGCAGGTGCTGGGGTTTGGTGGGCTCGGGCACGCTGGAGACGTGGTCGAGGATGTCGAAGATGCGCTTGGCGCCGGCGGCGGCCTTCTGGGTGAAGGACACGATGCGGCTCATGGAATCAAGCCGGGTGTAGAAGCGCGAGATGTAGGTGAGGAAGGCGGTGAGCACGCCGACGGTGATCGACTTGCCCGCCACCAGCCAGATGCCGAAGCCCCACACGATCAGCAGGCCGACCTCGGTGGCCAGCGTGACGGTCGGCGAGAATACCGACCATATGCGGTTCACCCGGTCGTTCACCTGCTTGTTGCGCAGGTTGGCCTCGCGGAAGCGGTTCACCTCGCGCTTCTCCTGGGCGAAGGCCTTGACCACGCGGATGCCCGGGATGGTGTCGGCGAGCACGCTGGTGACCTCGCCCCAAACCCGGTCGACCTGCTCGAAGCCGTAGCGCAGGCGGTCGCGCACCGCGTGGATCAGCCACGCGATGAAGGGCAGCGGCACCAGCGTGACGAGGGCCAGCCAGGGGTTGATGGAGATCAGGATCGCCGCCGTCATGGTGATCATCAGCACGTCGGTGGCGAAGTCGAGCAGGTGCAGCGACAGGAACAGGGTGATGCGATCGGTCTCGGCGCCGATCCGCGACATCAGGTCGCCGGTGCGCTTGCCGCCGAAGTACTCGAGGGACAGGCCCTGGAGGTGCTCGTAGGTGGTGATGCGCAGGTCGGCGCCGATGCGCTCGCTGGCCAGCGCCAGGATGTAGGTCTTGGCCCAGCCCAGGCTCCACGCCACCAGCGCGGCGGCCAGCAGCCCGCCGAGCAGCATCATGACCTTGTGCTGGTCGATGGGCACGCCGTTCTGGAAGGGAATCAGCACCTCGTCCATCAGCGGCATGGTGAGGTAGGGCGGCACCAGGGTGGCGGCGGTGGAGGCGAGGGTGAGCAGGAAGCCGGCCAGCAGCTGGCCCTTGTACGGGCGGGCGAAGCGCCACAGGCGGAACAGGGTCCAGGTGGACGGCGGGGTGTGGATCTCGCGGGCGCAGGTGGGGCACTCGTCGGTGCCGGCGGGCAGCGGCGCGTCGCAGGTGGGGCAGGTGAGGGGCTCCGGCGGGGTCGGCTCGCGGCCCGCCAGCACGCATTCGAGCTGGGCGTGGAAGCGGTCGGCCAGGTTGCGGGCGGCCGGGTCCTGGGCCAGCGTGAAGCGCCAGCAGGCGAGCCGGGCCCGGGTGTCGACGAGGTCGAGGCTGGCGACGCCGGCCTGGTCCCGGTGGCGCAGCTGCATGCCCTCCCGGTAGGGCCACGACTGCCAGTCCTGCGCGCCATCGTCCCAGGCCATCAGGCGGCTGTTGGTGAGCACCACCAGGCCCGGGCGGAACTGCAGGCGGGTGTCCAGATCGAGGCTGAGGCTGGCGAGCACCTTCTCGCCACCGGCGAGGGCCTTGTCGAGGGCGGGGCGCCAGGTGTCGGGCACGGCCGGGCCGAGGTAGTCGCTGTAGGCGCCGGAGAGGGCCGAAGAACTGCCAGCCGGGGCGGCCGGAAGGGAATCTGAGTGGGAATTCATTTCGATGGACGCGATTGGGCCACAGGAAAGGGCTTGCGTGAGGCAGAATTGCGGACGAAGTTTACTGACTCGTTACAAGCGCGTACACCCAGTGTGGGCCGGAACGCACCGGCTCGCGGAATATTTTTTTCGCAGGTAATCCTGACCCGGCCCTGCTGCGTTAAAGGCGGATTCAGTCCGCCCCGACGTCAGCCGACACCAGGCCCGTCCACTCCACACCCTTGCCCATGACCAACAAAACGATCGATTTCCTCAAAGTGCTCCACCTGCGGGGACCGAACATCTGGACCTACCGGTCCGTCCTCGAAGCGTGGGTCGACATCCACGATCTCGAAGATTGCCCGTCCAACGTCATCCCCGGGCTGCCCGACCGCCTCACCACCCTGCTGCCGACGCTCATCGAGCACCGCTGCAGCATCGGCGAGCGGGGCGGCTTCGTGAAGCGGCTGCACGACGGCACCTGGCCGGGGCACATCCTCGAGCACGTCACCCTCGAGCTGCAGAACCTCGCCGGCATCCCGGGGGGCTTCGGCAAGGCCCGCGAGACCTCGGAGCGGGGGGTGTACAAGGTGGTCATCCGGGCCTGGCAGAAGGAGGTCTCCGTGGCCGCGCTGAACATGGGCCGCGACCTGCTGATGGCCGCCATCGAGGATCGCCCCTACGACGTGGACGCCGCCGTCGCCAAGCTGCGCGACCTGATCGACGACTACATGCTCGGGCCCAGCACCCGCTGCATCGTCGAGGCCGCCGCCGACAAGAGCCGGCGCATCCCCTACATCCGCCTGCTGGCCGAGGGCAACCTGGTGCAGCTGGGCTACGGCGCCCGCCAGCGCCGCATCTGGACGGCCGAGACCGACCGCACCCCGGCCATCGCCGAGGGCATCGCCAGCGAGAAGGACCTCACCAAGTCGCTGCTCGCCTCCTGCGGCGTGCCGGTGCCCGAGGGCGAGGTGGTGGCCAGCATCGAGGAGGCCATCGCCGCCGCCGAGGATATCGGCTACCCGGTGGTGGTCAAGCCCACCGACGGCAACCATGCCCGCGGCGTGTTCGTCAATGTGATGACCCCCGAGGAGGTCGCGACGGCCTTCCCGCTCGCCGCGGCCGAGGGCTCCGAGGTGATGGTCGAGCGCTTCATCAAGGGCACCGAGCACCGCATCCTGGTGGTCGGCGGCAAGATGGTCGCCGCCAACATGGGTGAGGCGGTGTCGGTCAAGGGCGACGGCAAGTCCACCATCGATGAGCTGATCGACAGCCAGATCAACACCGACCCGCGCCGCGGCGTCGAGCACGAGTTCCCGCTGTATGTGATCAGCCTCGACCGCTTCCCGGCCGCCAAGATGGAGGTCGAGCGCCAGGGCTTCACCGGCAGCTCGGTGCCCGAGAAGGGCCAGGAGGTCATGATCGTCCGCACCAGCAACATGGCCTTCGACGTCACCGACGAGGTGCACCCCGACACCGCCGAGCTGGCCTGCCTGGCGGCGCGCATCGTCGGCCTCGACATCGCCGGCATCGACCTGGTCTGCGAGGACATCTCCAAGCCGCTGGATGTGCAGCGCGGCGCCATCGTCGAGGTCAACGCCGGCCCGGGCCTGCTGATGCACATCAAGCCCGCCGTCGGTCAGCCGCGCCCGGTGGGCGAGGCGATCGTCGACCATCTCTTCGAGAAGGACGAGGATTCCCGCATTCCGGTGGTCGGCGTGACCGGCAGCCGCGGCAAGACCCCGGTGGCGCGCCTCATTGCCCATCTGTCGCGCCTGTCGGGCCAATACACCGGCCTCGCCTGCAGCGAGGGCGTGTTCCTCGATGGCCGCCAGGTGGAGACTCCCGAGGGCACCAACTGGGACGCCGCCGAGCGCGTGCTGATGAACCGCTCCGTCGAGGCGGCGGTCTTCGAGAACGGCTGCCGCGACATCCTCGCCGACGGCACGGTGTACGACCGCTGCAGCGTCGGGGTGGTCACCAACATCGACCCCGAGCTGCATTTCGGCGAGTTCTACATCGACGCCCCCGAAAAGGTCTGGAACGTCTTCCGCACCCAGGTCGACCTCGTGCTCTCCAGCGGCGTCGCGGTGCTCAACGCCGAAGATCCGGCGGTGGTCGAGATGGCCTCCCTGTCCGACGGCGACGTGATCTTCTTCGGCGTCGATGGCGGCGCCGAGGCGATCGTCGCCACCCGCGCCGAAGGCAGGCGCGCCGTGTTCGTCAAGGACGAGGCCATCGTGCTGGCCACCGGCGAGGCCGAAGAGGTGCTCGCGCCGCTCGCCCGCATCCACATGCTGGCCGACGGCGAGGCCGCCAGGCCGGGCGTGCTGCCCAACCTGCTGGCCGCCATCGCGGGCGCCTGGGCCCTCGACATCTCCCCGGCGCTGATCCGCGCCGGCGTGCTGCCCTACAACCCGAAGGCCCCGCTGCGCGGCGACTGAACGCCCGCCGCCCACCGCCCGAGCTGACGAAACCGGCCCCCGCATCGAACCGGGGGCCGGCCAAAAAATAGAGACAAGGACTGTTATCCATGGAAGTTTCACGCATCCGGGCTCTGCGCGGCCCCAATCTGTGGAGCCGGCATACCGCGATCGAGGCCATCGTGACCTGCACCGACGACGAGTGCAACATCGACCAGATGTCGGGTTTCGAGACGCGCCTGCGCAACCTTTTCCCCGAGATGGGCTTTCTCGAGGCCGACGGCCCCCAGGGCCCCAGCTCCGTCGCCCACGCCCTCGAGCTCGCCGCCCTCGGCCTGCAGGCCTGCGCCGGTTGTCCGGTCACCTTCAGCCGCACCGCGCCGACCCTCGAGAAGGGCGTGTTCCAGGTGGTGGTCGAATACACCGAAGAAAAGGTCGGCCGCCTGGCCTTCGACCTGGCCATCGCGCTGCTCCGCGCCGCCGCCGATGACAAGCTCGGCTTCGACCTCGCTGACGCCCTCGGCCGCCTGCGGGAGCTCGACGAGGACGTGCGCCTCGGCCCCTCCACCGGCGCCATCGTGCAGGCCGCCGTGGCCCGCGGCATCCCCTACCGCCGCCTCACCGAGGGCAGCCTCGTGCAGTTCGGCTGGGGCAGCAAGCAGCGCCGCATCCAGGCCGCCGAGACCGACCTCACCAGTGCGGTGGCCGAGGCCATCGCCCAGGACAAGGAGCTCACCAAGACCCTGCTGCGCGCCGCCGGCGTGCCGGTGCCCCTGGGCCGCTCGGTCACCGACGCCGACGACGCCTGGCTGGCCGCCCGCGAGATCGGCGGCCTGGTGGTCGTCAAGCCGCGCGACGGCAACCAGGGCAAGGGCGTGGCGGTCAAGCTGCGCACCGAAGAAGAAGTGAAGGCCGCCTTCCGGGTGGCCGCCGAGATCAGCGACGACGTGATGGTCGAACGCTACCTGCCGGGCCACGACTACCGCTTCCTGGTGATCGGTGACAAGCTCGTCGCCGCCGCCCGCCGCGAGCCGCCGCTGGTCATCGGTGACGGCAAGCGCACCATCCGCGAGCTCGTCGACCACGTTAACAGCGACCCGCGCCGCGGCACCGGCCACGCCACCTCGCTCACCAAGATCCGCTTCGACGAGATCGCCCTCGCCACCCTGGCCAACCAGGGCTTCGACGCCGAGTCCGTGCCGGCCAAGGGCAAGCGCGTGATCCTGCGCAACAACGCCAACCTGTCCACCGGCGGCACCGCCACCGACGTCACCGACGACGTCCACCCCGAAGTGGCCGAGCGCGCGATCGCCGCGGCCCGCAACATCGGCCTCGACATCTGCGGCGTCGATGTGGTGTGCGAGAACGTGCTGGAGCCCCTCGAGGCCCAGAGCGGCGGCATCGTCGAATGCAACGCCGCGCCCGGCCTGCGCATGCACCTGCAGCCCTCCTACGGCAAGGGCCGCCCGGTGGGCGAGGCGATCGTCGGCAACATGTTCAAGCCCGGCGAGAACGGCCGCATCCCGGTGGTGGCGGTGGCCGGCACCAACGGCAAGACGACCACCGTGCGCCTCACCGCGCACATCCTCGGTGTGGCCGGCAACCGGGTCGGCATGACCAACTCGGATGGCGTTTACGTCGGCAAGCGCCGCATCGACACCGGCGACTGCAGCGGCCCGCGCAGCGCCCGCAACGTGCTGCTGCACCCGGACGTGGACGCGGCGGTGTTCGAGACCGCGCGCGGCGGCGTGCTCCGTGAGGGCCTCGCCTTCGACCGCTGCGACGTGGCGGTGGTCACCAACATCGGCATGGGTGATCACCTCGGCCTGTCCTACATCAGCACCGTCGAAGACCTGGCAGTGGTGAAGCGCGTGATCGTGCAGAACGTGGCGCCCCACGGCATCGCGGTGCTCAACGCCGCCGACCCGATGGTCGTCAAGATGGCCGGCGCCTGCCCGGGCTCGGTGTTGTTCTTCGCCCTCGATCCCAACAACCACGTGCTCGCCACCCACCGGGTGCAGGGCCGCAAGGTGGTGTTCGTCGACGGCGGCGACATCGTCGCGGCGGAGGGCGGCAACGAGTTCCGCGTGCCGCTGGCCGGCATCCCGATCACCCGCAACGGCACGATCTCCTTCCAGGTCGAGAACGCGATGGCCGCCATCGCCGCCGCCTGGGGGCTGGGCCTGAGTCCGGACATCATCCGCCGGGGGGTGGCCACCTTCGTGAACGACGCCGCCACCGCGCCGGGCCGCTTCAACGTGTTCGACTACAAGGGCGCCACCCTGATCGCCGACTACGGCCACAACCCGGACGCCATCCTGGCCCTGGTGCAGGCCGTCGAGACCATGCCGGCCAAGCGCCGCTCGGTGGTCATCAGCGGCGCTGGCGACCGCCGCGACGAGGACATCCGCGAGCAGACCCGCATCCTCGGCAAGGTGTTCGACGACGTGGTGCTGTACCAGGACGAATGCCAGCGCGGCCGCGCCGACGGCGAGGTGCTGGCCCTGCTGCAGCAGGGCCTGGTGGATGCCCCGCGGACCCGCGACATCGTCGAGATCCGCGGCGAGTTCCTGGCCATCGACACCGCGCTGTCCAAGCTGCAGCCGGGCGACCTGTGCCTGATCCTGATCGACCAGGTCGAGGAGGCCCTCGAGCACATCGCCAGGCGCATCGCCGAAACCCAGGCCTGACCGCGTCCGGCGTGCGCCGGCCGGCCTTCGCGCTTAAAGGAAGCCTTCCGCCACCCGGCGGAAGGCTTCTTTGCTTTCGGTCGTCCGGCGGGCGCTCCAGCCCAGCTCGTCGGCCAGGATGGCGGCGACGGCCGGCGCCGCCTCGATGGCCGCCGGGGCGTCGACGAACAGCGCCCGGTGGCGCCGGGCAAGCATGTCTTCGACCTCGCGCGCCTGCTCGTGGCGGGCCCCGTGGCGCACCTCGGCCTCGCTCAGGGTGAAGGCCGGATGCAGGCGCCGCGTGGCGCCGGGCAGGCGGTCGATCTCCGCCCGGTCGGTGCCGTAGCCGTCGGCGCAGGGCGCGCCGGGGCTGCCGTGGAGCGCCAGCCGCGCAGTCGGGCAGGGGTGCGGGGGCAGGCCGGCGCTGCCGGCGGCGTGGTCGATGACGTCCTCGGCCATCCGCCGGTAGGTCGTCCATTTGCCGCCCGCCACCGTGACCAGCCCGGCCGCCGACACGTCGATGGCGTGCTCCCGCGACAGCTGCGCCGTGCCGCCCGCGCCGCCCAGCAGCGGGCGCAGCCCGGCGAAGGCGCTGTGCACGTCGGCGCGGGTCGGGCGCTGGGCCAGGTAGCGGCCGGCGGTGGCGAGGATGAAGTCGATCTCCCCCGCGAAGGGGCGCGGCTCTAGCGGGCAGTCCGCCCGCGGCGTGTCGGTGGTGCCGAGGAGCAGGTGTTGCTGCCAGGGGATCACGAACAGCACGCGGCCGTCGGGCGTGCGGGGGATCAGCAGCGCGTCGCGACCGGGCAGGAAGCGCCGCTCCAGCACCACGTGGGCGCCCTGGCTCGGGGCCAGCCGGCGCGTCGCGGACGGGTCGTCCAGCCGGCGGACCTCGTCGCTCCACACGCCGGTGGCGTTGATGACCACCCGGGCCGCGATCGCGAAGGTTTCGCCGGTTTCGCCGTCCCGCGCCGTGACGCCGGCGACCCGGCCCCCCTCGTGGCGCAGCCCGGTGACGGGCAGATAGTTGATCGCCGTCCCGCCCAGATCGAACACCGTGCGCATCAGCGCGATGGCCAGCCGGGCGTCGTCGAAGCGGGCGTCCATGCAGGCGATGCCGCCCACCAGCCCCGCCGGCTGCAGGCCGGGCAGGGCGGCGGCGGTTTCCCGGGCCGACAGCAGGCGGCTCGGGCCGAGGCCGTGCCGCCCGGCCAGCCAGTCGTAGGCCGTCAGCCCGGCGGCGAGGACAAGGCGGTCCCACTGGCGATAAACCGGGACCACGAAGCGTAGCGGGTAGACCAGGTGGGGCGCGGTGGCGAGCAGGGTCGCCCGCTCGGCGAGGGCCTCGCGCACCAGCCCGAGGCGGCCCTGGGCCAGGTAGCGCACGCCGCAGTGGATCAGCTTGGTGGAGCGCGAGCTGGTGCCCTGGGCGAAATCATGGGCTTCGAGCAGCAGGGTCGAATAGCCCCGGGCGGCGGCATCCACCGCGCAGCCGAGCCCGGTGGCGCCGCCGCCGATCACCACCACGTCCCAGCGCGGCGCGGTGCGCAGGCGTTCGAGGAGCGGCTCGCGCTGCATCGCGGCTCAGGGGGCGGCCCAGCCGCGGGCGCGCTCGACCGCCCGGTGCCATTCGGCGATGCGGCTTGCGCGCCAGTCGGCGCTGCCCGTGGGCTCGAAGCGCCGCTCGGCCCGCCACAGCCCGGCCAGCTCGTCCGGGCCCTGCCACAGCCCCGCCGCCAGGCCGGCCAGCAGCGCGGCGCCGAGGGCGGTGGTCTCGGTCTGGTGCGGGCGGACCACCGGCACGCCGAGCAGGTCGGCCTGGGTCTGCATCAGCAGGTCGTTGCGCGCGCCGCCGCCATCGACCCGCAGCTCGCCAAGCGGCGCTGCGCCGTCGCGGCCCATGGCTTCCACGAGGTCGACGGTCTGCAGCGCGATGGCGTCGAGGGCGGCCCGGGCGATGTGGGCCTTGCCGACGCCGCGGGTCAGGCCCAGCAGGGTGCCGCGGGCGTGGCCGTCCCACCAGGGCGCGCCGAGGCCGGCGAAGGCGGGCACCAGCACCGCGCCGCCGCTGTCGGGAACCGAGGCGGCGAGGGCCTCGATGTCGGCCGTCCGCTCGATGAGCCCGAGGCCGTCGCGCAGCCACTGCACCACCGCGCCGCCGATGAAGACGCTGCCCTCCAGCATGTAATCCGTGCGCTCGCCGATGCGCCAGCCGGGTGTGGTGAGCAGGCGCTGGCGCGACTCGACCGGCTGCGCGCCGGTGTTGAGCATCAGGAAGCAGCCGGTGCCGTAGGTGTTCTTGGCCATGCCGGGGCGCAGGCAGGCCTGGCCGAAGGTGGCGGCCTGCTGGTCGCCGGCGATGCCGCCGATGGGGATAGGGCGGCCGAACAGGGCCGGGTCGGTCTCGCCGGCGAAGCCGCTGCTGGCCACCACCTCCGGCAGCGCGGCCGGGGGGATGTCGAACAGCGCCAGCAGCTCGTCGCTCCAGCGCTGGCGGTGGATGTCGAACAGCATCGTGCGGGAGGCGTTGCTCACGTCGGTGAGGTGCCGCCGGCCGCCGGTCAGCTGCCAGATCAGCCAGCTGTCGATGGTGCCGAAAGCGAGTTCGCCGGCCTCGGCCCGGCGGCGGGCGTCGGGGATGTGCTCGAGCAGCCAGGCCAGCTTGGTGGCCGAGAAGTAGGCGTCCAGCTCCAGGCCGCTCAGTGCGCGGATCCGCCCGGCGTGCCCGGCGGCCCGAAGCCGCTCGCAGTGGCCGACGGTGCGCCGGTCCTGCCAGACGATGGCCGGTGCCAGGGCCTCGCCGGTGGCCCGGCTCCACAGCACGGTGGTCTCCCGCTGGTTGGCGATGCCGATCGCGGCGACGTCGGAGGCGGTCAGGCCGGCCTGGGCCAGGGCGCTGCGGGCGCAGGCGAGCTGGGTGCGCCAGATCTCGTGGGCGTCGTGCTCGACCCGGCCGGGCTCGGGGTAGGACTGGCGGAATTCCTGCTGGGCGCTGGCGAGGGCCTCGCCCGCGGCGTCGAAGATGATGGCACGGCTGCTGCTGGTGCCCTGGTCGAGGGCGAGGATGCAGGGCATGGGGCGGCGGGCGGAAGGGATGACGCCCCCAGTATAGACAGCCGGGGCCTAGCCGCAGCCGCTGCCCTCGGCCCGCCGGGTGAAGCCGAAGCCGCCGTTGCCGCCGCTGCTCGGCTGGATGCAGATCATCAGCCCCAGGGAGCGGGCCGAACGCACGATGTCGGGCGGGAAGGCGGCGAAGGGCACGGCCCGCTCGACCACTGACTTCACGAAGTTGATCTCGGACTGCTGGTCGCCGGCCCGCGTCACGACGAAGCTCTTCAGGGAGCCGTCGGGGTTGATGCGCACCTCGATGGCCGCCGCCTGCACGCCGCGGCTGCGCGGGTCGCTCTTCACGAAGGCGGCGCTGCGGTTGAGCTTCTTGAGCAGGGAGTCGAGGTAGAAATCCAGGCTGAAGGGGTCGGGCGGCGGGCTGCCGGGGATGCGCTCGATGAGCATGGCCGGGTCATGCTGGGGGCTGCGGCTGCCCTCCCGCTGGGCCTGCCGCCCGGCCTCCCGGGCCATCGCCAGGGCGCGTTCGGCCAGGTCGGGCTGCGCTTGTGGCTTGACGGGCCGGGTGCGGGCCTCGCGCTCGAGCTCGTCGAGGAAGTCGTTCATCTCCTGCTTCTGGGCCACGCTCCAGGTGGGCGTGGACGGGGGCGCCCGCCGCTCGGTCGGCTTGCGGGCGGTGAGGATGCGTGGCGTGGCGGAGGCGGGCTTTGCCGGCTTCGGCTCAGCCTGGCGGGGGCGGGAGGGGGGCGCCGCCGCCGCCGCGGCGCGCTGGGCCGGCGGCCGGGTGTCGACGCGCGGCGCGGCGGGACGCGGGGCGAGGCGGGCCTCCAGGGTGGTGCTCCGGGCGGGGGCCGGCGGCGGTTCGACGTGCATCAGCAGCAGGCCGAGGTGGGCGAGCAGGGACAGGGCAAACGCTGCGGCGAGCGTTCGCGACCGCGGGGCGGGTGGAGCGTGGAGCATCCGCGCGATTCTAGACCCTGCTCCGGTACGCCGGGCCGCTTTTTGCGCCATCACATTCGGATTTTGCTGCCGTGCATCGTGCGCAGACGCGGCTACAATACGGGCGTTTTTCATTCCCCGGCCACACGCCCGCTGGGCGCAGGGTGGCCTGACTGATGGATATAGTCCTGATTCTGCTGCTGATTCTTCTCAATGGCGTGTTCGCCATGTCCGAGATTGCCGTTGTTTCGTCCCGCAAGTCCAGGCTGCAGAACCTGGCCGACGACGGGAGCCTGGGGGCCGAGGCGGCGCTCCGGCTGCACCAGGAGCCGGCAAGCTTCCTGTCCACCATCCAGGTGGGCATCACCCTGGTGGGTATTCTCAACGGTGCGGTCGGCGAGGCGGCGATCGCCGATCCGCTGGCCGAATGGTTCTCCCGCGTGCCGCTGCTCGAACCCTACGCGCGGGGCATCGCGCTGACCATCACGGTGGTGATGCTGACCTACTTCTCGGTGGTGGTCGGCGAGCTGGTGCCCAAGCGGCTGGCGTTGCTGGCGCCGGAGGGCATCGCCGCCCTGATGGCCCGGCCGATGATGATCCTGGCGCGCATCACCCACCCGCTGGTGGTGATCCTGTCGGGCTCCTGCTCGGCGCTGCTGCGCCTGGTGGGCGCCCGCCGCAAGGACGAGCCGCCGGTCACCGACGACGAGATCAAGGTGCTGATGGAGCAGGGCGCCGAGGCCGGCGTCTTCCACGAGAGCGAGCAGGAGATCGTCTCCAACGTGCTGCGCCTCGACGAGCAGCGCATCTCGGCGATCATGACGCCGCGCCGCGACATGTTCATCATCGACCTCGACGAGGGCGAGGCGGTGGTCTGGCAGCGCCTCATCGACACCTCGTTCTCGCGGGTGGTGGTGTGCCGCGACGGGCTGGAGCAGGTGCTCGGCGTGCTGCAGACCGGCGACCTGCTCAAGAAGGCCCTGCCCGGCCAGGGTGTCACGCTGGCCGACCTCGAGGCGCTGCTGCGCCCGCCGCTCTATGTGCCCGAGTCGGTGACGACCACCCAGCTGCTCGAGAGCTTCCGCCGCGCCCGCCTGCAGTTCGCGCTGATCGTGGACGAGTACGGCGAGGTGCAGGGCCTGGTGACCCTCACCGACGTGCTCGCCGCCATCGTCGGCGAGCTGTCGGTGCCCGAGGCCCCCGAAGACCGCGACATGCTGCAGCGCGAGGACGGCTCGTGGCTGGTGGATGGCGACGTCGGCATCGAGCGGCTCAAGTCGGTGCTTGACATCGGCGACGATCTGCCCGGCGAGGAGGAGCATTCCTTCAATACGGTGGGCGGCCTGATCATGCACGTGCTCGGGCGCATCCCCGCGCCCACCGACCACTTCGAGGCGGTTGGCTGGCGCTTCGAGGTGCTCGACATGGACCGCAACCGGGTCGACAAAGTGTTGCTGTCGCAGCCGCCCGCCGCCGGCTGAGCCGCGCGCCACGCCCCCGGCCCGGGGGCGTCCGTCAGCGTGCGGCCGCTTCGCCTAGCGGCTGCACCAGTCGCGCCGGTTGCCACGGCCGAAGGGGAGCGACATCCGCTCGGTGATGCTCAGCGTGCTGCGCACCTTGCCGCTGGTGCCGTCGAAGAGCACGTCGAAGCGGGCCGGCTCGGACCAGTCGTCGCAGTAGCGCCATTCCCACACCAGCTCGTCCCGCGCCTTGAAGTAAATCGTCCAGCCCGGATAGGAGGGGCCGAGGACGCGCAGCACCTCGTCCTGGCTCATGCCGGCCTGGATGCGCGCGAAGTAGCGTGGCTGCAACACGTTGTCGATGCTGACCAGCCGCCCGGCGGCGTCGGTGCGGGCCATCCAGGTGTGCACGCCCATCGGGCCCCGGGGGTAGGCGAGCTGCTCGCCGCCGTCGGCTTCGCGCCAGCGTATGGCCGGCGCGCCGAGGCTGCGCTCCAGGTCGGCGAGGGTGCTGACCCCGGGCGTGAGCGGCGGCCCGCCGAGCTGGGCGCAGGCGCCGAGGGCGAGGGCAGCGAGGCTGGGAAGAAGGGTCTTGAGGGCTTGGGTGAGGGCTTTCATGGGTTGCTCCGCAGGGCGTTGCCGGGGGCGGCCGGCGTCGTTATTTCCAAAAAGTAATAAGCAAAGCCTTTTTTATTCGTTTGGATGGGGATTCGGCTTTTCTATACTCGCGCCTCTCGACTTTGAATGGAGAATCGCCATGTCCCCGCCCCGTCTCTTCGTGCGCCCCGTCGTGGCTGCGCTGGCCGCCGTGAGCCTGCTGTCCGCCGGTGGCGCGCAGGCCGATACTACGCTCCTCAACGTCTCCTATGACGTGGCCCGCGAACTCTACAAGGACATCAACCCGGCCTTCGTCGCCCACTGGCAGCGCACCACCGGCGAGAAGCTGACGGTCAACCAGAGCCATGGCGGGTCGAGCAAGCAGATCCAGTCGGTGATCGCCGGCCTCGAGGCCGATGTGGTGACGATGAACCAGGCCGCCGACCTCGACGTGCTCGCGAAGAGCGGCCTCGCCGGTGCCGACTGGCGCAAGGCCTTCCCCAACGGCGCGGCGCCCTACACCTCGGCGACGATCTTCCTGGTCCGCAAGGGCAACCCGAAGGGCATCAAGGACTGGGACGACCTGGCCCGCGCCGGCGTGCAGGTGGTGATCCCCAACCCCAAGACTTCCGGCAACGGCCGCTACACCTACCTGGCCGCCTGGGGCTACGCGCTCTCCAAGGGCGGCAACGACGCCAAGGCGCGGGAGTTCGTCGGCAAGCTGTTCGCCAACGTGCCGGTGTTCGACGGCGGCGGCCGCGGCGCCACCACCACCTTCACCCAGCGCGGCATCGGCGATGTGCTGGTCACCTTCGAGAACGAGGCGGTGCTGATCGACAACGAGGTCGGCGGCGACAAGTTCGACGTGGTCTATCCGTCCCTGTCCATCGACGCCTCGGCGCCGGTGGCGATCGTGAACAAGGTGGTGGACAAGAAGGGCACCCGCAAGCAGGCCACCGCCTACCTCAACTTCCTGTACTCCCCCGAGGGCCAGGAGATCATCGCCAAGCACTACTTCCGCCCGCGCGACCCGGCGGTGGCCAAGAAGTACGCGGCCCGCTTCCCGGCGATCCGCACCTTCACGGTCGAGGAGAAGTTCGGCAGCTGGGACGCCGTCCAGAAGACCCACTTCGCCGACGGCGGCGTGTATGACCAGATCACGGTGAAACGTTGATGGCTTCCCGCAGCAATTCCGTGTTGCCGGGCTTTGGCCTGTCGCTCGGCTACACGCTGGTTTACCTGTCGCTGATCGTGCTGATCCCGCTGGCGGCGGTGTTCGTCAAGAGCAGCAGCCTGGGCTTCGAGCAGTTCTGGAACGTGGTCACCGCCCCGACGGTGGTGGCCTCCTACAAGCTGTCGTTCGGGGCCTCGCTGCTGGCGGCGGCGATCAACGCGGTGTTCGGGCTGATGCTGGCCTGGGCGCTGGTGCGCTACTCCTTCCCCGGCAAGCGCCTGGTGGATGCGCTGGTGGATCTGCCCTTCGCGCTGCCCACCGCGGTGGCCGGCATCGCGCTCACCGCGCTGTACGCGCCCAACGGCTGGGTCGGCCAGCACCTCGAGCCGCTGGGCATCAAGGTCGCCTTCACGCCGCTGGGGGTGCTGGTGGCGCTGATCTTCATCGGCCTGCCCTTCGTGGTGCGCACGGTGCAGCCCATCCTCGAAGACCTCGACACCGAGTACGAGGAGGCCGCCGTGAGCCTGGGCGCCAACCGCTGGCAGGCCTTCCGCCACGTGGTCTTTCCCACCCTGATGCCGGCGCTGCTGACCGGCTTCGCGATGGCCTTCGCCCGCGCGGTGGGCGAGTACGGGTCGGTGATCTTCATCGCCGGCAACATCCCGATGGTTTCCGAGATCACCCCGCTGATGATCATCACCAAGCTCGAACAATACGACTACGCCGGGGCGACCGCGATCGCGGTGGTCATGCTGGTCTTCTCGTTCACGCTGCTGCTCGCCATCAACGGCCTGCAGGCGTGGACCGCCAAGCGCACCGGGAGGGAACGCTGATGGCCGGCGCGACTTCCCTCAAGACAGCCCGCGACAACTCGACCCGCTACGAGGCCAACGCCGCCACGCGGGAGCCGGCGTGGGTCAAGTGGACCCTGCTCGGCGTCTCGCTGACCTTCTTCGCGGTGTTCCTGCTGCTGCCGCTGGTGGCGGTGTTCGTCGAAGCCTTCCGCAAGGGCTGGGACACCTACCTGGCGGCCCTGGTCGAGCCGGACGCCCTCTCGGCGATCAAGCTGACCCTCACCGCGGCGCTGATCGCGGTGCCCCTCAACCTCGTCTTCGGCGTGGCCGCGGCGTGGGTGATCACCAAGTTCGAGTTCCGCGGCAAGCACCTGCTGATCACCTTCATCGACCTGCCGTTCTCGGTGTCGCCGGTGGTGGCGGGCCTGATCTACGTGCTGGTGTTCGGCGCCCAGGGCTGGTTCGGCCCGTGGCTGTCGGACCACGACGTGAAGATCATCTTCGCCGTGCCGGGCATCGTGCTGGCGACGGTGTTCGTGACCTTCCCCTTCGTCGCCCGCGAGCTGATCCCGCTGATGGAGGCCCAGGGCAAGGACGAGGAGGAGGCTGCCGTGGTGCTCGGCGCGCGGGGCTGGCAGACCTTCTGGCACGTGACCCTGCCCAACGTGAAGTGGGGCCTGCTCTACGGGGTGATCCTGTGCAACGCCCGCGCGATGGGCGAGTTCGGCGCGGTGAGCGTGGTGTCGGGCCACATCCGCGGCCTCACCAACACCATGCCGCTGCACGTGGAGATCCTCTACAACGAATACCAGTTCGCCGCCGCCTTTGCCGTGGCCTCGGTGCTGGCGCTGCTGGCGCTGGTGACCCTGGCGGTCAAGGTGTGGGTCGAGAAGCGCGCTGGTGCCGCCGGCGCCAGCGAAGAATGAGGTTGAAGCAAAAATGAGTATCCAGGTTCGCAACATCCGCAAGCAGTTCGGCGGTTTCACCGCGCTGCACGACGTCTCCCTCGACTTCCCCACCGGCGAGCTGGTGGCGCTGCTGGGGCCCTCGGGCTGCGGCAAGACCACCTTGCTGCGCATCATCGCCGGGCTGGAGTCGGCCGACGGCGGCCAGGTGCTGCTCGACGGCGCCGACGCCTCCGACACCCACGTGCGGGAACGCCAGGTGGGCTTCGTGTTCCAGCACTACGCGCTGTTCCGCCACATGACCGTGTTCGACAACGTGGCCTTCGGGATGCGCATGAAGCCCCGCGGCCAGCGCCCGTCCGAGGCGGCGATCAAGGCCAAGGTCACCGAGCTGCTCAAGCTGGTGCAGCTCGACTGGATCGCCGACCGTTTCCCGTCCCAGCTCTCCGGCGGCCAGCGCCAGCGCATCGCGCTGGCCCGGGCGCTGGCGGTCGAGCCGCGGGTGCTGCTCCTCGACGAGCCCTTCGGCGCGCTCGACGCCAAGGTGCGCAAGGAGCTGCGCCGCTGGCTGCGCCGGCTCCACGACGAGCTGCACATCACCTCGATCTTCGTCACCCACGACCAGGAGGAGGCGCTGGAAGTTGCCGACCGGGTGGTGCTGATGGACCACGGCAAGGTGGAGCAGGTGGGCACGCCGGAGCAGGTCTATCGCCACCCGGCCTCGCCCTTCGTGTATGGCTTTTTGGGTTCGGTGAACCTCTTCCACGGCCGCGTCCAGGACGAGGCGGTGCATGTGGGCGGCGAGCGCCTGTCGAGCGACAAGGTGGCGCTGGATGCCGGCGCCGAGGTGGTCGCCTTCGCGCGGCCCCACGAGCTCAACATCGTCGTCGGCGGCGAGGACGCCAGCGGCGTGCCGGCGCGGATCAGCCGCATCCTGTCGTTCGGCGTCACGGCGCGGGTCGAGCTGGATGGCCTCAATGGCTCCCAGGGCCAGATCTTCGAGGTCGAGCTGACCCGCGAGGAGGTCGGTCGGCTGGGCCTCCACGAGGGCCAGGCGGTGCGCCTGGTGCCGTTGCGGCTCAGCATCTTCGAGCGCGGGGTCACCGGCGCGCCGGCGCCCGAGGCGCCCAACTGGGAGATCTGATGAACTTCCAGCAACTGCGCATCGTGCACGAGACGGTACGCCGCAACTTCAACCTGACCGAGGTGGCGGCGGCGCTGTTCACCTCCCAGTCGGGCGTCTCCAAGCACATCAAGGACCTCGAGGACGAGCTCGGCCTCGAGCTCTTCGTGCGCAAGGGCAAGCGCCTCCTCGGGCTCACCGAGCCCGGCGAGGAGCTGGCGGTGGTGGTGGACCGCATGCTGCTCGACGCGCGCAACATCAAGAGCATCGCCGCCCAGTTCAGCAACAAGGACCACGGCCAGCTGACCATCGCCACCACCCACACCCAGGCCCGCTACGCGCTGCCGCCGGTCGTGACGCGCTTCAAGCAGGCCTACCCCAAGGTGCATCTGGTGCTCCACCAGGCCAGCCCCAACGAGATCGCCACCATGCTGCAGGATGGCCGCGCCGACATCGGCATCGCCACCGAGAGCCTGGCCGAGATCAGCGACTGCGTCTCCTTCGGCTTCTACGGCTGGCACCATTCGGTGATCGTGCCCGCCGGCCATCCGCTGGAGGGCGTCACGCCGCTGACCCTCGAGGCGATCGCCGAGCACCCGCTGATCACCTACCATCAGGGCTTCACCGGCCGCGCCCGCATCGACGCGACCTTCGCCGACGCCGGGCTGGCCCCCGACATCGTGATGTCGGCCCTCGACGCGGACGTGATCAAGGCCTACGTGGAGCTCGGCCTCGGCATCGGCATCGTCGCCTCGATGGCCTTCGACCCGGAGCGCGACCGCAACCTGCGCATGCTGCCCAGCGATCACCTGTTCGGCGAGAACCTGGCCCGCATCGCGGTGCGCAAGGGGCACTTCCTGCGCGGCTTCGCCTACCGCTTCATCGAGCTGTGCTCGCCGGCCCTCGGCGAGAACATCGTGCGCGCGGCGCTGCGTCCGGAAACCGAGCGGGAGGCGGTTTTCTGAGGTCTTTCGGGTGGCATCCCATGCGGATGCCGCCGCGCCCAGGGAAAACCCCACGCCGACCGGCACGCTGCCGGTCGGCGGCCGGCTGACATCAAACCGTCGAATTCCTCTGCTGTAATGCCCCACCGGCCATGAAGGCCACCGGGCCCCCACAGGCCCCCGAGGCTTGTGAGATGTGGCTTTAGCGCCGCCGTCGCAAGCATTTTGTGCGCAGGACACCAATCTTTTCACATGCGCCGCGGCGGCCTGTGACTAACCTAGCCGCTCCTTTCACGAGCCGGAAGGCAGCGCTTGGTGGTACAGCCGCCGGCGCGCACTTGCGGACGCCCCCTTACAGAGAGAAGACGGCGCGCGGAGGCGGCGCCGTGAGCAGACAACGATGAAGACAAGCCTTTCGAAGGGCGTCCTGGGCCTGTGCCTGGGCGCCATGCTGGGGTGTCCGCCCGCCGCCGTCGCGGACGGCATCCGTGGCGCGGGTTCCTCCGCCGCGGCGCCGGCCTATCGGCTGTGGGCCGACGAGTACCTCAAGGCCGGCGGCGAGGCGCTCGACTACGACCCGGTCGGCTCGGGGGCGGGGATGGCCCGCATCCGCCAGCGCCAGGTTGATTTCGGCGCCTCCGACGTGATGGCCCCCAGGAGCGAGCTGGCCCGCGACGGGCTGGTGATGTTTCCCACCGTGGTCTCCGGCATCGTCCCGGTGGTCAACCTGCGCCGCCTCGGCGGCGCCCTCAAGCTGAGCGGCGACGTCCTGGCGCGGATCTTCCTGGGCGAGATCACGGTCTGGAACGCCCCCGAGATAGCCGCCCTCAACCCCGGCCTGAGCCTGCCCGCAGAGCCGATCCGGGTGGTCGGGCGCAGCGACGGCTCGGGCTCGACCCACCATTTTTCCGACTACCTGAGCCGGGTCAGCCCGGCCTGGAAGGCACGCTTCGGCGTGGCCAGCAAGCACGCCTGGCCGCCCGAGGTGATCGCCGTGAAGGGCAGTTCCGAGGTCTCGAAGACCGTCCGCGCCACCCCCGGCGCCATCGGCTACATCGACTACGCCTACGTGGCCCAGGACAGCCTGACGCCGGTCCAGCTGCGCAGCGCGGCGGGCCGCTACCTGAGCGCCTCGCCGGAGAGCTTCCGCAACGCGGTGGTGAACAGCCGCTGGTTCTCCCACGGCGACTTTTCGGAGGGGCTGGTGCAGATGCCCGGCGAGGGTGCCTGGCCGATCACCATGGGCACCTACGTGGCAATGCCCAAGGTGGCCGCCGACACGGCGCGGGCCACCCGTGCGCTGCGCTTCTTCGTGTGGGCCTACGGCCGCGGCGACGCGCTGGCCCGGCAGGTGAAGTTCGTGCCGCTGCCGGAGAAGGTCCAGGCCAGCGCCTTCCGCGAGCTCTCCGGCGTGACCGGCAAGAACGGCGAGCCGATCGGCATGACCGCCGTCAGCGTGCTGGTCCGCTGAGCGGCGCCGCCAGCCCGCCGTGGAGGGCGGCGCGCGGCCGGAATGGGAACCGCGGCCGGCGGGCGGCCGTTGCATTTCGCATGCCGTCACCAATCTTTTCACGGGGCGCGGCGCGGCGGCTGGCTAAGCTCACGGCTCGATCAATCAACCGACAGACGGCGTCCCGCGGCCGTCCCGCCCGGGTGGCGGGAAGGCAGGGCGCCCCATTGCAGGAAACCATGAACAGAAGTCTTTTGAAGCGTGCCCTCGGCCTGGGTGTGGCCCTGGGCGCCCTGCTGGCCGGCCCGTGGGCCGTGGCCGCGGAGGGCATCGGCGGAGCGGGCTCGTCCGCCGCCGCGCCGGTGTTCCGGATCTGGGCGCAGGAATACCGCAAGGCGGGCGGCGATGCGCTGGAATACGACCCGGTCGGCTCCGGCACGGGCCTCGCCCGCATCAAGCAGCGTAATACGGATTTCGGCGCCGTGGATGTGATGGTCCCGAAGAACGAGCTGGCCCGGGACGGGCTGGTAATGTTTCCGACCGCGGTGTCCGGCGTCGTGCCGGTGGTCAACCTGCGTCGCCTGGGGGGCGCCCTCAAGCTGAACGGCGAGGTGCTGGCGCGGATCTTCCTGGGGGAGATCACCGTCTGGAACGCCGCCGAGATCGCCGCCCTCAACCCGGGGCTGGCCCTGCCCAAGGACCCGATCCGGGTGGTGTGCCGCAGCGACGTCTCGGGCACCACCCATCATCTGGCCGACTACCTGAGCAAGGTCAGCCCGGCCTGGAAGGCGCGCTTCGGCGTGGTGGGCCGGCCCGCGTGGCCGGCCGGCTTCACGGCGGTCAAGGGCAGCAGCGAGGTCTCCCAGGCTGTCCGCAACACGCCGGGCGCCATCGGCTACATCGACTACAGCTATGTGGTCGAGGACGCGCTCACCCCGGTCCAGCTCGCCGCTGCCAACGGCCGCTACGTGGCGGCCTCACCGGTGAGCTTCCGCAACGCGGTGGTGAGCAGCCGCTGGTTCACCCACGGCGATTTCTCGGAGAGCCTCACCCAGATGCCCGGCGACGGCGCCTGGCCGATCACCATGGGCACCTATGCGGTGGTCCCGAAGGTGGCCGCCGAGCCGGAGCGGGCGGTGCGGACGCTGCGCTTCTTCATGTGGGCCTACGGCCACGGCGACGCGCTGGCGCGACACGCGAAGTTTGCCGCGCTGCCCGAGAAGGTCCAGGCCAGCGCCTTCCGGGGGCTCTCCAGCGTCACCGGCCGCAACGGCGAACCGCTCGGCATGAACGCGCTCGTGCGCTGACTGTTTGCTCAGCGCCAGCCCTTGCCGCGCCGGGGGCCGCGGCGGAGGTCTTCCTCCTCGACCTTCGGCTTGGGCATCAGCAGGTTCTTGCCACCCGCGCTGGCGGCGGCGCGCTGGGCGAGCACCGCGGCATCCACCTGGGCCTGGCTCAGGTGCACCGAGGGCGAGCCGGCGGGGCCCTCGAAGGCGGCGAGCTTGCCGCGCAGATGGGTGACGAGCCCGGCGGTGTCGGTACGCCTGGGCAGGCCGACCATCAGCTGCTGGCCGGCGGCGGTGAGGGCGAAGCGCTCCTCGCTGAGCTCCACCAGCCCGTGGGCGGTGAGGCGCCGGATGGTGTCGATCAGCCGGCTGGTGCCGGGCACCGGTTCGAGCAGCGGCTCGAAGCCGGCGATGATCTCGACCAGCTCGGCGGGGCGGCGCTTGGAGGCCAGCGTGGTGGCAAGGAGGAAGAGGGCGTCGGTGTCGGAAACGGGATGCATGGCGTGGGACCGGGCTTGCGCGAAGGGGCAAGAGTGTACGCGTTTTCCGGCGCGGGCGCCGGGCCCGGTGGGCGGCGACCGGGCTGCGGCTCCGCCCGCGCTGCCGGCGAGCGGGCGCCGCCCCGTGGCCCGGCCGGTCAGCGCAGCGGGTTGAAGTTGAACTCCACCACGCCGGTCTCGGCCACGTAGCTGTCCCAGTGGCGCAGCAGCCGGGCCAGGATGTCCGGCCGGGTGGCGGCGAGGTCGCGGGTTTCGCCCGGGTCGGCCTTCAGGTCGTAGAGCTGCCAGACCCCCGGCCCGATCGGCGCCGGGATGAACACCGCCTTGTGATGCCCCTGGCGGATCGCCCGCTGCCCGAACAGCTCCCAGCCGGTGACGTGGTCGGCGGGGTGGGGGCTGTCGCTGCGGCCCTTCAGGTACGGCAGCAGCGAGCGCCCGCGCAGGGGCGCCACCGGGCGGCCCCGGTAGGTGGTGCCGGGGTGGGTGAGCCCGGCCATCTCGAGCAGGGTCGGGGCAATGTCCATCACGGTGGCGAACTCGTGGCTGATCTCGCCCTGGCGGATCAGCCCCGGGTGGCGCAGGAAGGCCACCGTGCGGATGCCGCCCTCGGTGGTGTGGGCCTTGTAGAGCCGCGCCGGGGCGGTGGCGGCCTGGGCCCAGCGCGGGCCGTACCACACATACGAGTTGCCGCGGCCGATGTTGTCGAGGCTGTTGTCGTAGTAGTCGGCGATCACCTGCTGCAGGTTGGGGCCGAAGACCGGCAGGGCTTCGAGCAGCGCGCCCTCGGCGCCGTTGTCGGAGAGGAAGATCACCACCGTGTCGTCGAGCTGGCCGCGGGACTCGAGGTAGTCGATGACGCGGCCGACGTTCCAGTCGAGGCGCTCGACCATGCCCGCGTAGACCTCCATGCTGCGCGCCGAGACGGCCCGCTCGTGGGGGCCGAGGGCGTCCCATCCGGGGCTGCCGGCCTCGACCGGGTGGGGCGTGACGTCGCTGCCCACCAGCCCGAGCTTCTTGAGGCGTTCCAGGCGCTCGGCGCGCAGGGCGTCGGGGCCGGCGTCGTAGCGGCCGCGGTAGTGGGCGACGTTCTCGGCCGGCGCCTGCAGCGGCCAGTGGGGCGCCGAGAAGGCCAGGTAGGCGAAGAAGGGCCGGGTGTCGGCCTCGCCCTCCCGCAGATAGCCGAGCAGCTTGTCGGTGAAGCTGTCGGACGAGTAGAAGTCCGGCGGCAGCCTGTCGATGAAGGCGTCGTCCTCGGCGTACAGGCCGGCGGTCACCTTGAGGAGGCGCGGGGTCTGCTCGGCCGGGATGTCGGCCTCGAAGCCGTAATGGTTGGCGGCGCCGGGCAGCAGCGCGAAGGAGCGCTCGAAGCCGCGCCGGGCCGGGAAGGTGTCGGGGGTCAGGCCCAGGTGCCACTTGCCCGCCATCAGGGTGCGGTAGCCGCCGTCGTGGAGCAGCTCGGCGAGGCTGGCGACCCGGTCGTTGAGGTGGCCTTCGTAGCCCGGCTTGCCCACCTGGTCGCCGCGGATCGCCTCGGCCATGCTGCCGAGGCCGGCGATGTGGTGGTCGGTGCCCGAGAGCAGCATCGCCCGGGTCGGGCTGCACGCCGAGGCGGTGTGGAAGTCGGTGAAGCGCAGGCCCGAGCGGGCCAGGCGGTCGAGGTTGGGCGTGGCGATCTCGCCGCCGAAGGCGCCGATGTCGGAGAAGCCCAGGTCGTCGGCGACGATGACGAGGAAGTTGGGGCGGTGGGGCATGGTTTACTCCAGTTGCAGGCGTGGGCTCACCACGCGAAGGCGTAGTCTTCGAAGCGGGGTTCGGCGGGGTGTTCGGCGAGGCGCGGCGCCTCGGCCTGGGTGAAGTCGCGCAGGATGTCGTCGCGGATGCGCGCCAGGCGGGCGTCGCTGCGGGCGCGCGGGTGGGGCACGTCCGGCACGATGCGCTTGATGCGCCCCGGGCGCGGCTCCATCACCACCACCCGGTCGCCCAGCAGCACGGCCTCGTCCACGTCGTGGGTGACGATGACCATCGTGATCTTCTCCTGCTGCCAGATGCGCTGCAGCTCCTGCTGCAGGTTGGCGCGGGTGAGGGCGTCGAGGGCGCCGAAGGGCTCGTCGAGCAGCAGGATGCGCGGCCGGTTGACCAGCCCGCGGGCGATCGCCACGCGCTGGCTCATGCCCCCCGAGAGCTGGTGCGGATAGGCGTTCTCGAAGCCTTCGAGGCCCACCAGGGCGATGTGTTCGGCGATCGCGGCGGCCTTCTCGCGGGGGCTGCGCGGGCTGTTCTCGAGGGCCAGGCCGACGTTCTGCGCGACGGTGAGCCAGGGGAACAGGCGGTGGTCCTGGAACACGATGCCGCGCTCCAGACCGGTGCCCACCACCGGCTGGCCGTCGAGCAGGATGCGGCCGTCGAAGCTGTTCTCGAGGCCGATCAGCAGGCGCAGCAGCGTGGATTTTCCGCAGCCGCTGCTGCCGACGATGCTCACGAACTCGCCCGGGGCGATGTCGAGGTTGATGTCGTCGAGCACCGGCAGGGCCTGGCCCTCGACGTGATACGTTTTGCGCAGCCCCTGGAGGCTCAGCGTGGATGTGCGGCTCATGGTGTGTCCTTTGCGATGCGGAGGTTCGGGGGCTCAGCGGCTGCGGCGCCATTTGAGGCTGCGCTGCTCCAGGCGGCTGGCGATGGCGTTGAGGGCGGCGCCGATGAGGCCGACCACGACCATGCCGTACAGCACCCTGGCCATGTCGAAGTCGGCGCGGCCGTCGAGCAGCGGGGTCGATACGCCCGGGGTGGCCTTGAAGAAGTATTCGGCGCCGATGGTGGCCAGCCAGCTGTAGATCAGCGCCAGGTGCAGGCCGGCGAAGATCTGCGGCGCTGCCGCCGGCAGGATCAGGCGGGTGATGCGCTGGCGGGCAGTGAAGCGGAATACGCGGGTCACCTCGGCCAGCTCGCGGGTCACGCTGCGGATCCCCTCGTGGCTGTTGAAGAGCACCGGGTAGAAGGCAGCCAGCCCGATGAACAGCACGCGGGCCGCTTCGTCCTGGCCCAGCCACACCGAGATCAGCGGGATCCAGGCAAACAGGGCCACCTGCTTGACGGCGTGGAGGGTCGGGCTGACCAGCCGGTCGGCCAGGCCCGAGACGGCCAGCAGCGC
This sequence comes from Zoogloea sp., assembly GCF_041908905.1. Classification (GTDB taxonomy): domain Bacteria; phylum Pseudomonadota; class Gammaproteobacteria; order Burkholderiales; family Rhodocyclaceae; genus Zoogloea. Next base: position 44,164 of record NZ_JAYREK010000016.1, read on the forward strand.
GCCCAGCAGCAGGCCGGCGGCGCTGCCGAGGGCGAAGCCGGCGAGGTCGCGCCCGAGGCTGGCGAGCAGGCCGTCGAGCAGCTCGCCGCTGGCGACGTCGTGCAGGGCGACGGCGAGCACCTCGGCCGGCGGGGCGACGATGCGGGTGTCGGCGAGCCCGAAGTGGGTGGCCGCCCACCACAGGGCCAGCACCAGGCCCGGCAGCGCGAGGCCGCGCGGGTCGAAGCGGGAGGAGGGGTTGGAGCTCATGATCTGTGTTCCTCAGTAGGCGGTGACGCGCCATGCCAGCAGGCGCCGTTCGACGATTTGCAGGATGCGGTCCAGCAGCCAGCCGGTGACGCCGATGACGACCATCGAGGCCATCACCATGTCGAGCTGGAAGAGCTGGCGGCTGTGCACCATCAGGAAACCCACGCCCTCGCTGGCGGCCAGCAGCTCGACGGCCACCAGCGCCATCCAGGCGTTGGCAAGCCCCAGGCGCAGCCCGGTGGCGAGGCTGGGCAGCGCCGACGGGACGATCAGCCGGCTGAGCGTCTGCCAGGGCGAGAACCGGTAGATGCGCGCCACCTCGAAGTGCCCCGGCGCGATGTTGCGGATGCCTTTGACGGTGTTGATCGTCACCGGCACGATCACCGCCTTGGCGATGATCAGCACCTTCAGACCCTCCTCGATGCCGATCAGCATCATGAAGAGCGGGAGCCAGCCCAGCACCGGCACCAGGCTGATGGCCTTGAAGCTGGGCATCAGGTAGGCCTCGGCGGTTTTCGAGAGGCCCATCGCGGCGCCCAGGGCGAGGCCCAGCGCCACGCCGGCCAGGTAGCCCCCGCCGACGCGGCCGAGGCTGATGCCCAGGTTGGCCCACAGGTCGCCGCTGTCGTGCAGGTCGACGAGGGCTTGCAGCACCGTAGCCGGCGCCGGCAGCAGCAGCGGCGTGACCCACTCGTGGAAGGCGGCCAGGTGCCACAGGTACAGGATGGCGGCGGGCAGCAGCAGCGCCAGGCCCAGGCCGGCGAGGCGGCGGCCGGCCTGCCCGAGGGCCTGGCCGCCCGGCAGGGGGAGGCTGAGGGAGGTCGTCATTTGAGGGTCTCCAGGGAAGGTTCGTTGAACAGGCGGGCCGCCTGCCCGTGGCGGCGGTGCTGCCAGGCAAACAGGGCGAACACCGGGAAGAAGGCCAGAAACAGCATCTGCAGTTGCGCCGGGCTGTCCACCAGCGCGCCGGCCAGGCTGCCGGCGGTGGCCCCGGCCGGCCCCAGCAGCGCGGCGAGGCTGCTCACCGTGCCCTGGCCGAGCTCGCGGCCGATGCGGGCGAAGCGCGACAGGTTGACCGTCTGCAGCGCCCCCAGCCCGAGGCCCAGCAGGGGCGCGCCCAGCCACAGGCACAGGCCGTCCCGGCCCAGGCCCAGCACCCCCAGCGCGGCGAGGATGCACACGTCGCTCAGGCGGTGGATGAAGCCTTCGCCGCGCCGGGCCAGCAGCCCGCCCAGGCAGAACAGCGCCGCGATGAAGGCGCCGCCCTGCAGGGAGATCAGCGCGCTGGCGGCCTGGCTCGAGAAGCCGAACACGCCGATCGCCAGCACCACGATGAAGAAGGCGTAGAACATGTTGAGCGCCATCGCGAAGAACTCCGACACGCAGGTGGCGCGCAGCGCGGGGTCGGTCTTGAGCAGCGCCAGCTGGCCGCCGATGCTGCGCCAGGACAGCCGGCGGGCCGGGCCGGGCAGGCTGCGCCCGCGCCCGCCGGGGAAGGCCAGCGGCGCCAGCGCCGCAGTGAGCAGCAGCAGCCCGGCGATCAGCCAGTAGCTGCCGGCGTAGCCGATCGCCGCGACGATGCCGGCGGCCAGGGCCGGCCCGATCAGGAACATTCCCGACATGTGGGCGCCGCGGAACCAGCCGGCACGGGCCTCACCGATCCGCGCCAGCTCGCCCATGAACACCGCCGACAGGGAGATGAAGCGCAGCGGCATCGCGAAGCTCACCGCCGTGGTGCACGCCAGCAGGAAACCGAGCCGGCCCCAGGCCGGGATCAGCGCGTAGAGCACGGTGACCAGCAGGCTGCCGATGACGAACAGCCGCCGCGCCCCGTAGCGGTCGACCATCAGCCCCACCGGCAGGCTGACCGCCAGGATGCCGACACTCTGCGCCGCGCCGAGCAGGGCCAGCTCGAGGGGCGTGGCCTGCAGGCTGAGGGCGTAGAGGGTGGTCGTGACCTTGGCGATGCCCAGCGTGATGCCGGAGATCACCGCGAGGGTCACGAAGCCGGCCAGGAAGCGCCGCCCGGAGCTGGAGTCGATGGCGCCCATCGCTTACTTCTTGGGCTTGCCGCCGGCATCCAGCGGGGTCCAGAAGTTGCTGAGGCCGTTGTTCTTGAGGGCCGCGTCGAGGTACTTGCGCTCCACCCAGCCGGCGGCGTCCACGTTGCCGCGGACCAGCTTGAGCTTCTGGGATTCCGCCACGTTGCGCTGGATGTTGGCGATGAACTCCTCGTCGAGCAGCGGGCTGAGGGCGTCCTTGAAGCCCTGGCCGTCGTAGTCCTTTCTATAGGCGGAGTAAGGCGTGCCGGACTTGGCCCACAGCTGCAGCAACGCGGTACGGTTCTTGTCGTCGGCGGACCAGGCGGCCTCGCGCACGAAGACATTCACCACGCGCTGGAGGATGTCCGGGTGGGCCTTCTCGAACTCCTCGGTGGCGACCATGTAGGCCTGGGCCCGGTCGGCGGCGGCGGCCGGGTCCTGGCGCTCGTTGTAGATCACCTTGGCGACGCCCCGGTCCTCGAGCGGAAAGAGCTGGGACGGCGCCGTGAACACCGCGTCCACGTCCTTGGTGGCGAGGGCCGCGGTGGCGGTGTTGGTGTCCATGTTGATGACCTTGAAGTCCTTCTCGCTGAGGCCGTGGCGGGTGAGGAACTTGCCGAAGCCGAGCTGCACTGCGGTGCCCTTGAAGACCGCCACCTTCTTGCCCTTCAGGTCTTCGATGCCGCGGGCCTGGGAGTCGGCCGGCACGCCGATGGCGTAGGCGGCGCGGCGGTTGTCGGCGGCGACGAGCCGGGTCTTCAGGCCGCTGGCCTTGCCGACGATGCCCGGCAGGTCGCCGATGGCGAACACGTCGATGAGCTTGTTGGCGATCGCCTCGTTGAGGGCCGGGCCGGCGCCCTTGAAGTTGTTCCACTCGATGCGGATGCCGTCGGCCTTGAACTCCTGTTCGAGGGAGCCCTTGATCTGCACGGTGGCGAAGTTCCAGCTGCCGCCCACCGGGCGGTTGCCGGTGCCGACCAGCGGCAGGCCGATGCGGATCACCTTGGGGGCATCGGCGGCGAGGGCGGCGATCGGGGCCAGCACCGAGGCGGCGAGGCCGGCGAGGATCAGGCGGCGGGTGATAAGGCGGGTGCGTGAAGTCATTTTGGCGATTCCTTGTGTTGGGGGTCAGAAGCCGAACTGGAACTGGGCCAGCAGGTCGTTGGTGGTCTTGTCGGTGGCTTCGAAGGTCGTGCGGTTGAGGTTCAGCTGGAACTTGCTGGTCTCGGCGAAGAACACGTTGAGGCCCACGGTGTGCACCTTCACGGCGTCGCGGGGCGCGTCGGTGTTGGGGTCGAAGCGGTCGTAGCGGTAGAAGGGCTGGTAGGACTTCGGCCACCAGTCGTCGTAGCGGCCCTGGGCGCGGTAGCCCTTCACGAACTGTTCGCCGATGTTGTAGAAGAAGGTGCCGGTGTGGGCGCGGCTGCGGCGTTCGGCCACGCTGTAGGTGGCCTTGGTGCCGGTGGCGTATTCGTCGCGGCCGTCGGTGTATTCGTAGGTCACGCCGAAGGGGTGGTGGTTGTAGGCCACGTCGAAGCCGTAGCGGTCCTTCTTGCCCTTGTCCACCAGGTCGGCGCCGCTGTTCACGAAGACGTTCTGCTTGCCCCGGTAGATCGAGGCGCCGACGCTCAGCTGGCGCAGCCACGAGTTGTAGTCGGCCGGCAGGGTGAGGGCGACGCGGCCCACCAGATCCTTGTTGTTGTTGTCGTCCGACTTGTTGGGGCCGTTGCCATTCACCAGGCCGAAGGCGTAGGTGAGGATGGGTGCGCGGTAGTTGTAGCCGTAATCCACCACCGGGAAGGCGTCGCCGCGGAAGATCAGGCCCACCTGGCGGCGGGCCAGGTCGAGGTTGCCGAGCGAGGTGAACAGCGCGTTGTTGATCGTCGGCTTGAGGTCTTCAGTGGCCTGCACCTCCTGGCCAAAGGGCAAGAGCTGCTGGCCGAAGGTGACCGACAGCCGGCCGGTGTCGGCGCTGATGGTCGGCAGGATGTTGTAGGTGAGGTTGGCGTCGATCAGGTTGAGGAAGCTGTTGTTGGTGCCCTGCTGGGGCGAGGTGCCGAAGCGCAGGGTGTAGTCGAGGTTGCGGCCGTCCTCGTAGTCCTTGTAAAGGTTGCCGTTGAAGCCGATCAGCACGGCGCCCAGGTCGAAGGAGTTGTTGCGGCCCTTGACGGCGTTGGCGCTGTTGCCGTTGGTGTTGACCGCGGTGTCGGTGGCGCCGTAGCGGGCCTGGATCACCCCGCTCACGTTGAGGGCGCGGGCCGACAGGGCGGTGCGGGTATCCCGGTCGCGCTGTACCTGGTATTTGAAGTTCTCCAGGTCGGCCTGCAGGCCGTTGATGTCGTCCTTGCTCGCCACGTTCTCGTCGGGGGCGGCGGCGACAGTGCTCGGGGCGGTGGCGGGCTGGGCCTCCTTGACGGCCTGCAGCTGGCTTTGCAGGCTGCGCACGGACTCCTGCAGGGCCTTGAGCTGTTTTTCGAGTTCGGCGGTGCTGGGGGCGGCAATTGCCGGCGCGCCGAAGGCGGAGAAGATCAGCGCTGCAAGAAGGCGCTGGCGATGCGGGGTATTCATTTTATTTTCCCTTGGGGTAATGGCTGGCGTGAGCCGTTTTATCTGCGCCAATTCCTGGGTTTGAGTCCGGAATTGCGGGTGGCCGTTTTTTAATAGCACGTCGCGTGCCAGCTCGATTTGGCGGGAAATAGGGGGTAAATGGGCGTTTCCAGTGGGGCGCTGTCGGGTTTTGCACAGTTGCACCGCACAAATTGTCGTGCGCCGCACAATTGGAATTTGATCAAAGGGCACCTCGAAAAACCTCGACTCGCCCACCCTTGGTAAACTTACACCGTTCTGAATCCGCCCCGAGCCGACTCCGATGAAACCGCGCAGCGCCATCAAGACCGACCTGTTCGCCGACGAACACCACCGCAAGAAGATCGACACCCTGGGCGACCCGCTCGCCGAGATCGAGTCGTACATCGACTTCGCGACACTGGCAGCCGAGGTGGATCGCATCGCGCCCCGGCCGGTCAGCCCTCAGGGTGGCCGCCCGCCGTATCCAACCGAAACGATGGTGCGCATCCTGGTCCTGAAGCGGCTGTACAACCTGTCGGACGAGCAGATGGAGTATCAACTGCTCGACCGCATGAGCTACAAGCGCTTCTGCGGGCTGGCGAACGCGACGAACATTCCTGATCGCACCACGGTCTGGACCTTCGAGAACCGCATCGGCGAAGCGGGCGCGAAGGCGCTGTTCGACGGCGTCTCGGCGCAGCTGCTCAAGAAGGGCTTCATCGCCCGGGGCGGGCAGATCATCGACGCGACCCTGGTGCCGGCGCCCAAGCAGCACACCAGTCGGGGCGAGAAGGCGCTCATCGAGCAAGGCGCAATGCCGGCCGGCTGGAAGCCCGCCAAGCGGCGCCAGAAGGACCTGGACGCCACCTGGACCAAGAAGCACGGGAAGAGCCACTTCGGCTACAAGCTCTCCATCAACGTCGACGCGAAGTACAAGATCATCCGCAAGATCGAGACCGACACGGCGAGCACCCACGACAGCCAGCACTTCGACAACGTGTTCGACACGGTCAACACCAGCCGGGACGTCTATGCCGACCGGGGCTATCCGTCGGCGGAGCGGGAAGCCTGGCTGAAGGAAAACGGCTTTCGCAACCAGATCCAGCGCAAGGGCCATCGCAACAAGCCGCTGTCTGACTGCCAGCAGCGGCGCAACCAGCGCATCGCCAAGACGCGCGCGGGTCGAGCACGTGTTCGGGGCCATCGACCAGATGGGCGGCAAGCTGCTTCGCACCATCGGCCAGGCGCGGGCGAACTTTGCGCTGACGATGATGGCGGCCTGCTACAACCTGAAGCGGCTGGTTTATTTCCAGAAAGCCGGAATCAAGGCCTTCTGACGCCCGAAATGGGCCGAATCGCCGCAGCCCGAGGCGATTCGAGGCAAAAACGGGACGGCACCGCCGAAGAAGGCGGTGAGTTGCCGAAGGAATTGAACCAGATTCGGTCGCGATCATCGTTGCGCGGCGGGATTTACTGAAAACCTCGGGTTATTCGAGGTGCCCCAAAGCAATCCATTTATTTGGATAAGGCAGGGCGCCGGATGGGGTGCTCATTGGATTCTTTTCCAGAATCTCGCTGTCGCCGATGCGGCAGGCTGCGGGCGGGGCTGTCCGGATTGCGACAGGGTGTCCTGGACGGGAATCGATATTGGTCGAATTTCTCTTTTGAAACAGTGCCCAGCCTTGGTTTTAAAAGCGGGCACGGTTTCTGCTGAAGCGTTGGGCGAGGGAAATCCCCCTTTCAATCTTTCAGGAGAATCCAATGAGCCAGATTCAAATCGTTCCCGTCGCCGGCCGTATCGGTGCGGAAATCTGCGGCGTCAAGCTGTCGGCCGATCTTCCCCACGAGGTCGCCGAGGCGATCCGCGAGGCGTGGAGAAAGTACAAGGTGATCTTCTTCCGCGGCCAGGATCACCTCGACAATGCCAGCCAGGAAGCGCTCGCCAGCCTGTTTGGTGACGGGGTGGCCCATCCGACGGTGCCGGTGGCCGCCGACAGCCGGTTCATCCTTGAACTCGATTCCCACCGCGGCGGCCGCGCCAATAGCTGGCACACCGACGTGACTTTCGATGTGGCCTATCCGAAGGCCTCAATCCTGCGCGCCATCATCGTCCCAGAGGCCGGTGGCGACACCGTGTGGGCCAATACCGCCACGGCCTACGCCGACCTGCCGCCGAATCTCAAGGTATTGGCCGACAAATTGTGGGCGATTCACACCAATGATTACGACTACGCGGCCTTCTACCAGGACCCGGACGAACATCAGCGCAGCGGTTATCGCGAGGTCTTCCGGCGCACGGTGTACGAGACGCGGCACCCGGTGGTGCATGTACACCCCGAAACCGGCGAGCGTAACCTGCTGCTGGGCCATTTCATCAAGCGCTTCGAGGGCCTGAACGCCAGCGATTCGGCCCAGCTCTTCAGCGTGCTGCAGAACCACGTGATCCGCCTCGAGAACACCGTGCGCTGGCGCTGGCAGGCTGGCGACGTGGCAATCTGGGACAACCGCGCGACCCAGCACTATGCGATCAACGACTACGGCGACGCCCACCGGGTGATGCGCCGGGTGACCGTCGATGGCGACGTGCCGGTGAGCGTCGACGGCGAACTCAGCCGCAGCCTGAGCGTCACGCCGCGCAATGCGGAGGCCGCCAATGGCACCAATGGCGCCACGGCCGAATTGAACGTCGCCGCCTAGCAAATGAACAACGGCAGGCCGCGGGGCCTGCCGTTCCTGTGTGAAGCGGAGCCGATTCTGGAATGGGAAGCAGAGAAGGGCCGATGCTCTCGCCGGGGAAGCGTCGGCTATTTGAATGAAACGCCCTTACGCCGAAATGCGCGCTTCGCCGCGGGAATTGTCGGGCAGCAGTCGATGGCGTTTCATGAGGGTTCGCAGCGCGTGCCGGCTGATGCCGAGACGGCTGGCGCTATGCACCTGGTTGTAGCGGTGGCGGGTGAGGGTGCTTTCGAGCAGCAATTGCTCCCAGCGCGCCCACAGGTCGTCCGGCGCGTGTTCGAGCAATTGTCGGAGGGAAGTTTCGATATTCTCCCACAGGCTGTCCGGGTCATTGGCAGAGGGCGTGGCGGCGCTTGCCCGGGGGCTGCCCGTTTCGGCGTGCAATTGCAGCTGGTCTGCCTCGATCACACCGCCTTCGGCATGGAGCGCGGCGCGGAGCAGGGTGTTTTCGAGTTCGCGGATATTGCCCGGCCAGCGGTGGCCGACCAGCAGCCTGGCGGTGGCCGGCGTCAGCACCGGCACGTCGAGGCCGTGGCTGAGGGCGTGCCGCTCCAGAAAATGCCGGGCCAGCGGCAGGATGTCGCCGGGCCGCTCGCGCAGCGGCGGAATGCGCAGCCCGAGAATGTTCAGGCGGTAGAACAGATCCTGCCGGAAACGCCCGTCGGCAATGGCGCCGGCCAGGTCGACTTGGGTGGCGGTGACGATCCGCACGTCGATGGGGATGGGCCGGCGCCCGCCGACCCGCACGATCTCGCCTTCCTGCAGCACGCGCAGCAGCTTGACCTGCAGGCCGAGGGGCAGGTCGCCGATCTCGTCGAGGAACAGCGTGCCGCCCTGGGCGGCCTCGAACCAGCCCTCCCGGCGACCGGTGGCACCGGTGAAGGCGCCGGCCTCGAAGCCGAAGAATTCGGCCTCGGCCAGGCTTTCGGTGATCGCCGCGCCATTGACCGCGACGAAGGGCCCCTTGCGCCCGGATTCGGTGTGGAGGTGGCGGGCGAGCAATTCCTTGCCGGTGCCGGTTTCCCCCTGGATCAATACCGGAGCATGGCTGGCGGCGATGCGTCGGGCCTGCTGCAGCAATTGCAGCGAAGCCGGATCGGCAAAGAGCAGCGCCTTGGCCCGGATGTCCGGGCGCAGGTTTTCCTCCTCCGATAAGGTGAGTACGGCGGGCTGCGTCATGGTGGATCCTTCTATTTACAGCTTGGCCAGCGATACTTCGGTGGATTTGACGAAGGCGATCACCTCGCTGCCCACCGCCAGCTCGAGATCCTTCACCGAGCGGGTGGTAATTACCGAGGTGACGATGCCGGACGGCGTGGCGACGTCGATTTCTGAAAGCACCGGGCCTTCGATGATTTCCGAAATGGTGCCGCGGAATTGGTTGCGGACATTGATCGATTTGATGGACATGGCGGATTCCTTATTGGCTGGATGAAAGGCCGAAGTGCCTCTCGATGGGCTCACTTTACCGGACGGCATTGCGCGGGCGAACCATATTTTCCTGAATTGGATATCCGATTTTCTTCTGTGTGATTTCCGGCAGCCTGCGCGGGGGGGCGCGGGGTTTTGCACAGCGGGGCCGCGCGAGCGCGCCGGTAATTTGCGGAATCCGTTGAATAAAAAGGATTTTTCGAGGCTGGCACGCTTGCTGCTGTATTGGCTCAGCCGCCACTCCGGCGCTCATTTCAATTCAACCCGAGGACTTGCCATGACCGATGTTTCCCAATTGTTCCGCGCGCTCGCCGCCGCTCCGACCTGGGTCGCGACCCAGCCCCAGACCCTCGCCGACGTGACCATCACCCCGACCGGCGGGGCCCTCGGCGCCGTGGTGACCGGCCTCGATGCCGCCCGACCCCTCTCCGGCGAGCTGGTACTGGCCCTGAAGCGCGCCTTGCACGACCACCTGATCCTGATCTTCAAGGGCCAGCAGCTCGAGGACGAGGCTTTCCTGCGCTTCGCGAGCTACTTCGGCGGCATCTTCCGTCCGCCGGCCGAGGTGCCGGTGCTGGCCAGCCAGGCCGCCACCGGCCTGCCGCCGGACGTGGTGCCGGTCTCCAACGCGGTGGGCCAGGGCGACTACACCGGCCACGGCGAGCTGACCGCCCACGTGGATCACCAATGGACGCCCCAGCCCTCCAGCGGCTCGCTGCTTTACGCCATCGAGATCCCCAAGAGCGGCGGCCAGACCAGCTGGTACAACACCGTGCAGGCCTACGCGGACCTCGATGCGGAGACCCGCAGCGAGATCGACCAGCTCCAGCTCATCACCTACAACCCCTTCCTGCGCCCCTTCGACGGCAGCCCGCGGCCGCTCTACCGCTATGCCGACCAGCCGCGCATCGGCCAGGGCTTTCCGCATCCGCTGGTGCGCACCCACCCGGAGAGCGGGCGGCGCAGCCTGTTCCTGAGCGACAAGACCGAGGTCGAGGTGGTGGGCTATCCCGACGAACGCGGCGCGCGCCTCGTCGAGCGCCTGCGCGCCCACCTCGCGCGCCCCGAGTACCGCTACGAGCACGACTGGGAGGTGGGCGACATCGTGTACTGGGACAACCAGACCACCCTGCATTCGCGGCGCGCCTTCGACCCGTCGGAGCGCCGGCTGCTGAAGCGTGTCAGCCTGGCCGGCGGGCGGCCTTTCTGAGCGGGGCGGGGGCCGTCCCCGCCGGCTGCGTCCTTTACCTCTGGAAAGCAGCGGCTACTATCAGACGAGGGCCACCCGGGTGCCCGCCAGGGGAGACGGGTGGGCGATGCCGCGGTTTCAACCTTCCAGGAGACGCCCCATGTCCAAAGTCCTCGTGCTGTATTACTCCACCTACGGTCACATCGAGACCATGGCCGCCGCCGTGGCGGAGGGGGCCCGCTCCACCGGCGCCAGCGTCGATGTGAAGCGGGTGCCGGAAACGGTGCCCGAGGCCATCGCCGGGCCGGCCCACTTCAAGCTGGACCAGGCGGCGCCGGTGGCCGCCGTGGCCGACCTGGAGCACTACGATGCGATCATCGTGGGCTGCCCGACCCGCTTCGGCCGCCTGCCTTCGCAGATGGCCAGCTTCCTCGACCAGGCGGGCGGGCTGTGGGCGCGTGGCGCGCTCAACGGCAAGGTCGGCGGCGCCTTCACCTCCACCGCCACCCAGCACGGCGGCCAGGAGGTGACCCTGTTCTCGGTGATCACCAACCTGCTGCATTTCGGGATGGTCATCGTCGGGCTGCCCTACAGCTTCCAGGGGCAGATGAGCATCGACGAGATCGTCGGCGGCAGCCCCTACGGGGCGACGACCATCGCCGGCGGCCAGGGCCAGCGCCAGCCGAGCGCCATCGAGCTGGACGGCGCTCGCCACCAGGGCCGGCTGATCGCGGAGACGGCCAACAAGCTGTTTGGCTGACGAGGCGCGACGCCGCCGCCTGTAAACGCCGACGGGCCGCGCAGGCGGCCCGTCGTGCTGCAAGGTCTTCACCCCGGGCGGCCGTCAAGCCGCTGCCCGGGGCTGCCGGCCGGTCAGGCCAGCGCGGCGATCGCGGCTTCGGCTTCGGCAAAGGCCTTGTCGGCGGCCTCGGGGCCCATCGCCAGGCCCTCGGCGTAGATGAATTCCACGTCGGTCATGCCCAGGAAGCCCAGCACGCCCTTGAGGTAGGGCACCTGGGAGTCGGCCGGGGTGTCGCGGTAGACGCCGCCGCGGGCCAGGGCCACATACACCTTCTTGCCCTTGACGAGGCCCTCGGGGCCGTTCTCGGTATAGCGGAAGGTGACGCCGGCCCGGGCGATGGCGTCGATCCAGGTCTTGAGCTGCACCGGCACACCGAAGTTGTACATCGGCACGCCCAGCACGATCGCGTCGGCGGACTGCAGCTGGGCGATCAGCGCGTCGTCGAGGGCGACGCGGGCGGCCTGCTCGGGGCTGCGCTGCTCGGCGGGGGTGAACAGCGCGCCGAGGGCGGCTTCGTCGAGCACCGGGTGCGGGTGGGCGGCCAGGTCGCGCAGCTCGACCACGGCGCCGGGGTTGGCGGCCTTCAGGCGGGTGGTGATGGCGTCGGCCAGGCGGGTGGAATTGGCGCCGGCGGAGCGGGCGCTGCTGTTGATCTGCAGGATCTTCATGGGCTTTTTCTCGTGGGTCAGAAATCGGGCAGTTCGTTGGGGCGGAGGTCGAAGACCAGCACTTCGGCGTTGGCGCCGTGGCTGAGTTCGATTGTGTCGGCGTCGCGCAGGCGGGCACCGTCGCCGGCCTGCATCGGGTGGCCATTGACGACCAGGGCGCCGCGGGCGAGGTGCACGTAGGCGTGGCGGCCGGGGGGCAGCGCGAGGGTGTGCGCCTCGGGGCCGTCGAACAGGCCGGCGTACACGCGGGCGTCCTGATACACGCCCAGCGAGCCGTCGGTGCCATCCGGCGAGATGATCAGGCGCAGGCGGCCGCGCTTCTCGTCGGCGCCGAAATGACGCTGCTGGTAGCGGGGTTCGACGCCCTGGCGGTCGGGCACGATCCAGATCTGCAGGAAGTGCACCGGCGCGCTGGTGGAGGCGTTGAACTCGCTGTGGCGGATGCCGCTGCCGGCGCTCATCATCTGCACGTCGCCGGGGCGGATCACCGAGCCGGTGCCCATCGAGTCCTGGTGGGCGAGGGCGCCGTCGAGCACATACGAGAAGATCTCCATGTCCCGGTGCGGGTGGGTGCCGAAGCCCTGGCCGGGAGCCACGCGGTCGTCGTTGATCACCAGCAGGTCGGAGAAGCCGACCTGCCGCGGGTCGTGGTAGTGGCCGAAGGAGAAGGTGTGACGCGAATCGAGCCAGCCGAAGTTTGCGATGCCGCGCTCGGCGGCGGGTCTCAGTTCGAACATGGAATCTCCTTTCGGTGTTGCCGGGCGCTGCCGCCTGCGGGTGGAAACTGCGGGTGGCAGCGCCGGTGGGTCATCAGCCCTTGATCGCTTCGAGGGAGATGGTGATGGTCACGTCGTCGCCCACGTGGGGGGCGTACTTGCCGGCGTTGAAGTCGGTGCGCTTGACGACCACGCTGGCGTCGGCGCCGATGGCGTCCTTCTTGAGCATCGGGTGCGGCATCGCCACGTAGTGGTTCACCTTGAGGGTCACCGGCTTGGTGACGCCCTTGATGGTCAGGTCGCCATTGATCGACACCGGCTTGTCGCCCTTGAAGACCACCTTGGTGGACTTGAAGGTGGCGGTCGGGTACTTGGCGGTATCCAGGAAATCCTCGCCCTGGATGTGCTCGTTGAAGGTGTCATAGCCGGTATCCACCGACTTCATGTCGATCACCACATCCACGGCGCCGGTCTTGGCGGCCTTGTCGAGGGTCACGGTGCCGGTGGTCTTGTTGAACTTGGACAGCTGGGTGGACATGCCGAAGTGGCTGTACGAGAAGCGCGCGAAGGTGTGGGTGCTGTCCACGTTGTAGGTTTCCGGCGCGGCGAAGGCGGGCACGGCAGCGGCGGAGATGGCGAGGGCTGCGATGAGCTGGTTGATCTTTTTCATGATGACTCCTGTAGGGGGTTGCTGATTTATTTGCCGGAAGCGGCGATATGGAACTTGATCTGGATGTCGTTGGCGACGATGTCGAAGGCGGCCCACGGCCCTTCGCCGATCGAGAAGTCACCGCGGCGGATGGTCAGGCTGCCGTCGAACACGCCGGCGTTGCCCTGGGGTGTGAAGGTGGCCGGGACGACCACGTTCTGGGTCTTGCCCTTGATGGTCAGGGTGCCGGCCACTTCGTAGCGGTTGCCGCCCAGGCTCTTGACGCCGGTCGAGGCAAAGCGCGCCGTCGGGAAGGCCTTGGTGTTGAACCACGGCTTGCCCGCCACCTCGGCGTTGGCCTCGCTGGTGCCGGTGTCGACGCTGGCCAGGTCCACGTCGATGGTGGCCTTGGCGTTGGCCGGCTGGGCCGGGTCGAAGCTGAGCTGGCTGGCGAACTTCTTGAACCTGCCGTCCATCGCCACGCCCATCTGCTTGTAGCCGAAGCCGATGCGGCTCTTGTCGGCCTGGACCTGGTTGTATTCGATGGCCTGGGCCGCCGGGGCGAGGGCGGCGCCGAGGGCGAGGACGAGGGCAAAGCGCTTCATGTCGGTTCTCCGTTGGGCTGCGATGCGCTGCGGGCATCGGCGATGGACACACTTTAGCGATCCTCGGCGTCGCAAAATAGACGACAATCAGGAACGAACTGTTTCCGGATGGGCAACAATGAACCAACTCGACGCAATGCGCACCTTCCTCCGGGTGGCGGAGCTGGGCAGCTTCGCCGCAGTGGCCAACCAGCTCGGCACCGTGCGCTCGGTGGTCACCCGGCAGATCGCCGCGCTGGAGGAGCACCTGGGCGTCAAGCTGATGGTGCGCAGCACGCGCAGCCTCACCCTCACTTCGGCCGGTACCGCCTATCTCGAAAAATGCCGGGCGATCCTCGACCTGGTCGACGAGGCCGAGGCCGAGCTGATGGAGGAGCGGGTCACCCCGCGGGGCAAGCTGCGGGTGAGCCTGCCGCTCAGCTACGGCCTCAAGCGGCTGGCGCCGCTGATGCTGGCCTTCTCCCAGACCTACCCCGAGATCCAGCTGGCGATGGACTTCACCGACCGGCGGATCAACCTCATCGAAGAGGGCGTCGACCTGTCGGTGCGCATCACCGGCCGCCTCGAGCCCGGCGACATCGTGCGCAAGCTGGGCACCAGCCGCCTGCTGGCGCTCGCCTCACCCGACTACCTGGCGCGCCGGGGCCGCCCGCGGCACCCGTCGGACCTCATGCGGCACGCCTGCATCGGCTATGCCCCCCACGGCAGCGGCCGCCCGTGGGTCTTCGTGGTGGAGGGGCGCCTCGAGAGCTTCCCGCTGGCCTTCCGGCTGCAGGCCAACAACGGCGACGTGCTGGCCGAGGCCGCCGCCCAGGGCATGGGCATCACGGTGCAGCCCGACTTCATCGCCGCCGACTACCTCGCGGCGGGCCGGCTGGAGACCCTGCTCGACGCCTTCGCCCCGCCGCCGCTGGGCATCTACGCGGTGCTCCCCAGCAACCGCTACATGCCCCACGCGGTGCGGCTGCTGATCGAGTTTCTGTCGGAGAAGCTGGGGAACGACGAGGCGGGGAGCTGAACGCCGCCGCCCCGTGCCCGCGGCCCGGGGCGGGGCCGTCGAGGGCGTCAGGCCCACACGCCGGTGCGGCGGTCTTCGACGCGCTTGGCCTTGTGCGTGGCGCGGGGCAGGGTGTCGGGGGGCAGGATGGTCACCGCGGCGCTGACGCCGGTCACCGCCTTCAGGTGGTGGGCGAAGCGCCCGGCCAGCTCGGCGTCGCCGTGGGGGCTGGCGGCGGCGCGCTCGACCTCGACGGTGAGGCGGTCGAGGTGGTTCTCGCGCTCGACGATCAGCCGGTATTCGCCGGAGAAGTCATGGTCGCGGCGGGCGATCGCCTCGACGTCGCTGGGGAAGAGGTTGACGCCCTTGATGATGAGCATGTCGTCGAGCCGGCCGTGCACGCCCTGCAGGCGGATCGAGGTGCGTCCGCAGCCGCAGGGCTCCGAGGTGAACGAGACGATGTCGCCGGTGCGGAAGCGGATCATCGGGCGGGCGGTCTTCTTGAGGGTGGTGAGCACCAGCTCGCCCCGGGCGCCTTCTTCCACCGGCTCGTTGGTGCCGGGGTGGAGCACTTCGACGAGGATGTGGTCCTCGGCCCAGTGCAGGCCGTCCTTCTCCTCGCACATGCCGGCGCAGGAGCCGAAGATGTCCGACAGGCCGTAGTAGTCATACACCGAAGCGCCCCACAGAGCCTCGATGCGCTGGCGGGTCTCGGGGATCGAGCCGCCGGGCTCGCCGGCCACGAAGATGCGCTTCACCGCCAGGTCGCGGCGCGGGTCGATGCCTTCCTTGAGGGCCGTCTCGCCCAGGTACCAGGCGTAGGACGGCGTCGTCCAGATCGCCGTCACCTGAAACTGCCGCAGGATCGCCAGCAGCCGCTCGGACGGCACCGTGCCGGCGTGGATCGACAGCGCGCCGAGCTTCTGGGCGCCCAGCACGCAGGGCCCGCCGACGAACAGCGAGAAGTTGAGCGAGTGGGCGTAGCGGTCCTCCGGGCGCAGGCCGGACGACCAGAACTGGCGCGCCTCGTAGTCGATCCAGTCGTCGAAGTCGGTGGCGCTGAAGGGTGACGCGGTGGGCACGCCGGTGGAGCCGCTGGAGGCCGAGATGTAGACGATGTCCCGCTCGGGCACCGCGACCAGATCGCCGAAGGGCTCGACGGCCTGCTGGCGTTCGCGCAGGGTCTGCTTGGTGATGAACGGGAAGCGGCGGATGTCGTCGAGGCAGCGCACGCTGTCGGGATGCACGCCGGCCGCGTCGAAGCTGGCCCGGTAGTAGGGCGAGTTGGCGTAGGCGTGGGCGAGGTGCTTCTGCAGCAGTTGCAGCTTGAGGGCGTCCCAGTCGGCGCGGGGCTGGGTCTCGAGGGCGGCGTCCCAGTAGGGGCGGTGTGGCGTGGTCATGGCGGTTCCTTGCCGGCCGGGCCGTGCGGGCCCGGCCGTCGTGCTTATTGCAGGTAGGCCGGGCGGGCGTAGCCGGCGAAGTGCTTGTCCAGGGCGGCGCGATATTCGGGCGTGCGGAAAGCGGCCACGATGTCGCGGGTCCACGGCTTGTCCTTGTCCTCGGCCTTCACGGCGACCACGTTGAGGTAGTGGTCCGGTGTCTTCTCGAGGGCCACCGCCTCGGTCAGCTTGAGGCCCGACGAGATGGCGAAGTTGCCGTTGATGAGGGCGAACTCGGCGTCGTCCAGGGTGCGTGGCAGCTGGGCCGCCTCGATGGGCGTGAGCACCAGCTTGCGCGGGTTTTCGGCCACGTCCTTCTCGGTGACCTTCAGCGGGTCGACGCCGGCCTTCACCTTGATGAGCCTGTTCTGCTCCAGGAAGACCAGCGCCCGGGCCAGGTTGCTGGGGTCGTTGGGCAGGGTGATGCGGTCGCCGTCCTTCAGGTCGGCCAGGCTCTTGCGCTTCCTGGAGTACAGCCCGAGGGGCGCGATGGGGGCCTTGGTGACATCCACCAGGTTGAGGCCCTTGTCGGCCGAGAACTTCCGCAGGTAGATCACGTGCTGGAACAGGTTGGCGTCCAGCGAGCCCTGGGCCAGCGCGAGGTTGGGCTGCACGTAGTCGTTGAACTCGACCAGCTTCACGGTGTAGCCCTTCTTCTCGAGCACCGGCTTGATGCCGAGCTTGAGCTGGTCGAAGTTGGAGCCGGCGGTGGCGCCGAGGGTCAGGGTCTTCTTGTCGTCGGCGTGGGCGCTGCCGAGGCCGAGGGCGACGCCGAAGCCGATGACGACTGTGGCGCGGAGGATGCCGGAAACAACATGGCGGCGGGTGAGTTGCATGGGAGGACTCCTTGAAAGGTCGATAGGGGGAAAGGCGGAATCGGGGTCAGCGTTTGTCCACGCGGCGGGCGAGGTGCTGGCCGAGGAGCTGGATGGTCTGCACGAGGATGATCAGCAGCACGATGGTGATCACCATCACGTCGGTCTGGAAACGGTAGTAGCCATAGCGGATCGCCAGGTCGCCGATGCCGCCGCCGCCCACCACGCCGGCCACCGCCGAATACGACAGGAAGCTCACCGCCAGCACGGTGACGGCCAGCACCAGCCCGGAGCGGGCTTCGACGAGCAGCACGCGGCGGACGATCTGCAGCGGCGAGGCGCCCATCGCCTCGGCGGCCTCGATGACGCCGCGGGGCACGTCGCGCAGGGTCTGCTCGATGAGGCGGGCGAAGTAGAAGATCGCCGCGATCGACAGGGGCACGCTGGCCGCCAGCGGCCCGATGGAGGTGCCTGCGATCACCCGCGTGAAGGGCGAGATCGCCACCAGCAGGATGATGAAGGGGAAGGAGCGCACCACGTTGATCAGCCCGTTGGCCGCCAGGTTGAAGCCCCGGAAGCGGCCCAGCGACTGCCCCGGGCTGGTGAGGAAGACCAGCACCCCGAGGGCGCCGCCCAGCACCACCGCGGCCGTCAGGCAGATGGCCAGCATCAGCAGGGTCTCGCCGGTGGCCTTGAGGATCTCCGGCTGCAGTTCGGTCAGGGTTTCAAGCATGGGCGGCCTCCAGGGCGAAGTGGTGATGGGGCACGCCGGCCGGCGCGCCGACCGGTGAGGGGCTGGCCGCCGGGCCGACGCTGCCGTAGTCGGCCAGCCAGCCGGCCAGGCGCGAGCCTTGCGGGATCCGGCCGCCGGCGATGTCGAGCTGCTCGACGATCTGCCCGGCTTCCATCACCGATACCCGCTGGCACAGGCGGCGGATCACCTCCATCTCGTGGCTGACCAGCAGGATCGTCACGCCGAAGCGGCGGTTCGCGTCGGCCAGCACCTCCAGCAGGTCCAGCGTGGTGCGCGGGTCGAGGGCCGAGGTGGGCTCGTCGGCCAGCAGCACGTGGGGCTCCGGGGCCAGCGCGCGGGCGATGGCGACGCGCTGCTTCTGGCCGCCGGAGAGGCGCCCCGGATAGACATCGGCCTTGGCCGCCAGCCCCACGAAATCCAGGCAGGCCGCCACCCGCTCGCGGATGCGCGCCGGGTCGGCGCCGGCGATGCGCATCGGCAGGGCCACGTTGTCGGCAACCGTCTGGTTATGCAGCAGGTTGAAGTGCTGGAAGATCATCCCGATGCGGTGGCGCGCCCGGCGCAGGCCGGCCGGCGGGAGGCGGGTGAGGTTCTCGCCGTGGACGATCACCTCGCCCGCGTCGGGGCGTTCGAGCAGATTGACGAGGCGCAGCAGGGTGGATTTGCCGGCGCCCGAGAAGCCGATGATTCCGTGGATCTCGCCCTCGGGCACGACCAGGCTGGTGGGGCGCAGGCCCACCACGTGGCCGCCGGGGTCGGTGAAGCGGCGCGAGACGCCGCGCAGTTCGATGGCCGGTCTGGAGGGTGCTGTGGTTGGCATGATGCGGTGCAGAAAACTGGGAAGGCCCCGACTTTAGCCCTGCCCCTTACCAACCTGAACCAAGGATTTCTGCGCTGCTCTGCAGCCGCGCCGTGCAAAGCATTGCAGGCCGGTGAATATCTGAACGTCCTGACCGCCGGGCCTGGGGAAAAGCCCGCCGCAGCGGGCTTCCGCCGGGGCCGACGGACCGCCCTAAGGGCAGAGGTTGGGCGCCCGGGCGTGGATCGCCTCGATCTCGTCGATGGCCTCCCGGGGCAGGCGGATGTCGACGCTGGCGATGTTCGTGGCGAGCTGCTCCAGGCTGGTGGCGCCGATCAGGTTGCTCGTCACGAAGGGCTGCGCGTTGACGTAGGCCAGCGCCAGCTGGGCCGGGGCCAGGCCGTACTTGCGGGCCACCTCCACGTAGGCGGCGATGGCGGCCTCCGGCCCGGCGCCCTTGTAGCGGCTGAAGCGGTCCCACAGGGTCAGGCGGGCGCCCGGCGGGTTGGCGCCGCCCAGGTATTTGCCGCTCAGCGCGCCGAAGGCGAGGGGCGAATAGGCCAGCAGGCCCACCTGCTCGCGGATGGCGATCTCGGCGTTGCCGATCTCGAACGTGCGGTTGAGCAGGTTGTAGGGGTTCTGCACGCTGACCACCCGCGCCAGGCCCGCCGTTTCGGCGTGCTGCAGAAAGCGCGTGATGCCCCACGGCGTCTCGTTGGAGAGGCCGATGTGGCGCACCTTGCCGGCCCGCACGAAGCCATCCAGCACGGTGAGGGTTTCGAGGATGGGCACGCTGTCCTCGTCGGGCACGTGGCGGTAGCCCAGCTCGCCGAAGTGGTTGGTGCTGCGGTCGGGCCAGTGGAGCTGGTACAGGTCGATCACGTCGGTGCCCAGGCGGCGCAGGCTGTCGTGCAGGGCGGCTTCCAGGTTGGCGCGGTCGTGGCGGGTGTTGCCGCCGCGCAGGTGGCGGGCCTGGACGAGCTTGTGCGACGGCCCCGCGGCCTTGGTGGCGATCAGCACCCGCTCGCGGTTGCCCGGCCGGGCCAGCCAGCTGCCGATGTAGCGCTCGGTGGCGCCCTGGGTTTCGGGGCGGGGCGGCACCGGGTACATCTCGGCGGTGTCGATCAGGTTGATTCCGTGGGCCACGGCGTAGTCGAGCTGGGCGTGGGCGTCGGCCTCGCTGTTCTGCTCGCCCCAGGTCATGGTGCCCAGGGCGATGAGGCTCACGTCGAGGTCGGTGTTGCCGAGTTTGCGGTATTTCATGGGTGTCCTTGCGCTCAGGCGGCCCGGGCAGCGTCGCGGCGGGCGGCGAACTGGTTCTCGGGGCGCGCCAGGCCGAGGTTTTCGCGCAGCGTGCTGCCCTCGTACTCGGTGCGGAAGATGCCGCGGCGCTGCAGCTCGGGGATCACCAGCTCGACAAAATCGTCGAGGCTGCCGGGCAGCACCGGCGGCAGCACGTTGAAGCCGTCGGCGGCCTCGTTGTCGAACCACGCCTGCAGCTGGTCGGCCACCTGGGTCGGGGTGCCGATGACGGTCCAGTGGTCCCGTGCGGTGGCCACCCACTCATACAGCTGGCGGATGCTGAAGCCGTGCTGGCGGGCGATGTCCGCCATCATCTGCGGCCGGCTGACGAAGCCTTCGCTCTTCGGCAGCTCGGGGAAGGGGCCGTCCAGCGGGTAGCGGGACAGGTCCACCTCGCCGGAAAGCCCGCCCAGCAGCGTGAGGCCCGCGTCGGGGTGGATCAGGCTGTTGAGCTGCTGCAGCTTGGCGCGGGCCTCTTCTTCGGTCGGAGCGACGTACACCGACACGCCCGGCATGATCTTGATCTCGTCCGCGTGGCGCCCGTAGCGGGCCAGGCGGCCCTTCACGTCGCGGTAGAAGGCCTGGGCGTCGGCCAGGTTCTGGTGGGCGGTGAACACCACCTCGGCGGTGCGGGCGGCGAGCTCGCGGCCGGGCTCGGACTGGCCGGCCTGCACGATCACCGGGTAGCCCTGGGGCGGCCGCGCCACGTTGAGGGCGCCTTCCACCGAGAAATGCTTGCCCTTGTGGCGCGGCGCATGCACCTTGTCCGGGTCGAAGAACTGGCCGCTCTCCTTGTTGCGGATGAAGGCCTCGTCCTCCCAGCTGTCCCACAGCTCGGTGACGGTATCGACGAACTCGTTGGCGCGCTCATAGCGTTCGGCCGGCGGGCGCTGCCTGTCGAGGCCGAAGTTGCGGGCCGTGGCATCGCCGGCCGAGGTCACCAGGTTCCAGCCCGCGCGGCCCTTGCTCAGGTGGTCGAGGGAGGCGAACTTGCGGGCGAGGGTGTAGGGCTCTTCGTAGGTGGTCGACGCCGTGGCGATAAAGCCCAGATGTTTGGTGACCACCGACAGGGCCGCGAACAGCGTCACCGGCTCGAAGCCCACCGCCTTCTCGCTAACGCCGGTGCCGGTGTTGCCGCCGAAGTTGGCCGCCAGCCCGTCGGCCAGAAAGAAGGCGTCGAACAGGCCGCGCTCGGCGGTCTGGGCGAGGCGCTTGTAATGCTCGAAGTCGAGGGCGCCCGCGGCCGGGGCGTCCGGGTGGCGCTAGGCGGCGATGTGCTGGCCAGCGCCGGGCAGGAAGGCGCCGAGTTTGAGTTTTCTGCTCATGGGGATCTCCTTGGATGATTGAAAGCGTCAGGCGGCCTCGGCCAGCCCGTGGGCGGCCGGCGTGCGCAGCAGCCTGCGGGCCTGCCCGGCGACCAGAGCCACCCGCTCGGCAATGGCGGGGCTCGCGAGGCGGTAGTCGGAAAAATCGGTATCGCGGGCGAACAGCGTCTTGGGCGCCGAATAGATGCCCAGGTAGCTGGTGAGGGCGCGCAGCTGGTGTTCGAGGATCAGCGCGTGCTGGTCGCTGCCCCCGGTGGCCATCAGGATCGCCGACTTGCCCTCAAGGACTTTCGGGTCGAGGAGGTCGAGAAAGTGCTTGAAGGCGCCCGGGTAGGAGGCCTTGTAAACCGGCACCCCGATCACGATCAGGTCGGCCGCGCGCAACTGCCCGTGGGCGGCCTCGATGGCCGGCGGCAGCACGAAGCTGCCCAGCGTGCGGCCCAGGTCGGCGGCGATGTCGGCCAGGTCGATGAGCGGCCCACCGTGGCCGGTCTGGCGGCTGATCTCGCCGAGCACGGCGGCAACCAGCGCCCGGGTGCGGGAGGGCGCCGACAGGCTGCCCGAGAGTCCGATGATGTTCATTGCTGCTGCTCCTTGCATGTCGAGTTCATGCGGAGAAGGTGCCTCCGCTTGCAGGGGAGACATAGCAGCAGGCGTGCCAGGTTTATGAAGTCAAGGGAAACAAGGGTTTAGGGGTTAGTTGCGGGTAAGGAGAGGTGGGCCGCTGCGGGGATTGCGGCAGATTGAGGGGGTGGGTGTGGGAAGGGCGGCAGGGGGATCTCGTTGGTGGTGGGCTTGGCCAGTCCGCCAATGCAGGTTCAGCGACAGCTGGTCGGCCACTTCAGCCGTTCGCTCATTTCTGTTGGATTGACCGATGCCTCAGAGAAAGCAGACTTAGTCGAGTCGATTAAACCCGGGGCGATTCGAACTAACGGCCGCTCTCAAAATACGCCAATGTTCGCTTCATCCGACTAAAATGATGCACTGTGATTCACAAAGATTAATCATGAAGGCTATCCGCACCACCATCTCCCTGCCTCCCGAACAGCTCCAGCGCCTTCAGGAAATGGCCGATCAACACGGGCTTTCCTTGGCCTGGTTGGTCCGTCAGGCCGTCAGCGAGTTTCTCGAACGCAGAGAAAAGGTCGGCGAATTTAACCCGCTGAACGGATACCAGAAAAAGGACTAAGGCTGATGTACACCCGCTATCAGAGCGGCTATCTCGCCCACTGGCTGTCGCTGGAGGGGGCTGCCGACGACGCGCTGACCCAGACCATCGCCGGTGCCAAGGTGGACATGAATCCGCATCAAGTGGATGCGGCCTTGTTTGCCCTCGCTTCGCCACTGTCTAATGGCGTCATCCTGGCCGACGAAGTCGGCCTCGGTAAAACCATCGAAGCCAGTCTCGTCCTGGCCCAGAAATGGGCCGAGCGCAAACGCCACCTGCTGCTCATCGTTCCCGCCACCTTGCGCAAGCAGTGGAGCCAGGAACTGGTCGAGAAATTCTCGCTCCCGTCAAAAATCCTGGAAGCTCGAAACTTCAAGGAAGCTCAGGCCAATGGAGCAGGCAATCCCTTTCTGGTGGAAACCGCTTTCGGCGAACCAGCCGTGGTGATCTGCTCCTACGAATTTGCCTCGCGCAAGCAAAACGAACTGGCGGCGGTTCCCTGGGATCTGGTTGTTTTCGACGAAGCCCACAAGTTGCGCAACTTCTACAAGGGTGAAAGCGCCAGGATCGCAAGCCGTCTCGACGCCGCCCTCAAGGGTCGTCCCAAGCTGCTGCTTTCGGCGACGCCGCTGCAGAACAACCTTCAGGAGCTGTTCGGGCTGATCGCCATCATCGACCCGCACTTCTTCGGCAGCCTCGATGCTTTCAAGGCACGCTATTGCCGCCCCAAGCTTGAAGACGCCGAATTCGAGAACCTGCGGGAACGCCTGCGCACCGTCTGCAAACGCACCTTGCGCCGGCAGGTACAGGAAATCGGCGGCATCAAATTCACCCGCCGCTACTCGTTGACCGAGGACTTCCGCCCCTCGCCGGACGAACTCGAACTCTACAAGCAGGTTTCCGAATACCTGCAGGATGAAAGCATCCTGTCGATCAAGCCCGGTGCCCGGCATCTGGTCACGCTGGTCATTCGCAAGATTCTGGCCTCGTCTTCGTATGCCATCCAGGGCACCCTGAGCACGATGATCGAACGGCTGGAAAGACAGCTACCGCTGGCAACCGCGCTCGAAGACTACGACGCCCTCGACGACCTGAGCGACGAAGCAGGCGTCGATGAAGAAGACACCGTCGATCCCGCGGCCCTGGCCGCGGAAGTGAAGCAACTGAAGAACTTCCGCGCCCTCGCCGAACGCATTGCCCGCGATGCCAAGGCCGACGCCTTGCTGCGCGTGCTCGGCAAGGCCTTCGATTTTGCCGAGCGCCTGGGTGGCAAGCGCAAGGCCGTCATCTTCACCGAATCGGTCCGTACCCAGTCCTGCCTAAAGGAATTGCTCGCCGACAACGGCTACGCCGACAAGATCGCCATCCTCAACGGCAGCAACACCGACCTGGATTCCAAGCGCATCTACCAGAACTGGCTGCAACAGCACGAAGGCAGCGGCCGCATTTCCGGCGCCAAAACAGCCGACATGAAAGCCGCCCTCGTTGACCATTTTCGCGAATCGGCTGAAATCCTTATCTGTACCGAAGCCGGCGCCGAAGGTATCAACCTCCAGTTCTGCTCGCTGCTGATCAATTACGACCTGCCCTGGAATCCGCAGCGGGTCGAACAACGCATCGGCCGAGTCCATCGTTACGGCCAGAAAAACGATGTCGTCGTGGTCAATTTCATCAACAAGGGCAACCGGGCCGACGAACGGGTCTTTGAACTCCTCAGCGAGAAATTCCGCCTGTTCGAAGGCGTCTTTGGCGCCTCCGACGAAATTCTCGGCAGCATCGAATCCGGCGTCGATATCGAACGCCACATTCACGAGATTTACCAGCGCTGCAAAAGCAGCGATCAGATCGATGCCGAGTTCGATCTGCTGCAAGCCCGTTTCAAGACCGAACTCGAAGCACGCACCCAGGAAACCCGACGCTCGGTGCTGGAAAACCTTGACGTCGACGTCGTCAAACACCTCAACCTGACCAAGGAAAGAACCGAGCAGCACCTCAACGACTATCAGGAAAAGCTGCTCCTGCTGGCCCGCATGATGCTGCCCGGAGCACACTTCGAAGCCCACCGCGTCCGGCACGACGGCCACTGGTACGACGTTCGCTGGCAGGAGTCCGAGCAAAGCCACGCCCGTTTCCTGCGCCCCAACGAAGGCCTGGGTGGGCAGCTCATTGCCGAAGCCAGGCAGGCGCTGCCGGAACTACCCGTCGCCACACTCGAATTCGACCTCAATCACAACCAAGGCGGCCAGCACGCCTGGCTGAAGAGTCTTGCCGGGCAGTCCGGCGAACTCCGGGTAGACATGCTGACGCTGACCGCCGCCAAGCAGCGCATCGAACACCTCCTGATTGCCGCAGTAAGCGATGGCGGCCAGATATTCGATCCTTCTTCGGCGGAACGCCTGCTGACCCTGCCGGCTCGCGTACTCGACGTCGCCACCGAGTTGCAGGCCGAATCCGTCTTCAAAACGCTGCTGGCGGAACAGGAAAGTCAAAAACTCGACGCGGCACTCCAGCTCAACGAACGCTTCTTCAGTGAAGAAACCGAAAAGCTCGAAGCCTGGGCGGAAGACCGGCGCATCGCCCTCGACATCCGTATCAAGCAACTCGACCAGGAAATCAAGGAAGCCCGCAAAGCCGCACGGCAACTTTCCTCGCTGCAAGAAAAGCTCGCCGCCAAGCGGGCGATCAAACAACTGGAGCAGGAACGCGACCGCGTCATGCTCGACTACCACGAAGAGAAAAAGCGTATCGACGCCGAAGAAGACCGCCTGCTTGGCGACATCGAAGCCGCGCTGGAAATCACACCGCAACGGCAATGCCTGTTTGCCATCCGCTGGCAAATAAAAGCCTCATGAGGAAATGAAATGACCCCCACGCTCACTGTGTTCGCTGCTCCCCGAGGGGCTTACGCCTCCCTTGGGACGGCCCGGCGGAAGGCGTTCCCATGATAGCCACCACCGACCTCATCCGCGAACTCCTCTACCAAGTCCGTCTCGGCGAAGACTCGGCCTATGAATTCAAGAGTCTTACGATCAAGGGTAACAAGGTCGATCAGCCGGGCCGGGACAGCGTCGCCGACGAACTCGCCGCCTTTGCCAACGCCGGTGGCGGCATCATCGTCTTTGGCGTTGCCGACAAGACCCGCACTGTCGAAGGCATCGCCCGCGAAGACCTGGATACCGTAGACCTGTGGTTGGCCAATATCGCCAGCCACGCCATCGACCCTCCCTTGCCCATCGAAACCCGGCTGCTCGAAATCCCCGACAGCCAGGGCGATCTGAAACCCGTCGTCTGGGTGCGTGTCAGCAAGAGCGTATTCGTGCATAAAAGCCCGCATGGCTATTTCCACCGCGTGGGTTCGAGCAAGCGGGAAATGTCGCCGGAGCTGCTGGCGCGCATCTTCCAGCAGCGCAGCATGGTGCGGCTGATCCGTTTCGACGAGCAACTCGTCCCGCAAACCACGCGCGACGCCATAGCCCCGGAACTCAAGACGCGCTTCCTGCGCGGCGACTTGCCAGAAATCACGCAACTCAAAAAGCTCTACCTGATCGGCGACGACGAAAGCGGCGAATTGCGCCTCACCGTCAGCGGCGTGCTGCTGCTCACGGCGCGCCCCGCCGATTACCTTTCTTCCGCCTACATCCAGTGCGTTGCCTATTCCGGCAGCGAACGCAATGCCGAATACCAGCTCGATGCCCAGGACTGCGACGGCCCCGTCGACGAACAGATTCGCCAAGCCTTCAACTTCGTCAAACGCAACATGCGCGTCGAAGCCGTCAAACGCCCCGGCCGCATCGACATCCCGCAATACGACCTGGCCGCCGTTTTCGAAGCCATCGTCAATGCCGTCGCCCACCGCGACTACGCCATGCACGGCGCTCGCATCCGCCTGCACCTGTTCGCCGACCGGCTTGAGCTTTCCACCCCCGGCGGCCTGCCCAACAGCCTGACCGTGGACAGCATGGAAGCCAACAGCATCACCCGCAACGAAACCCTGGTGAACCTGCTCTCCCGCTATTACCCGGCAGACCCGGTCAGCAAGCGGCAGAACCTCATCGAACGACGCGGCGAAGGCGTGCCGACCATCCTGACCGCCAGCGAAAACCTGTCGCTACGCCGCCCCCGCTACGAGCAGATCGACCACACCGAACTCAAGCTCACCCTCTACGCCGCCAGCCGCGAGAAAAACGGCCTGCTGGCGCAGTTCACCTCAGAAGAATGAATCTCCGGATGACCGACAAACCCAGCAAGCCCGCCTCGACCAAACTTGAACTCACCTGGCCCGGCAAACAGAACCGCCCCCGGCTGGAACCGCGCATCCTGCTCGAAGACCAGGCGCTTTCCTACCGTGCCGCACCGCCTGCCCCCGCCGATCTGCTCGAACAAGCCGAAGCCGGCCCGACGACTTTCGACGACAACCTGCTGATTCATGGCGACAACCTGCTGGCGCTGAAGGCGCTGGAAAGCCAATACGCCGGCAAGGTCAAATGCGTCTTCATCGACCCGCCCTACAACACCGGCAGCGCCTTCACCCATTACGACGACGGGGTCGAGCATTCGATGTGGCTGACGCTGATCCGCGATCGTCTGGAAGTCATCCGGACGCTGCTTGCGGAGGACGGGTCGTTGTGGATCACGATTGACGACAATGAGGCCCATTATTTGAAAGTGTTATGTGACGAGGTGTTTGGGAGGGGGAACTTTATTGCGTCGGTCATCTGGCAGAAATTGTTTACGGTCAAGAACTCAGCCAAATACTTTTCGGACATGCACGAGTACGTCGTCGTATATGCGAAAGATTTGAGCAAATGGAGCAGAAATCTGCTTCCACGAAGCAGCGAGCTAGATGCTTCGTATTCAAATCAAGATAACGACCCTCGAGGCCCTTGGACCACTAATGCTATTCAGGCTCGCAATTATTACAGCCAAGGCAGCTATGAAATTGTTTCCCCCAAAGGGAAAGTTTTTACGCCGCCCTCAGGAACCTACTGGCGTGTTTCAAAAGCGACATTCGATGAACTAGAAAAGGATGGGCGAGTATGGTGGGGACGCGACGGTACAGCCGTGCCACGGATAAAGAAATTCTTAAGTGAAGCGAAACAAGGGGTTGTTCCCGCAACACTCTGGTTCCACGAAGAAGTTGGAACCAATGCCGAAGCAAAAATAGAAATTCGGACCCTGTTTGAGGGGATCAATGACGACAATGTATTCATGACTCCGAAGCCAGAAAAGTTACTTAAGCGGGTTTTGGAACTGGCCACCAACCCCGGCGACCTCGTCCTCGACTCCTTCGCTGGTTCCGGCACTACCGGTGCCGTCGCGCACAAGATGGGCCGGCGCTGGATCATGGTCGAGCTGGGCGAGCACTGCCACACCCACATCGTGCCGCGCCTGAAAAAGGTCGTCGACGGCCAGGACCCCGGCGGCATCACCAAGGCGGTCAACTGGCGCGGCGGCGGCGGTTTCCGCTATTACCGGCTGGCCCCGTCGCTGTTGAAAAAGGACAAATGGGGCCACTGGGTGATCAACCCGGACTACAACGCCGAAATGCTCTCGGAAGCCATGTGCAAGCTGATGGGTTTCACCTATGCGCCCAGCCAGACCCAGTTCTGGCAGCACGGACAAAGCACCGAATCGCACTTTATCTACGTCACCACCGGCAGCCTCAGCCACGACCAGTTGCGCGTCATCAGCGAGGAAGTCGGCGGCGAACGCTCGCTGCTGATCTGCTGCAAGGCTTTCATGGCCGATGCCAGTGCCTTCCCCAACCTGACGCTGAAGAAAATCCCCAAGACGGTGCTGCACAAGTGTCAGTGGGACCAGGACGACTACAGCTTCAAGATCGACGTCCTTGCCGAGCCGGAAGCGCTGCCAGAGGAAGAAGATGAGTTCGAGCTGAACGCCGGCGATGAGGAAGCGTCCGATGAATGAACGCATCGACGGACGCCGTGCTGCAAGCGAGATCACCAAAGCACTTTCCCTGCGCGCCCCGCAACGTGAGTCGCTGGACATCCTGGCCGAGCTGCTGGAAAGGCTGAAACTGAGCAAGGACGCCGACCTCCGGCATTGGCTGAAGACGATTCGCGCCCGATACCCGACGGTAGAAAAGTTCGAGCGCGATTTCCCCACCCTGTGCTTTGCGCTCGCCACCGGCGTCGGCAAGACGCGGCTGATGGGGGCGATCATCGCCTGGCTGTTCATCACCGGGCGCAGCCGGCATTTCTTCGTCCTCGCGCCGAACCTGACCATTTACGAAAAGCTCAAGCAGGATTTCCTGCCCGGCAGCCCCAAGTACGTGTTCAAGGGCATTCCCGAACTGGCGAACAATCCGCCGGTGCTGATCACCGGCGAGGACTACGAGGATGGACGCGGCGTCCGCCTGGACATCGCCGTGCCGCAGAACGTCACCGGCGAGCTGTTCACCGACGATACGGCGCCGCACATCAACATATTCAACATTTCCAAGATCAACGCCCGCGACAACAAGAAGGGCGCTGCCAAGTCGAGCGTGGCGCGGGTGCGGCGCTACCAGGAATACCTGGGCGAATCCTATTTCGATTACCTGGCCGGCTTGCCCGACCTCGTGGTGCTGATGGACGAAGCCCACCGTTACTACGCCAGCGCCGGCGCCAAGGCGATCAACGACCTGCAGCCGGTACTCGGCATCGAACTGACGGCAACGCCCAAGACGGTGGGCGCCAACCCGCGCCAGTTCGCCAACATCGTCTATCACTACCCGCTCTCCCGCGCCTTGCAGGATGGTTATGTGAAGATTCCGGCAGTAGCGACGCGCAAGGATTTCCGCGCCGATTCGGTCAGCGCCGAGCGGCTGGAGGAAATCAAGCTGGAGGACGGCATCCACCATCACGAGTTCGTCAAGGTGGAACTGGAAAACTACGCCCGCAGCTTCAACCAACCGGTGGTCAAGCCTTTCATGCTGGTGGTGGCGCAGGATACGGCCCACGCCTCGGCGCTGAAGGCGGTCATCGAATCCGATGGCTTTTTCCAGGGGCACTACAAGGGCCGGGTCATCGAGGTGCATTCCAACCTCTCCGGCGACGAATCCGACGAGGCCATGCAGCGCCTGCTGGCGGTGGAGCACGACGAAAAGACCGAAGTGGTCATCCACGTGAACAAGCTGAAGGAAGGCTGGGACGTCACCAACCTGTACACCATCGTGCCCTTGCGCGCCTCGGCCTCGGAAATCCTCACCGAGCAGACCATCGGCCGCGGTCTGCGTCTGCCTTTTGGCAGGCGGACCGGCGTCGAAGCGGTGGATCGCCTGTGCATCATCGCCCACGACCGCTTCCAGGACATCGTCGATCGCGCCAACGATCCCGAGTCGATCATCAAGAAGACCGTCTATATCGGTGCCACCGAAGACGCCGACGTGCCGGACAAGCAGCCGCATTTGCTGAATACCGGGTCGGTGCTCGACATTCTGTGTACCGGCCGGCAGCCGGAGCAGGATGGCGAGGCGCTCGCCGCCGACCTTGGCGGGGAAAGCCCAGCCCCGACCATCACGGCGGAAGAATCCCGGCTGGCCGAGCTCACGCTGCGCGCGGTGCAGCGGGAAGCCAGCCGGCTGCCCGCCAGCAAGGCCTTGAGCGATGCCGCCGTGCAGCAGCGACTGGTTGCCGCGGTGAAGCGCCTGGCGGAAGAAGCCGCCCCGCCGCAGGCCAGCCTGCCGGGCATGGAAGCCGCCACACCCACCCTATCGGCCAGCCCCGATGCGCTGGTGGCCGAGGTCGTTCGCCACGTCACCGAGCGCCTGATCGAACTGACCATCGACGTGCCACAAATCACGATTCTGCCGACGCGGGAAGTCAATTACCGCTTCCAGGCGTTTGCCTTGGCGGGGCTGGAGAAGGTCAATTTCCAGCCGGTCAGCCAGGAACTGCTGCTCCAGCATCTGGAAGACAACAAGCAGGCACGCATCCAGTGGGAGGGCTCCGACAACCAGGAGGTTCGCCCCGAGGATTACATCGTCCGCCAGTTGATCGACCAGGACGCCATCGATTACGACGAACATGCCGATCTGCTCTACGCCCTGGCCGGGCAACTGCTCGCTCGGCTACGCGAGCACCTGGGCGGCGACGAGGTCAAGCTGGAAAACGTGCTGATCTACTGGCAGCGGCAACTTGCCGATTTCATCTGGACGCAGATGCAGCAACACGTCTGGATTACCCCGACCGACTACGTCGGCAAGGTGACGCAGGGCTTCGATGTGCTCAAACCTGCCTGCTTCACCCTCGCCGCTGGCGAACATCCGCGTGATTTCCGCGCGCCGATTGCCGACAAACGCCTGGTGCGCCAGATGGTGTTCAAGGGCTTCAGGAAATGCTGTTATCCCTACCAGAAGTTCCAGTCGGTGGATGGCGAGTGGCGTTTCGCCCAGTTGTTGGAAGACGACCCCGAGGTCATCAAGTGGATGAAACCGGCACCGGGGCAGTTCCGCATCGAATACCGGAACGGACACAACTACGAACCGGATTTTGTCGTCGAAACTGCCGACGCCTGCCTGCTCGTCGAACCCAAGCGGGCCGACCAGATGGATCAGGATGAAGTTCAGACCAAGGCACGCGCCGCGTTGCGCTGGTGCGGGCATGCCAATACCCACGCCGCAGCGCATGGCGGCAAACGCTGGCATTACCTGCTGGTTCCGGATACGGCGATTCAGCTTGGGCGCAGCATTGCGACTTTATTTGCAGAATTCGAATGGCAAGAGTGATGGCCATACAAATTCATCCGGTAGCCTCGTTTCGCACTGATCCACCCTCGCGTCACAAGCCATTGCAAACCGTCCTCTGCAGCACTCCAGCCCCCCTAAAAAACTAGCGCCCCCTCGGGCGCCAGCTTGCTTTCCATCCAAATCCACAACGCAGGCCATATCACCCGCCTTGCAGATCACCGCCTCATCACCTCAGGCGCCGTTCCCCTCCGTCCCGTTCTGCCGCTTCGGGGCTTTGCGTTCGGAGGCTTTCTTGAGGCCGAGGGAGGCGACCTGGTTGGAGTCGTTGCCGAACTGGGCGCGGACCTGGTTCTTGATGCTCTGGACGCGTTTGTGGCGTTCGTTCTCGAGGAGGACGGTGTCGTCGCGGGCGGCGGCGTAGCTGTTGGCGGCGTGGAATTCACGCTCGCCGGCGGCGGACACCCGGGTCTGCAGCTCGGTGATGGCGGCGAGGGAGTCGGCGGGGTTGCTGGGGGCGTAGCCTTCGATGGCCTTGAGTGCGGTGATGCAGTCGAGGTCGGCTTGCAGGACGTGGGCGGGAAGGCGACGGTTGGCGTTGTTGGGCATGACTCCTCCGGTGGTGGTGGGGTGGGTTGATCTATATCTGTTTTGACTAAAGATACTCCCTGGCGGAGGTGTTGCGCAATAGCAAAATGGAATTCGCTCAGGACATGGGGATTGGCTGGCCGGCGCGGGCCAGTTTGACAAGCTGCGCAGGCCCCGGTGTGGCGCGTGCGCGCCTTGGTGGTGGGCGCATGGGCTCGGGTGATGTGTGCGCAGCGTGTGGGGGCGGGTGTGCAGGCCTTGTTGCCGGGGGCACATCCTCTGCTGGTGGATGCCCATGCCTTTGTGGTGCTTGCAGATCCTTTCTGCGGGCGCCACCGAGATGTTGCGAACCATCACCAATCGGTGTGCCCGCGCCTGCATTGCTTGGTGATGGCTCTACAGACGATGAACATGCCTGCACATACGATCATGATAGTTTTGGATCGAATGTGCAGGCATGTTCATAAGGTAAAAAGCTATGAATATCGTTTGTACGTGCATGTACAAACGTCATTCATAGTGTTTTATCGAATGTACGGGCATGTTAATGGGGTAAGAAACTATGAATATCGCTTGTGCATGGCTGCACAAAGGATTGTTATAGTTTTATATCGAATGTGCGGGCTTGTTGTTAAGAAAAAAACTATCGTCGGGTTACGCTGCGCTAACCCGACTCTAAGGACTTCCCTGTCAAGCACCGTTTTTCCATGACCGGCCGCCAGGCCGGTTTTCCTTTCCTGCCTACCTGCGTTTCCCTTCCTGGCGCTGCACGCGCGCGACGGATCGGACAGACAGACTGCC
>NZ_JAYREK010000017.1:0-75319 GCF_041908905.1 Zoogloea sp.
ACGAGGAACAACAACGCGAGCGCAGCATCGCCGCGCTAAAACGCCGAGCAGCCACGCTCGGATTCCAGATCAACCCCATCGGGACCGCTGCATGAAAACCGCCCTGGCTATTTTTGTTTCTTGAGAGAAGCGGGCGCATGGCTTCGTTGCCGCTCAGCACGCCGGACGACAGGCCGCGGTGCTGCTGGAGCAGCTGGATCACCTTGAGCACGCGGGGCAGACGCTCACTGGCATCCAGCTCCTTCTCGGCATAGGCGATGCTCTCCCGCAACGACAGGGCCAGCTGGAACAGAAGCGCGCCGACCACCAGCAGGGCGATCAGCCCGAGCAGGACAAACTTGACCGGGAAACGCAGCCGATTGAGCAGCAGGATCGCAGGGGCAAATAGTACTTTCATGGGATCTCCGACAGGGGGGCTGCACCGAATGTGAAAAAGTTTTCAGCTTATCGACCGCCCTGCCGGTGAACTTGAGGGCTCCCCGCCACGATAAACCCGCAGCGCTCGGCCCGCCCGGGACAGACGCCGCCTACCCCGCCAGCTCCCCGTCGCGCAGGTGCAGCACCCGGCTGGTCCGGCTGGCCAGCTGCGGGTCGTGGGTGACGATGACGAAGGCCGTGCCCTGCTCCTCGGCCAGCTCCAGCATCAGCGCGAACACCTTCTCGGCGGTCTGGCGGTCGAGGTTGCCGGTGGGCTCGTCGGCGAGCACGCAGGCCGGCCGGGTCACCAGCGCGCGGGCGATGGCCGCCCGCTGGCGCTCGCCGCCGGAAAGCTCGCCCGGCGTGTGCTCGAGGCGATGCCCGAGGCCCACCGCCTTCAGCGTCTCGGCGGCGCGGGCCAGGGCCTCCTCCCGCGGCAGGCGTCGCACGAAGAGCGGCATCGCCACGTTCTCGAGGGCCGAGAACTCGCCCAGCAGGTGGTGGAACTGGTAGATGAAGCCCAGCG
Source organism: Zoogloea sp. (assembly GCF_041908905.1). Classification (GTDB taxonomy): domain Bacteria; phylum Pseudomonadota; class Gammaproteobacteria; order Burkholderiales; family Rhodocyclaceae; genus Zoogloea. The sequence continues at coordinate 944 of NZ_JAYREK010000017.1, forward strand.
ACTCGTTGCGCAGGCGGCCCCGCTCGGCGTCGGAGATGGCCGAGAAGTCGCGGCCGAGCAGCTTCACCTCGCCCGCCGAGGGCACGTCCAGCCCGCCCAGCAGGTGCAGCAGCGTGCTCTTGCCCGAGCCCGACGAGCCGATCACCGAAACCCGCTCGCCCCGCGCCACCGACAGGCTGACGCCGCGCAGCACGTCCACCGCGTCGGCCCCCTCGCGGAACGACTTGGACAGGCCCCGGCACTCGATCACCGGCCGATCCATCGGCACATCACTCATAACGCAGGGCCTCCGCCGGGTTGAGCCGCGACGCGCGCCAGCTCGGATAAAGGGTCGCCACCAGCGTGAGCACGAAGGAGACGCTGGAGATCGCGATCACGTCGGCCCACTGCAGCTCGGAGGGCAGGTCGGAGATGTAGTAAACATCCTTGGCCAGGAACTGGATGCCGAAGGCCCGCTCGATGGCCGGCACCACCACGTCGATGTTGAGGGCCAGCGAGACCCCGCCGAGCACCCCGAGCCCCAGTCCGATCAGGCCGATCAGCGCCCCCTGGATCACGAAGATGGCCATGATCGAGCCCGGGCTCGCGCCCAGGGTGCGCAGGATCGCGATGTCGGCCTGCTTGTCCTGCACCGCCATCACCAGCGTGGACACGATGTTGAAGGCCGCCACCGCGACGATCAGCAGCAGGATGATGAACATCACGTTCTTCTCGATCTGGACGGCGCGGAAGAAGTTGGCGTGGCTCCTGGTCCAGTCGGAGATCAGGGTGTCGGCGTCCACATACTGCATCAGCTCGCGGGCCACCCGCGGCGCGGCGAAGAGGTCGTCGAGCTTGAGGCGCACGCCGGAGACGCGGTCTTCCATGCGGTAGAGCGCCTGGGCGTCCTGCAGGTGGATGAGCGCCAGGCTGGAGTCGTACTCGAACATCCCCACCTCGAAGATGCCCACCACCGTGAACTGCTTGAGCCGCGGCAGGATCGCCGCCGGCGTGACGAGGCCCTGGGGCGCGATCAGGGTCACCTTCTCGCCCGGGCCCACCCGTAGCGCCCGTGCCAGGTCGGCCCCCAGCACGATGCCGAAGGTGCCCGGCTGCAGATCGTCAAAGCGGCCAAAGCGCATGTGCTTGGCGAAGTCGGCCACCTTGTCCTCGGCATCCGGCAGCACGCCGCGGACCAGCGTGCCGCGCACGGTCTGGTCGAAGGACAGCATGCCCTGGGCCTGCACGAAGGGCGCCGCGGCGCGCACCTGCGGGTGTCTGGCCGCATCGTCGGCGACCCGCTGCCAGTTGGACAGCTCGCCGTCGAAGCCGGAGATCTGCACATGGGACGCGACGCCCAGGATGCGCGTGCGCAGCTCGGTCTGGAAGCCGTTCATCACCGACAGCACGACGATCAGCGCCGCCACGCCGAGGGCAATGCCCAGCATCGAGACCAGCGAAATGAAGGATATGAAGCGATTGCGGCCCTGCGCCCTCCGCCTGGAGCGGGTGTAGCGCAGCCCGACGAGGAATTCGTAGGACATCAGCAATGAACCGTGAGCGCCCGGGAAGGCACGAGGCCGCATTGTGCCGGAGTTGGGCAGCGCTGGGTATCTCGCCCGCCGCGACGGCGGCACGGGTGTCAGCCCTGTCACGCCGACGCCATGACTCCGGGTGACAACTTTGCAAATCATTGTCATGCTGCCACAAAACACTCCGGCCCCCGTGGCCGCCTCCTTCGTACGCGCCGAAAGCCCCCATGACCCTCAGGTTACGCCTCGCCCTCGCCGTGGCCTTGCTGGCCGCGAGCCCCGTCACCCGCGCCCAGACCGCCACCGTCACCCACGCCAGCGCCCTGCGCGAACACCCGGACAACAGCGCCCGCAGCATCATGGAAGTGCACCGGCGGGCAAGCGTGCGCATCCTCGAAACCCGCCGCGACTGGATCAAGGTCGAAGCCGACGGCCTGCGCAGCGGCTGGCTCCCCGAGCGCGACCTGGACATCGGCGCCGGCGAGGCCTTTGTCGCCCTGCAGACGCCCCCGGCCCCGCCCGCCGCCATCGAGCTGCCCCGCGTGCAGCCGCGCAGCCAGCCGCGCGCCTCCCATCACGCGTTGCTGCTGCCCGTCGGCGGCAGCGCGGACAACGCCACCGACGCGAACGCCATCGCCCGCCTGATGGGCGTACCCGACGCCAACATCCAGCAACCGCCCCCCGAGGGCCTCGCCACGCCCGACGGGCTGCGCGAGGCCCTGGCCCGCTTCGACGCCCGCGTCGGCCCGGGCGACCGGGCCTTCATCTACCTCGCCGGCCCGGGTGGCCCTTGCGCCGAGGGCGTGCTCACCGCCTCCCGCCAGACCTTCGGCGTCGACGAGCTGGCGCGCCACGCCGGTCTCCTCGCCCGCAAGGCCGGACGGCTGGTGGTGGTCACCGACATCGCCGCGGGCGGCGCGGGGGCCTGCCGCGGCGAGGCCCGACCGCGCTTCCCGGCCGGCCACAACATGCTGGTGATCCGCGCCGGCGGCAGGCACGAAGACGGCGCGAGCGGCATCGCCACCCGGGCACTGCGCGCCTGCCTCGACGGCAGCGCCCCGCTGGAGAGCCGCAGCGGACTGCCGGGCGGCGAGGACTGGCGCCGCTGCGCCCAGCAGCAACTCGACCCGCGCACCGGCGGGCGCCTGCAGCTGAGCCTCGCCGGCAACCCGGCCCTGGCGCCAGCCCCGGCACAGGCGCCGGTCGGCGGCGCCGTCCAGCCGGCCGACCTGCTCGAAGCCCTGCACGCCCAGCGCAGCGAGGCGCGGCGGGTCAGCGCCACCCTCGCCAGCAGCATCGTGCCCGAGGGCGGGGCGCGTCGCCTCATCGTGACCGGCCCGGAGGGCGGCCACCTCTACGTGCTGGGCACCCACAACGGCGCGTTCACCCTGCTCCATCCGGGTGCCGCCTCCAGCGTCGAGCGCTTCGGCGGCCAGGCCACCGTCCCGCTGCCGCCGGGCCGGCTGCGCGTCCTCGCCCTCGTCACCGACGCGCCGCGCAACTTCCTGCGGGCCGGCTTCGGCGGCAACGGCACCTACGCCATCGCCCCCGCCGACGGACGCACCCTGCGCGACCTGCCGCTGGAGGTCATCGACGGCGACAACAGCCCCGCCTGCACCCGCAGCGAAACCCGCAACATGGGCCCGGAGCAGGCCCGGCGCTGCTCGACGGCCTTCGGCTCGGCCCTCGTCGACCTGCCGGCGGACCCCTGAGCCGCAGCGGGGGGCGCCCCGTGATAGACTCGCGGCCGGTTTTTTGTTTGCCGATCCGGCACTTACCTGCCCTTCAGGTCGCCCGCCCATGCAGTTTCACCTCGTCTTGCCCGGCCTCGGCTGGGCCGCCGGCCCGTCGGCCGCCCAGCCCGAGCTGCCCGCCCTCGCCGCCCTGCTCGGCCATGCGCAACACCGCTGGCTGCCGGCGACGGCCCCCGAACCCTGGCTCGCCGGGCGTTTCGGGCTGGCCTCCACCCGGCTCCCCTACGCCGCCCTGCGCCGCGCCGGCGAAGCCACGCCCTCCCGGGCCGACACCCACTGGCTGTGCGCCGACCCGGTGCATCTGCGCTTCGCCCGCGAGCACCTGATCCTCACCGACGCCGGCACGCTCGCCGTCCGCCGCGACGAAGCCGACACCCTCATCGCCGGCCTCAACGAGACCTTCGCCGACATCGGCCGCTTCGAGGCGCCGACGCCCGAGCGCTGGTACCTGGCCCTGGCCGACGAACCGCAGCCCTTCTTCCACCCCCTGGCCGACGTCAATGGCCGGCCGGTACAGCTCTTCATGCCGGAGGGCAACGACATCGCGCGCTGGGCCCGCCTCTCCAACGAGATCGAGGTGTGGCTCTACAACCACCCGGTCAATGCCGCCCGCGAGGCCGCCGGCCAGCGCACCATCAACGGCGTATGGCTGTGGGGCGCCGGCCCCCAGGGCATGCCGCTCAAGGCCCCGGCCCCCCACGTCCAGGCCGACACGCCGGTGACCCGCGGCCTGGCCCACCAAGCCGGCGCCAGCCTGAGCCCGGCCGACCGCTTCCGCCCACCGGCCGGCGACGGCTTCGCTCATGTGGACCACCTCCACCTGCCGGCCCTGCACCATGACGCCGACGCCTGGCGGGCCGCCCTCGAGCGCATCGAGCGCGACTGGTTCGCGCCGCTCCTCGCCGCCCTCAAGGCCAAGCGGATCCGCCGCCTGCTGATCAGCGCCCCCGGCGACAAGCACAGCCTCGAGATTTCGGTCGAAGCCGGCGGCTTCTGGAAGTTCTGGCGCAAGCCCAGGCCCCTCGCCGCCCTGCTCGCCACCGCCCCGCAAGCCCAAGCCCAGAATCCATGACCCGCATCCTGCCCCGCCCGGCGCCTGCCCGCGCCGTGACCCGCCTGATCGAGGCCGGCACCCACCCGCTCCTCGCCCGCATCTACGCCGCCCGCGGCATCGAGAGCCGCGACGAGCTCGACTACAGCCTCAAGTCGCTGCTCCCGCCGGCCCGCCTGAAGGGCGTCGAGGACGCCGCCCGCCTGCTCGCCGACGCCATCGAGGCCGGCGCGCGGATGGTCATCGTCGCCGACTACGACTGCGACGGCGCCACCGCCTGCGCGGTGGGCATCCGCGCGCTGCGGGCCTTCGGTGCGGAGGTCGGCTACCTCGTGCCCAACCGCTTCGAATACGGCTACGGCCTCACCCCGGCCATCGTCGAGCTGGCCATGGGCCTCGAACCCGAGGTGCTGATCACCGTCGACAACGGCATCGCCAGCGTCGAGGGCGTCGCCGCCGCGCGGGACCACGGCATCGCCACCGTCATCACCGACCACCACCTGCCCGGCGACGACCTGCCCGAGGCCGACGTGATCGTGAACCCCAACCAGCCCGGCTGCGACTTCCCGAGCAAGGCGCTGGCGGGCGTCGGCGTGATGTTCTACACCATGCTCGCCCTGCGCGCCGAGCTGCGCGAGCGCGGCGCCTTCGCGGGCAAGGCCGAACCCAACCTGGCCGAGCTGCTCGACCTGGTGGCGCTGGGCACCGTCGCCGACGTGGTCAGGCTCGACCACAACAACCGCATCCTGGTCGCCCAGGGCCTCCAGCGGATGCGCGCCGACCGTATGCAGCCGGGCATCCGCGCCCTGTTCGCGGCGGCCGGCCGCGACGCCAGCCGGGCCACCACCTTCGACATGGGCTTCGCCCTCGGCCCGCGCCTCAACGCCGCCGGCCGCCTGGCCGACATGTCGCTGGGCATCGAGTGCCTGATCACCGACGACATGGGCCGCGCTCTCAACATCGCCCAGGAGCTCGACAGCCTCAACCGCGAACGCCGCGCCATCGAGGCCGACATGCAGCAGGAGGCCATGGCCGGGCTCGAGCACCTCGACCCGGGCAGCCGCGCCAGCCTGACCCTCTTCGAGCCCGAGTGGCACCAGGGCGTGATCGGCATCCTGGCCGGCCGGATCAAGGAGAAGTTCCACCGCCCGACCATCGCCTTCGCCCGGGGCAACGACGGCGAGATCAAGGGCTCGGGGCGCTCCATCCCCGGCCTGCACCTGCGCGACGCGCTGGATCTGGTCACCAAGCAGGCGCCGGACCTCATCCTGCGCTTCGGCGGCCACGCGATGGCCGCCGGCCTGACGATCCGCGAGCACGACCTGCCCCGCTTCGAGGCGCTCTTCGAGGAGGTGGTGCGGAACCTGATCGACCCGGCCGACCTCACCCGCCGCCTCGAGACCGACGGCGCCCTCGAGGACAGCCTCTACAACCTCGAGACCGCCCGCCTGCTGGAGCGCGAAATCTGGGGCCAGGGCTTCGCCCCGCCGGTGTTCGACGACGTGTTCCGGGTCGAGAACCAGCGCATCCTCAAGGAAAAGCACCTCAAGCTGCAGCTGCGCAAGGGCAACACCCGCATCGACGCGATCCAGTTCAACAACGCCGAACCCGCCGCCCAGAACATCCACGCGGCCTTCCGGCTGGCGGTGAATGAATACAACGGGGTCGCCGGCGTCCAGCTGATGCTGGAGCACTTCGAGGCCGCCTGACGCCCCTCGGCGACCGGCGCAAAAAAACCCGCTCGCGCGGGTTTTTTTATTCGGCGCCCCCTCGACAGGGCTGATGCGGCCAACCGGGGGAAGCGTGGCGGCCGCCAGGACAGCCGCAGGCCGGGTCAGTAACGACCACCGCCGCCAAAACCACCGCCACTGCCGGGACCGCGCCGGCCGGCACCACCGCTGCCACCGAAGCCACCCGAACCACCACCCGGGCCGCGGCGACCGCCACCACCAAAGCCACCGCTGCGGGGCTCCGGCGGGCGGGCTTCGTTAACCGTGAGGTTGCGGCCGTCCATGTTCTTGCCGTTGAGCGCGGCGATGGCCGCCTGCGCCTCCTGCTCCGACCCCATCTCGACGAAGCCGAACCCCTTCGAACGGTTGGTCTCGCGATCCATGATCACCTGCGCCGACAGCACGGCGCCGAAGCCGGCGAACATCTCTTCAAGGCGGCTCTTGTCCACGCTGTAGGCAAGGTTGCCCACATAAAGCTTAGTACCCAATTGACGCGCTCCATTTGTGAAAGGCGGCCAGGAAGAGGTCCGCTAAACCACACAATAGCAAGGCATTTCGGCAACGTCGAATGTTTTTGCCCGTTTTGACAAGGCCCGGGGCGGCGGCTCCGGCTGCCCCCGGCTCAGGCCGCCAGCCAGCTCGCGCCGCCGGCCACCAGGATCAGCGCCGGGATCACCACGAAATACATGCGCATCGCGGCGCGCAGGCGCGAGCCCTGGCCGACGAGCCCCATGTAGTGGCGGATCACCAGCAGCCCCTTGACCGCCACGATGAGCGCCACCAGCAGGGCGGTGGCGGGCGCCGGCCAGCCCTCCTCGCCGAGCCAGGCGCTGCCCAGGGTCAGCGTCACCAGCGCCAGCCACACCAGGGTGATGCGTTGTTCCCGTGTCCTCATGGTCTGGCCCTCCCTCAGCGCAACACGTAGAGCAGCGGAAAGATCACGATCCAGGCTAGGTCGGTGGCGTGCCAGTACAGCGTGGCCGCCTCGAGGCCCTCGTGGTCGTCGGCGCTGTAGGCACCGAAGGCATTGCGCAGGATGACCCAGATCAGGCCCAGGCAGCCCCACACCACGTGCACCAGGTGATTGAAGGTGAGGTAGTAGTACATGGCCACGAAGCTGTTGCCGGTGCCGACGACGCCATGCTCGACGTTCCAGTTGAACTCCCAGGCCTTGATGCCCAGAAAGGCGAGGCCGCCGATGAGGGTGAGGATCAGCCAGTTGCCGGCACGGCGCCGGTCGTTGCGCTGGATCGCCAGCAGGGCCCGCACGGCACAGTAGCCGCTGGTCAGCATCACCACGGTGTTGGCCACGCCGCAGGCGGTGTACAGCATCGCCGGCCCGCGCTGGAAGTCTTCCGGGTGGCTGTGCTTGAACCAGGCGTAGGCAAGGAACATCAGCGCGAACTCGGTGAGCTCGCACAGGATGCCCACCCAGATGCCCCGGTTGCCGGGCACCTGGCCCTCGAGCTCCGTCGATGGCGGCCCCATCGACCCGATCGCGCCCATCGGCTTCATTGCCAGCTCCATCGTGCCTGCTCCTGTAGGGGGGTGTCCGCGGAGGATGCGGACCACCCATCACATACCCTACCGCTTTATCGGAACACGCTGGGCGGCAAATTTTTCCGTCGTTTGACGGTTGTCAAGGAGCGCGTTTTTGCCCGGCGGGGCGCCCCGCCGGAAGGTCACTTCTTGGCGTGGGGGTTCAGGAAGCCCCGCATCCAGCGGGTGAGGCGCGGCATCACGACCCAGGTCATGGTCATCACGATCAGCGCGGTGAGCAGGGCCGTGCGCGGCAGGAAGGGCAGCCCCTGAAGGTAGGGCAGCACGAAATACAGGAAGAAGGACACCGTGGGGAAGATGCCCAGCCAGGTCACCAGCGCCATCCGGGCGCGGGGCGGATGCATCGACGCCGGCACCACCGCCGGCGCGAACCAGGCCTCGAGGCCCGACAGGCTGCGGTACTCGGGCTCGGCCTCGGCCACCTCGCGCATGCGGGCATGGATCGCCGAGCGGGCCGGGCAGGCGTCCCAGGCCGCCAGGTCGGCCTCGGAGGCAAAGTTGACCACCACCTGATAGTCGCCACCCGGCGCCTCGGGGGGCAGCAGGTCGGCCGCCAGGAAGCCCTTGCTGGCCCGCATCTGGCCGAACATCTCGCGGACGAGCGCCTCGTAGGCGGCCTCCTGGCCCGGCCGGGCGCGCCGGCGGGCGATGCGGGTCACGTGGCCGGGCATGGCCGGCGCCGAAGCGGCGATGGGTTTGCTGGGTTCCATTTTTGGGGCGATCAAAAGGGGGTACGGGGTTGTACGAAGGGAGGGTTCCGCCCGGAGCCGGGGGCCCGCCGACAAGGCCGGCAGCCCCCCGGTGCAGGGCTTACACGTTGGCGATCGAGACCGCGCGGCTGTTGAGGTAGGGCTCGAGGGCTTCCGGGCCGCCCTCGGAGCCGTAGCCGGAATCCTTCACGCCGCCGAAGGGCATCTCGGGCAGCGGCAGCGCCGGCTGGTTGATCCACAGCATGCCGGCCTCGACGCGCTGGCTCAGCAGGTGGGCGTTCTTCAGCGAACGGGTGAAGGCGTAGGCGGCCAGGCCGTAGGGCAGGCGGTTGGCCTCGGCGATGGCTTCCTCGAGGGTGTTGAAACCGCGGATCGCCGCCACCGGGCCAAAGGGCTCGTCGTTGAAGACCCTGGCGTCGAGGGGCACGTCGGTGATCACCGTGGGGGCGAAGAAGTTGCCCTGCTCGCCCAGGCGGACACCGCCGGCGACCACCGTGGCGCCGCGTTGCACGGCGTCTTCAAGCAGGCTGGTCATAGCCACGACGCGGCGCGGGTTGGCCAGCGGGCCCATCTGGGTGCCTTCGGCCAGGCCGTCGCCCACCTTAAGGGACTGGGCGTGGCGGGCCAGCGCGGCGGCAAAGTCGTTGCGGACGCTCTCGTGCACCAGGAAGCGGGTCGGCGAGATGCACACCTGGCCGGCATTCCGGAACTTGGCCGCGCCGGAGCTCTTGACGGCCAGTTCGAGGTCGGCATCTTCGGCGATGATCACCGGGGCGTGGCCGCCCAGCTCCATCGTGACGCGCTTCATGTGCTGGCCGGCCAGGGCGGCGAGCTGCTTGCCGACCACCGTCGAGCCGGTGAAGCTGACCTTGCGGATCACCGGATGGGGGATCAGGTAGCTGGAGATCTCGGCCGGGTTGCCATACACCAGGCCGACCACGCCGGCCGGCACACCGGCATCGACGAAGGCGCGCAGCAGCGCGGCGGGCGCAGCCGGGGTCTCCTCGGCGGCCTTGACGAGGATCGAACAGCCGGTGGTCAGCGCCGCCGACACCTTGCGCACGGCCTGGTTGATCGGGAAGTTCCACGGCGTGAAGGCGGCCACCGGGCCCACCGGGTCCTTCACCACCATCTGGCGCACCGCCGGGTTGCGGCTCGGCACGAGGCGGCCATAGACGCGCAGGCCCTCGTCGGCGAACCACTCGATGATGTCGGCCGCCGCCATCGTCTCGATCTTCGCTTCGGCCAGGGGCTTGCCGTTTTCCTGGGTCAGGACGGCGGCGATGCTGTCGGCGCGCTCGCGGACCAGGGCAGCGGCGCGGCGCATGGTGCGGGCCCGCTCGATGGCCGGCACGTCGCGCCAGGCCTCGAAGCCCTTCTGGGCCGCGGCCAGCGCCCGGTCCAGGTCGGCGACACCGGCGTGGGCGACGCGGCCGATCTCGGCACCGGTGGCCGGGTTGAAGACGGGCAGCGTGCGCCCGTCGGCGGCATCCTGCCATTCGCCATTGATCAGCAACTGGGTGTTCGGGTAGCTCATTCGGCAATCCTTTCCGGTGGGGGTTGATTCAGCCGCCGATTGTCGGGCATCCGTCGCCGGCCGGTCCAGCACAACCGCGGTGGCTCGGACGCAGCCACTCAGGCCGGGCAGTTGCCCCGTCCCAGCTGGCCGAGGGACTTCTTGAGGCTGCCGATCACCTCGCTCAGCACCCGGTGCTGGCTGTGCCAGATGGGGGCGGCGGCGATGGCCTGGTCGGCGGTCTTGAGGGCGTTGCGGAAGAGCGCGTTCTCGACGCGCAGGCGCTCGATCTCGTTGGCGGCCTGTTCGCGCAGGGCATTGTGGTCGGGGTTCACACGCAGGGTTTCGACGATGTCCATTTGCTTGTCCTCTCTTGCCGGGCCCGCCGCGCCCCGGGAGTCGGGAGGAAGGCGGCGGCCTCTGATATGGATTGCAGTCTAGGGTGGCACAACCTATATTTGAAATCGATTATCCATATCAGACCCATAATCACGGCAGATCACTCATGAACAAGCACCCCACCGACCTGCGCCGCATCGACCTCAACCTGCTGGTCTCGCTGGACGCGCTGCTCGCCGAATGCAACGTGACCCGCGCCGCCGAACGCCTCCACCTGAGCCAGCCGGCCCTGTCGGCGCAGCTCGCCAAGCTGCGGCAGATCTTCGGCGACCCGCTGCTGCTGCCCGCCGAGACCGGCCGCGGCATGACCCCGACGGCCCGCGCCCTGGCCCTCGCCGCCCCCCTCAGCTCGGCCCTCAAGGACCTCGAGGCGGTAGTCTGCCACCAGCCGAGCTTCGACCCCTTCACCGATGTGCGCACCTTCCAGGTGGCGGCCAACGACAACGCGATGACGGTGATCGGCCTGCCCCTCATCGAGAAGCTCTCCGCCCACGCCGGCCCCGGCGTGCGCATCGCCTTCCGCACCCCCGAGGTGGCGCTGATCGCCGGCCAGATGGAGCGCGGCGAGGTGGACCTGCTGATCGCCACCGAGCGCCTCGTGCCCGACACCATGAAGACCCGCCGGCTGATCGAGGGGCGCTTCGTGATGGCCCAACGCAAGGGCCACCCCCGCGGCAACGGCCCCCTCGACCTCGACGCCTACTGCGCGCTGCAGCACGTGCTCGTCGCCGAGATCGGCGGCCGCCTGAGCGGCTATGTGGACGAGGCCCTCGAGAAGATCGGCCGCCGGCGCAACGTGGTGCTTTCAGTCGAAAAATTCATGCTTGTACCCGAGATCCTGCGCAACTCCGACTACGTGTGCACCCTGCCCGCGACGCTGATGGCGCGCTTCGCCGGCGCCCTCGACATGTTCGAGCTGCCCTATGACGACAAGGGCTTCCGCCTCGGCCTCGCCTGGCATCCGCGTAACCATGCCGATCCAGCCGTCAGCTGGCTGCGCGAACTGGTGATCCGGCTGGTGCCGGGCTGAGCATGGCGTGTGGCATATGTATCAAGGGGTCAAGAAACCACCTTGCCGGGCCGATAACAATTGCGTAAAAAACCTTGCTCCTGGCATGGCCAGCGCGCTCCGCAAAATCGACACGCAAATAGGACACGACGTGCAGTTCCAGGCCCCTTCCAACCCCACGACCTCTTCCGCCCAACGCCCCGCCCCCCGCGCCCCGCTGCGCCATCGCCTCGCCGCCCTCGCCCTGCTCCTCGGCGCCGCCGGGCCCGGGATCGGCGGCGAAGACTTCATCTATGTGGTGCGCCCGGGCGACAGCCCCTGGAACATCACCACGCGCTACCTCAAGAGCCTCGAACACTGGCCGCGGCTCCAGCGCTACAACCGCATCCTGGCGCCCGAGGCGATCCCCACCGGCACCCAGCTGCGCATCCCCCTCGACTGGCTGCGCAGCCAGGCCCGCCCGGTGCGCATCGAAGATCTCCAGGGCCGGGTCGAGGTGGTCCACCGGGGCGTGCCCCGAGCGCTCGAGCGGGGGATGGCCGTCGCCGAGGGCAGCCTCCTGCGAACCGGCGCCGACGGCAGCCTCACGCTGCGCCTGCCCGACGGCAGCCGCAGCCTGCTCGGCCCGGATTCCGAACTGCGCCTCGATTCCGCCCGGCAACCCGCGATCGCCCCCGGTGGGCAGATCAGGATGGAGCTGCGCAGCGGCCACGTCGAGAACAAGGTCCCCGACAAGCGCAAGAGCGGCGGGCGCTTCATCATCGACACCCCGTCCGGCGTCACCGCGGTGCGCGGCACCCACTTCCGGGTCAGCGAAGCCGGCCAGGTGCTGCGCACCGAAACCCTCGAAGGCGAGGTCGAGCTCCGCAACCGGGCCGGCCGCAGCGTCATGAAGGCCGGCACCGGCGTCAGCGCCCCCGCCGGCCAGCCCCCCCGCGCAGCCAGGCCGCTGCTCCCCGCCCCCAGCCTGGACGGGCTGCCCGAGCGCATCGACCGCCTGCCGGTCAGCCTCGACCTGCCCGCCGTCGCCGGCGCGGTGCGCTACCGCACCCAGTTCGCGCCGGAGGCAGGCTTCTCGGTGATCGAGTCCGACCTGTCCGCCGCCCAGCCCCAGGCGCGCGCCCCGGCCGAGCTTCCCGACGGGGTCCACCGCATCCGCGTGCGGGCCGTCGCCGCGGACGGCCTCGAAGGCTTCGACGCCGAGCGCAGCATCCTTGTCGACGCCCGCCCCGAGCCCCCCTTCCCCAGCCAGCCGACCCCCGGCAGCAGCGTCGCCGAGGAGCGGCCGGCCTTCCGCTGGGCGCGCATCGCCGAGGCCAGCCGCTACCACTTCCAGCTCGCCAGCGATGCCGGCTTCAGGCAGCTCATCGTCGAGCGCGACGACCTCACCGACAACGGCGTCGAGCTGGCGGACGGCCTCGCGCCGGGAAGCTACTTCTGGCGCGTCGCCGTGACCACCGCCGCCGAAGGTCGCGGGCCGTTCTCCGACCCCCAGGGCTTCCGCCGCCCGCCCCCGGGCCCCCAGGCGGAGCCGCCCCGGCTGGGCGTCGGCACCCTCGAGCTGCGCTGGCGGGCCAGCGGCGCCGACCACCGCTATCAGGTTCAGCTGAGCACCGACCCATCGTTCGCCAGCCCCGAGCACGACCTCCAGACCGACACCCCCGCCCTGTCGATGACGCCCCCGTCCCCCGGCGTCCACCACGTGCGCATCCGCAGCCTCGAACCCGGCAATCCGCCGGGCCCGTGGGGCAAGCCGCAGCAGGTCGACATCCCGCGGGATTACTGGAAAGCGCTGCTGCTGGTGGTGCCCGCCCTCTTCCTGGTGCTGTGAACCCCACGTCGCGGATCCGCCGCTGGCTCCTGGCGCGCTGGGGCTGGCTGCTCGTCGCCCTCGCCGCCGCCCTGGCGGTGCTGGCCGAGCTGAGCGCCGTGGCGCGGGTCGACCTCCTGCTGTACGACGGCCTCGAAGCGCTGACCGCTCCCGCCCGGGCTCCGGCGGCGCAGGCGGTCATCGTCGCCGTCGACGAACGCAGCATCGCCGCGCTCGGGCGCTGGCCCTGGGATCGCGACCTCCACGGCCAGCTGCTCGACCGGCTCACCGACGCGGGCGCCGCCGCGGTGGGCATGTCCATCCTGTTCACCGAGCCCGGCAGCGGCGACCACCGGCTGGCGGCGGCCCTCGCCCGCTCCGGCCGCGTGAGCCTGCCGGTAGCCCCCGCCGAGGCCGACGACGGCGACGGCGTGCGGGCCCTCCTGCCGCTGCCGGGCCTGGCCGCCGCCGCCGCCGCCCTCGGTCATGTGGACGTGGAGCTCGACGCCGACGCCCTGGCCCGCCGGACCTTCCGCCAGGCCGGTGTCGGCGGCGCCGGCTGGCCGGCCCTGTCCCTGGCCGTCGCGGAAACCGTGCAGGCGGAACGCCCGCCCACGCCCGGCGCCGACGCGCCCGCCCACGCTTCGGCCCACCAGTGGGTGCGCGCCGGCGAGATGCTGCTGCCCTACCCCCGGCCCGGCGACACCCCGCCGGTCTACTCGTACATCGACATCCTCCGCGACCCGGCCCTCGCCGCCGGGCTGGCCGGCAAGGCCGTCTTCGTGGGTGCCGTGGCGGCGGGCCTGGATGCCGGGCTGGCCACCCCGGGCACCGCCAACGGACGCCCGATGCCCGCCGTCGAATTCCACGCCCGTGCCTACGAAGCGCTGATGAGCGGACGGGTCCACCACACCGCCAGCACCACCCTGACCCTGTCGGCAACCCTGCTCCTGCTGCTCCCGGCGATGGTCTTCCGTCCGACGCGGCGGGCGCTACGGATTCCCCTCGCCACCGGCGGGCTGCTGCTGCCCTTCGCCGCCAGCGGCGTGCTGCTCCGGGAGGCACAGGTGTGGGTGCCCCCCGCCGCGGCGACGGGGGGCCTCATCGCGGGGCACCTGCTGACGCTGGTGCTGCGCCTCGTGGACACCCGGCGGCACCTGCAGCGGGCCCACCGCCAGGCCGACGCCACCCTGCGCTCCATCGCCGACGGGGTGATCTCCGTCGATGGCAAGGGCGCCATCGTGTTCATGAACCCGGTGGCCGGGCGGCTGCTCGGCGCCAGCCTGGCCGAACTCGGCGGACAGCCGGTCGGCCCCCTGCTGGGCCGCTTCACCGCCGAAGCCTCCCGGCTCGGCCAGCTCCTCCGGCGCTGCCTCACCGACGGCAGGCAGGTCACGCTGCCCGCGCCCCTGGCCTGGACCAGCGCCGACGGCGCCCGCCACATGCTCACCCTGACCCTCACCCCCATCGCCAGCGACGAAGGCGGCGCGGTGCTGGCCTTCCACGACGTCACCGAGAGCGTCGCCTCCACCCAGCGGCTGCGCCACGAAGCCACCCACGACCCCCTCACCGGGCTGCCCAACCGCAGCCTGCTGCTCGACCGGCTGCAGCGGGCGATCGCCCGCAGTACCCGCGCGGGCAGCATGGTGGCGGTGCTGTTCATCGACCTCGACCGCTTCAAGCGCATCAACGACAGTCTCGGCCACCACTGCGGCGACCTCGTGCTGCAGAACGTGGCCCGCCGCCTCACCGCCGCGGTGCGCACCGAAGACACCGTGGCGCGCTGGGGCGGCGACGAGTTCATCGTCCTGCTCGACGGCCTCGCCGACCGCCACTCGGTCGCCACCATCGCCACCAAGATCCTCGAACTGCTCGACCGGGAGATCGAAGGCGTGGACGTGCACGGGCTGTCCCTCGCCTGCAGCATCGGCATCAGCCTCGGCCCCCAGGACAGCACCGACGCCGACGCCCTGCTGTCGATGGCCGACAAGGCGATGTACCGGGGCAAGGAGGACGGCGGACGGCGCTTCACCTTCTACGCCGCCGAGATGAACACCTGGTCGCGGGACCGGCTCAGCATCGAGAGCGCCCTGCGCGGCGCCCTCGCCAACGGCGAGTTCGAGCTGTTCTACCAGCCCCAGGTGTCGATCACCGGGCGGCGGCTGGTGGGCTTCGAGTCCCTGATCCGCTGGCGCCGCCCCGGCGTCGGCCTGGTCCCGCCCGACCAGTTCATTCCCGCCGCCGAGGAGAGCGGCCACATCCGCGCGATGGGCGAGTGGGTCGTCCGCGAAGCCGCCGCCCAGCTCGCCCGCTGGTCCGCCGAGGGCCTGCCGCTGGTGCCGGTGGCGGTGAACGTCTCCTCCCGCCAGTGCGCCGACATGGCGATCGTCGACACCATCCGCCACGCCCTCGCCGAGAGCCGCCTGGCCCCGCAGCTGCTCAAGATCGAGCTGACCGAGTCCACCGCCATGCACAAGCCGGACTTCGTCGCCGAGCTGCTCGCCCGGGTCGCCGAGCTGGGTGTCGGCGTGTCGGTGGACGACTTCGGCACCGGCTATTCATCCCTGTCCCATCTCAAGCGCTTTCCGGTCTCCGAGCTCAAGATCGACCGCAGCTTCGTGGCCGGCATCACCCACGCCGGAGACGACGCCGCCATCGTCCAGGGCACCATCGCCCTCGCCCACGGGCTGGGCAAGAGCGTCGTCGCCGAGGGCGTCGAAACCGCCGAGCAACTCGAGTTCCTCACCCGACTCGGCTGCGACACGGCCCAGGGCTGGCTGTTCTCCCGTCCCCTGCCGGCCGCCGAGGTGCGCGCCTGGCTCGCCCGCGCCCCCCTCGACTGACCGGCTCAGACCACCCAGCGGGCGCCCGCCGCACCCTCCGGCGGCCGGGCCACGAAACCCGGCGCCTGCTCCGGGCCTGAGCGGGCGGCGGGCAGCTTGAGGCGCATGAAGGGTTTCTCGACCGCATACCAGCTGAGGGCGCCGGCCAGGATGGACAGCCCCCCCACCAGGCCCATCATCAGGTACACATCGAGGGTCGGAAAATGCCACAGCAGGATCTTGTTGATCGGCCAGGCATACAGGTAGATGCCGTAGGAGACATCCGGCAGGCGGTTGAACCCGCGCAAGGGGGTGCCGGCATGGGCGTAATGCAGGATCGCGTAGCCCCAGAAGAGGCACAGTCCCGGCTCGGCCAGCGGCCTCGAGAACAGGCAGGCCACAAAGAGCAGCAGCGCCGCCCGAGCCAGCGCGGGCGTCCAGGGCAGCGCATCGCGGTACAGATAAAAGCAGCAGCCCGCCGAGAACGCCATCAGCAGCCGGAGATACAGCTCGCCGGCAAACGACGCCACGCCGGACGCGGCCAGCACATGCAGCAGCGCGCTCGGCGCAAACACCGCCGGCCAGAAGTGCCGCCGACGGAACAGCCCGGCCAGGCCGGCCACCAGCACCAGCATGTAGCACTGGAATTCGTAGGGAATCGACCACACCGCGCCATTGAGGAAGGGGTAGGCCGTACCGGCGAACACCGGCGGGGTCACGACCAGTTCCAGCCGGGCCAGGCCGGCGACGAAGCCGCCCCACCAGAACTGGTGGAAATAATCCGCCCCGCCGTAGAGCGGCCCGACGACGAGCGCGCAGAACAGCGACGCGGCGATGAAGCCGGGATAGATGCGCAGCACCCGGCTCGCGACGAAGCGCCCGACCTGCGGCCGGCTCACCCAGCTCTTGACGATCAGGAAGCCGCTCAGGATGAAGAAGCTGTCGACGGCCAGCTCGCCGAACGAGAGGGTGCCGAACAGCCGGGACAGCCACTCGTTGCTGCGGTCGCCGTCCTGCAACTCGGGGGCGTGAGAGACGATCACCAGCGCCGCAAACACGAAGCGCAGCAGATTGAAATTGTTCCGATGAGCCTTGCATTGCATTTGAATTCCCCGGAAGCATCGATTACAGGGGATTCTATTGCCCGCCCGCACCCATCAATTGTGGCGATTCGTGAAGAAACAAAAAACGACAAAAAGTTTAAAAACCCATTAAATACAATGTGATACACAACATCTTACGTCAGCGCAAGATCCCCCGGAAAGCAGGAAAGCCAGCGCCCGCAATGCCCCTCCCAGCCGGCCACCAAAAAATCCAAAATAAATATTCATTCCATTTTCGGAAAGCCTCCACAGCCACCCCGGGCGCCATGTAACCTGAGGTTCACGTTTGTTTAATATAATCGCGGCCCTGACGCCTCCCGACGCGACTTTACCGGGACACAGAGCCCTGCCACGGCTCGAGCGATGGCCATCCCGGTATGTCACGGCCTTGGGCATATCGGCCGCAAGGAGCATCGTCAGAGCCCCTGCCGGTTTACCGCCGGACAATTCAAAGGGGCCACTCCAGCACCACCGGCTTCCATCGTGTGGGTAAACGGGTCCGCCCGTCGAGTCAGGGCGAGCCCGAAGACTGGCATGCACGCCACAACACTTGAACATGCCCGCCATAGTCCGGCTCCCCGCACAACCCAGAGGTCAACAATGCATTCGGGAATTTCCGGGCACCGTCCTGTCACGTCAACCATCATCCGTTACCTGGCGCAGGTTGTCCTGGCCCTCGGCGCCAGCCATACTGCCCTCGCCGGCGATGACTACGAGGAGTGGACCGCCCGCTTCCAGACAACCTATGTCCGGCAGGTCAAGCCGGCCATGAATGCGGCCTACAGCGGCCCCAACAGCCTGCAGGCCGACAAGGAGTTCAGCTACACCGGGACCGCCACGGCCTATCTGGGCTTCCGCCCGTGGAGGGGGGGCGAGCTTTATCTCAATCCCGAAGTAACCCAAGGGCGCCCGTTCTCCGGCCTCGCAGGCTCCAGCGGTTTCACCAACGGCGAACTGACCCGCACCGCCGGCTCGACGCCCAAGCTCTACCGCCAACGCCTTTTCCTTCGCCAGACCTGGGGACAGGGCGGCGGCAGCGAACAGCTCGAGGCCGATCTCAACCAGATGGCCGGCACTGTTGACAAGAACCGCGTCGTCCTGACCGTGGGCAACTTCTCGAGCCTCGATGTCTTTGACGACAACGCCTACGCGAAGGACCCCCGGGTCCATTTCATGAACGCGGGTTTCATGGCTCCCCTTGCTTACGATTACGCCGCCGATGCCCGTGGCTTCGGCTGGGGCTTTGCCCTCGAATGGTATCGGGACGACTGGGTGCTGCGCCTCGGGCGGATGACCGGCCCGAAAAAGCCGAACATGCTTCCGATCGACTACCAGATCGGCAAGCACTACGGTGACCAAGTGGAACTGGAACACGCCCACGAGCTGTGGGCCCGGCCAGGCCGAGTCCGGCTGCTGGCCTGGCGGAACCGCGCCAACATCGCTTCGTTCAGGAACGCCCTCCACTATCTCAAGGCCAACCCGGATGCCGACCCGCAGACGATTCTCGCGGTCCGCAACGGAGAGAAGATCAAGTATGGCCTGGGCGTGAACATCGAACAGGCCCTCACCGACAACCTGGGCTTCTTCCTGCGCACCATGAAGGCCAACGGGCACACAGAGACCTATGCCTTCACGGAAACCGATGCGTCGATCGGCACCGGTCTTTCCTTGAAAGGGGGCGGTTGGGGGCGTGGCATGGATACGCTGGGTATCGGTTTCCTGCGCAACAGCATCTCCAAGGAGCGGCGTCACTACCTGGAAGCCGGAGGCATCTCGTTCTTCATTGGCGATGGCGCCCTCAACTACCGGCCAGAGCAGATCTTCGAGACCTATTACAGCCTGAAGGCCTGGAAGAATACCTTCGTCACGGCCGACTACCAGCGCATGTGGAACCCGGCTTACAACGCCGACCGCGGACCGGCCAACTTCTATGCGGTGCGTGTCCACGCCGAGTTCTGAGCATGACCCTGCAAGCCATCGAGAACATCAATCTCGCATCCCTGGCGGACTCGCTGCTGAGCCTGGTGGCGGCCTTCATACTGGGCGGTCTGATCGGCTTCGAGCGGCAGTACCGCCAACGCACGGCCGGCCTGCGGACCAATGTGCTGGTTGCCGTCGGGGCTGCGCTTTTCGTGGATATCGCCAACCGGCTCAATGGACACCAGGGGGCCATCAGCGTGATGTCTTACGTCGTGTCGGGCATCGGCTTCCTCGGCGCGGGGGTGATCATGCGCGAAGAAGGCAATGTGCGCGGCCTCAACACCGCCGCCACCCTGTGGGGCTCGGCGGCGGTGGGTGCGGCCGCCGGCGCCGACATGCTGCTGGAGGCGATTCTCGGCGCGAGCTTCGTGCTGGCATCGAACACACTTCTGCGCCCGGTGGTGAACCGCATCAACCGTGAGCCCATCGACACGCAGGCCGTCGAAGTCACCAACACGGTTTACCTCATCGCCCGCCGCGAGCACCAGAAGGAGGCCTTGCGCTTTCTGGAAGAGACACTCGAAGCTGCCAGGCATACGACGCGGGACCTGGTCGTGCACGCGTTTGGCTCCGACGCGGTCGAGATCGAAGCGGTACTGCTGGCTACCGGCGTCGACGGCGCCGAACTCGAGCGCATCACACGAAAACTGGCGGAGCAGGCTTACGTCATCCAGGCCTTCTGGAGCCCCAGCACCACCGAGTGACGCAGCCGCGACCGCTCGCCTCACGGCCTCTCGGCCGAGCCCCTGACCGCCGGCGTTTTGCCCCGCGGGACGTCGCCGCCTAGCCCTCGTTTGGGCAGGGGGCCGGCGACCATTGTTCGTCCAATCAAAACAGTGTTTTCAATCATTCTGGCTTTATTTCCTCACAGGAAACAACCAGAATGCACGCCCTATCGTCCCGAAGAGCCGCCTGCAGCCTGCCGGCGCGGCTTTCGGAGCGGACAACGACTCCACACGAAAACCATGCGTCGTCCCCACTTCAACCCCTATCTGCTGCTGGCCCTGACCTCCCTGTTCTGGGCCGGCAACATGGTGATGAGCCGCGGCCTGCGGGCCGACCTGCCGCCGGTGGCACTGGCCTTCTGGCGCTGGGTCACCGCCTTCTGCTGCGTGCTGCCGCTGGCCCTGCCCCATCTGCGTGCCCAGTGGCCGCTGCTGCGGGCGGCCTGGAAGAAGCTGATCTTTCTCGGCATCTTCGGGGTGGGCTTCTACAACACCTTCTCCTACGTGGCGGTGCAGTACACCACCGCCACCAGCGCGACCCTGCTCAACTCCTTCATCCCGGTGGTGACCAGCGTGCTGGCGCTGGCCTTCTTCGGGCGGCGCCTGTCGCGACCCGAGGTGATCGGCGGGCTGATCTCGCTGGTCGGGGTCGTGCTGCTGATCAGCCGCGGCAGCATCGCCACGCTGCTCGGGCTGGAGCTCAACACCGGCGACCTGTGGATGCTGCTGGCGGTGCTGTCGTGGAGCCTCTACACCGCCTTCCTGCAGTGGCGGCCCCAGGGGGTGCACCCGATGCTGCTGCTGGCGGCCTTCATCGTGGTGGGCCTGGCGGTGATGGCGCCGATGTACGCCTGGGAGCTGTCCACCGGCGCCGCCGTGAACCTGCACGCCGGCTCCCTGGCCGGCATCCTGTACGCGGGCGTGGTGGCGGCCTTCCTGGGCTTCGTGTGCTTCAACGCCGGCGTGGCCCGGGTGGGGCCGGCGGTGGGCTCGCTGTTCATCCACCTGATGCCGGTGTTCGCGTCGATCTTGTCGGCGCTGGTGCTGGGCGAGACACCCGCCTGGTACCACTACGCGGGGATGGCGCTCGTCTTCAGCGGCATCCTGCTGACCACCCGCAAGCCTGCCCATCAGCCGATGCCGGCCCCGGCCCGCTGAGCTTTCCGCATCTCCCCACGCTTCCAAGGACTCACCATGCTCGCTCACCTCGAACGCCCGACCGCCCGGGCTCCCGGCCTGCGGCAGATCTTCGCCGACTTCGGCCTCACCTACTTCGCCAACGGCCTGATCGGCTTCATCTTCTCGGCCACCGGGCCGGTGGCCATCATCCTGTCGGTGGGCACCCGGGGCGGCCTCAGTCAGGCCGAGCTGGCCTCGTGGGTTTTCGGCGTGTTCTTCATCAACGGGCTGATCACCCTGGCCATGAGCTGGCGCTACCAGACCCCCCTGGGCTTTGCGTGGACCATCCCCGGCACGGTGCTGGTGGGGCCGGCGCTGCAGCACCTGAGCTTCGCCGAGGTGATCGGCGCCTTCTATGCCACCAGCGTGCTGATCCTGGTGCTGGGGGCCAGCGGCTGGGTCAAGCGGCTGATGTCGTCGCTGCCGATGCCCATCGTGATGGGCATGGTGGCGGGGGTGTTCCTGCGCTTCGGGCTGGACCTGGTGCGCGCGCTGCACAGCGACGTGGGCATCGCCGGCCCGATGGTGGTGGCCTTTTTGCTGCTGTCGGCGAGCGCCACCTGGGGCAAGCGCATCCCGCCGGTGATCGGCGCGCTGGTGGTGGGCGCCATCGCGATCGGCCTGCTCGGCCGGGTGGACGCCTCGGTGGTGCACAGCTTCGCCTTCGCCGCGCCGGTGGTGCAGGCGCCGGTGTGGTCGGTGGGCGCGCTGGTCGAGCTGGTCGTGCCGCTGGCGATCACCGTGCTGGTGGTGCAGAACGGCCAGGGCGTGGCGGTGCTGAACTCGGTCAAGCACCAGCCGCCGGTCAATACCATCGCCTTCGTGTCGGGCATCGGCGCGGCCCTGAGCGCCACCGTCGGCGCCGTGAGCAGCTGCCTCACCGGCCCCACCAACGCCCTGCTCACCTCCTCGGGCGAGCATCACCGCCAGTACACCGCCGCCCTCACCTTCGGCACCTTCGGCGTGCTGTTCGGGCTGATGGCGCCCACCTTCACCGGGCTGATGCTGGCCGCGCCCAAGGAATACATCATGGTGCTGGGCGGCCTGGCGATGCTGCGCGTGCTGCAGGGCGCCTTCGTGGCATCCTTCGGGGGCGGCAAGTTCACCCTCGGCGCGCTCATCAGCCTGTGCGTCACCGTGGCCGACCTGGGCATCCTCAACATCGGCGCCGCCTTCTGGGGCCTGGTGGCCGGCTTCGGGGTATCGTGGCTGATGGAGAAGCGCGACTTCCAGGCCCTCGCCAACGCCAACTGACCAGCCCAGGGAGGCTCACCATGTTCAAGCACCTGCTCGTCCCCACCGACGGTTCCGACCTCTCCCGGCTCGCCGCCGCGAAGGCGATCGCCTTCGCCGGCGAGACCGGCGCCCGCCTCACCTTCTTCGTCGCGCTGCCGCAGCACCCGGTGTCCTTCCACGAGGGCTACGGCCTCACCGACGCCGGCACCCGGGCGCGCCTGATCGCCACCGCCGAGCAGCAGGGCCGCGCCATCCTCGACCCGCTGGTGGCCGAGGCCACGGCAGCCGGAGTCTCCGCCGAGGCCGCCGCCACGCCCTGCGCGACGGTGCACGACGGCATCATCGCCGCCGCCGCCCACCACGGCTGCGACCTGATCTTCATGGCCTCCCACGGCCGGCGCGGCATCGGCGCGCTGCTGCTGGGCAGCGAGACCCAGAAGGTGCTCACCCACTCCACGATCCCGGTGCTGGTGCACCGTTGACCCGGCCCGCCCCTTGACCGCCCCCCACGCCTCCGCCGGCGCCATCGTGCGCCAGCTCTTCCACCACGCCTGGCCGATCCTGGTCGCGCAGCTACTGTCGATGGCGATGATGATCGCCGACACCCTGATCGCCGGGCGCTACGGCACCCTCGACCTCGCCGGGGTGGCCATCGGCAGCAGCTTCTACATCTCGGTGGTGATGCTGCTGGGGGGCATCCTGCAGGCGGTGGCGCCCACCGTGGCCCACCACGTGGGCGCCGGCCGCACCGGGGAGATCGGCCCCGCGCTGCAACAGGGCTTCTGGCTCGCCGCGATGCTGGCGCTGCCGGGGGTCGCGGTGCTGCTGGCGCCGGGTCCGCTGCTGGCGCTGGCCGAGGTGCCACCGGACGTGGCGGAGCTGGCGTCCCGTTACCTCGCCGCCACCGCCGCGGGCCTGCCGGCGCTGCTCTTCTATCGCAGCTTCTACGCCTTCAACAACGCCGTCGGCCGGCCGCGGGCGCTGATGGCGATCAGCGCCATCGTGACCAGCGTGCATCTGCCGCTGGCCTGGGCGCTCACCAACGGCGCGGCGGGCCTGCCCGAACTGGGCGGCGCCGGCTGCGGCGTATCGACGGCCATCATCAACTGGCTGGCCCTGCTGTGCGGCCTGACCTACCTGGTGCGCAACCGGGCCTACCGGCAGTACCACCTCTTCAGCCGCTGGCGGCCGCCCCACCCGGGCGAACTCGGCAAGCTGCTGCGGCTGGGCCTGCCGATGGGGCTGTCCACCTTCATCGACATCAGCTCCTTCACACTGATCGCGATCCTGGTGGCACGGCTGGGGGTGGAGACCGTCGCCGGCCACCGGGTGATCGCCAACTTCACCGGGGTGATCTACATGCTGCCGCTGGCCCTGTCGATCGCCACGATGGTGCTGGTCGGGCAGGCCGTCGGCGCCAACGACCCGGCCCGGGCCCGGCTCACCGCACGGCTGGGCATGGGCCTCGCCGGCGGGGTGGCGCTGGTGATGGGCATCCTGCTGTGGCTGCTGCGGGAGCCGTTGGTGGGCTTGTCCACCACCGACCCGGCAGTGCAGGGGGTGGCGCTGGGGCTGGTGCTCTACCTGTGCTTCTACCAGGGCTTCGACGGCCTGCAGACGGTGGCCGCCCACGCCCTGCGCGGCTACAAGGTGACGCTGCTGCCGATGGTGCTGCACACCGTCTGCTTCTGGGGCATCGGCCTGTCGGGCGGCTACTGGCTGAGCTTCCACGCCCCGTGGCGCGCCGGCACGCCGTCGGTGGCCGGGTTCTGGGAGGGTTGCGTGGTGGCCACCGTCGCCGCGACGCTGCTCTTCGGCGCCCTGCTCCGCCGGGTCTCGCGGGACAGGCTGTAGCGGGTTCCGGCCCCCGACGCGGCGCCCATCGGAAGCCCCGCGCCGCCGGCCGCCGCGGTGACGGCCCGAGCGCTTCGGGGCGGCCGCATCAATCCGCCGGCAGTTCGCCCAGCGCGGCCTCGCAGGCGGCGATGTTGGCCTGGTGGGAGCGGCGCATCTCCTCCAGCATCGCCCGCGCCTCGGCGTCCTGGACCACAGGCAGCAGCGCCTCGATCCTGCGCACCACCCAGGCCTGGCCCTTGTTCACAAAATGCAGGCGGGCGGCGAGGCCGTCGATGGCCAGAGTCTTGCCGACGAAGGCGCCGGTCTCGTGGGACGCGGCCCCGCCCAGGCGGCGGAGGGTCTGGTAGAGCAGCACGGCGTTGGCGCCCTCGTCCTTCTGCAGCGCCTTGAGCAGCGCGTGGAGCGGCGACGAGACCTCCACGCTGTCGCGCAGCACCGCCAGCACGCGGGCACCGGCCCGCTCGGCCTCCAGCAGGGCGTTGAGCCCGTCCACCACGGCCGGGTCGGGCGCCTCGCCGAAGTAGCCCGGAAACTCGGCCGCGTAACACGGGGGCGAACTGCAGGACGGCGGCGGATTGGAATCGTCGGTGTCGTGGGCCATGGTGTCCTCCGGGGGCTAGGTCGGCTCGGTCGGCGCGGGGCGGACGACGAAGACCGCCGGATCGTCGCCATGCTCCAGCAGCACGCGGCGCACCCGCGCCTGCCACAGCTCGCCAAACTGCCGGGCCTCGGCGGGGCGGGCGTGGCCGCTGAGGCAGGCCTGCATCAGCGGCGCCATCCGGGGGTCGGCGGGCACCTCGCGCAGGTGGGCCACGGCGTCCACGGCGGCGCCGGTGTCGAGGCGGGTGAAGCGCAGGTCGAGGGGCTGGCGGGCGTCGAAATCGAGCAGGCCGCGCCGGTCGAAGCGCCCCGCCAGGCCCTTGAAGCCGGTGTCGGTGGTAGCGCCGGTGAGCAGGCTGACCACGTTGGCGATCACGCCGGTGACACCCGCCGTGCGGGACTCGCGGAAGGCCACCCTGACCCCGCCCCGCTCCGGCAGCGCCTCGCCGTACAGGGCGCGCAGGGCCTGGTGGGTCAGCCAGTAGGCGCCGGCGACGGTGGGGCAGGAGTGGCCGGCGAGGCGCACCGCGTCGGGATAGGCGTATTCGATGATGCCGCCGTCGCAGGCCCCGAGAAAGTCTGCCAGCGGATCGTGCAGGCGGATGCGCGGCACGGCATCGAAGAAATCCGGGTAGCGCATCGCGCCTCCTTGCATCGGAAAACCCCAGCTTGGCAACGCGCCGCTTGGCCCGCCTTGATCCGGAACAGGTGGCCGCGCAAACATTGAAGCGACCACCGGATGGGCCCGCCGGAGCGCGCCCGGCACGATGCCGGAAGGCTCAATGCACCTTGCCGTCGATGCGCGGCGCGGTGAGGCGCGGCAGCAGGCGCAGGCCGAGGATGCCGAAGGCCAGCAGCCACGCCCCCGCCGACAGGTGGATCCAGCGCCCATAGGCGGCCGGCAGCAGCTGGGGCAGCACGATGCGGGCCACCAGCCCCGCCAGCATGATCCACAACACCAGCTTGTCGGCGCTGTCGAACACCACCTTGCGGCCGGTGTGACCCTTGGAGATGCGCACGAACATCGCCGGGATGATCAGCCCCATCACGCCGAAGGTGAACAGATGCACCGACACGCTGCCGACCCAGGCCGGCGCGGCGAGCAGACCGGCGGCCTCGACGAGGAGCTGGGCAAGGATGGCGAGATAGCCGAGAAACATCACCGCCAGGTCGATGCGGGTGAAGCCCAGGCCCGGCCGCCAGCCCACAAAGCGCACGGCCAGCAGCAGCGCCAGCAGGCCGAGGAGCACCGCCGCCAGCGGCACCGGCAGCCAGGCCTGGAACACCAGCGCCAGCCCGAGCAGCTTGATGGCACCGTCGAGCCGCCGGTCACGCAGCAGCTCCACCTGGAACAGGCCCTTCATGAACTGGGTCAGGGTGCGCTCCAGCATCACCAGGAAGGCCATCCGGTAGAGGCCAATGGCCATCGTCACCCCGGCGTGGAAATGCGCCTCGTCCAGCACCAGCAGCTTGGCCGCGACAAAGGCCGGCAGTACGACGTAAAAGAAAGGGTTGTCGGCGAAGCTGTCCTGCCGGCGATGGCGCAGCAGCGTCCACAGCAGCATCGCCACGATGGCGGCGAGGAACAGCAGGTTGGAGAGCCGGAACAGCAGCGGCGGCCAGCCGGCGCCGAAGGCCATGCCCACCCGCTCGAACAGCCAGGCCGCCACCAGCCCGATCAGCGGCAGCCCGTGCCAGCCGCGCACCTGCACCCAGTTCTTGGTGGCGGTGAGCAGGAAGCCTCCCATCACCGCCCAGCCAAAGCCGAAGAACATCTCGTGGGCGTGCCACTGGAGGGCGCTCACCGGGCTGGCCGGCGGCGGCAACGCGCCGGTGAACATCAGCGCCCACAGCAGCGGAAAAGCCAGCCCGGCGAGGCAGGCGAGCAGAAAGAAGGGACGGAAGCCGACGAGCCAGAGGGGATGGGCGGAGGGGTTCATGGGTGGGCCGGAGCAGTGCCATCGAGACCACCGAACCCTACGCCGCCCGGTCGCCCCCCGCCTTGACCCGGAACAGGTTACCCGGGCCACCCGGGCACGACCGGTCAGTGGCCGTGACCGTGCCCATGGCCATGGCCCCGCTCGCCCCAGCCGCGCCCCTCGCCCCGGCCCTCGTCGTGACGCTCCCGGCGGCCCTCGCCGCGGCGATCGGAGTAATCGGGTCGACCGTCGTCGTAACCGTAGGCCCGCGGCGGCGGGGCATCGACGTACTGGTAGCCGTGGTGCTCCCGGTAGCGGGGCGCGTAAACATCGCGATACCAGCCGTCCTGGACGAAATAGACCGGATAGCCGCAGGCGTTGTAGCGCCCGCAGTAGCGGCTCCATTTGCGGGCATGGCCGGGCGGCACGCGCAGGTACAGGGGCTCGCGGACCACACGGACCGGCGCCGGCTGGATCACCACGGGCTGCGGATACATCACCATCGGGCGGGGAAAGCCGCCGATATCGAGGCGGCCGTAAAAATTGGGGTCGCCGATGCTGATCGACACGCCCACGTCGGCGGCCAGCGCGCCGTGGGCGAGGGTCGCCAGCGCGACGGCGGACAAAATTCGCTTCATCGTGAAATCTCCGTTTTGAACCGGCGAGCGGCCCGCCCATCCTGTGCCACCCTGGTTGCGGCCCACCGCGACAGGCGACACGCCCCGGTTGCGGCAACTCTAGCCGGGCGGCACGGCGCGGGCTGTAAGCGACTGTAAGCACATGCTGCGGAGCCCCGGCGGCGCGGAGGTCAGGCCACCAGCGAGAAGACGGTCACCCGGTCGCGCCCCCGATGCTTGGCCACATACATGGCGGCATCGGCGTGCACCATCAGCGCGGCGGCGTCGGCGCCGTGGTCGGGATACAGCGCGATGCCGATGCTCGACGAGACCTCGAGCCACAGGTCGGCCAGATGGAAGGGTTCGGCGAGGGCCGCGCGGATCTTCTCGGCGACGATCTCGGCGTCGGGAAGGGTGTCGATGAGGGGCAGCAGCACGACGAACTCGTCGCCGCCGATGCGCCCCACGGTATCCGACTCGCGCACGCAGCCGCGCATGCGGATCGCCACCTCCCGCAGCAGCAGGTCGCCCACCGCGTGGCCATGGGCGTCGTTCACCGGCTTGAAGCGGTCGAGATCGATGTACAGCAGGCCGACCCGGCGGCCATTGCGCCGCGCCGCGGCGATGGCCTGGCGAAGGCGGTCGGTGAGCACCGCGCGGTTGGGCAGCTCGGTGAGCGGGTCGTGCTGGGCCATGTAGGCGATGCGCGCCTGGGTGGCCCGACGCTCGGAGATGTCGCGGGCCACGCCGTGCAGCTCGACCACGCCGGTGCGGGGATTGCGGCAGCAGGTGCTCAGGACCTCCACCCACACGCCGCCGCCATGCTTGCACGGCAGGTGCAGCTCGTCGGTGCGGAAGGCGGGCGTGCCGGGCGACAGCGACAGGAAGGTATCGACGCCCTTGCGGATGAGTCCCTTCACGTCGTCGATCACGGCGGGGTCGACGGCGGCCAGCAGGGAGGTGCCGACCAGCTCGGCCGGCGTGTAGCCCAGGAGCCGCTCGACCGACGGGCTCACGTAGCGGAAGCACAGGGTTTCGGCGTCGGCGGTCCACACCACGTCGAGCATGGTTTCGGTGAGGAGGCGGTATTTTTCTTCGCCGGCCTGCAGCTCGGCCACCGCCCGCTCCCCGTCGGCCATGCTGCGCTTGAGACGGCGGTTGATGCGATGGACGTAGATCGCCACCGCGCTCATCAACGCGGTGATCGCCAGCGTGAAGCCCAGGTAGGTGCGCAGCCCCTCCATGTCGGCCCCGGTGGCGGAGGCATACAGGAAACCGTCGAGATCGAACTCCGGCGGCAGCATGCCGATGCCCGCGTAGGTCTCGGCGATGTGCCGCCAGCGCCCGGCGCTCATGTAGCCGATCTCCACCACGTCGGCGCGGATCAGCGACTGCATCTGGCGGGCGGCGAAGAGCTGGAAGTCGAGGGGCTGCGCCGGGGCGTAGCGATCACGGATCAGCGCGGCGATCTCGCCGGGGTAGGCCATGGCGTATTCCCAGCCCCGCAGGCTGGCCTCGCGGAAGGCCTTGACCAGCTCGGGACGGGACTTCAGCAAGGCCTCGGAGGTGAACAGATTGTCACCGTAGAAGTCGATGCCCATCGAGCGCGGGGTGAAGATCTGGTAATCGAACCCTTCCCTGTCGAGGAAATACGGCTCGTAGGACAGGTACGCCGACATGGCGTCCACCTTGCCGTTGATGAGGTCGCGGGGGTCGAAGGAGTGCTCGACCACCCGCAGGGCGTCGTCGGCGAGGCCCTCGCGACGCAGGTATGCGGTGAGCTCGTCCATCCCGGGCTCGATCATCACCCGCCGGCCGGCCAGGTCATGGATGGATTGGGTCGCCGACTCCCGCCGGGCGATGAACGCCGCCGGCGAATGCTGGAAGATCGTGGCCACCACCACCACCGGCCGCCCGGCATGGCGGTGGAGCAGCAACGAGCTCGTGCCGACGCCGAAATCCGCCTGCCCCGAGACCACCTGCGCCGGCACGTCCAGCCCCGGCTGGGCCTCCTTCAGGCGCACCTCGAGCCCGGCCTCCCGGTAGTACCCCTTCTCGAGGGCGGCGTAGTAGCCGGCGAACTGGAAGTTGTGGGTCCACTTGAGCTGCAGTGTGACCGGCGTCGCCGCCAGAGCGGGAGAAAGCCCGAAGGCCAGCAGCACCCCGCCGCCTAGCGCGCGCGACGCCCGGCCGGACAGCCAACAAGCCATGAACCACAGAAGTGAGGGCATCGCAGGACAGCGGAATCGGATTCATGCAGTTTAACGGCTGACAGCATCGCAAATTAATACCTTCATCATCAACATCCACCGCTGTCATAAATGTTGTCAATGACCTTCGCGCCCCGGGGGTGACGCACACCTCGACGCGGCAATGCGGCCCCGCGCCTGCCTACCGGCAAGCAGCGGCACCTTGGCCAGCGCCATCCAGGGAACATGCGACCCGGGCCGTTCTTCAACGATAGATCAGCCCACCCCCTATGCAAGGACTGGCCCGGCGGGCACAAAGGGGCTGATGACCGCGGGCAGCGCCGTGGCGAATGGAGGGAAGCAGAGAAGAAAAAAGGAGACGATACGCCGCATGGACCGGCCGGGGTGGCCGACAACGTCCGACCATGCGGGGTGATGCCCGCCGCGCGGCGCCCTCCCCCGCCCGCCCCGGGAAAAGTCAGGGCAGGCAGGTTGAGGGCAGCCTCAAAGTCCGGCGAGCGCGGCCACCCGGGCCGGATCGGCGCCGCTGATGCAGACCCGCTTGGCGCGGGAGGTCTCGCCGCTGAGCAGCCCGACCGCCGACCGGGGCACCCCGCAAGCCTTGGCGAGGAAGCCGAGGAGTTCGGCGTTGGCCTTGCCGTCCACCGGCGGCGCAGCGAGGCGGATCTTGAGGGCCTCGCCATGCAGCCCGGCAATGCCGGACCTCCTGGCGCCGGGCTGGATGTGCAGGGTGAGGATCAGGCTGCCGTCGGCAGCCTGGACACACCAGGTCATGCTCAGGCCACGCCGATCAGCATGAGCTTGACCATCGCCAGCGCGCTCAGGGCCACCTGCAGCAGCAGAAACAGCGCGATGGGGCTCAGATCGACCCCGCCGATCAGCGGGATGATGCGCCGGAACGGGCGCAGGAAAGGCTCGGAGAGGGCGTTGATGACGCCCGCCATCGGCGCATAGGGATTGACCCATGACAGGATCGCCGACATCAGCACCACGCCCATCAGCAGGTACAGCGCCACCCGGAGCGTCTCCAGCAAGCCCACGCCCCACATCACGGCCAGCAGGCCGAACGGGTTGGCCGCGCCGATGCGGCCCATCAGGCCCAGCACCACGAACATCACCAGCACCTGCACCACCCAGGCCGGCAGCAGGCTGGCCAGGTCCAGCCCGCCAAGGCCGGGGATGAAGCGCCGCAGGGGCAGCACCAGCCAGTCGGTGGTGGCCACGACGAACTGGCCGATCGGGTTACGGAACGACACCCGCTGCCACTGCATGATGAAGCGCGCCAGCAGCACGCCGGTCAACAGGCTGCCGAGGGTTTCGATGACGGTGAGCAGAAGACTTGCCAGCATGACGCCTCCCCCGCTCAGTCGCGGCCGAGCTCGTCGCCGAGTTCGCGGCCGCGGGTTTCCGCCGCCACCACGGCCCGCCGGATCACGTCCGGGAAGCCGTCTGCGGCCATCGAGGCCAGCGCCGCGGCGGTCGTGCCGCCCTTGGAGGTCACGCGCTCGCGCAGCACGGCGGGCGACTCGGGGCTGCCGGCGGCCAGCCGGGCCGCGCCGAGCACGGTGTCGATGGCCAGCTTGCGGGCGGTATCGGCGTCGAAGCCGAGGGCCTCGCCGGAGGCCTGCAGGCATTCGATGAAGTGGAACACGTAGGCCGGCCCGCTGCCCGAGATGGCCGTGACGCCGTCGATCTGCGCCTCGTCGGCCACCCACACGGTGGAGCCCACCGCCGCCAGCACCTGCTCGGCGGCGGCCCGCCCGGCAGCGCTCACCGAAGCGTCGGCGAACAGGCCGGTGATGCCGGCGCCGATCAGCGCCGGGGTGTTGGGCATGCAGCGCACCAGGTTGCCGTGGCCGCCCAGCCAGCGCCCGATGTCGGCCAGACGCAGGCCGGCGGCGATGCTCACCACCAGCTGGCGGTCGAGCCGGCCGGCGATCGGCGCCACCGCGGCGCGGAGCTGCTGGGGCTTGACCGCCAGCACCAGCACGTCGCAGGCCAGCGCCTGGTCGTCGATGGATTCCACGGCGCGCACGCCGAAGTCGGCGGCGAGGCGGGCCCGGCCTTCGCCGGAGAGCTCGACCACCTGCACGTCCGCCGCCTGGAAGCCGCGCTTGAGGAGACCGCCGATCAGGGCCGCGGCCATGTTGCCGCCGCCGAGGAAGGTAATTTTCATTGCCGTCTTTCCGTCAGTAGGAATCGAAAAAATGCAGGCCACCGGAGCTGATCGGGGCGCCTGCCGGGAATACATGCGACGCCGGCGGGTTGCCAGACCACGCCATGCCGCCGGGTTTCAGGATCGCGAACCGAAGATCGCCGTGCCGACGCGGACCATCGTGGAACCCTCGGCGATCGCCGCCTCGAGATCGTCGGACATGCCCATCGACAGGGTGTCGAGGGCGAGGCCCTCGGCGTTGAGCCGGTCGCACAAGGCGCGCAGGGCCGCAAAGCGCGCCCGCTGCAGGGCCACGTCGGAGGTCGGCTCGGGGATCGCCATCAGGCCGCGCAGGCGCAGCCGCGGCAGGGCCGCCACCGCGTGGGCCAGCGCCGGCAGCTCATCGGGGGCCACGCCGCTCTTGCTCGCCTCGCCGCTCACATTGACCTGGATGCACACCGCGAGGGGCGGCAGATGCACGTCCCGCTGGGCCGACAGGCGCTCGGCGATCTTCAGGCGGTCGATGGAATGCACCCACGCGAAGCGGTTGGCCACCTGGCGCGTCTTGTTGCTCTGGAGGGGGCCGATGAAATGCCATTCGAGACCCAGCCCGGCCAGCGCGTCGACCTTCTCGGCGCCCTCCTGCACGTAGTTCTCGCCGAAGGCGCGCTGCCCGGCGGCGGCGGCCTCGCGCACGCAGTCGGCCGGCCAGGTCTTGCTGACGGCCAGCAGGCGTACGTCGGCGGCATCCCGCCCGGCCGCCTCGGCGGCCCGCGCAATGCGAATGACAAGGTTTTGGAGGCGGGCGGAAAGCCCTGACTTATAATCTTGCAAAGCTAAAGTTTCGGAAGCCCGGGGCCGTCGAGTATAGCACCGGCCCGAAGCCCGGATTTCTTGCCCGGGCTCGCCCCTCCACCCTCAAAAGCGACGAGTCACCACCATGGACATCACCGAACTGCTCGCCTTCACCGTCAAGAACAAGGCCTCCGACCTGCACATCTCCTCCGGTCTCCCGCCGATGATCCGCGTCCACGGCGACGTGCGCCGGATCAACCTGCCGGCGCTCACCCACAAGGACGTGCACGGCATGGTGTATGACATCATGAACGACGCCCAGCGCAAGCAGTACGAGGAGTTCCTCGAGACCGACTTCTCCTTCGAGATCCCCAACCTGGCCCGCTTCCGGGTCAATGCCTTCAACCAGAACCGCGGCGCGGCGGCGGTGTTCCGGGTGATTCCGTCCAAGGTGCTGACCCTCGAGGAGCTCAACTGCCCGAAGATCTTCAAGGAGATCGCCAACCAGCCCCGCGGCATCGTGCTGGTCACCGGCCCCACCGGCTCGGGCAAGTCCACCACGCTGGCGGCGATGGTCGACTACGTCAACGAAAACGAATACGGCCACATCCTCACCATCGAGGACCCGATCGAATTCGTGCACGACGCCAAGCGCTGCCTGATCAACCAGCGGGAGGTCGCCCGCGACACCCAGTCCTTCAACGCCGCGCTGCGCTCGGCCCTGCGGGAAGACCCGGACGTGATCCTGGTCGGCGAGCTGCGCGACCTCGAAACCATCCGCCTCGCCCTCACCGCCGCCGAGACCGGCCACCTGGTGTTCGGCACCCTGCACACCTCCTCCGCCGCCAAGACGGTCGACCGTATCGTCGACGTCTTCCCGGCCGCCGAAAAGGACATGGTGCGGGCCATGATGTCCGAATCCCTGCGGGCGGTGATCTCCCAGACCCTGCTCAAGACCAAGGACGGCGCCGGCCGCGTGGCCGCCCACGAGATCATGATCGGCACCCCGGCCATCCGCAACCTGATCCGCGAGAACAAGGTGGCCCAGATGTACTCGGCCATCCAGACCGGCCAGGGCGTCGGCATGCAGACCCTCGACCAGTGCCTGGCCGATCTGGTGCGGCGCAACATCGTTTCCGGGGCGGAAGCCCGGCTTCGTGCCGCCAACAAGGACAACTTCACGGCCTGACCGGCACTTTATCCCGGACAATTACCGACTGACGCCGGCCCGCCCGGCAACTGGAACACACCATGGAACGCGACCAGGCACTCAAGTTCATGAACGACCTGCTGAAGCTGATGCTCCAGAAGAACGGGTCCGATCTTTTCATCACCGCCAACTTTCCGCCGGCCATCAAGATCGACGGCAAGATCGTGCCTCAGTCGAACCAGCAGCTCACCCACACCCACACCGCCGAGCTGGCGCGGGTGATCATGAGCGACCGCCAGGCCCAGGAGTTCGAGGCCACCAAGGAGTGCAACTTCGCGATCTCGCCGGCGGGCATCGGGCGCTTCCGGGCCAACGCCTTCATCCAGCAGGGGCAGGTCGGCCTCGTGCTGCGGACCATTCCCCAGCGTATCCCCAACTTCGACGAGCTCGGCCTGCCGCCGGTGCTCAAGGAGATCGCCATGTCCAAGCGCGGGCTGGTGATCTTCGTCGGCGGCACCGGCACCGGCAAGACCACCTCGCTGGCGGCAATGGTGGACTACCGCAACGAGAAGAGCTTCGGGCACATCATCACCATCGAAGACCCGATCGAGTTCGTCCACGCCCATAAAAACTGCATCGTCACCCAGCGCGAGGTCGGCATCGACACCGACTCCTGGGAGCCGGCTCTCAAGAACACCCTGCGCCAGGCCCCCGACGTGATCCTGATGGGCGAGATCCGCGACCGCGAGACGATGGACTACGCCATCGCCTTCGCCGAAACCGGCCACCTGTGCCTGGCCACCCTCCACGCCAACAGCGCCAACCAGGCCATCGACCGGATCATCAACTTCTTCCCCGAAGAGCGCCGCCAGCAGCTCTTGATGGACCTCTCCCTCAACCTGCGCGCGCTGATCTCCCAGCGCCTGCTGCCGATGTGCGACCGCAAGGGCCGCGTGCCGGCGGTCGAGGTGATGCTCAACTCGCCGCTGATCTCCGACCTCATCTTCAAGGGCGAGATCCCGGGCATCAAGGACGTCATGAAGCGCTCCAGCGAGCTCGGCATGCAGACCTTCGACCAGAGCCTGTTCGACCTCTACGAGCGCAACCTCATCACCTACGAAGACGCCCTGCGCAACGCCGACTCCATGAACGACCTGCGCCTGCAGATCAAGCTCAAGAGCCGCCGCGGCGACCGGGGCGACATGATGTCCGGCATCCAGAACCTCGACATCGTGTGAATGGGCGCATAAAGCGACCGCGCGCTCCGATCCTGCGACTGCGATGCGCGCCGTACGCATGTACGGCCGTGCTTCTCGTTGCGACCTCGAGCCGCTCGCTACGCTTTCTGGGCGCCTTTTTCCGCGGGAGACGGATGCCTGGCGGCAAGGGTGCCGCCAGCGTCAGCTGAAGTTTTTTAGTCTGCAGCTTTGTCGGCCGGTTTGGGCTTCCGGGCCGAGCCGGCGATCATCTGGTACTCGAACAGCCGGCATTCGATGGCGCCGTTGAAGAGCGGCGTGCGCTTGCTGGCCTTGAGGCGGACACCCTTGGGCAGGGCCGGGTCGCCGGTGAAGAAGTAGCAGCGCCAGCCGGCCCAGTGGGCCTTGAGGGCGTCGCCCAGCTTCGGGTAGAAGGCCTCCAGCTCGGCGGTGTCCGACAGGCGCACGCCGTAGGGCGGGTTGGCCACCAGCACGCCGGCCGGCGCCGGGGCCACGAGGTCGAGCAGGTCGGCCCGCGTCACCTCCACACACCCTTCCAGGCCCGCGCTGCGCAGGTTAACGAAGGCCTTGCGCTGCTGGGATTCGAGGATGTCCGAGCCGTAGATCGCCAGCTTGCGCGGCGGCTGGCGGCGGGCCTCGGCGGCCTGGCGGATCGGCAGCCAGGTGTCGCGCTCGTAGTGCCTGAAACGCTCGAACGCGAAATGCCGGCCCAGGCCCGGCGCCACGTCGAGGGCCATCTGGGCCGCCTCGATCAGGAAGGTGCCGCTGCCGCACATCGGGTCGCACAGGGCCTCCTCGCCCGGCTTCCAGCCGGTGAGCCTGAGGATGCCGGCGGCCAGGTTCTCCTTGAGCGGAGCCTCCACCGCGGCCTGCTTGAAGCCGCGCTTGTAGAGCGGGTCGCCCGAGGTGTCGAGGTAGAGCGTGACCGTGTCGGCCGACAGGAACGCATGGATGCGCATGTCCGGCGCCTGGGTGTCGACGCTCGGCCGCTTGCCCGCCACGGTGCGGAAGTGGTCGCACACGGCGTCCTTGATCTTCAGCGTGACGAACTCCAGGCTGCGCAGCGGCGACTTGTGGGCGGTGACGAAGACGCGGATGGTCTGCTCGGGCGTGAACCAGCGGGCCCAGGTGGGCGCGTAGGCGATCCGGTAGACATCCTCCTCGCTGCGGTAGCGGCCCAGCGTGATCTGCCACAGCACGCGGGTGGCGATGCGGCTCTCGAGGTTGGCGCGGTAGCACAGGGCCCAGTCGCCGGCAAACTGCACGCCGCCGGGCACGGCTTTCGGGTCGGTGGCACCGAGGGCGGCGAGTTCGTCGGCGAGGAGCGGCTCGAGGCCGCGGGGGCATGGGGCAAAGAAGTTCAAGACGGGAATCCAGTAGAAAGATCAGAAGGGCTTCAGAACGACCAGGAACACGCAGGCAAACAGCACCAGCACCGGGATCTCGTTGAAGAAGCGGTACCACACGTGGCTGCGGGTATTGCGGCCTTCGGCGAAGGCGCGCATCAGGCGGCCGCAATACAGGTGATAGACGATCAGGAAGGTCACCAGCGCGGTCTTCAGGTGCAGCCAGCCACCGGAAAAACCAAAGCCGAACCACAGCCACATGCCCAGCCCCACAGCCAGGATGCCCAGCGGGGTCATGAAGCGATACAGCTTGTTCTCCATCATCGCGAGGCGGTCGAGGGTGGCCTTGTCGGTGACCATCGCGTGGTTCACGAACAGCCGCGGCAGGTAGAACAGGCCGGCGAACCAGCTGGTGACGAGGATGATGTGCAGGGCCTTGATGCTCAGATACAACATGGGGCGGACTCTCTATTCAATGGGGGTTCAGGAAACACGCCCGCCCCGCGCCCGCAGCGCGTCGGCGACCGTGGGGAAGCGCAGGCCGGCCCGCAGCTCGCGCTTGATGCGCGCGTTGCCGATGCGGCGGGACTCGGACATGAAAGACAAAGTCATCGGTGACACCCGGCTCGCCAGCTCGTCCCGCGACAGGCGGGGCGGACGCGGCAGGCCGCAGGCATCGGCGACGAGGTCGAAATAATCGCCCATCCGGAGCTGGCTGTCGTCACAGGCGTTGTAGGCCCGCCCGGGCTTGCCGCGGAAGAGGCTCAGGGCCAGCAGCCAGGCCAGGTCGTCGGCGTGGATGTGGTTGGTGAACACGTCGTCGTCGGCTTGCAGCACCGGATCGCCCTTCTCCAGGCGGGCCAGCGGCAGGCGCGCATCCGAGTCGTAGATCCCCGGCGCCCGCAGCAGGCTCACCCGGCAGCCGGTGCGCCGCCCGAAGCCCCGCAGCAGCCCCTCGGCCGCCACGCGCCGCGCCCCCCGGGCGGAGGTCGGACGCGGCGGCCGGGTTTCGTCCAGCCAGTCGCCGCCGCAGTCGCCATAGACGCCGGTGGTACTTATATAGACTAGCCGTCGTGGTAGACTCCCGCGATGCTGCAGCGCCGCCAGCAGCCGGCCGGTGCGGGGGTCGCCCTGCCCCGTGGCGGGCGGTGGCGCGCAGTGCAGCACGTAGTCGGCAATGCCGGCGAGCCGCCCCAGCGAGCTGGGCTGATCGAGGTCCGCAACCAGGGCCCGGGCGCCCAGCGCCCGCAGCGCAGCGCGCTCCTCGGGGCGACGGACCACGGCGCAGACCCGGAAGCGGCGGGCGAGCCACGGAATGATCCGGCGGGCCACGTCGCCGCTGCCGACGATGAGCACCTGTTTCATTTTTCGACGATTCATTTAGCGATTATCTCACGGCCACCCATCATGTCGTTCCAGGTCACCCTCCAGCCGAGCGGGCTCGGCTTCTCCGCCTCCTCCGACGAAACCGTCCTCGAAGCCGCCCTGGCCGGCGGGCTGATCCTTCCCTACAGCTGCCGCGACGGCGCCTGCGGGGTGTGCAAGAGCAAGGTGCTGTCGGGCGAGGTCGACCACGGGCGCTACGCCGAATCCACCCTGACCGCCGCCGAGCGGGACGCCGGCATGGCGCTGCTGTGCTGCGCCCGCCCCCGCTCCGACCTCGTCGTCGAGGTGCGCCAGGTCAACCGCGCCGGCGACATCCCGGTCAAGAAGCTGCCCTGCCGCGTCCAGAAGCTCGTCCGCGCCGCCGACGACGTGATCGTCCTCGAACTGAAGCTGCCGGCGAGCGAAAAGTTCCAGTTCATCGCCGGCCAGTACATCGACATCCTGCTGGCCGACGGCAAGCGGCGCAGCTTCTCGATCGCCAACTCGCCGACCAGCGCCGACCACCTCGAGCTGCACATCCGCCACGTCCCCGGCGGGCAGTTCACCACCCACGTCTTCGAGAAGCTCAAGGAGAAGGACATCCTGCGCTTCGAGGGCCCCCTCGGCGGCTTCCGGCTGCAGGACTCCCCCAAGCCGGCCATCCTGCTGGCGGGCGGCACCGGCTTTGCGCCGATCAAGAGCATTGTCGAGAACGCCATCGCCACCGGGCAGACCCGCCCGCTGACCCTCTACTGGGGCA
Source organism: Zoogloea sp. (assembly GCF_041908905.1). Lineage (GTDB taxonomy): Bacteria > Pseudomonadota > Gammaproteobacteria > Burkholderiales > Rhodocyclaceae > Zoogloea. The sequence goes on from NZ_JAYREK010000017.1 coordinate 39,030, forward strand.
GCCGCAACCTCGCCGGCCTGTACCAGCTCGACCTGGCCCGCGGCTGGGAGGCGCGCCTGCCGGGCTTCCGCTTCGTGCCGGTGCTCTCCGAGGCGCAGCCGGCCGACAACTGGAGCGGCCGCCAGGGCCTCGCCCACGCCGCCCTGATGGCCGACCTGCCGGACCTCTCCGGGCATGAGGTGTATGCCTGCGGCTCGCCGGCCATGATCGACGCCGCCCGCGCCGACCTCACCGGGCAGTGCGGCCTGCCGGCCGACGCCTTCTTCGCCGACGCCTTCAGCTTCTCGAGCGATCCCACCCCCACCTGAGCCCCGGCCCCGGAACCCGAGCCCATGAGCAACGCCCTGATCACCCGCGAGCCGGTCATCAACAAACAGTACAAGATCACCGCCAACCGGCTGATCATGCACGCCGCCTCGGTTGCCCAGGCGGTGGAGAGCCTGCAGAGCCTGGCCGACGTGTGGCCCTCGACCCACCCGGTGTTCATCAGCCTGTACCGGCTGGTGCCCACCCCCGACCTGCTCGCGTGGTCCGCCCCCGACAACGCGATGGTCGAGATCCCCGCCCAGGCCATCACCAACCCGCTGACCCTGTCGCTGATCCCCCGCCTGCAGGAGGCCGGCATCAGCCTCAACCTCACCTGGTACCAGCCCGACACGGTGGCGCCGCCCGGCGTGCCGTGGCGCTTCGTGATCATCGACGCCAAGCGTCAGTCCCTGCCCCTCAACCCGCCGGGCCTGGCCATCGCCTGGGGGCTCGGCGACGTGCCCGAGTTCCGCGACGCCGTCGCCCAGGGCTACGACGGGGCCTCCGGCTGGTTCTTCCTGCGCGGCCTGAAGACCGACGGCAAGCTCGCCCCGTCCCACGCCCAGATCGTCCGGCTGCTCAGCCTGGTGCGCCGCAACGCCGAGGTGAAGGACATCGAGCACGTCCTCAAGCAGGACGTCGCCCTCTCCTACAAGCTGCTGCGCTACATCAACTCGGCCGGCTTCGGCCTGATGTGCGAGATCCAGTCCTTCCGCCACGCGGTCACCATTCTGGGTTACGAAAAACTCCATAAATGGCTTTCCGTACTGCTCATTTCGGCCAGTCGGGACCCCTCCGCACCGGCCCTGATGCAGACCGCCATTGCCCGCGGCCGCTTCATGGAGAAGATCGGGGCCGCGTTTTTCGAGAAGGGCGAACTCGACAACCTGTTCATCACCGGCGCCTTCTCGATGCTCCACCTGCTCCTCGGCGCCAGCCTCCAGACCGCCCTCGACGAGATGCACCTCCCCTCCGCCATCTATGACGCACTGATAAGCGGCGAGGGCGTCTACGCCCCCTTCCTCAAGCTCGCGCAAGCCCTGGAAAGCTTCGACGACAAGCCTCTCGCGGGTCTTTCCAAGGAGCTCCACATCACGCCGGAGGAGGTCAACCGGGCCCATCTCGAAGCCCTCGCCTTCGCCGACAGCCTGCAGTTCAGCTGACACAAGCCCCCCGCCAAGCCCAGACTCTGACCGCCGGCGCGAAATGGGTCACACTCTTTTGCCCAAGCCCCACCTCGGGCACGCATAAGTCACAGGCAGCAAGCGGGAGGCTACGGTTAGAATTCAAAGCACTAAATTTATGAAAACCGTGCTTCGTCTTTATGCCCACGACCCGAATATTCAAAATGCGACGTCCTTCGGCTGTTCCGACATCGCGTCTGCCCGCTTTGCGCGAAAGCGCAACGGCGCTGCTTCGGGCTCTCTCCAGCGGCAACCCGACACCCCATGACATCGCCCGGGCCATCTCCCTCGACCCGGTCCTGGTCTTCGAGCTGCTGCTGACGGCACCGCTGGGCGGCAACGACGCCGAGAAGCTCCTCGACGCCATCGCCAACCGCATCGCCGGCATCGACGCCGGCCTGCTGCAGGGCTGGTCCCTGCGCCACGTCATCCAGCAAACCCATCACCGGGTCAGCGCCCGCTCCCACCGCCACCACGCCCTGCACAGCCAGTTCGTGGCCGAGCTGTCCCTGCACCTGGCCCTCGAGACCAGCTACCCCCGGCCGGACGAGGCCTACTGCGCCGGCCTGCTGCACGACCTCGGCCTGCTGTGGTTCAGCGAATACAGCGACGACTACCGCCAGATCCAGCTCGACGCCATCGACGAGCGCGCCCTGGCCATCGCCGAGTGGGAACGCTACGGCTTCGACCACGCCGAGCTGTCCTCCGACCTCGCTGCCCGCTGCGGCTTCCCGGCCAGCGTCGTGGACGCCATCGCGCTGCACCAGGCCGAGCCGGAGGGCATCATCAACGCCCACCCGCTGGTGCGCATCCTCGCCGCCGCCGAAGAGCTCGCCGGCTACCGCGGCAACCAGTCCGCCGCCAGCCTCGACAGCGCCAGCCGGCTCACCGGCGTCGAAGGCGGCGTGCTGGTGAGCCTGATCGCCGACACCGCCCGCGGCCTGCAGGACCGCCTGAAGGGCCTCGAGCTCAGCATCGAGCCCGCGATGCTCACCCAGCCGTGGGCGATCTCGTCCATCGACAAGGAAGAGCCGCCCGCCGACACCAGCATCGCCCGCACCGCCCTCGGCGCCTTCTCCCGCGGCGCCTTCAATGACGCCGCCACCGCCCGCCAGGGCTTCGACGTGGCGAGCCGCCTGCTCCTCGGGCTCGACGCGCCGGTGCTGTTCGTGCGCAACTTCACCGAAGACTTCCTGGTCGGCGCGGCCCACCCCACCCACCCGGGGCTGGATCAGCTGCAGATCGCCATCGCCGACGAATACAGCACCCTCGCCCAGGCCTTCCGCAACGACGGCGAGACGCGCTTCGAGCTGGGCGCACGCCCGCCCGGCCGCAACACCTCCGACTGGCAGCTGGCCCGCTGGCTCGACTCCGACGGCCTGCTCTGCGTGCCCTGGCGCAACCCCAACGAGGCCGGCGTCGCGGTGTTCCCCTGCGCCAGCAACGAGATTCCCGGCGACGACGTCGAGCCCGGCCTGCGCCGCATCGTCACCCAGGCCGCGACCACCCGCATGTCCGAGCGCCGGGCCGACGAGAAGATGCGCCAGGAGCTCGAGGACAGCATCGCCCGCCGCTACGTGGACCACGCCCGGCGCATCGCCCACGAGGCCAGCAACCCGCTCACCGTGATCAAGACCTACCTCGGGATGATCGACGAGCGGCTCGACGACCCGACCCTCAAGGAGCAGTTCGCGCTGCTCAGCGACGAGCTCGACCGGGTCAGCACCCTCGTGCGCCGGACCAGCGACTTCAGCTCGATCACCCCCTCGGGCCCGGCCCACAGCGGTGTCGCCGAGATCCTCCACGACCTGCGCGCCCTCTACGGGGAGGCCCTGTTCTCGCGCCGCGGCATCCACTTCGAGCTGCGCGCGCCGGCCAACCTGCCGCCCGCGGCGATCCCCCCCGACGCCCTCAAGCAGGTGCTGCTCAACCTCTTCAAGAACGCCGCCGAGGCCATCCCCGAAGGCGGCAAGCTCACCGTCGCGGCGGTCACCGGCATCAACGCCAACGGCAGCCGCTGCATGGAGATCCGCGTAGTGGACAACGGCCCCGGCCTGCCCGCCGAGCGCATCGACACCCTGTTCACGCCCAACGCCCACAGCAACGACAAGCCCGGCGGCAGCGGCATCGGCCTGCCGGTGGTGCGCGACCTCGTGACCGCCTACGGCGGCACCATCCTGTGCCGCAGCCAGCCCGGCTCCGGCACCCTGTTCCAGATTTTCGTGCCACTGGCGGCAATGCCCTGAGTTGATGCATCATTGCGCCGCTATGTAACGCAGCATGCCCGGGAGTCACGATGGTCATCCCCTGGGAAGGTCCTTTCTTCCCAACCGACGAGGGCCGGCGCAACGCCGCCGAGACCCTCACCCGCATCCTTGTCGTCGACGATGAGCCGTCCCTGACGCGCTCCGTCGCGGCCCTGCTCCAGAGCAAGGACCGCCTGATCGAGGACTGCACCTCCGTCGCCGAGACCCTCGCACGCCTCAACACCCGCGCCTACGACCTGCTGATCATCGACTACCGCCTGCCCGACGCCTCCGGCCTGGCGGTGATGGACTGGCTGCTCAGCCACGAGCGCCGCGAATCCACGATCATGATCAGCGGCGAAGAATCCATGGATGCCGCCGTGGGCGCCCTGCGCCGCGGCGCCGACGACTTCCTGCTCAAGCCCTACAGCCCCGAACAGCTGCGCCGGGCCGTCGCCAACGCCCTGCAGAAGCGCCACGCCGAGCGCAACAACCGGCTCCTCCAGCAGCGCCTGCAGTCGTCCGAGCAGATGCACCGCTACCTGGTCGAGAACTCCCTCGACCTCATCTACACCCTCGACGCCGAGGGCCGCTTCAACTACCTCAACCCGCGCATCGAATCGCTCCTCGGCCACCCGCGCAACGGGTTGATCGGCAAGCATTTCTCCGAGATCGTGCACCCCGAGGACCTCGACCGGGCACGCTTCTGCTTTGCCGAACGGCGCACCGGCCCACGGGCCGCCAGCAACATCGAGCTGCGCCTCAACCGCAACCCCTTCGGCCCCGACAGCAACGACGACGACGGCCCGGTGAGCATCGTGCTCAACGCGATGGGCATCTACCGGCGCGCCGACTCCCGCGCCGCCGCCCACTTCGTCGGCACCTACGGCGCGGCGCGCACGCTGCCCGCCACCCGCCGTGCCGACGACGACGTCCCGCCCGCCCGCTTCGGCTACCACGACCCGATCACCCAGTTACCCAACCGGGAGCTCTTCCACGACCGGCTCAACCTCGCGATCACCCAGGCCAAGCGCCGCAAGGGCCTGATCGCGGTGATGCAGATCAACGTCAGCCGCCACCCGCGCGGCGGCGACCCCCTCGAGCAGGGCGACGCCGACACCCTGCAGCGCTCGATCGCGCTGCGGCTCAAGCAGTGCCTGCGCCGCGGCGACACCCTCACCCGCCACCGGGGTGACGAGTTCATCGCGCTGCTGCCCGACATCAACAGCGAACCCGATGCCCGCGCCATCGCCGAAAAGATCCTGCAGGCCTTCCAGGCCCCGGTCGTGATCGACGAGCACGAACACCTCGCCAGCCTCAGCATCGGGATCGCGATCCACCCCCAGGACGGGCACAGCGCCGAAGACCTCATCCAGTTCGCCGGGGTGGCGATGCACCAGATCAAGGGCAGCGGCAGCAGCTTCAGCTTCTTCTCCCCCGAGATGCACGCCAGCTACCGCAGCCGGGCCTCCCTCGAGAAGGAGCTGCGCCACGCCGTCACCCACAACGAGCTCGAGCTGCACTACCAGCCCCTGGTCAGCCTGTCCCGCGACCGCATCAGCGGCATGGAGGCGCTGGTGCGCTGGCGCCACCCGACCCACGGCCTGGTGGCGCCCGCCCGCTTCATCCATTCGGCCGAAGAGGCCGGGATCATGCACGAGATCAGCCGCTGGGTGCTCGACACCGCCTGCGCGCAGATCGCCCTGTGGCGCCGGCAGTTCCCCGAGCTGCGCCTCACCACCAACCTCTCCCCGCGCGACTTCGAGCATGCCGACCTGGCCGACACGGTACAGCGGGCCCTCACGCGCCACGGCCTGCCGCCGGCCAGCCTCGAGCTCGAAGTGAGCGAGAGCCTGCTGTGCGGCGACCTGCACAACGTCGCCCCCGGCCTGCGCGACCTGCGCAACCTGGGCGTCGGCATCAGCCTGGACGACTTCGGCACCAGCTACTCGTCCCTGGCCAACCTGCCCCGCTACGGCATCAGCCGCATCAAGATCGACCGCAGCTTCGTCAAGAACATCCAGAGCCAGTCCAGCCACCCGGTCATCAACGCGATCGCCGGCGTCGCCCGGGGCTTCGACATCCAGCTCACCGCCGAAGGCGTGGAGCGCGGCGACCAGCGCTCGGCCCTGGAAACCCTCGGCTGCGACGAAATGCAGGGCTTCCTGTTCTCCCGCCCCCTCGACGCCGCCGCCGCCGGCGAGCTGCTGGCCGGCTTCCGCCCCTCCCGCCTCCCGGCCGGCACCGCCTGAGCGCGCCGCCCGGCGGCTGCCGCACAACTGCCTTCGGCGTTTCGCACAGGCGTCACATACGACGCTTAGATTGCCCCCATCGCCAAAGCCTGCAGGAGAACGCCATGGGAGTCTTTCGCCTCGTCCTCGCCCACCCCGCACGCCCGGACGCCCCGCGCATCGTTGCCGAACACCTCGACCCCGGCCTGCTCAAGCAGCGGGGCTATGAGATCGCCCGCAGCCTCGGCGACGAATCCGCCCTGTGGGCCGCCCCCCCGGGCAACGGATGCAGCCACGGCTTCGCGCTGCACTGCCGCAGCGGCCACGCCCTGTCGATCGTGCCCCACCCGGGCGCCGACTGAAGCGGCCCGGCGGGCCGGCGGCATCTGGCCGGCCCCACGCGGCTCAAAGATCCGCCAGCGGCGTCTTGGCGCTGGCCGGCGCCCTCACCGTCAGCTGGGCGATCACCTCGGCCAGGCCCAGGTGCAGCCCCTCCAGCGTGTCGTCCGGCAGGCCCTGCAGCGCCTGGGGCAGCACCCCCTCGGTCGGCCCCGGCGCGGCGGCCAGCACCTGGGCCGCGTGCTCCGTCAGATGGAAACCGTCCTCGCCCTGCTCCCCCTTGGTGTGGGAGCAGAAGATCAGCCCCTGCGCTTCGAGCCGGGCCAGCAGATCTCTGCAGAGGGTCTGGTGGATGGACATCCGGGTGGCCAGCTCCGACGCCCCGGCGCCGGGCGCGCGGGCAATCTCGTCGAGCAGCCACAACTGCGAACCGGACACACCGCAGTGCTCCTCGATGTACTGGAAATGCTGACGGACGGAACCGTAGATCACCCGAAACTGCCCGAGCACGGCGGCGGCCGTCGGATGGGCGGGTGCTTTTTGCGTGAGAGTCATGGATCTTGAACTTTATGAGTTGAAAGCATGACGAGCGGGAAGCCGGCCCATGCTGGTGCAAGCCGCTTCCCGCATCGCTCTCAAGGCTTGACCATCCACGCCGCCGGCAAGTTCCACCGGCAGGCGGCGCCGCTCAGCGCCGGAAGGGAATCAGGTCGCCGGGCGTGAAGCCCTTTTCGCGCAAGCGCGCCTGGGCCGCCAGCGCATCACGCCGATCGGAGAAGGGCCCGACCAGCACCCGGGTCTCGAGGTGGGACGGCACCCCCTCGGCAGACAGGCGGGCCCTCAGCACCTCCGCCTGCTCGGCACTCGGGTAGGCCCCGAGCTGGAGGTAGAAGGCGCCCTCGGCCGCCGTCTTGCGGACCGGGGCCGACGGCCCCTCCGGAGCGGCGGCGGCCCGTGGCGCGGCCTCGGAGGCCACCTGCGCCGGAGCGGGTCGCGCCGCAGCCGGGGTGGGCGGGATCACACCGCTCGCCGCCGGGACCGCTGCCGCCACCGGCACAGCCGGAGCCGCGGCACCAGCCGGTGCGGCCGCAGCCGTCACCTTGGCCGGGGGCGTCGTCGCCGTCCGCGCCGGCGGCACGGGTGCCGGCTGGGAAGCCGGCTCGGCGGCCTTGCGTGCCGGCTCGCCGCGGGCCGCCGATGCTGCGCTGCCCGCAGCGTGGGCCGGGCGCTCGGTCGGGCGCCCCCCCTCTGCCACGCCGGCCGGCGACTCGAGGTGCTCGCCGCGGCCGGCCTTGCCCGGCGCGGGCAGGACCGGCGGCGGCACCTCCTCCACCGGCGCGGGCGCCGGAGGCACGGCCTCGCCCCCCGCGCGGACCACGTCGGGCGGCGCATCGCGGCCCACCTCGGGCATCACCTGGGCCGGCGCGATGGGTTTGGTCGGCAGCGCCGCCTCCTCGACGGGCGGCGGGCGCGACTGCTGGTCGAACACCGCCAGCCCGCCCAGCAGCAACCCGATCAGGCCCACCGCAATGCCCGCCCGCATCCACAACTGACGGCGGGAATCGTCCTCCCCGACCGCATCCTCGTCGGCGGTTTTCCGCTCTTCGCTCATGCTCCATCCTCCGCCCGCGCCAGCGCGCATACCAGTTCCGCCTCGGCCACCGAGATCCCGCAGTGATCGGCGATCTGCGCCGCGGCGACCCCCCGGCCGGCCAGCAGCATCGCCTCGGAATGCTGGGGCGACACCGGGCGCACGTATTGCTGCGAGGCCGGCGCCTGGGGCGGCGGGATCTGGGCCTCGGCCCGATCCAGGGCGCCCTGGATCTCGTTCATGTCGAGACGCAGCGCGACCAGCTCGCTACGCAGGAAATCCTGCTCGGTGCGCAGCTGGCCGATGTCGCGGCGCAGCTGCTGGATCTCGAGCTCGTTCATCTCGGCCAGCGGAATCTCGGGAAGGCCCGCCGCGAAACCGCCTGCGGGCGGGGGCTCGGCGGCCGCCGCGGCGACGGCCGGCGGCGCCGCGACGACCTCGGTCTGCGGGGCGACCTCGGCCGCGGGCCGGCGCACCCGGCGTGGCCGCGCCAGGCGGAAGAGGATGAGCACCAGATACAGGGACAACACACCGACCAGCGCCCAGATCGCCTCCCTCACGCCCAGCTCGGTCATCGCGGAGGCTCCGCCGGCGCGGCCGCGGACGCCGACGCGACGCCCGTGCACGGGTGGATGAGATGCCCCGGACCGCATTCAAGCCCGAATGCTCCCCACTTCGACTGGAACCCTATGCTCGCGATGATCTTTCCCCTGGTGACTGAAGCCCGTCCGTCGCAGGGCCGGGCTGGAGGCGAAGACCGGCGGCGCCCGCTCCGGGTGAAAGAACGCGGTCGGCAGCTCAAAAGCCAGCATCCAGGCACTCTTTACGGGCGGTACGCAGCGGTCTGCTGCCGTTCCGGGATGATAGCCTTGCACCTCTCCACCGACAATGCGGCGCCCCCCGGGCGCGGCGCTTTTCATGATGCTCTACTTCAAGAACATTCTCGCGGCGCTCCTCCTGCCCCCCCTCGGGCCCCTGGTGCTGGTCGCCCTCGGGCTGCTGCTGCTCGGACGCCGTCCGCGCCTCGGCCGGATCGTGGCGTGGAGCGGCCTCGCCGTCGGCGTCGCGATGATCACCCCGGCGACGGTGGGCAAGCTGATAGACGGCCTGGAGGACATCCCGGTGGTCGACCCGGTGCGCCTCGCCGATGCCGGCGCCATCGTGATCCTGAGCGGCGGGCTGCGCGACTACGCGCCCGAATACGGCGGCCCGACGGTCAACCGCGTCACCCTGGAGCGGGTCCGCTACGGGGCCCGGCTGGCCCGCCAGAGCGGCCTGCCGGTGCTGGTCTCCGGCGGCACGCCGAGCCGCCAGGCCGGCGCCCTGGGGCCGGGGGAAGCGCAGCTGATGAAGCGGGTGCTGGAAGAGGATTTCCGGGTGCCGGTGCGGTGGGTCGAGGGCCGCTCCCTCGACACCCGCCAGAACGCCGACTTCAGCGCACCGATGCTCCGCGAGGCCGGCGTGGGCAAGGTCGTGCTGGTGACCCACGCGGCCCACATGCACCGCGCGATGGAAGCCTTCGAGCAAGCCGGCATCGCGGTGATCCCCGCCCCCACCGCCTTCCTCGGCGGCCGCGGCAGGAACGACAACCTGCTGCCCAGCCTGCCCGCCATCAACAGCGCCTACGCCGGCGGCTATGCCGCCCACGAGTGGGCGGGCATCCTGGCCTACCGGCTCAGCCGTTGAAGCGCGGCTTGCGCTTGTCGAGGAAGGCGCCGATGCCCTCGTCGAAGTCCGCCCGCGCCGCGCAGCGCGCAAAGGCCTCGGCCTCCAGCTGGAGCTGGGCGTCGAGGCTCTGGTCGGGGGACTGGTTGAGCAGGCGCTTGATCTCGGCGTAGGCCTCTTTGGGGCCGCGCAGGATGCGCCCGACGAGCGCATCCACCGCCGCGTCGAGCTCGGCGAGGGGCACGACCTTGTTGGCCACGCCCAGGCGCAGCGCCTCGGCGGCATCGAAACGGTCGGCCATGGTGAGCAGCTCGAAAGCCTTGTGGCGCCCGACGATGCGCGGCAGGAACCACGACACGCCGCCGTCGCCCGACAGGGCGATGCTGCTGTAGGCGGTGGTGAAGTAGGCCGAGTCGGCCGCCAGCACCATGTCGCAGCCCAGCGCCAGCGACAGCCCGAAGCCGGCGCAGGCCCCATGCACGCGGCCGATCACCGGCACGCGCAGGGCGGCCAGGGCCTCGACGCTGCGGTTGATGTCCTGCTCGATGGTGGCGCGGAAGCTGGCGATGCGGCTCTCGGGCGACAGGTGCAGCTGGCCGGCGAAATCCTTCAGGTCGCCGCCGGCCATGAAGTGCTCGCCCGCCCCCCGGATGACGACCACCCGCAGGTCGTCCCGGTGGGCGAGCCGGGAGGTGGCCTCGGAGAGGGCGCCCATCATCTCGAAGGAGAGCGCGTTGAGTGCCGCCGGGCGGTTGAGGGTCAGGGTAGCGACGCCGTCGGCGACGTCGAGGAGGATGGTGGAGCTCATGGTGGGTCCTTAACGGGGAAATCCCTCAATTTGACCCGGAAAAAACGCCCGCGGGAAGCACCCCACCGCCGCGAGCGCCCAGCCCGACGCCCCGACGACGCAGCCCGGACCGGCGATTGCGCTGCCCGAGGGCTCCACGCGCGCCCTCAAAAGGGGCAGCGGCGGCCGTCAAAGCACCATGCTTGATGCTTTTTGCAGCAACAGCAGAGCCTCGGCGCGGCGACGCCGCTGAAAAAAGCATCAATGCCGGAGCGCTTGGGCTACGGCATCGCTGCAAAAAGCATCAACGCCGGGGCTCCCGGGCTGCGACTTTAAGGCCTGGAGCCGCGCTGCCGCTGCAAAAAGCAGCAGGAGCGCCGGTCGCGGCCCGGCGATCACCGCCTTCGGCTGCGGCGCCCGCGCCTCTCAAGGATACGCGGGGCCGCCCCAGGTTGCCTTGCTTCCACGGGGGGCGGGCTGGGCGGAGCCCAGCCCTGGGAGCGGTCACACCTTCTCGAACACCCCCGCCGCACCCATGCCGGTGCCGATGCACATCGAGATCATCCCGTAGCGGGCCTGGCCGCGCTGCATCGCGCTCATCAGGGTGGCGGTGCGGATCGCCCCGGTGGCGCCGAGGGGGTGGCCGAGGGCGATCGCGCCGCCGAGGGGGTTCACCTTCGCCGGGTCGAGCTCGAGCTGCCGGGCCACCGCCAGGGCCTGGGCGGCGAAGGCTTCATTGAGCTCAATCCAGTCGAGCGCGTCCTGCGCGATGCCCGCCGCCTTGAGGGCCCGCGGGATCGCCTCGACCGGGCCGATGCCCATCACCTCGGGCGGCACCCCGGCCACCGCGTAGCTGCGGAAGCGGGCGATCGGGGTGACGCCGTAGCGCTTCACCGCCGCCTCCGACATCAGCAGCACCGCTGCGGCGCCGTCGGACATCTGCGAGCTGTTGCCGGCGGTCACCGAGCCACGGGCGGCGAACACGGGCTTCAACTTGCCGAGGGTCTCGAGGGAGGCATCCGCCCGCGGGCCTTCGTCGGTGTCGCACAGGCGTTCGCTGACCCGCACGGCGCCGCCCTCGCCCGGCTGGTAGCTGCTCACCAGGTAGGGCGTGATCTCGTCCCGGAAGGCGCCGGCGGCGATCGCCGCCACCGCGCGCCGGTTGGACTCGACCGCGAAGGCGTCCTGGTCGGCACGGCTGATCTGCCAGCGCTCGGCCACCTTCTCGGCGGTGAGGCCCATGCCGTAGGCGATGGCGAGGTTCTTGTCGCGGGCGAAGATCGCCGGGTTCAGCGAGATCTTGTTGCCCATGATCTGGGGCATCACGCTCATGCTCTCGGTGCCGGCGGCGATCATCACGTCGGCTTCGCCGAGGCGGATGCGCGCCGCGGCGTCGGCCACCGCCTGCAGGCCCGAGGCGCAGAAGCGGTTGATGGTGATGCCCGGCACGGTGTTGGGCAGCCCGGCCAACAGGAGGCCGATGCGCGCGACGTTCATGCCCTGCTCGGCCTCGGGCATCGCGCAGCCGACGACCACGTCGCCGATCTCGGTGGGGTCGAGGCCCGGCACCTTGGCGACGACGGCCTTCAGCACGTGGGCCAGCATGTCGTCGGGGCGCACGCTCTTGAACATGCCGTTGCGTTTGGCCACCGGCGTGCGGGTGGCGGCGACGATGTAGGCGTCCTGGATCTGTTTGCTCATGGTGCTCCTCCCCTCAGTTGCGCAGCGGCTTGCCGGTTTCCAGCATGTGCACGATGCGTTGCTGGGTCTTCTCGGTCTTGAGCAGGTCGACGAAGAGCGCGCGCTCCACATCCAGCAGCCACTGCTCGGGCACCCGGCTGTTGGTGTCCACCTCGCCGCCGCACAGGGCGGTGGCGGCGGCCCTGGCGACGCGGTAATCCCAGGCCGAGATGAAGCCGCCCTCCCGCATGTTGATCAGCATCATCTCGCAGGTGGCGATGCCATTGCGGCCGGCCACCGGCACCGCGCGCTGCACCGGCGGCGCCTGCCAGCCGGCCTCGGCGAGCGCCCGGGCGCGGTGGAGGGCGACGTGCAGCAGCTCGCGGGGGTTGAAGACGATGTCGTCGGAGGGCAACGCAAAGCCCAGCTCGACGGCCTGCAGCGCGCTCTTCGAGACGGTGGCCATCGCGACGGTCTGGAAGAAGTTCTGGATGAAGGGGAACACGTCGCCCCCGGCGGCGCGGGCGGCCATGCCAGCGGCGCGCAGCGCGAGCTCCTTGCTGCCGCCGCCGGCCGGGATCAGGCCGACCCCCACCTCGACGAGGCCCACGTAGCTCTCGAGGGCCAGCACCCGGTGGCTGGCGTGCATCGCAAACTCGCAGCCGCCGCCCAGCGCCATGCCCTGCACCGCGGCGACGGTGGGCACCGCGGAATGCCTGAGGGCCATGGCGGCCTGCTGGAAGCGGGCGACGGTCTTTTCGAGGAGGTCGAACTGGCCGGCCTGGCAGGCATCCGCCACCTGCTGTAGGTTGGCGCCCACTGCGAAGGGGGCGTCGTGCCAGATCACCAGGCCGTCGAGGTCGCGCTCGGCGCGGGCGATGGCCTCCAGCAGGCCGTCCATCACCTCGTTGCCGATGGCGTGCATCTTGGATTTGAAGGAGACGATGCCGATGCGGGCGTCCCGGGCCGGCAGGCACCACAGGCGCACACCGTCGTTCTCCCACAGGGTGAGGCCGGCATCGGGCGCGGCTTCGCCGAGCACCTGCTCGGGGTAGAGCTGGCGGCGATACACCGGCAGGGTCCGCCGCGGCTTGAGGGCGGATTCCGCGGCGCTCCAGGAGCCGGCGGGGGCATGCACGCCCTGGCGGCCGTCGAAGACCCAGGCGGGCAGCGGCGCGGCGCTCATCGCGAGGCCGGCGTCGATGTCGGCCCGGATGGCCTCGGCGATGGCTTGCCAGCCGGCGGCCTGCCAGGTCTCGAAGGGGCCCTGGCTCCAGCCGAAACCCCAGCGCATGGCAAGGTCGATGTCGCGGGCGTTGTCGGCGATGGCGCCGAGCTGCACCGCGCAGTAGTGGAAGACGTCGCGGAAGATCGCCCACAAAAACTGCGCCTGCGGGTGGCTGCTGGCGCGCAGCTGGGCGAACTTGTCGGCCGGGTTGCGCTGCTTGAGGATCGCCAGCACCTCGGGGGCGACCTCGCCGGCGCTGGGGCGATAGGCCTGGCTGGCGAGGTCGAGCACGGTGATGGTCTTGCCGTCCTTCCGGTAGATGCCGCCCTTGGTCTTCTGGCCGAGGGCACCCTGGGCGATGAGGCCGGCGAGCCAGTCGGGGTTCTTGAAGTAGGCGTGCCAGGGGTCGTCGGCCAGGGTGGCCTGCATGGTGCCGACCACGTGGGCCAGGGTGTCGAGGCCGACCACGTCGGCAGTGCGGTAGGTGGCACTCTTGGGGCGGCCGATCAGCGGGCCGGTGAGGGCGTCGACCTCGTCGAAGCCGAGGCCGAGGCGCGCGGTGTGGTGCATCACCGCCACGATCGACATCACGCCGATGCGGTTGGCGACGAAGTTGGGAGTGTCCTTGGCGCGGACGATGCTCTTGCCGAGCCGGGTGGTGAGCCAGGCTTCCAGGTCGTCGAGCATCGCCGGCTGGGTGCGCGCGGTGGCGATCAGCTCGACCAGCGCCATGTAGCGCGGCGGGTTGAAGAAGTGAATGCCGCAGAAGCGGTCGCGCAGGGCCTCGGGCAGGCCCGCGTCGAGGGCGGCGATCGACAGCCCCGAGGTGTTGGAGGCGAAGATGGCGTCCGGGCGGATGTAAGGCGCGACCCTGGCGTAGAGGTCGAGCTTCCACTCGAGCTTCTCGGCGATGGCTTCGACGATCAGGTCGCAGCCACGCAGCTGCTCGAGGCCATCGCCGTAGTTGGCGACGTCGATGAACTGGGCCCGGTCCTTGGTGGCGAGGGGCGCCGGGTCGAGCTTCTTGAGGCCGTCCACGGCCTTGCGGGCGATGCCGCTGGGGTCGCCCTCCTTCGCCGGCAGGTCGAACAGGACCACCGGCACGCCGGCATTGGCGCAGTGGGCGGCGATCTGCGCCCCCATCACGCCGGCGCCCAGCACCGCCACCTTGCGAATGATCAGTCTGCTCACGCGTTTCTCCTTTGCTTGTGGCCCGGGGGGCCGGGTTGCCTGCAGCCTGGGACGACGCCCAGCCTGCCGGAGCACCGGCCCCGGCAGGCCGTTATCGCTCTCAAGGCAACCCGGGGCCGCCCCGGGTTGCCTTGCCCTGCACGGGGGCGGGCTCGGAGGAGCCCGGCCCTGGGGGCGCTCAGAACGCCATCGAGTACTGGGCGCCGAGGATCCACACGCGGGCGTCGTAAACACCCTTCACGTAGCCCTTGTCAGTCCGGGGATTGGCGGGCGTGCTCTGGTTGTTGTCGATGTGCGACTCGGGCACGAAGAGGTAGGCCACACCAAGATCAAGCCGGGCATCCTTGTCGAGCTTCAACTGGGCCCCGGTGGAAAACCAGGTCCGGTTGTTGTCAGGCAGGGACACCAGCCGATGCTGGGCGCCGGGCACCGGCGTCTGGTCGTAGGCGACACCGAACTTGAGCTTGACCGTGTCGTTGAGGCGATAGTTGGCGCCGAGGGCGTAGCGCCAGGTGTCACGGAAGCGGGTGTCGAGCTTCTCGACGTCCCCCGTGGAGGGCACGATGTTCACCGCCGGAATGCTGCTCCAGCCGGTCCACGAGATGTCGCCGAGCATCTCCCACTTATCGTTGAGGCTCTGGGCCACCGACAGGATGAAGGTATCGGGCAGCTCCACGTCCGCCGTGGCGCTCCGGGTGCCTATCGCGGCGGCGGCGGGGCCCGACGGCTGCAGGCGGCCCTCCAGTTCGTGCTTGATCTTCGAGCGGTAAGACACGCCGACCTTGGTGCTGGGGCTCAGGGTGAACAACGCGCCGATGTTCCAGCCCCAGCTATTGTCGGAGGCGCTCAAGGTCGCGCGGGTTCCGTTGAGGGCCATCACCTGCGGGAGCGGCACGGCGGACGACGATACCAGCCGGGCATACTCGACCTCCATGCGCTGGAAGTTGATACCGGCACCTACCGACACCTTCTCATTCACCCGCCAGGCGATGCTCGGGTTGATGTTGTAGGTTTTGATGTCGAACTTGAGCGCATGGGCGCCGCCGACCCACGGGCTGCTGTATTCGGTCATCAGCCCGAACGGTGCGCCAAAGCCGACACCGGCATAGACATCCTTGGTCAGCGCCCACGACATGTAAGCATTGGGCAGGAAGGCCCAGCTACCCGCATCGCCGCCGTTGCCCGCGTTGTTGAAGGCGCCGACGCTGGAGTCCTGATTCTTGAACTTGAAGGTCGGCCGCACGAGGGAGAGCCCCACCGACACCTCCCGGTCCTTCAGCTGGGTCATCCCCGCCGGGTTGAAGAAGATCGTACTGGCGTTCTCGGCCACCGCGGCCGAGCCGGCGTAGGCGTTGCCGATGCCGCTGGCGTTCTGTTCGAGCAGCTGGAAGCCGGCAGCGGCGGCCTGGCCGCTGGCGAGGCCCGCGGCCAGCAGGGGCATCAGGCGGGCAATGGTCTTCATTTTCATGGCATCTCCTCAGGTGTGGCGCGCTTTTTTATAGCGCCGGGGATGCGCGGGCCCCGGGCGGATGCGGTTCGGGGCAGCCGGCGCCCCGCGTGGCAGTGAATCTTACCGGCCCGCCGCCCCGGCGGCGCGGGAATGATGGAGCGGCCCGCCGGTGAAGGGCGCGAAGCCGGTGCCGAATATGACCCCGGCGTCGGCCAGGTCGGCATCGGCGACCACGCCCCTCGCCACGCAATCGTCGGCCGCCGCCAGCAGCGGCGCCAGGATGCGCCGGGCCAGCCCCTCCGGGACCGCCGGCGCGGCGGCCTTGCGGGCCTTGCCGGCC
Source organism: Zoogloea sp. (assembly GCF_041908905.1). Classification (GTDB taxonomy): domain Bacteria; phylum Pseudomonadota; class Gammaproteobacteria; order Burkholderiales; family Rhodocyclaceae; genus Zoogloea. The sequence goes on from NZ_JAYREK010000017.1 coordinate 55,268, forward strand.
TCCCAGCGGTAGAAGCCCTGCCCGCTCTTCTTGCCGAGCTGGCCAGCGGCCACCTTGTCGGCCAGGGCACGGGGCAGCACCGCCTCGGCGCCGGCCAGGGCCTTGCCCGCAGCCACGGCGATGTCGAGGCCGACGGTGTCGATCAGCTCGATCGGCCCCATCGGCATGCCGAAGGCGGTAAGCGCCGCGTCGATGGCCTCGGGGGCGATGCCCTCGTCCACGCAACGAAGCGCCTCGTACATGTAGGGCCCGAGCACCGCATTGACCAGGAAGCCCGGCGCGTCCCGCACCGGCAGCGGCAGCTTGTCGAGCTTGCGCACGAAGGCCGCAGCGCGCCCGAAGGCTTCCTCGCCGCTGGCTGCGGTGCGCACCACCTCGACCAGCGGCATCATCGCCACCGGGTTGAAGAAATGCACCCCCACCAGCCGCGACGGGTCGGCGAGGGCCATGGCGATGTCGGCGATGCGCAGGCTGGAGGTGTTGGAGGCGATCAGCGCGTCGGGCCGGGCACGGGCCTCCACGCTGGCGAGCAGCGCGCGCTTGGCCTCGAGGTTCTCGAAGATCGCCTCGATCACCACGTCGGCCCGGGCCACACCGTGGCCGCCCGGGTCGGGGATCAGGCGGTCGAGGGCGAAGCGCACCTCCCGCGGCTGGCCGCGGAACTTGCGCTCGAAGCGCTTCGCGGCCCGGGCGATGGCCGGCGCGATGCGCTCGATGGTCTGGTCCTGCAGGGTCACGATCATGCCGCGCAGGGCGCACTCGGCGGCGATGTCGCCGCCCATCACGCCGGCGCCCACCACATGCACCCGCCTCGGCGCAAAGTCGGCGTCCTTGCCGAAGGCCTTCAGGCGCTCCTGCAGGTGGAACACCCGTACCAGGTTCTTGGCGGTGGGCGAGCGGAAGATCGCCTCCAGCGACGCGGGCGCGTCGGCGGGCACCGCCAGCGCGTTGCCGCCGTGGCGGGCCCAGATGTCGATGATCGCGAAGGGCGCCGGATAATGCCCGGGGCGCACCTTGGCGGCGGTCTGCCGCCGTGCCTGGCGGGCCACGACGGCCTTCAGCGGGCCGTTGAGGAGGCGCTGCATGAGGGGCAGCTCCCGCGGGGCGCGGCCGGACAACAGCGTGAGGCGGGCGGCGCTGTCCATCACCCGCGGCGGCACGCAGTCGTCAGCAAGGCCGAGGCATTTCGCCTTGCGGGCATCGACGCCCTTGCCGGTGAGCATCAGGTCGAGGGCCGCCGCCGGGCCAATCAGCCGGGGCAGGCGCAGCATGCCGCCCCAGGCCGGGTAAATGCCCAGCATCACCTCGGGCAGCGCCATCCGGGTGGCGGGCTCGTCCACCGCGATGCGGTAGCGGCAGGCCAGCGCCAGCTCGAGGCCGCCGCCCAGGCAGTGGCCGCGCACCAGCGCGAGGGTCGGGTAAGGCAGCGCCGCCAGCCGGTTGAACAGGTTCCAGCCCCGCTCCACCAGCGCGCGGGCGGCGGCGGGCGAGTCGATGCGGGAGAATTCGTCGATGTCGGCGCCGGCGATGAAGCCGGCGGCCTTGCCCGAGCGGATCACCAGCCCCTTGGGCGGCTGGCGGTCGAGTTCATCGAGCAGGCCGGCGAGCTCTCCCATCACCGCGCCGCCCAGGGTGTTGGTGCTTGCGTCCGCCACGTCCAGCGTGGCCCAGGCGAGGCCGTCGGCGTCGCGTTCGAGTTTCCAGTGTCGCAGTGCCATCACAGGGCCTCCACCAGCATTGCGCCGCCCAGGCCGCCACCGATGCAGATCGTGGCGATGCCCCGCCTGCCGCCGGTGCGGCGCAGGGCCTGCAGCAGATGCAGCACGATACGCACCCCGCTCGCCCCCACCGGGTGGCCCAGCGCCACCGCACCGCCGTCGATGTTGAGCCGGGCCGCATCGATCTCGCCCAGCGCGCCGGGCAGGCCCAGGCGCTCGCGGCAGTAGGCGTCGTCCTGCCAGGCGCGCAGGCAGGCGATCACCTGGGCGGCGAAGGCTTCGTTGAGCTCCCACAGGTCGAGGTCATTGAGCCCGAGGCCGTGGCGCTGCAGGATCGGCGTGGCCGCATGCACCGGGCCGAGGCCCATCAGCTCGGGCTCCAGGGCCGCCCACTGGCAGTCGACGATGCGCCCGATCGGGGTGAGGCCGTGCCGCGCCACCGCCGCTTCGGAGGCCAGCACCAGCCAGGCCGCGCCGTCGGTGATCTGGGAGCTGTTGCCGGGGGTCACGCGGCCGTACTTCTTGTCGAAGAAGGGCTTGAGCTTGGCGAGGCCGGCCAGGGATGCATCCCGGCGCAGGCCGTCGTCGCTGGCGTAGACGCTGCCGTCCCGGTCGATGAGCGGCACGATCTCGCCAAGATGCCCGGCGTCCTGGGCCGCCGCCACGCGGCGATGGCTGTCGACGGCAAAGGCGTCCATCTCGTCGCGGGTGATGCCGAAACGCCAGGCCAGGTTCTCGGCGGTCTGGCCCATCAGCTGGCCGACGATGGGGTCGGTGAGGCCCTTCATGATGCCGATCACCGGCGCCAGGTGGCCGAGGCGGAACTTCCGCAGCACAGCGAGGCGCTCGCCCAGGCTGCGGGCCGCCATCCAGCCGGCAAACCCGTGCACCATCGGCTCGGAGAACAGCAGCGGCGCCCGCGACAGGGCATCGACCCCGCCGGCCAGCACCAGCTGCGAGCGGCCGCGCTGGAGGTTGGCCATCGCCGAGTCGATGGCCTGCATGCCGGAGGCGCAGTTGCGCATCACCGTCCAGCCCTGCACGCCGATGCCGCAGCCCATGCGCAGGGCGGCGACGCGGCCGATGTTGACCTCGTCCGGCGACGGCGCGGCGCAGCCGAGGATCACCTCGTCGAGCTGTTCGGGGGCGAAGCGCTGGCGGACCAGCAGCGCGCTGCCGGCGGCGGTGGCCAGGTCGGCGGCGGCGAAGGGACCGGGGGCGTTGCGCGCCTTGAGAAAGGGCGTGCGCGCCCCGTCGATGATGTAGACAGGCGGGTTCATGCGGGCTGCCTTGGGGGGTCGGGCAAGTCGGCCAGCGCCGCGCGCAGGCCGAAGTCGTAGGGGAAGTCATCCACGCGGATCACTTTGTCGCGCAGTTCGCCACGGCGCTTGATGAGCGCGTGCTCGGCCCGGCTGATCACGCCGGCGGCGAGGGCCTGGTCGTAAACGCCATCCACACCACCCAACGGCAGGCCCGGCTTGAACTCGCCGGCCTTGATCGCCCGGCGCACCTTGGCCTCGACGGGCTCGGCCTCGAGGGTGGCCGCGAGGGCCGCCTCCAGCGCGCCGACGGGCTCGTCGAGGTCGGTGGGCAGATACACGTCGGAGGTCAGCCGGTCGCGGGTGGGCGAAGGCTCGATCAGCAGCCGCGCCACCTGCTGGCCCAGCGCGTCGGAGGGCGGCGCCCAGGGCTTGCCGAGGGGAAACACCACGCAGCGGCGCAGCAGTGCGGCGGCGAGGCGATTGGGGAAGTTGGCGATCACCCCCTCGAAGGCCAGCTGGGCCTTGTGGAGGCAGTCCTGCAGCGCCCAGTGGAGCAGCGGCAGGTCGGCCGCCGGGCGACCCTCGTCCTCGAAGCGCTTGAGGGCGGCGGAGGCCAGGTACATCAGCGCGAGCACGTCGCCCAGGCGGGCCGACAGCTTCTCGCGGCGCTTCAGCGAGCCGCCGAGGGTGGCCATCGCCACGTCGGCGGTGAAGGCGAAGGCCGCCGACAGGCGGGTCAGCTGGCGGTAGTAATCGCGAGCCTCCGGCGCCACCTCCGCGGGCACGGCGGCAAAGCGCGCCCCGGTGAGTCCCAGCGCCAGCGCCCGCAGCGCATTGCCGGCGGTGAAGCCCACGTGCCCCCACAGGGCCGCGTCGAAGGCCGCGAGGTCGCCGTCCCGCGCGGCCTGCATTTCCTTGAGCACGTAGGGGTGGCAGCGCACCGCGCCCTGGCCGAAGAGGATCAGGCTGCGGGTGAGGATGTTGGCGCCCTCCACGGTGATCGCCACCGGGATCTGCTGGTAGGCCCGGCCGAGGAAGTTCTGCGGCCCCAGGCAGATGCCCTTGCCGCCGATCACATCCATGCCGTCGTTCACCGTCTGGCGGGCGCGCTCGGTGACGTGGTATTTGACGATCGCCGACACCACCGAGGGTTTCTCACCCAGGTCGATGGCGCCGGCGGTCATCACCCGCGCCGCGTCCGACAGCCAGGTGTTGCCGCCGATGCGCGCCAGCGCCTCCTCGACGCCCTCGAAGCGGCCCACCGCGGTCTTGAACTGGTAGCGCACCCGTGCATAGGCACCCACCGCGCGGGCGGTCATCTTCTGCATGCCGGTGTTGGAGCCCGGCAGCGAGATCGAGCGGCCCGCCGCGAGGCACTCCATCAGCATCCGCCAGCCCTGGCCGGCCATCGCCGGGCCGCCGATGATGAACTCGAGGGGCATGAACACGTCGCTGCCGCGGATCGGCCCGTTCATCCACACCGCGTTGAGCGGAAAATGCCGCCGGCCGATCTCCACGCCCGGATGGTCGCGGGGCACCAGCGCGCAGGTGATGCCCACGTCCTCCGCGCCGCCGAGCAGGCGCTCGGGGTCGAACAGCCGGAAGGCCAGCCCGAACACCGTGCACACCGGCGCCAGCGTGATGTAGCGCTTGTCGAAGCTGACCCGCATACCCAGCACCTCACGGCCCTGGTGCATGCCCCTGCACACCACGCCGGCATCGGGAATCGAGGCCGCGTCCGAGCCCGCCCACGGGCTGGTCAGCGCGAAAGCCGGGATCTCGTCGCCGCGGGCGAGGCGCGGCAGGTAGTGGCGCTTCTGCTCCGGGGTGCCGTAGTGCAGCAGCAGCTCGGCCGGGCCGAGGGAGTTGGGCACCATCACCGTCACCGCCGGCGCCGACGAGCGGGTGGACAGCTTGGTGATCACCGCCGAGTGGGCCAGCGCCGAGAAGCCCTTGCCGCCATACTCGCGGGGGATGATCATCCCCAGGAAGCCCTGCTCGCGGATGTAGCGCCACACGTGCTCGGGCATGTCCTGGCGCTGGGTGCAGTCCCAGTCGCGGGTGAGGCGGCACAGCTCGGTGGTCTCCACGTCGAGGAAACGCTGCTCCTCGGCGCTGAGCGTGGGCGTCGGAAAGGCCAGCAGCCGTCGCCAGTCGGGCCGCCCGCCGAACAGCTCGCCCTCCCACCACACGGTGCCGGCCTCCAGCGCGTCCTTCTCGGTCTGGGACATCGACGGCTGCGCCCGGCGGAAGGCCCGGAAGATCGGCGCCGTCACCAGGCGGCTGCGCAGCGCTCGCAAGAATCCAGAAGCCATCGGCAATCTCCTCTCAAGCAGGCCCGGGTGCTACGGCTCAGGCCGCCGGGCGGTCCGGATAGGCCAGCGGCGCCCGCAGGCCGCCGAGCAAGAAGCTCATCAGCCGCGGCGCCAGCCGGGCCGGGTCTTCGTCGTCGAACTTACCGGCCAGAAGTTGCAGCGCATCGGTGCCGGCGATCGCATACGACATCGCGCCCATCATGAAGTGGAAGCGCCACAGGATCTCGGTGCGCTCCACCTCCGGCAGCGCCCGGTACAGCGCGGCCAGGAAGCGGTCGACGCACTCGGCGTACTCCTCGGCCAGAAACTGGCGCACGAAGTCGTTGGGGTCGGTGTAGGTGCGCCCCAGGAGGCGCATGAAGGTGTGGCCGCCGCCCTCCACGTCGGCCGCCATCCGCAGCGCGGTGCCGAAGAAGGCCTCGACGATGCGGCTCGGCTTGAGGGGCGCCCCGCCCGCCTCGGCCTCGAGGGCGTCCAGCTCGGCGACGCGGCGCCGGTTGAGATCGGTCAGGCGGCGCCGGAAGACTCCCTGGAACAAGCCCTCCTTGGAGCCGAAGTGGTAGTTGATCGCCGCCAGATTGACCCCGGCCTGGCCGGTGATCATGCGCATCGACGTGCCGTCGAAGCCATGCTCCATGAACAGCGCCTCCGCTGCATCGAGGATGCGGCTGGCGGTATCCGGTGAATTCTTCGAAGCCTCGTCGCCCATGGCCACCCCCTTGAGTCCGCCGCAAGAGCGGGAGAGATACAAATAAAACGAACGTTTGAATCATACGTTCATGTTGATCCGTGTCAACAGCGGACACTGAGCCATCGCCCCCGCGCCGCCGCCAAAACCATCCCATCGGCGTAAAGCAGAGCAAAGCAAGCACTTTTGATAAATATTTCTGAGGCGCCTCAACGATCTTTTAATAAAACCTGAGAGATCACCTCGGGGAGCACGTATGCTAAGTGCGACACAACGCCCCCGAACACCGAAACCCGATGCTAGGGCAGGCCCAGCACCAGCGCGTCAAACTGGCCGCGGGAGAGCGTCAGGCGCCCGTCGGCACAGGGCGTTGGCCGCACGAAGCGCTCAAGGGGGAACCACAGACCATCCCCCAGTGGCGCAGATCGTCCGCTTCTGACTTTCGATATCCGCAAACGTCAGCCACGCTGCTGCTGGGCCATGCAGCGAATCAAGCGGAACAACTCAGCTTGATAAAGAGCATCGTGCAATGCTTGGTGGTCACTCTTTGATTCAGCATGAAGTCGAGCTGCCATCTGGCTGGACCTCGTGTCACCCCAGCTTGAGCCGGTAGCCCCCATGTAGAGCGCCTTAACGTCTAGTGCAGTAAAGCCGAAAGGGTTGTTCTGAAGGTATCGGTGGAAGTAATAGTTGACGAATGACCAGTCAAACGGTGCGTTAAGGCCAACGAACACCGGGGTTCCGTCATTGCCCGACGTCTCGACCACCCACTTCTGAAACTGCTCCATCGCAATCCCGGGAGGCAAGCCGTCAACGAAGAGCCTCTCGAGAGAGAGCCCTGTGACTGCAAGGGCCTTTGGGTCTGCGTTAAGCGAGATAGGCTTAAGCTCGCACGAAAACACCTGGTCAGGATTGTCCACGTTGCAGGCCCCGATTGTGAGCATGCTGTACTCACCAGGGATGGGGCCTGACGTTTCGACATCTACCGACAGGAAAATCTCTCGTTTCTGGGTCATGGGATGAGGGGATCCACCGGAATGAGCGGAGGGCGATTCTTGATGGCATCCCAATGCTTGCGGAACGCCGCTTTTCTGTCGTCTGTGCTACCAGTGTTCTGCCAGTGGTGACTCGACAATGAGTAGATATCGAACGGATGCTCCGTCCCTGCCTTGGCGGTCAACATTGTCGGAAGCCCGCGGCCAAGGGCATAGCCTAACTCGATGAAGCAGTTCGGCCTCGCACCTGTGATGTCCGCAAGAACCACGCTACTGCGATGTAGTTTCTTGAATATCTCATCGTCAATGCGAGCGTGTTCGTAGGGCTGGTTGCCGTCAACGACGATAAGTTTGTAGCCCAACTCGCCTTCCATCACAGGCTGGACAACGGTGTCGAAGAAGGCTTGGACGTCGTTGTAGTCCGGATGCGTTGAATTCAATAGCCTGACGACGAACGCCTTGGGAGGCACTAAATCTTCAAGAAGGTCAAGAACGTCACGCACGCTATCTCTCTCTGACTTACCCGGATATATCTCGATGCGGTTTAGCCAGCTCTGCGGTGTGTTCCGTCCCTCGGTCTGAAACAATCGTCGTGCGTTGCTCCCTGATATACCGAAGTCGAAGAGGTGCGATGCCCCAGTGGTTGTTGGCCCAAGGCAGAAATTCAGCGGAATCACAGGCTTGCCGGCGGCATGATAGAGGTTGGCGAGGAACAGGACACCTTCACCGCCGCCGATGGCGACAAGGATGTCACCATGTTGGGCCTGCACCTCCATCCGCTTGCTGGCCATGTTCCAGTGCGCAGCACTTACGATCTCTACTTGCGGCGAGGCCCGCATGGCGTTCCATACTGAGCGGTACTCTGCTGGTATCTGAGCCTCGTTCTTATGGTGCTTAACCGCAATCACTAGCGGGCCCGGCGCGTCAGGTGGCCTGCGAGACAGGTTGCTATGGACGGCATCCCATACCAGCCAGTCAAAGCAAATAGGGTTGCCGTCGCATCGTGTCTTTTCTGCGTCGACCGGGATTACGAAATTAGCTCCCTTTGAGAGCAATTCCAAAATCAAGGCCTTCACGAAGTCCCGAGCCCGAGTTACCTCGGCCCCCGTCGCAAGACTAATATCATCGACAACACTGCCGGTGATATGGATGCGGCGGCCAAACAACGCAGAGCGTCGCATCACCTGTCCTCCATGACGGGCGACGGCCTGAGCGCGTTTGCAACCTCAAGAAGATCCTTGTGCATCAGCGCGCGATCCGGATAGGCTTGGGCAAGCGCGGCCGGATACAGACGAGTGCGGATGTCAGAGAAGGTCCAGCCAGGCTGTTTATTGTGAGGGCCTGTGGCAAAAACCAACTCTTGAATCTCGTTATCGTTTAAGCCGACGCCTTCCAAATCCATCTTAAACAAGGCTTCGCGCTCGCTGTCATCGGGGCGAGTGAACTCGTCGACAATGGCAGCGCGGCGCCGTAACGCGGGATCGAGCACGGACAAGCGGTTGGTGCAAAGAAAGACCACGATACGACCGCCAAAGCGGCGGAGGTCATCGACGCCCTGGATCAGCGTATTCACGGCCACTTTGTCCTCATGATGGCTATGTTCCTGGGTGCGCGATGCAGCCAGCGAATCCCCCTCGTCGATGATCAGGAAGGCACGGCGTCCCCTGCCAGCTGCCTGCACGACTTCGTGAAAGGCTTGGGTGAGCAGGGTACCCATCTCTCCAACTTTACCGCTACCGCGAACTCGATTACTCAGCTTGAACAGTAGGGCGTCCTCGGTGCGCGACTCCTTGGCCAGCCGGTTGGCGATGCACTCTGCCATGGCGGTTTTTCCGGTGCCCACGTCACCATGGAAGATCACAAGCGGGTACTGCTCGGCGACTAGGTCGCACAGCAGCAACTTTTTCTTGTGTTGGGCCTTGCTCCAGTTCTCCAACTCCCCGAGGTTAAGAAGTAGCCGCAACTGGTCGTGTATCTTCCGATACCGCGCGTTGAAGCCGAGCAGTGTTTTCTCGCGCGCGGCAAGCGGTGCATCAGGGAGGGGAGTTTTGGCGTCGAAGATGTTGGGCTGAGTCATAGACTGAAGTCCTTACGCTGCATGCCATAGCCGTTGCTGACGTAGTCACGATTAGCACTGGCGGTAAGAGTCGAGTGGCTGAGGTCGACTTTAGAGGGGACCCAGTTGACCTTGAGCCTCGGAGATATCTTTCCTCTCGCCGCGTCGTCGTAAGCTTGGGTGTACGACAGAACGATTCGCAACTCAGAGCTCGGTAGTTGTGGCCACATCACGCCGCCGGGGCGACTCATCATCATCTCGCCGGAGGCCGTGCTTACCTCGAAGCGGATTGCCTTCCGCTCAACACCAAAACTTAGCAGGGTCAGGTCAACAGTCTTCAGATAGCCGTATTTGGCCAGGACCTCGATGTCGTGCCCCCAATCGCGAGCCTTTGCTTCGGTGATTGCCTTCGTGCTGGACGCAATCATGACAAGATCGGCCGTCACCCGGCGCATGACGATTTCGATGTCCGCGACCGAGTAGGTTTCAGTTGAGGCATACGTATAACTCATGCCGCCTCCTCAACCTTGAAGCGTGGCCCGAAGAGTTCCTTCCAGAGTTCGATGTCGTCCTCCACGGATGCAAAGTTCGCGGTCTCCCAGGCCTTCAAAGCGCAGGCTACGATCTCTTTACGTTCAGCCTCCGTGATACGGCTGGCAACGTTGTTGCTGTTGCAGACAGGGTCGAGAATCACAACTGGATCGGTGAAGCTTGGGAACACCCTACCGTTCTCGGGGAAGGTGATAACCTCTTTGAGCTCCGACTGTGCGATGTAGAGCAGGAAGTCTCTGAAGCTTTCTTCGATCGAGCTCTTCTTGCCATTTTTTTCCAATACATGCGCCAAGATCAGTTCGATAGCGAAGGATTTAAGCGGTTTCAACTCGATCCGGTTGCGCCATTTCTTTGCGAGACGCACGAGTGTCCTGAAATCTGGATCTATGACTTTACGATCACTCACGAACTTGATCTGGCAAGGTGCACAGGTCTGCACCTTGGCTCCATCATGGATGTCGAACTGCCAGCCATACCCAGCACGGGACGGATCTTCAATGACCGGAACGATATCCACGCTCAAGCCAGTACCGGCAAAAGTAACGGTCGCAGCCTTTCGCTGGATCTCGAAGTCTTCCACCGATTTGTTGGGGTACAACTTGATCAGTGCGTCGTAGATGAGCTGGGTCAGGCTGGCCAAGCTCTCTTGGTCTACGTTGCGACCAGAAATGTAGAAGACGACATCGACGTCGACGGGATCCTCGTTTGTCTTGCGCAAGATTGTGTACTTGGCGAATGAACCCGCCTTCACGACCTTAGTGATCTTGATGTCGCTCTGCTCGTGCACTCGCTTGGTGAGCGCGCTAACTAGCCGATCAACTTGCAGGTGATATTCCTTGCGCTTGTCCGCAGGCAACCGCAGCACATTGCTGTCGTAGTAGCGGATTTCAGTATTACTAAGTGACAAGAGATGTGTCCTCGTATGAGTTAATCATCAGAAAGTCGGTGCCACATGTGAATGGCACCGACTGCTAGGCATCAAAACCGACGCTGTTTTTGGGTCTTGGTCCCCAGCACGATGCGGAACGGTCGTCCATTCGGTCGCCGCACCACCTTCCCGTTCTTCAGACGGATCGTCATCGTGTAGATGACGGTTCCCTCCTCAGTCGAGGGGCCAAAGAGGTTCAACTGAACCAAGTTGGTCTCCACGTGGAAGGCTCGGACACAGAACTCTGATCAAGCTTGAGAACGTATGGCTGTGACCATACAATCTCAATGCTTTCGTCAAAAAAGCGATCAAGAGAGACCCCAGGAGCCTGTTCTGGGGTCTTTTCACCTCGGTGCGGTCGAGCTCTCACCCTCGACCGCACAACCTTCAAGCATCGCTCCTTACAAACTAGCGCCCCAAGCTGCATTCGATCAGCGAAAAAACTCCTCACACCCATGCCTTTGGATGCCAAAAATATATTTTTTTGGTATTTTATGTGTTTTAACCGGCGTTTTCATCCTCCTGTCTAGATCTGTGAGCCCAGACGAAAATTCCTTTCGACTTGTAAGCTAATAGCCTACATGAGTCCGTACTTTTTACAAAAAAATTTATCTTTTTAAAAACATATAGTTAAAAAAATCAATAGTTCTCAATAAAAAAATTTTTACTACTTTTAGTAGTGAGTAGGTGGGATTTAAGTGTGTATAAAAAGCTCAGATGATGTTGGCGAGCACCGTTCTTGCCAACCAAAAAACTGAACTTGGCGCCAATCTACCACATGGCAATCTATAACTTTAGTACTAGATTGGCACTCTCTCAATGAGAGTGCCATCTTTGGGTAGTATACTCATTTGTCGTCCCCCCTAACCGGCCGCAACCGCCTCATCACAGCTTGAAAAACGCTTCTCTGCATCAAGGCCGGATTGAGGTGGGCTTATGGACGTATGGCAACGCCGCCTCCGGCTCGGAAGCGGCGGGCGAGCCCGGGCCCGGCTGCGCTCCCGTAAAAAACCCCGCCGGAGCGGGGTTGCTGATCAGCGGCCGGGCTTACCTGTGGGCCCCATGGTCGTGGGCCGGGGGCATGGCGCCGTCCATCACCGTACCGTCGGGCATGACATGCTGGCCGGCGGGCGTCCCGTGGGACATCCCGCCCTGATAGCCGAGCAGGCCGGGGTCGGCCATGCCGGCGATCATCGCCACGTGGGCAAACACCAGGAAGCAGGCCACATAGATGGCATGGAAGCCGAGCTTCTTCTCCTCGCTGGCCCCCCGGTGGAGGATGCCCAGCTCCAGCAGGGCGATGAGGATCATCGGCACCCCGCCGATCAGGTAGGTGGCCACGGCGATCACGTCGAGGATGGTGCGCCACTCGCCCGCCCTGGTGATCGGGATGACGGCATTCGACATCAGGTAGCCGATGATCCCGATGAAGTAGAGGCCGACCAGCACGCCGGCTGTCCGGTTGACGGTGCGCACCCAGCCGCCGAACTTGCGCGTGTACAGGATGTAGAGCTCGGTGATGGCGACGGTTTCGGCGAGGACGACGGGAATCGCCATGAAAATCAGGAGGTTCCACGGCTGATTGTCCGCCAGGAGCTCCATGTAGTGGGTCATGTTCATTTGATGTCTCCGGAAAGGGCATGGGAGCCCGCGGGTCTTCCGCGGGCCCGATTGGGATTGCGCCAGTCAGGAGACTTGCCAGGGAGGCCGGTAGACGCCTTCCATCCGGAACGCCAGCCCCAGCCTGGGGCTGAACGGTATGCGCGCCCCCGCCCCGTGGGGAGGCGGCAGCGGATCCGCGGCCGGCAGGATGCCGACAAAATTGAAGCAGCAGCTGTGGGACGCCTTGGAAGCCGGCGCATGGGTACCCGGCTGATCCGCGTCGTCGCCCTGGGGCGCCAGCCCGTGGCAGTCCGCACCGTGGCCATCGGCGTGCACCATCGGCGACGGCATGGGCAGGGCGGCGTTGCTCAGCACCGGGGCCAGCAACACACAGAGTCCGACGAGGAAGGCGATCAGCTTGCGGAAGGTCACGGCGGGATTGTCCCTCTTGAGGCCGCAAAGCTCAATGGCCAGCGTGCTCCATGCGCATTGCCGCGCCTACGCACTCTTGCGTAGGGAGCGGAACGAAGCGGGCTGCTAAGCTGCCGGCGTCGATGAAAAGGATGGCGTTGGAGGCCGGACATCCGGCGTTTTGTGCGATGCGACCAGGAAACACCTTGATCTGTTCATGCCTCGTGCTGGCCTCGGGGCTGGCCGGGGCGCAGGGGCCGGCCGAACTCACCGCGGTGGAGGTCCGCGCCCGGGCCGAGAACCTCGAAGGGATCGCCACCGCCGCCAGCGAGGGCGTGGTGTCCAGCCAGCGCCTCGCCGCGCTGCCCATCCTGCGGCCCGGCGAGGCGCTGGAGATGGTGCCCGGGCTGATCGTCACCCAGCACGCGGGCGACGGCAAGGCCAACCAGTATTTCCTGCGCGGCTTCAATCTCGACCACGGCACCGATTTCGCCACCTCCGTGGGCGGCGTGCCGGTCAACATGCCGACCCACGCCCACGGCCAGGGCTACACCGACCTCAACTTCCTGATCCCCGAGCTGATCGAGCAGGTGCGTTTCCGCAAGGGCCCCTACTACGCCGACGAGGGCGATTTTTCCTCGGCCGGCGCCGCCCACATCGACTACTTCCGCAGGCTGAACGGCCCCCTGGCCCAATTGACCGCCGGTCAGGGCGGCCATCGGCGCGGCCTGCTGGCCGGCTCGCCGGCGCTGGGTGACGGCCGGCTGCTGTATGGCGTCGAGCTGTTCCACAACGACGGGCCGTGGGACGTCCCCGAAAACTACCGCAAGCTCAACGGCGTGCTGCGCTACAGCCAGGGGACGCGCCTCGACGGCTTCTCGATCACCGGCATGGCCTATCAGGGCCGCTGGACCTCGACCGACCAGATCCCCCAGCGGGCCATCGACAGCGGCACCGTAGGCCGCTTCGGCAGCCTCGACCCGACCACCGGCGGCAGGAGCCTGCGCCACAGCCTGGCGGCCGAATGGGCCGGACGCGGCGACGCCAGCCAGACCCGGGCCACGACCTGGTGGCTGCGGTCCAGCCTCGATCTGTGGTCCAACTTCCAGTACTGCCTCGGCGACTACGCCGCCAGCGGCAGCTGCGCCACCGGCGACCAGTTCCGGCAGAGCGAGCGCCGCCACGCCGGCGGCTTCGACGTCTCCCACACCCTGTATGGCCGCTGGGCCGGCATCGAGCTCGAGAACACCATCGGCCTGCAGGGCCGCGTCGACCGGATCGGCCCGATCGGCCTCTACGCCAGCCGCGCCCGCGACACCTACGCCAACGTGCGCGAAGACGCGGTCACCCAGCGCAGCCTGGCGCTGTGGGCGCACAACGAGACGCGGTGGACCTCCTGGCTGCGCTCGATCCAGGGGCTGCGCGCCGACGCCTTCGATTTCAGGGTCGACGCCAGCACCGCCGCCAACGCCGGCACGGCCAGCGGCCAGCTGGTGACGCCCAAGCTGGCGCTGATCCTTGGCCCCTGGCGTGGAACCGAGCTGTACCTCAACTACGGCCACGGCTTCCATTCCAACGACGCCCGCGGCACCACCATCCGGGTCGACCCGGCCAATCCGGGCGCCAGCGCCGCCCGGGTGGATCCGCTGGTACGCACCCGGGGCCGCGAGCTCGGCCTGCGCGGCGCGCCCCTGCCGGGCTGGCAGTCAACCCTCACGCTGTGGCAGCTGGAGGCGGCCTCGGAGCTGCTCTTCGTGGGCGACGCCGGCACCACCGAGCCGTCCCGCCCGTCCCGCCGCCACGGGCTGGAGTGGACCAACCTCTACACGCCCACCGACTGGCTGGCCGTGGACGCCGACCTGAGCGGGTCCCACGCGCGCTTCACGGACCGCGCCCCGGAAGGCCGGCACATCCCCGGCGCGGTGAGCACCACCGCCAATCTGGGCCTCACGGTGGCCCACCTCGGCCCGTGGTTCGGCGCAGCGCGGCTACGCTACGTCGGGCCGCGACCGCTCACCGAGGACGGCTCGATGCGATCGCGGGCCTCGGCCCTCGCCAACCTCCGCGTCGGCCACCGGTTCGACCCGCGCACGCAACTCACGCTGGACATCTACAACCTGTTCGACCGCCGGGCCAACGACATCGAATACGGCTACGCCTCCCAACTACCGGGCGAAACCGCGCCGGTGTTCGATCGCCACCTGCACCCCACCGAGCCCCGGAGCCTGCGGCTCACCCTCAGCCACCGCTTCTAGGCCGCGCCGGACGCCGCCTCCGGGAGATTCAACCGGGCCAGCAGCTGGCTGGCGGTGTCGAAACGCAGGCAATAGACCGCCGTCTCGAAGGCTTCGGCATCCGGCCCCAGGGTGGCGCGCAGCCATTCCCGGTTGTCGTCGAGCAGGATCATCGCGTCGGGATCGTGGCGGGCGAGCAGGTCGGCCAGCAGGGCGAGGCACTGCCTGCGCTCCGCCGCCCGGGTCAGGCCATCCCTGAAGGCGGCGACGTCGCCGGGACCCAGCTGCAGGCTCACCGTGAAGGTGCTGCCCTGGCCCGGCGTGGTGTCGTAATGCAGCTCGCCGCCCATCAGCGCCAGCAGGCGCTTGCACAGCATCAGGCCACAGCCGGTGCCGCCATAGCGGCGGGTCAGGGAGTTGTCTCCCTGGTTGAAAAGCCGGAACAGCCCCTCCTGGACCTCGGCGGTCATGCCGATGCCCTCGTCGCGGACCTCGAAGCGGAGCGCGACCTTGCCGGGGGCGTCGGGCACAACCCAGGCGCGGAGGGTGATGGTCCCCCGCTCCGAAAACTTCACCGCGTTGCTCAGCAGCTGTTCGAGGATCTTCCGCAGCAGCCGGGCATCGCCGTTGAGGATGGCCGGCTCGCCGATGTCACACACCAGCGTCAGGGCCAACCCCCGCCGCCCGGCCGCCAGCCGCGCGGGCTGGACGACGTCCTCGAGCAGGCCGCGGAGATCGAAATCCCGCGGCTCCAGTTGAAGGCTCCGGGCTTCCGTCTGGGCGATGTCGAGCAGGCCCGACAGCAGGCCAAGCAGGCCCTGGCTGCTCTTCCGGATGATATCGAGGCGGCGGGCCGCGGTCTCGTCGCTCATCCGGCCGGCCAACAGATCGGCCAGCCCGATCACCTGATGCAGGGGGGGTGCGGAGCTCGTGGCTCATGTTCGCCAGGAAGGCGCTCTTGGCGCGGCAGGCCGCCTCAGCCCGGTCGCGCTGCTCCGCGAGGGCCTTGGTCCGGATGTCCAACAGCGCCTCGAGGTGGGCGCGATAGCGGGCCAGCTCCAGCTGATGCCGCACCCGGGCGCGCACCACCGACGGGTTGATCGGCTTGTGAATGAAATCCACGGCGCCGGCCTCGAGGGCCGCGGTCTCGCTTGCAGCGTCGGCCCTGGCAGTCACGAAAATCACCGGGATGGATCGGGTTCTGGCGCCGGCCTTGAGGCGCTCCATCACCTCGAAGCCGTTCATGCCCGGCATCATCACGTCGAGCAGGATCAGGTCCGGCCGCTGGCGCTCGACGAGCTCAAGGGCCACGGTGCCGGAGGTGCTGACGCTGATCTCGTAATCGCCGCCCAGGGCGCTGGCGAGCACGTCGATGTTGTTGGGCACGTCGTCGACGATGAGGACGCGGGCGGAGGGAGTCATGTCATTCATTTTTCAGTAACGCCATGAGGCGGGACAAGGCGGCCCGGGCCGCCTCGAAGCGCAGCTCGACGACGGCGGCGTGGATGGGCTGGTAGCTGGCGGCCAGCGGACCGGCCTTCAGCAGGATGTCGATCTCGGCGCTGGCCTGGCGGGCCGCATATTGCCCGTTGGCGAGCTGTTCATCGAGCCGGGCCAGGCGGGCGAGCAGGGCCGCCCGGTCGACGGTGTCGGGCGGCAACCCGGTAATGGCCGCCGCCGCGCCATCGCCATCGTCGGCGGCCGGCGGCTCGACCCCGGCCGCCGGGGCCGTCACCGGAAGCCCTTCGCCGCCGGGCACCGGATCGGCCTCGATCGTGAACACGAAGGTCGTGCCCTGCCCCATCTGGCTGTCCACCTCGATGCTGCCGCCCATCAGCTCGACCAGTCGCCGGGAGATGGCCAGCCCGAGGCCCGTGCCGCCATAACGCCGGGTGGTCGAACCATCGGCCTGGGTAAAACGCTCGAAGAGATGCTCGGTCTGGCCGGGCGCGATGCCGATGCCCGTATCGTGGAGCGCGAAGCGCAGGCGCGGGCGGGGATGCGGCGACGGGTCCATCCCCACGTCCAGGTGAATCTCGCCGTGCTCGGTGAACTTCACCGCGTTGCCCATCAGATTGACCAGCACCTGCCGCAGCCGCAGATCGTCGGCGCTGAACCACTCGGGCAGGCCGGCGGCAATGGACATCCCGAAACGCAGCCCCTTCTGCTGCAGGCTCAGGGCGAACAGGTCCTGCACCTCGTCGAGCACGGTCTGCAGCAGGAAGGGCGCGCGGTTGACCTGCAGCTGGCCGGCCTCGATCTTCGACAGGTCGAGGAGATCGTTGATGAGGTGCAGCAGCGAGCGCGCCGCCGCCCGGACGGTGGTGAGGTTCCTGCGCTGCGGCTCGCTCAGCTCGCCCTCCAGCGTCAGCTCGGTGAAGCCGATGATCGAGTTCATCGGCGTCCGGATCTCGTGGCCGATGTTGGCCAGAAACTCCGACTTGGCGGCATTGGCCGCCTCGAGCCTGGCTTCGTAGAGCCGCTGCGCGGTCACGTCCCGATTGACGCCGACCACACGCCAGGGCTTGCCCCGTCCGTCGCACTCGACGACCCCCGAGGTGTGGATGTAGCGCACCCGCCCCCCCGGCAGCAACAGGCGGAACTCGGATTCGTAGGGCTTGTTCTCCTGCACCGCCGCCCGCAGCACGGCCTCCGCCTTGGCCGCGTCGTCGGGGTGCACGCGCTGCGTCCAGAAGGCGTAGAAGAGCCCGCTGGCGCGCACCGCCTCCGGCACCTCGTACCACGCCATGAGCCGCTCGTCCCAATCCAGCTTGCCGCTGTCGATCTCCCACGACCAGACGCCGATGTCGGCGGCGTTCTGCGCCACCTGCAGCAAGGCCATGTTTTCCCGCAGCCTGCGCTCGGCCGCGACGCGCTCCGAGACATCCGAGATGACGGCAAAGAACTGGTCCTCCGACAGCTTGCACAGGGACAGCAGCAGGAAGCGTCCCAGCGGCGCCAGATAATCCTCGAAACGGACGGAGACCCCGGTCCTGACCACCGCGGCGCACTGCTCCAGGTAGATCGGCGGCCCGGACGGAAAGATCTCGCTCGCCTTGCGCCCCACCACGTCCTCGCGCCGCAGCCCGGTCTCCCGCTCGAAGGCCGGGTTGGCGCCCGTCACCACGTAGTCGTAGGGCACGCGCTTGTCGTCGTAGAGCATCCGGTAGATGGCCACACCTTCGTCCATCGACTCGTAGAGCGAGCGGAACTGGGTCTCGCTGCGCAGCAGGGCCTCCTCTGCCGCCTTGCGCTCCGTGATGTCGATGCAGAAGCCGACCAGCCGCTCGGGCACGCCGGCAGCGTCCATGATGAAATTGCCCTGCCCCTCGATCCAGCGGATCGTGCCGTCGGGCCAGATCACCCGGTACTGCTGATGGTACTGATCGCCCCGGGCGCAGGCCTCGCGGAGCCGCTCTTCGGTCTTGTCGCGGTCCTCCGGATGCAGCGCGCGCCGCCAGCAATCATAGCTGGCCACGGTGGTCGCCCGGTCCAGCCCGAAGATGCGGTAGAACCCCTCCGACCAGGTGGTCTCGTTGGTATGGATATTCCAGTCGTAGGCGCCGGCCTTGGCCATGCTCTCGGCCTGGGACAGGCGCTGCAGGGCCTGGCTCAGCGCCAGGGTGCGATCATCCACGAGCTGCTCGAGCTGGTTGCGGTAGCGGCTCAGCTCGGCTTCGGCGGATTTGCGCTGCGTGATGTCGGCGGCGACCCCTTCCATGCGCAGCGGCCTGCCGTCGTCGTAGAAGAAGCGCCCCTTGGCGCAGACCCAGCGCTCCGAGCCGTCCGGCCGGATGATGCGGTACTCGGTGTCGAACAGCGAGCCGCTCCGCATGGCCTGCTGCACCTGCCGCTCGGCCGCCGCGCGATCGTCCGGGTGCAGCGAGTTGACCCAGGTTTCATAGGCTCCCCCAACATCGGCGGAGAACCCCCACAGCTCGCGAAAGGCCTGCGACCACACGAGTTCCCCGGTCTGCAGGTCCCAGTGGAAGGTTGCCAGCCCGGCCGCCTCCAGCGCCAGCTTGAGCCGCTCCTTGCTGAGGACGGTCTGCTGGTAGGCCTCGGCCTGCTCCTCCCGGTGGGCCCGCTCGGCACGCAGCTCGGCAAGGCGACGGGACTGCAGCAGGTACAGCGCGACGCTCGCCAGCACCACCAGCACGCCCAGGGCCCCCAGCTGAAACACGGCCTCCTGGCGCACCGGCTGCTCGATCACCTGCCTGTCGCGCATGAGGAGCAGGATCAGCGGCTTGTCGGCCGCCGTGACCCGCGGCCGTACGGTGGCGAAGGCCGCCAGCACCTCCCCGCCGCCCGCGGCCGTCGCCTCGGTGACCACGGCGGCGCGCTGCCCGCTGCGCAGATACCTTGTCAGCAGGCCGTCGAAACGCGCATCGCGCCCCTCGCCGGCGTTCTCGAGCTCCGGCAGCCCGATCACCAGTTGGCCGTCGCCGTGGACCAGCGCACCCTTCATTGCCGGGGCGTACATCGCCGCATCCATCAGCAGGCCCATGAAGTACGGGTCCGGAATGGCCAGCACATAGCCGGCAAACTTCCGCTGCGGGGTCCGGATCACCTTGCCCAGGCTGTAGGAAAAATTGTTGAGGACGGTCTGGAAAGGCGGCGAAACATACAAGGTGTCCGGGTCCGCGTCCCGGCTGAGGGTGTCGTAGCGCTCGGAACCCCTGAAGTTGCGGCCGCGCAGGGCAGGCTGGTTGCTGGCGAGCACATTGCCATCCGCATCGACCACCACCAGCGTGCGCACGAACGGCATCGCGGCGACAAGGGCATTGAGTCGCTCGACAAGGGCCTGCTCCACACGGGCAAAGGGCCGGCCCGAACTCAGGGGTTCCCGCAGGCTGTCGAGGGCGTTGCTGACCGCCTGCAGATGGATCGCGAGGCGCTCCTCGAGGTTTTTGGTCTGATGGGCCAGGCGGTCCCGCTCGACCTTGAGGGCGTTCTGGTGAAGCCGCTGGACGCCAGAGGTCATCACCCCGGCGACCAGCAGCAGGACAGCCATCAACCCGACCCATGGCCCAATCGGTCTGCGCAACGGAACAGCGCTTGTGGGGGCAGGCATGGCCGGTGCCTCGGTAATAAGTTTTACCGCAGGCTAGCCAATCGTGCCGGCACAATCAAGCACGGACTCGCGACCCTCGTCCCCCCGCCAGCAGGGCAATCGCACCGTCACGTCATGAATCCGAGCACTTCCGCCCGAAACTCGTCAGACGCCGAAGCCATCAGTCTTTTGTTCTTTATTCCCACCTTGCTGGTGGTGTTGAGGCGCAACAGATTCA
>NZ_JAYREK010000018.1:0-65256 GCF_041908905.1 Zoogloea sp.
CAACGTGGGCAGCGACGCGAGCGACAGCGACGCCAACCCGATGGACGGCAAGACCGCCCAGACCGTGCTCGACTCGGGCGAAACCGACCGCAGCTGGGACGCCGGCATCGTGGCCAACCCCGGCACGATCACCGGCAGCGTGCTGGAGGACACCAACAACGACAACATGGGCGACACCCCGATCCCGGGCGTCACCGTGGTGTTGAAGGACGCGCTGGGCAACCCGGTGGCGAGCACCACCACCGACGCCAACGGCAACTACAGCTTCACCAACGTGCCGGCGGGCAACTACACCATCGTCGAGCAAACCCCGACGGGCTACCTCGACGTGGGTGACAAGGACGGTGGCGATCCCAACATGATCAGCGTCACCGTTCAGCCGGGCCAGACCAACAGCGGCAACGTGTTTGTGGACGAGCGTTCGGCGGCGATCGGCGACAAGGTGTGGCTCGACAGCAACGCCAACGGCGTGCAGGACGCGGGCGAGGCCGGCATTGCCGGTGTCACCGTGAAGCTGCTCGACGGCGCGGGCGGCGTGGTGAGCACCAGCACCACCGACGCCAGCGGCAACTACCTGTTCAGCAACCTCACCCCGGGTGATTACGCGGTGCAGGTCGTGCTGCCGACGGGCTACTTCGCCAGCGCCAAGGACCAGGGCGGCAATGACGCGGTGGACTCCGACATCGACCCGATGACTGGCAAGACCATCACCACCACCCTGAGCGCCGGCGAGACCGACCGCAGCTGGGACGCCGGCCTGTACCAGAAGGCATCCCTCGGCGACCGCGTGTGGCTGGATGCCAACAAGAACGGCGTGCAGGACAGCGGTGAAGCCGGCGTGGCCGGGGTGACCGTCAAGCTGCTCAACGCCGCGGGTGCCGAAGTGGCCACCGCTACCACCGACGCCAACGGCAACTACCTGTTCCAGGGCCTGGTGCCGGGCAACTACTCGGTGAAGGTGATCGCCCCGACCGGCTACACCTTCACGGCGGCCGACCAGGGCGGCAACGACACGCTCGACTCGGACGTCAACCAGACCACCGGGATCAGCGCCCAGACCACCCTCGTCTCCGGCGAGAACGACGTCTCGCTGGATGCCGGTCTGGTGGCTCCGAGCGCTTCCTATGGCGACCGGGTGTGGCTGGACAAGAACGCCAACGGTGTGCAGGACGCGGGTGAAGCCGGCCTCGCCGGTGTGACCGTCAAGCTGCTCAACAGCGCCGGCAGCGTGGTGGCCACCACCACCACCGACGCCAACGGCAACTACCTGTTCAACAACCTCACCCCGGGCGACTACTCCGCCCAGGTCGTGGCGCCGACCGGCTACTTCATCAGCGCGAAGGACCAGGGCGGCAACGACGCCACCGACAGCGACTTCGACCCGACTACCGGCAAGACCATCTCCACCACGCTGGTTGCCGGCGAGAACGACCTGTCGTGGGATGCGGGCCTGTATCAGAAGGCTTCCATCGGCGACAAGGTGTGGGCCGACTGCAACAACAACGGCCTGCAGGACGCGGGTGAAGCCGGCGTACCGGGGGTGACCGTCAAGCTGCTCGACGCCAGCGGCAACGTGGTCGCCACCACCCTGACCGACGGCAACGGCAACTACGTCTTCAAGGACCTGATGCCGGGCACCTACTCGGTCCAGTTCGTGGCGCCCGCGGGCTACACCTTTACGACCAAGGATGTCGGTACCAATGACGGCATCGACTCCGACGTCGGCGGCGGTGTCGTCCTCGGCACCACCAACCTGATCGTCAATGGCAGCTTCGAGAACGGTTCCACCGGCTGGTGCGGCAACGGCGACTACGTGGAAGTGGGCTCCGCCTCCCGCTACGGCGTCAGCGGCGCGACCGGCAGCAACGTGGCCGAACTGGATGCCAACACCACCTGCACGGTGACCGGCTTCTACCAGGACGTCGCCACGGTGGCCGGCCAGACCTACCAGCTGTCCCTCGACGTGGCCCAGCGTGCGGGCTACGCCGCCGGCACCAACACCGTCGAAGTGTTCTGGGAAGGCACGAAGATCGCCACCATCGATCCGGCCTCGACCACGCTGACCAAGTACACCTTCACGGTGACTGCGGCCGACGCCAGCAGCCGTCTCGAGTTCCGCGAGCAGGCCGGTGACGACGACAGCGTCGGCGGCATCATCGACAACGTCAGCCTGGTCACGGTGAGCGGCAGCGGTGCCGCCGGCAACACCATCCAGACCACCCTGGAGTCCGGCGAGAACGACATGAGCTGGGATGCCGGCCTCACCGTCAAGCCGGTCACCGCCTGCTTCGACTTCAGCGGCAACTCCGCCACCGACGGCACCGACGGCAACGTGCGCAGCTACACCAACAACGGTATTTCGGTGAACGCCAGCGCCTGGAGTCGCGACAAGACGTCCGGCGCCTGGTCGTCGGCCTGGCTGGGTGCCTACGGCGGTGGTCTCGGCGTGACCGACAGCAGCGAAGGCACGGGCAGCGGCGACAGCCACACGGTGGACAACGTCGGCCGTGACAACTATGTGCTGTTCGAGTTCTCGCAAGTCGTCGCGGTGGACAAGGCCTACCTGGGCTACGTGGTCTGCGACAGCGACATCAAGGTGTGGATCGGCACCGTCGATGGTGCCTTCGACAGCCACCTGACCCTCAGCGATTCGGTTCTCGCCAGCATGGGCTTCACCGAGGTCAACCAGACCACGCTGACCAGCGCCCGCTGGGCCGATCTGAACGCCAACGGCTTTGCCGGTAACGTGCTGATCATTGCGGCTGACACCACCGACACCTCGCCGGAGGACTACTTCAAGATCGAGCAGCTGGTGGTCAACAGTGCCTCGGCCTTCTGTGCCACCGACGTCAGCATCGGTGACCGGGTGTGGAACGACGCCAACATGAACGGGGTGCAGGATTCCGGCGAAGCCGGCATCGCCGGCGTCACCGTGAAGCTGCTCAACGGCGCCGGCCAGGTGATCACCACCACCACCACCGACGTCAACGGCAACTATCTGTTCTCGAAGCTCGCCGCCGGCGACTACAAGATCCAGATGGTCACCCCGAACGGCTACACCATCACCGGCAAGGACCTCGGTGGCAACGACGCGGCCGACAGCGACATCGACAGCACCGGCACCACCGGCGTCTATACGCTGACCCAGGGCAGCAACAACCTGAATGTCGACGCTGGCTTCTACTGCCCGCCGATTACCGGCAAGATCGGTGACCGCGTGTGGGAAGACACCAACTACAACGGCATCCAGGACGCGGGGGAGGCCGGAATCAAGGGCGTCACCGTGAAGCTGCTCAACAGCGCCGGCACCGTGGTCGCCACGACCACCACCGACGCCTACGGTAACTACCTGTTCAACAACGTCAATGCGGGCGACTACAAGGTGCAGGTGGTGACCCCCACCGGCTACTACGTCACCAAGCAGGATCAGGCCGGCTGGAACGGCACCGACAGCGCCTTCAACGGCTCCGGCTACACCGGCACCATCTCCCTGACGGCGGGCCAGACCCTCACCAAGGTGGATGCGGGCCTGTATCGCAAGGCCAGCGTCGGCGACAAGGTGTGGATGGACTTCAACAACAACGGCCTGCAGGACAGCGGTGACTGTGGCGTCGCCAACGTCACGGTCAAGCTCCTCGACGCCGCTGGTGTCCTGGTCGCCACCACCAAGACGGATGCCTACGGCTGCTACAGCTTCACCAACCTGAACCCGGGCCAGTACAGCCTGCAGTTCGACAAGGCGTCGGCCTACTACTACACCGGCCGCTACGACTGGTGGGGCAACGCGCTGACCCAGAGTGTCAACCAGTCCGGTTACCAATGGACGACGAAGGATGCCTACAGCAACGCCTACGACGCCTCCGACTCGGATGTCGCGCGTGTCTCCTCGACGTATTACAACCAGGGCAACACCGACAAGTTCACCCTGGTGTCGGGGCAGTACGACAACACCCGTGATGCCGGCATCTGCCCGATCGTCATCGACCTGGACGGCAACGGCATCCACACCGTCAGCCGCGAAAACGCCAACGGCACCTTCGACCTGTTCGGTACCGGTGTCGCGGTGAAGTCTGGCTGGCTGTCCGGTGGCGACGCCTTCCTGGCGGTCGACGGCAACGGCAATGGCCGCATCGATGGCATCAACGAGCTGTTCGGCGGCAACGGCGTCGGCCAGGGCTTCGCCAAGCTGTCGGCCTTCGACAGCAACGGAGACGGCGTGGTGGATGCCCGTGACGAGCGCTTTGCCGAGCTGAAGGTGTGGCGCGATGCCAACGGCGACGGCAAGACCGACGCCGGCGAGCTGATGAGCCTCACCGACGCGGGCGTGGCCAGCCTCAAGCTGGACTACTTCGCCCTCCCGGCGGTCGATGAGCACGGCAACCTGCACCTCGAGCGCAGCGCCGCGACCCTCGCCGACGGGCGCGCGGTGGACATGACCGACGTGTATTTCAACGTCGATGCCCAGGACGCCGCCCAGGCCGGTGTGCACCTGCCGACCATGGCTGAGCTGCTCGGCAATGACGTCAGCCTCGACCAGGTGCTTGGTGCCAGCGTCGCTGCCGCCGACGTGGCTTCTGCCGCCGCTCCGGTGAGCGACGCCGCCGTCGCCACTCTGGCCCAGCTGTCGGCCCTCCACCAGGAGCAGCAGTACGCCCTGATGGCCGCCTAAGCGTACCGCGCCGGCTGGCCCCAAACCGGCCGGCGCGTTTTTCCGAACCCTTACAACCCCTCTCACTTTTCAACACAGGAGCAATAAATGATGCACACCACCCTCAAGAAGGCTGCCCTGGCCCTCGCCGCCGCCGGTCTGCTGGCCAGCGCCCCCGCCCATGCCGACACCCTCGCCATGGAACTCGACATCAACTCCCTGATGGGCTTCAAGGTCGATGTGAACGGCACCGGCACCAAGACCGTCGATACCGGCGTCTTCAACGTCAGCAACGCCACCACCGGCAGCAGCTTCCTGGCCTTCTGCTACGAGCTGCTGCAGGGCGTCAACGTGAACGCCCTCAATGGCATGACCTTCAGCCCCTCCAGCGTGATCCCGGGCGCGGTGCAGACCCTGTTCAACCAGAGCTACGCCGAAGTGCATTTCGACAACGCCGTCGAAGTCGCCGGCTTCCAGATCGCCCTGTGGGAAACCCTCGACGACAACAACCTCGGCACCGGCAGCTTCAAGAACTGGAGCGGCGTGAGCAACAGCGCCGCCGAGGGTGACGCCCTGTTCGCCGCCGAGATCTACCTCGATCGCTTGGTCAACGGTGGCCCCTCCACCGGCAACTACCAGCTGACCCTGTGGCAGAGCCCGGACAGCCAGGACATCCTCCAGGCCTCCACCGCCTCCTCGGTTCCTGAGCCCACCAGCCTGATGCTGGGCGCCCTGGGCCTGGCCGGCCTGTCCGTGCTGCGTCGTCGCAAGTCCTCCTGAGCTTTCGGCGGGGCACCTGCGGGTGTCCGCTGAAGGTTTCAGCGATGCAAGGCAAAGGGGGGCGTGCCCCCTTTTTGCCTTTTCGGGGGCGGCTTGGACAGGCATTTGCCGCAGGTCGTGAAATATGTGGCCGGCCCCCGCCCTGGCCCGTGAAAAATGCGCCCCTGCCCGGAGGCTGCGTGGGCTATTTTGCCGCCAGGCCAGTTTTTCCAGTTTCTGCGGCGCTCCCGCCGCCTTGTTTCCGAGTTTTCGAGGTTGTCATGCATAGAACCCGCCTTCTTCCCGTCCTGACTCTCTCGGCGGGGCTTGCCATGCCTGCCCTCACGGTCCGTGCCGAACCGGTCATCGCCGGCACGCCGCCCAGCCTCACCTCCCAGGCGGGCCGCCCGGAGCTGGACGGCATCGCGCGGGGCCAGTCGGCCTTGCGGATGAAACACTTCGACCAGGCCGAACGCGCCTTCAGCGAGGCCTATGAGCGCAATCCGCGCTCCGTCGAGGCCATGCTCGGCCTGGCGGCGGCCACCCAGGCCCAGGGCAAGACCCGGCTCGCCCGCGACTGGATGAGCAGCGCCGTCGCGATGGCGCCCGGCCAGGCCAACGTGCTCCAGGCCCAGGCCCGCCTGCTCACCGAGCAGGGCCTGCTGCCCGAGGCGGAGCGCAGCTACCAGGCCGCCATCGCCAGCCACCCGGGCCTCGTACCGCTCAAGCTCGATCTCGCCACCCTCTACCTGGAGAAGCTCGGCAAGCCGGGGCAGGCCGTCGATCTGCTGCGGGAGGTCGTGCGGCAGAACCCGGAGATGGTCGCCGCGCAACTGGGGCTCGGCATGGCCCTGTCGGCGGATGGGCGTTTCGAGGAGGCGGGCCGGGCGCTGGAGGATGCCGCCCGCCGCGATCCGGGCAATGCGGCTGCCCACCATGCCCTCGGCGTGGTCAGCCTCAAGCAGGGGCAGGCGGAGCGGGCGCTGGCGTCCTTCGACAAGGCCCTCTCGCTGCGCAAGGACTTTCCCAACGCCGTGCTGGCCCGCGCGGATGCCCTGCAGATGCTGGGCCGCCACGAGCAGGCCATCGAAGGCTACCGGCGCGCCGCGACCCTGCTGCCGCAGAGCGCGCTGCCCCACCTGCAGCGGGGTCGGGCGCTCGAACGGATGGAGAAGCTGGCCGAGGCCGAGGCGGCCTATCGGGAGGGCCTGAAGGTGGCGCCCAACGATCCGCGCCTCTCCAACAACCTCGCCTATCTGCTGGCCAATCGCCGCCTGCGCCTCGACGAGGCCCTGAGCCTGGCTCGTCAGGCCGTGGCCCGCGACCCCAGGCGGGCGGCCTACTACGACACCCTCGGCGTGGTGCTGCAGCTCAACGGGGACGAGGCGGGTGCCCGCCAGGCCTTCGAGAAGGGGCTGACGCTGGAGCCGGCCAACGGCACCCTGCGCCAGCGCCTCGCCCAGGCGGCGGTGCCGACGGCCATCAAGACCTCCACCGCCCAGGCGCCCGCCGCGGCGCCGTCCCGGCCGGCACCGGTAGCGGCAGCGGCAGTCGCCGCGCCGGTTGCGCCCCCGGCGCCGGTCGCGGCCAAGCCGGCCGCGCCGCCGGTGGCCCAGGCGGCTGCCCCGGCGGCCGACGCCGGCAAGCTGGTGGCTGGCCGCCTCGAGGCCTGGCGTCTGGCCTGGGAGGCCAAGGACAGCGGCCGCTACCTCTCCTTCTACGCCGGCGCCTTCGAGCCCGCCGGCAACAAGTCGCGGGCGGCCTGGGAGAGCGACCGCCGGGCCAAGCTCGCCAAGAAGGGCGACATCAAGGTCCAGGTCGGTGCGCCGAGCGTCAAGGTGGACGGCGAGGTGGTGCGGGTCAGCTTCGAGCAGCGCTACCAATCGGGCAACTACAGCGACGTGGTGCAGAAGCAGCTCGAGTGGGTGAAGGAAGGCGGCGACTGGAAGATCCGTCGCGAAGCCCAGCTCTGAGCGGTGCGGGCGCCGGAGCCCGTCAACGCCATGCCTGCAACCCACGCGCCCGGGGCTGCCGACGGCCAGTCGACCCGAGCGGGAAGACGCGTGTTCAGTCGATGTGCCAGCGCCGGCCGCCGGCGTTCTTGGCGGTGTACATCGCCAGGTCGGCGCGGCCGAGCAGGTTCTCGAGCACGTAGCCGTCCTGCGGGTAGCGGGCGACCCCGACACTGCCGCCCAGCGGGCAGTCCGGGACGAGATCGGCGGGCACACTGGCGATGGCCGCGAGCAGGCGTTCGCAGAACTGCTCGATATCCTGCGCGGTCTGCAGCGTGGGGCACAGGATCGCAAATTCGTCGCCGCCGAGCCGGGCCACCACGTCGGTGGCGCGGGCGGCGGTAGCCAGCTTCTCCGCCAGCTTGACGAGGACCCGGTCGCCCATCGCGTGGCCGTAGCGGTCGTTGATCGGCTTGAAGCCGTCGAGGTCGAGCATCACCACCACGCCGGCGGCGTTTTCCACCTGCGCCCGGCTCAGGATGGCGACGCCCGCCTCGCTGAAACCCTTGCGGTTCGACAGGCCGGTGAGGGGGTCGTGGCGGGCCAGTTCCCGCCAGCGCTGCTTGTCGTCCTCGGCCCGGCGGACCCGACGCAGCATCCCGAAAACGATCCCGAGGAAGTTCGCGAGGGCCAGCAGGAAGGCTCCGGTCTGGATGCTCCGCAGGCGGCTGGCCTGGTGCAGGGAGTCCCGCTCCAGCTCCATCGTGAGCCGGTTCATCAGCGCGAGGATCTCCTGGTTGTGCCGCATCATGTACTCCGCCGCCGGCCCGGGATGGCCGGCCGGATACGGGCGCATCCCGGCGAGCAGGGGGGGCAGGGGCGCGATCAGGCGGTGCGCCGCTTCCACTGCCCGGGCCGCCTCGCCGTCCACCTTGCCGAGGATCACCGGCGTGCCGTCGCCGCCGGGGGCTTCGCCGCCTTCGGCAAAGGCGGTGAGGGTCTGCTCGAAGAGCCGGAAGGCGGCCTTGAACTCCCCGATGGCGGCCTCGAACTCGACCGTGGAGGTGGCGTCGCCCGCCTGCAGCAGGGCCTTGGTGGTCTGCTGGGAGAGCATCCGCTGCCGGCCTGCGAGATTGATGGCCACCGCGTCGCGGGACATCTCCTCGGCCAGCCAGCGGTTGATGACGAGCGTGCTCAGGTCGAGGACGACGAACAGCATGATGGCCATGATGAACCGGCGGGGTTGGCTGGTCAGGGCCTTGAAGCGGGTGGGCATGATGGGAGCGCGTGCCGTGGGGGCGGTGAGCCCGCGTATGTTTCTGACTGGGTCGGTCAGTTATCGGCAAAACACGCTATTTTTTGAGCTAATTAACAAAAATGCGGCCAAAGGCCGCATTTTTGGAGACTTGCACGAGGCGAGTGGCTCAGCTCGCGAAGCGGGCCTCGAGGGCGGCGATCGCGGGCAGGGTCTTGCCCTCGAGGAACTCGAGGAAGGCGCCGCCGCCGGTGGAGATGTAGCCCACGTCGTCGGCGATGTCGAACTTGGCGATGGCCGCCAGGGTGTCGCCGCCGCCGGCGATGGAGAAGGCTTCGGAGTGGGCGATGGCCGAGGCGAGCATCTTGGTGCCGCCGGCGAACTGGGGCAGCTCGAACACGCCGACCGGGCCGTTCCAGACGATGGTGCCGGCGTTGGCGATGATCTCGCCCAGACGGGCGGCGCTCTTCGGACCGATGTCGAGGATGCGGTCGTGGGCGGCCACGTCATCGACGGAGATCTTGTTGGCGCGGGCCAGGGCGGAGACCTCGTCGGCCACCACCACGTCGGTGGGCAGCGGCACTTCGGCGCCGCGGGCCTTCATGATGTCCATGATCGCGTGGGCTTCCTTGACCAGGTCGGCTTCGGCGAGGGATTCGCCGATGCGCTTGCCGGAGGCCAGCAGGAAGGTGTTGGCGATGCCGCCGCCGACGATGAGCTGATCGACCTTGTCGGCCAGCGACTTGAGGATGGTGAGCTTGGACGACACCTTGGAGCCGCCGACGATGGCCACCAGCGGGCGCTTCGGTTCGTGCAGGGCCTTGCCCAGCGCGTCGATCTCGGCGCCCATCAGGATGCCGGCGCAGGCGACCGGCGCGAAGCGGGCGATGCCGTGGGTGGTGGCTTCGGCGCGGTGGGCGGTGCCGAAGGCGTCATTGACGTAGATGTCGCACAGGGCCGCCATCTTCCTGGCGAGCTCTTCGTTGTCCTTCTTCTCGCCCTTGTTGCAGCGGCAGTTCTCGAGCAGCACGACTTCGCCCGGCGCGACTTCGACGCCGCCTTCCACCCAGTTCTGGATCAGGCGCACCGGCTTGCCCAGCAGCTGGCCCAGGCGCACGGCGACCGGCGCGAGTGTGTCTTCGGCCTTGAGTTCGCCTTCGGTGGGGCGGCCGAGGTGGGAGGTGACCATCACCGCGGCGCCGCCGTCGAGGGCGTACTTGATGGACGGGATCGAGGCGCGGATGCGGGTGTCTTCGGTGATGTTGCCGGCGTCGTCCTGGGGCACGTTGAGGTCGGCGCGGATGAACACGCGCTTGCCGGAGACGTCGAGGTCGGTGAGTTTCTTGACTTGCATGATCGTGGTGGGTGAGAAATGAAAATGCGATACCGGAAAAACGGCGGAAAAAAAGCGGGGCCCGGAAGCCCCGCCTTTTTGTACCCTTACTTCGCGTTCACGAAGGCGCGGGCGGCGTCCAGCATGCGGCAGGAGTAGCCCCACTCGTTGTCGTACCAGGCCAGCACCTTGACCAGCACGGAGCCGTCTTCGCCCTTGATGACGCGGGTCTGGGTGGCGTCGAAGGTGGAGGAGACGGTGGTGTGGTTGAAGTCGGAGGAGACCAGCGGCTCGGTGTTGACGGCCAGGATGCCCTTCAGCGGGCCGTTGGCGGCCTCGGTCATGAGGGCGTTGATCTCTTCCTTGGTGGTGGCGCGCTCGGCGGTGAAGGTGAGGTCGACCAGCGAGACGTTGATGGTCGGCACGCGCAGCGCGAAGCCATCGACCTTGCCGACCAGCTGCGGCAGCACCAGGCCCACGGCCTTGGCGGCGCCGGTCTTGGTGGGGATGATGTTGGCGGCGGCGGCACGGGCGCGGCGGAGGTCCTTGTGACGGACGTCCACGGTGACCTGGTCGTTGGTGTAGGCGTGGATGGTGGTCATCAGGCCCTGCTTGATGCCGACGCTGTCGGCCAGGATCTTGGCGACCGGGGCCAGGCAGTTGGTGGTGCAGGAGGCGTTGGAGACGACGGTCATGTCGGCCTTGAGGGCTTCCTCGTTGACGCCCATCACGATGGTGGTGTCGACGTCGTCGCCGCCCGGGGCGGAGATCAGCACGCGGCGGGCGCCCTGGTCGAGGAGGGCCTGGGCCTTGGCCTTGGTGGTGTAGGCGCCGGTGCACTCGAGCAGCACGTCGACGCCGTGGGTGCCCCAGTTGACGCCCTTCGGGTCTTTGGTGGAGTAGAAGGGGATCTTCTTGCCGTCGATGATGATGGTGTTTTCGCCTTCGGTCTCGACCGAGGTGGCGAAGCGGCCATGGGTGGTGTCGTACTTCAGCAGGTGGGCGTTGGTGGCCAGGTCGCCGGAGGCGTTGATGGCGACCACTTCGAATTCATTCTGCAGACCCTGCTCGTAGATGGCGCGCAGCGTACAGCGGCCGATACGACCGAAACCATTGATGGCGACTTTGATGCTCATCGAGACTTCTCCCTAGTTTGAATGCTTGAGTACAACCGATGCTTTTTGCACGCGGAGCCCGGGGGCCCCGCGCGAGTTTATACGTCTTGCAGGAGATCGTCGCCCGTTCAGGCGATGACCTTCTTGACCGCCGCGACCACGGCCTCGGTGGTGATGCCGAAATACTTGAACAGCTCGCCCGCGGGGGCCGATTCGCCGAAGCGGTTGACGCCGATCACCTCGCCGTCGATGCCCACGTACTTGTGCCAGCCGTCGGTGACGCCGGCTTCGACGGCCACCCGGGGCAGGCCCTTGGGCAGCACGCTGGTGCGCCATGCGGCGTCCTGGCGGTCGAAGACGTTGGTGCTCGGCATCGAGACCACCCGCACCGCGACGCCTTCGGCGGCGAGCTGCTGCTGGGCGGCCATCGCGAGGGCCACTTCGGAACCGGTCGCTATGATAACGGCTTGCGGGGCGGCTGGCTGTGACGCAGTGCCCGCTTCAGACAGAACGTAACCACCGCGGCGGATCGCGGCGACCTGTTCGGCGCTGCGGGCCTGGAAGGGCAGGTTCTGGCGCGAGAAGGCGAGGCTGCTCGGGCCGTCGCGACGCTCGATGGAGGCCGCCCAGGCGACCGCCGACTCGGTGGTGTCGCAGGGGCGCCAGACGTCCATGTTGGGGATCAGGCGCAGGCTGGCGGTCTGCTCGACCGGCTGGTGGGTCGGGCCGTCCTCGCCGAGGCCGATGGAGTCGTGGGTGAACACGAAGATCTGGCGCACCTTCATCAGCGCCGCCATGCGCAGGGCGTTGCGGGCGTATTCGCTGAACATCAGGAAGGTGGCGGTGTAAGGCACCAGGCCGCCGTGCAGCGCGACGCCGTTGGCGATGGCGGCCATGCCGAACTCGCGCACGCCGTAATAAACGTAGTTGCCGCCGCTGGTGCGGGAGACGCCCCTGGCGCCGGACCACAGGGTGAGGTTGGAGCCGGCCAGGTCGGCCGAGCCGCCGAGGAGTTCGGGCAGCTTGGGCGCGTAGGCCTCGATGCTGTTCTGGCTGGCCTTGCGGGTGGCGATGGTCTCGGCCTTGTCGATCACCTGGGCGAGCACGCCGTCGACGTGGGCCTGCCAGTCGGCGGGCAGGTCGCCGGCCATGCGGCGGGTGAATTCGGCGGCCAGCTCGGGGTATTCGGCGGCGTAGGCGGCGAAGTGGGCGTTCCACTCGGCCTCTTCGGCGGCGCCCTTGGCGCGGGCGTCCCAGGCGGCGTAGACGTCGGCGGGGATCTCGAAGGGGCCGTGGGGCCAGCCGATGTGGGCGCGGGTGGCCTCGATCTCGGCGGCACCCAGCGGGGCGCCGTGGCAGTCGTGGCTGTCCTGCTTGTTGGGGGCGCCGGCGCCGATGATGGTCTTGCAGCAGATCAGGCTGGGGCGGCCGGTCTCGGCCTGGGCGGCCTTCAGGGCGGCCTCGATCTCGACCGGATCGTGGCCCTGGACGTCGCGCACCACGTGCCAGCCGTAGGCCTCGAAGCGCTTCGGGGTGTCGTCGGTGAACCAGCCGGAGACGTGGCCGTCGATGGAGATGTCGTTGTCGTCGTAGAAGGCGATCAGCTTGCCGAGGCCCCAGGTGCCGGCCAGCGAGCAGGCCTCGTGGGAGATGCCTTCCATCAGGCAGCCGTCGCCCAGGAACACGTAGGTGTGGTGGTTGACGATGTCGTGGCCGGGGCGGTTGAACTCGGCGGCCAGCACCTTCTCGGCCAGCGCCATGCCCACCGCGTTGGTGATGCCCTGGCCCAGCGGGCCGGTGGTGGTCTCGACGCCGGGGGTGTAGCCGACCTCGGGGTGGCCCGGGGTCTTGCTGTGGAGCTGGCGGAACTGCTTGAGGTCGTCGATGGAGAGATCGTAGCCGGTGAGGTGCAGCAGGCTGTAGATCAGCATCGAGCCGTGGCCATTGGACTGGACGAAGCGGTCGCGGTCGGCCCACTTGGGGTTGGCCGGGTTGTGGCGCAGGTGGCGGCGCCACAGCACTTCGGCGATTTCGGCCATGCCCATCGGGGCGCCGGGGTGGCCGGAGTTGGCCTTTTGCACGGCGTCCATGGCCAGCGCGCGGATCGCGCCGGTCAGGGGGTTGAAGACGGGCGGCTTGACATTACGCGAAGTAGACATCGAGATAACCTTGGGCCGGCGAAGCGGCGCGCAAAGACCGTAATTATCTTTGATTCCCCGGTGGTTGGGTAGCCTTGGCAGGGGATTTGTGGGCGTCCGGCCGGGCCGGCATGCGTCACGGGCGGAGCGCACAAAGTGCTGCATAATCCGGGGGCTTCGTCGAGCTACACAATTTGTTACCTCTCCGTTTCC
The DNA here is from genome assembly GCF_041908905.1 of Zoogloea sp. Taxonomy (GTDB): domain Bacteria; phylum Pseudomonadota; class Gammaproteobacteria; order Burkholderiales; family Rhodocyclaceae; genus Zoogloea. The sequence goes on from NZ_JAYREK010000018.1 coordinate 13,414, forward strand.
CGATGCCGCGCCTTTTCCGCTCCGCCACCTGCGCCGTCGCGCTCGCTTCGCTGTTGCTCGGCGCCTGCGGCACCGTCCGCTACACCCTGGACGACGGTCGTAAGGTCAATGAGACCCTGCTCGCCAACCTGCGTGCCCTCGGCCATGGCGAACGCGCGCTGCGCCCGGCTATCGCCCGTTCGGCGGCCTTGGGCGACCCCGACTGCAGCCGCCAGTGGGAGCTGCCGATCAGCGTCGCCACCAGTTACGAGTGGGAGGAGGACGACCGGGTGGCCTGGGTGCGCGCGCTGCAGGTGGACGAGCGCCTGACGGTGGTGGCGGCCACGCCGGACTCGGGGTTTGCCCCGGGCGACAAGATCGTCGAGATCGACGGCTACAAGAGGCGTGACAGCAACAAGATGCTCGCCGAGCTGGCCAGCCTGCGCGACGACGGCAAGGCGTTTCCGGTCAGGACCGCGGCCGGCAAGACGCTCACCCTCAAGTCCTTCCAGGTGTGCCGCGGCTACACCCGCCTGGCGCCGCCGGTCACGCCGGGCTACCAGGACTTCCACTGGCTGATGAGCGTGCACCCCCTCGACATCTTCCGGCCGCAGATCACCCCGGACGAGGCGCTGTGGATGGTGCTGTGGACCCAGGGCCTGTCCGAGGAGGGGGGCGCCCGCATGAAGACCTACCACTACGGCAAGGAGATCGTGACCACCCTGTTCGAGATCGCCTCCCTCGCCACCGGCCTCAACGCGGCGGCGGAGGCGGCCAAGGTGGCGGTGAACCAGGCGGCCCAGGCGGCGGCTGCGGCGGCGACCAAGGCGGCCGGCGAGGCGGCGGCGAAGGCGGCCCTCGAGGAGGCGGCCCGCAAGCTCGCCGAACAGGCCGCCCAGGACTACGTCAGGAAGGTCGGCGAGGAGGTTGCCAAGTCGGTGGGGCGCCAGGCGGGCAACGTGCTGCGCGACACCTTCATGGCGCGGGTCGGCATGTCGGTGTCCAGCCTGTCGTGGGTTGCCACCACGGCTTTCGACGACGCCGACCGCTGGGCCTGGGACCGCATCGGCAAGCTCGGCGGCGACCCCCTGGCCGGCGCCACGCTGCACCAGAAGCTGCTCGACCAGGGCCTGATCGCCAACGCCTTCGTGCTCGACGAGGAGCGTCTGGTGCGCTATTCCACGCTGGCCCGCCAGACCCAGCGTGAAGACATGCTGGCGGCGGTGCTGAAGGGCGCCTCCCTCGAGGCCTTCGCGCTCCGGCTCACCGACCTGCCCAGCGCCTCCGACGAGGGGGCGGGGCTGGCGATGATCTCGGAGAGCGACCAGGCGTCGGCCGCCGTGCCGCCCCCATCCGCCGCCGGTGGCGGCTTGATTGATGCAATGCTCAGGATGCCCCTCGAGACGGGGCAGGATTGAAACCATGAACGAGATGCGTTTTTCGGCGCTGGCCCGCGGGCTGGCCCTTGCCTTGTCCGCGCTGGCTGGCGCGACCCACGCGGCCGACCCCGGCGCGATGCCCGCGGCCTCCGCCGGTGACGCCGCCGGCCCCGGGCCGGACTGCCCGCTGCGGATGCAGGAGGCCGAGGCCAACCTCGAGCTCGGCCGCCAGGCCGCCCAGGCCAAGCGCTGGCGCGACGCCGCCCAGCGCCTGCGGGAGGCGGGCAACGGCTTTCTCGACGTGGTTGCCGCCTGCCCGGCGGAGGCGGCGCGGGCCAACCGCCAGGGCGAGGCCGCGACGGCCGAGCTGCGCAGCGCCGAGGCCGTGCTGAGCCACCAGGGCGATTGCCAGCCGCGGCTCGACAAGGCCCTCGACCTCGACCTGCGGGCCACCATGGCCCGCGGCGAGAAGGGCGACCCGGCGCAGATCGAGCAGCTCCTCGGCGAGGCCGAGAAGGTCTGGCGCGAGGCGGTGGACGTGTGCCAGCCGCCCCATCGGGACAAGGCCCAGAAGAGCCTCGCCGCCACCGTCCGGGCCCGCGCCGCCAACGCCGAGCTGCTGAGCGCCGGCCCGGCCTGCGACAGCGCCTGGAAGAGCGCCAGCGGCCTGGTGGACTACGCCCGCACCGCCTCCCGGGACAAGCGCTGGGACGACGCGGCAATGCTCTACGGCAAGGCGGTGATGGCCTGGGAGGGGGCGGCCGACAAATGCGCCGGTCCGCGTCAGCAGCAGGCCCAGCGCCGCGCCGAGCAGGCCCAGGTGGACGCCCACAACGCCGAGTACTGCGGCCCCCTGTGGGACCAGGCCACCGACCACACCCAGCGCCTGAAGGCCGCCAGCGGCGTGTCGGCCACCGAGCGCGACAATCTGTCGGTGAAGGCCGAGGCCGCCTGGCGCGAAACCGCCGTCCAGTGCCGCGGCAGCTCCCACAACCTGGCCCGCGGCAATGCCGACGCGCTGGCCCGGGAGCGGGGCACGCCGCTGCCGCCCCCGGTGCTGGCCTCGCTCCGGCTGACCCCGGCCGGTGCGCCCCCGGTGGCGGCCGAGCCGGTGCCCCCGCCGCCCAGGGTGGTGGCGGTGCAGGCCGGCGCCGAGGCCGGGCCGGCGGAGGCGCCGAAGCCCGAAGCGCGCCCGGCCGAGCCTCGCGCCGAGGCAGCCAGGGTCGAAGCGCCCAGGCCCGATGCGCCCAAGGTGGCCGCCCCGGCGGGCGAGGTCGTGCTGGTGGCCGGCGACACCACCTACCGCGGCAGCTTCGCACCCAGCGGCGCCGGCGGCACCGTGAACGGCAGCGGGCGGGTCGAGTGGACCAACGGCGAGAGCTACGTGGGCACCCTGGTCGATGGCCGCAAGCAGGGCAAGGGCCGCTTCAACTGGGTCGGCGGCCAGTGGTACGAGGGCGACTGGACGGACGACCGGGCGGTGGGCCAGGGGGTGATCCAGTTTGCCGGCGGCAACCGCTACGAAGGCAGCGTGCTCGACGGCGAGCCGTCCGGCCGCGGTACGCTGATCTTCCCGTCCGGCGACCGTTACACCGGTGAGTTTGCGCGCGGGGTCTTCCACGGCCAGGGCCGCTTTGCCTGGAAGAACGGCAACCGCTACGAGGGCGCCTGGAAGCTCGGCCGCAAGCACGGCCCCGGGCGCCTCACCTGGGCCAGCGGCGACGGCTGGGAAGGCGAGTTCCGTGACGACCAGCAGACCGACAACGGCAAGAGCTTCAGCGCCCCGAAGTAAGGCCATCGGCCGGTGAGACGTCGGGCGGCCCGGCGGGTGCCTGCGCGGCCAGAGAGCACGGCGCGGCCGGTAGGGCAGAACCCGCCGGGGGCGCAGGTCAATGCCGCGCCGGCGTGGCGCCGCAGCGTCGCCCGGCGTATCTCAGCAGGCCCTTGCGCGCCTCCTCGGCCACGCCTAGGCCGAGGGCGAAGGGCAGTGCGAACAGCCAGGCATCAAAGGGCAGCGGCGCGGTGCCGAACAGGCGGTTGCCGATTTCCGTATAGACGATGGCGAGCAGCAATCCCGCCTCGACGGCGAGGCCGGCCACGATCAGCGGGTTGGCCCCCAGCGGCAGGCGCCAGGCTGCCTCCCGCGGATGGCGGCAGACGAACAGGTTGACCATCTGGGCCAGCACGATGGCCGCCAGGCAGGCGGTGGTGGCCTGCCGGTAGAGCGGGTCGGTGGGCGCCGGCATCGCGCCATATACCCAGCCCCCCGCCTGCATCACGAACCAAAACGCCGCCAGCGCGCCGAGCGCCTCCAGGGGCCCCAGGAAGAAATAGGCCCGGGCGATCACCGGCCACGACAGCAGGCGTTCGTGGCGCGGCCGCGGCGGGCTGCGCATGGTGTCCGGGTGGGGTGGCTCGGCCCCCAGGGCGAGGGCCGGCAGCATGTCGGTGCCGAGGTCGACGGCGAGGATCTGGATCACCGTGAGCGGCAGCGGGATGCGGCACAGCACGAAGGCCAGGTAGGGCACCAGCTCGGGGATGTTCGAGGTGAGGATGTAGGTGAGGAACTTGCGGATGTTGCCGAACACCGCCCGCCCTTCCTCGATGGCATTGACGATGGTGGCGAAGTGGTCGTCGAGGAGCACGATGTCGGCGGCCTCGCGGGCCACGTCGGTGCCCGACAGGCCCATCGCGATGCCGATGTCGGCGGTCTTGAGGGCCGGCGCGTCGTTCACCCCGTCGCCGGTCACCGCGACGACCTCGCCCGTCTGCTGCAGGGCCTGGACGATTCGCATCTTCTGCTCGGCGGTGACCCGTGCGAAGAGGATCTCCGGCGCGTCGAGGGCCAGTTGCAGCGCGGCCGGCGCCATGCAGCGCAGGGCGCCGCCGTCGATGACCGTCGGGTTGGCGCCGCGCACGATGCCGACTTCCCGGGCCACCGCCACCGCGGTGCGCGGGTGGTCGCCGGTGACCATGATCACCCGCAGGCCGGCTGCGTGGCAGCGTTCGACCGCCGCATGCACGTCGGGGCGGGGCGGGTCTTCGAGGCCGACGAGGCCGGCGAGGGCGAGCTGCGCCTCGTCGGCCGCGTCGCCCGCGGCGAGGGGCCGCCAGGCCAGCGCCAGCACCCGCAGGCCGCGGTCGGCCATGTCGGCGTGGGCGCGGCCGAAGGCGGCGCGGGTGGCCTCGTCCAGCGGGCGGGCGGTGTCGCCGTCCATCCACTGGCTGCACAGCGGCAGCACCGCCTCGGGGGCGCCCTTGCACCACAGCTGGCCGCTGCCGTCCGGGTGGCGGGTGAGCACCGACATGCGCCGGCGCTCGGCGTCGAAGGGGATCTGGCCGCGCCGCTCGCCGGGCTCGGGGATGGGGCCGGCAAACTGCCACAGGGCGATCTCCATCGGGTCGCCGGCGGGCTGGCCGGCGGGAAACTTGAGGCTGTGGCAGAAGCGCGCGACGGCCCGCAGGTGGAAGTCGCCGCCGCCGGGCCAGCGCTCGGCGGCCAGGCGGTGGCGGCCGGCGGCGAACAACTCGCGGACGCTCATGCGGTTCTGGGTGAGGGTGCCAGTCTTGTCGGTGAGGATGGTGGTAGCACTGCCCAGGGTCTCGACCGCCGGCAGGTGGCGCACCAGGGCGTTGCGGCGGGCCATGCGCTGGGTGGCCAGCGCGAGCGCCAGGGTAACGGTGGGGAGCAGGCCTTCGGGCACGTTGGCGACGATGATGCCGATCGCGAACATGAAGTTGGCCCAGAAGGGCAGCCCGATGGCCTGGCCGATCGCAAAGAAGACCAGCCCGATGCCCAGCGCCAGCAGCGCGACCAGCCGCGAGACGCGGCGGATCTCCTTCTGCAGCGGCGATTCGGTCTCGCCGGCGGTCTGGGTGAGGTGGGCGATGCGGCCGAACTCGGTGTGCATGCCGGTGGCGTACACCACGGCGCTGCATTCGCCGGCCACCACCAGCGAGCCGGCGAGCAGCAGGTTGCGCGCCGCGAGGGGGTCGCCGGACGCGCCGGGGTCGGCCTCGGCGACCCGCGCCTTGGGCAGCGCTTCGCCGGTGAGGGTGGCGAGGTTGACGCGCACGCCCCAGCTCTCGAGGGCTCGGCAGTCGGCCGGCACCTTGTCGCCCTCGGCGAGGCTGACGACGTCGCCGGGGACGAGGCCGGCGGCGTCGATCTCGTCGAGGCGGCCGTCGCGCCGCACCTTGACCCGCTGGGGCAGCAGCCGGCGCAGGGCGTCGAGGGCCTGCTCGGCGCGGTAGGCCTGCCAGAACGAAAAGCCGCCATTGACGAGGATCACGCCGACGATCGCCACCCCCAGCTCGGCCATGCCCTGGCCCGGCTCGATGTGCTCGGCGGCAAAGGCCAGGCCGGCGGCCAGCCACAGCACGAGGGCGAAGAAGTGGGTGAATTCGCGCAGCAGGGTCAGCCAGACGGGCTCGCCGGCGAGGCGCTCGACCTGGTTCGGCCCGAAGGCCCGCAGGCGGCGCTGGACCTCCGCAGCGCCGAGGCCGGCGGTCTGGCTGTGGAGGGCGGAAAGGGCCGCCTCGGGGGTGTGGCTGGCGATCGGGGTGCCGTCGGGGGGCATGGCGCAGGAACCTGGGGACGGGCGGCTGCCGCGCGCCTCCGCGGCGGTTCAGTGCCCGGCTTCAGCTCCCATCATAGGCGCCGGGCGGGCGCCCTGCCGCCGGCTCAGACGCCCTGGCGGCGGCGCTTCATGAGTTTCCAGATGAGCGGGGTGAGGATCAGCTGCATCGCCAGGTCGAGCTTGCCACCGGGCACGACGATGGTGTTGGCGCGGGACATGAAGCTCTCGTGGATCATCCGCAGCAGGTAGGGGAAGTCGACGCCCCGCGGGTTGCGGAAGCGGATGATCACCTTGGACTCGTCGGCGGTGGGGATATCGCGGGCCACGAAGGGGTTGGAGGTGTCCACCATCGGCACGCGCTGGAAGTTGATGTCGGTGCGGGAGAACTGGGGCACGATGTAATGCACGTAGTCGTGCATGCGCCGCAGGATGGTCTCCTGGACGGCCTCGAGGGAGTAGCCGCGGGTCTTGGTGTCCCGGTGGATCTTCTGGATCCATTCGAGGTTGGTGATCGGCACCACGCCGATCAGCAGGTCGGCGTGCTGGGCGACATTGACGGTGTCGGTGCTCACGGCGCCGTGGAGGCCCTCGTAGAACAGGCAGTCGGTGTCGGGCGGGAGGTCTTCCCAGGGGGTGAAGCTGCCGACCGGCTGGCCGCGGCGGGCGGCTTCCTCGGGGTTGTGCAGGTAGCGGCGGCGCTTGCCGGTGCCCGACTCGCCGTAGGTGCGGAAGAGGTTTTCGAGGTCCTCGAAGAGGTTGGCTTCGGGGCCGAAGTGGCTGATGCCGCGCTTGCCCTGGGCCTCCGCCTCGGCGATCAGGCTGCGGATCTCGTCGCGCGTGTAGCGGTGGAAGCTGTCGCCCTCGACGATGGCGGCATTCACGCTCTCCCGCCCAAAGATGCCCTCGAAGGTATGCTTGACCGTGGTGGTTCCCGAGCCGGAGGAGCCGGTCACCACGATGATGGGGTGCTTGGTCGACATGATGGCTCCGGGTCAGGCGTGGGCGTGCAGCCAGGTGCGCCACTGCTCGAAGAGGGCGGGGCTGGCGGCGGCGATCACCGAGCGCTTGATGGCCGGCCCGGCGGTGAGGGGCGTGCCGCCCAGGCTGCTGTAGCTGCCGCCGGCTTCTTCGAGGATCAGCCGGCCGGCGGCGTAGTCCCACAGCATCTGCCCGCCATGGATGTAGACGTCGAGGCGGCCGGCCGCCACGTAGCACCACTCGAGGGCGCTGGAGCCGAAGTTGCGCTGGGAGTAGTAGGGTGGGCGCACCGCGAGCTCGTCGCCCAGGTGATGGCTGATGCGCTTGAAGTCCACCCCCGCGACCGCGTCGCGCAGCTGGGTGGTGGGGCTGCGCAGGGGCAGGGGCACGTCGTTGAGCCAGGCGCCGGCGCCGCGGCCGGCATAGAAGGCCTCGTCGGTGACCGGGTTGTAGACCACGCCGAGCTGGGTCTTGTGGCCGACCAGATAGGCCACCGCGACACCGAAGAAGGGGATCCCGTTGGCGAAGTTGGTGGTGCCGTCGATGGGGTCGATGACCCACAGGCCGTGGGTGCCCTGGTGCCAGACGCGGCCCTGCTCCTCGGCGCTCATCTCCTCGCCCAGCACCGGCGCCGGGATGAGGCCCGGCAGACGCGCCACCAGGGCGGCCTGGGAGGCCAGGTCGGCCTCGGTGAGCACGCTGCCGTCGGCCTTGCGCTCGCGGGTGGCGCGCAGGTAGCGGGGCAGGATGATCTCGTGGGCCATCTCGCGCACGAGCTGCGTCAGGCTGCGGGCCTGTTCGAGGCGCTGGGCGCTGGTCATCACGCCTCCCGCCACTTGATCGAGCAGCCGATGCCGGGCGTCTGGGCCTCGGGGCCGCGGCCGCTGGTGGAGACCTGGCGCATGGCCTCGAACAGCTCGCGGCGCGCATCGGCGGGGGCGGGCTGCTTTCCGGAGGCGTCGAGGCGGCCGCGGTACTGCAACCCGAGCCCGGCGTCGAAGCCGAAGAAGTCGGGCGTGCACACCGCCCCGTAGGCCCGGGCGACGGCCTGGCTGGCGTCGAGCAGGTAGGGGAAGGGGAAATCCATTTCGGTGGCGATGCGCCGCATGTTGTCGAACGAGTCCTCGGGGTAGTCGGTGGGGTCGTTGGACATGATGGCCACCGCACCGATGCCCAGCCCGGCGAGTTCGCGGCAGTCGCGCAGGAGGCGCGGCAGCACGGCCTTCACGTAGGGGCAATGGTTGCAGATGAACATCACCAGCAGGCCGCGGGGGCCGCGACAGCTGGCGAGGGAATGGGGCTGGCCGTCGACGCCGGGAAGGGTGAAGTCCGGGGCGGACCAGCCGAAATCGCACAGGGGCGTGGTGAGACTGACCATATCTTCGTTTCCATTCCGTTGAGGCGCGCGGAATTTGCGGATAATAGCATGATGAATCCGCGCTTCTTCTGCCCCGAGGGGCTCCTCCCCGAGTCCGACATGCCGCTGCCGGCGGCGGTCGCCCACCATGCCGAGCGTGTGCTGCGCCTCGCCGTCGGCGACGCGGTGACCCTCTTCGACGGCCAGGGCGGCGAGTGTGCGGCGACCCTGCTGGCCCTCGGCAAGCAGCCCGTCGCCCGGCTGGGGCCGCGGCTCGCGGTCGAATGTGAATCGCCGCTGCAGATCACCCTGGTGCAGGCCCTGGCCAGCGGCGACAAGATGGACTGGGTGGTCCAGAAGGCCGTCGAGCTGGGCGCGGTGGCGATCCAGCCGGTGGCGGCGGAGCGCTCGGTGCTCAGGCTCGCCGGCGAGCGGGCCGACAAGCGGGTGGCCCACTGGCAGCAGATCGCGGTGGCGGCCTGCGAGCAGTCGGGGCGCAACCGCGTGCCCCGGGTGGCGCCGATCCTGCCGCTGGCGAAGTATCTGGCCGAGCCCTTCGAGGGCACGCGGCTGGTCCTCGCGCCGGGGGCCGCCGGGGCGCTGGCCGGCAAGGCGCGCCCGGCCGGGCCGCTGGCGCTGCTGATCGGCCCCGAGGGCGGCTGGTCGCCGGCCGAGCTGGCCCTGGCCGAACACGCCGGCTGCGCGCCGCTGGCCCTCGGGCCGCGGGTGCTGCGCACCGAGACGGCGGGGCTGGCCGCGCTGGCGGCCCTGCAGACCCTGTGGGGTGATTTTGCGGGAGACGCCGATGTTTGAGTCCGCCGAACTGGGCCATCACCTGTCGAAGGCCGACTACGAGCTCATCGAGCCGAAGCTGCGCACCGATCTGCTCGATGTGCAGTTCGATCTGCTGGAGCACCGGGATTTTTCGGTGGTGATCCTGATCAACGGCATCGACGGCGCCGGGCGCGGCGAGACGGTGAACCTGCTCAACGAGTGGATGGACCCGCGCCACATCGAGGTGCATGCCTTCGACCGCCCCACCGACAACGAAGGCGAGCGGCCGCCGATGTGGCGTTTCTGGCGGGCCCTGCCGCCCAAGGGCAAGATCGGCGTGCTGTTCGGCAACTGGTATGTGGACCCGATCGGCGAGCGGGCCGGCGGGCGCCTGAAAAAGGCGCCCCTCGACCAGCGCCTGTCCGAGCTCAACCGGTTCGAGGCGATGCTGGCCGCCGAGGGCGTGCTGCTGGTGAAGTTCTGGTTCCACCTGTCCCGGGCCGGCCAGAAGAAACGTCTCAAGGCGCTGGAGTCCAACCCCGACACCCGCTGGCGGGTGCGCCAGGCCGACTGGGATTTCTACGAGCAGTACGACCGCTACCGGGAGGTCGCCGAGCACGTGCTGCGCCGCACCAGCACCGGCGTGGCGCCGTGGGTGATCGTCGATGGCACCGACCCGCAGTATCGGGCGGTGCAGGTCGGCCGCAACCTGCTGGAGCGGCTGCAGCGCCGCATCGAGCAGGTCCGCAAGGGCTTCCGGGCGCGCCAGACGGCCGCCCCGCTGGTGGCCGCGCCCGACGAGCGCAACCTGCTCAACGCGCTGGTGCTCCGCCAGCCGATGGACAAGAAAACCTACGAGCGCCAGCTCGAGAAGCTGCAGGGGCGGCTGGCCCTGGCCCTGCGCAGCGAGGCCTTCGCGCGGCGTTCGCTGGTGCTGGTCTTCGAGGGCATGGACGCCGCCGGCAAGGGCGGGGCGATCCGCCGCATCACCGAGGCCCTCGATGCGCGCCAGTACCAGGTCTTCCCGATCGCCGCGCCCACCGACGAGGAGGCGGCCCGGCCCTACCTGTGGCGTTTCTGGCGGCGCCTGCCGCGACGCGGCAAGACAGCGATCTTCGACCGCTCCTGGTACGGCCGGGTGCTGGTCGAGCGGGTCGAGGGCTTCTGCTCGGAGGCCGACTGGATGCGTGCCTACGCCGAGATCAACGATTTCGAGGATCAGCTGGTGTCGGCCGGCGCGGTGGTGGTCAAGTTCTGGCTGTCGGTGAGCCAGGACGAGCAGCTCGCCCGTTTCAAGGCCCGGGAGAGCGAGGCGTTCAAGCGCTACAAGCTCACCCCCGAAGACTGGCGCAACCGCGAGAAGTGGCTGCTCTACGAGCCGGCGGTGTGCGACATGATCGACCGTACCAGCACCAGCAACGCCCTGTGGACCCTGGTGGAGGCCGACAACAAGTATTTCGCGCGGGTCAAGATCCTGCGCACCCTGGTCGACAAGCTCGAAGCGGTGCTGCAGCAGTAGCCGCAGGTGTGCTCACGAGCCCTTCCTTCAACCCGTTATTCGTGTGTGCCAAGTGACTTCGTCCGATCCGAACGCCGCGCTGCCCGCGGCTGAAAACCTTTCCGAGCGTTTCGTTGCCTGGGTGCGGGCGGCGGCGCCCTTCATCCACGCCTTCCGCGGCAAGACCTTCGTGCTGGGCTTTGGCGGCGAGGTGGCGGCCGGCCAGCTCGCCCAGAAGCTGGCCTACGACTGCAATCTGCTCGCCGCGCTGGGCGTGCGCCTGGTGCTGGTGCACGGGGCGCGGCCGCAGATCGAGGCCGAGCTGGCCCGCCGTGGCCTCACCCCGCGCTACCACAACGGGCTGCGCGTCACCGACGCGGCGGCCCTCGAGTGCGTCAAGGCGGCGGTGGCGGTGACCCGCATCGAGGTCGAGGCGCTGCTCTCCCAGGGCCTGCCCAACACGCCGATGGCCGGTAGCTTCATGCGCGTCACCGGCGGCAACTTCCTAACCGCCAAGCCGGTGGGGGTGGTGGATGGCATCGACTACGGCTTCACCGGCGCCGTGCGCCGGGTGATCGCCGACGAGATCGTCGCCGACCTCGACCAGCAGAACGTGGTGCTGATGTCCTCCCTCGGGGTGTCGCCCGCCGGCGAGATCTTCAACATGAGCATGGAGGCGGTGGCCGAGGCGGTGGCGGTCGCGCTGAAGGCCGAGAAGCTGATCTACCTGTGCGACGCCCCCGGCCTGCTCGATGGCGACGGCGCCCTGATCGAGGCGATCACCGCCGACGACGCCGAGGCCATGCTGAAGGCCGGCCAGGGCCTCACCGAGGATCTCGACCTGTACCTGCCCTGCGCGATCCGCGCGGTGCGCAAGGGCGTGGGCCGCGCCCACCTGATCGACCGCGACAAGGACGGCGGCCTGCTGCTGGAGTTCTTCACGCCGCTGGGCGTCGGCACCGTGCTGACCCGCGACCCCCTGTTCCGCCTGCGCGAGGCCACCATCGAGGACGTCGGCGCGCTGGCCAGCGTCATCGCGCCGATGGAGGCCGACGGCACCCTGGTGCGGCGCAGCCGCGAGCGCCTCGAGGAGGAGATCGAGCGCTTCACGGTGGTCGAATACGACGGCGTGCTGGTGGGCTGCGCGGCCCTCTACCCCTTCATCGACGAGCGCGCCGCCGAGATGGCCTGCGTCGCGGTGGTGCCGGAGCACCGTCGGGCGGGCCTCGGCGAGATGCTGCTCAAGCGCATCGAGGGGCGAGCCCGGGCGATCGGCGTCGAGCGCCTGTTCGTGCTCACCACGCGCACCTCCGACTGGTTCCGCGAGCGGGGCTTCCGCCAGGCGCCCCCCGACGAACTGCCCCGGCAGAAGCGCGAGATGTACGACGTGAGCCGGCGTTCAAAGGTCTTCATGAAGAGCCTCTGAGGGGCTGGCATGCACCCGTCACCCGCCCGGCGTCTGCCCCCGTCCCCGCGCTTCCTGCGCCTGAGCCGCCAGGGGGGCGTGTGCCTCGCCATGGCGGCGCCGGCCGCCTGGGCCGGCGGGCTGCCGGAGGTGTTCATGTCGCCCCTGGTGACGGTTGGCGCCGGGCTGGCCACCCTGGGCCTGCTGGCCGGGGCCGGCTACATCCTGCAGCTCCGGCAGCGTCTGGCGCGGCTTGAGGCCCGGCCCGCCGGCGGCGTGGCGCCGGCGGGCCTGCATGATCGCCAGTTCCGCCTCGCGGCGGCGGCCGGGCACGGCATCGAGGGGCTGATCGGTCTCGACGGCAGGCTCATCTGGGCCAACCCGGCGGTGGAGCGCGTCACCGGCCACGAGGCGGCCACGCTGGAGGCGGCGGATTTCGTCGAGCTGCTGGTCTGCGAGCGGGACCGCGCCTTCTGCCGCCAGCGCCTGCGGGCACTCGTGGAGCGGGGCGCGCCGGACGACTTCGAGCTGCGCATCCAGCACCACGGCGGTGGGGTGCGCTGGATGGCCTGCCACTGGCAACCGGTGCGCGAGGAGGATGGCCGCCTGGTCGGCCTGCGGGTGGCGATGGAGGACATCCAGGCGCGCAAGGAGGCCGAGTACGCCCAGCTCGAGACCGTGGCCGCGCTGCGCCGGGCGCAGGCCCTTTCCGAGCATTACCTGCGGCGCAGCAACGAGGAGCGCCAGCGCCTCTCGGCCCTGCTCGACGTGGTGAAGGCGGGCATCCTGTTCATGGATCCGGATCACCGGGTGGTTTATTGCAACCGGGCCTTCCACGAGATCTGGGGGGTGCCCGTCAGCAAGACCCTGGTCGGCGTCCGGGACGTGGTGCTGCAGCGGATGGTGGTCGACCTGCTCGCCGAGCCCGACGTGTTCTTCAGGCACCTGCAGGACGTGGTGGACAGCCGCCGGCCGAGCGAGGCCATGGAGGTCCGTTTCAAGGATGGCCGCATCCTGACCAGCTCGTCCTGCCTGGTGCCGGCGCCGGAGGGGCTGCGGTCGATCGGCCGGATCTGGGTTTTCGAGGACATCACCGCCCAGCGCGAGGCGGCGAAGCAGCTCCAGCAGATGGCCGAGCGCGATCCGCTCACCAATCTCTACAACCGCCGCCGTTTCCACGAGGAGCTCGTGCGCATGCTCGCCGACGGCCAGCGCCGCGGCGAGGGGGTCGGGCTGCTGGCGATCGACCTCGACGGCTTCAAGCCGATCAACGACCGTTTCGGCCACCAGGCCGGGGACGAGGTGCTGGTGTGCCTGGCGGCCGAGGTGGGGGCGGTGGTGCGCCGCAACGAGATGTTCTTCCGCCTGGGGGGCGACGAATTCGCGATCCTCGTGCCCTTTGCCACGGCGCTGCAGCTCGCCGAGCTGGCGCGGCGCGTGGCGGCCTGCATCGCCGGCCAGCGCTTTGCCTTCGACGACGGGGAGGTGGGGGTGACGGCGAGCATCGGCATCGCCTTCAGCCCGCAGCAGGGCGACGACCCCGAGACGCTGGTGGCGGCGGCGGATCGCGCGATGTATGTGGCGAAGGGCCTGGGCGGCAACAGCTGGGCCTTCGCGCCGGCCGAAAGCGCTGCCGGGCAACTGGCCGCAGACGCCCCGGCGGGCTAGAATCCCGCTACGTCCCCGGTGGCGGCATGCCCGCGCCGGGGTTCCCAACTCAAGAGGTGATACATGGTACGGATGGTCAATTGTGTGAAGCTCGGCCGTGAGGCGGAAGGCCTCGACCTGCCGCCGATTCCCGGCGAGCTCGGCAAGCGCGTCTTCGACAACGTTTCGAAGGAAGCCTGGCAGCAGTGGGTTCGTCACCAGACGATGCTGATCAACGAGAACCGGCTGAACCTGATGGACGCCCGGGCGCGCAAGTATCTTGCCGAGCAGATGGAGCGCTACTTCTTCGGCGGCGGTGTCGACCAGATCAGCGGCTACGTTCCGCAGAACTGAGCGCAGCCCTGTCGCGTTGAGTCGTTTCGAAGGCCCCGGTTTCCGGGGCCTTCGGCTTTTCTGGCGGCCGCGCGGGGTTGGGTGTGCTCAGGCCCGCGGTGGCGGGCCTTCCGGCTTGCCGCCACCCGCTTCGAGGCTGTACAGCCAGGCCAGCAGCTCGGCCACGGCCACGTACAGTTCGGGGGGAATGCGTGCGTCCAGGTCCACCTGCATCAGCAGCGCGACGAGCTCGGGTGATTCATGCACATAGATACCGGCCTCCTTGGCCCGCGAGATGATCTCGGCGGCGATCAGGCCACGCCCCTTGGCGACCACCGTCGGCGCCGCCTGGCCGGCGGTGTAGGCGAGGGCGACGGCTTCGGCGCGGGGCGCTTCGCCGGGGGATTCGGGGCGGTTCATGGGGTGCCGCGCAGTTCGGCGACGAGGCCGGTGAGGGGCACGTCGGCGGCGGCCAGGGCGTCGGCCAGGCGGGCCTCGGCGGCCGCCAGCGTGGCCCGGGTTTCGTCGCTGTCGGCGATCAGGCGCATCGCCACGCCCGCCGGGGTGAGGTGCAGGCGGGCCTCGATGCCGCCCAGGCGGGGCAGGGTCAGGCGCAGCGTGCTGTTCCAGTTGGCGTCGGGTTCGTCGGGGCTGCGGCGGCCGTCGGCGGCCGGGTCTTCGATCTCCCATTCCATCGTCTGGCCGGGCCAGACCTGCCCCTGCCAGACGAAGTTCTGGGTGGCCACCGCGTCGAGCTGCTGGTGCACGACGGGCAGCAACCGCTCGGGGATGGGCGCCAGGCCCTCCGTGAGGCCGCGGGCGGCGGTGGCGGCGGAGCCTTCGGCGGGCTGGGCCGGCAGGGTGGGGGCGCTCCGGTTCTGGGGTTCCTGCAGGAGGGCTGCGGTGTCGAGCTTGCCGGCGAGCCAGCGGGCCTGGTGGGATTCGTAGAACAGGCCGCTCTGCCCGAGGGCCGCGCCGAGGCGGTTGGCAAGCACCGCGCTGTCGCCGGGGGCCTGCGGTGCCGAGGCCAGCATCGGCTGGCCGCCGTTGAGGGCGGCGTTCTGGGCGGCGGGCTGGCCGGTGAGCAGGAAGCTGATCAGCCGGCCGGCCTGGCTGAGGGCCGGGGCCGTGGCGCTTCCGGTGCCGGGGGCAGCGGTGGGCTCGGCGAGGGTCGCGAAGACGGCGCGCGGGGTGACGTGACTGACGACGAGCTCCAGGGTGTCGCCGGCGTTGGCGGCCTGGGGCAGGGCGAGGGTGAAGTCGTGATCGGCGATGCGGGCCCGGTAGGTGTTGCCCGGCTGGGCCGTCTGGAGGGTGGCGACGATGCGCTGGCCGGGGACGAAGGCCGGCAGCTGCTCGGAGATGGCCTTGACCCGGGCCAGGGGGGCGACGGTGGGCTCACCGGAGAAGAAGCTCGCCTCGGTGAGCATCCGCAGGCGGGAGGCGAGATCGGCGGGGATCATGGCGTGGCGCCGCCGGCCGGGCGGCCCGGTGGCTCAGTCTTCGCCGGACTGCTTGCCGTAGGCGGCGCGGACGTTGCGTTCGCGGGCGCCGCCGGACAGCAGCTGGCGGACGTTGTCCATCCAGGGCTCGGTGTGCACGCGCACTTCCTTGTCGTCGTCGAGGATGCGCCGGATCAGCGCGACCTTCTTCTGGCGCTCTTCTTCGGACATGCGCTTGCTGCCCCGGCCCTGAAAGCCCAGGGCCTCCTCGACGCCCATGCGGTCGCGCAGGGAGGCCACCTGCCGCTCGAGGCGGACGAGGCGATCCCAGTCGTTGGCGCGGGCGGCATCCACCATCTCGGTGGAGTAGCTGCTCATCTGTTCCAGGAGGGCGAGGGAACTCATTACGTGTCTCCGTGGGGCGTGATGTCGTTGTGCGTTGTTCAGACCGTGGTGCCGATGGATTCCCAGGCACCCTTGATGTCGCGGAGCAGGCCGGCGACCTCGTCGAGGGCCGGGCGGCTGCTGTGCAGGTTGGCGTACAGCAGGCGGCTGGTCATGTAGTCGTAGAGGGCGCCGAGCTTCTCGGCGAGATCCCCGCCGGCCTCGTAGTCGAGGCTGACCTTGAGGCCGTCGTTGATGATCTCGATGGCCTTGGAGATCGCCATGCCCTTGCCGGGGATGTCCTGGCTGTCGAGGGCTGCCGAGGCCTTGGCGATGCTGAGCAGCGCGCCTTCGAACAGCATCAGGACCAGCTTGTGCGGGTCGGCGGTCGACACGCCGGTTTCCAGCCCCACCTGGGCATAGGCATTGGCGGCACGGGGGGCAAAGCCAAAAGACATGTTTCTCTCCGGCAGTCGGTTACTTGTTACTGTTGAAGTTGGTGATGTTGGCGATGCCCGCCAGCTGCTGGGTCAGGTAGGTGCTGGTGCTTTGCATGCTGGAGATCGCCGAATCGAGCGCGGTGAATTGGGCGCGATACTGTTTTTCGATGGCGGTCAGGCGGACGTTGAGTGCATCGCGTTGCTTGTCGATGAGGGCCACCGAGCGATTGATGCCATCGATTTTTGTGCTGACCGACCCGCTGCTCGAGAGCAGGTTGTCGGTGACGGTCTTGAAGCTGCTGCCGTAGGCGCCGGCCAGCTCGGCCACCGCACCGAAGTTGGTGTCGATCGCCTTCTGCAGCTTGGCGTTGTCCAGCGACATCACCCCGGTCTTGTCGACGCTGATGCCTATGTCGCTGAGGTACTGGTAAGGGGCCCCACTCAGCGAAGCCGGCACCTTTTGCAGCACACTACGGACCTGGCTCTGGGCGCCACGCAGTGTCGAGTCGCCGTTGAGCGCCCCGGCGCTCTTGGCAGCGGCGTCGTAACCGCCCAGCGACGCCATGGTGCTGTTGAGATCGTTGTAGTTCTTGACCAAGGTATTCAGGGCGCCCTTGAGCGTACTGTAGTCACGGGTGAGCGTGATCGTTGTCGGGCTGCCGATGTTGGTCTTCTGCAGGTTGATCGTGAGCCCGTCCACCGCCGTCGTCAGTGTGTTGCCGGATGCGCTGACGGGAATGCCGTTGATTTTTGCGCTGGCGTCGGTGGCCGCCTGGGTGGTGTTGAACGCGCTCGAAGCGGCGATGGCCGAGCCGCCTGCCGGATTGACGAAGCTTGCGTCGCCCGACAGGGTGATGGCATTGGCCGTGCCGGTGTCGGTGGTCGTCAAGACAAGGTTCTGCTTGTTGTCGGCACCGGTGACGATGACTGCGGAGACGCCGGCGGCAGCCTTGTTGATCGCATCCCGCAGGTCGCCGAGGCTGTTCTTGGTGCTCTCCAGCGTGATGTCCACCGACCTTGCCGAAGCGCCGCTGCCCTGGGTCAGCGTCAGGGTGCGGGTGGCGTTGCCACCAAAGTCGATGACCGGGTCGGTGGCACCATAGGTGGTGCCCAGGGTCTGGCGCTGGGCGGTGGCCAGCGCGGTGACTTCGAGGCTGTAGCTGCCGGCCACCGCCGAGCCGCTGGCGGAGACGGAGGCAATGGAGCTGTCGGCAATACTTGCCTGGTAAGTAGAAAACTTTGCCGTTGCGGTTTTGGTGAGGTCGGGGCTCAGGGCCGCGGCGGCGGTCTGCAGGGAGGCGAGTCCGCTTTTGAGCGAGCCCAGCGCCGAAATGCTTGCCTGAAACTTGGCCTCGCGCGTGTTGAGGAGCGTCAGCGGCGCCTGCTCGGCCGCCATGAGCTTCGTCAGAAGCCCTTGCAGGTCGAGTCCGGAGCCGGAGCCTAAGGAAGAGACGCTAGCCATGAGGAACCTCTTTTCACCATGAACAACCGGTTATGGAAACGCTTACGGAATTCAAGCTGGGAACTTGAGCCCGCCAAGCGGAATTTCCATTTTCCCAAGCAAACAGCATGCCAGCCTTCGCGCGACGGCAGTCGTGCGGGATCTGGAGTCACGCTGCCGTGGCCGGCGCGGTCGGTGGATGTTTCAGGCCTGCTGTTTCATCAGCAGCCCGGTGAACTTGTCGAGGGCCTTGGCCATCTGCAGCATTTCTTCGGAGGGAATCTGGCGGATGACCTTGTTAGTCTCGGTGTCCACGATCTTCACGACGGTGTTGTGGGAGTCCTTGTCGATCGAGAACTGCAGGCTCTGGGCCAGGGGCCGGACAATCTGCTGGACTTGATCGATGGCCTGCTGAACCTGATCGAGGGTGGGCTTTGCCGTGGGCGTGCTCGTGACCCCGGGCGTTTCGCCAGTGGCGCCGAGCGGGGTTGCTGCCGTGTTGAGGGCAGTGTTGCCCGTGGCCGAGGCTGCGGCCGTCGCCTGCGGAGGCGGTGGCATGCTGCTTGCAACATTGCGGATTTCCATGATGCACTCCTCTCGTGCGGGCGGCGCCGTGCCTTGAAGGGCGCCGGCGCCGCATTCTCATGCCTTCACAGGCCGAGGTGGATTACTTTAGCAGGCTCAGCACGCTCTGCGGCATCTGGTTAGCCTGGGCCAGCATCGCGGTGCCGGCTTGCTGCAGGATCTGGTTGCGGGTCATGTTGGCCGTTTCCGCTGCGAAGTCGGTGTCCTGGATGCGGCTGCGAGCGGCCGACAGGTTTTCCGAAGTGGTCTGCAGGTTGGCGATCGTCGAGGCGAGGCGGTTCTGCGTGGCGCCATAGACGCTGCGCTGGCTGTCGATCATCGCGAGCGCGGAGTCGATGGTCTTGATCGCCTCGTTGGACTTCGTCATGGTGGAGACGTCGAGGTCTGAGACCGTGTTCAGAGTCGAGCCTTCCGTCTTGGCGGTGCCGGTTGCGCCAAACAGGTTCAGGGTGGCGTCCTGCGCGACCGAGAAGGTCTTGGAAGAGTCGAAGGTCACCTGGCCGACGACGATCGTTTTATCCGCAGTGGTATCTGCTACCCCTGCCAGGACTGCTGCAGAGCCTATTGGGGTGGAGCCGTCCACCTCGACCGCCTGGACCGTGACGTTGCCAGCGTTAGCCGTCGTCGTATCGGCAAGACTGATGTCGTTGCCCGTGGCGTTGGTGAGGATGATGCCGGTCTTGTCCGCGTTGAGCGCTGCGCTGACGCCGGTCTTGCCGGCCTTGTCGTTGAAGGCGCTGATCGCCGCGGACAGGTCGTCGCCGCTGGCCGAAGCCAGGGAGAAGGTGACCGTCTCCTTGGTGCTGTTGTCGCTGGTGATCTCCAATGCGTAGGAGCCTTTGGCGCTGAACTTCAGCTCGACGTCCGTGCGGGCTGACGCGGTCACGTTAGTCTCGCCCGTGACGTTGTTGATCTGGCTGGCGATTGTCTTGGCCGTCGCCTTGTCGAGAATCGTGACATCTTTGGAGCCGGCCGAACCGTTGATGGTCAGCGTGCCGCCTTTTACAGCCTGATCCGTTGCTGTAATCAAGCCTGCGCCCAGATCCGAACTTCCAGCCTTGACCTGGTTGTTGCCGTAATTGACCGTGCGCAGGTTGGCGGTGGTGGTGGTGATGGTCTGGTTGGCGTTGGCGCCGATCTGGAACTGGGCAGTGCCAAAGCTGCCGTCGAACAGGTTGCGGCCGTTGAAGTTGGTCGTGGTGGCGATGCGGTCGAGTTCCTGGGTCAGTTGGGCCACCTCATCGTTGAGCGAGTTGCGGTCGCTGGCCGAGTTGGTGGCATTGGCCGACTGCACGGCCAGGGTGCGCATGCGCTGCAGGATGTCGGTAGCCGAACTCAGAGCGCCTTCTGCCGTCTGCATCAGGGAGACCGCGTCGTTGGCATTGCGGGCAGCCTGGTTGAGGCCATTGACCTGGGCCGTCATGCGGTCGCTGATCGCCAGGCCGGCGGCATCATCCTTCGCGCTGTTGATGCGCAGACCGGACGAGAGGCGTTGCAGCGAAGTCGCGAGGCCGGTTTGCGAAGAGGTAAGGTTGCGTTGCGCGTTCAGCGACGAGACGTTGGTGTTGATGCCCATTGCCATGATGGTTCTCCTAAATTCCGTTCAAGATAAGCATTTCAGCTTAACTTTGGTTCGCCTTGCCCCGGTGTGTGCAAGGCAACCGCCGTTGAGACCATTAACGGAACCGCCCAAACCGACTTTAGAAAAATCATTGACATTTTGTAAGAATGTCGCCTACCCAGGTGCCGGCCGGATTACCGCTTGGCTTTTGATAGCGGCGCGGAAAATCAAAGCTTTAGCAATGGGAATCGTCCGGCCGGCGACCCTCGCCGCCCGCGCCCGACAGGCTTTCAGGTGAGGTGAACGAGGGGCTTCATGGTTTGGGGGTAGGGAAGCCGCTGCTCATGCGGCTTTCGAGCACTTTGTCATCGTGAAGTCCGCGCTGCGAGGCAGGCCTGGCTGAGCGTGGCAGGGCCAAAATCAGCCCGCCAGCAGCAGCCTGGCCAGCGCCGCAGGGGTGGCGGTGTACTGCCAGTGATGGGCCATCGCGGCGGGCTCGATGCTGCCGTAACCCCAGGTGGCGGCGATGAACGGCAGGCTGTTGGCGTCGGCGGATTCGCCGTCCTCGCTGCGGTCGCCGATGTAGATGGAGGCGTCCCTGGGGATCTCTTTGTCGGCCAGCAGGCGAGCGATCATCGCGGCCTTGTGGGGCAGCCGCGGCTCGAAGAGGTCGAGGGCGTAGAGGTGCTCGAAGTGGCCAAGCCAGCCCAGGTGGTCGAGGATCAGGCGGGTGGGCAGGATGCGCTTGTTGGTGGCGATCGACAGCTGCAGGCCGGCATCGCGGAGCTGGGCGAGCATTTCGCCGACGCCGGCGTAGGCGGCGGTCTGCTGGTAGCCCTCGCTGTCGTAGCTGGCCTTGAAGGCTTCGGCGAGGCGCTCGATGAGGGCCGGGTCGTGGCTGGCGGTGAGGAGTTGCAGGGTTTCGATGAGGGGCGGGCCGACGATGCTCTCGTCGATGGTGCGTGCGGGCGTCACGTCGCAGCGGGAGAAGGCTTCGCGATAGCTGGCGAGGATGGCCGGGGCGGAGTCGATGAGGGTGCCGTCGAGGTCGAACAGGATGTGCTGGTAGCGGGGCATGGGCTGGGGCTGGCTGGGCGGAATGGAATAATTATCGCGCGGTGGCGGGAATGTGGGGAGGCGCGATGGAGCGCGGGGTGTGTCCTGGCAGATAATCCGGGGCTACATATAAGGAGTGCCTGCCCGATGGATGACACCGATCTCTCCGCCCCCGACGACCCCCGCCGCTTTGGCGGCATCTCGCGCCTGTACGGCGAGGCGGGCCGCGCCCGGCTGGCTGCGGCGCGGGTCTGCGTGGTGGGGATAGGCGGCGTGGGCTCGTGGGTGGCGGAGGGGCTGGCGAGGAGCGGCATCGGCCGGCTCACCCTGATCGACCTCGACCACGTGGCGGAGTCCAACATCAACCGGCAGATCCACGCCGCCGACGCGACCCTCGGCCAGGCCAAGGTGGAGGCCATGCGCGAGCGCATCGCCGGCTACCACCCGGGCTGCGAGGTCAGCGTGGTGGACGATTTCGTGACCGTCGACAACTGCGCCGGGCTGCTGGGCGCGGGCTTCGACTATGTGATCGACGCGATCGACGCGGTGCGCGTGAAGGTGGCGATGATCGCCTTCTGTCGCGCGGCCGGGGTGCCGGTGCTGACCTGCGGCGCGGCGGGCGGGCAGATCGACCCGACCCAGATCCGCGTGGACGACCTGTCGCGCACCATTCAGGATCCGCTGCTTGCCAAGGTGCGCGGGCAGCTGCGCAAGGCCCACGGCTTCCCCCGCGACCCGAAGAAGAAGTTTGGCGTGGAGGCGGTGTATTCCACCGAGCCGCTGCGCTACCCGTCGTCCGACGTGGCCTGCGAGGTGTCGGTGGGCGGGCCCGCCGGCCTCAATTGCGCCGGCTTCGGCTCGGTGGTGACGGTGACGGCCACGGTCGGCCTGTTTGCCGCGGCCCGGGCGATCAACGCGCTGGCCGCGGCGCGATGAACAGGGCCGGGTCCACCGCGGCGCCGTTGAGATAGACGCTCCAGTGCAGGTGCGGGCCGGTCGCCCGCCCGCTGCTGCCGGAGTCGCCCAGGCGCTCGCCGCGGCGCACCGTCTGCCCTTCGGCGACGTGGGCCCGCTCCAGGTGGCAGACCATGCTGACGAAGCCCTGGCCGTGGTCCACAAAAACAGTCTTCCCGTTGAAGTAGAGATCATCCACCATGCTCACCACGCCGTCCGCCGGGGCGCGGATGGGCGTGCCGGTGGGCACCGCCACGTCGAGCCCGGTGTGGGGCGCCCGCGGTTCGCCGTTGAAGATGCGACGCAGGCCGAAGCGGCTCGACAGGCGTCCGTCGGCGGGCAGGTCGAGGTCGACCCGGTTCACCGGCACGTCGCGGAAGCGGCTGCGGATGGCGAGCTGGCGCTCGCGCTCCTCGGCGATGCGGACGAGCTCCTCGGGCGGCGGGGTGACCAGCTTGGGGTTCTTGATGGTGAGGCGCTGCTCCGGGTAGGTTTTGGGGCCGACGCTGAAGGCCAGCGCCCGGCGATTGCCCTCGGGGCCGACCTGGATCGCGTGCTCGCCGAGCGGCGTGTCGAGGGGCAGGCCGACGAGGGCGTGCCAGCCGTCGGCGCGCGGTTGCACCAGCACCGGGCGGCCGTCGAAACTCACTTCGGGGCGGGGGCTGCCCGCCGGCGCGACGATGATCGCAGCGACGCCGCCGGGGACGGGCTCGGGCCGGAGATCCGCATGGGCCGGGGCGGAGAGCAGAGTGGCACAGAGGGCGATTGCGGTGATCGCTGGAACGAAAGCCTTTTTCTGAGGGACTATGTCACACATGGCAGCAGGAAGTGGGGTTTGGGTGCGAATTTCACCATGAATGCCGCTTTTGGCGGTTTAACATCTTGTAAAGCTTAATTGAGCTCGGCCCCGGGGGGCTTTGCCCTGCAAGGGTGCAAGGCGCCGTCAAACGCGTCATTTTCCCTCAGCGGGTCCGGCTGGAGAGACAAAAATGTCAGTGGAATCAATCGTCCTGTTCGCGCACGGGGCTCGCGACCCGAATTGGGCGCTGCCGGCCCAGCGCATCGCTGCGGAGGTCCGACGGCTGCGTCCGGATACCCGGGTGACCGTTGCCTTTCTCGAATTCATGGAACCGAATCTGGCAGATGCGGTGGATGAGGCTGCCCGTGCTGGTGCGGAATCCATTCGCATCGTTCCCCTGTTTCTGGCCCAGGGTGGGCACCTGAAGCGGGATGTGCCGGTCCTCGTCGAGGCGGCACGCGAGAAGCATCCCGGCTGTCGCATCGAGCTGGTGTCGGCCGTCGGTGAGGATGAGGGCGTCGTGCGGGCCATGGCGGCGTATTCGGCAGGGGCTTGAAATGTCGGTGAAGGGTGTGTGGCGTCAGGAGGGCGAGATTTCGATGGCGTGCCATGTCTGGCTGGTAGGCAGCGACCCGCGCCTGGCCGGCGAGCTGCAGGGCTGGCTGGAGGCCGCCGGATTCAGCGCCGAGCGCCTCTCCCATGCGGAGGCGCTGGCCCGGCTCGGCACCCCGCGGCCCCGGGTCGACCGGGTCGTGCTGGATGGCGGCTCCCATAGCGGCAGTCTCGAACTGTTGCCCCTGTTCCGCGCCGCCGGCGTGCCGGTGACCCTCCTGCTCGAGGCCGAGGACCTGCTGGCGGTGGAACTGGGCCTGCAGCGCGGGGTGGCCGGCTTCCTGATCAAGCCCTTCGGCCCCCGCGCCCTGGAGGCCGCGCTGGCGATGCCCACCGCCGAGCTGTCGGCCCCGTCGGGGGGGTATTTCCCATTCCGCACCCTCGAGGACGTCACCGGCCTGTCCCAGCTGGTGGCGGGCCTGTGCCCCGAGTCCGAGATGGTGCAGATCGCGCTCTCCGAGCTGATGCTCAACGCCGTCGAGCACGGCAACCTCGGCCTGGGTTTTGTCCGCAAGGGCGAGCTGATGAGCTGCGGCGCGTGGCGCAACGAAGTCGAGCGCCTGCTCGAGCAGCCCCAGCACCAGTCGCGGTTTGCCTTCCTGCGGGTCGAGTGCCGGCCGCGGGAGATCCGTTTCCTGATCCGTGACCAGGGCGAAGGCTTCAACCCGGAGCCCTACCTGCACCTCAACCCGCTGCGCTCGGTCGAGCCCCATGGGCGCGGCATCGCCATCGCCCGGATGCTGGCCTTCCCTGATCTGGTCTTTCTCGATGGCGGCCGTTGTGTCGAGGGCGTGGTGCGCCGCGAGGCCCAGCTGAACCTCGCCGCCTGACCTCCTGACGCCCGGCGGGCGGTGGCCCGGCTTCCTTGACGGCTCATAATATAAGTGTATTCTTATATTATGAGCCGATATACATTGCGCGCCCGTTCGGGCCTTCTGATTGCCGGGTTGCTCCTGCTGCCTGCCGTGGCCGTCGCCGCGGAGGGCGGAGCCGCCGCCGTCCCCACCGTCAAGATCCAGCCCCAGCAGCGGGCCGGCACCCATGTCAGCGAGGCGACCATCGAGGCCGTCCGCCAGGCCACCGTGGCGGCCCAGGTGCAGGGACGGGTGCTGGAGGCGCGCGTTGATGCCGGCGCCCGGGTGCGCCAGGGCGATGTGCTGCTGCGCATCGACACCCGCGAAGCCGACCAGGCCGTGGCGGCCGCGGCGGCCAACGTGTCGGCGGCCCAGGCGCGGCTGGTCGACGCCCGCGCGGCCCTCGAGCGCACACGCAGCCTGCGGGCGCGCAATTTCATCAGCGCTGCCGCCCTCGATCAGGCCCAGGCGGCCTTCGATGCGGCCAAGGCCCAGCACGCGGCGGCCGAGGCCGGGCGGGCCCAGGCCGATGCGTCCCGCGGTTTCGCCACCGTCACGTCGCCCCTCACCGGGGTCGTCGCCCAGCGCCTCACCGAGCCCGGCGAGATGGCCCAGCCCGGGCGGCCGCTGATGATCGTCTATGAGCCCGGCGCCTTGCGCGCGGTGGCCGACGTGCCCCAGCAGCAGATAGCCGCCCTTGGCGCCGGCCGCGACGCCCTGCGGGCCAGGGTGGAGTTTCCGGAGAGCGGGCGTTGGCTGGATGCCGCTTCGGTCACCGTGCTGCCGGCGGCCGACCCGCGCACCCATACGGCCCGCGTCCGCGTGGCGCTGCCCGCCGATGCGGCGGGGGTGGTGCCGGGGATGGCGGCGCGGGTGCATTTCCTGGTGGGCTCGGCGCCCCGGCTGACGGTGCCGGCCGCCGCCATCCTGCGCCGTGGCGAAGTCACCGGCGTTTACGTGGCCGACGGCCAGGGTGGTTTCGTGCTGCGCCAGCTGCGGGTGGGCAGCACCCTCGACGACGCCTCCGTCGAGGTGCTGGCCGGCCTCTCGGGCGGCGAGACCGTGGCCCTCGATCCGGTGCGCGCCGGGCTCGTCCGCCGCAAGCCCTGAGGCCGCCATGGGAATCTCCGGACGCATTGCGGCGCTGTTCCAGCAGAACGCGCTGACGCCCCTCCTGGCCCTGGTGCTGATGCTCCTCGGCGTGTTCGCCACCCTCGTCACCCCCAAGGAAGAAGAACCCCAGATCGACGTGACGATGGCCGATGTGATGGTGGCCTTCCCCGGCGCCTCGGCCAAGGACGTCGAGTCGCTGGTGGCCCGGCCGGCCGAGCAGGTGCTGTCGCGTATCGCCGGCATGGACCACGTGTATTCGGTGTCGCGCCCCGGCATGGCGGTGATCACCGTGCAGTTCAAGGTGGGCGTCAAGAACCAGGACGCCATCGTGCGCCTCTACGACACCATCCACAGCAACCAGGACTGGCTGTCGCCCCAGCTCGGGGTGATGCCGCCCGTCGTCAAGCCGAAGGGCATCGACGACGTGCCGGTGGTGGCGCTCACCCTGTGGACCCGCGATCCGGCCCGCTCGGCCTTCGACCTGCAGCAGGTCGGCCGGGCGGTGGAGATCGAGCTCAAGCGCGTCAAGGGCACCCGCGATGTGAGCACCATCGGCGGCCCCGGCCACGTGATGCGCGTGCTGATGGAGCCGGGGCGGATGAACGCCTTCGGCATCACGCCGCAAGACCTGAAAGGCGCGCTGCTCCTCGCCAACGCCTCCCAGCCCAGCGGCACGCTGACCCGCGACAACCGCGAGGTGCTGGTGCAGACCGGCACCTACATCGCCAGCGCCGACGACGTGCGGAAGCTGGTGGTGGGCGTCTCCGGCGGCAAACCGGTGTATCTGGCCGACGTGGCCGACGTGCTGGACGGGCCGGACCAACCCTCGCGCTACGTGTGGCACGGGCTGGGCAAGGCGGCGGCCGGGGCCGCGGAGGCCGGCGGCGAGCGCTTCCCGGCGGTCACCCTGTCGATCTCCAAGAAACCCGGCGAGAACGCCGCCGACGTGGCCGACGGGGTGATCCGCCGCATCGAGGCGCTGAAGGGCAGCATCGTGCCCGAGGGCGTCGAGATCACCGTGACCCGCAACTACGGCGCCACCGCCACCGAGAAGGCCGACAAGCTCATCGGCAAGCTGGTCTTTGCCACCTCGGCGGTGGTGCTGCTGGTGTTCTTTGCGCTGGGCCGGCGCGAGGCGGTGATCGTCGGCGCGGCGGTCACCTTGACGCTGGCGGCCACGCTGTTCGCGTCGTGGGCGTGGGGCTTCACCCTCAACCGGGTGAGCCTGTTCGCGCTGATCTTCTCCATCGGCATCCTGGTGGACGACGCCATCGTGGTGGTCGAGAACATCCACCGCTGGCACCTGCTCGAGCCCGACAAGCCGCTGTGGCAGCTGATCCCCCGGGCCGTCGACGAGGTGGGCGGGCCGACCATCCTGGCCACCTTCACGGTGATCGCGGCGCTCTTGCCGATGGCGTTTGTTTCCGGGCTGATGGGGCCCTACATGAGCCCGATCCCGATCAACTCGTCGATGGGCATGTTCATCTCGCTGGCGGTGGCCTTCGTCGTCACGCCGTGGCTGGCCGGCAAGCTCATGAAGGGGCAGGTCCACGGTGCGGTGGGGCATGGGCCGGACAAGCTCACCGCGCGGCTCGAGGGCCTGTTCCGCCGTGTCATGACGCCGCTGCTCGACCCGCACACCGGCGGCCGGGCACGGGCCAAGCTGTGGTTCGGGGTGGTGCTGGCGATTGGCCTGTCGGTGTCGCTGGCGGCGGTGCAGCTGGTGGTGCTGAAGATGCTGCCCTTCGACAACAAGAGCGAGTTCCAGGTGGTGCTCGACATGCCCGTCGGCACGCCCGTCGAGACCACCGCCGAGGTGCTCCGCGAGATCGGCGACGAGCTGGCCCGGGTGCCCGAGGTGACCGACTTCCAGGCCTACGCCGGCACGGCCGCGCCGATCAACTTCAACGGCCTGGTGCGCCAGTACTACCTGCGCGCCCAGCCCGAGATGGGCGACATCCAGGTCAATCTGGTCGGCAAGCACGAGCGCAGCCGCAAGAGCCACCAGATCGCGGTGGGGGTGCGGGATGCGGTGGCGGCCATCGCCAGCAAGCACGGCGGCAACGCCAAGGTGGTGGAGGTGCCGCCCGGCCCGCCGGTGCTCTCGCCCATCGTCGCCGAGGTGTACGGCCCCGACTACGCCGGCCAGGTGGCGGTAGCCGGCAAACTGCGCGCGGCCTTCGAGGCGACGTCCGACATCGTCGGCGTGGACGACACCGTGGACGAGGAGGCGCCCAAGCTGGTGCTGCGGGTCAACCAGGCCAAGGCCGCCCAGCTCGGGGTGGCCCAGGCCGACATCGTCGAGGTGGTGCGCCTCGGCCTCGGCGGCGAGAACGTCACCCCGGTGCATGGCGGCGACAACAAGTATGAAGTCCCGGTGCGCCTGACCCTGCCCGCCGAGCGTCTGGGCAGCATCGACACCCTGCTGCAGATGAAGGTGCGGGCGCGCGGCAGCGAGGCCGGCGGTGCGCTGGTGCCGGTGTCCGATCTGGTGCAGGTGGTGCCGACCCGGCGCGAGCAGGTGATCTACCACAAGGACCTGCTGCCGGTGGTGTATGTGACCGGCGACATGGGCGGCCGGCTCGACTCGCCCCTCTACGGCATGTTCGACATCCGCAGCAAGGTCAAGGACCTGCCGCTGGTCGGCGAACGCCTGGCCGGCACGCTGGACGAGTGGTTCATCCACCAGCCCGACGACCCCTACGCCGGCTACGCGATCAAGTGGGACGGGGAGTGGCAGATCACCTACGAGACCTTCCGCGACATGGGCGCCGCCTACGCGGTGGGGCTGGTGCTGATCTACGTGCTGGTGGTGGCACAGTTCCGCAGCTACCTGGTGCCGCTGATCATCATGGCGCCGATTCCGCTGACCATCATTGGCGTGATGCCCGGCCATGCGTTGTTCGGCAGCCAGTTCACCGCCACCAGCATGATCGGGATGATCGCGCTGGCCGGCATCATCGTGCGCAACTCGATCCTGCTGGTGGATTTCATCGACCAGCAGGTGGCGGCCGGCACGCCTCTCGCCGAGGCGACCATCCACGCCGCCGCGGTGCGGGCCAAGCCGATCGGCCTGACCGGCCTGGCGGCGATGATCGGCGCGGTGTTCATCCTCGACGATCCGATCTTCAACGGCCTGGCGATCAGCCTGATCTTCGGGGTGCTGGTGTCCACCCTGCTCACCCTGGTCGTGATCCCGGTCCTCTACTACGCGGCGACCCACCGGCGCGCCGCCGCCCACAACCACGGAGCGCAATCATGAATCTCACCGTCAACCAGTTCGTCCGCATCTTCGCAGGCGCCTTCGTGCTGATCTCCCTGGCCCTGGGGGTCGAGGGCAGCCCGCTGTTCGTGAGCCGCAACTTCCTGTGGTTCACGGCCTTCGTGGGGGCCAACCTCTTCCAGAGCGGCTTCACGCGCTTCTGCCCGCTGGAAAACATTCTGCGTAAATGCGGGGTCAAGGATGGCGCCGGCTGTGCCTGATATTTTTCGCATATAAAGCGCGAGGCGTCCCTCAAGCTTTGTAGCGGTGGGCCGTTCACTCGGCTAATGAACCAGCGCCCACACATCTTTGCGGAAGCCCGACGTCTCCTGGCGAGACGGTCGGGCTTTTGCGCGTCTGCAGCGGGCGGCGGGCGCCGTCGTCCGCCCGGTGGCAGGGGGCGCGGCCCTTTGTCTGCCTACGGGCAGAAGGCGCATCGCGCAGGCATCCATTCCTCGCCCGGCCCGGCTGCCGGCCATGCAGCCCGCCCCCGGCCGTCTGGCGATTTCGGGATTCCTGCGACATCATCTCTGGGTGTGCTGCCGGGGCGCGGACCCCGGCTGATCCGGGGCAAGGGAGAGCTTCAATGAGTCAGGCAAGAATTCTCGTCGTGGATGACGAGCCTTTCAATCTCGACATCGTTGCCGAATATCTGGATGAAATGGACTTCGACCTGGTGATGGTCGATTCCGGAGAGGCGGCCTGGGAGACCCTGGTCAATCCCGGGCCGGCCTTCGATCTGGTGCTGCTGGACCGCATGATGCCGGGCCTCGACGGCATCATGCTGCTCAAGCGGATGAAGGCCGACGAGCGCTTCGCGTCGATCCCGGTGATCATGCAGACGGCGGCGACCTCGCCGGAGCAGATCCGCGAGGGCCTGGCGGCGGGGGCCTTCTACTACCTCACCAAGCCCTTCGAGGGCGAGGCGCTGCAGACCATCATGCGCTCGGCCCTCGACGACCTGCGCCTGCGCCGCGAGCTCACCGCCAATCTGGTGGATCACGCCAAGGCGCTGGCCTGCCTGGGAGAGGGTGAGTTCGTGGTGCGCAGCCTCGAGGATGCGCGCCGGCTGGCGTCCTTTGTCGGTCTGCTCGGCCCGCAGCCGGAAACCCTGGCGATGGGCCTGTCCGAGCTGCTGGTCAACGGTATCGAACATGGCAACCTGGGCATCGACTTTGCCGAGAAGAGCCGTCTGCGTGAAAACGATTGCTGGGAAGACGAGATCCGCCGGAGGATGACCCTGCCGGAGTTCAAGGGCCGGGCGGTCCGCCTGCGGGTGCGCGGGGAGCCCACCCGCTGGATTTTCGAGATCACCGACGAGGGCGAGGGGTTCGACTGGCGGCGCTTCCTCGATTTCGACCCGGAGCGGGCCTTTGCCCCCAACGGGCGGGGTATCGCCTTGTCCCGCCAGCTGTCCTTTTCGAGTCTCACCTACATCCCGCCGGGTAACCGGGTTGTGGTGACGGTGCCCCGTGAGCGGGCTGCCGATTGAGTGGCCGGGTGGCAGGAGTGCAATCCGGTCACCGGCTTTCCGCGGTCGTCCCGCCCGTCGAGTCTGAGAACATCGATGCTTGAAAACACGCTGCGGGTGCTCGTCGCCGACGACATCGCATCCAACCGAACGGTGGTGGGCGCCTTCCTGGCCCATCTCAATTGCACGCCGCTCTATGCGGCGGATGGCCTGGAGGCGGTCGAGGTCTTCCGCCGGGAGGCGCCTGACGTCGTGCTGATGGACCTGATGATGCCGCGGATGGACGGCTTCGAGGCGATCCGCCAGATCCGCGAGGCGTCGGACGGACGCTGGGTGCCGATCATCATCATCTCGGCCCTCAGTGGTGAGGGGGACATCGTTCAGGGGCTGGACATCGGTGCCGACGATTATCTGTCCAAGCCGCTGTCCTTTCCGGTGTTCGCGGCGCGCTTCAAGGCGCTCCGCCGGCTGCTCGACATGCAGCGGCGCCTTTCCGGCTCCCTGGAGCAGGTTCAGGCGGTGGCCAATGGGGTGATCGACGGGATCATCTCCACCGACCAGGCGGGCACCATCCTGTCGGTGAACCGTTCGGCCTGCCAGATCTTCGGCTACGCCGAGTCCGAACTCGTGGGCCGCTCGGTCGGCATGCTGATGCCGGAGCCGCAGCGCATCATTTACGAAGGTTACATGGCCCGCTACCTGGAGAGCGGCGAGAAGCACGTGATCGGCCAGATCGTCGAGGTGAGCGGCGTGCGCAAGGATGGCAGCGTCTTTCCCCTCGAGATGGGGGTCTCCGACATCCAGCTGCCGACGCAGCACATGTTCATCGGCGTGGTGCGCGACGTCTCGGAAACCCGGCGCATCCAGCGCCAGCTGGCCGAGGATGCGGCCCGGCTGCAGCGCTACCACGACGAGTCGGTGCAGGAGCAGGAGCTCGCCATGGCGATCATGGCGCGCCAGGTCCGCAGCGACTGGCTGCGGGATCCCGCCGTCGAATACGTGGTCATGCCGGCCCGCAACTTCTCCGGGGATGTGGTGGCGGTGGCCCGCTCGCCGGACGGCGCCCTGTACGCGATGCTCGCCGATGCCACCGGCCACGGCCTGGCGGCGGCGGTCAGCGTGCTGCCCGTGCTGAGTGCCTTCTATCGGGGCGCCGCGGCTCACCTGCCGGTGTCGGCCCTGGTGGCGGAGCTCAACTCCATCCTCTTCGGCTTCCTGCCGGCCGGGCGTTTCGTCGCCACGGCCCTGGTGCGTCTCGAGGTCGGCCTGCGTCAGGGGCAGATCTGGGTCGGCGGCGTGCCCGACGTGCTGCGCGTCGATGACGCGGGGCGGGTCGTCCAGCGCTTCATCTCATCCGGATTGCCCCTGGGGATACTCCCATCGACGGAGATCCTCATCGAGCACGAGACCTTCACCTGGGATGCTCCCTGCCAGATCATGCTGTGCTCCGACGGTTTCACCGAGGCCGAGAACGCCGGCGGAGAGCCCTTCGGGGCCACCGGCCTGGAACAGGCCTTGTTGGACAGCCCGCGGGCCGGGCGGGTTAACAGCCTGTGCGCGGCCCTCACCCGGCACCTCGGCAGCCAGACCGCCACGGACGATGTGTCCTTGCTGATCCTCGACTGCGCCTCGCCCGGAGAAGGCACGGGCTGAGGTCCGCCCGGCGCGTCGGCCGGCTCCGGTCCGCCAGTTTCGCGCGGTCTGGGTAGCCGGCGTGCGCGTTTCAGGCCCGTCGCCTGCAGATCGGAAACCTGTTTCCCCCTCGCTCAGGCGATAATGTGCGTTTGGGCGGCTTGCCCCGGCGTCGTGTCGCGGGCAGGCCCATGGTCTGGAGGGGGCAAGTGGGTCGCTGGCGGATGGCGATGGAAACTGATGTCGGGCAGGTCCGGTCGCGCAACGAAGACTGCGTCTTCTGCGACGAGGCGCTCGGCGTCGCCGTCGTGGCGGACGGCATGGGCGGGCATGCGGGTGGCCAGGTTGCCGCACGTCTGGCGGTCGATGCCCTGGTCGCCCATCTCCGCGCGTGCGTGACGGAAGGAGGTGTCCGCGAGCGCGACATCGAGGTGGCGGTGGCGGAGGCCAACCGCGCAGTGTTCGCGATGGCCTCCAGCGATCCCAGCCTGCGCAGCATGGGGACCACCCTGGTGGCGGTCTGCCTGCGCGAGGACGGCACGCTCATCACCTGTCATGTGGGCGACTCCCGGATCTACCGCTGGCGCGACGACGAGCTGATTTGCATGACCCGTGATCACAGCGTATTGCGGGAGCAAAGCGACGCGGGCATGATTGTTTCCCCGTCACGCGCCGGGGCGGCCTTGCGGGGCCTGCTCACCCGGGCGGTGGGGGTGGCGGCGACGGTGGTTCCGGATCTGACGGTTTCGGCGATTCACGAGGGAGACGTTTACCTCCTGTGCTCGGACGGGCTGACGGAGATGCTGCCCGACGCCGACATCGCCGAGGTGCTCGGTGCGCTGGGGGCCAACCCCCGGCTGGCGGCCGAACATCTGGTTGATCTGGCCAATGATCGGGGCGGCGTGGATAATATCTCGGTTGTCATTGTGTCGTCCTCCACCGGGGGGCGCCTTGGCGCCGAGCTTGGTTAAGGCTGGTTTCAGATAGGAATTGCGATGCCCAGGTTGATTTTGAGCATGGATGGTTTGGTGCTTAAGGAGATGGTCCTCGAGAAAGAGCGCACGACCATCGGGCGCAAGCCGCACAACGATATCCAGATCGACAATCTGGCGATCAGCGGCGACCATGCGGCCATCGTGACGATCCTGAACGATGCCTTCCTCGAGGACATGAACAGCACCAACGGCACCTACGTCAACGGCCAGCCGGTCAAGAAGCATGTCCTGCAGAACAACGACGTGATCGAGCTGGGCAAGTACCGGCTCAAGTACATTGCCGACAGCGGCGCGGCGGCCGCGGCGGACCAGGACGTGTCCTTTGCCCAGGCGATCGAAACCAACAGCGGGCGTCAGGCCACCCCGGCGCCGGACGTGGCTCCGCCGCCCCAGCAGAGCGGTGCGGTGGGCATGATCCAGATTCTCAGCGGCACCCACGCCGGGCGCACGCTGGAGCTGTCCAAGTCGCTCACGACCCTGGGCAAGCCCGGCACCCAGGTGGCCGTCATCACCCGCCGCCCCCACGGATACTTCATCACCCACGTGGAAGGCACGGTTTTCCCGGTTGTGAACGGCCGCGCCCTCGACGCCCAGGCCCATCGCCTGAACGACAACGATATCATCGAGATCGCAGGAGTGAAGATGGAGTTCTTCTCCCAGACCCGCAGCTGATTCGCGTCCGTCGTCAGCATTGCCTGCGAAGCGTGAAATTTGTGGTGTCTGGCCCCGTCGGCGAGTCGTATTCTGATGCGCTGGCTTTCGATTGTTTTCTGGTGCTTGGGCGTGCAGTCCGGTTGCCACGCTTACGGAATTCCATGAGAAGAAAATGAAGCTGCGGGTTCTTGGGTGCAGCGGTGGCATCGGGGGGCGCAGTCAGCGCACCACGGCCCTGCTTGTCGATGACGATATCCTGATCGATGCCGGAACGGGGGTGGGTGACCTCGAGTTCGAGGAGCTCCTGCGCATCGATCACGTCTTCGTCACCCATGCCCACCTGGATCACATCGCGATGATCCCGCTCCTCGTCGACACGGTCGGCGAGGCGCGCTCCATGCCGATCGTCGTGCATGGGTCGGCGGAAACCCTGCGCATCCTGCGCTCGCACATCTTCAACTGGCTGGTGTGGCCGGATTTCTCGTCGATTCCCGATCGGGGCAACCCCTTCCTGCGTTTCCAGGAAATGCGCACCGGCGAATCCACCCACATCGGCGAAGGCCGCCAGGTGGTCGCGCTGCCGGCGTTGCACACCGTGCCCGCGGTGGCCTACCACCTGCGCGGCGAGGGCGGCAGCCTGGTGTTCTCGGGGGATACGGCCTATTCGGAGCCCTTGATCGCCGCCATCAACGCGATCCCCGACCTGCGCCACCTGATCGTCGAAACGGCCTTTCCCGACGCCCTTCACGAACTCGCGCTGGCTTCGCGCCACCTGTGCCCGAGCCTGCTGGCCCTGTTCCTCGACCGCATCAAGGGCGACCCGGAAGTCTGGATCACCCACCTCAAGCCCAGCCGTGCCCAGACCACGCTGGACGAAATCGCCAACTATCGCGGGCGCTTCGTGCCCAAGGCCCTGTACAACGGCCTCGAGCTCGCCTTCTAGCCCTCCGTTAAAGGACGGCCGGCGCCCGCCGTTGAAGTGTTCCTAACGCATATGCCGCGCCTGTCGCCAGCCGGGCCGGCCATCGGGATTCGACGCAAACATGAGCAGTCCACCCAGCAGGTCCGGTGTCGGAGACGTTGCCAGCCGGCTCGCCTTCTTCAAGGGGCTCCAGGCCGTCACCAACCGCATCCACGCGACCGAGAACATCGACGAGATCATCTTCGAGCTGTCGACGGACATCTGTTCGCTCTTTGCCGCCGACCGCCTGACGATCTACGTGGTCGATGAGAGCCGCACCACCATCTCGTCGCGGGTCAAGACCGGCCTGCACAGCATCCGCACGATCCGCCTGCCGATCGCCGAGAACAGCGTCGCCGGCTACGTCGCCCTGACCGGCAAGCTGCTCAACATCCATGACGCCTACGACGAGCGGGAGCTCAAGTCCATCTCCTCGCGCATGGAGTTCCGCCGCGAGGTCGATGACCGCACCGGCTACCGTTGCCACCAGATGCTCGTTGCGCCGATCGCCAATCCCGACGACGGCGAGGTGCTGGGCGTCATCCAGCTCATCAACAGCCGCAACGGCGAGGTGTTCTCGCCGATCGCCGAGGAGGGCGTGCAGGGCCTCGGGCAGACCCTGGCGATCGCCTTCGCCCAGCGGCGCCACTCGCTGGTCCAGCCGAAGTCCCGCTACGAGGGCCTGATCAACGACGGCAAGCTCACCGGTGCCGAGCTGGAGACGGCCACCAGCGCCGCGCGCGAGCAGGGGCTTCCCCTCGAGCAGTACCTGATCGAAAACTTCAAGCTCAAGCCGGCCGACATCGGCAGCGCCCTGTCGCGCTTCTTCGGCGTGCCCTACGAGCCCTTCCGGCGGGAGCGCATCAAGCCCCTCGACCTGCTCAAGAACCTCAAGCGTGACTACGTCCAGCAGGCCCAGTGGCTGCCCCTCGAGGAGAACCCCGAAGGGCTGCTGATCCTCGTCACCGATCCCGAGCAGGCGATCGCCTCCCGGGTCGTGCAGAACGTCTTTCCGAAAGCCCATCCTGTCTACTGCGTGACGACCCAGACCGAGTTCATGCAAGCCGTCGACCAGTTCTTCGGCGCGGCGACGGACGACGGCACGGTGGGCGACATCCTGTTCGACCTGTCCGAAGACGAGGGCGATGGCGCGACCACGCCCGAGGACGTCTCGGCGGCGGCCGACAACGAGCTGGTCAAGCTGGTCAATCGCATCATCATCGACGCCCACCGCCAGGGCGCTTCGGACATCCACATCGAGCCGCGCCCGGGCAAGGAGAAGACCCAGATCCGCTTCCGCAAGGACGGCTCGCTGGTGCCCTACATCGAGGTGCCCGCCAGCTACCGCAGCCCCCTCGTCACGCGCATCAAGATCATGTGTGACCTGGACATCTCCGAGCGGCGCAAGCCCCAGGATGGCAAGATCAAGTTCCGCCGCTTCGGCCCCCTCGACATCGAGCTGCGGGTGGCCACCGTTCCCACCACGGGCGGGATGGAAGACGTGGTGATGCGTCTGCTCGCCAACAGCGAGCCGCTGCCCCTCGAGCAGCTCGGCCTGTCGGAACTCAACTTCAAGCGCCTCAAGGAGGCGGTCGGCAAGCCCTACGGCATCTTCTTCGTGTGCGGCCCGACCGGCTCGGGCAAGACGACCACGCTGCACTCCATCCTCGGCTCGATCAACACCCCCGACACCAAGATCTGGACGGCGGAAGATCCGGTCGAAATCACCCAGAAGGGCCTGCGCCAGGTTCAGGTGAACCGCAAGGCCGGTCTGGATTTCCCGACCGTGATGCGCTCCTTCCTGCGGGCCGACCCCGACGTGATCATGGTCGGCGAAATGCGCGACAAGGAAACCGTCTCGATCGGCCTCGAGGCGTCCCTCACCGGCCATCTGGTGTTCAGCACCCTGCACACCAACAGTGCGCCGGAGTCCATCGTCCGCCTGCTCGACATGGGGATGGACCCGTTCAACTTTGCCGATGCCCTGCTCGGCGTGCTGGCCCAGCGCCTCGCCAAGCGCCTGTGCAGCAAGTGCAAGAAGGCCTATCACCCGGACGAAGCCGAGGTCCGCCACCTTCTCGACGAGTATTGCGAGGACCTGATGCAGACTCCGGCCTTCCGCGAAGACCCCGAGCGGGCCCGGGAGCAGATCCTGGCCGGCTGGCGGCAGCGCTACGGAGATGCGGAGGGGCGCTTCACCCTTTACCAGCCGGTCGGCTGCGACCACTGCAACGGGGGTTACAAGGGCCGCCTCGGCCTCCATGAGCTGATGATCGGCACCGATCCGGTGAAGGCCCTGATCCAGGAGCGCGCCCGGGTCGCCACGCTGCTCGCCACCGCCCTCGACGAGGGCATGCGCACGCTGCGCCAGGACGGCATCGAGAAGGTGATGGCCGGCCTCACCGACCTCAAGCAGGTCCGCAAGGTCTGCATCCGTTAGGTGCCCGCGCCCCTGGGCGTCGGCCCCCGTTTGTGGGGGCCGGGCTTCAGTCGAGCCGCGCGAGCTTGGACTTGGCCATCGGCGGGTTCTGGGCGAAGTAGCGCCGCAGCCCGCGCAGGATCGCCTCGGCCATGCGGTCCTGATAGGCCTCGTCGTTGAGGCGGGCTTCTTCTTCCGGGTTCGAGATGAAGGCCGTCTCGATCAGGATGGACGGGATGTCCGGCGCCTTCAGCACCGCAAAGCTGGCCTGTTCCACCTGCCCCTTGTGCAGCTTGTTGATGCCACCGAGCTCGCCCAGCACGGCCTTGCCCACCTTCAGGCTGTCGTTGATCGACGCGGTCTGGGAGAGGTCCAGCAGGGTGCGTGCGAGGTGGCCGTCCTTGACCCCCAGGTTCACCCCGCCGATCAGGTCGGCGGCGTTTTCCTTCTGGGCCAGCCAGCGTGCCGCGGTGCTCGACGCGCCCTTGTCGGACAGCACGAAGACCGAGCTCCCGCGGGCGGTCGGGCTGATGAAGGCGTCGGCGTGGATGGAGACGAAGAGATCCGCCTGAACCCGGCGCGCCTTGGCCACCCGCTGCTGGAGGGGAACGAAGTAGTCGGCGTCGCGGGTGAGCATCGCGCGCATGTTGGGCTGGGCGTCGATCTTGGCCTTCAGGCGCTGCCCGACCGACAGGGTCACGTGTTTCTCGAAGCTGCCGGCGGCGCCCACTGCGCCCGGGTCCTCGCCGCCGTGGCCGGGGTCGATGGCGATTGTGATCAGCCGGTTCACCCGTTCGTCGTCGCCGGCACGGCTGGGCGGCGGTTCGGGCCGCTCGCTGTTGCGGGCCTGTTGCGTGGGCTCGGCCTTGCGCGGGGCTTCGGCCACGGCGCGGCGCGGCGGCTCCTCGGGGCGCTGGGGCGGGCTGGCGCCGCCCGCGGCGGCCTCTTCGGGGGAAATCTTCTCGAGCAGGGCGAGCAGGGGGTCGACCGGTTCGACCGGGTAGAGGTCCAGCACCAGCCGGTGCCCGTATTCGCCGACCGGGGCGAGGGTGAAGATCTGCGGTGTCACCTCGGCCTTGAGTTCGATCACCAGCCGGACCACGCCGGGCCGGTTGCGCCCGGCGCGGATCAGCTGGATGTACGGGTCCTGTCCGCTGATCTTGGACGGCAGCGACTGCAGCACCTCGTTGAGCTCCACGCCCTCCAGGTCCACCACCAGGCGCTCCGGGTTGCGCACCATCTGGTGGGTGAAGTTGACCGCGCTGCGGCTCTCCAGGGTGACGCGGGTGTAGTCGCGGGCCGGCCACACCCGCACCGCCAGCATGGACGTCGTGGCGGCGTGGCCCGCCCGGCTGACCATCAGCAGCAGGGCGGCGCCGGTGGAGCCGAGGAAGCGGCGCCGGCTGATGGGGCTCGGCCCGGGCCCGCTCAGGGGGCCGGCCTGGCCGCCGGTGGGGCGATAACTGCGTTGAAATCGTCGAGACATCTTTGGCCCTCCGGGCTCAGCGCACGCAGTGCAAGCTCGCGGCCGCCGGCCGGCGCAACATGCAGCAAGACTTCGAGGTCTGCTGCGGGGAGGTAGGGCTGGGCCCGGTCGGGCCACTCGACAAGGCGGATGCCGTCGCCTTCGAAACACTCTTCAAGGCCAGCCTCGAGAAACTCTTCTGCATGGGTGAAGCGATAAAAATCAAAGTGATATACACTAATTCTAGAATCTTTATACGGTTCGACCAAGGTGTACGTCGGGCTCTTCACCCGGCCGGTGTAGCCCAGCCCACGCAGCAGGCCGCGGGTCAGCGTGGTTTTGCCGGCACCCAGGTCGCCGCGCAGGAACACCGTCAGCCGCGCCGGGAGTGCCGCCGCCAGGCGGGCACCGGCAGCCAGCGTGGCGTCCTCGTCGGGCAGGTGCAGGTGGGCTGAAGGGCCGCTATCATTTCCGGGATGAATTTGGTGCACGATAATCTTTCTGGCGGGCAGGAAAGCCTGGCGTCCCTTGCCGCGGATATCAAGACGTGGGGGCGGGCGCTCGGTTTCGACGAGGTCGGCATCGCGGACACGGGCCTCGCCGACGCCGAGGCGGGCCTGACGGCCTGGCTCGAGGCCGGCTGCCATGGGCAGATGGATTATATGTACAAACATGGGGTCAAGCGCTCCCGGCCGGAGGTCCTGGTGCCGGGCACCCGGCGGGTGATCTCGGCGCGCATGTCCTATCTGCCCGATGCCGAGGACGCGCTGGCGGTGCTCGGCGATCCCGCCCGTGCCTACGTCTCGCGCTACGCGCTGGGCCGCGATTACCACAAGGTGCTGCGGGCCCGCCTGCAGAAGCTCGCCGACCGGATTGCCGCCGTCGCCCCCCACGCGGCGCGGGTCTTCGTCGATTCGGCGCCGGTCATGGAGGTCGCCCTGGCCGAGAAGGCCGGCCTCGGCTGGCGTGGCAAGCACACCCTGCTGTTGTCCCGGCAGGCGGGGTCGTTCTTCTTTCTGGGCGAGATCTACACCGACCTGGCCCTGCCGGTGGATGCGGCCCCGGAAGCCCACTGCGGGCGTTGCAGCGCGTGCATCACGGCCTGCCCGACCGGCGCCATCGTGGCGCCCTACCGGGTCGATGCCCGGCGCTGCATCTCGTACCTGACCATCGAGCTGAAGGGGGCGATCCCGGAGGAGTTCCGGCCCATGATGGGCAACCGG
The DNA here is from genome assembly GCF_041908905.1 of Zoogloea sp. Lineage (GTDB taxonomy): Bacteria > Pseudomonadota > Gammaproteobacteria > Burkholderiales > Rhodocyclaceae > Zoogloea. The sequence goes on from NZ_JAYREK010000018.1 coordinate 52,667, forward strand.
ATCTACGGTTGCGACGACTGCCAGCTGGCATGCCCCTGGAACCGTTTTGCCCGCAAGGCTGTCGAACCCGATTTCGCGCCCCGCCATGGTCTCGACCGGGCGGGGCTGGTGGCATTGTTTCACTGGTCGGAAGCGGATTTCACCGAGCGGATGGCCGGCAGCCCCATCTACCGCATCGGCTACGAGCGCTGGTCGCGCAACCTCGCGGTCGCACTGGGTAATGCCCAATGTGCGGAAGATGTCCTTGCCGCGCTCGCTTTACGGCGGGAAGATTCGTCCCCTGTCGTCAGGGAGCACGTGCGCTGGGCCCTCGGACGACACGATGGCTCACCTGTTAAAGGCGCTGTATAGTATCGATCAATGTTTCGTAAAGATCCCAAACCCTCGCCCGAAGAAGTGCGTCCGCCGCAAACGCTGGCGGAAGTCACCGCCATGGAATCATGGCGCTTCGATCCTCTCTGCATTGCCGAGGACGCGCCCAAGGTCGATGTTCCTGCCCATCGTCAGGACAAGTTCCGGATCAAGATGCTCATGCGCGACGGCGAGCGCCGCCGCGAGACCGACCTGCTGATCCAGAAGCGCTACGCCTGGCGCGGTTACGGCGCCGTCGGCACGGCCGAAGAGCCCAACCAGCTGACCATGAACGCCGAACTCTTCGGCCGGATCTACGCGACGGTCACCGTCAATATCGACTCCCCCGCCGGGCTCGCCCTCGACAGCACCTATGGTGCGGAGGCGGCGCGCCTGCGTGCCCAGGGAGCCAAGCTGTGCGAGTTCGGGCGTTTCGCCATCGATCCGACGGCGCGCTCCAAACGCCTGATCATCTCCCTGATCCACCTGCTCTACATCTATGCCCACCGGGTGAAGGGCTGCACCGACATCCTCATCGAGATCAACCCGCGCCACCGGGCCTTCTACGAGCGTCTCCTGGAGTTCGAGCAGATGGGGGCCGAGCGGATGTGCGAGCGGGTGAGTGCGCCCGCCATCCTGATGCACATCAGCTGTGCCAAGATCGAGCGCCGCCTGCGGGAGATCGGCGGCAAATGGCGTGAACTGCCCGACGAAAAATCGGCCTACAAGTTTGCGCTGAGCCCCGAAGAAGAGGCCGAACTGGTCGCCCGCCTCGATTACTGAGCGCCGCGCCGCCGTGGTGGCGTAGAATCCGCGGTCCTCGTCCTGCATTTTCCTGCTGCCATGCCTGATACCGGTAAGCTGCCGATCGGGGTCTTCGACTCCGGTGTGGGCGGCCTGACTGTCGTGCGCGCCCTCATGGAGCGCCTGCCCCTCGAGAACATCGTCTACTTCGGGGACACGGCCCGCGTGCCCTACGGTGTCAAATCGGTGGCCACCATCGAGCACTTCACCGGCCAGATCACCGACCACCTGCTGGAGCAGGGCGTCAAAATGCTGATCATCGCCTGCAACACGATGGCGGCGGTGGCCTCCCAGGTAGTCAAGCAGAAGGCCGGGGCGATCCCGGTGCTCGACGTGATCGATGCCGGCGCCCGTGCTGCGGTGGCCGAGTCCCGCTCCCGGGCGATCGGGGTGATCGGCACGCCGACCACCATCAACAGCAACGCCTACGCCCGCCGGATTCACGCCCTCGACCCCAACGTGCGGGTTTATTCGCAGGCGTGCCCGCTGTTCGTGCCCCTGGTCGAGGAGGGCTGGCTGGAGCACGAGGTGACCCGGCTCACCGCCCAGGAATATCTCAAGCCCGTGCTGGCCGAGAACGTGGATACCCTGGTCCTCGGCTGTACCCATTACCCGCTGATCAAGCCCCTGCTGCAGGATGTGGTGGGGCCGGAGGTCCGCCTCGTCGATTCGGCCATCACCGTCGCCGAGCAGGCCGCCCGCACCCTCACCGCGATGGGGATCGCCAACGACGGCGAGAGTCTGCCCACCTACCGTTACACCGTCACCGATATCCCGCTGCGCTTCCAGACCATCGGCGAGCGCTTCCTCGGCCGTTCGCTGGGCACCGTGAACAAGGTGGATTGGTAAGCCGGCGCGCCGGCTGGGCGCCCGGGCGGCGTCCCGGCGCGCTGCCGAGGCACCTCGACGGCGGGGTTTCAGCCGCACGCCCACGCGGATTGATGGATTGTCATCGGCCGGGCGGGCGCCGTCAGCCTGGCGCCGCCGCCCCGCCAGGGTGTGTCAGGCGTTCTTGCGCTTCTGCCACAGCACGTCGCCGCGGCCGCCGGCGCGGTTGAGCACCCGCCCCAGCACGAAGAGCAGATCCGACAGCCGGTTGAGGTACTGGCGCGGGGCGTCGTTCACCGCCTCCTCCTGGCCCAGCGCGACGATCATCCGTTCGGCGCGCCGGCAGATCGTGCGTGCCTGGTGGCACAGGGCCGCGGCGCGGGTGCCGCCGGGCAGGATGAAGTCCTTCAGGGGCTCCAGGTCGTCGTTGAAGCGGTCGAGCTCTTCCTCGAGGTGCTGCACCTGCTTGGCGGTGATCATCTCCATGCCGGGGATGCACACCTCGCCACCCAGGTCGAAGAGGTCGTGCTGCACATTGGTCAGCAGCGCGCGCACGTCTTCGGGAAGCTCCTCGCACAGCAGCACGCCGATGGCGGCGTTGACCTCGTCCACCTCGCCCAGGGTGTGGATGCGCAGGCTGTTCTTGGATACCCGGTTGCCGTTGCCGAGGCCGGTGGTGCCGGCGTCGCCGGTGCGGGTGTAGATCTTGGACAGGCGGTGGCCCATGGTTCTCCCTCTTCTCTTGGTATGTTCTCGGAGCGGGGATTATAGCCAGCGGGAGCGGATGAGGTTGAATGCTACAATTTCGCGCTTTGAAACCTGCGTTCCCCTGACCGTCGCCCCGCGATGTCACCCGGAGACCCCACGCCGATGAAAAGCGCCGAAATCCGCCAGAAATTCCTCGAATTCTTCGCCTCCAAGGGCCACCAGATCGTAGCCTCCAGCTCTCTGGTGCCCCACGAAGACCCGACCCTGCTGTTCACCAACGCAGGCATGAACCAGTTCAAGGACGTCTTCCTCGGCTTCGACAAGCGCCCCTACACCCGCGCCACCACCTCCCAGAAGTGCGTGCGGGCCGGCGGCAAGCACAACGACCTCGAGAACGTCGGCTACACAGCCCGCCACCACACCTTCTTCGAGATGCTGGGCAACTTCAGCTTCGGCGACTACTTCAAGCGCGACGCGATCAGCTACGCCTGGGAACTGCTCACCGAGGTCTTCAAGCTGCCCAAGGACAAGCTCACCGTCACCGTGTATGCCGAGGACGACGAGGCCTACGACATCTGGACCAAGGAGATCGGCGTGCCGGCGGAGCGGGTCATCCGCATCGGTGACAACAAGGGCGCCCGCTACGCCTCCGACAACTTCTGGATGATGGGCGACACCGGCCCCTGCGGCCCGTGCACCGAGATCTTCTACGACCACGGCGAGCACATCTGGGGCGGCCCCCCGGGCTCCCCCGACGAAGACGGCGACCGCTTCATCGAGATCTGGAACAACGTGTTCATGCAGTTCAACCGCGACGAGGCCGGCGTGATGCACCCGCTGCCCAAGCCCTCGGTGGACACCGGCATGGGCCTCGAGCGCATCTCCGCGGTGCTGCAGCACGTGCACGCCAACTACGAGATCGACCTGTTCCAGGCCCTCATCAAGGCCGCGGCCCGCGAGACCAGCGACGCCGACATGGACAGCCCGTCCCTCAAGGTGCTGGCCGACCACATCCGCGCCTGCTCCTTCCTGATCGCCGACGGGGTGATCCCCGGCAACGAAGGCCGCGGCTACGTGCTGCGCCGGATCATCCGCCGCGCCATCCGCCACGGCTACAAGCTCGGCGCCCGCGCCGCCTTCTTCCACAAGATGGTGCCCGATCTCGTCGCCGAGATGGGCGAGGCCTACCCCGAGCTGAAGGCCGGTCAGCAGCGCGTCACCGAGATCCTCAAGCAGGAGGAAGACCGCTTCTTCGCGACGATTGAAAACGGCATGGCGATCCTCGAAGGCGAGCTCGCCGCGATGGCCGCCGCCGGCAGCACCGTGTTCAACGGCGAGACCGCGTTCAAGCTGCACGACACCTTCGGCTTCCCGCTGGATCTCACCGCCGACGTGTGCCGTGAGCGCAGCGTCACCGTCGACGCCGCCGCCTTCGACGCCGCGATGGCCCGCCAGAAGGAGCAGGCCCGCGCCGCCGGCAAGTTCAAGATGGCCGCCAACCTCGACTACGACGGCCCGGCCACCACCTTCCACGGCTACGACAGCCTGGAGGCCAAGGGCAATGTGCTGGCTCTCTACAAGGACGGCCTGGCCGTCAACGAGCTCGCCGAGGGCGAGATGGGCGTGGTGGTGCTCGACGACACCCCGTTCTACGCCGAATCCGGCGGCCAGGTGGGCGACCGCGGTGAGCTGCGCTCGGTGCACGGCATCTTCGCCGTCGAAGACACCCAGAAGATCCAGGCCACGGTGTTCGGCCACCACGGCGTGGTCACTACCGGCAAGCTCACGGTGGGCAACGGCGTGACCGCCAGGGTGGATACCGCCGCCCGTGCCCGCACCGCCCGCCACCACTCCGCCACCCACCTGCTGCACAAGGCCCTGCGCGAAGTGCTCGGCGGCCACGTGCAGCAGAAGGGCAGCCAGGTCGACCCGGACAAGACCCGCTTCGACTTCGCCCACACCCAGCCCGTCAGCGCCGACGAGATCGCCCGCATCGAGCGCATCGTCAATGACGAGATCCTCGCCAACGCCGCCACCGACGCCTCGGTGATGGACATCGAGTCGGCCCAGAAGACCGGCGCGATGATGCTCTTCGGCGAGAAGTACGGTGACGAGGTGCGCGTGCTCACCATCGGCTCGTCCAAGGAGCTGTGCGGCGGCACCCACGTGGCCCGCACCGGCGACATCGGCCTGTTCAAGATCACCCTCGAAGGCGGCGTGGCCGCCGGCGTGCGGCGTATCGAGGCGGTGTGCGGCGACGTGGCGGTGGCCCTGGTGCAGGACCAGCAGAAGCTCCTCGACGGCGTCACCGGCGCCCTCAAGGCCCAGCCGCAGGAGGTGCTGACCCGCGTCGGCCAGGTGATCGACACCATCAAGTCCCTCGAAAAAGAGCTCGCCCGCCTCAAGAGCAAGCTCGCTGCCAGCCAGGGTGACGACCTGGCCGCCCAGGCCGCCGACATTGCCGGCGCCAAGGTGCTCGCCGCCACGCTGGAAGGCGCCGACGTGCCCACCCTGCGCGAGACCCTCGACAAGCTGAAGGACAAGCTCAAGAGCGCCGCCATCGTGCTGGCCAGCGTCAATGACGGCAAGGTCAGCCTGATCGCCGGCGTCACCGCCGACCTCACCGGCAAGGTCAAGGCCGGCGAGCTGGTCAACATGGTCGCCCAGCAGGTTGGCGGCAAGGGCGGCGGCCGCCCCGACATGGCCCAGGCCGGCGGCACCGACGCCTCGGCGCTGCCGGCGGCGCTGGCCTCGGTGGCCGGCTGGGTCGGCGCCAAGCTCGGCTGATCCCCATCGGCGCCCGCCGGCCCCGGGGCCCCGCGGGCGCCCGGCCCGTGATTGCGGGAAGCATCCCATGAGTTCTCCCACCTGGCGTTTCTGCCCCCAGTGCGGCAGCCCCCTCGAGTGGGGCGAAATGGCCGGCGCCGAGCGCCAGCTGTGCTTTGCCCCGGCCTGCGGCTTCGTGCGCTGGGACAACCCGCTGCCGGTGGTGGCCGCGGTGATCGAGTGCGTCGACCGCGACGGTGCCATCCTGCTGGCCCGCAACCAGGCGTGGCCCGAAAAGATGTTCGCCCTCGTCACCGGCTTCCTTGAGCGCGGCGAAACCCCTGAAGAGGCGGTTGCGCGGGAGGTGATGGAGGAGGTCGCCCTGGAGGCCGTGTCGGTGAAGCTGCTCGGCGCCTACCCCTTTGCGCGCAAGAACGAGATCATCATCGGTTACCACGTCCAGGCCCGTGGCGAAATCCGCCTCAACGAGGAGCTTGCCGAATACCGCCTCGTCCGGCCCGAGCAGCTTCGCCCCTGGCCCCAGGCCACCGGGCTGGCGGTGCGCGACTGGATGCTGTCCCGCGGCATGGCGGTGCCCGAGATCGCCGAGGGCAACCTGTTTGTGCACGCCGGTCTCTGAAGCGCGGGCTTGTGTTGGTGCGGGGGCGGGCCGCCGTGACCGTGGCGTGAGGCGGGTTCGGGGTGAACGTGCGCAAGTCGCCGACTCACGTTCGCACGGCTGTTTGGTTTGTTGTTTTTGATTTTGTCGGCAATTTTTACACTTATTTTTCTTTGTAAAAATCTCTTCTTCGATTGAGCCTCAACTGTGAGGCTATCAATCTGATTTTTATGATTTTTTTGCAAAGATTTGGTTTTTGTTGTTTTTGGGCATGGCTTTTGCTGTGGGGTGCTGAGCGTTTTTACTCAAGCATCCACCAGACAAAAGAGGCTAGAACTCATGAAAACCATCAGCAAGCTCATCTCCGGCATCACCCTCGCGCTGGCCTGCACGGCCGCCAGCGCCACCGTCATCAACTTCGATTCCTTGGTCGCCCCCGGCTCCTACGGGCCCACGAGCGGTTCTGGCTTCACCGATTCCGGCTTCGTGTTCAGCTCGAACATGGACGTGGTCGACGTCAGCCCCACGGGCGGTTGGTGGAGTTCCGGTGTCGGTAGCGGGCACAGTGGCAAGTTTGCGGCCCTCAACAACTTCTATGGCAACATGGTCATGACCCAGGCGGGGGGCGGTACGTTCTCGGTCCAGGACCTGTGGCTCAACGGCTGGCAGGGGGCGCTCACCTCCGTCACCATCGAGGGCCTGCTGAATGGCGCAGTGACCGACAGCTACAGCCTCACGTTCAGCAGCCCCTGGACCAACGCCGTTCTCAATTTTTCCGCCGTGGATACGCTGCGCATCAACACCAACGGCACCTTCCTGGTCGATGACATCCAGGTGAACGGCAGCAACGCGATCCCCGAGCCGGCCACCGCTGCGCTGCTGGGGCTGGGCCTCGCGGGCCTCGGTCTGGCCCGCCGTCGTTCGGTCTGATCGCTCGCGCGCAGGGCGGCTCCAGCCGCCCCGATGTGCAACAAAAAACGTCCCGGGGCTCTCACTCCGGGGCGTTTTTGTTGTTTCTGGAGAGCGCTCAGAACGGCAGCTGCACGCCCGGCCAGACGGCCTCGATGGCGCGGCGGAAGTCGGCCTGGATGCGGGCGATGGCGGCTTCGTTGTCGGCCTCGAAGCGCAGCACCACCACCGGGGTGGTGTTGGACGGGCGGGCCAGGCCGAAGCCGTCGGCGTATTCGACGCGCACGCCGTCAATGGTCAGGATGCTCTCGGCGCCCTCGAACCTGGCCTCGGCCTTGAGCTTGTCCACCAGCGCGAAGGGCTCGCCCTCGTTCATCTTGATGTTGAGCTCGGGGGTGCTGACGGCGTCCGGTAGGCCCTTCAGCAGCGGGTTGGCGTCGGCGTGGCGGGAGACGATCTCGAGCAGGCGGGCGCCGGTGTACAGGCCGTCGTCGAAGCCATACCAGCGCTCCTTGAAGAACACGTGGCCGCTCATCTCGCCGGCCAGCGGAGCGCCGGTCTCCTTGAGCTTGGCCTTGACCAGCGCGTGGCCGGTGTTCCACATGGTGGGCTTGCCGCCGCGGGCCTTGATCCAGCCGGCCAGGTTGCGGGTGCATTTGACGTCGTAGATGATCTCGCCGCCCGGCACGCGGGTGAGCACGTCCTCGGCGAACAGCATCAGCTGGCGGTCGGGGAAGATGATCTCGCCGTCCTTGGTGACGACGCCGAGGCGGTCGCCGTCGCCGTCGAAGGCGAGGCCGATCTCGGCGTCGGTGTCACGCAGGGCACGGATCACGTCGGCCAGGTTTTCGGGCTTGGAGGGGTCCGGGTGGTGGTTGGGAAAGTGGCCGTCGACCTCACAGAACAGCTCGACCAGCTCGCAGCCCAGGCGCTTGAAGAGCTCGGGCGCCACCGCCCCGGCCACGCCGTTGCCGCAGTCCATCACCACCTTCATCGGGCGGGAGAGCTTGACATCGCCGACGATCTTTTCAATGTAGGCCGGCACCACGTCGGCCTGGGTGAGCTTGCCGGGCTGGGCGGCGGTGACGAGGTCGCCGTCGATGATGCGCTGGCGCAGGGCCTGGATGAGTTCGCCGAATAGGGTTTGCCCGCCGAGGACCATCTTGAGGCCGTTGTAGTCGGGCGGGTTGTGGCTGCCGGTGACCGACACGCAGGAATTGGTGCCCAGCTCGTAGGCGGCGAAGTAGGTGAGGGGGGTGGGCACGCAGCCCACGTCGATCACGTCGACCCCGGCCGCGCGGATGCCGTCGGCGAGGGCGCCGGCCAGGGCCGGGCCGGACAGGCGGCCGTCGCGGCCGACGGCGATGGCCTTCTGGTTGCGGGCGACGGCTTCGGAACCGAGGGCGTGGCCGATGGCGCGGACAGCCTCGACGGTCAGGGTCTTGTCGACGATGCCGCGGATGTCATAGGCCTTGAAGATCTCGGGGGCGGGGACGAACATGAAAGCTCCGGTGCGCAAAGGATGAAAGATGAATTATACGCCGCCCGCCGTGACGCCTCCGCGTCAGCGGCCGTGGGGCCTCAGCCTTTGCCGGCTTCCGTGAAAAAGCGCACGAGGCGGCGGGGCAGCCAGTCGAGCTGGCCGGGCCAGGGCCCGCTCACAAAGCCCACGTGGCCACCTTGGGCCGGTTGCTCGAGGCATATCGCCGGCGCCACGTCGGCCGCACCCGGCAGGTGCCCGGCGGGCAGGAAGGGATCGTTGCGGGGGTTGAGCACCAGGGTCGGCACGGTGATGGCGGGCAGCAGCGGCTTGCTGGAGGCGCGCCGCCAGTAGTCGTCGCTGCCCCGGAAGCCGTGGAGCGGGGCGGTGACGAGGTCGTCGAAGGCGTGCAGGTTGCGGGCCCGCCGCACCGCTGCGGGGTCGAACAGGCCGGGGTGTTGCCGCAGCTTGGCGAGGGCGCGTGCCTTGAGGGTGGCAAGGAAGTGCCGGGTGTACAGGCGGTTAACGCCGCGCCCGAGGTGGTGGCCCATCGCGGCGAGATCGAGGGGGGCGCAGATCGCGGCGGCGGCCTGGAGGTGGCGGCCGGCGGCGCTGCCGCGGGTGCCCAGCCAGACCAGCAGCGCGTTGCCTCCGAGGGAGACGCCGGCGGCAAAGCGTGGCACGTCGGGGTGGCGTGCGGCCAGGCGTTCGAGGATCCAGTCGAGCTCGTCGGCGTCGCCGGCGTGGTAGGCGCGGGGCAGGCGGTTGGGTTCGCCGGAGCAGCCGCGGAAGTGGGGGACGACGCAATTCCAGCCGAGGCTGTCGAGGTGGCGCAGCAGGCTGCGGGCGTAGGGGGAGTCGCTAGAGCCTTCGAGGCCGTGGAAGAGCACCACCAGCGGGGCGCCCGGGGTGTGGGGCAGCCAGTCGAGGTCGATGAAGTCGCCGTCCGGGGTGCTCCAGCGTTCCCGCTGCAGCGGCGGGCGCGGTCCCTTGCAGAGCAGCGGCCAGATGGTTTGCAGGTGCCCGCCCGGCAGCCAGGAGGGCGGGCGATAGTCGCCGGGGGAGGGCGCCATCAGTGCACGATGTGCGGGATGTCGCTGCCGTGGAGGTTGTCGATGTCGGGTGCCGGCGAGGCGTGGTGGAGGATCATCTTCCAGCCCACCGCGCCGCGGCTGTAGACGTTGGTGGCGATGACCGGGGGGTGCAGGCGATGGTCGCCGTCGATGTGCACGTGCTGGTGCACGGTGTGTACGGCAGTGGTCACGTTGAGCCACTGGACCGACCGGCTTGGCCGGATGATGAGCCGTGTGCCGCTCTCGAAGAGCTGGCGCCAGGATTCGCGGATGGCCGCCAGGCCGATCAGGCGGATGCTGCCGGGGTGCACGCAGACGACCTCTTCGTCTTCCGACCACACGGCCATCATGCCATCCAGGTCGGCCCGGGCGAGGGCGGCGTAGAAGGCGCTTTCAGCTTCATCGGGCGAGGTGAAGATCAGGCTGCTCATGCGTGCGTCGTGCGAAGGGTTGAAGAGGCGCCCGGCGGTGAAGGCGTGCCGGGCGTGTCGTGCCGGACGGGCTCCATGTGACACGGGGGCGTTGCCGCCCCCGTCTGCCTGAGCCCCTGCGGGGTCAGTGGTGCCCTTTGGGCAGTTCGCCGGTAAAGACGTACTTGGCGCCGCAGTAGGGGCAGCTGGCCTTGCCGTCGTGGGTCACGTCCAGGAAGACCCGGGGGTGACGCGCCCACAGCGGGGCGTCGGGCATCGGGCAGTGCAGCGGCAGATCCTTGGCCGTGACTTCGATCGGTTTGGACTTGTCCTGATTCTCGGGCATGGAGGTCTCCGTGGGCGGTCAGACGTGGGACAGCCAGTGGGCGTATTCGGGCGCCTGGCCGTTGACGATCTCGAAGAAGCGCTTCTGCAGCTTGTGGGTCACCGGGCCGCGCTTGCCGTTGCCGATGATGCGGCCGTCGACGTCGCGGATCGGGGTGACTTCGGCGGCGGTGCCGGTGAAGAAGGCTTCGTCGGCCACGTACACGTCGTCGCGGGTCACGCGGCGGGACTGCACTTCCATGCCGAACTCCTTGGCGACCTGGATCACCGAGGCGCGGGTGATGCCGGTGAGGGCGGAGGCGATCTCGGGTTCGTAGATCACACCGTCCTTGACCAGGAAGAGGTTCTCGCCGGCGCCTTCGGCCACGAAGCCGTTGGTGTCGAGGAGCAGCGCCTCGTCGTAGCCGGCTTCGACGGCCTCGGCGTTGGCGATGATGGAGTTGGCGTAGGTGGAGGACAGCTTGGCGCGCGGCATCGTCACGTTGACGTGGTGGCGGGCGTAGGAGGAGATCTTGACGCGGATGCCGTTCTCGAGGGCTTCCTCACCCAGGTAGGCGCCCCACGGCCAGGCGGCGATGGCCACATGCACGGTGGCGCCCTTGGTGGAGATGCCCATCTTCTCGGAGCCGTAGAAGGCGATCGGGCGCAGGTAGCAGGACTCGAGCTTGTTGGCGCGGACGACCTCGAGCTGGGCCTCCATCAGGACTTCCTTGCTGTAGGGGATGTCCATCATGTAGATCTTGCCGGAGTTGAGCAGGCGCTGGGTGTGCTCGGCCAGGCGGAAGATCGCAGTGCCGTTGACGGTGTTGTACGCGCGGACGCCCTCGAAGACGGCCAGGCCGTAGTGGAGGGAGTGGGTGAGCACGTGGGTGGTTGCTTCACGCCACGGAACGAGTTTGCCGTCGTACCAGATGAAACCGTCGCGGTCTGCCATAGACATGGTGGGGGTTCTCCAACTGAAATCAGTAAATTCAAGCCGCTGATTCTAGCGCATTCCGCAGGCCTGCGGACCCTCGCGCCGAACGGTTAAAATGCGGATCTTTGTCGGGACGGAACGGGCATGGAAATCTGGAAGCCGAACGTGACGGTGGCGGCGGTGGTCGAGCGGGACGGGCGTTTTCTCGTCGTCGAGGAAGAGACCGACGACGGCCTGCGCTTCAACCAGCCGGCGGGGCACCTCGAGAAGGGCGAGGCGCTGGTCGCCGCTGCGGCGCGGGAGGCCCTCGAGGAGACGGCCCACCACTTCCGGCCGGAGTTTCTGGTGGGCATCTACCAGTGGCCCAAGCCGGGCAGCGACATCACCTACCTGCGCTTTGCGTTTGGCGGGCGGGTCGATGGGTGCGAGCCGGAGCGCAAGCTCGACGACGGGATCGTGCGGGCGGTGTGGCTGAGCCTCGACGAGCTGCGCGCCACCCGGGAGCGTCATCGCAGCCCGCTGGTCCTGCAGTGCGTGGAGGATTACATCGCCGGCCGGCGTTTTTCGCTGGATCTGCTGCGGCACTACGACGCATGATGCGGCCTCGCCTCGGTGCGGCTCTGCTGGCCGTGGCTGCCGCACTTGGCGGCGGTGCGGCGCAGGCCGACGCGCGGGTGGCGATCTGTTTCAACTATGGCTGCCTCACCGAGGCCGAAGTGGTGTTTTCGGAGGCGCAGCTCGCCCAGGTGGCCGGCTTGCTCGGTCGGGCCGCTTCGGCGGCAGAGGAGCGGGCGGCGCTGGCCGAGGCGATGGGGTTGCTGTACCGCTGGGCGGGCACCCAGTCGCCCATCAGCGCCGATCGGGCGGGGGATTTCCTCGACGATGGCGCGTATGGTGCGATGGACTGCATCGACCACGCGGAGAGCACGACCCGCCTGCTCCGGCTGCTCGAGGCGCGCGGGATGCTGCGCTTCCATGCGGTCGAGCCGATCCGGCGCCGCACCCGCTGGCTGGTGACGCAGCATTTCTCGGCGGTTGTCCGCGAGAATGCCGAGGCGCCCCGGGTGGGCGCCAGTTTTGTTGTGGATACGTGGTTCGGGGAACATGGCGATCCAGCCGTGGTGTTGCCCCTGGAAGACTGGCTGGATGGAGAGGGACCGAATGTCTCGTAAGGAAAAAGTCGTCGTCGGCATGTCCGGCGGTGTGGATTCGTCCGTCGCGGCGCTGCTGCTCAAGCAGCAGGGCTACGACGTGGTCGGCCTGTTCATGAAGAACTGGGAGGACGACGACGATGATGAGTATTGCTCGACCCGCCAGGATCTCGTCGACGTGGTGTCGGTGGCGGACGTGCTGGGCATCGACCTGGAGGTGGTTAACTTCT
>NZ_JAYREK010000018.1:65266-74056 GCF_041908905.1 Zoogloea sp.
ACAAGGACCGGGTGTTCGCCGAGTTCCTGCGCGAGTACGAGGCCGGCCGCACGCCGAACCCGGACATCCTGTGCAACTCCGAGATCAAGTTCCGGGCCTTCCTCGACCACGCCCTGGCCCTCGGCGCCGACCGCATCGCCACCGGCCACTACGCCCAGGTGCGCGAATGGACCAACGACGGGCGCACCGAATTCCAGCTCCTGAAGGCCGAGGACGGCACCAAGGACCAGAGCTACTTCCTGTACCGCCTCAACCAGGCCCAGCTCTCCAAGACCCTGTTCCCGCTGGGCGGGCTGTACAAGCGGGAGGTGCGCAAGATGGCCGAGGCGGCCGGGCTGCACGTGTTCAACAAGAAGGACTCGACCGGCATCTGCTTCATCGGCGAGCGCCCGTTCCGGGAGTTCCTGTCGCGCTACCTGCCGGCCAGGCCGGGCGAGATCCGCACCCTGGAGGGCGACAAGGTGATCGGCCAGCACCAGGGCCTGATGCACCACACCATCGGCCAGCGCAAGGGCCTGATGATCGGTGGCCTGAAGGGCAACCAGGATGCGGCCGGTGAGCACGACGCCTGGTACGTGGCCCGGAAGGATGTGGCTCAGAACGTGCTGTACGTGGTGCAGGGCCACGACCACCCGGCGCTGCTCAAGGAGCGCCTGGTCGCCACCGAGCTGTCGTGGGTGTCGGGCCGCGATCCGCGCACCCACTGGGTGTACACCGCCAAGCCGCGCTACCGCACCCCCGACGCGCCCTGCGAGATCGATGCCCTGGCCGACGGCCGCGCCGAGATCGCCTTCGCGCAGCCCCAGTGGGCGGTGACGCCGGGGCAGAGCGTGGTGATCTACGAGAGCAAGGTCTGCCTCGGGGGCGGCATCATCGCCTGAGGCTGGACGGCTCAACGTACACAGGGCGCCGCGGCGCCCTGTTTTTTTACTGCCCGAGACGCCCGGAGGCTAGTTCTGGGCCAGCCGCAGGCTGTCCGGATAGCTCCAGTTGCGCTCCCAGGCGGCCCGCACGAGGTTGGGGTATTCGGCCCGGCCCAGGCTGCCGTTGTAGCGGCCCAGGGCACGGAAGAGGTCGCCCTTCTCGATGTCCAGGTAGTGGCGCAGGATCGTGCAGCCGAAGCGCAGGTTGGTGCGCATGTGGAAGAGGTTGGTCTCCTCGTTGCCGATCAGCCGGGCCCAGAAGGGCATCACCTGCATGTAGCCGCGGGCGCCGGCGCTGGACAGGGCGTACTTCTTGAAGCCGCTCTCGACCTGGATCAGGCCGAGCACCAGCTGCGGGTCGAGGCCGGCGCGGGTGGCCTCGTAGTGCACCGCCCGCAGCAGCTCGGAACGGTAGGCCTCGTCGGGGATGCGCCGGGCGAGGCGCTGGGACATCTCGGCCAGCCAGCGCGCCCGCTCGGGGGAGCGCTGGAAGCTCGGGTCGAGGGGCGCCTGGTCGGCCACCGCGGCGTGCAGGGCAGCCTGCACGCTGGCGGCCAAGGGCTCGTACTGCTGGTTGCCGGCGTGCGCCCCCGTGACCGTGCCGCCCGCCACGATGAGGGCGAGGAGGCTCCGGCGGAGGAGGGGGCGCAGCGCTCGCATGGGCTCAGCCCTTCAGCCGGGCGATGACCGTGGCAGCCACCTCGGCCACCGGCAGCTTGGTGGCTTCGGGGTCGCGCCGGCCCTGGTATTCGACGACGCCTTCCTTCAGGCCGCGATCGCCGATCACCACCCGGTGCGGGGTGCCGATGAGCTCGTTGTCGGCCAGCAGCGAGCCCGGGCGCTCGTCGCGGTCGTCGAGGAAGGCGTCGATGCCGGCGGCGGTGAGCTCGGCGTAGAGCGCGTCGGCGGCTTCGCGCACGGCCTCGGACTTGGCGTAGCCCATCGGCACGATGGCGACCTGGAAGGGCGCCATGGCGTCGGGCCAGATGATGCCGCGGGCGTCGTTGTTCTGCTCGATGGCGGCGCCCAGGATGCGCGACACGCCGATGCCGTAGCAGCCCATCTCCATGACCTGCTCCTTGCCCTGCTCGTTGAGGAACTTGCAGCCGAGGGCTTCGGAGTACTTGGTGCGCAGCTGGAAGATGTGGCCCACTTCGATGCCGCGGCAGATCTCGAGGGTGCCCTTGCCGTCGGGCGACGGGTCGCCGGCCACCACGTTGCGCAGGTCGGCCACTTCGGCCTCGGGGAAGTCGCGGCCGATGTTGACGCCGGTGTAGTGGTGGTCGTCCTCGTTGGCGCCGGTGACGAAATCGGCCATCGCGGCCACCGTGCGGTCCATCACCACGCGGCCGCTGAAGCCCACCGGGCCCAGCGAGCCGGCGTTGGCGCCGAAGGCGGTGAGGATGTCGGCCGGGGCGGCGAAGGTCAGCGGGTTCTTGATGCCGGCGATCTTCTGGGCCTTGACCTCGTTGAGCTCGTGGTCGCCGCGGATGAGCAGGAGCACCGGCTTGTTGCCGGAGGCTTCGTCGCCATCAACCACGATGGCCTTGACGGTGCGGCTGGCCGGCACCTTGAGGAAGGCGGCGAGCTCGTCGATGGTCTTGACGCCGGGGGTGTGCACCTTGGTGAGCGCGGCCGACGCGGCCGGGCGCGGGGTGGCCGGGGCGAGGGCCTCGGCCAGCTCGACGTTGGCGGCGTAGTCGGAGTCGGGGCAGTAGGCGATGTCGTCCTCGCCGGTCTCGGCGATCACGTGGAACTCGTGGGAGCCCGTGCCGCCGATCGAGCCGGTGTCGGCGGCCACCGCGCGGAACTTCAGGCCGAGGCGCTGGAAGATGCGGTGGTAGGTGTCGTACATGTTGCGGTATTCGCGCTGCAGATCCTCGAAGGAGCTGTGGAAGGAGTAGCCGTCCTTCATCACGAACTCGCGGCCGCGCATCACGCCGAAGCGCGGGCGGATCTCGTCGCGGAACTTCATCTGCACCTGGTAGAAGTGCTTGGGCAGCTGGCGGTAGCTCTTGAGCTCGCGGCGCACCACGTCGGTGATGACCTCCTCGTGGGTCGGGCCGACGACGAAGTCGCGGTCGTGGCGGTCCTTGAAGCGCAGCAGCTCGGGGCCGTAGAAGTCCCAGCGGCCGGATTCCTGCCACAGCTCGGCCGGCTGCACCGCCGGCATCAGCACCTCGATGGCGCCGGCACGGTTCATTTCTTCCCGGACGATCGCCTCGACCTTGCGCAGGGCGCGCAGGCCCAGGGGCATCCAGGTGTAGATGCCGCCGGCGAGGCGTTTGATCAGGCCGGCGCGCATCATCAGTTTGTGGCTGATGACTTCAGCGTCGGAGGGGGCTTCCTTGAGCGTGGAGAGGAAGAACTGGGAGGCGCGCATGACAGAATCCATTGTGAATACAGCCCATAATTTTACCGTGCACCGGGGCGCTGGCGGCGTGCGACTTGCATCGCCCCGATTCGGGTGCGCGCCTTTCATGGGCGGTCGAATTGTGGAAGAATTCTGGGCAGTTCATGAATTAAAGGTTGCAACATGCTCGACCGTGAAGGCTATCGGCCTAACGTCGGCATCATTCTGGTGAATGCGCGCAACGAGGTTTTCTGGGGCAAGCGGATACGAGAACATTCCTGGCAGTTTCCGCAGGGCGGAATCAAGCACGGCGAATCGCCGGAACAGGCCATGTACCGTGAGCTCTTTGAAGAAGTCGGCTTGAAGCCTGAGCACGTCCGTATCATCGGCCGCACCCGCGGCTGGTTGAGGTACGACGTGCCCAAGCACTGGATCAAGCGTGAGTGGCGCAATACCTATCGCGGGCAGAAACAGATCTGGTTTCTGCTGCGGCTGGTGGGGCGCGACTCGGACGTCTGTCTGCGCGCGAGCAATCACCCGGAGTTTGATGCCTGGCGCTGGAGTTACTACTGGGTGCCGCTGGAAGCGGTGATCGAGTTCAAGCGCGGCGTTTATCAGTCGGCGCTGCTGGAGCTTTCACGCCTGCTGTTTCGCAACAGCCTCTTCGAGGTGCCGGCAAGCTACCTGCCGCCCGGCGGAACGGACGGGCATTCCGAGGCGCCGCGCTCGTGAAAACAACTGTTTCCATGCATATTTTATCCTCTCGGCTGCGGGACGGCGTGCTGGCGGCCCTGGCGCTCTGCTGTCTTGCACAGCCGGTCGCGGCGCAGCGCACAGCCCTCTTCGAAGGGAGCGCCGAAGCCGAGTGGAAGGAGGCCGCGCTTCGGCTTCCCGCCTATCCTTCGGCTGCCGACCTGATCCCGCTGGACGTACGCAGTTCGACCAGCACGCGCTTCTTCGTCGATGCTCGTTCGCTTAGCCTCGCCGAGGACGGGGTGGTCCGCTATACCCTGGTCGTGCGCGGTGCTGGCGGTGCCGAAAACGTAAGCTTCGAGGGCATCCGCTGCGCCACGGCCGAGCGCAAGCTCTATGCGCTCGCGCGGGCAGGCGAGTGGGTGCCCGCCCGGAGCGACGCCTGGCGGCAGATCGAGGACAACGCGTTCAACCGCCAGCATGCGGTGCTCGCCAAGGAGTATTTTTGTCCGCCTGGCGCTGCTCGCCCGTCCTTGCCGGAAATTCTCGACCTGCTCCGCAAGGACGCCGGTCTGCGTTGACTGTTGTGATGGAATGGGGTGAGAGATGATCGATCAGCTGATAATCGGTTTCGACCGGGCCTTGCGCACGGTCTTTGCCAACGCCCAGACGGTGCGCCCGGTGCCGGGCGAGGATCGGCCGGAGGCCGAGATGTCCGACGAGGAGCGGCGCCGCGCGGCGGCGCTGATGCGCGTCAATCACTGCGGTGAGATCTGTGCGCAGGCCCTCTACCAGGGGCAGGCGCTGATGTCGGACAACGCCGACATCAAGAAGGCATTGGCGGGGGCAGCCCAGGAGGAGACCGAGCATCTGGCCTGGACAGAGCGGCGCATCGCCGAACTGGGTGGCCGCAAGAGCCTGCTGAACCCGCTGTGGTACGGCGGCTCTCTGGCGATCGGGATGCTGGCGGCACGCTTCGGCGATCGGGCCAATCTGGGCTTTCTCGCCGAGACGGAACGTCAGGTCGAAGCCCACCTCAAGAGCCACCTGGAGCGCTTGCCGGAACAGGATCTCCGCTCGCGTGACATCGTCGACCAGATGAAGGCCGACGAGATCGCCCACGCCGAGACGGCGCTGCGTCTCGGTGGGGTTGAGCTGCCGGTGCCGATCAAGGCGGCCATGAAGGCCAGCTCGAAGGTCATGACCGGCGTTGCCTACTGGGTCTAGCGGCCGCCGCTGGTCCTGCGTGTTGCCAGGGCCGGAGGGGCTCAAGCCTCAATGATTTCCCAGGTGTGTTCGATCTCGGCGGTCTTGCCCAGCATTATGGTCGCCGAGCAATACTTTTCGTACGACAGCTTGATGGCACGTTCGACGGAGTCGGGCTTGAGGTTGCGGCCGGTCACCGTGTAGTGGAAGGCGATCCGCGTGAACACCTTCGGGTCGGTGTCGGCGCGCTCGGCCTTCAGGCTGACCTGGCAGTCGGTGACGTCCTGGCGGCTGCGCTTGAGGATCAGCACCACGTCGAAGGCGGTACAGCCGCCGGCGCCGGCCAGCATCATCTCCATCGGCCGCGGCGCGAGGTTGCGACCGCCCGCCTCGGGGGCGCCATCCATCGTCACGGTGTGGCCGGAGCCGGTTTCGGCCATGAAGGTCATCCCGTCGACCCACTTCACTACACATTCCATCCTTGCGTCCTCTCAAACGGCTGTTGGGGGGGGGGGGGGGGGGGGGCCCCCCCCCGCGGGGGGGGGGGGGGGTGGTGCGGGCGGTGGCCACTCCGGCGGGCCGGCTTGTGTTGCGTTGCAATGTACGGGGCGCGATGGAGCGCCCGGTAGGCCAGCGGATCTGCCGCTTGTGGCTGGTGGTCGGGCAGTC
Source organism: Zoogloea sp. (assembly GCF_041908905.1). GTDB lineage: Bacteria > Pseudomonadota > Gammaproteobacteria > Burkholderiales > Rhodocyclaceae > Zoogloea. Next base: position 71,111 of record NZ_JAYREK010000018.1, read on the forward strand.
ATATCAATGTCTTACGGCGTGATCCTGCGATAAGAACGATTTATAAAACGATCGGAACATTTTTTGTCGCAATGCACAAAAAAGGCTTGCCTGGTCTCTGGAGGGTGGAGATAATTTGGTCAGTCCAGTTGCTCTTGTAGTCCGGAGCGGCTGAAAGGTGTCTCCTCCACCCTCCTCCTTTGGTGTGGATTCAGCGCAGGCTTCCCCGCCTGCGCTTTTTTTGTCCATTTTGCGCGATAGCGTTTGACATCGGTCCGGGCTGTGCGATAGACTCCGCGGCTTTCCGAATTATGGTCGTTCCCGGTGTCGGGAAAAGTGTCTAAGGAATCTTCATGAAAACGTTTTCTGCCAAGCCGCATGAGGTCAAGCACGACTGGTTCGTTGTCGACGCGACGGATCTGGTCCTTGGTCGGCTTGCTTCTGAAATTGCGCGTCGCTTGCGCGGCAAACATAAGGCCATCTACACGCCGCACGTCGATACCGGTGATTACATCGTTGTCGTCAACGTCGACAAGCTGCGCGTGACCGGCAACAAGGCCCAGGACAAGAAGTATTACCGTCACTCCGGTTACCCGGGCGGTATCTACGAAACCAACTTCACCAAGCTGCAGCAGCGCTTCCCTGCTCGCGTTCTTGAGAAGGCTGTCAAGGGCATGCTGCCCAAGGGCCCGCTCGGCTACGCCATGCTCAAGAAGATGAAGTGCTACGCTGGCGCCGAGCATCCGCACGCCGCCCAGCAGCCCCAAGTTCTCGCGATCTAAGAGGAGCCGACAATGGCTGTGACTTACAACTACGGCACCGGTCGTCGCAAGTCGGCGGTTGCGCGTGTCTTCATCAAGAAGGGCTCCGGCAACATCGTCGTGAACGGCAAGCCGGTTGACCAGTTCTTCTCCCGCGAAACCGGTCGCATGATCGTTCGCCAGCCGCTCGTGCTGACCAACTTCGTCGATACCTTCGACATTCTGGTCAACGTCACCGGTGGTGGCGAATCCGGTCAGGCCGGCGCTGTCCGCCACGGCATCACCCGTGCCCTGATCGACTACGATGCGGAGCTCAAGTCCCCGCTGAAGAAGGCCGGTCTGGTGACTCGCGATGCCCGTGAAGTCGAGCGTAAGAAGGTCGGTTTCCGCAAGGCGCGTCGTCGCAAGCAGTTCTCGAAGCGTTAATCGCTTCCGTGTTGTACCAAAAAGCCGCCTTCGGGCGGCTTTTTGTCATCTGGACGTAGTATCTTCGGCGGATCCGTTGTTGAAGCCGGCTGATGGCCGGTTGTTCATTTCCTGTTGGGGGCGAGCATGATCAAAGTTGGTGTGGTGGGTGGTACCGGTTACACGGGCGTCGAACTCCTGCGTTTGCTGGCGCAGCATCCTGAAGTCGAAATCAAGGCGATCACGTCCCGGGGTGAGGCGGGCATGCCGGTGGCTGACATGTTCCCGAGCCTGCGTCGGCGGGTGGACCTGCGTTTTGTCGAGCCCCAGTCCGCCGATCTCGCTTCCTGTGATGCAGTGTTCTTTGCGACGCCCAACGGCATCGCCATGCAGCAGGCCGTCGAGCTCGTCAAGGCGGGTGTCAAGGTGATCGACCTGGCCGCCGATTTCCGCATCACCGACATCGCGGAGTGGGAGAAGTGGTACGGCATGAAGCACGCCTGCCCCGATCTGGTCGCCGAGGCGGTATATGGTCTGCCCGAGGTCAATCGCGAGGCGATCAAGGGTGCGCGGGTCATCGCCAACCCGGGTTGCTATCCGACGGCCGTGCAGCTCGGTTTCCTGCCGCTCGTCGAAGCCGGCATCATCGAGCTCGACAGCCTCGTGGCGGACGCCAAGTCGGGGGTGTCGGGGGCGGGGCGGAAGGCCGAGACCCACATCCTGTTCTCCGAATCCGCCGACAACTTCCAGGCCTACGGTGTGGCCGGCCACCGCCATCTGCCGGAGATCCGGCAGGGCTTGTCGCGTTACGCCAAGGCGCCGGTGGGGCTGACTTTCGTGCCGCACCTGACGCCGATGATCCGCGGCATCCACGCCACCCTCTACGGCCGGCTCAAGAAGGACGTGGATCTGCAGGCCCTGTTTGAAGAGCGCTTCGCCGGCGAGCCCTTCGTCGATGTGATGCCTAGGGGTTCGCATCCGTCGACCCGTTCCGTGCGGTCGGCCAACATGTGCCGCATTGCCGTTCATCGTCCGCAGGGGGGTGACGTGGTAGTGGTGTTGTCGGTGATCGACAATCTGGTGAAGGGGGCTGCAGGCCAGGCCGTGCAGAACCTCAACATCCTGTTCGGCCTGCCCGAAACCACCGGCCTCGGACAGATCCCGGTGATGCCCTGAACTAAACACGACTAGATTGGTCGACTATTTATCGTCAGCGTCTTGACCGGGTGGGCAGGCGCTGACCATAATTCAAAGACTAATTTGAAGGAGTTGTTCCATGAATGCCGTGACCGAAACCCCGAGCGTGCTGGTCTTTACCGACAGTGCTGCCAACAAGGTTAAGGAATTGATCATCGAGGAAGGTAACCCCGACCTGAAGCTGCGGGTTTTCGTGAACGGCGGCGGCTGTTCCGGTTTCCAGTATGGTTTTACCTTCGATGAGATCCGCAACGACGACGATACCGTGATGGAAAAGGACGGCGTGATGCTGCTGATCGATCCGATGAGCTACCAGTATCTCGTCGGCGCCGAGATCGACTACACCGAAGGCCTGGAGGGGTCCCAGTTCGTGATCCGCAATCCGAACGCGACCAGCACCTGCGGCTGCGGCTCCTCGTTCTCCGTTTGAGTTGCCGGAAGTTGCACAAAAAAGGGCGCCTGAGGCGCCCTTTTTGCTTGGCTATGTCACCGTTGCCTGTGGAACCGTACCCCCTGCAATCTGTCTGAATATACAGTTTTGCTGCAATCAGGAGGGTGGCGATGAAACCGCTTGATTTCAAACATATCCTGCAATCGCTGGTGC
>NZ_JAYREK010000019.1:0-72989 GCF_041908905.1 Zoogloea sp.
AGTTGGTCCAGCGTCACCATCTCCAGTTCGGTCTGAGCGGTGGCGGCGGCAGGCTTGAGCATGCCGAGATTATAAAAAAACCAAGCCCCCGACGGGTGGGGGCTTGGGGCTTTGTCAGCAGTCTGAAAAGCCCCGCAACCGCGGGGCTTTTGCATGGGAACGACAGCCGGGAAAGCAGCTCAGCCGGCGTTCACGGTGCGGGCGATCAGCGCCTTGATGGCCTCGGCGTCGGCGTCCATCACCTCGACGCGCTGGGACAGCGCCTCGATGTTCTCGAGGCCGGCCGGGCGGGCCGGCTTGCGGCCGAGGGCTTCGACGATGGTCTCCTCGAACTTGGCCGGCTGGGCGGTCTCGAGCACCAGGGTCGGCACCGCCGGGTCGCGCAGTTCGAGGGCCACCTTGAGGCCGTCGGCGGTGTGGGTGTCGATCACGGTGGCGTATTTTTCGTCGGCCAGACGGATGGTTGCCAGGCGGGCGGCGTGATTGCTGCTGCCGGAGGCAAAGCCGTACTGGCCGATGGCGGCGAATTCCGGGGTGGCGGACAGGTCGAAGGCACCGCCGGCATCCACCTTGCTCCACAGTTCGCGCACCTTGTTGCCGTCGCGGCCGACCAGGTCGAACACGAAGCGCTCGAAGTTGGAAGCCTTCGAGATGTCCATCGACGGGCTGGAAGTGGCGTGGGTCTCGGCGGTGTTGCGGGGGCGATAGACGCCGGTGCGGAAGAACTCGTCGAGCACGTCGTTCTCGTTGGTGGCGAGGATCAGCTTGGCCACCGGCAGGCCCATCATGCGGGCGATGTGGCCGGCGCAGATATTGCCGAAGTTGCCCGACGGCACCACGAAGGCGACCTGCTGGTCGTTGCTCTCGGTGGCGGCGAAGTAGCCCTTGAAGTAATAGACGATCTGCGCCGCGACGCGGGCCCAGTTGATCGAATTGACCGCACCGATCTTGTATTTGGCCTTGTAGGCGTGATCGTTGGAGACCGCCTTCACCACGTCCTGGGCGTCGTCGAACATGCCACGCACGGCAATGTTGTAGATGTTGGCGTCCTGCAGCGAATACATCTGGGCGCGCTGGAAGGCGCTCATGCGGCCGTGGGGCGACAGCATGAACACCCTCACGCCGTGCTTGCCGCGCATCGCGTACTCCGCCGCCGAGCCGGTGTCGCCGGAGGTGGCGCCGAGGATGTTGATCTGCTCGCCGCGCTTGTCGAGCACGTACTCGAACAGGTTGCCCAGCAGCTGCATCGCCATGTCCTTGAAGGCGAGCGTCGGGCCGTTGGAGAGCTCCAGCAGGCCCAGCTTGCCCGGCTCCAGCCAATGCACCGGGGTGATGTCGGCGGCCTTGGCGCCGTCGCGCACGTAGCCATACACCTCGGCGGTGTAGGTCTTGTCGCAGATGGCCTTGAGGTCGGCGGCGGGGATGTCGTCGATGAAGCGCGACAGGATCGCGAAGGCCAGCTCGGCGTAGGAGAGCGTGCGCCAGGCATCGAGGTCGGCGCGGCTGACCTGCGGATAGGTCTCCGGCAGGTAGAGGCCGCCATCGGGCGCCAGGCCACCAAGCAGGATGTCACAGAAGGATTGGGGGGCAGACTGGCCGCGGGTGGAGATGTAGCGCATGGTTCTCGCCGAGTTGAAAACGAAAACCCAAGAAGATAGCACAGCCCGGCGCCCTTCAGGCCCGCCCGCCCCCCGCCGGGGCGCGGGCCCGCACCAGCGCCACCCCGAACCACCGCACCCCCGCCGCCGGCAGCGCCGGCGCCGCCTCGAAACCCGCCATCATCAGCCCGCCGCCCAGCAGGAAGAGCCCTGCCCGCAGCGCCCCGAAGCGCACCAGCCGCGCCCGCATGGCCGCCCGCGCCGGGCTCATCGGGCCGGGAAAGCGCCACACCGGCAACAGCTGGGCCAGCGCCCCGCTGACCAGCGGCAGCAGGAAGAGCACGAAGAAGCCGGCCACCGCCGGCCGCCCCGGCAGCCACCCGAGCCCATGGGCGAGGCCCGCCAGCACCACCATCAGCAGGCCCAGCCCGGCGCCGAACAGGGAGGCCGCGGCGCCGTCGCCGAACAGCGCCGCCGGGCCCCAGCCGCGCCACCAGCCCCACAGGGTATGGACGACCACCCCGCCGAACAGCCCCGCGCCCAGTGCTGTCAGCCAGGGCACCAGCCCCGCCAGCGCGGCGCAGGCCACCCCGCCGAGGGCCCAGGGCAGCTGCCGGCGCAGGCGCAGCGCCGCCCGGGGGTCGGGCTTGCCGAGCACGGTCGGCATCAGCACGTGCAGGGTGCCGAGGGCGGTGAGGCCGATGAAGCCCAGGGTGTTGAGGTGCAGATGCACGAGGCGCAGCGCGCCGTAGGCTGCCGGCCACAGCAGGCCGGCGAGGATCGCCGCCAGGGCCAGCGCCAGGCAGCCGAGGGCCGCCAGATACCAGGCGAGGCCCGGATGGGGCTTGCCGAGGCTGGCCCGCCCGCGGCGGATGGCCCAGCTCATCAAGACCCCGCTCGCCGCAAGCCCGGCCACCAGCGCCCCATGCAGCGCCCAGCCCGGCGCCCACCCGGCAAGCACCGCCACCACCGCCACGCCCGCCGCCTGCAGCACCAGGGGCAGGCGGTGGATGCCCGGCTCGGCCCCGCCGCTGCGGGTAAGCACCGGCACGAAGTGGCTCATCGCCGCGAAGATCAGCGGCAACGCGCCGATGGCGAAGGCCGCGTGGGCCACGGCAGCCGGCGCGGCGCCCATGAAACCGAGGACGAGCGCCAGGGCGAAGGCAGCAATCGCGGTACAGCCGAGGTAGATGAGGATCATGGACAGTGGGATTTTGATGTGGGCTTTGCGTGAATCAAGGAAGGGGAAGAGCTCGCGTCGCCAAGATCGCGCCATGACTATTCTGACCCGTTTTGCCCGGCGTTATCTCCTCGCCGACGCGGCGCCCCTCTCCCCCGCAGAACGCTGGCGCAGTGCCACCGCCGCGCTGCTGGGCGTACTGATCTTCGAGGGCGTGCTCTTCGTCGTGCCGGTGTCGCCCCAGGCCCACCGGCTGCTGGCTCCGCTCGGGGCCACCTCGGTGATCGTGTTCACGCTGCCCCACAGCCCCCTCGCCCAGCCCTGGTCGGTCATCGGCGGGCTGCTGCTGCCGGCTTTGATCGGCCTCGCCTGCGGCAACTGGCTGCCGGCCGGCTGGCTGGCGCCGGCGCTGGCGGTGGCCATCTCGATCTGGATCATGGGCTGGCTGCGCTGCATCCACCCGCCGGGCGGCGCGATGGCCCTGGTGATGGCGGTCGCCGCCGGCGAGGGCGTGGCACCCGGCATCAGCCTGGCGGCGGTGGGCTGGAACACGGTGGCGATCCTGATCGCCGCGATGGCGGTGAACAACCTCATCCCCGGGCGGCGCTACCCGCTGTGCTCGCCCCCGACGCCCGCCACCCCGCAGCGGGTGCGGCAGAGCCCGGTGGGCGTGCAGGAGCCCGATCTGGCCGCCGCCCTCGCCGAGATCGACGCCTACCTGGACATCAGCGCGGACGACCTGTCGCAGCTCTTCCGACGCGCCGCCCACCACGCCTTCCGGCGCCATGTGCTGCTCACCTGCGGGGAAGTGATGGAACCGGTGGCGGCGAGCCTCGCGGCCGACACCGACCTCGACACGGCCTGGAGGCTGATGCGCCGCCACGCCCGGCCGGCGCTGCCGGTGGTGAACCAGGACGGGAAGGTGGTCGGGCTGCTGGGCCTGGAGGACTTCCTGCACCACGTCGAGGCGGACCGGGGCCTGCGCCTGGGCGAGCGCGTCCGGCGCCTGCTGCGCCCCCGGCCCGGCCGCCGGTCGCGGACACCCCGGAGGGTCGGCGAGATCATGCAGACGCCGGCACACGGGCTGCGGCTGGCACGCCGCGACGACGGCATCGCGGTCGCCGCCGAGGTGCTCGGCCAGGGAAGTCAGGCCGCGCTGCCCATCGTGGACGCGCAGGGCGGCCTGGTCGGCATGCTCGGCGCGGCGGGACTCAATGCGGTGTTGTTCCACCATGAAGCCCTCGGGCACATCCGGGGCGATGGCGCCTGAGGGGGAGGGCGGCCGCCCTCCCCCGTCGGCGCGGTTCAGGCCACCTTGGCGAAATCGATGACGATGGCGCCCGGCTCGCGCTGCTGGTAGGTGATCGTCACCTTCTCGCCGTAGCGCTGCTGGAGCTGGCCGAGGAGCGGCAGCGGATCGTGGTCGTTGCAGAAGCGCATGGTCTCGCCCGGCATCAGCGCATCCAGCGCACCGAAGATCGCCGCGTGGCGAAACCGCTTGGCGATGCCGCGGGCGTCGAAGGGGTAGATGGCTTCGGGCGTGGTGTGGTTGCAGACGTGGATGGTTTGCATGCTGAGGAGCTCCTGAAGTTCGATAAAGCCGACTGAATTTGTCGGGTATCGTCAGTGTGCCGGCCGTGGCGGGGGCTTTCCTTGATCTGGATCGGCTTTGCCAGGTTCCGCCTCCGCCCCAGCGGCCAGGGCGCTCTCCAGCGCCTCCCGCCTCTGGCGGTAGGATGTCTCCTCCGGAAAATCCCGCGTCAGCTCGGCGTACATGTCGATCGCCTGCCGCAGCACCTCCGCATCGCCCTGCCGCAGCCTCACCAGGCCGAGGAGCGACAAGGGCACGGCCACATCCTCGCGTGCGCCTTGCCGGTTTGGGCTTGCGCTCAGCACCCGGCGCGCCAGCGCCAGGCTCTCCCGGTAGGCCTGCTCAGCCTCGTCCCACGCGCCCCGGGCCCGGGCGATGCCCCCGACGTTGTTCAGGGAAACCGACAGGTCGCGCAGCGCCTCCGGCGTGTCCCCCAGCCGCGCCAGCAGTTGACGGCACACCGCCAGGCTCTCCCGATAGGCCTGCTCCGCCTCGTCCCATGCGCCCCGAGCCTGGGCAACGCCTCCCACGTTATCGAGGGAGACCGACAGATCGCGCAGCGCCTCCGGCGTATCCCCCAGCCGCGCCAGCAGTTGACGGCGCACCGCCAGGCTCTCCCGGTAGGCCTGCTCCGCCTCGTCCCACGCGCCCCGAGCCCGGGCGACGCGCCCGACGTTGTCGAGGGAGATCGACAGATCGCGAAGGGCCACCGGCGTGTCCCCCAGCCGCGCCAGCAACTGACGGCTCACCGCCAGGCTCTCCCGGTAGGCCTGCTCCGCCTCGTCCCACGCGCCCCGAGCCCGGGCGACGCGCCCGACGCTGCTCAGGGAGACCGACAGGTCGCGCAGCGCCTCCGGCGTGTCCCCCAGCCGCGACAGCAGTTGACGGCGCACCGCCAGGCTCTCCCGGTAGGCCTGCTCCGCCTCGTCCCACGCGCCCCGGGCCCGAGCGACGCCCCCGACGTTGTTCAGGGAAACCGACAGGTCGCGCAGCGCCTCCGGCGTGTCCCCCAGCCGCGACAGCAACTGACGGCTCAGCGCCAGGCTCTCCCGGTAGGCCTGCTCCGCCTCGTCCCACATGCCCCGGGCCCGGGCGATGCCCCCGACGTTGTTCAGGGAAACCGACAGGTCGCGCAGCGCCTCCGGCGTATCCCCCAGCCGCGCCAGCAGTTGACGGCTCACCGCCAGGCTCTCCCGGTAGGCCTGCTCCGCCTCGTCCCACGCGCCCCGGGCCCGGGCGATGCGCCCCACATCGTCGAGGGAGATCAACAGGTCGCGCAGGGCCTGCGCCTCCTCGGGCGCGGCCAGGCAACGGGAGCGAGCAAGCGCCAGCACTTCCTGGGCCGTCTGACTGGCTTCATACAGGGCGCCGGCCTGCTCCATCAAGCGAGTGGCGCGCCAGCCGACAGCCAGATTGACCTTGCCCGCCTGGTGGGAGCGCAAGCGTGCCCACTCGGCCTCGGCACTCAGGGCTGCGGCATCGGGCGGCATGGGTGACGGGGCGAGCGGCGCCGTGGGTTCGTGCATGGGCGATGCAAAGGACGATGCAAAGGGCGCCGCAAGGGTGTCGCTGAAGGCCCGGATATGCCAGATGTCGGGGGCGATGGCGGCAGCCTCGGCACGGAAGCTCCGCGGCAGCAGCAGGATCAGCGGCCGTAGAAAATCGCGCTCCAGCAGAAAGCGGCGTTCGTTGATCCGCGCCAGGAAAAGGCGTCGGGCGGCGTCCCATCCGGCATCGCCCGGGTGGGTATAGGCCTCGACCCAGACCGGCAGTTCGGGCGGCAGATCCTGGCCAAGCCTGAGCAGGCGCGTGACGAAATCCGGTGCCTCACCGGGAAACTCGGCGGGCTCGACGCGCTGCAGCGGACGACCGGCAAAATCCAGCCGCTGATTCAGCCACAGACGCAGCCGCTCGGCCCCGCCTTCATCGGCAAACAGGAAAACCAGCGAGAAACCATCCTGCCACTCCAGATGGCGCAGCAGCCGGACCGCAGTGTCTTCGAACCCAGCGTCGTCAGGGCTGCCGACCATCTTCGCGATAGGCATCGACCACCTCGCGCAGGAGCGGGTGAATGTCGTACCAGTCCTTGCCGTTTCGATAGTTGAGGACGAGCCGGTTGTCGAGGAAGTGGGCCAGGATGGGCAGCTCGCTATCGGCTCTCAGGCAGGTGTCGTGGGTTTCGGAGATACGCTTGAGCCAACGCAGGTGATCGGCGGGGATGGGCAGCATCTCGTTCCGCGCCGCGTTCAGGGCCGGGCGAACGCCCTCCACGCCGAGCGGCAGCTGGGCGTCGTCCCGGACGGACGGCAGGGTCATCCGGATCAGTCGGAAAAACTCTCTCAGATCGCCACCCGAGCTGACCGCCAGGGCATCGAGCGCCTCGATCTGGAAAATCTCGTGCCAGTCGGGGTAGCGCACCGCAACCACCTGGTGCAGGCACTGCAGCCCCGCCGGGTCCGGCTCCCGGCTACGGTCCTTGAAAACGTGGACACTCACCAGCCGGCGCGTCGCGGCCCCGCCGAGCATTGCGCCCGTTCCGGCGGCCAGGATAGGCAGATAGGGAGGCACCGTGAATACGACATGCAGCAGCGGAATGCGCAGACTGTCGGCATGGGCAAAGAACAGATTGCGCACGCTCTCGTAAACGCTCATCGCGTCACTGCCGACGCCGCGAATCCGCTCGACCGAATCGACGATCAGCACGACTTTCTTGTCGGGATCGTTCTCACGCTCCCGCACCCAGGCAACCGCCTCAGCAATGAAATCGTGGGCGCTGGCGACGATCTGCGCCGTGTAACCGCGGGACTTCTGCTGAACGAGCTTCTTGAAATCGGGATCGGCCTTGAGCGCGGCCTTGATGTCGAACCCGGACGCGCCGATCTTGATCTCGGTCAGCTGGACATCCTGGCTGAGAAATGCCGTGAAACGCTCCCAGTAGCTCCGACCCCCCGGCGTCGCGCCGTATCGCCGGGAGAGCTGCTCGGACAACGCACCGGCGATCGTCACCAGAAAATCGCTGATCTCGACTTCCTTGGTGAGAAGCAGGTACTCGGACATATCGGCGTAAAACGCGACGATCCCGAGTTCTTCCAGTGTGGCCTGAAGGCGCTTGAGTTCGGTGCTCTTTCCGGTGCCCCGCTGCCCGGTAAACAAGCAGACACCACCACCCTCCTGCCAATCGATCTCCGTCGCCAGTTCTTCGACCGGGTCACCGCCGAAATCGGCCTTGCTGTTGAGATCCCTCAGGTAGACCGGGTCGGTGGGCTCCAGAACCCGATCTGCCAACGCTGTGTAGAGTGCTTTCAGTTTGGCTCGGGTAGCCGGGGTAAGTGCCATGGCGACTCCTTGTCGCCGGGGACGAGCCCCGGCTCGAACAGCACGATCAGAGGTTCTCGAGCCGCAGGCGCACCACTTTGCCGGTCACCGCGTCGAGGCTTTCGATCTTGGCGATCGCCGCGTTCATGTTCTTCTCGATGGTGAGGTGGGTCAGGATGATGATGTCGGTCTGGGCCTCGCCCTCTTCGGGCTCGCGCTGCAGCATGGCGTCGATGGAGATCGACTGGTCGGCCAGGATGCGGGTGACGTCGGCGAGCACGCCGGGCTTGTCTTCCACGTGCAGGCGCAGGTAGTAGCTGGTCTCGACCTCGTCGATGGGCAGCACGGGCAGCTCGGTGATCTGGTCCGGCTGGAAGGCCAGGTGCGGCACGCGGTGCTCGGGGTCGGCGGTGTGCAGGCGGGTGACGTCGACCAGGTCGGCGATCACGGCGCTGGCGGTCGGCTCGGCGCCGGCGCCCTTGCCGTAGTAGAGGGTGGCGCCGACGGCGTCGCCCTGCACCAGCACGGCGTTCATCGCGCCTTCGACGTTGGCGATCAGGCGCTTCTCGGGGATCAGCGTGGGGTGCACGCGCAGCTCGATGCCCTGCTCGCGGCGGCGGGCGATGCCCAACAGTTTGATGCGGTAGCCCAGCTGCTCGGCGTACTTGATGTCGGCGGCTTCGAGCTTGGTGATGCCTTCCACGTAGGCCTTGTCGAACTGCACCGGCACGCCGAAGGCGATGGAGGCCATCAGGGTGGCCTTGTGGGCGGCGTCGACGCCTTCGATGTCGAAGGTGGGGTCGGCTTCGGCGTAGCCGAGGGCCTGGGCTTCCTTGAGCACCTCGGCGAAGGGGAGGCCCTTGTCGCGCATCTCGGACAGGATGAAGTTGGTGGTGCCGTTGATGATGCCGGCCAGCCACTGGATGCGGTTGGCCGACAGGCCCTCGCGCAGCGCCTTGATGATGGGGATGCCACCCGCGACGGCGGCCTCGAAGGCGACCATCACGCCCTTCTTCTGGGCGGCGGCGAAGATCTCGTTGCCGTGCACGGCAAGCAGCGCCTTGTTGGCGGTAACCACGTGCTTGCCGTTCTCGATGGCCTTCAGCACCAGCTCGCGGGCCACGCCGTAGCCGCCGATGAGCTCGACGACGATATCGATCTCGGGGTCGGTGACGACCGAGAAGGCGTCGTCGGTGAGCTTCACGCCCTCGCCGGCAACGCTCTTCGCCAGCTCAAGGTTCTTGTCGGCCACCGTGGTGATGCGGATCGGCCGGCCGGCGCGGCGGGTGATTTCTTCTTCGTTGCGCTTGAGGACGGTGAAGGTGCCACCGCCGACGGTGCCGATGCCCAGGAGGCCAACATTGATGGGTTTCATTGTGCGGTCAGGAGTAAGGAGTAAGGGGGTGGAAACAAGAGCGGTCGGGCGGCGCGGACGGGAGCGGACTCGTCGTGCGCGCCTACCGTTTCAGCGCCCGTGACGCTTGCGGTAGCCGGCCAGGAAGCGGGCGATGCGCGCGATGGCGTCGCGCAGGTCATCCTCGTGGGGCAGGAAGACCAGCCGGAAGTGGTCGGGGTTGGGCCAGTTGAAGCCGGTGCCCTGGACCAGCAGCACGCGCTCGGCCTCGAGGAGCTCGGCGATGAACTGCTGGTCGTCGGTGATGGGATACATCTCCGGGTCGAGGCGCGGGAACATGTAGAGCGTGGCCTTGGGCTTGACGCAGGTGACGCCGGGGATCGCGGTGATCAGCTCGTGGGCCAGGTCGCGCTGGCGGCACATGCGGCCGCCGGGGGCGACGAGGTCGTCGATGCTCTGGTAGCCGCCGAGGGCGGTCTGGATCGCGAACTGGCCGGGCACGTTGGCGCACAGGCGCATCGAGGCCAGCATGTTGAGACCCTCGATGTAGTCGGCCGCCGGCCGCTTGTCGCCCGACACCACCAGCCAGCCGGCGCGGTAGCCGCAGGAGCGGTAGTTCTTGGAGAGGCCGTTGAAGGTGAGGGTCAGCACGTCCTCGGACAGCGAGGCGATCGAGGTGTGCGTGACGCCGTCGTAGAGCACCTTGTCGTAGACCTCGTCGGCGTAGATGATCAGGCCGTGCTCACGGGCGATGGCGACGATGGCCTTGAGGGTCTCGTCGGGGTACACCGCGCCGGTGGGGTTGTTGGGGTTGATGATGACGATCGCGCGGGTGTGCGGGGTGATCCTGGCGCGGATGTCGTCGAGGTCGGGCTGCCAGTCATTGGCCTCGTCGCAGATGTAGTGGCGCGGCGTGCCGCCCGAGAGGCTCACAGCGGCGGTCCACAGCGGGTAGTCGGGGGCCGGCACCAGCACCTCGTCGCCGGTGTTGAGCAGCGCGTTCATCGACATCACGATCAGCTCGGAGACACCGTTGCCCACGTAGATGTCTTCCAGCGTCACACCCTTGATCTGCTTCTGCTGGGTGTAGTGCATGATCGCCTTGCGGGCCGAGAAGATACCCTTGGAATCCGAATAGCCGGCGGCGTTGGGCAGGTTGCGGATCATGTCGAGCTGGATTTCTTCCGGCGCGTCGAAGCCGAACGGGGCGAGGTTGCCGATGTTCAGCTTGATGATCTTGTGGCCCTCGTCCTCCATCTGCTTCGCCTTCTGCAGCACGGGGCCACGGATGTCGTAACAGACGTTGGCGAGCTTGTCGGACTTGCGGATGGGTTGCACGGTGGTTTCCGTTTCCTGGCGGTTGGGTGCCGGCGTGGGCGACACGGGCTTCGAGGGGGCACGCGGTCTGGCGTGGCGAGTCATGGCTTCCGGCGCGCGCGGGCGGACCCACGACGGCGCAAAGCTATAATGTTACCCAAGCCACCCGAGCCGGGCAAATCAGCCGCCGGCCCGGGCGAGCCTCCCAACCGCCAGCCCCCGAGAGCCGCCACGATGAAACTCCACCTCGACAAGAGCGCCCAATACAACACCATCACCCGCTACGACGCCCATCACGTGCAGGTCGGCGAGACCCGCTACGAAAGCCCCCTCGTCGTGATGCCCGAGCGCATCGACGCCGACTGGCACACCGGCGGTTTCGACAGCCTCGACGAAGCCGCCTTCGCCCGCCTGGCGGGCCTGGGCTGCGAGATCCTGATCCTCGGCACCGGGATGCGCCAGCGCTTCCCCCAGCCGCGGCTGATGCGCGCCCTGGTCGAGGCCGGCATCGGTCTCGAGGTGATGGACCTCGGCTCCGCCTGCCGCACCTACAACATCCTGGTGGCCGAGCACCGCAACGTGGCCGCCGCGCTGGTCTTCGACCCGGCCTGAACGCCGGCCGCCGGGCGCGGGCCCGATTGCCAGCCCGGCGGCGTGCGGTTAGGCTCCCGGGGTACAACCCCAACCCACGGAGAGACCATGCTCGACCAGGCCGCACCCGACTTCACCCTTCCCGCCACCGGCAACCCCGCCTTCAGCCTGTCGTCCCTGCGCGGCAAGAAGGTGGTGCTGTATTTCTACCCGAAGGACAGCACCCCCGGCTGCACCACCGAGAGCCAGAACTTCCGCGACCTCCACGACGCCTTCATCGCCGCCGGCGCGGTGGTGCTGGGCATCTCCCGCGACAGCATCAAGTCCCACGAAAACTTCTGTGCCAAGCAGGCCCTGCCGTTCAGCCTGGTGTCAGACCCGGACGAGACCGCCTGCAACCTCTACGGCGTGATGAAGCTCAAAAACATGTACGGCAAGCAGGTGCGGGGCATCGAGCGCAGCACCTTCGTCATCGACGCCGACGGTGTGCTGCGGCGCGAGTGGCGCGGCGTGAAGGTGCCCGGCCACGCCCAGGAAGTGCTGGACTACGTGCAGAGCCTCTGAAACCGTACGGCAAGCCCCCTTCCCCCGACAGCAGCGAGACCATCATGGCCACCCGACGCACCGCGAAGTCCAAGCTCCCCGCCACCAAGCTGTTCGTCCTCGACACCAACGTGCTGATGCACGACCCCACCAGCCTGTTCCGCTTCGAGGAGCACGACATCTTCGTGCCGATGATGACCCTCGAAGAGCTCGACTCCAACAAGAAGGGCATGTCGGAAGTCGCCCGCAACGCCCGCCAGGCGAGCCGCACCCTCGATGAGATCGTCAACGCCTGCCCCGAGGGCATCGAGGCCGGCATCAGCCTCGTCGGTCCATCGTCGGAGCTGGCCAGCGGGCGGCTGTTCCTGCAGACCGAGCTGATCGACATCAAGCTCCCCGCCGCGCTGCCCACCGTGAAGGGCGACAACCAGATCCTCGCGGTGGTGATGCATCTCTTCGAGAAGTTCGAGCGCAAGCGCCAGGTGATCCTCGTCACCAAGGACATCAACATGCGCATCAAGGCCCGCGCGCTGGGCCTCGCCGCGCAGGACTACTACAACGACAAGGTGCTCGAGGACACCGACCTGCTGTACACCGGCACCCAGGAGATCGACAGCGCCTTCTGGGAGGCCAACGGCAAGGACATGGAGTCCTGGAAGCAGGAAGGCCGCACCTACTACAAGCTCAAGGGCCCCGGCACCGCCGACCTGCTGATCAACGAGTTCGTCTTCCAGAACGGCGAGCAGCCGCTGCTGGCGTGGGTCAAGGAGAAGGCCGGGCGCAGCGTCACCCTCGAGACCCTCATCGACTACTCCCACACCAAGAACAACGTGTGGGGCATCACCGCCCGCAACCGGGAGCAGAACTTCGCCCTCAACCTGCTGATGAACCCGGAGATCGACTTCGTCACCCTGCTCGGCCAGGCCGGCACCGGCAAGACCCTGCTCACGCTGGCCGCCAGCCTGACCCAGGTGCTCGAGACCAAGCGCTACTCCGAGATCATCATGACCCGCGTCACCGTGCCGGTGGGCGAGGACATCGGCTTCCTGCCGGGCACCGAGGAAGAAAAGATGGCCCCCTGGATGGGCGCCCTCGAGGACAACCTCGACGTGCTCAACGGCAGCACCGGCGAAGGCGGCGAATGGGGCCGCGCCGCCACCCGCGACCTGATCCGCAGCCGCATCAAGGTGAAGTCGCTCAACTTCATGCGCGGGCGCACCTTCATCAACAAGTTCCTGATCATCGACGAGGCCCAGAACCTCACGCCCAAGCAGATGAAGACCCTGATCACCCGCGCCGGCCCCGGCACCAAGGTGGTGTGCCTGGGCAACATCGCGCAGATCGACACGCCCTACCTCACCGAGGGCTCGTCGGGCCTCACCTATGTTGTCGACCGCTTCAAGGGCTGGCCCCACTCGGGCCACATCACCCTGCAGCGGGGCGAGCGCTCGCGCCTCGCCGACCACGCGGCCGAGGTGCTGTAAGGCCGCCGCCCCAGCCCGGCCATCACCCCGGGCCGGCGCCGGGACAAGCCGGGCCATCGCCAACCCGGCGCGGCCCCGGCGCGATTACCCCACCGGTGCGGCCAGCGCCCGCGCGGCCACGGCCAGGCTGGCCGCATCCAGCGTCGCGAGGGGCAGCGCGCGGGCGTCCCCCAGGCGGCGATACAAGCCCTCCCCGCCGCGCCGGTAGGCCGGGTCGTAGTGCTGGCTCACCAGTTCCTCTGCCAGCTGGCGCCACGCGCCGGCGGCCACCATCGCCTGCCAGCCCTGCACCCGCTCATGGCCGTGCTGGCCCACCAGGCGCTCCAGCTTGGCGTTGAAGGCGGCCGGATCGGCGATGAGGTCGGTGTAGCGCTCGAGCAGGTGCTCCACCCGCGCCGCCAGCGGCGCCTGGACAAGGGTGCAGTCGCCGTCGCGCAGGCGCTCGAAGAGCCCCCCCGGCACATGCAGCCGCCCGACGCGCCGGCTCTCGGACTCGGCCCACACCGGACGCGCCGGGTCGAAGCCGCGCAGGGCCGCCCACAGCCGCGTCTCGAAGGCCTTCTGGCCCGGCTGGACGCCGTCGGGCGCGCCGCCCAGCACCGAGCCGCGGTGGCAGGCCAGGCCCTCGAGGTCGAGCACCTGGGCGCCCTCCGCCGCGAGGGCATCGAGCAGGGCCGTCTTGGCGCTGCCGGTGGGCCCGCACAGGATGTTGAAACGCAGCGCCTCGGGCAGCGCTTCGAGCTCGTCGAGCACCCGCTGGCGGAACGCCTTGTAGCCGCCGTCGAGCCGCCGTGCCTGCCAGCCGATCTGGCCGAGCACCACCGTCATCGAGCCGCTGCGCTGGCCGCCGCGCCAGCAGTAAATCAGAGGTTTCCAGCCCTTCGGCTTGCTGAGAAAATGCGTCTCGATGTGCCGCGCGATGTTGCGCGACACCAGCGCCGCCCCCACTTTGCGCGCCTCGAAGGGCGACACCTGCTTGTAGAGGGTTCCGACCCGGATGCGCTCCTCGTTATCGAGCACCGGGCAGTTGATCGCCCCGGGGATATGGTCTTCGGCAAACTCTGCCGGCGAGCGGACATCGATGATGGTGTCGAATTCGTCGAGCCGGTCGAGACCGACAGAAAAAGGGGCGGGATGGGCAGACACGTTTGAACCGATTGATTGAACAGGAAAAACCGAGATGACCGAAGCACCTCTGCGACTCACCGAATTGTCTCACGGGGGCGGATGCGGCTGCAAAATCGCCCCCGCCGCGCTGTCCGAAATGCTCGCCCACATGCCGGCGGCCCAGCCCTTCGCCAACCTGCTGGTGGGCACCGAGACCTCCGACGACGCCGCCGTCTGGAAGCTCAACGACCAGCAGGCCCTGATCGCCACCACCGACTTCTTCATGCCCATCGTCGACGACCCCTTCGACTTCGGGCGCATCGCCGCCACCAACGCCCTCTCCGACGTCTACGCGATGGGCGGCACCCCGATCATGGCGCTGGCCATCGTCGGCATGCCGGTGGGCAAGCTGCCGGTGTCGGCCATCGGCCGCATCCTCGAAGGCGGCGCCAGCGTGTGTGCGGAGGCCGGCATCCCGGTGGCCGGTGGCCACAGCATCGACTCCCCGGAGCCGATCTACGGCCTGGTGGCCCTCGGCCTCGCCCACCCGGACGTGATCAAGCGCAACCGCGACGCCCGGCGCGGCGACGTGCTGATCCTCGGCAAGCCGCTGGGCGTAGGCATCCTCGGCTCGGCCATGAAGAAGGGCGTGCTGGGCGACGAAGGCTACGCCCAGATGATCGCCGCCACGACCCGCCTCAACAAGGTCGGGCCGGCGCTGGCGGCGCTGCCCGGCGTGCATGCCCTCACCGACGTCACCGGCTTCGGCCTGCTCGGCCACCTGCTCGAGGTGTGCCGCGGCGCCGGCCTGGCCGCCAACGTGTCGGCGTCGCTGCTGCCGGTGATGCCGGCCGCGGTCGGCTTCGCCAAACAGGGCATCGGCCCTGGCGCGATCGGCCGCAACCTGGCCAGCTACGGGCCGTCGGTGAGCTTCGAGGAAGGCGTGGAGGAATGGCAGCGCAGCGTGATGGCCGACGCCCAGACCAGCGGCGGCCTGCTGGTAGCCTGCGACAAGGCGTCGGTGCCCCACGTGCTGGAGGTCTTCCGCCAGGGCGGTTTTTTGGAGGCGGGGGTGATCGGCCACATGGAAGACGGCCTGCCGATGGTGCGGGTCCGGGCCTGCGGCGGGCGCCGCTTACCCGGGGGGTTACCCGTGTAACGCGGCGGCTTGCCCGGCAGGGACCAGGCTTGAAACCCGCTCCGGCTCGAAGGGCGCTGTCGACACCGGGGCGGACGGGAGCGCGGCCTGGGCGCGCTCCGGTTCGGGGCTCAGGCCGGCACGGCCTGGGCCGGCGCCTCGTCCGGCTGATGCTCCAGCATCGAGCCGGTGCGTTCGAAGCGCAGGTGCCACGCAAAGGCCTCCTGCAGCAGGTGCGGCGTGTGGCCGCCGCGACGGCTGGCGCGCTGGAAGTAATCCCACAGCATGTCGCGATACACCGGCTCGGAGCAGTTGTAGATGACCTGCCGCGCCCGCTCCCGCGGGGCCAGCCCGCGCAGGTCGGCGAGGCCGTGCTCGGTCACGAAGATGTCGGTGTCGTGCTCGGTGTGGTCCACGTGGGAGACCATCGGCACCACGCTCGAGATCGCCCCGCCCTTGGCCGCGGCCTTGGTGACGAACACCGACAGGTGGGCGTTGCGGGCGAAATCCCCCGAGCCGCCGATGCCGTTCATCATGTGGGTGCCGCCCACGTGGGTGGAGTTCACGTTGCCGTAGATGTCCACCTCCAGCGCGGTGTTGATGGTGATCAGGCCCAGCCGGCGGATCACCTCCGGGTGGTTGCTGATTTCCTGGGGGCGCAGCACCAGGCTCCGCTTGTAGCGCTCGATGTCGCCCAGCACGCGCTCGTAGGTGTCCTTCGACAGGGTGATCGACGAGGCCGACGCGAAGCTCAGGCGGCCGGCATCGATCAGCTCGATGGTGCTGTCCTGCAGCACTTCCGAGTACATCCGCAGGTCGTGGAAGGGCGAATCCAGCATGCCGTGGAGCACCGCGTTGGCGATGGTGCCGATGCCCGCCTGCAGCGGCTGCAGCGCCGGCGACAGGCGCCCGGCCTTCACCTCGTGGGCCAGGAATTCATTGAGGTGGCCGGCGATGGCCCGCGTCTCGGCGTCCGGCGGCAGCACGTTGGACGGGCTGTCGGCCTTCTGGGTGACCACGATCGCGACGATCTTCTCCGGGTCGACGGGGATGAAGGGTAGGCCGATGCGCTGGTCCGGCGAGATCAGCGGGATCGGCAGGCGGTGCGGCCGGTAGGTGGGGATGTAGATGTCGTGCAGGCCCTCGAGGCCCTCGGGCATCGTCAGGTTGATCTCGACGATGATCTTCTTGGCCAGCACCGCGAAGCTCGCCGAGTTGCCCACCGAGGTGGTCGGCACGATGCCGCCGTTCTCGGTGATCGCCGTGGCCTCGACCACCGCGATGTCCACCGGCGCGATCTGGCCGGCGCGCAGCTGCTCGACGGTCTCCGAGAGGTGCTGGTCGATGAACATCACCTCGCCGGCGTTGATCTTGCGGCGCAGGGTCGGGTCCGACTGGAACGGGATGCGGCGGCGGATCACGTTGGCCTCGGTCAGCACCTTGTCGATGTCGTTGCCCAGCGACGCACCGGTCATCAGGGTGATCGACAGCGGCTCCCGGGCGGCCCGCTCGGCCAGCGCGAAGGGCACCGCCTTGCAGTCGCCGGCCCGCGTGAAGCCGCTCATCCCGACGGTCATCCCGTCGGCGAACAGCTCGGCGGCGGCCTCCGGCGACATGATGCGGTCCCGCAGGCGGGGCAGGCGAATACGATCCATGGGCATGCTTTTTCTCCGTTCCTCTGTTGTGCGTGGCGCGCCTCCGCGGGCGCATCGGCGCGAGTATAGGCGCGACGAAAGATGCGCTTCATGACTTAAACTACTACCATCAAGTCGTTTTTTTCATGCAAACCCATGGACCTGCGCGCCCTCCGTTATTTCATCGAGACCGTCCGCCACAACAGCTTCACCCAGGCGGCCGACGCGCTCCACGTCACCCAGTCGACGGTGAGCAAGATGGTCCGCCAGCTCGAGGACGAGATCGGCCAGCCGCTGCTGATCCGCGACGGGCGCCAGCTGCGCCTCACCGACGTGGGCCGGGTGGTTTTCGAGCGCGGCCAGGAGACCCTCGACGGGGTGCGCCGGCTGAGCCGCGAGGTGGCCGACCTCACCGAACTCGCCCGCGGCGAGCTGACGGTGGGCATGCCGCCGATGGTGAATCAGCTCTTCCCGCCGGTGGTGAAGCACTTCCGGGAGCGCCACCCGGGCATCCGCCTGACCCTCCAGGAAGCCGGCGGGCAGCTGATCGAACAGCGGGTGGCGAACGGCGAGCTCGAAGTGGGCGCCACCCTGCTCCCGGTCGCCCCGGGCCTCGGCCTCGCCACCCGCAGCTTCGGCCGCTACCCGCTGCTGGTGATCGGCCCGCGCCACGCCGCCTGGGCGCAGGGCCCGGGCCCGGTGAGCCTGGCGGCCCTGCGCGACGAGGCGCTGATCCTGCTGGAGGACGACTTCTCGCTGACCCGGCGGATCCGCGAGGCCTTCGGCGACGCCCACTTCGCGCCGCGCATCGCCGCCCGCAGCGGCCAGTGGGATTTTCTGGTGGCGATGGCCGCCGCCGGCCTGGGCAGCACGCTGATGCCGGCGCCGCTGCTGGCGCGGCTCAACCTGGGGCCGGAGCTGGCCGTGCGCCCCCTCGCCGACCCGGCCTTCGCGTGGGACGTGGCGCTGGTGTGGTCCGCCGAGCGCTACATGTCCCACGCCGCCCGGGCCTGGCTGAAGGTGTGCGAGGCGGTGCTCGTCGCCCAGCCTCGCCCCTGAGCGGCGGCGGGCGACGTCTCAGCGCTCGCGCCAGGCGCGCCGGATCTCGGCGATCCGCGGCTCTCCGGCCCGCTCCGCCGGGGCCTTCGGGAAGGTGACGCCGCTCCGCCTCCTGCCGGGCCCGGGTCGCCAGGGCAGCAAACGGCGCGGTGCCATTAAAGCTGTCGGCCAGGCATCAAGAAGAGCCGCCCGACCACCCCATTCAGGCGCCGGCCGGCGGATCGGCTAACATCCCGGCCTCAGCCCGATTCCAAACCGAGGAGACACCCCATGGACACCCGATACCTCGACGACCTCAAGCCCGGCGACCGCTTCGTGAGCGGCGGCCTGACCCTCACCGAGGCCGAGATCATCGACTTCGCCTTCCGCTACGACCCGCAGCCCTTCCACCTCGACGCCAACGCGGCGGCCGAGTCGCCCTATGGCGGGCTGATCGCCAGCGGCTTCCAGTCGATCGCGGTGTGCTTCCGGCTGTTCATCCAGAGCGGCATCTTTGCCGAGTCGAGCATCGGCTCGCCGGGCCTCGACGAGCTGCGCTGGCTGGCCCCGGTGCGCCCCGGCGACACCCTGCGGAGCGTCGTCGAGGTGCTGGAGGTGCGCCCCTCCAAATCCAAGCCCGACCGCGGCATCGCCCGGTTGCGCTACCAGGCCGAGAACCAGCGCGGCGAGACGGTGCTGAGCTTCATCGGCAACAACCTGCTGAAGCGCCGCCCCGGCACCGCCTGAAACCCGAGCGGGCCGGCTCAGGCCGCCAGCACCCTGGCCAGCCAGTCCTCGATGTCACGCACTTCCGGCAGGCACAAGGAGTGCTCCATCGGGTAGCTGCGCCACTCCAGCGGATAGCCGGCGGCCCGCAGCAGCTCGGCCGACTGCTGCGCGAACGCATGGGGGATCACCGAATCACCCTGGCCGTGGGCCATGAAGATCGGCACGTCCCGGTTGGCCGCGTGGGCCTCGCCGGCGAAGCGCTCGACCAGCGGCATGAAGGTGGACAGGGCCATGATCCCCGCCAGCCGGCGCGGGTGGCGCAGCCCGGTGTGCAGGGCGATCGAACCGCCCTGGGAGAAGCCCGCCAGCACGATGCGCTCGTCGGGGATGCCGCGGGCGTTCTCGCGGGTGATGAGAGCCTCCACCTGGGCCGCCGAAGCGTCGGTGCCCTCGCCGTCCTCGGCGCGGTTGCCGTAGTTGCGCGAATAGATGTCGAACCAGGCCCGCATCACATAACCGCCGTTGATCGTCACCGCCCGCTTGGGCGCGTGGGGAAAGACGAAGCGGGTCGGCGGCAGGCGGGCCGCGTCGAACTCGTCCACCACCGGCTCGAAATCGTGGCCATCGGCCCCCAGCCCGTGCAGCCAGATCACGGCGTGGGTCGGGGCGGGCCCGGTGAGGACTTCGACGGTGGGCAGCAGGGCCTCGGTCATGGCGGATCCTGGCAATGAAGGGCGCCCGATTGTAGCCGAGCCGGCGCCCCCGCGGCGACCGTGGCAAAGTTTGCAAAGCCCCCGCCACACCCCCCGAAAAAGCGGGTTTTATTGCGCAAGATCATGACATTAGGGCACCTTCGGAGTAGATTCGGGGTTTTGCCCGCTGCCCCGTGCCGCCCATGGACACCACCGCCTCCGACACCCTGATCCGCACCCACCTCGACTTCCTGCGCCGCCACGCCCCGTTCGACCGGATGGAGCCCGAAGCCCTGCGTTTCCTGGGCGAGCGGATGTCCACAGGCTTCTACCCGGCCGAATCGGAAATCCTGGTGCCCGAAGACGGCCCGCCGCGCTTCTTCTATATTGTTTACCGGGGCAAGGTGCAGGCCCGCCAGGCCGGCGCGGTGTCGGTCACCGAGTATTCCACCCTCACCCTCGGACCCGGCGAGGGCTTCCCGATCGGCGCGATCTCGGCCGGCCGGCCCTCCACCAACAGCCACGTGGCGGTCGAGGACACCTACTGCTTCCAGCTGCCCGCCGCCGACTTCCTGCGCCTTCAGGAGCTCAGCCCGAGCTTCCAGATCTTCTGCACCCGCTACATCGCCAGCCTGATGAGCCAGTCGCGGGAGCAACTGCAGGTGCAGTTCGCCCAGCGCGCCACCGAGCAGCAGACGATGACCACCTCGCTGGCCAACCTCGTCAAGAAGGCGCCGGTGTACGTGAGCCCCACCCTGGCCACCCGTGCCGCCCTCGAGAAGATGGCCGAGGCCAGCGTCGGCTGCATGGCCGTCGCCGACGACGACGGCAAGCCCGTCGGCGTGCTCACCCAGAGCGACATCCTCAAGCGCATCGTGCTCACCGGCTACGACCTCGCCCGCCCCATCGCCGAGGTCATGACCACCCCGCCCCACACCCTCAGCGGCAGCGCCACCGCCTACGACGCCGCCCTCGAGATGGCCACCCACGGCGTGCGCCACATCCTGGTGGTCGATTCCGAAGACCGGCTGAAGGGGGTGGTATCCGAGCGCGACCTGTTCGCGCTGCAGCGCATCGGCCTGCGCCAGATCCGCTCCGGCATCGAGAGCGCCGCCGACATCGAGGCCCTCCAGCGTGCCAGCCGCGACATCCGCCAGCTGGCCCTCAACCTGCTTGCCCAGGGCATCGGCGCCGAGCAGCTCACCCAGTTCATCTCGGCCCTCAACGACGCCCTCACCCGCCGCATCCTCGAGCTCAACCTCGACCGCCACGACCTCTACGGCATCGAATACGCCTGGCTCGCCTTCGGCTCCGAGGGCCGCCACGAGCAGACCCTGTCCACCGACCAGGATAACGGCATCATCTACGTGCTGCCCGAGTGGGCCGACAAGGAGCCCCTCAAGCTGCGCCTCCTGGAGTTCGCCAGGGACGTCAACAACGACCTCGCCGCCTGCGGCTTCCCGCTGTGCGAGGGCAACATCATGGCCAGCAACCCCGAGCTGTGCCTCACCGTCGACGAATGGCGCGAGAAGTTCAGCTCCTGGATCCGCGAGCCCCACCCCGAGGCCCTGCTCAACGCCACCATCTTCTTCGACTTCCGGGTGCTCTACGGCGACGAGAAGGTCGCGCACCAGCTGCGCCACTGGCTGCTCGCCCTCACCGGCGGCAACCCGGCCTTCCTGAAGGCGATGGCCACCAACGCCCTCGACGTGGCGCCGCCTCTGGGCAAGATCCGCGACTTCGTCACCGACGACGACCCCAAGCACCCCGGCACCATCGACCTCAAAAAGTTCGGCGCCCGCCTGTTCGTGGATGCCGCCCGCGTGCTCGCGCTGCGCACCGGCGTCGAGGCCACCAGCACCGTTCAGCGCCTGCGCCAGGGCGGCTCGCGCATCGGCATGCCGGCCGAAGAGCTCGCCGCGATGGCCGACGGCTTCCACTTCATCCAGCTGCTGCGCCTGCGCCACCAGCACCTCGACACCGACCACGGCGCCCCCGGCGACAACCGGGTCAAGCCCGACAACCTCAACGAGCTCGACCGGCGCATCCTTAAAGAGGCCTTCCGGCAGGCCCGCAAGATCCAGCTCCGCCTCAAGCTCGACTACCAAATCTCATGAACTGGCTCTCCCGATTCCTGCCCGGCGGCGGCCCGGGCCTCAGCCCCGAGCAGCAGGCCGGCCTCGACCTCGTCGCCGGCCTGCCGGCACCCGATCTCACCCGCTCCCACTACGAGACCCGCTACGTGGTGGTCAACACCGAGACCGGCCCCGCCGACGGCGCCGGCCAGCGCCTGCTGGCGGTGGGCGCGGTGGCCATCAACCGCGGCCTGATCCACCCGGGCGACGCCTGGCACGCGCGGCTCGGCGAGCAGCCGGCCGACGCCCTGGTCGGCCTGCTGCGCTTCATCGCCCGGGCCCCGGTGGTCGTCTTCAACGCTCCCTTCAACCAGGGCACCCTCGCCCGCGCCTTCGACCAGCACCTCGGCAGCCAGCCGGCGCTGGAATGGCTCGACCTGATGGTGCTGCTCCCCAGCCTCTACCCTGAGCGGATCGGCGGCCAGGCTCGCATGGACGCCTGGCTCAGCGCCTTCGGCATCGACCGCCTCGCCCCCCGCGACGCCCTCCTCGAAGCCTACGCGGTGGCCCAGCTCCACCAGGTCGCCCTCACCCGCGCCCGCCACCAGGGCCTCGCCAGCGCCCAGGATCTGCTCGAAACCCAGAGCAGCCGCAAATGGCTGCGGGGGGGCTGACGCGGCATCCGCTCACGGCGCGGTGAGCGCGTCGTGGATCCGCTTCGCCACCTCCCTGTCGCCCAGATAGCCCGAGATGCCGTGGGCGTTGGACGTCTTGTTGTGGACGTTGACCTTGTTGTCTATCGCCGGGGTGAGCGGGAAGTTCCGGGTGTCGAGCGGGTAGAGCGAGACCACGTCGCGCTCGTCCATCGCGTTGAACCAGGCCGCCGCGCAGCGCGGAAAGCCGATCGGCTTGATGCCGGCCAGCTTCTGCTTGATCACCGTGACCGCCAGCGGCGACCCGAGGGTCACGAACAGCGGCACCTTCCAGCCCTTCTGCTGGCCGTTCAGGCGCAGCAGGTTGTAGGCCACCACCGTCCCCAATGAATGGGACACCACCACCGTTTCCCGGTCCGTCGGCATCGCCGCCGCCGTGCCGGCCTCGATCACGCCGCGGATGCCGTCGTTGGTGAGGTACTGGAAGACATCCCGGGTGGCCAGCGCCACGCTGGCGCCGCTCGCACCGGGCACATGCCGGTCGAGCACCTTCAGGATGCCCTGCACCCACTCCCAGTTGAGCACGCCCCGCTCGACGAGCCGGCCGGCCGGCAGCGCCCGCTGCACCGCGAGGTCGGGGTCGGCCTCGAAGCGCGCCACCATCTCCAGCAGGGCCGCCTCGATGAAGGCCTTCTCCTCGGCCCCGAGATCCCCCGCCGCATCGGGCGCCGCGCCACGGATGACGATCCGGGCGGCCTCGTCGGGCGACTTGCCCGCCACCAGCTGGTCGAGGGTGTCGCCGTAGTACGGAAAATGGATGCGCTCGCGGGGCAGCGGCAGGCTCAGGCCGCTCAACGCAAGGCCCGCCTCCCAGTCGGTGATCCATTCCTCCTTGAGGGCCTTTGAATCCTTCTTCTCCTGGGCACGTCCGTGGACAAAAACCAGATCACGCATGGCAAGCCTCCATCGGCGAGAAATGTTGCAGCAGCATGGCCCCGGCTTCGGCGTTGAAGCAGGTCCACAGGGTAGGCAGGCGGCGCTGCGCCAGGCCGGCCAGGTCGTCGGGCAGATCCACCCCGCGGGCCGCGAGGCCCGCCCAGCCCCGGGCGAGGAGCGGCATGCCCGGCGGGCAGGCCAGCAGCGCGTCGAGGGGCTCGCCCGGGCGGTGGGCCAGCAGGGCCACATCGAAGAGGGGCGCCACACCCCGGGCGCGGGTCAGCGCCACGAGTTCGCGGAGGCGCGACACCAGCCCCGCGTCGTCGAGGGCGTAGGCCAGAAAGAGCAGCAGCACCGGGTCGGGCACCGGGTCGTCGAGCAGCAGCGCGACCAGCGCCTCGAGGGTCTCCCGGTCCGGCTGGAAGACCCCCCGCTCCACCGCCGCCGCAACGAACTCCCGCAGCTCGCGCCGGTGGGCCCGGCGGGCCGGGTCGGGGGGGTGGAAGGGCGAGTTGTCGGAGGGCTCGTAGGCCAGATTCACCCACTCGCCGTTCTCGAAACCCAGCTCGGCGATGAACTCGGGCAGCAGCGGCACCACCACCGCCGACCCGTCCGCCAGCACCAGCAGCACCCGGTCGCCGGCCTGATCGGACCGGGGATAAGCCCGCAGCACCTCGCCCGGCTCGGCCCACTCGATGCGGGTGCCCGGGCACAGCGCATGCACCGCCTGCGCACCGCGCAGCTTGATGCCGCAGCGGGTCTCGAAATGCCGGGGGCCGAACTCCCCGGCCCGGCGCTCGGCCTCGTCGGTGATGGCCAGCGCCCCGTCGGGCAGGGTGTCGGAAGCCAGCGGAGGCCGCCGCTCGAGGATCGCGTCGAGGGCGCCATCGACCCACTCGGGCAGGCTGACGGGCAGCCCGGGGGCGCTGGCAAGCTCCCGCGCCTCGCCGCGAGGCGCGTCAGGCCAGCCGCCGGCCCCGCGGGGAAGGCTGAAGAACACCCCGCCGCGCGGCGCAGGCGCGGGCGGCGGAGGCGCCAGCCGGGCGAGCCAGGCCACATCGGGCTCCGAGGTGATCCGCGCGTCCGGCGTCTGGAAAGCGCGGGTCGGGAGGTTCAGCTCGATCAGCCGGCGGCTGACCCGTTCGCGCAGGCTGCGCTTGAGCGGCCACGGCCGGATCACCCCGTCGGGGCTCTCGCCGTCGTTGGCGACCTCGATGATGGTCGGCTCGCCGCCCCCCAGCACCTCCAGCAGCGCCTCGGTGTACAGGGCGGTGAAGCCGGCCGCGTTGTCGACGCTCTGGGCCTGGACCTCCAGGGCCGGATTGCCCAGGGTGCACGCGAAGAACTGGTCCACCGCCTTCTCGACGCCGCCCCCCGCCACGCCGGGGAAGATCGGCGAGCCGGTGATGAACTGCTGCTGCACCCCCACCGCGGCAGTGCGGCAGGCATCCGAGATGAACACCACGTGGGGCACGCTGCAATAGCGGGCGAGCACCGCGCTGCGCGCCACATCCACCGACTCCGCCGGCCACTCGATGCCGCCGGTGAGCAGCCAGTATTCGCCGTAGTTGATGTTGAGCCCATGGCCGGCAAAGTAGATCAGCAGCTGTTCGACCCCCGCCATCGGGTCGAGCAGCTCGCCGATGCACCGGCGGACGTCCTGCACCGTCACCTCCCCGGCCTTGTCGGTGACGAGCCGGACCCGCTCCGGCGCAAACCCCTGGGCCAGCGCCCACTCCCGCATCCTCGCCGCGCCGCGCACGGCGTCGTTGAGCGCCGGCAGGCCCTTGACACGGTTAACCCCGATCAATACCGCCGCCCGCTTCATCGCCGCCTCCCGCTGCATGCTTCTTCGATAACACTTCGAGTCTAGACGGGGGATGCCGGGAAATCGAGGCAAGCCGGGCGGACGCCCGCGCGCCGCTGCGGGTTTCCCCTGTTAACATCCCGCCATGAGCCGCTACCAGGAACTCGCCGAACACACCGCCAGGCTGATTGCGGATGGCCTCCTCCGCCCGGGCGAGCGGCTGCCCTCGGTGCGCCAGGCCTGCCGCATCCACGCCATCAGCCCGGTCACGGTGACCCAGGCCTACTACCTGCTGGAGAGCCGCGGGCTGATCGAAGCCCGCCCCCGCTCCGGCTACTTCGTGCGCGCCCGCCTCGACCCGCGCCTGCCCGAGCCGGAGATGAGCCACCCCGCCGGCGGTTCGACGCAGCTGCAGGTGAGCGACTTCATCTTCCAGATCCTCGACAGCGTGCGCGACCCGTCGGTGGTGCCGCTGGGCTCCAGCTTCCCCAGCCCCTATCTGTATCCGCTCGACAAGCTCGGGCGCTTTCTGGCCGGCGCGGCGCGGCGCTTCAACCCCCTGGCCACCGTCACCGACCTGCCGCCGGGCAACGAGGCACTGCGGCGGCAGCTGGCCCTGCGCTACCTAGCCCAGGGGGCAAGCGTCTCGCCGCAGGAGATCGTCATCACCTCCGGCGCGATGGAGGGGCTCAACCTGTGCCTGCAGGCCGTCACCCAGCCCGGCGACCTGATCGCCATCGAGTCGCCCACCTTCTACGCCGGCCTGCAGGCGAGTGAGCGGCTGGGCCTCAAGGTCATCGAAATCCCCAGCCACCCCCGCCACGGCGTCAGCCTGCCGGCGCTGGAAGAGGCGCTGCGGCGGCACCCGATCAAGGCCTGCCTGCTGATGCTCAACTTTGCCAACCCCACCGGCAGCCGCCTGTCGGACGACGACAAGCGGGCGCTGCTGGCGCTGCTGCGTCGCCACGACGTGCCGCTGATCGAGGACGACGTGTATGCCGAGCTGTACTTTGGCCAGCAGGCACCGCTGTGCAGCAAGGCCGAGGACAAGACCGGGCTGGTGATGCACGTCTCCTCGTTCTCCAAGTGCCTGGCGCCGGGCTACCGGGTCGGCTGGGTGGCCGCCGGGCGCTACGCCGGCCGCATCCAGCGCCAGAAGCTGTCCTTCAGCCTCGCCACGACCATCCCGGTGCAGATCGCGCTGGCCGACTACCTCCGCCAGGGCGGCTTCGAGAATCACCTGCGGCGCCTGCGCCAGACCCTCGTGCAGCAGGAGGCGGAGCTGGCACGGGCCGTCGAGCGGCACTTCCCGCCCGGCACCCGGCTGGCGCGCCCCCAGGGCGGCTACTTCACGTGGCTGGAGCTCCCGGCCCGGGTCGACACCCTGCGCCTGCATCAGGAGGCGCTGGCGCGCGGCATCAGCATCGCCCCGGGGCCGATCTTTTCGGCCACGCGGGCGTTCCGCCACCACCTGCGCCTCAACTTCGGCCACCCCGACCCGAAGCGCCTGGAAGCGGCGATGGCCACCCTGGGGGCGCTGATCGCCGGGCAGCTGTGATGGCCGGCAGCCGGCCATCTGTTCCTATTACAAACCACAAAATCTGAATCTGTTTTCGTTTGCGGCCGGGTGGTTTACTCCGCTCCCATGTTTGCCGGGGCCTTCGCCCCCGGCACCGTGACCGGAAGGAAACCGCAATGGGCAAACCCGTGAGCAAGGTGCGTGAAGCCAAGCTGGAGCTGTATCGAAAGAAGGGCAAGATCCACGCCAAGGCCAGCGCGGGCCGCTTCACCACCCTGCGCTGGGCCATGGTCTGGCTCACCCAGCTGATCTTCTTCGGCACCTGCTGGCTGAGCTGGGACACCGGCGGCGTTGCGCGGCAGGCGGTGCTGCTCGACATCGCCCACGAGAAGCTCTACCTCTTCGGCCTGGTCCTGTGGCCCCAGGACGCCCTGTTGATGGCCTTCGTGCTGATCCTGGCGGCCACCGCCCTGTTCTTCGTGACCGCCCTCGCCGGGCGCCTGTTCTGCGGCTTCGCCTGCCCCCAGACGGTGTACACCTCCATCTTCACCTGGATCGAGGCCAAGGTGGAGGGCGACCACCTCGACCGCCTCAAGCTCGACCAAGCCCCCCTGGGGCCCCGCAAGCTGGCCCTCAAGGCCACCAAGCACGGCCTGTGGCTGCTGTTCTCGGCGTGGACGGGGATCACCTTCGTCGGCTACTTCACCCCCATCCGCGAGCTGCTGGCCACCCTGCCGAGCTGGAGCGTCGGCCCCTGGGAGGCCTTCTGGCTGATCTTCTACGGCGCCTTCACTTATGTTCAGGCGGGCCTGGCGCGGGAGGCCGTGTGCCAGCACATGTGCCCCTACTCCCGCTTCCAGGGCGTGATGTTCGACCCCACCACCCGCAACGTGGCCTACGACGCGCGGCGCGGCGAACCCCGCAGCGCCGGGCGCCCGTCCGGCAGCGGCGGGGACTGCATCGACTGCGGCATCTGCGTGCAGGTGTGCCCCACCGGCATCGACATCCGCGACGGCCTGCAATACCAGTGCATCAACTGCGGGGTGTGCATCGACGCCTGCGACCAGGTGATGGCCAAGGTCGGCAAGCCGACCGGGCTGATCCGCTTCATGTCGGAAACCGAGGTCGCCGGCGACACCCCGCCCGGGGGCCTGTGGCAGCGCCCCCGGGTGGCGGCCTACGCCAGCCTGCTGCTGGTGTTCGCCGGCCTGTGCGCCTGGACCCTCGCCGACCGCTCGCTGCTGCGGGTGGATGTGCTGCGCGACCGGGGCGCCCTGCACCGGGAGACCGCCGACGGCACCATCGAGAACGCCTACACGCTCAAGCTGATGAACCTCGACGAGACGCCGCGCCGCTTCCGCGTGGAGGTGAGCGGCCTGCCCGGCCTGGGGATCGTTGGCGAACGGGAGTTCGACGTAGCCGGCGGCAGCATCCGCCCCGTGCTCCTCACCGTCGCCCTGCCCGCCGACAGCACCGCCCGGGGCATCCAGCCGATCCGCTTCCACATCGCGGCCCTGCACGACCCGGCAACCGCGGTGGAGGAGAAGAGCAGCTTCGTGCTGCCGTAACCCCGGCCTGGCCCGGGAGAGCACAGGGCTCGAGCGCTGATTTCAGAGACACCAACCGCTATGTCGGGCCCGACATCCGTCAGACTCCTACCCGGGCAACAGAACACCCTCACCGATCGGCCCCGAGGGGGCCGCATCGCGGCCGTGATGCGCGAGGACATCGTCAACCTTCGAAGGCTCGGCCTTCACCACATCCCAGCACCACGTCCCGAAGCCCCCGCGCGCATTCACCGCCCGCACCCAGGCATCGAGCGCCATGCGCTTGACGCGGTTCTGGTCGGAGTCCTCCCCCTTGATCTCGAGGACCAGGCGCTTGCCGTTGGCCAGTTCGATCAGGAAATCCGGAATGAAGCGGCGACGGCTGCCGCGCCACAGGTAATAGATCTGGAAGCCCAGGTGATCGTTCTTGGCATAAGCCGCCACCGCGGCGCACTGCTCGAGCCGATTGACCGTATAGGCCTCCCAGGTACTGTCAACCACTGCATGGCTGATCTGTGACTTGGCCGTATCGACACAAGGCTTGGTGGTGTACCAAGTGCGCATGTTGCAGGTCGAGCCGATCGGGAACTCGTTATCGAACACCGGCTCCAGCCGCTCGGCGTTCACCTGCTGCAGGTGATCGACCACATGCTGCACGATCACGTCGATCGACAGCGCAAACAGGATGCGCTTGCGCAGCGGCTCCTGATGGAAGAGGGACGGAATGTCGAGCCGATCCGACAGAAAGAACCCTTCCACCAGCCGCACCAGTTGCTGAACGAGATATTCCGGACCGCCGGTGAAACCATGCTTCATCCCCGCAAAGGCCTTGCGCGCGGCGACGAAGAGCAGCCGCTGCAGCCGGAAGTCTTCCGGCAACTTCTCCAGGTCAATGGACACCGCCTTGCTGAGCTCCGCGGCGCCCCCCAGCGCCGGCGCCAGATCCGCGCTCACATGGATCTTGGCCGGGTCGAGCTTGAGCACCGGCACCTTCGACCAATCGGCCTTCAACTCCGAGCGCACCACCACATCGACGCGCAGCACATTCGGCCAGCTGATTTCCAGTTCGCTGCGATCCTTGATCGCCTCGATCTGCGTGCTGTTTCGGGGCGGCGGTGGAGGCGGCCCACCGTCGTCCCCGCCCTCGAACACCGACAGCGGCACACCGAACACGTTCACGTACTCAGCCTTGAACAGCATCCGCTCCCTGCCGTCCGGGCAGACCACTGGCTCGGTGTCGTAGGAGACGCGGCGCAAGCCCCGCCCGATCACCTGCTCGCACAACAGCTGGCTGGTGAACGCCCGCAGCCCCATGATGTGAGTCACGTTCTTGGCATCCCAGCCCTCGGACAGCATCGCCACCGAAATCACATTCTGCAGGTCCTGCCCGGCCGTGCCCCGCTTGCCGACATTGTCGATGATCGCCCGCAGCAGCTCCTCCTTCTTGAGCGCCAGCAGCTCGGCCTTGCGCGTCGGCAGGATGTTCGCCGCCTCGACGATCGCCTGCAGCACCGCCTCGTAGGCCTTGTCGCTGGCCGCCGTCTCGCCAAGCTCGGCCTTGTCGAGCACCCGGGAATCCACGCGCAGGGTGTGCGCCGGCGCATGGAGCTCCGGCCAGTGGGCATCCCCCGAGCGGAAATAATGCTCGATCCGCGCCGCCGTCTCCGTGCGATTGCACACCGTCAGCATCACCGGCGGTGAGGTGTGATTGTTGGCCCGCCACGCCGTCAAGGTCTCGCGCCAGTCCGCCCCCAGCAAGGTATAGGCTTCCTGCACGATCTGCGGCAACGGCTGCTCGGGGGCCGCGCCCCGGGCGTTCAGATCGTCGGCCACCTCCGGCTCGCGGTACAGGTGATAGAGCTTGCTCCGGTAGGTCTGCGCGTTCGGCAGCGCGTTGTCGCGGATCACCACCCGCGGCGTCTTCACCAACCCGGCCTCGATCGCGTCGTACAGGCCAAAATCCGACACCACCCACTCGAACAAGGCCGCCTCGGTGCTGGTCTTGCCGGTCGGCGCGAAGGGCGTCGCCGACAGGTCGAAACAGCGGCTGATGCGCCGCATCCGGTGGATACGGTCCAGCCCCTCCACCCAGCGCGTCGCCTCTTCCAGGTCGATGCCGAGCGCCTCCGTGTCCCGCTTGCTCACCTTGCTCTCGGCGGGCTTGCGGTAGGCGTGGTGGGCCTCGTCGTTGATGACGATGATGTCCTTGCAGGTCGCGAGCCTGCCCAGCACGCGGCGCACATAAGCCTCGTCGCTCTCCGCCCCCTTCTTCACCACCGAGCGGTCCTGCTCCTTCAGCGGCATCAGGTTGTGCCAGTTCTCGATCAGGATCTCGACCTGGTTCAGCTTCTGCCGCAGGCCCTCGTTGGGGCACAAGGCAAAGGCATCGTAGTAGTTGTCGGGGTGCCCGGGCCGCAGCACCTGCAGCCGCTCCTTCACCGTGAGGCCCGGCGCCACGACGAACACCGCCCGCGAAAAGTCCCGCGTGCGCTTCGGATAAGTCAGCGCGTTCAGCACCTGCCAGGTGATGATCATCGCCATCACCGTCGTCTTGCCGCTACCGGTCGCCATCTTGCTGCACAGGCGCTCCCACGCGCCGCCATCGCCCGGCACGGCGATCCCCTGCTTGTAGTCGGGGGGTGCCTCGACATGCCAGATCAAGGTCTCGATGGCTTCGAGCTGGCAGAAGTAGAAGGCGTACTGCCGGCTGATCTCGCCGTCCTGCCAGTGCCCCAGCAACTGCCGTGTCACCGACGTCACGCCGGGATAGCCCGCCGCCCGCCACGCATCGACCCGCTCCCGGATACGGTTGACTTGGTCCAGCTCGACGCTGCGGATCGTGTTGTTGCGGGTATCGAAAATCTCGTAGCCCGCCGGCCGACGCCCCTCGATGAGTTCCAGCTTGCTGTCGCTCTTGCGGCGCCAGTGGTGGGTCGGCGGCTCGAAGGGCGAGCTGATGATCAATGATTTGGGAGAGGTCACAAGCAGACACCTGCTGCCGATGGAGCCAAAGCGTTGATCAGATCAGAGAGGTTCAACTTCGGGTGGTTCTTGAGCACAAACATCGGCTCTCCGCAGCGACCGCTCTCGGCGCTGGGAAGGACAGGCATCGAACGTCGTGAAGTGATGCCTTTCCGCACCTGCCTGCGCGGCTTCAGGCTGACGACGCTACAAAAACGGCAGTCATTACGCCAATGACCGTGCATCCTGATCAAGTTGAAAATCCACTGAAGCCAATGCCGCCCCGCTTCGATCTGCTTCATCGCGTCCCCTTTGTCGGCTTCTTTCGTCTTCATCTCGATCGCCACGACGATACAATCGCCATCAAAATCTGCAACAACGATTGCATCGCAGGTCGAACGAACGCCCACTAATGGGGTATTGGGCCTCATGAACGGAAAGCGATCCCGCCCCTTCTGATCGAGAGAAAACGCAAAAGAACGCCCGCCTCCGACTCGGAGCAGATTATTTTCCGAATTCGGTTCAACAACCAGCCAGTCGCTGCCGCGTCGCTCCAGCTTCCATTCCGCCGCGATCAGCTGCTCGAAAACCTGAACTAGGCTCATTCGTCGCCCCCCACCTTCGGAGCGCCCTCTTCGTCGATATCGCGATACGCATAAAATATCTCATCGCTGGTTTCATTGAGAGAATGAATGACCTCATCGAAGGTCGTGGCAACGATCCCTTCTTCAGGATTCACCTCCATCAGATTGAGCTCGCGTTGATCAAAAAGATACGCGCCGATCTTGTCCGGAGACAGCCGTTCATCTTGCGAGAACCCCCCCAGACGCATCAAGCGCGCATGCTCCGGGTGAGGACGGCTCAGCATGATCATCGAGTTGATTTCGCGGACAAGATAATCGCTGTGTGTACTCGCCACCACATTCAAACCAGCATTGACGAGGCGAACAATCAGGCGGGCAATCTGACGCTGATTGCTTGGGTGAAGATTGAGCTCCGGCTCATCGATCATCAGGACATCGCCTGGCTGAGCCTGATGCTCCAGGTAGAACCACAGCCCAAACAAGCTCTTGACGGTCGAGGAGGTCAAATGCAGCTCCATCGTCGGCATCTCACCGCCATTACCGCGGCTTTTCTTGTAGGGCGTAAAGTTGATGTTTCCTTCCGCATCGACGTCATAGCGACCACCGATCAATTGGCGCTTAAGGTCCTCCGCCAAAGCATGAAAGGGGCCGTTCTTGTTCTTTCGGCGAGTCGGCAGCTCGTTGAGCCAATCAATGTAGTGTGCGATCGGCTCTGCATAGCGGGAACGCAGGACATCCCGCAGCAAATTTGCCAGGTCGATCTTTTCTTTGGCTGCATGATGCAGCAACGCCGTGCGCTGATTACGCAGCTCCCTGAAGAACAGGTGCAGGCCGTTACGCTCGGCAGGCATCAGAAACGCAGGGCGACGCTCCATGCTGCCAATCAGATGAGATATGAGCAGTTCGACCAGCAGTTGCTCCAAATCAGGAAAACCCGACTCCAGCAACGTAAGCTTGATCGTCGGATCGGCAGCAGGCTTATCAACCCGCAAATACTCCTTATCTTCACTACCCAGCGCCAGGCGATATTTGAGGCTCCGCTCAACGGCACTGCTGATCAGTGCCTCACGCTCGCAAATCCAGTCAAATTGACTGCGCGCGAATAGCGTGGCTTCGGCACGAAAAATCTCGGGCAGCCGGCGTTTCATTCCTCGATGACATTCATCGAGGAGCTTGTCCGCATAGGCACTCAACCACACGCCGAGATCGAGCGTCGCCGTACCTTCGCGCTCCAGCTGCTCACACACCGCATCCAGTCCAAGCGCCGTCGTACGAGATTGGGCCGACTGCATCGTTGGCTGGTTGAGGAAACCATAGAGTGCATACATCGCCCAGGTTTTGCCGGTGTTGTTAGGTCCGCACAACAGGGTCAGCGGCTTCAGCGCAAAATGCCCCTCCTCGATGCAACCCAGATTTTTGATCGAAAACTGTAGCTGTGTATAAGGCATATGCTCCCTCACGAAACAATGGGCAAACTCAAGACCTTCAACGACTCGATCCCCCGGTCATCGACGATCTTCACCGCGACCTTGCGATGGTCGCCGGCCTCGAAGGGCAGGCTGAGCGTACCGTGAAACTGGTGCAGGCGGGCTTCGTCGAGTTCGGCGCGGATATTCTTCTTCAGCTTGTCCCAGCCCTCGCCCTTGCCGGCCATCGGGAAGAACACCTGGCGCGGGAAGAGGCTGCGCTCGTCGTAGTCGGTATCCAGCGCCCACATCGCGATCTTGCTCTTGCCTCCCGACACCAGCTCGCCGCGGGCGGTGTCGAAGTAGTCGAAGCCATGCACCTCCACCTCGAAGCGCCCGTCCCCCAGCCGGCGCAGCTCCACGTCCGGCTGGCCCATCAGCCAGAAGCTCTGGTTGCTGGCGCGGGCCTTCTTCAGGTCTTCGGTGAGCAGGTCGGTGTTCATCTGCGCCTTCAGCGCGGTTATGCCCTTCAGCGCGTCGATGTCCTTGGCCGCCTCCGGGTCGAAGGTGAAGGCGCAGAACACGATCATCTTGGGCAGCGGGAACAGGTTGCCCGCCTCGTTGAGGGCGTTGGCCACCTGACGTTGCTCCAGCGCCGCGTGCTCGGGGCCGAAGCTCACCACCACCCGCTCGCCGCTGTCCAGGTGGCCGACCGCGTGCAGGTTGGCCATGTCGGCGTCGAAGGGCAGCGCCTCCAGATCGGCGAACTTCAGCATCTGGCCGCCCTTGCCGCGGATGCCGGTCTTCAAGAGTTCGTCGCGCCACTGGTGCTGGCGGCCCGACTCGCCGGTGCGGGCGATGCTGGCGTCGGCCTCCTGCGGCCCGCTCGCCTCGTCCAGCGACTTGACGCTCGGGAAGGGCACCGCCTCGACGGTGAAGGGGCCGGTGATGCGCAGCTTGTTCTTCGCCACCGCCGGCTGGTCGTAGAGTACCTCCTGGTCGGCGTGGGCAGCAATCGAGGCGTCCATCTGGCGCTGCATCGCCTGGCGCGCGGCGTGGAAGGCGTCGAAGGCCTGTTCGACCCCGGTGGGTTCGCGCTGCTGGCCCGGCAGCGCCCGCTCGTCCCATGCCCGCACGTCCTCAGGCAACCACGCTTCCGGCAGCTCGAAGGGCACCTCCCACTCCAGCAGCCCCTGCCCCGCGTGGAAATCCAGCTGCGTGCCCTTGCGGCCACCCTCGGTCACGGTGAACCAGGAAATCCCGAAGTCCCGGGCGGCATCCCGGAGCAAGGTGTTGAGCTGCGCCAACGCGGCCTCGACAGCCGGGTGCATCCGCTCATGGATCGCGTCGATGTCCGGGTTGTTGGCGATCGACTTCAGCGTGACGTGGGGCACCGTCTTGTAGATGAAGCCACCCTTCAGGCCCTCGTGGGGGTATTTCAGCTCGAAGTAGTCGAAGCTGGCGGTCATCAGGCGCTGCTTGGCCAGCGTCACCGCGACGCGGGAGGTGTCGCAGGTGATCCAGCGGCGGCCCCACTTCTCGGCGACGAAGGCGGTGGTGCCGGACCCGCAGGTCGGGTCGAGCACCAGATCGCCGGGGTCGGTGGTCATGAGGAGGCAACGCTCAATCGCGCGAACGGCCGTCTGAACGACATAAACTTTACTGTCAGCAAAACCGCTCTGGCGTGTGTCATCCCAAATATCGTTTCCCGGCTTGAACGGGAAGTCATCGAGATATCGGAGAAACCCTAGTGTGTTGCCTTGAGCGGTCAATCTTCCGGCTTTATTAAGTCGCTTGAGTCCACGCTCGTCGGTGCTAAAAGTTCTTGTACCGGGAGTGAAGGTCTTTCCCGCGTAGTCGAACGCCTGCAAGTCGTTAGGTGTAGGTGGTCTGGCACTCGTGATTGGATTGGGCCGAAAAATTCTAGCCCCTGTGGGCAACGGAACTGAACCGTCAATCTCGTGGTTTGTTAGGCCACGGTGCCGACCATCTGGCAACTGGACGAATCGGAGGTTGTAATCATCTTGTGGGCCTCGCGGTTCATATGCAGGATGAAATTTCACACGCTTCACATCTTTCGCGTACCAGATTAGAAAATCGCAGGTGGCATCAAGCTGATCGCTTGCTTTCCCGGTCGTTTTCCTAAAAACGATCTGAGAGCAAAAGTTATTTTTTCCGAAAATTTCGTCCAGCAAGTTTCGGACTAGGTGAGCGTTTTCGTCCGAGATCTGCACGAACACGCTGCCCGACTCATGCAGCAGCTCCCGCGCCAGCAGCAGCCGGTCGCGCAGGTAGGTGAGGTAGGAGTGGATGCCCAGCTCCCAGGTGTCCCGGAAGGCCTTGATCATCTCGGGTTCCTGGGTCAAATCCTCATCCTTTCCATCCTTGACCGCACACTTACCGACGAAGGGCTGAAAGTTGCTGCCGTACTTGATGCCGTAGGGCGGGTCGATGTAGATCATCTGCACCCCGCCGGCCAGGCTCTCCTTGTGCAGCAGGCTGTTCATCACCAACAGGCTGTCGCCGGCCACCAGCCGGTTGGCCCAGCCGCGCTCGTGGCGGTAGAAGTCGATGGCGTCGCGTAGCGGCAGGTTCTCGAAGGGGGCGTCGAAGAGGCCGGGCTGGATGGCTTTCGCCGCGCCCTTGGCTTTACCCTCACCCTTCATCGCCTTGCGCACCGCCGACAGGATGCTGGCCGGGTCGATGCGCTCGTGCACGTGGAGGCTGACGGTGTCGACCTCGAAGCTGGTGCGCTCGGCTTTGCCGGCCCAGGCGAGGTAGGGGGACTGCAGGCGCCTGAGCTCTTCGAGGGCTTCGCGCATGCGCTCGACCTCGCCCGAGGCCAGGGCGTCGTCGATCAGCTGCTCGATGGCGGCGCGCTGGGGGTCGAACTGCAGGGCGGGGTCGAGGTGGGGGTCGAAGGCCCAGCGGGTCTTGCCGGCCTCGGGGTCGGTGGCCGGGGTGACCATGCCCACCTCGGGGTTGTTCTTGCGCTTGTCGGCGTGGCGGTAGGAGATGATCTGCGCCGCTTCACCGGCGGCGGCGCGCGGCTGGGGTTCGACGGGGCGGGCGGCGGGCGGCTTCTTGCTCGGGGGCGCCTTGGCCGGGGCCGGCTCGGGGCGCGGCTGCATCTGCAGCGCAAAGCCGTCGGCCGCGTCGGCGAGGTCGGCGGGAGCCTCGACCGGCGGCTCCGCCACGGCGCCGACCGGCGCCCGCCGCACCGAGCCGCCGCGGCCCTGCCCCTTCACCAGCACGCCCTCGGCGATCAGGGCGGCGTGGGCCTGCCAGTAGTCGTCGTCGCCGAACGCCAGCCCCTCGGCCTGCAGCAGGCCCTCGATGGCGCGGCGCAGCGCGGTGTTGCCGATCGCCGCGCCGTCGGCGGGGACGCTGGAAAGCATCGCGCGCCTGACGCGCTCATGCAGGCTGGACATGGAATACACTCCCTGATCTTCTTGTTGTGGATGGCCGGCGGCCGCCGGGGCCTGATTATCGCCTCCGGGCCCTGCATCTGTCATGGGGGATGGGCCCAGCCCGGGCGGCGGCGGGCTTGAGCTGGCGAGTTAGCCCCGGAGGCCAACTATTTAGGTTCGGAGGCGAACTAGTTTGCCTCCGAAGGCAAGCAGTAAGGTTCAGAGGGCAACTATTTACCCTCGGAGGGTAACTGGCCAGGTTCAGAAGGCAACCATTTACCCTCGACGGGTAAATAGTGAGGTTCGGAGGCTAACGATTTAGCCTTGGCGGGTAACAAGTTGGGTTCGGAGGCCAACCATTTACCCTGGTGAGGATAAATAGTTGGGCTCGGAGAGTAACTGCCTTCCCCCCACGGGGGGATCAACGCGGCCGCCAGGGTGGGCCGGACTGGCGAGCCGCCACCCCGGCGGGGATGGCGGGAGGCAGGCTCAGGCGGGGTCGCCGGTGCCAGTGCCGTTGCTAGGCTTGCGGCGGCGCCCCTGGTTGCCGAAGCGGGGGTTCGCCTGGGCCTTGAGCTCGTCGAGCATCGCCCCCTTGCCGCCGGCGCGGGCAAAGCGGTAGCCCTCCAGGGCGGCCTTGTAGAGATCGCTGCCGAGGGCCATCTCGGTGTCTTCGGCGAGGGTGACCAGCATACGCAGGCGGGACAGGATGGGGCGCACCTGGTCGAGGGCCTCGCGGTCCTGGCGCACGCTGTCCATCGGGAAGTCGGCCGGCAGCGCGCCGGGGCTGCGCTCCATCACCGAGAGGGTCTCGCGGCAGAAGACTTCGCTCCGGGGGCCGAGCTTGACGAGCTCGCGGCGCTGCTCGACGGACAGCTCAATGAAGTCGTCGAGCTGCGCTTCGAGGGCCGTCAGGGCGGCGTCGATGGCCTTCAGGCGTTCGGGGGCGATGGTGATGGAGATGAGATCCTGCAGCATGGTGCGCTCCTGTTTCCAGATGAATGAACGGCCGGGCTCGGCCGGGGTTTCATACAGCATAAAAAAGGAGCAGATATTACCCGGCTCCAATCATTACGGATACGAAAAAATGCGTTTGGCACAAGCCGGCGGCACGCGCCCACCCTCAGCCGTAGATCTTGCACATCAGCGGCGAGGTAACCGGGTGGCTGAAGTAGCCCAGGGCGTAGAAGAAGGCGACGAGCAGCGCCAGGCCGATGAGCCGGCGGCGCCGGCGCTTGAGCCAGGCGCGCCAGGTGAAGGGGAGCACGCGGGGGCCTCGCGCTTACACCTTCAGGAAGTGCTCGCGGTAGTAGCGCAGCTCGGCGATGGATTCGAGGATGTCGTCGAGGGCCTTGTGGGCGCCCTTCTTCTCGAGGCCCTTGTACACATCCGGGCGCCAGCGGCGGCAGAGCTCCTTGAGGGTGGACACGTCGAGGTTGCGGTAGTGGAACCAGTCCTCGAGCTTGGGCATGTAGCGGGCCATGAAGCGGCGGTCCTGGCCGATGGAGTTGCCGCACATGGGCGAAGTGCGCGAGGGGATGTATTCGCGCATGAAGTCGAGGTAGAGGGCCTCGGCGGCGGCCTCGTCGAGGGTCGAGGCCTTGACCCGCTCGATCAGGCCGGAGCGACCGTGGGTGTTCTTGTTCCACTCGTCCATCGCGTCGAGCACGGCGTCGGGCTGGTGCACGGCGACCACCGGGCCTTCGGCGATCACGTCGAGGTTGCTGTTGGTGACGACCATCGCCATCTCGATGATGCGGTCGCTGTCGGGGTTGAGGCCGGTCATTTCCATGTCCAGCCAGATGAGGTGATTCTGGTCCTGTGCCATAATTTGGTCCGATCGATTTTCGGTGAAGGCGCGATTCTACGCCCTCTGCGCGGGCTGTTGCGGCGCAGCGCGGCGCCGCTTCGGGCATCCCCCCACGGCCCCCTCCCCGCCGTTCTCTCCTCCCGCCCTGCCCCATGACTTCCAGCCACTTCTCCACCCTGTTCCTCGTCGCCCTGGGCGTCGGCCTGCTGTGCCGGCTGGGGCTGGCCCGGCGCCAGGCCGCCCACGTGGCCGCCCACCGGGGCGCAGTGCCCGCCGCCTTCGCCGCCACGATCAGCCTCGACGCCCACCAGAAGGCCGCCGATTACACGGTGGCGCGGGTGCGGCTCGGCATGGTCGACGTCCTGCTGTCGGCGGCGCTGCTGCTGGCCCTCACGCTGGGCGGCGGGCTGCAGGCGCTGCACGACCTGTGCGCCCGCTTCGCCGAGCCGGGTGGCATCGCCCACGGGGTCGCCTTCGTCAGCGCGGTGGGCGTGGTGAGCTGGCTGGTGGAGCTGCCGCTCGGCCTCTACCGCAGCTTCGGGCTGGAGGCGCGCTTCGGCTTCAACCGCCTCACGCCGGGCCTGTTCGTGGCCGATACGGTGA
This sequence comes from Zoogloea sp., assembly GCF_041908905.1. Classification (GTDB taxonomy): domain Bacteria; phylum Pseudomonadota; class Gammaproteobacteria; order Burkholderiales; family Rhodocyclaceae; genus Zoogloea. The sequence continues at coordinate 38,623 of NZ_JAYREK010000019.1, forward strand.
AGGGCGTGGTGCTGGCGGCCGTCATCGGGCTGCCGCTGATCGCCTTCGTGCTGTGGCTGATGGAGGCGATGGGCGGGCTGTGGTGGGCCTACGTGTGGGCCTTCTGGCTAGGCTTCAACCTGCTGGTGATGCTGGTCTACCCCACCTTCATCGCGCCGCTATTCAACAAGTTCCAGCCCCTGGCCGACGGCCCCCTGAAGGCGCGCATCGAGGCCCTGCTGGCCCGCTGCGGCTTCCGCCTGTCGGGCCTCTTCGTGATGGACGGCTCGAAGCGCTCGGCCCACGGCAACGCCTACTTCACCGGCTTCGGCGCCAGCAAGCGGATCGTCTTCTTCGACACCCTGCTGGCCAAGCTGGAGCCGGCCGAGGTCGAGGCGGTGCTGGCCCACGAGCTGGGCCACTACCACCACCACCACCTGTGGAAGCGCCTGGCGGTGATCGGCGCCGGCAGCCTGGCCTTCTTCGCGCTGCTCGGCCATCTGGCCGGCCAGGCGTGGTTCTTCGAGGGGCTGGGGCTGGCCCAGCCGGGCACCGCCGCCACCCTGGTGCTGTTCGCGCTGGTGCTGCCGGTGTTCACCTTTCCGCTCACCCCGCTGATGAGCATGTGGTCGCGCCGCCACGAGTTCGAGGCCGACGCCTACGCGGCGCGCCAGGCCCCCGCCGCCGAGCTGGTCAGCGCGCTGGTCAAGCTGTACCGGGACAACGCCTCCACGCTCACGCCCGACCCGCTGTACTCCAGCATCTACGACTCCCACCCCCCCGCTGCGATCCGTATCGCGCGCCTGCAGGCCGCCGCCCGATGAAACTCGATGCAACCCTGATCGCCGCCTTCGGGCGCCAGTATGAAGCGCGCACCGCGGCGGGCGAGATCCTGCTGTGCGTGCCGCGGGGCAAGAAGAGCGTGTTCGCCTGCGGCGACCATGTGAAGGTGGCCGTCACCGGCCCCGGCCAGGGCGTCATCGAGAAGCTGGAGGAGCGCCGCAGCCTGCTGTACCGCTCGGACGCCTGGCGCCAGAAGCTGATCGCCGCCAACGCGACCCAGGTGGTACTGGTGGTGGCCACCGAGCCGAGCTTCTCGGACGAGTTCCTGTCGCGCTGCCTGTGTGCCGCCGAGAGCCAGCAGCTCAAGGTGCTGATCGTCCTCAACAAGGCCGACCTGGCCGCCGGCCTCGCGAGCAGCCGCGCCCTCCTCGCCCCCTTCGCGGCGCTGGGCTATCCGATCCTCGAGCTGTCGGCGCTGGGCGACGTGGCCCTGCTGCGCGAGCGCCTGGTGGGCGAGACGAGCCTGCTGGTGGGCCAGTCGGGGATGGGCAAATCGACGCTCACCAACGCCCTGATCCCCGAAGCGCGGGCAGAGACCCGCGAGATCTCCGAGGTACTCGACACCGGCAAGCACACCACCACCTTCGCGCGGCTCTACCCGCTGCCCGAGGGTGGCGGCATCATCGACAGCCCGGGGATGCAGACCTTCGGCCTCGCTCACCTGGACGCCGAGGCCCTGGAGGCGAGCTTCCGGGAGTTCCGGCCCTACGTGGGCCAGTGCCGCTTCCGCGACTGCCGCCACGACGCGGAGCCCGGCTGCGCGCTGCAGGCGGCGGCCGAAGCCGGCCAGATCGATCCGCGCCGCCTGCGCCAGTTTCTGATGTTCCGCCACGAGTGCGAGCAGGCCCGGCGCCAGGCCCAGGGCTGGTAAGCCCGGCTGGCGCAGTTTTCAGGGCATGCAAAGCAACACGGCGCCCCGCGGGGCGCCGTGTTTGTATGGGGCTTCACAAGCCGCCTTTCCCCCGCTGGCAGCCGGGGGCGCCGCCACGATCGTCAGCTCTGGATGAGCTGGAGGATGGACTTGATCTCGGAGCGCACGGACGAAAGCTGCTCCCGCAGGCCGATGGACTCCTCGGCGTCCTCGCGCTTGCGGGCGGCGAGTTCGTCGAGGCGGTTGCGGGCGCCGGAGATGGTGAAGCCGTCCTGGTACAGCAGCTCGCGGATGCGACGGATCAGCAGCACCTCGTGGTGCTGGTAATAGCGCCGGTTGCCGCCCCGCTTGACGGGCCGCAGCTGGGTGAATTCCTGCTCCCAGTAACGCAGCACATGGGGCTTGACGCCGCACAGCTCGCTGACTTCGCCGATCGTGAAATAACGCTTGGCGGGGATCGGCGGCAGTTCGGCCGCCACCGGGGTGTCACTCTGCAACATTGCTCAGCTGCTCCACATTGGCCTTCAGCTTCTGGCTGGCGTGGAAGGTCACCACGCGCCGGGCTGTAATCGGAATCTCTTCGCCCGTCTTGGGGTTGCGCCCGGGGCGCTGGGGCTTCTCGCGCAACTGGAAGTTGCCGAAGCCCGACAGCTTGACGCAGTCGCCGCGCTCCAGGGCCAGACGGATCTCCTCGAAGAAGCACTCCACCATGTCCTTGGCTTCACGCTTGTTGAGCCCGACCTGCTCGAACAGCATGTCGGCCAGCTCAGCCTTGGTAAGGGTCATGCCCATGGCGCATCAACCTCGCAGCTTGGCGCCGAGCTGTTCTTCGGCGTGACGGGTCAAGGCGGCCATGGCGGCATCCACTTCGGCATCTTCGAGGGTGCGCTGAGTGTCTTGCATCACCACCCGGAAAGCAAGGCTTTTCCGGGTGGGCTCGATGCCCTTGCCCTGGTATTGGTCGAACAGCTCGATGCGCTGCACGATGGCCGGCGCGACTGCCTGCAGGCCGGCGAGCAGGCCGCCCGAGGCCACCTGCTGGTCGACCACCAGGGCCAGGTCACGGGTGACCGCCGGGAAGCGCGACAGCTCGGTGTAGGCCGGGGTGACGGTTTCGAGGAGCACGTCGAGGTCGAGCTCGAAGAGCACCGGCGCGGTGCCCAGCTCGTAGCGCTGGACCCACACCGGATGCAGCTCGCCGATGACGCCGACGGCCTTGCCGTCCACCTTCACGCAGGCGGAGCGGCCCGGATGCAGGGCCGGATGGCTGGCCCGCTCGAACTCGGCGACGCGCGGGAAGAGCAGCGCCTCGAGGTCGGCCTTGACGTCGAAGAAATCGACGTTGCGATTGGCCTCGCCCCACTGCTCGGGCTTCACGGTGCCCGCCGCCAGCGCGGCAATGCGTACCGGCTGGTGGTAGCCGTCGACCGGCTGGCCGGCGGCGTCGTGGGCAAAGCAGCGGCCGATCTCGAAGACCCGCACGCGGTTGGTCTGGCGCTTGCGGTTGGTGACCACGTTGGCCACCAGGCCACCGATCAGCGAGGAGCGCATCACGCTCATCTGGCTGGCGATGGGGTTGGCGAGGCGCACCGGGTTGGTGTTGCCGGCGAAGTCCTTCTCCCAGGCCTCCTCGACGAAGGCGAAGTTGATGACTTCCTGGTACTCGCGGGCGGCCACCTGGCGGCGCAGCGACATCGCGTCGCGCTTCGCCTCGGGGCGCGGCAGCATCGTGATCGGGCCACGGGGGGCGCGGATCGGGATGTTGTCGTAGCCGTGGATGCGGGCGATCTCTTCGATCAGGTCTTCCTCGATCTCCACGTCGAAGCGGTAGGACGGCGGCGTGACGACGAAGTCGTCGCCGTCGCGGCTGACCTGCAGGTCGAGGCGCTCGAACATGCCCGCCACCGCGTCGGCGCTGAGGTCGATGCCGAGCATGCGGCGCACGCGGCTGGCGCGCAGGCGGATCGGGGCGCGGGCCGGCAGCTTGTCGGCCGCGACGGCCTCGACCACCGGGCCGGCTTCGCCGCCGCAGATGTCGAGGATCAGGCGCGTGGCGCGCTCCATGGCCTTGCCGGCCAGCGCGAAGTCGACGCCGCGCTCGAAGCGGTAGGAGGCATCCGACGAGAAGCCGTAGGCGCGAGCGCGGCCGGCAATGGCGTCGGGCGCGAAAAAGGCGCTCTCGAGGAAGAGTTCGGTGGTGTCGAGGGTGATGCCGCTCTCCTCGCCGCCCATGATGCCGGCCAGCGCCAGGGCGCGGGCTTCGTCGGCGATCAGGAGGGTGTCGGCGGCCGGCGTGATGGTCTGGCCGTTGAGGAGCAGCACCTGCTCGCCAGCCTTGGGCAGACGCACGTGGATGGCGCCGGCGAGCTTCGCGTTGTCGAAGGCGTGCAGCGGCTGGCCGAGTTCGAGCATCACGTAGTTGGTGACGTCCACGAGGGCGCTGATCGAACGGATGCCGCTGCGCAGCAGGCGCTGCTTCATCCACTCGGGGGTCGGCGCCTTGGCGTCGACGCCGCGGATGATGCGACCGCAGTAACGCGGGCAGGCTTCCGGCGCGTCGAGCACGATCGCCCGGGTGTCGCCATGGCCGGCGGCCACCGGCTCGCAGGCCGGCAGGCTGAGCGGGCTGCCGGTGAGGGCGGCCACCTCGCGGGCGATGCCGCTGAGGCTCAGGCAGTCGGCGCGGTTGGGCGTCAGCTTGATGGTGAACAGGGTGTCGTCGAGGGCCAGGTAATCGCGCAGATCGGTGCCGACCGGCGCGTCCTCGGGCAGCACCAGGAGGCCGCTGCTCTCGTCGGAGATGCCGAGTTCCTTGGCCGAGCACAGCATGCCGAAGGACTCGACGCCGCGCAGCTTGGCCGCCTTGATGCCGAAGCCGGCCAGGTCGGCGCCCACCAGCGCGCAGGGGATCTTGATGCCGGCGGCGGCGTTGGGGGCGCCGCAGACGATCTGCAGCAGCTCGCCCTGCCCCGCGTCCACCTTGCAGACGCGCAGCTTGTCGGCGTTGGGATGCTTCTCGGCTTCGACGATCTGCGCGACGACGACCTTGGAGAACACGGCGGCCACGCCGTCCTGCTCTTCCACTTCCAGCCCCGCCATGGTGAGCAGATGCCCAAGCTGGTCCGAATCGAGGCTCGGACTGACGAAACTGCGCAACCAGAGTTCTGAGAATTGCATGGCTTACCTGAATTGACCGAGGAAACGAAGATCGCCTTCGAAGAAGAGGCGCAGGTCGCCCACGCCGTAGCGCAGCATGGTGAGCCGATCCGGCCCCATGCCGAAGGCGAAGCCGGTATAGCGTTCGGGGTCGATGCCGCCGTGCCGCAGCACGTTGGGGTGCATCATTCCGCAGCCGGCGATCTCCAGCCAGCGGCCCTTGAGGGCGCCGCTCATGAAGGCCACGTCGATCTCGGCGGAGGGTTCGGTGAACGGGAAGAAGGACGGCCGGAAACGCACCTGCAGGTCGTCGCTCTCGAAGAAGTTGCGCAGGAAGTCGGCCACCACGCCCTTCAGGTCGGCGAAGCTCACCGACTCGCCGATCCACAGACCTTCGATCTGGTGGAACATCGGCGAATGGGTGGCGTCGGAGTCGACGCGATACACGCGGCCCGGCGCGATCACGCGCAGCTCGGGCATGGTGTCGCGATCCTTGTGGGCCTCGACGTGGGCCTGCATGGCGCGGATCTGGACCGGGCTGGTGTGGGTGCGCAGCAGCACCTTGTCGCCGTTTTCCAGATAGAAGGTGTCGTGCATCGAACGCGCCGGGTGGTTGGCCGGGGTGTTCAGTGCCGTGAAGTTGTAGAAATCGGTCTCGATCTCCGGGCCTTCGGCCACGTCGAAGCCGATCGAGCGGAACAACTGTTCGACCCGCTCGAGGGTGCGCACCACCGGGTGCAGGCCACCAATGCCGGCCCCACGGCCGGGCAGGGTCACATCCAGCGCCTCGGCGGCGAGCTGGGCTTCGAGGGCGGCTTGCTGCAGCGCGTCACGGCGCGCGTTGAGCTGCGCCTCGATGGCGGACTTGGCCTTGTTGATCTCGGCGCCGGCGGTCTTGCGGGCTTCGGGGTCGAGTTTGCCGAGCCCCTTCAGGAGCTCCGTCAGCGAACCACCCTTGCCGAGATAGCGGGCCTTGGCGGTTTCCAGGGCGGCACTGTCGGCCGCGGCGGCGAAGTCGACGCCGGCTTGCGCCACGAGTTGATCGAGTTGATCCATTTTTCAGTCTGTATCCCGGGTGTTCAGGACAAAAAAAAGGAGGCCAGGCCTCCTTTTTTTGTGCCGCGTAAGCTTACGCAGCGAGCTGGGCCTTGGCTTGTTCGGCGAGCGCCGCAAAAGCGGGCTTGTCGAAGACGGCCAGGTCGGCCAGCACCTTGCGGTCCACTTCGATGGAGGCCTTCTTGAGGCCGTTCATGAAGCGGCTGTAGGTCAGGCCGACTTCACGCGCGGCGGCGTTGATACGGGCGATCCACAGGGCACGGAACTGACGCTTGCGCTGACGACGGTCGCGGTAAGCGTACTGGCCGGCCTTCATGACCGCCTGCTTGGCGATCCGATATACGTTCTTGCGACGGCCGCGATAGCCCTTGGCTTGATCAAGGACCTTCTTGTGACGGGCGCGAGCGGTTACACCGCGTTTAACTCGAGGCATTGCGTTCTCCTAAATCAGGCGTAGGGCATCATGGCGCGGATGGACTTTTCGTCCGAAGCATGCACGGCAGTCATGCCGCGCAGCTGGCGCTTGCTCTTGGTCGTCTTCTTGGTCAGGATGTGGCGCTTGAACGCCTGCGAACGCTTGATGCTACCGCTAGAGCGGATCTTGAACCGCTTGGCGGCCCCGCTCTTGGTCTTCATCTTGGGCATGAAGTACTCCAGCTTATGACATGGCCCCGGGTGGCGTCCGACTTCCGGACACGCTTCAACAACCCGTCACCACTTGTTTCCGGCGGGCTATCCTGCCCGCCGTATTCCGACGCCTGGCTGCCCGCCAGACACCGGGAATCCTGTGAAACCCCGGCGGCGCGGCCGCCGGTGGGTATCAGTGCTTCTTCTTGGGCGCGATGACCATGATCATCTGGCGCCCTTCCATCTTCGGCATCTGCTCGACCTGGCCGATCTCTTCGAGGTCAGCCTTGACCCGCTCCAGCTGGCGCATGCCGAACTCCTGGTGCGCCATCTCGCGACCGCGGAAGCGGAGCGTTACCTTGGCCTTGTCACCTTCGTTCAGGAACTTGATGAGGTTGCGCAGCTTGATCTGGTAGTCGTTCTCGTCCGTGCCCGGACGCAGCTTGACTTCCTTGACCTGGATCTGCTTTTGCTTCTGCTTGGCTTCGTGGGCGCGCTTGGCTTCTTCGTACTTGTATTTGCCGAAGTCCATCAGGCGGCACACCGGCGGCTTCGCCATCGGCGCGATCTCTACGAGATCCACACCCGCTTCTTCCGCCGCTTCAAGCGCAGCACGCAAAGAGACGATGCCGATCTGCTCACCGTCCTCACCCGTCAGGCGCACTTCCGGCGCATTGATTTCGCCGTTAACGCGCAGCTTTTTATCCTGAGCTATGGTTCAAGTCTCCAAAAAAACAAAAAATCAGGCCGTGCCGGCAAACGTGGAAATTTCACGCTGCCAACGCTCGACGACCTCCTCGAGGGACATTTGACCGAGGTCTTGATTACCCCGGGCGCGCACGGCGACAACCTCTGCTGCTTTTTCCTTGTCGCCGACGACGAGAAGATAGGGCAGCTTTCGTACGCTATGTTCGCGTATTTTATAAGTAATCTTCTCGTTGCGCAAATCGGCCTCGACGCGGAAGCCCTTCGCGCGGAGCGCCTTGACGACTTCGGTCACATAATCGGCCTGGGCTTCGGAGATGTTCAGCACCACCGCCTGGACCGGCGACAGCCACAAGGGCAGCGCACCGGCGTGGTTTTCGATGAGGATGCCGATGAAACGCTCCAGCGACCCCAGGATCGCCCGGTGCAGCATCACCGGACGGCGGCGGGAGTTGTCTTCGGCCACGTACTCGGCGTCGAGACGCTCGGGCAGCACGAAGTCGAGCTGCATCGTGCCGCACTGCCAGGAGCGGCCGAGGGCGTCCTTGACGTGATATTCGATCTTCGGGCCGTAGAAAGCCCCCTCGCCGGGCAGCTCCTCCCACTGGTGCCCCGAGGCCGCCAGCGCCTCGCGCAGACCGCCTTCGGCCTTGTCCCAGACCTCGTCGCTGCCGGCGCGCTTCTCGGGGCGCAGGGACAGCTTGACCGCCACATCGGTGAAGCCGAAGTCGCGATAGACGCGGGACAGCAGCTCGTTGAAGGCGGTGACCTCGGCCACGATCTGCTCTTCGGTGCAGAAGATGTGAGCATCGTCCTGCACGAAACCGCGCACGCGCATCAGGCCGTGCAGCGCGCCGGAGGGCTCGTTGCGGTGGCAGGAGCCGAACTCGGCGAGGCGCAGCGGCAGGTCGCGATAGGAATGCAGGCCGTGGTTGTAGATCTGCACGTGGCCGGGACAGTTCATCGGCTTCACCGCATAGTCGCGCTTCTCCGACTCGGTGGTGAACATGTTGTCGCGGTAGTTGTCCCAGTGACCGGAACGCTCCCACAGCTGGCGATCCATCACCAGCGGGGTCTTGACCTCCTGGTAGCCGGCCTCGGTGAGCACGCGGCGCATGTACTGCTCGATCTGCTGCCAGAGGGTCCAGCCGTTGGGGTGCCAGAACACCATGCCCGGCGCCTCGTCCTGAAGATGGAACAGGTCGAGCTGCTTGCCGAGGCGGCGGTGGTCGCGCTTCTCGGCCTCCTCCAGCATGTGCAGATAGGCGTCCTGATCTTCCTTGCGGGCCCAGGCCGTGCCGTAGATGCGCTGCAGCATCTCGTTCTTCGAGTCGCCACGCCAGTAGGCGCCGGCAACCTTCATCAGCTTGAAGACCTTCAGCTTGCCGGTGGACGGCACGTGGGGGCCACGGCACAGATCGGTGAAATCACCCTCGCGGTACAGCGAGACATCCTCGCCCTGGGGGATGGAGGCAATGATCTCGGCCTTGTAGTGCTCACCGATGGACTTGAAGTAGGCCACCGCCTCGTCCCGCGGCAGCACGCTGCGCTCGACCGGGATGTCGCGCCTGGCGAGTTCGGCCATGCGCGCCTCGATCTTGGCCAGATCTTCGGGCGTAAACGGACGCTTGTAGGAAAAATCGTAGTAGAAGCCGTTGTCGATCACCGGCCCGATGGTCACCTGCGCCTCCGGGAACAGCTCCTTGACGGCATAGGCCAGCAGATGGGCAGTGGAGTGACGAATGACCTCGAGGCCATCGGCGTCCTTGTCGGTGACGATGGCCAGCCGGGCGTCGCTCTCGATGAGATGGGAGGTGTCGACGAGACGCCCATCGACCTTGCCGGCAAGCGCGGCACGGGCCAGACCGGCACCGATGGAGGCGGCGACCTGGGCGATTGTCACTGGCTGCTCGAAACTGCGAACAGAACCGTCGGGCAAGGTGATGTTGGGCATGATGGCTCGCGCGAAAAATTTGAGGGCAAAAAAAAAGTGCGGCCAGGCCGCACTTTTTTCTCTACCGAAAAACGCCTTGCAGCAGACCAGATTTTACTTAGTCTTCGCGCTGCAAGTTCGAAACATCCGCGTTTTCCTCTTAGGTGTTTGGTAGGCGCGATTGGACTCGAACCAACGACCCCCACCATGTCAAGGTGGTGCTCTAACCAGCTGAGCTACGCGCCTAAGAAGCCCGCATTATAGACGAGCCCTAAAAACTGTCAACAGCTTTCCAGAATTATTTTGCGGGGAGCCCGCCCTCGGGCCACGCCCCCAGAAAACGCTGCCAGTGCTCCGCCTCGAGACGGCCGATGGATTCCCGCACGAACGCAACCTCGGCGTCGTAGTGGGCCCGATCGAAGACGCCCCGCATCAGCTGGAAGCGCAGGAAGACCAGGTAGGTGTTGACCACGTCGGTCTCGCAGTAGTCGCGGATCTCGCCGATACGCCCCTCGCAGTAGCCCTTCCACACCGCCGAACCGTCCATCCCGAGCTTGCCGGGGAAGCCCATCAGCTTGGCGAGGTCGTCGAGGGGCGCATTGGCCCGCGGCTGGTAGAGGGCCAGCAGGTCCATCAGGTCGAGGTGGCGGGTGTGATAGCGCCCGATGTAGTTGTTCCACTTGAAATCGCGGGAGTCGTTGTAATCGCCATCCCCCAGATCCCAGTAGCGGGACGCCGTCACCCCATGGAGCATGCCCCGGTAGTGGAGCACCGGCAGGTCGAAGCCGCCGCCGTTCCACGACACCAGCTGGGGGGTGAACTTCTCGACGCCGTCGAAGAAGCGCTGGATCAGCTCACCTTCGTTGCAGTCGGGCTCGGAGAGCGAGAACACCTTGAAGTGCGCCGCATCCCGGAAGGCGCACGAGATCGTCACCACCCGCTGCAGGTGATGGGGCAGGAAGTCTGTGCCGTTGCTGGCCCGGCGTTGCTGGAAGGCGAACTCGGCGACCTCCTCGTCGGCGAGCTCGGCCGGCAGGCCGTGGAGGGCGCGGATGCCGGCGACGTCGGGGATGGTCTCGATGTCGAAGACGAGGGTGCTGGCCATGCGATACATCACGCCGGAAAGACGCCGGTGGACAGGTAGCGGTCGCCCCGGTCGCAGACGATGGAGACGATCACCGCGTTTTCGAGCTCGGCGGCGAGGCGCAGCGCGACGCACATCGAGCCGCCCGACGAGATCCCGGCGAAGATGCCCTCCTCCCGCGCCAGGCGGCGGGTCATCTCCTCGGCGTCGGCCTGGGAGACGTACTCGAGGCGATCGACCCGGGCCTTGTCGTAGATGCGCGGCAGATAGGCCTCGGGCCACTTGCGGATGCCGGGGATCTGGGCGCCGTCGGCCGGCTGGCAGCCGATGATCTGGATCGCCGGGTTCTTGCCCTTGAGGTAGGTGGACACGCCCATGATGGTGCCGGTGGTGCCCATGCTGCTGACAAAGTGGGTGATCGTGCCGCCGGTCTGCTCCCAGAGCTCCGGACCGGTGCCGTCGATGTGGGCCTGGGGGTTGTCCGGGTTGGCGAACTGATCGAGGATCACGCCGCGCCCTTCGTCACGCAGGCGCTCGGCCACGTCGCGGGCGAGCTCCATTCCGCCCTCCTTGGGGGTCAGCACCAGCTCGGCGCCAAAGGCGCGCATCGACTGGCGGCGCTCGATGCTCTGGTTTTCGGGCATCACGAGGATCATCCCGTAGCCGCGGATCGCCGCCGCCATCGCCAGCGCGATGCCGGTGTTGCCGCTGGTGGCCTCGATGAGGGTCTGACCGGGCTGGATGTCGCCGCGCGCCTCGGCCCGCAGGATCATCGACAGAGCCGGCCTGTCCTTCACCGAGCCGGCCGGGTTGTTGCCCTCCAGCTTGGCCAGGATGACGTTGTTGCGGCCCGCGCCGATGCGCTTGAGCCGGACCAGCGGGGTGTGGCCCACGTAGTCCTCGAGAGTCTTGAATTCCATCATGTGATCCAGGGGAGAAGGTGCGATTCGGGCCGATGATACCGAAACGGCGGACACCGGGGCGGCACGAAGCACCGGCGACGGGGATATCAACGAAAAAAGGGCTTCACGAAGAAGCCCTTTCAAGCGGCCGGCAGCCCCCGTCAGGGACGACCGATGCTGAGGTAGGTGAGCCCGGCCTTGCGCGGCAGGGCCGGATCGAAGATGTTGCGCCCGTCGAAGATGATGCCACTCTTCAGCTTGGCCTTGATCACGTCGAAGTCGGGGCTGCGGAACTCCTTCCACTCGGTCACGATGAGCAGCGCGTCGGCGTCGTCGAGGGCCTGCATCGGGCGCTCGGCGTAGCGGAGGCGCGCATCCTCGCCAAAGACGCGGCGGGCTTCGGTCATCGCCACCGGGTCGTAGGCGGTGACGGTGGCGCCGCGACGGAACAGCTCGGCGATGATCACCCGGCTGGGCGCCTCGCGCATGTCGTCGGTGTTGGGCTTGAAGGCCAGGCCCCAGACCGCGAAATGCCGGCCGGTGAGGTCTTCACCGAAGCGCTCGACGATCTTGTCCACGAGCACCAGCTTCTGGGCGTCGTTGGCGTCCTCGACCGCATTGAGGACGCGCAGGGTATGGCCGGAATCGGCGCCGGTCTTGATCAGCGCCTTCACGTCCTTGGGGAAGCAGGAGCCGCCGTAGCCGCAGCCGGCGTACAGGAAGTGATAGCCGATGCGCGGGTCGCTGCCGATGCCGTGGCGGACGAGCTCGATGTCGGCCCCCAGGGTTTCGGCCAGCAACGCCAGCTCGTTCATGAAGCTGATGCGCGTCGCCAGCATGGCGTTGGCGGCATACTTGGTGAGCTCGGCGCTACGCAGATCCATGATCAGCAGCTTCTCGTGGTTGCGCTGGAAGGGCGCGTAGAGGGCCTTCATCAGGAAGATCGCCTGGTCGTCCTCGGCGCCGACGACGATGCGGTCGGGACGCATGAAGTCGTCGACCGCGGCGCCCTCCTTGAGGAACTCGGGGTTCGAGACGACGCTGTAGGGGATGTTCTCACCACGGGCATCGAGCTCGGCGCGTACCGCTGCCTTCACCTTGTCGGCGGTGCCGACCGGCACGGTGCTCTTGTCGACGATCACCTTGTAATCGGTCATGTGACGGCCGATAGCGCGGGCCGCCGACAGCACGTACTGCAGGTCAGCGGAGCCGTCCTCGTCGGGCGGCGTGCCGACGGCGATGAACTGGATCGTGCCGAACTGGACGGCCTCCTGCACATCGGTGGTGAAGTGCAGACGGCCGGCCGCCACGTTGCGGGCGACCACCTGATCGAGCCCCGGCTCGTGGATGGGAATGCCCCCCTCCTTCAGGATCCGGATCTTTTCGGGGTCGAGGTCGAGGCACAGCACGTCATTGCCCATTTCGGCCAGGCATGCGCCAGACACCAGACCCACGTAACCGGTACCGACCACGGTGATTTTCATAGCGTTGTTCCCAAGATTAATCTAGAAATCGTGCCCGGAAGTCGGCACGCGCACGGATGTTGCCAGGCCTGCCCCCGGCGAGGCAGCGGCGCCTCAGGGGGTCAGGTCGAATTCCTCGGTCCGCTTCGGCGGATAGGTCTCCCAGCCACCACAGGCCGGGCAGCGCCAGTAGAACTGGCGGGCCTTGAAGCCGCAGGCGTCGCAGCGGTAGCGGGCGACGCGGCGGGTATGCCCATGGACCAGGCTCTTGACGAGCTCGATGTCGGTGCGCTGTTCGGCCGGCGCGGTGAGGAGCGCGGCCTCGAGCAGCTTGTCGAGCCCGAGCAGGGTCGGGTTGCGGCGCAGCTCGTCGCGGACGAGCTGATAGGCCACCTGGGGCCCCTCCTTTTGCAGCTCCCACTGGAACACCGCGTCCAGGAGGTCCAGGGACGGATACTTGTCGAGGTAGCTGCGCAGCAGCTGCATGCCCTGCTCCAGCTCGTCGAGCCGGCGGTAGGCGTCCATGATGCGCTCGGCGACCAGCGCGAGGTACATCGGGTTCTGGTTCTCGACCTTCTTCCAGGCCTCGAGAGCGGCCCGGTCATCGCCGCGGGCGGCGCAGAGGTCGCCCATCAGCATGTTGGCGCGCACCGACTTGCGGTTCAGCTCGAGGGCCTGAACGAGGCTTTCCATGGCCTCGTCGAAACGGGAGTTGGCCATGGCGACGGCCGCCAGCTCACAATGGAAGTTGGCCACTTCCTTTTCCCACAGCACGCCTTCGTGGTGCGGCAGGACCTCGGCGATCTCGATGGCCTTCTTCCAGTCCTTCTCCTGCTGGTAGATGTCGAGGAGGTTGTTGAGGGCAAAGTCGTTGAAACGGGTGCCACGCAGCTTGACGAAGACGGCCTCCGCCCGGTCGAGCAGGCCGGCCTTGAGGAAATCGAGGCCCAACTCGGAGAGCGCATGCTGACGCTGATCGTCGGAGAGATCCTCACGATCGATGAGGTTCTGGTGCATGCGGATCGCGCGATCCGTCTCGCCACGGCGGCGGAACAGGCTCCCCAGCGCGAAGTGCAGCTCGACGGTCTGGTTGTCGATCTTGACCGCCTCGATGAAGGCATCGATGGCCTTGTCGGGCTGCTCGTTGAGCAGGAAGTTGAGCCCGGTCAGGTAGGTGCGCGGCAGCGCCCGCGACTCCTTGACCACGTGCTTGATGTCGATGCGGGCGGCCAGCCAGCCCAGCACGAAGAACAGCGGAAACGCCAGCAACCACCAGAGTTCGAATTCCATGGAATCAGTAGGTCTCCGGCAGATCCGGGCCATGGGCCAGCGGCGGCTGGCGGACGGGTTCGACAGGCGCAGCACGCCCCTGCTCCCCGCGCAGATGGCCGATCTCGCGATGCTGGCGATAAAGGGTGGCGATGGTCGCCGTCACGCCGATCAGCACACCGAGCACGACGAACAGCAGGATCACCAGCACCAGGGGCACTTGCCACTGGGTACCGAAGAAGAAACGCAGGACGACCACGTCGTCATTCTTCACTGCAAACCCGAAGAGCAGCAGGAAAAGGAACAGCCGGAAGATCCAGATAAGCAGGCGCATGCCCGAAATTATCCCTGACGTGAACAAAAAAAAGAAGGCGGCTTTCGCCGCCTTCTGGATCGGGCCAATGGCCACCGGGCCGGGAGACCGACAGGCATCAGCCCATCATGTCCACACGTTCCCGCAGTTCCTTGCCGGCCTTGAAGTGAGGCACATACTTCTCGGGCACCTGCACCTTTTCACCGGACTTCGGATTGCGCCCCACCCGGGGCGGACGGTAGTTGAGGGCAAAACTGCCAAAACCGCGGATCTCGATGCGATCACCCCGCGACAGGGCGTCGGTCATCGCATCGAGAATCATCTTTACCGCGAACTCGGCGTCCTTCGCGACCAGCTGGGGAAAACGCTCCGCCAGCCGGGCGATGAGCTCCGACTTGGTCATGCCCGAACCGCTTACTTCTGCTCGTTGAGCTTGGCCTTCAGCAGCGCACCCAGGTTGGTGGTGCCACTGGCAGCGGAACCGCTGTCAGACGCCAGCTTGCTCATCGCCTCGTTCTGCTCGACCTGATCCTTGGCGCGGATCGACAGGTTGATGCCACGGGTCTTGCGATCGACGTTGATGATCAGGGCCTCGACGGAGTCACCGACCTTCAGCAGCTGGGAGAGGTCGTCCACGCGGTCGCGGGAGTACTCGGAAGCACGCAGGTAGCCTTCGACATCGTCGTTCAGGGCGATCACGGCGCCACGGGCATCCACGGTCTTGACCGTGCCGGTCACGAGGGTGTTCTTGTCGTGGGTGGCGATGAAGTTGGTGAACGGGTCGCCTTCGAGCTGCTTGATGCCGAGGGAGATGCGCTCCTTCTCGACGTCGATGTTCAGCACCACGGCCTCGACCTCGTCGCCCTTCTTGTACTGGCGGACGGCTTCTTCGCCGGTCAGCGACCAGGACAGGTCGGACAGATGAACCAGACCGTCGATGCCGCCTTCCAGACCGATGAACACGCCGAAGTCGGTCAGGGACTTGATCTGGCCGCGGACCTTGTCGCCCTTCTTGTGGTTGATGGCGAAATCGTCCCACGGGTTGGACATGCACTGCTTCATGCCCAGGGAGATGCGGCGGCGGTCTTCGTCGATCTCGAGGATCATCACCTCGACTTCGTCGCCCAGCTGGACAACCTTGGTCGGGTGGATGTTCTTGTTGGTCCAGTCCATTTCGGAGACGTGAACCAGGCCTTCGATGCCCTGCTCGACTTCAACGAACGCACCGTAGTCGGTGATGTTGGTAACCTTGCCGAACAGGCGGGTGCCCTGCGGGTAGCGGCGGGAGATGCCGACCCACGGATCTTCGCCCAGCTGCTTGAGGCCCAGGGAGACGCGGTTCTTTTCCTGGTCGAACTTGAGCACCTTGGCTTCGAGTTCGTCGCCGACGGACAGGACTTCGGACGGGTGACGCACACGACGCCAGGCCAGGTCGGTGATGTGCAGCAGGCCGTCGATGCCGCCCAGATCCACGAACGCGCCGTAGTCGGTGATGTTCTTGACGATACCCTTGACGACAGTGCCTTCCTTGAGGGTCTCGAGGAGCTTCTGACGCTCTTCACCCATGGAGGCTTCCAGCACGGCGCGGCGGGAAACGACGACGTTGTTGCGCTTGCGGTCGAGCTTGATGACGCGGAATTCGAATTCCTTGCCTTCGAACGGGGTGGTGTCCTTGACCGGACGCATGTCCACCAGCGAACCCGGCAGGAAGGCACGGATGCCGTTGACCATGACGGTCAGGCCACCCTTCACCTTGCCGGTGATCATGCCCTTGACGAGGATCGCGTCGTTGAGGGCCTTGTCGAGGTCGTTCCAGGCGGCGATGCGCTTGGCCTTGTCGCGGGACAGGCGGGTCTCGCCGTAGCCGTCCTCGAGCTGCTCGATGGCAACCTGAACGTAGTCGCCGACCTGGGCGGTCAGCTCGCCGCGGTCGCTGCGGAACTCGTCGACCGGGATGTAGCTCTCGGACTTCAGGCCGGCATTGACGACCACGAAGTTCTGGTCGATGCGCACGACTTCGGCGGTGATGACTTCACCGGCGCGCATTTCCTGGCGATTGAGAGACTCCTCGAACAGCGCGGCAAAGCTATCCTCGAGGGAAACAGGGGTGGCAGTGGACATATGAAAAAAGAACCTTACAACCGTCGTGAGACGGCTCCTGGTTGAAAAACCCCCAGCGCCCGACTGGGGCTGGAGGACTGAACTTTTGAAGCGGCTACCTGAGCGCGGCGGCCTCGGCCATCACGAAATCGACCGCCTGATCGACGGTCATGTCGGAGGTGTCGAGGAGCACCGCATCGTCTTCTTTACGGAGCGGCGCCACCGCACGTCGGGAATCCCGCTCGTCGCGCTCGCGCAAGTCTCTCAGAAGATCGTCCATGTTAGCAGGCATTCCCTTACCGATCAACTGCTTATAACGGCGGTCCGCCCTCGCCTCGGCGGAGGCGGTAAGGAAGATCTTGACCGGGGCGTCCGGGAAGATCACCGAGCCCATGTCGCGCCCCTCGCCCACCAGGCCGGGCCCGCGGCGATAGGCGCGCTGGCGCCAGAACAACGCCTCCCGAACGGCCGGCAGCACGGCGACCCGCGAGGCGCCGACGGAGCAGGCCTCGCTGCGGATGGCGTCGGTCACGTCACGCCCGTCGAGCAGCACCCGGTCGCCCTCGAAACGCGCCGGCAGGGCTGACGCCAGGGCGGCCACCGTGGCCTCGTCGTCGAGGGCGACCCCCTTGTCGAGGGCCGCCAGCGCGACGATGCGGTACAACGCGCCGCTGTCGAGGTGGTCGAAGCCCAGCGCCGCAGCGACCCGCGCCGCCACGGTGCCCTTGCCGGAGGCCGACGGCCCGTCGATGGCGAGCACCGGCACCGGCCGGGTGATGCCGGCGAAGGTCTGGAAGTATTCGGGGAAAGTCTTGTTGACGCACTTCGGGTCGTTGATGCGCACGTAGGGGCCGCCGAGGGTCACCAGCGAGAAGCACATCGCCACACGGTGGTCGTCGTAAGTGTCGATCACCGCTGGCCGCAGGGCGGCGGGCGGCGTGACGCGCAGGCTCTCGGGGAACTCATCCACCGTTGCCCCGAGCTTGCGCAGCTCGGCTGCCATCGCGGCGATGCGGTCAGTCTCCTTGACGCGCCAGCTGCCGATGTTGCGCAGGGTGCTCGGCCCGTCGGCGAAGAGCGCCGCGACAGACAGCGTCATCGCTGCGTCGGGGATGTGGTTGAGGTCGAGATCGAAGGCCTTGAGCTTGCCGGAGGCCGGCGCCCGGGCTTCGATCCAGTCGTCGCCCCAGCTGATCTCGGCGCCCATCACGGCCAGCGCGTCGGCAAACTTCACGTCGCCCTGGATGCTCCGACGGCCGGCGCCCACCACGCGCACCGGACCGCCGCCGAGCGCCCCGGCAGCGAGGAAGTAGCTGGCGGTGGACGCGTCGCCCTCGACGGCGATCCTCCCCGGCGAGGTGTAGCGCTGGCCGGCCGGCACCGTGAAGCAGCTCCAGCCTTCACGCTCGACCCGCACGCCGAAGCGCTCCATCAGGTTGAGGGTGATCTCAACGTACGGCCGGCTGATCAGCTCGCCCTCGACCTCGATCACCAGCGGCTTGTCCCGCGCCACCAGCGGCGCCGCCTGCAGCAGGCCGGTGAGGAACTGGCTCGAAACGTTGCCGCGCACGCTGACCCGCTCGGCGCAGAGCGTCGCCGGCTTGAGGGCCAGCGGCGGATAGCCGGGCTCGCCCAGCCATTCGACCCGGGCGCCGAGCTGGGTGAGGCCGTCCACCAGATCACCGATAGGGCGCTCGTGCATGCGCGGCACGCCGGAGAGGCGCACCTCGGCGGCGGCATCGTCGCAACCCGACAGGGACGCCACGATGGCCGGCACCAGGGTGCGGATGCTGAGCCCGGAGTTGCCGACGAAGAGATCGGCGCGGAGCGTCGAAAAACGCCCGCCGCAGCCGGAAACACGCAGCGCGCCGCCCTCCTCCGCCACCTGGACGCCGAGGGCGACGATGGCGTTGCGCATCACGCGGGTGTCGTCGGAATCAAGCAGATCCTCGACCAGGGTGTCACCCTCGGCCAGGGCCGCCAGCAGCAGCACGCGGTTGGAAATGCTCTTGGAGCCGGGCAGGCGCACGGTGCCCGTGGCACGCAGCATCGGCGGCAGATCGATGAATTCCATGGAAGATCCTTGTGTCACTCGCCCGACGGCGGGGCGGGGAAGGCCTTGTCGGCCCAGGTGTTGCGGGCCCGGCTGGCTTCGTCGAAGACCCGCTCGAGGGCCGGGCCGTTGCCCTCGGCGAGCAGCGCGCGCAGGTAGGCCAGTTCGGTGAGGTAGGCGTCGAGCTCGGCCAGCAGGGAGTGCCGGTTGGCCACGCAGATGTCGCGCCACATCTCGGGGTGGCTGCCGGCGACCCGGGTGAAATCCCGGAAGCCGCTGGCCGCGTAGCTGAAGAGCTGTTCGGCGTTGGCCCGGCCCGCCAGGTCATGGACCAGACCGAAGGCCAGCAGGTGCGGCAGATGGCTGACCGCGGCGAAGACCCGGTCGTGGTCCTGGGGGCTCATCTCGCGCAGCACGGCGCCACAGGCCTCCCACAGCTCACGCACACGGGCGACGGCGGCCGGGTTGTTTTCGGGCAGCGGGGTGACGACCACCTTGCGCTGCCGGTAGAGATCGGCGCGGGCGGCCGAGGGGCCGCTCTTCTCGGCGCCGGCGATCGGGTGGGCCGGCACCACGGTGGCGAGATGCGGGCCGAAGTGGCGATAGATGGCCTCGATGACGTCGCGCTTGGTGCTGCCGGCGTCGGTGACGATGGTACCCGCCTCGAGATGTGGCGCGATGGCGGCGGCGACGGCATCCATCTGGCCGACCGGCATCGCCAGCAGCACGAGCTCGGCGCCGGCGAGGGCCTCGGCCCAGCCGGTGGCAGCCTCGTCGATGATGCCCAGCTCGCGGGCCGCGGCGAGGGGCTCGGGGCGCCGGCCGATGCCGACCACCCGCTCGACCAGCCCCGCCTGGCGCAGGGCCAGCGCGAAGGAGCCTCCGATCAGCCCGACGCCGCAGATGACGAGCTTGCCGACCTTCTTCACGCCGGCCATGCTCACACCAGGCAATCAGGCAGGACTTCGAGGAAGCGGGCGTTCTCGGCCTCCAGGCCGATGGAGACGCGCAGCCACTCGGGCATGCCGTAGCCGCCGATGGGCCGCACGATCACGCCGCGCTGGAGCAGCGCCGCGTTGACCGCCGCGCCGTCGCCGACCTTGAAGGTCACGAAGTTGCCGGCCGACGGGATCCAGTCGAGGCCGAGACGCTGGAAGCCCTCGGTGAGCTGGCGCATGCCGGCCGCGTTGGCCTCGAAACTGCGCTGCAGGAAGTCATCGTCGAACAGCGCCGCCGCGGCCGCGGAGAGGCCGACGCTGCACACGTTGAAGGGCTGGCGCACCCGGTTGAGCAGATCGATGACCGCCGGGTTGCCCAGCCCGTAGCCAACCCGCAGGCCGGCCAGGCCGTAGGCCTTGGAGAAGGTGCGGGACACCAGCAGGTTGGGGAAGCGCTGGATCCAGCCGATCGCGTCGTAGCGCTGGGCCGGCGCGAGGTATTCGGTGTAGGCCTCGTCGAGCACCACCAGCACGTCGGCCGGCACGCGGCCGAGGAAGGCCTCGAGCTCGGGGCCGGGGATGAAGGTGCCGGTCGGGTTGTTGGGGTTGGCGATGAAGACCAC
The DNA here is from genome assembly GCF_041908905.1 of Zoogloea sp. GTDB lineage: Bacteria > Pseudomonadota > Gammaproteobacteria > Burkholderiales > Rhodocyclaceae > Zoogloea. Next base: position 58,538 of record NZ_JAYREK010000019.1, read on the forward strand.
CCGGGTGGCCGGCGTGATCGCCGCCAGCATGGCGTCGAGGTCGTGGCCGAAGTTGCGTGCGGGCACCTGGATGCCCTTCGCGCCGGCGGCCTGGGTGGCCAGCGGATAGACGGCGAAGGCGTGCTGGGCGAAGACGGCCTCGCGCTCGGGGCCGAGGAAGGCGCCGGCGACCATCTCGAGCACATCGTTGGAGCCGTTGCCGAGCACGATCTGGTCCATGGCGACGCCGTAGCGGCGGCACAGCGCGTCCTTCAGCTCGAAGCCGTTGCCGTCCGGGTAGCGGGCGATATCGACCAGCGCCTGCTGCATGGCGGCGCGGGTCTTTTCACCGACGCCCAGGGGGTTCTCGTTGGAGGCGAGCTTGACGATGGACGCTTCATCCAGGCCCATCTCGCGGGCCAGTTCGGAGATCGGCTTGCCGGGCTGGTAGGGGGAGATGGCCCGGATATGGGCGGGTGCCAGGTCACACAAACGCATCGGTCACTCCAGTCGGGAAATCAGTACACGGCCTGGGGATAGGAGCCCAGGATCTTGAGGTAGGCGGCGTCGGCCACGAGGGCTTCGAGGGCGGCCTTGACCGCCGGCGCCTCCCGGTGGCCCTCGATGTCCACGTAGAAGACGTATTCCCACAGCGCGGCGCGGGCCGGGCGGGACTCGAGACGGCTCATGGAGACGCCCGCGGCGGCCAGCGGCGCGAGCAGTTCATGGACCGCACCGGGGCGGTTGGCGGCCGACATGATCAGCGAGGTCTTGTCGGCGCCACTGGGGCCGGCGTCGTGGCGGCCGAGCACCAGGAAGCGGGTGGTGTTGTTGGGCTCGTCCTCGATGTTCTCGACCAGGCGCGGCAGGTCATAGCGCTCGGAGGCGGCCTCGCCGGCGATCGCCGCGGTGCCGGGCTCGCTGGCGGCCAGCCGCGCGGCCTCGGCGTTGCTGCCCACCGAGATCCGCGGCACGCCGGGCAGCGACCGGTTGAGCCACTCGTGGCACTGGGCCAGGGACTGGGCGTGGGAATACACCTTGGTGATGGCGCCGAGGCTGGTTTCGCGGCTCATGAGGTGCTGGTGGATGCGCAGCACCACCTCGCCGCAGATCTTGAGCGGCGAACCCATCAGCAGGTCGAGGGTGCGGCCGACCGCGCCCTCGGTGGAGTTCTCGACGGGCACCACGCCATACTGGGCATGGCCGGCCTCGACCTCACGGAACACGTCGTCGATGGCCGCCTGGGGCGCCAGCCGCGCCGCGTGGCCGAAATGCTTGACCGCCGCGCTCTCGGAGAAGGTGCCCAGGGGGCCGAGGAAGGCGATCCCCAGCGGGTTCTCGAGGGACAGGCAGGCCGACATGACCTCGCGGAAGAAGAAGGTGACACTCTCGTTGGGCAGCGGCCCCTGATTGAGCGACTGGATGCGGCGCAGCACCTGGGCCTCGCGCTCGGGGCGGTAGACGTGGCCGGCCTCCCCGTAGCGGGACTTGATCTCGCCCACGTGCTCGGCGCAACGGGCCCGCCGGTTGAGCAGTTCGAGCAGTTGTGCGTCGATGGAATCGATCTGGTCGCGCACCACGCCCAGTTCCTTCTGCATCGCCTCTTTCATGCGATCTCCTGAAAAGCCGTGCCGCTCACGCCTTGCGCGCGGCGAAATCCTGCATCAAATCCACCAGCGCCTCGACACCGGCGATGGTCATCGCGTTGTAGAGGGAGGCACGCATGCCCCCCACCGACTTGTGCCCCTTGAGGCCCGACAGCTGGCGCTCGGCAGCCTCGGCCAGGAAGTCGGCGTCGAGGGCCGGGTTGGCCAGCGTGAAGGGCACGTTCATTCGCGAGCGGCTGGCGGCCTCGACCGGGTTCACGTAGAAACCCTGGCTGCCGTCGATGGCGTCGTAAAGACGCTTCGCCTTGGCGATGTTGGCCTGCTCGACCGCCGCCAGGCCCCCCTGGGCCTTGAGGTTCTTGAACACCAGGCCGGCGAGGTAGATGCCGAAGGTGGGCGGGGTGTTGAGCATCGAGCCGTGCTCGGCCATGGTGGCGAAGTCCATCACGCTGGGCGTGGAGGGCTGCGCCTTGCCGAGCAGGTCTTCGCGGACGATGACGATCACGAGGCCGGCCGGGCCGATGTTCTTTTGCGCGCCGGCGTAGATCAGGCCGTAGCGCGACACGTCCATCGGACGCGACAGGATGTGGGAGCTCATGTCGGCCACCAGCGGCACGCCAGCCGGCAGCGCGGGCAGCTCGAACATCTCGACGCCGTGGATGGTCTCGTTGGTGCAGAGGTGGGCGTAGGCGGCGCGGGGGTCGAACTGCAGCTCGTCGGCCCGCGGCACGCGGGTGAAGCGGTCGGCCTCGGTGGAGCCGGCCACCCGCACGCTGCCGATGCGCTGGGCCTCTTTGCAGGCCTTCTTGGACCACGAGCCGGTGAGCACGTAGTCGGCCGAGCCGCCGGCCAGCAGGTTCATCGGGATCTGGGCGAACTGCTGGGTGGCCCCGCCCTGCAGGAAGAGCACCTTGTAATTGGCCGGAATGCCCATCAGCTCGCGCAGGTCGGCCTCGGCCTCTTCGATGACGCCGGAGAAATCCTTGCCCCGGTGGCTCATCTCCATGATGCTCATGCCCCGCCCGTGCCAGTCGAGGAGTTCGTCGCGCACCTGTTCGAGCACGGCCGTCGGCAACACCGCCGGACCGGCCGAGAAATTGAAAATCCGCATCGTGTGAATCCTTCCTGCCTCAGTCTGCTCAGGCGTCGGCACCGGCTTCGCCGCCGTCGTCCTGATCGTCTTCGTCGCTCTCGAGAATCTTCTGCACGCCGGAGAGCCTGCTGCCCTCATCCACCGAGATCAGCGTGACGCCCTGGGTCGCCCGGCCCATCTCGCGGATCTCGGAGACGCGGGTGCGCACCAGCACACCGGCCGTGGTGATCAGCATGATCTGGTCCTTCTCGGTGACCAGGGTGGCCGCGACGACCTTGCCGTTGCGATCGCTGGTCTGGATTGCGATCATGCCCTTGGTGCCACGCCCGTGGCGGGTGTATTCCCCGATCGGGGTACGCTTGCCGTAGCCGTTCTCGGTGGCGGTGAGCACGCCCTGCTCTTCGTCGCGGGCCACCAGCATGGCGATCACGGTCTGGCCGTCCTCGAGCATCATGCCGCGCACACCGCGGGCCTGGCGGCCCATCGGGCGCACGTCGTTCTCGCTGAAGCGCACCGCCTTGCCGGCGTCGGAGAACATCATCACGTCGTGCTGACCGTCGGTGATCGCCACGCCGACCAGGTAATCGCCCTCGTCGAGGCCGACCGCGATGATGCCGGCCTTGCGCGGGTTGGCGAAATCGGTGAGCGGGGTCTTCTTGACGGTGCCCTGGGCCGTGGCCATGAAGATGAAATGACCTTCGTCGAACTCCTTGACCGGCAGCACCGCGGTGATCTTCTCGCCCTCGAGGAGCGGAAAGAGATTGACGATGGGCTTGCCGCGGGCGTTGCGGTTGCCCTCCGGCACCTCATACACCTTGAGCCAGTACAGCCGGCCACGGTTGGAGAAGCACAGGATGTGGTCGTGGGTGTTGGCCACGAAGAGCTGGTCGACGAAGTCGTCGTCCTTCACCGCCGCCGCCTGCTTGCCGCGGCCGCCGCGCTTCTGGGCGCGGTAGTCGGTGAGCGGCTGGCGCTTGAAGTAGCCGGTGTGGGACAAGGTGACGACCATGTCCTGGGGCGCGATCAGGTCTTCGATGTTGATCTCGGCGGTGTTCATCACCACCTCGGAACGCCGCGGGTCGCCGAACTGCTGCTTGATGACCGACAGGTCGTCGCTGATGATCGCGGTGATCCGCTCGGGGCGCGCCAGGATGTCGAGCAGGTCGGCGATGAGGGCCATCACGTCGCGGTATTCGCCGACGATCTTGTCCTGCTCGAGGCCGGTGAGGCGCTGCAGGCGCAGCTCGAGGATGGCCTGGGCCTGGGCCTCGGAGAGCCGGTAGCCCTGGGCCGACAGGCCGTACTCGGGGGCCAGGCCTTCGGGGCGGAAGCTGTCGGAGGCGGCGCGGGCGAGCATCTCCTCGACCAGCTGCGAGCGCCACTGGCGCGCCATCAGCGCCCGCTTGGCGTCGGGCGGCGTGGGCGCGGCCTTGATGAGGGCGATGATCTCGTCCACGTTGGACAGCGCCACCGCCAGGCCTTCCAGGATGTGACCGCGTTCGCGGGCCTTGCGCAGTTCGAAGATGGTGCGGCGGGTGATGACCTCGCGGCGATGCGCGAGGAAGCACTCGAGCATCTGGCGCAGATCCAGCAGGCGCGGCTTGCCATCGACCAGCGCCACCATGTTCATGCCGAAGGTGTCCTGCAGCTGGGTCTGCTTGAACAGATTGTTCAGCACCACGTCGGGCATCTCGTTGCGCTTGAGTTCGATCACCACACGCATGCCCGACTTGTCGGACTCGTCACGGATGTCGCTGATGCCCTCGATGCGCTTCTCGTTGACCAGCTCGGCGATCTTCTCGATCAGGCTCTTCTTGTTAACCTGATACGGGATCTCGTCGACGATGATCGCCTGGCGGTCGCCCTTGCCGATGTCCTCGAAGTGGGTGCGGGCACGCATGATGACCCGGCCGCGGCCGGTGCGGTAGCCCTCCTGGACGCCGGCCAGGCCGTAGATCAGGCCGGCGGTGGGAAAGTCGGGCGCCGGGACGATCTTGATCAGCTCGTCGATGCTGACGTCCGGCTCGGCCAGCAGCTTCTGGCAGGCGTCGACCACCTCGGAGAGGTTGTGGGGCGGGATGTTGGTGGCCATGCCCACCGCGATACCCCCCGAGCCGTTGATCAGCAGGTTGGGGATGCGCGACGGGAGCACCAGCGGCTCTTTTTCGGAGCCATCGTAGTTGGGCCCGAAATCGACGGTTTCCTTGTCGATGTCGGCCAGCAGCTCGTGGCCGATCTTGGCCATCCGGATTTCGGTGTAACGCATCGCCGCCGCGCTGTCGCCGTCCACCGAGCCGAAGTTGCCCTGGCCGTCGACCAGCATGTAGCGCAGCGAGAAATCCTGGGCCATCCGCACGATGGTGTCGTAAACAGACTGGTCACCGTGGGGGTGATACTTACCGATCACGTCACCGACGATACGCGCCGATTTCTTGTAGGCTTTGTTCCAGTCGTTACCGAGTTCGTGCATGGCGTAGAGCACTCGGCGATGCACGGGCTTAAGACCATCGCGCACGTCGGGCAGCGCCCGCCCGACGATCACGCTCATCGCGTAATCCAGGTAGGCGTGGCGCATCTCGTCTTCGAGGCTGATGGGGATGGTTTCTTTGGCGAACGGGATCATGGCACTGCGGGAAATCGACTATTCGTCGAAGAGACGAAAAACGGTGATTCTAGCACGCCGCGCGCCCCTTTCCCGGCGGCCCCTCCCCCGCCCGGCCGCCTGCGGCGCGGCGGCACGAAACAGACTCCGCCCCATGCGTTGTTGCCGGGCGTCAGCCTGTGCTCTAATCGCGCCACTCGACCACCCCGATACGGGCGCGCAGACAGCCCAATCGTCTCAAGGAGGAAACCCCATGATCGCCACCCCATTCCGCCTGGCGTCCGCCACCCTGCTGATGCTTGCCAGCCTCGGCGCCACGGCCCAGAGCAAGGACATCGTCGTTGACGGCCAGGGCGAAGTACCCTACGTCGTCGACCAGCGCAACGTCGTCGCCCGCAGCGGCTTCGACCTGTGCTGGCGCACCGGCTACTGGACCCCGGCCGCCGCCGGCGCCGTCAAGGCCGGCGAACTGCCGGTCGGCTGCCAGTGCGACAAGGACGTGCTGGGCGCCGACACCTGCGTGCCCGCCACCGCCCGCGGCGTCGCCAGCGCCCCCGCCGCAGCGGCAGCCGCGGCACCGGCCGCTCCGGCCCGCTGCGACTTCAGCGTGAACCTCGCCGCCGACAGCACCTTCGCCTTCAACAAGGCCGCGCTGACCGGCGCCGCCAGAACCACCCTCGACCAGGCCGTGATCGCCAAGATGGGCAACTGCGCCACCATCGACTCGCTGATCATCACCGGCCACACCGACCGCCTGGGTTCCCAGGGCTACAACCAGAAGCTTTCCGAGAAGCGCGCCGACGCCGTCAAGGCCTACCTGCTGGGCAAGGGCGTGAAGGCTGCCAACGTCGAAACCATGGGCGCCGGCAAGACCCAGCCGATCAAGAGCTGCGACGACAAGCTCGGGCGCAAGAAGCTGATCGAATGCCTCGCCCCCAACCGCCGCGTCACCGTGGACGTCAAGGGCCCTGCCAAGTAAGCTGGCCGCACCTGGCCATTGCCCACCAAAACCCCGCCATGGCGGGGTTTTTTTCTGCCCGAAGCCCACGCCATGACGCCGCCCCCCACCGTCGACCTCCTCATCGAAGCCCGCTGGATCATCCCCGTCGAGCCCTCCGACACGACCCTGGAACACCATGCCGTCGCCGTCCTGGACGGCCGCATCGTCGACATCCTGCCCACCGCCGATGCCCGCCAGCGCTACGCCGCCGCGGAAACCGTCAGCCTCACCGAGCATGTCCTGATCCCCGGGCTCGTCAATCTGCACTGCCACGCCGCCATGACGCTGATGCGCGGCCTCGCCGACGATCTGCCCCTGATGCGCTGGCTCAACGAAGCCATCTGGCCCGCCGAAACGCGCCACGCCTCGACGACCTTCGTCCGCGACGGCAGCCTGCTGGCGGCCGCGGAGATGCTGCGCGGCGGCATCACCACCTGCAACGATATGTACTTCTACCCGGAGGCCACCGCCGAGGCCTTCAGCCGGCTCGGCCTGCGGGGCGTGCTCGGGATCACCGTCATCGAGTTCCCGTCGCAATACGCCTCCGACGCCGACGACTATCTGAGCAAGGGCCTCGCCACCTTCGACGCCTGGCGCGACGACCCGCTGATCCACTTCACCCTGTCGCCCCACGCCCCCTACACCGTCGCCGACAAGACCCTCGAACGCGTCGCCTCCCTGGCCGACGAGCTCGAATTGCCCATCCACATCCACATCCACGAAACCCTCAGCGAGATAAACGACAGCCTGCGCGACTTCGGCCAACGACCGATCAGCCGGCTCGATCAGCTCGGCCTGCTCGGCCCCAACCTGATCGGCGTGCACGCCGTTCATCTCGACGACGGCGACATCGATCGCCTGACGCTCCACAACTGCGCCATCGCCCACTGCCCCACCTCCAACATGAAGCTCGCCAGCGGTGCCGCCCCGGCTGCCCGGCTGCTCGACAGGGGCCTGAACGTCGGGCTCGGCACCGACGGCGCTGCCAGCAACAACCGGCTCGACCTCTTCCGCGAGATGCAGCAGGCCAGCCTGCTCGCCAAGCTCACCACCGGCGACGCCGCAGCCCTGCCCGCCCACCGCGCCCTGCGCATGGCCACCCTGGACGGCGCACGAGCCCTCGGCCTCGACCACCTCATCGGCTCCCTCTCCCCCGGCAAGGCCGCCGACCTCTGCGCCGTGCGCGTCTCCGACCCCGACGCGCTACCCTGCTTTCACCCGGTTTCGCACCTCGTCCACGTGCTCGGACGGCACGACGTCTCGGACGTCTGGGTGGCAGGAAGGCCCCGCGTACAAGGCGGCAGACTGTTGCAAATAACCAACACGGAGCTATTGAGCACCGCCCGCCTATGGCAGAATAGGCTCCGCCAATGAATTGGATATGCTGCCTGAGTTCATCACGCGAACTCCAGCAAGTTTTAAGAATTTTCCGGTTCTACCCTTTGCCTTGCGACGAGGAAAACGATGATCAAACAAGCCAAAAAACAACTGCTGATGGCCGCCGCTCTGGCCGCCCTCGGCCTGTCTGCCTCCGCCAGCTTCGCCAAAGACATCGTCGTTGACACGAAAGGCGAAGTGCCTTACGTGATCGACGCGCGTAATGTCGTTGCCCGCAGCGGCTTCGACCTCTGCTGGCGCACCGGCTACTGGACCCCGGCTGCCGCCACCAACACCATGGCCGGCAACCTGCCGGTCGGCTGCGAGTGCGACAAGGACGTCGTCCCGGCCGACAAGTGCGCCCCCGCCGCCGCTCCGGCCGCTGGCGCCCGCGCCGCTGCTCCGGCTGCCGTCGCCCCGGTTGGCGAAAAGGTCAAGCTGGCCGCCGACACCCTGTTCGAGTTCAACAAGGCCGTCCTGCTGCCCGCCGGCAAGGCCAAGCTCGACGATCTCGCCGCCAAGTCCAAGGACATGAAGCTGGAAGTCATCCTGGCCGTCGGTCACACCGACCGCATCGGCAGCGACTCCTACAACCAGAAGCTGTCCGAGAAGCGTGCCGCCGCCGTCAAGACCTACCTGGTCGGCAAGGGCGTCGAAGCCAACCGCGTCTACACCGAAGGCAAGGGCGAGAAGCAGCCCGTGACCGCCGGCAAGTGCAACAACCTCGGCAAGGACAGCGGCAAGAACAAGAAGCTGGTCGAGTGCCTGCAGCCGGATCGTCGCGTCGAAATCGAAGTGATCGGCACCAAGTAATTCGCGCCGTCCTTCTGACTTCGCGTCAGTCGTCAAAAAGCCCTGCCCTGCAGGGCTTTTTGTTTTTCAGCCAACCGTGGCCACTGCCCGGCTCTCGCAATACAATCCCAGCCTGACCGATCACTTTCCGGATGCTGTTTCATGAACGCCGATCCCGCCGAACTGCAGAAATTCAGTGACCTCGCCCACCGCTGGTGGGACCCCGAATCCGAGTTCAAGCCGCTCCACCAGATCAATCCCCTGCGCCTCGACTGGATAGATACCAACGCCAGCATTGCCGGCAAGAAGGTCGTCGATATCGGCTGCGGCGGCGGCATCCTGGCCGAATCCATGGCTGCCCGGGGCGCCCAGGTCACCGGCGTCGACCTCTCCGACAAGGCCCTCGGCGTCGCCCGGCTGCACCTCTTCGAGAGCGGGCAGCAAGTGGATTACCGCCACATCTCCGCCGAAGACCTTGCACGCGAATGCCCGGCCAGCTTCGATGTCGTAACCTGCATGGAAATGCTCGAACACGTCCCCGTTCCGGCCAGCACCATCCGTGCCTGCGCGACGCTGGTAAAGCCCGGTGGGAGCGTCTTCTTCTCGACCCTAAACCGCAACCTCAAGGCCTATCTGATGGCCGTGGTCGGCGCGGAATACGTCCTCAACCTCCTGCCGCGGGGCACTCACGAGTACGCCAAGTTCATCAAACCTTCCGAACTCGCCCGCTACGTGCGTGAAGCCGGGCTGGACGTCGAAGAGATCATCGGGATGCAGTACAACCCTTTCAGCAAGGTCTATTCCCTCGGCCGCGACACCGACGTCAATTACCTCATGCGCACGACCCGGAATGGCTGACGCCGTCTTCTTCGACCTCGACGGCACACTCGCGGACACCGCCCCCGACCTGGCCGGCGCCCTCAACCGGCTGCAGCGCGAGCACGGCCTCGAGCCCACGCCCTTCGAGTTGCTGCGCCCCCAGGTCTCCCATGGCGTTCGTGGCATGCTGGGCGTGGGCTTCGGCCTGACGCCCGACGCTGCCGGATACGCGCCACTGGCCGCGCGCTTTCTCGAGCTTTATAACGACACCCTGTGCGTCGAGACCCGGCTCTTCGAGGGCATGGAGGCGCTCCTCCACAGTCTGGACGAGCGGGGCATCCCCTGGGGCGTGGTCACGAACAAGGCCGAGCGCCTGGCGCACCCAATCATCGACGCCCTCGGTCTCAGCGGACGCTGCGCCTGCGTCGTGGGCGGTGACACTGCCGCCCGGCCCAAGCCCTTTCCCGACCCGCTGCTGCACGCCTGCACCGGTGCTGGCGTCGAGCCCACACGCTGCCTCTACGTCGGCGACGACATCCGTGACATCCACGCCGGCAGAGCTGCTGGCATGACGACCCTGGCCGTCGCCTACGGCTATCTCGGCAGCGCCGAGCCCATAGACGCCTGGCAAGCTGACGCAATCATCGCCCACCCACGGGAAATCCTCGCGTTTCTGAAAAATCGCTGATCGCGTGTTATGATTGGGAACCTTTCGGCGTTTGCCGAAACTAACCAAGGCAGCAAAATTGGGGCCGACCTGGCTTCGACGTGGGTTGCAAAGCAGATCAGGGCATACCGAGGACCAGTCACCTCGTAAATCAACTGGAAAACTACAAACGCCAACGACGAGCGTTTCGCTCTGGCCGCTTAAGGCCTAAGCCGCTGCACTGATTCGTTCCTGGGTCAGGTGGGGTAAAACCCAATGCAGTGTCATTTACAGGAACTAGCAACGGTCCGGGTTACTTGGTCCCGCGCGAAATTCAAGGTGACTCGCCCGTAGTCGGCCTGCCGACTGGCTAAACTCCGGGTTAAATCCAAGTAGGTCGGCTAAGTATGTAGAACTGACTGTAGAGGACTTGCGGACGGGGGTTCGATTCCCCCCGGCTCCACCAAGAACGATTCCGGAGCGTTCCGGACAAAGCCGGGAAAGCCGGGAAAGCCAAGTAAAATAAGGCTTTCCCGGCTTTTTTTATCCCTACCGTTCCGGCACGTTCCGCCCTAAGCCGGCCTCTCGTGGGGGTAGATCCTGGGGTATGTAGGGGGTATCCCCCCGACGATACCCCCACGGCTGGGATACCCCCAAGCCGGAGATACCCCCATGCCCCTGACCGAAACCCAGATCAAGGCCCTGAAGCCTGGCGAGAAGGCCCGCAAGGTGGCGGACGAAAAAGGGCTTTACCTGCTGGTGCAGCCCAGCGGCGGCAAGCTGTGGCGGCTCAAGTACCGGGTGGACGGAAAGGAAAAGCTGCTCGCCCTGGGGGCTTACCCCGATGTGACTCTCAAGATGGCGAGGGAGCGCCGGGACGAAGCCCGCCGGCTCCTGGCGGATGGAATAGACCCCAGCGAACACCGCAAGGCCCACAAGGCGGCCCGCGAAGACGCACAGGCAAACAGCTTCGAAGCCATCGCCCGGGAGTGGTTCACCAAGATGCTGCCCACCTGGGTTCCTGGCCATGCAGACAAGATCTTGCGCCGCCTGGAACGTGACGTGTTCCCCTGGATTGGCAGCAAGCCCATTGCCGACATTACCGCCCCTGACCTGCTGACCGTGGCCCGCAGGGTCGAAGCCCGGGGGCGCCTCGAAACGGCCCACCGTGTCTTACAGAACTGCGGGCAGGTGTTCCGCTATGCCGTGGCCACCGGACCGGCCGAACGCGATCCTACGGGCGATCTACGCGGCGCCCTGCCCCCGACTCGAGAGAAGCACATGCCAGCGATCACCGACCCGGCCGAAGTGGCAGGCCTGCTGCGGGCTATCGATGCCTTCCGGGGCACGCTGACCGTGAAAAGCGCCCTTCAGCTCGCCCCCTTGGTGTTCGTTCGCCCTGGCGAGCTGCGGAAAGCGGAATGGGCCGAAATCGACCTTGAAAAGGGTGAATGGAACATTCCGGCCGAACGCATGAAGGGATGGAAGCGCAAGGGCGTGACAACGCCTCACCTCGTGCCCCTCGCCCCTCAAGCCGTGGCGATCCTGCAAGAGCTGCGCCCGCTCACGGGCCGGGGCCGGCATGTCTTCGCCGGACGCGATCCGAAGAAGTGCATGAGTGACGCCGCCGTGAATGCCGCCCTGCGCCGCATGGGTTACGACACGAAAACCGAGATGACCGGGCACGGCTTTCGGGCGATGGCCCGGACGATCCTGCATGAAGAGCTTGGCATTGACCGGGAAGTGATCGAACACCAGCTTGCTCACGCCGTGCCCGATGCCCTGGGCACCGCCTACAACCGGACAAAGTTCATCAAGGACCGACGCCGGATGATGGATCTATGGGCGGACTACCTGGGGCGGCTCAAGGCGGGGGCGGAGGTGGTAGAACTGCCCGGCCGGGGGGCGGCATGAGCGCAACGCCTGAAAATCCAGACTGGAGCGGCCTGTCAGTCTATGAGCGGGCAGAAAAGTATTCAAAATGGCTTGAAAGCCTTCCGCTTCGGGAGCGTGTTTCGTATTTGTTGATGCAATGTGTTCACCCGCATTCCTCTCCAAAAGATCGCGAGGCGTTGGAGCGATTGACGACCCGAGAAGCTGCCTTGAATGCCTGGGGAAAACTCTGTTCAATGACCGTCAAACGTGACGGGTGGTGCTTTGATTCCGTGGTGTCGTGGGTGGCCCGCGATGCGGCTTTTTGCTTCCTGGCTCCGGCTCAAAAACGCACCGCGGCGGAGATCAAGAGAGCCGGACAGAAAGCCGCCAGTCTGGCGAAAGAGCTTGCCGAACTGATTGAAGGGCATTCGACGCTTCAGTTTCCGGGCTACAGGTTCTCCCCACCTGACATGAAGAACGCAAGTCTTGAGATTTTCAGCGAGGGGACGCACCGGGGGCTTACCTACCGGCTTCGTGCATTTTCCGATCTTGCCGCCAAGTCTGCCGCCTACACCCCTGTCGTACCACGTCCTAACTCGGAATCTGCGGACGCTCGCGCCCTGGCCGTCCGCCTTTGCGAGATGTTCGATTACGCCTATGGAGCGCCGTGCATTGAAGTTGCCGCCGCCCTTGTGTCCGAGGCTTTCGACACCCTGATAGATGCCGACACGGTAAAGAAGTGGTGGCAACGCAGGGAAGTTGAAGAAGGTCCGGGGGACACTTCCGAAGAATTGCCATAGGGAAGCGTCCCCGACAATCGCGCGGGGGATTCAGAAAATGCCGCCATGTGCTCCGAGTAGTTCCGCCCGGAGCGATCCAAAAGGATGAAAAAACATGGCAATGCAAGTCACCCGCGCCCCGGATACTCCCCTTGCAATCCTTCGCCGGCCCGAAGTCGAAGCCCGTACCGGGCTGGCCTGTTCCACGATCTACGACGGTATCAAGGCCGGCACCTTCCCGGCCCCTATCCAGCTTGGCCCCAAGGCTGTCGGCTGGGTTGAATCGGAAATCAACGCCTGGCTTGCCGCCCGGGTGGTGGCCCGTGATGCGGCCCGCAAGGCGTCGAAGGAAGGGGGCCGGTAATGGCCCGGAAGAAACGCGCCGCCCCTGCGCCTGGCGGCTCCCTCCTGCCCCCCCTGGGCGATCTGTTGGCGGAAGATCTGCGACAAGCCGACGAACTGGCCGCCGCGATCACCGGCAAGGCAGCCCCTGAGCATCGCCCATACCTGGCCCTCTGGCTGGCCGTGGAACGCCTGCGCCGAACCATTCAAGCCGCGGCCCCTGCTCCCTGGGAAGTAGGCAAGGAAGCGACCTACGACAAGGCCCGCGCCCTTGGTGTAGCCCCTGAAGCCGGGGAGTGTTGGCAAGCCCTCGCACAGCGCCTGAAACAGGTTTCGGGGTGGCCGGCGGCATGATCGATACCGCTTCCATCCTCGACCAATTCCGGGCCGCCGCTTCGGCCCGCGGCCTGCGCCTGCCCGATCACCTCGACGCTGATGGCAAGCTGCACCGTTGCGAGCTGCGGGACGGCCCCAAGGGTAAGAAGGACGGCGCCTATCTGCTGCACCTCGATGGTGTGCCGGCCGGTGGCTTCCAGAACTTCCGGGATGGCCTCGATTGGGAGAACTGGCGGGCCGACATCGGCCGCCAGCTCACCCCCGAAGAGGAAGCCGCCAACCGCGCCCGCATGGAAGCCCAGCGGGCCGAACGCGAGGCCGAAGCCCGCGCCAAGCGGGACAAGGCCCGCCGCAAGGCGAACGCGATATGGAGTGGTGCCAAGCCGGCGCCGGACGATCACCCTTACCTGCAACGCAAGGCGGTTCCGTCCTTCGGCCTGCGGGTGGCCTCCTGGCCGAAGTGGCAGGAGGTGCGCCCCGGTGAATGGCGCGAGGAACGCATTCAGGGCGCCTTGCTGGTGCCCATGCGCAGCCCTTCCGGCACCCTGCACAGCCTGCAGGCGATCTACGCCGACAAGGTGGACGGCCGCGACAAAGACTTCCTGCCCCACGGCGAGAAGGCCGGCAAGTTTCACCTGATTGGCGAGATCGCCCCCGAGCTGCCCGTGTGCGTGGCCGAAGGCTACGCGACGGCCGCCAGCATTCACCAGGCCAGCGGCTGGCCTGTGGCGGTGGCCTTCGACGCGGGCAGCCTCGAAGCCGTGGCCCGTGCCCTGCATGAGGCATACCCGGGCGCCCGCTTCATCCTGTGCGCCGATGACGACGCCTTCGGCGAGTGCTTCGCCTGCAAGGCGCCGGTACGGGTGGCCGATGGTGACACCTGCCCGGCCTGTGGCCAGCCCCACAAGCGCCGCAACGCGGGCCAGCTCCGGGCACGCGGAGCCGCCCGGGCGGTGGGCGGTGTGGTCGCCTCGCCCGAGTGGGCGGACCCGGCCGGGCGCTGGCAGGGCTACCAGGACACCCGCAAGGCCCCGACCGACTTCAACGACCTGGCGAACAGCGCCCACGACGGCGAAGGCCCGGCCGCGGTGCGCCGCATCCTCGAAGCGGCCCGCGCCTTGCTGGCAGGCCCGCAGGGCGATGAAACGCCCCTCGATGCACCGACCCCCACACCCGAAGCCGAAACGCCCGCCAGCGGCCCAGAA
>NZ_JAYREK010000020.1:0-66024 GCF_041908905.1 Zoogloea sp.
GCAGAACGGCACCGTCGACATCGAGTGCGGCTCCACCACCCACAACAAGGAGCGCGCCCAGCAGGTCGCCTTCTCGAACACCCTCTTCATCATCGGCACCCGCCTGATGACGAAGAAGGATTCCGGCATCCAGGACTTCCCCGACCTCGCCGGCAAGAACGTGGTCACCACCGCCGGCACCACCTCCGAGCGCCTCATCCGCAAGATGAACGACGACAGGAAGCTCGGCATGAAGATCATCTCCGCCAAGGACCACGGCGAATCCTTCCTGACCCTCGAGACCGGCCGCGCCGTGGCCTTCATGATGGACGACGCCCTGCTCTACGGCGAGATGGCCAAGGCCAAGCGCCCCGGCGACTGGACCGTGGTCGGCACGCCCCAGAGCTTCGAGGCCTACGGCTGCATGATGCGCAAGGACGACCCGGGCTTCAAGAAAGTGGTCGACGCCGCCCTGGCCAGGGCCATGACCTCCGGCGAGGCCGAGGCGATCTACCGGAAGTGGTTCACCCAGCCCATCCCGCCCAAGGGCCTGAACCTCAACTTCCCGCTCTCCGAGGCCATGCAGAAGCTCTACAAGGCGCCCAACGACAAGGCCTTCGAATGACGGCCGGCGGGGCGCGGGAGACGGCTCCCGGCGCCCCGCCCGGGGGCCCTCACGCCCCGCTCGTCGCCCACCCACTCCCCACTTTCCACCAACGCCATGAGCTACCAATGGAACTGGGGCATCTTCCTCGCCCCCGCCGCCTCCGGCGACAGCACCTACCTGGGCTGGATGCTCTCCGGCCTGCAGGTGACCGTCGCCCTGTCCCTGTCGGCCTGGGTCGTCGCCCTCGCCCTCGGCAGCCTGATGGGCGTGCTGCGTACCGTGCCCAACCGCGGGCTCTCGGGGCTCGCCGCCACCTACGTCGAGGTCTTCCGCAACATCCCCCTGCTGGTGCAGCTCTTCATCTGGTACTTCGTGCTCCCCGAGCTGCTCCCCTTCGGCCTGGGCGACGCCTTCAAGCAGGACCTCGACCCCCTCACCCAGCAGTTCCTCTCGGCGATGCTGTGCCTCGCCTTCTTCACCAGCGCCCGCGTCTGCGAGCAGGTCCGCGCCGGCATCAACGCCCTGCCCCGCGGCCAGAAGAACGCCGGGCTGGCCCTGGGCTTCACCCTGCCCCAGACCTACCGCCACGTGCTCCTGCCGATGGCCTTCCGCCTGGTGGTGCCGCCGCTCACCTCCGAGTTCCTCAACATCTTCAAGAACTCCGCCGTGTGCTCGACCATCGGCCTGCTGGAGCTCGCCGCCCAGGGCCGCCAGCTCGTCGACTACACCGCCCAGCCGTATGAGTCCTTCATCGCGGTCACGGTGCTCTACCTGCTGATCAATGTGGTGGTGATGACCCTGATGCGCGTGGTCGAGAACAAGACCCGCGTGCCGGGCTACCTGGGAGGGAAGTGAGATGTATGAATTCGACTGGTCGTCCATCCCCGGGGCGCTGCCCTTCCTGTGGGAGGGCATGAAGGTGTCGCTGGAGATCACGCTCACCGCGGTGCTCTTCGGCATCGTGTGGGGCACGGCGCTGGCGATGATGCGCCTCTCGGCGGTCAAGCCGCTGGCCTTCCTGGCCGCCAGCTATGTGAACCTGTTCCGGGCGATCCCGCTGGTGATGGTGCTGCTGTGGTTCTTCCTGATCGTGCCCCAGTTGCTCAAGGGCTTCTTCAACCTGGACCCGAACACCGACGTGCGCCTCGCCTCGGCGATGGTGGGCTTCGCGCTGTTCGAGTCGGCCTATTACTCCGAGATCATCCGCGCCGGCATCCAGAGCGTCCCCAAGGGCCAGGTGGCCGCCGCCTCGGCCCTCGGCATGACCTACGCCCAGGCGATGCGCCTGGTGGTGCTGCCCCAGGCCTTCCGCAACATGGTCCCCCTGCTGCTCACTCAGGCCATCGTGCTGTTCCAGGACACCTCCCTGGTCTATGTGTCGGCCCTGGCCGACTTCTTCGGCGCCGCCTACAAGGTGGGCGACCGCGATGGCCGGCTCGTCGAGCTGCTGCTCTTTGCCGGTGCCGTCTATTTCGCCGTCTGCTTCGCGGCCTCCCAGCTGGTGCGCCGCTACCAGCAGAAACTCAACGCCCACGTGGCACATTGATTGCGGGCTCACCCATGATTTCGATCCAGAACGTCTCCAAGTTCTACGGCAGTTTCCAGGTGCTCACCGACTGCAGCACCGAAGTGCGGAAAGGCGAGGTCATCGTGGTCTGCGGCCCGTCGGGCAGCGGCAAGTCCACGCTGATCAAGTGCGTCAATGGCCTCGAGCCCTTCCAGGCCGGCACCATCACCGTCGACGGTATCCCGGTGGGCGACCCGAAGACCAACCTGCCCAAGCTGCGCAGCCGGGTCGGCATGGTGTTCCAGCACTTCGAGCTGTTTCCCCACATGAGCATCACCGACAACCTCACCATCGCCCAGATCAAGGTGCTCGGCCGCAGCCGCGAGCAGGCGGTGGACAAGGGCCTCAAGCTGCTCGACCGGGTCGGCCTGAAGGCCCACGCCGACAAGTTCCCCGGCCAGCTCTCCGGCGGCCAGCAGCAGCGGGTGGCGATCGCCCGTGCGCTGGCGATGGACCCGATCTGCATGCTCTTCGACGAGCCCACCTCGGCCCTCGACCCGGAGATGATCAACGAGGTGCTCGACGTGATGGTCGAGCTGGCCCAGGAGGGCATGACCATGATGTGCGTCACCCACGAGATGGGCTTCGCCAGGAAGGTGGCCAACCGGGTGATCTTCATGGACCGCGGCCAGATCGTCGAGGACGACAGCAAGGACGCCTTCTTCGGCGCGCCGCGCTCCGAGCGCGCCCGCCAGTTCCTGGCCAAGATCCTGCAGCACTGACGCCGCGCAGCCCCACAAAAAAATACAACGGAGACACCACCCCATGACCACCCACACCCTGCCTTCCTACATCGACCCGGCCCGGGTCGGCCCGTGGGGCATGTTCCTCGAACAGCTCGAACGGGTCGAACCCCACCTGGGCCCGCTGGCCGAATGGCTGGATACCCTGCGCCACCCCAAGCGCTGCCTGATCGTCGACGTGCCGGTGCGCATGGACGACGGGCGCATCCGCCACTTCGAGGGCTTCCGCGTCCAGCACAACCTGTCCCGCGGGCCGGGCAAGGGCGGCGTGCGCTTCCACCCGGACGTGACCCTCTCGGAGGTGATGCCCCTGTCGGCCTGGATGACGGTGAAGAACGCCGCGGTGAACCTGCCCTACGGCGGCGCCAAGGGCGGGGTCAAGGTGAACCCGGCGGAGCTCTCCCGCCCCGAGCTCGAGCGCCTCACCCGGCGCTACACCAGCGAGATCGGCAGCATCATCGGCCCCGACCGGGACATCCCGGCCCCGGACGTAAACACCAACGAGCAGATCATGGCCTGGATGATGGACACCTACTCCATCAACCAGGGCAGCACCCAGACCGGCGTGGTCACCGGCAAGCCGGTGTCGATGGGCGGCAGCCTGGGGCGCAGGGACGCCACCGGCCGGGGCTGCTACGTGGTGGCCCGGGAGGCCATGAAGCGCCTCGGCATCCCGATGGAGGGCGCCCGGGTGGCGATCCAGGGCTTCGGCAACGTGGGCAACGCGGCGGCGCGGATCTTCCACGACGCCGGCGCGAAGATCGTGGCCATCCAGGACGTGGCCGGCACCATCGCCAACCCGAACGGCATCGACCCCCACGCCCTCGGCCGCTTCCTGGCGGGCAACCCGGGCGCGCTGCCCGACTATCCGGACGCCGGGCCCATCGCCGCCGCCGACTTCTGGGCGGTGGACTGCGAAATCCTGCTCCCCGCGGCGCTGGAGAAGCAGATCACCGAGGCCAACGCCGACCGCGTCAGGGCCCGCCTGATCGTCGAGGGCGCCAACGGCCCGACCACGCCGCTGGCCGAGGACATCCTGCTCGGCAAGGGCTGCACGGTGCTGCCCGACGTGCTGGCCAACGCCGGCGGCGTGACGGTGAGCTACTTCGAGTGGGTGCAGAACGCCTCGAGCTTCTTCTGGACCGAGAAGGACATCAACGACCGCCTCGACCGGGTGCTGTCGGAAGCCTTCGAGGGCATCTGGCAGGTGGCCGCCAGCCGCCGCGTGAACCTGCGCACCGCCACCTACATCACCGCCTGCTCGCGGGTGCTGGAGGCGCGCGCCCTGCGCGGGCTGTATCCTTGACGCCCCATCCCAGCGCCTGCGCCGGAGCCCCATGAGCGCCCAGCCCCCCGAACCGCCGGTTCCCCCCTCCCGCGCGCTGTCGACGCGGCCCCTGAGCGTGCTGGCGCTGCTGCTGGTGATCGGGCTGATCGGCTTCGGCGGCTACCGGGCCAGCGAGTACCAGGGCATGCAGACCCTGCGCACCGACGCCGGCCACCGCCTCGATCTCTTCGGCGCGGCGGTGGACGGCATCGTCAACCGCTACGCCCACATCCCGGCCACCATCCAGCTCAACGAAGAGGTGCTGGCACTGCTGCGCAAGCCCCGCCCGTCGGGCAGCGTGGCGGCAGCCAACCGCTTTCTCGAGCGGCTCAACGGCCACATCGGCAGCCTGGCCATCTTCGTGATGGACGAGCGGGGGATCGTGCTGGCCTCCAGCAACTGGAAGCAGCCGGACAGCTTCGTCGGCGAGGACCTCTCCTTCCGCAGCTACTACCTCACCGGCCTGTCGGGCCAGGTAGGGCGGCACTTCGCCATCGGCATCACCCAGGGCGAGCCCGGCTACTACGTGTCCCACCCGATCCGCGACGGCGAGCGGGTGGTCGGCGTGGCGGCCATCAAGATCGGCC
The DNA here is from genome assembly GCF_041908905.1 of Zoogloea sp. Taxonomy (GTDB): domain Bacteria; phylum Pseudomonadota; class Gammaproteobacteria; order Burkholderiales; family Rhodocyclaceae; genus Zoogloea. The sequence continues at coordinate 4,811 of NZ_JAYREK010000020.1, forward strand.
TGGCCGGCATCGACCAGGCCTGGGACCTGCTCGGCGCACCGGCCCTGATCGCCGACGAGAACGGCGTGGTGATCCTCTCGTCGGTGCCCGACTGGCGCTATACCGCGCTGGGCCCGCTGTCCAGCGACAGCCGGGTCGAGGCGGCCGTGTCGCGGCTCTACAACAACCGCCCGATCGGCAACTTCCCGGTCGCCATCGACGCCGCCCTCGGCCCCGCGGGGCAGGAGATCCACAGCGGCGGCCGCCTCGGCATCGCCCCGGGACGGGCGCTCGGCAGCACCTACCTCGTCCATGGCCGCCAGCTCAGCAGCACCGGCTGGCGCCTGCTGATCTTCTCGGACCTGCAGCCGATGCGCGCCCAGGCCGCTGGCCACGGCGCCCTCGCCGCGGTGGCCACCGGCTGCGTGCTGCTGCTCCTGCTGGTGGTCGCCCAACGCCGCCGCATCCTGCGCCAGAAGCTCGAGGCCAAGGCGCTCCTCGAACAGGCCAACGCCCAGCTGGAGAGCAAGGTCGCCCGGCGCACCCGCGCCCTCACCGACACCAACGCCCGCCTGCGCAAGGAGGTGGCCGAACGCCAGCAGGCCGAGCAGACCCTGCGCGCCGCCCAGGACGAGCTGGTGCAGGCCGCCAAGCTGGCGGTGCTGGGGCAGCTGGCGGCGGGCATCACCCACGAGCTGGCCCAGCCGCTGGGGGCGATGCGCACCCTGTCGGGCAACGCCGTCGAGTTCATGAAGCGCGGCAACCTTGCCACCGTCGAGCAGAACCTCGGCATCATCGCCCGGCTGGCCGACCAGATGGGCCGCATCATCACCCCGCTGAAGACTTTCGCCCGCAAGTCGCCGGCCATCCCCGCGGCCACCGACGTGGCCCACGCGGTGGGCGCCGCGCTGTTCCTGCTCGACCAGCGCCTCGCCAGGGCCGGCATCACGGTCATCAACCACTGCGAGCCCGGCCGGGCGGTGGCGTGGTGCGACCAGAACCGGCTTGAGCAGGTACTGATCAACCTCATCCGCAACGCCGGCGACGCGATGGCCGACAGCCCCCGCAAGACGCTCACCCTAGCCGCCGCCCCGGCGGACGATGGCGTCGTGCTGCGCATCAGCGACACCGGCTGCGGCCTGCCGGAAGGCGGCGCCCTGTTCGAACCCTTCTTCACCACCAAGCCGCCCGGCGAGGGGCTGGGCCTCGGCCTCGCCATCTCGCGGGACATCGTGCGCGAGTTCGGCGGCGACCTGCGCGCCGAACACTGCCCGGAAGGCGGCGCGTGCTTCAGCGTGCACCTGCCCGCCGCCCCCAAGGAACAGCCATGAGCCAGGAACTCCGCGTACTCATCATCGAAGACGACCCCGACGTGCGCCTCGGCTGCGAGCAGGCGATGATGCTCGCCGACCTGCCCGTCGAGGGCGTCGGCTCGGCCGAAGAGGGCCTGGCCCGCGTGAAGGCCGGCTTCCCGGGCATCGTCGTCACCGACATGCGCCTGCCCCGGGCCGACGGGATGGAGGTGCTGCGCCGCTGCCAGGCGATGGACCCCGACCTGCCGGTGATCATCATCACCGGCCACGGCGACGTGACCCTGGCCGTCGAGGCCATGCGCAGCGGCGCCTACGACTTCATCCAGAAACCCTTCGCCCCCGACCTGCTGGTGGACGTGGTGCGCCGGGCCCTCGACAAACGCGCCCTGACCCTGGAGGTGCTCGACCTGCGCCGCCGCCTCGCCCAGCGCGACGGCATCGAGAGCAAGCTCATCGGCCGCTCGCCGCAGATGGCGCGGGTGCGCCAGCTGATCGGCGACGTGGCCGCCACCCGCGTGGACGTGCTGGTGCGCGGCGAGACCGGCACCGGCAAGGAGCTCGTCGCCCAGTGCCTGCACGAACTCTCGCCCCGCCGGGACGGCCCCTTCGTGGCCCTCAACTGCGGCGGCCTGCCCGACAACCTGCTCGACAGCGAACTCTTCGGCCACGAGGCCGGCGCCTTCACCGGCGCCCAGAAGCGCCGCATCGGCAAGATCGAATACGCCAACAAGGGCACCCTCTTTCTGGACGAGCTCGAGAGCATGCCGATGGGCGTGCAGATCAAGCTGCTGCGGGTGCTGCAGGAGCGGGTGGTGGAGCGCCTGGGCTCCAACCAGCAGCTGCCGGTGGATTGCCGGGTGGTGGCCGCCACCAAGGACGACCTCAGGGAGCGCGCCGAGCGCCAGACCTTCCGCGCCGACCTGTACTACCGGCTCAACGTGGTGACCATCGACCTGCCCCCGCTGCGCGAGCGCCGCGAGGACATCCCGCTGCTGCTGGAGCACTTCCTGCTCCTCGCCGCCGCCCGCCATGACCGCCCGCTGCCCGCGGTGCCGGCCGAGCAGATGCGCCGCCTGATGGCCCACACCTGGCCCGGCAACGTGCGCGAGCTGCGCAACGTGGCCGACTGCATCGTGCTGGGGGTGAGCACCGAGGTCCTCGGCGGCAACCCGGCCGACACCGCGCCGGTGTCCCTGGCCGAGTCGGTGGACAGCTTCGAGCGCAGCCTGATCGCCGCCGAGCTGCGCCGCCAGGGCGGCAGCCTGGCCCGCAGCGCCGAAGCCCTGCGCGTCGCCAAGACCACCCTCCACGACAAGATCCGCAAATACGGGCTGGGCGGCGGGAGTTGAGCGCCCCCAGGGCCGGGCTCCGCCCAGCCCACCCCCCGAGGGGGTTCAAGGAAACTTGGGGCGGCCCGGCGTTTCCTTGAGAGCGCCCCCAGGGCCAGGCTCCGCCCAGCCCACCCCCCGAGGGGGTTCAAGGAAACTTGGGGCGGCCCGGCGTTTCCTTGAGAGCGCCCCCAGGGCCGGGCTCCGCCCAGCCCGCCCCCCGAGGAGGTTCAAGGAAACTTGGGGCGGCCCGGCGTTTCCTTGAGAGCGCCCCAGGGCCAGGCTCCGCCCAGCCCGCCCCCCGAGGGGGTTCAAGGAAACTTGGGGCGGCCCGGCGTTTCCTTGAGAGCGCCCCCAGGGCTCAGCCTTCGCGGAGTTCCAGCGCCCGCTCGTAGAGCGCGTTCTTTGGCGCCCCGGTGATCGCCGCCGCCAGCTTGGCGGCCTGCTTGACCGGCAGCTCGGCGAGCAGCAGCGCGAGCACCCGCTCGGCCTCCGGGGGCAGGCCCTCGGCGGGCGGCGCAGCCGACACCAGCAGCACGAACTCGCCCCGCGAGCGATTGGGGTCGGCGGCCAGCCAGGCCGGCGCCTCGGCCAGCGGCATGCGCACGATCTGCTCGAACATCTTGGTCAGCTCCCGCGCGACGACGATCTGCCGGCCGGGCTCCAGCGTCGCGGCGATGTCGTCGAGGCACTCGGCGATGCGGTGCGGCGCCTCGTAGAACACCAGGGTGCCGGGCACCCCGCGCAGCGCGTCGAGCTGGGCCTTGCGGGCCGCCGACTTGGTGGGCAGGAAGCCGTGGAAATGAAAATGCCCGTCGGCGAGGCCCGAGGCCGACAAGGCCGCGATCGCCGCGCAGGCGCCGGGCACCGGCACCACCGGGAAGCCGGCGTCCTGGATCCGCGCCACCGCGCGGGCGCCCGGGTCGGAGACGGCCGGCGTGCCGGCGTCGGTGATCAGCGCCACGTGGCGGCCCTCCTCCAGCATCCGGATCACCTGGCCGGCGGCGGCCTGCTCGTTGTGCTCGTGCAGGGCCACCAGCCGGGTGTTGATGCCGAAGGCGTCGAGCAGCTTCTGGCTGTGCCGGGTGTCCTCGGCGGCCACCGCGTCCACGGCCTTCAGCACCGCCAGCGCCCGCAGGCTCATGTCATTAAGATTCCCCAGCGGCGTGGCAACGACATACAATGACGGCGTTCTGGAGAGCGGCGAGGCGGCAGATGCATCGGAGGGTGCTGGAAGCATGGCAGGCATGGCGAGGAAAAGCGGCGGAGCCCGATTGTGGGCGCGACGCCCCCCCGACGCAAGCCGCCCACCTCGTCCGGGGCCAGGCCGCCGAAGCCCTCGCGGCCGCCTACCTGCAGGCCCACGGGCTGGGCATCCTGGCCCGCAACGTGCGCTTCCGCGGCGGCGAGGTGGACCTCATCGCCCTCGACGGCGACGGCATCGTCTTCGTCGAGGTACGCCTGCGCCGGGACGGCCGCTTCGGCGGAGCCGCGGCGAGCATCACCCCGGCCAAGCAGCGGCGCGTCGTGCAGGCCGCCCAGCTGTGGCTCGGCGGCGCCGGCCGGCCCCACGCCAGCCGGCCGTGCCGCTTCGACGCGGTGCTCCTCGACCGCCTCGACCCGGCCCGCATCGACTGGATACGGGGCGCCTTCGATGCCGGCTAGCCGCCCGCTGGCCCGCCTCGCGGCCATCGCCGCCCCGCTGCTGCTGGCCACGCCCGCCGCCGGCCAGCAGATGCACGTGCTGGTGCACAGCGCGCCCCTGGCGGGCTTCCAGTATTACGCCGGCAAGATCCTGTGGGACGAGATGCGCGAGGGCGACCGCCTGGCCCTGGTCCGCGAGCGCGACAACCCCCACGACCCCTTCGCGGTCCGCATCGACTGGCGCGGCACCAAGCTCGGCTACCTGCCCCGCAGCGACAACCGCGCGGTGGCCGCCGAGATCGACAAGGGCACCCCCATCGGGGCCCGCATCGGCCGGCTCAGCCGCGACCCGAACCCCTGGAAGCGCCTGCGGGTCGACGTCTATGTGGGTTTGTAAGCGCGTTTCAGGCCGCCGGCGCAGGCTCCGGCGGCGATGCTAGAATCCGCGACACCTTTTCCGGAGCCTTAGATGGATCTTGTCGCCCGCATCGCCCAGCAGTTCACCGACAGCGCCCAGACCAAGCTGGCCGCCCTGGAATTCATGGCCGACCCGATCGCCGCCGCCATCGAGGCGATGACCCACAGCCTGATGGCCAACGGCAAGATCCTCGCCTGCGGCAACGGCGGCTCCGCGGCCGACGCCCAGCACTTCGCCGCCGAGCTGCTCAACCGCTTCGAGCTCGAGCGCCCGCCGCTGGCCGCCCTCGCCCTCACCACCGACAGCTCGACCCTCACCTCGATCGCCAACGACTACGACTTCTCCCAGGTCTTCGCCAAGCAGGTGCGCGCCCTCGGCCAGCCCGGCGACGTGCTGCTGGCGATCTCCACCAGCGGCAACTCGCCCAACGTGATCGAGGCCGTCCACGCCGCCCACGAGCGGGAGATGCGCGTGGTCGCCCTCACCGGCAAGGGCGGCGGCGAGATTTCCGCCCTGCTCGGCCCGGACGACGTTAACCTGTGCGTGCCGGCCGACCGCACCGCGCGCATCCAGGAAGTCCATCTCCTCACCCTGCACTGCCTGTGCGACGGCATCGACTGCCTCCTGCTTGGAGTTGAAGAATGACCCCCATCCGCAAGACCCTCGGCCTCGCCGGCCTCGCCCTCGCCACCCTGGTCAGCGTGCAAGGCTGCATCCCCGTGATCGTCGGCGGCACCGGCATGGCCGTCGCGATGGTCTCCGACCGGCGCAGCTCGGGCACCTACGTCGAAGACGAAGGCATCGAATGGAAGGCCAACAAGTGGGTCGCCGACCGCCTCGGCGACAAGGTGCACCTCAACGCCACCGCCTTCAACCGCAAGCTGCTGCTCACCGGCGAGGCCTTCAACGAAGAGAGCCGTGAAGAGGCCGGCCGCATCGCCGCCACCGTCGAGACGGTGCGGGAGGTGGTCAACGAGCTGCGCGTGGCCCCCACCAGTTCCCTGAGCGCCCGCGCCAACGACAGCTACATCAGCTCCAAGGTGAAGGCCCGCTTCGTCGACCAGAAGGATTTCCACATCCAGCAGGTCAAGGTCGTCACCGAGGCAGGCACCACCTACCTGATGGGCCTCGTCACCGAGCGCGAAGGCACCGCCGCCACCGAGATCGCCCGCACCACCAAGGGTGTCCAGAAGGTCGTGCGGGTGTTTGAATACATCAGCGAAGAAGAAGCCCGCCGTCTCGACGGCGCCGCCACCCCCAAATAAGCCCCCGGAGAACACACCATGAACCGTCGTGAAGCCCTCTTCGCCACCGGCGCCCTGCTCGCCGCCGCCGGCACCGCCCAGGCCGCCGACCACAGCCACCATCACCACGAAGGCGCCCACCCGTGGCAGGCCGTGCTCGACACCGCCGGCATCTGCATCGAGAAGGGCGAGGTCTGCCTGACCCACTGCATCATGCTGCTCGGCGAAGGCGACAAGTCCATGGCCGCCTGCGCCGCCAGCGTGCGCGAGATGCTCGCCTCCTGCCGGGCGCTGATCTCCCTCGCCGCCGCCGAATCGAAGTTCGCCCCCCGCCTCGCCGCGCTCTGCGTGGACGTCTGCCGGGCCTGCGAAGCCGAGTGCAAGAAGCACGCCGACAAGCACAAACCCTGCAGGGAGTGCATGGAAAGCTGCGGCGAGTGCGCCAAGGCCTGCCGGGCGATGGTCGCCTGACAATGCCGTCGGCGGCGGGCGCGCAAGAAGGCTTTGGAAAGAAACCGACATGACGCAAGCTCAGACCCCCTTCCCCTACTCCATCGACGGCCTCGACCCGGCGTCCGGGCTGCGTCGCATGGAGAGCGACATCGAGCTTTACGCCGCCCTGCTGCGCGACTTCGTTGCCACCGAGAAAGACGCCGCCCAGGCGATCGCCGACGCCCTCGCCCGGAACGACCGGGCGGCCGCCACCCGCCGCGCGCACACGGTCAAGGGCCTGGCCGGCACCTTTGGCGCGGTGCGCCTGCACCCCGCGGCCCAATCCCTCGAGACCGCCCTGCGTGAGGCCGCCCCGGCCGCGCACATCGCCGAACTGCTGGCCCACTTCGAGGCCGAGCTGGCGTCCCTCATCGAGGCCCTCGAGGCCGGGCTGCCGCCGGAGCACCCGGTCGAGGCCGAGCTCGCGCCGGTCGACCCGGAGCAGCTCACGCGGGTCTGCCGCGAACTCGGCAGCCTGATGGCCAACTGGGACGTGGCGGCCCGCCGCCTGCTCGACAGCCACGCGCCCATGCTGCGGGCGGCCTTTCCCGACGACTTCGTGGCGCTCCAGAGCGCCCTGCGCGACTTCGACTTCGACTCCGCGACGACCCGGCTCGCTCAGGCCTGCGCCCGGGCAGGCGTGCCACTCGAAGGCTGAGCCCGCACCGCGGGCCGCGTGAACATCCATCGTCCCCCTGCCGCTTGAGGCCGATCAACAAAACACCCACAAAAGGGCGGACAATCCGCCTGATGCCTGCGCCGAGCGCCGGCAAGCGGACACCCTGCGGGTTGCAGGGCCCAGCCTGATTTCCGTTATCCACTGAAAGCCTCAACAGTGTCCAACGCCCACTCCCAAAAGGCCCTGGCTCCCGTCGTGATCGGCGCCATCGGCGTCGTCTTCGGCGACATCGGCACCAGCCCCCTGTATGCCCTGAAGGAAATCTTCAACGGGCACCACCCCATCCCCATCACGCCCGACAACATCTTCGGCATCCTGTCGATGGTGTTCTGGTCCATCATCGCGCTGGTCACCGTCAAGTATGTCAGCGTGATCATGCGCGCCGACAACCGCGGCGAGGGGGGCTCCCTGGCCCTGCTGTCGCTGATCACCGAGCGCTCGCACCACCGCGTCGTCACCTGGATCATCTCGCTCCTCGGGATCTTCGCCGCCGCCCTCTTCTACGGCGACAGCATGATCACGCCGGCCATCTCGGTGCTCTCGGCGGTGGAGGGCCTGGAGATCATCACCCCCGACCTCAAGCCCTACGTGCTGCCGCTCACGGTGGGGATCCTGAGCGGGCTGTTCTTCATCCAGCGCCGTGGCACCGGCACCGTGGGCCTGTTCTTCGGCCCGGTGATGATCGGCTGGTTCGGCGTGCTCGGGCTGCTCGGCGTGCTTGAGATCGCCCGCCACCCCGACGTGCTGGCGGCCCTCAACCCGATCTACGCGATCCGCTTCATCAACGCCCACCCGGGCCTGGCCTTCCTGGCCCTCGGCTCGGTGGTGCTGTCGGTGACCGGTGGCGAGGCGCTGTACACCGACATGGGCCACTTCGGACGCTTCCCGATCCGGCTGGCCTGGTTCGGCTTCGTGATGCCGGCGCTGGTGCTCAACTACTTCGGCCAGGGCGCGCTGCTCCTCAACGAGCCGGGCGCCATCGAAAGCCCGTTCTTCCACCTCGGCCCCCAGTGGGCGCTGATCCCGCTGGTGATCCTCGCCACCCTGGCCACCGTCATCGCCTCCCAGGCGGTGATCTCCGGCGCCTTCTCGGTGGCCCGCCAGGCGGTACAGATGGGCTTCCTGCCGCGCATGCTGATCGTGCACACCTCCGGCAAGTCCGAAGGCCAGATCTACGTGCCCTTCACCAACTGGACCCTCTACTTCGCGGTGGTGGCCCTGGTGCTGGGCTTCAAGAGCTCCTCCAACCTGGCCGCGGCCTACGGCATCGCCGTCACCGGCACCATGCTGATCGACACCATCCTGGTGTCCTTCGTGATGGTCCTGCTGTGGCGCTGGCACCCGCTGGTGGTGGCCCTGGTGGCCGGCGCCTTCCTGCTGGTGGACATCGCCTTCTTCGCCGCCAACGTGATCAAGATCCCCGAGGGCGGCTGGTTCCCGATCGTGATGGGCCTGATCTCCTTCACCGTGCTCACCACCTGGCGCCGCGGCCGCAAGCTGGTGCGGCGCGAGCTGGCCAAGCAGGGCATCCCGATGGCGGCCTTCCTGCCGGCGATCGGCAGCGACATCCACCGGGTCAGCGGCACCGCGGTGTTCATGACCGGTTCCAAGGAAGGCGTGCCCGCCGCGCTGCTGCACAACCTCAAGCACAACCAGATCCTGCACGAGCGGGTGGCCCTGGTGACCGTCGAGACCACCGACACGCCCTACGTCAATGACCTCGACCGGCTCTACCTGCACCCCATGGAAAAGGGCTTCATGCGCATCGTGATCCGCTACGGCTTCATGGAAGACCCGGACATCCCCCTCGCCCTGGAGCAGTGCAAGCGCTTCGGTGAATCCTTCGAGATGATGGAAACCACCTTCTACGTGTCCCGCGAGACGGTGATCCCCGGCGTGCTCGGGCGGCGGATCAGCCCCTGGCGCGCGCGGCTGTTCGCCTTCATGTCGAAGAACGCCACCAGCGCCACCGACTTCTTCAAGATCCCGAACAACCGGGTGGTCGAGCTGGGCACCCAGCTGGTGATCTGACCCCGCTCCAGCGGACGCCCGGCCCCTCGCCCGTCAGGGCCGGGGCGCCAGGCCTGTCGCGCCCAGATCCCACTGGGCGAGGATCTCCGCGGCCTGGCACGCCAGCGCCGGGTCATCGAAGCCCTCGGAAGACGGCACCCGCACGAAAGTCCGCAACGGACGGCCGTTGGCCAGCAGGACGTCGTACCAGCCATCCCACTTCCGCTCGCCGCGCCGGGGCAGCGCGTAGGAGCAATAAACCACATCCGGGGAAATCTGTCGTGCCATGGCGGGCTCCTGCAACAAGATGCGGCGCCGGCCTACGGCGCTGCGGGTGCCTGGATTCTAGGCAGACACGGCCCGACCAAAGGTGAAAGAAGATTGCAGACGGGCCGCCTGAAGCACCTTGCAACAACTTTGCGCACGGCCCGACCCATGACGCCCCCGACGCCGGGACGGCCGGCTGGCGCCTCAGCCGTAGCGGGGTGCCGGCACCGAGCATCGGCGGGGCACCCGCGCCATCGACCAATGCTGTCGGGCCCAGGCCCAGACGGCCGCCAGCCCCGCCTCGGCGAGGCCCGCCGGCGGCTCCTGGCCCAGGAAATCCAGCGCATCGACCAGCACCCGGGCCGGATCGGCGCCCTCCACCGCCCGGGCGAGGGTCTGCTTGGAGAGCTTCTCGCCGGCGGCGTTGCTGGCCACCGGCAGGTGGGCGTAGCGCGGCTGGGGGTGGCCGAGCAGGCGCTGCAGCAGGATCTGCCGGCCGGTGGAGTCGAGCAGGTCGGCCCCGCGGACGACCTCGGTGACCCCCGCCTCGGCGTCATCCACCACCACCGCCAGCTGATAGGCGAACAGGCCGTCGGCGCGCAGCAGCACAAAATCGCCCACGTCGGCGGCCACGTCTTCGCGGATCGGGCCCTGCACCGCGTCGTCGAAACTCACCTCGCCCGGCTCGACCCGCAGGCGCCAGGCCCGCGCCTCGCGGCCGGGGGCCAGGCCGTCGCGGCAGGTGCCCGGGTAGCGCCGGGTGCCATCGCGGGCCAGGGCCGAATCGGCGATCTCCTTGCGGGTGCAGGCGCACGGGAACACACGCCCCGCCGCGCGCAGGGCCTCGAAGGCGGCCCGGTAGGCATCCGTCCGCCGGCTCTGCCAGACCACCGGGCCGTCCCACTCGAAGCCGAACTGCTCGAGGGTGCGCAGAATGCCTTCCGCGGCCCCCGGCACGGTGCGCGGCGTGTCCACGTCCTCGATGCGCAGCAGCCAGCGTCCGCCGGCGGCGCGGGCCGACAGGCTGCTGCCGAGGGCGGCCACCATCGAGCCGAAATGCAGCGGGCCGCTGGGCGACGGCGCGAAACGCCCCACCACGCAGCCGCCGGCCGGCCCGGCGAGGTCGGCACCCGGCATCGGAAAACCTCCTTGTGCGGGCCGCCGCGGCGACCCATGAAAATCGCCCGCATCGAGCGGGCGTCGCAAACGGCCCGGCCGGGCGGCCCCCGCCTGCGGCGGCGGCCCGGCGAGGGGTTGGATTACTCCTGCGCGGCGCGCAGCACGCGGCGCTGACGCACCGCCTCGGCGAGCACATCGAGCACGGTCAGGCTGTCTTCCCAGCCGATGCAGGCGTCGGTGATGCTCTTGCCGTATTCGAGGTCGACGCCCGGCTTGAGGTCCTGGCGACCTTCCTTGATGTGGGACTCCACCATCACGCCGATGATGCGCTCCTCGCCGCCGGCCATCTGCCCGGCCACGTCGCGGGCGACGTCCACCTGGCGCTTGAACTGCTTGCTGCTGTTGGCGTGGGAGAAATCCACCATCAGGCGGGCCTGCAGGCCGGAGGCAGCGAGCTCCTTGCAGGCCGCATCGACGCTCCCGGCGTCGTAGTTGGGGGCCTTGCCGCCGCGCATGATGAGGTGGCAGTCCTCGTTGCCGGTGGTGGACACGATGGCCGAGTGGCCGGCCTTGGTCACCGACAGGAAATGGTGGGGCGACTGGGCCGCCTTGATCGCATCGACGGCGATGCGGATGTTGCCGTCGGTGCCGTTCTTGAAGCCCACCGGGCAGGACAGGCCGGAGGCCAGCTCGCGGTGCACCTGGCTCTCGGTGGTCCGTGCACCAATGGCGCCCCAGCAGATCAGGTCGGCCAGGTATTGCGGGGTGATCATGTCGAGGAACTCGGTGGCCGCCGGCAGACCCAGCTCGTTGACCTCCCACAGCAGCTTGCGGGCGAGGCGCACTCCTTCGTTGATGGCGAAGCTGCCGTTGAGGTGCGGATCGTTGATGAGGCCCTTCCAGCCCACCGTGGTGCGCGGCTTCTCGAAGTAGACGCGCATCACCACCAGCAGGTCGTCCTGCAGGCGGTCGGCCTCGGCCTTCAGGCGGCGGGCGTATTCCATCGCCGCGTCGTAGTCGTGGATCGAACACGGGCCGATCACCACCAGCAGGCGGTCGTCGGCGCCGAAGAGGATGCGGTGGATCGCGCTGCGCGCGGCAAAAGTCGTCTCGGCGGCCTTCTTGGTGGCGGGAAACTCCCTCAACACATGGCTGGGGGGGTTGAGCTCCTTGATCTCCTTGATCCGGACATCGTCGATGGTGACTTTCGCTGTATGCATGGTGAAACCCTGTCGGCAACTTTTTGGTGAGTCGTGAATTCTAGCCCATGCACGGCGGCGACGGCCATGCCGGCAGGGCGCGGGGCGGGCGCTGGCGAGCCCGCCCCTACGCGGATCCCGAATTCTCGCGGAGGCGGGTGCGCGCTATAGTCCGCCCCCTTCGGCGAACGCCGCGCGCAGAGCCGCCCCCGGGCCGGCCGCCGACCATCGATCCGAACCCGCCCGCAGCCGCCCCGTGACGCCCCCTCTCCTCCGCCGCCTGCTCGTCCTCATCGCGCCCACCGTCGGTCTGCCCCAGCCCGGCCGCGGGGCGAGCGAGCCCGCCGTGCCGCCCTCCCGGCCCGGCAACCTCATCATCGTGGGGGGCAGAGACACCCCGATGGCGGTCCAGCAGCGCTTCGTCAGCCTGGCCGGGGGCGCCGGCCGGACCCGGATCGCCCTGTTCCCGATGGCCAGCACCCAGTTCGACGAGGAAGCCCGGGAGGTGATGGCCGACCTGCGGAAACTCAACGCCGACACCCACCTCATCAACATCGACCGCCAGGAAGCCCAGGCGGAGGCGACCGCGCAGCTGCTCGAGACCTTCACCGGCTACTGGTTTCTGGGTGGCGATCAGAACCGCCTGGCGGCCACCCTGCTCGGGACCCGGGCCCTCGATGTCATCGAGCGTCGGTATCAGGAAGGCGCGGTGGTGGGCGGCACATCCGCCGGCGCCGCCGTGATGACCAGCGAGATGCTGACCGGCCGCCAGAAGCCCGACAAGGGGGAGACGCCGCCCATCGCCCGCGGCGCGATCGACCTCGCCAGGGGCTTCGGCTTCCTGCCCGAGGCCATCATCGATCAGCACTTCCTGAAGCGCGCCCGCTACAACCGCCTGCTCAGCGCGGTGCTAGACCGGCCGCAGCTGATCGGCATCGGCATCGACGAGGAGACCGCCCTGCAGGTGCGCCCCGACGGCCGCTGGGAAGTGCTCGGCAACAGCTACGTGAAGATCATCGACGCCCGCGGCGCACGCCTCACCCACGACCGCCGGCACCTCACCGGCGCCGGCAACATCCGGCTGCACCTGCTGCCGCGGGGCAGCGTGTTCGACCCGAGGCGGGGGCGCGTCACCCTGCCCGAGGGCGGCTGAGGCCAGCGACGGCTCAGGAGAGGCTGAGGCGGACCAGCTCGGCGACGCTGCCGACCCCCAGCTTGTCCATCATCCGGGCCTTGTGGACCTCCACGGTGCGCGGGCTGATCGCCAGCGCCGCGGCGATCTCGCGGTTGTGCCGGCCGGCCACCACGTGGTCCATCACCTCGCGCTCCCGCGGGGTCAGCGCCTCCAGGCGCAGCCGGGCCGCGCTGCGGCGGGAGGCGGCATCGACCGCCTGGCGCTGGCGGGCGAAGGCCTCGTCGATGGCCGCCAGCAGGCGCGCCTCGTCGAGCGGCTTTTCGAGGAAGTCCACCGCCATCGCCCGGAAGGCCGCCCGCGCCGAATCCACGTCGCCGTGGCCGGTCATCACGACCACCGGCAGCTCGCAGCCCTGCTCGAGCAGCTGCCGCTGCAGGGTCAGGCCGTCCATCCCCGGCATGCGGATGTCGAGCAGCAGGCACCCCCGCCAGTGGGGCTTGAGCGCCTGCAGGAAGCTGGCGGCATCGGCGAACAGCGCCAGGCGGTGGTCATGGACGGCCAGCAGCAGGCCGAGGGCATCGCGAACGGAGGGGTCGTCATCGACGATGAAGACCGTCAGGGAATCGGTCATGGCGGTGGGGTTTCCTGGATCGGTAGGACGAGCTTGAAGATGCCGTGGTCCGCCGCCTCGCCCCACAGGCGGCCGCCGTGGGTCTCGGCGATGGCCCGGCTGATGACGAGGCCCAGGCCGAGGCCGCTCGACTTGGAGGAGCGGAAGGACTCGAAGGCCCGCTCGAGGTCCCGGGGGGCGAGCCCCGGGCCGGAGTCTTCCACGCAGATCAGCACCTGCCCGCCGGCGAGCCGGGCGGCGCGGAGCGAGACCCGGCGGGCGGCGGGCTCCACCGCAGCGACCGCGTCGAAGGCATTGGACAGCAGGTTGCGCAGCACGACCTCGAGCTGCAGGCGGTCGGCGAGCAGGGTGAGCGCCGGCACCTCGGCCACCTCGAAGGCGACCCCGCCCTGGCGGGCCCGGGAATGGTAATGGGCCGTGGCGGCGGCGATCAGTTCGTCCAGCCTGACCGCCTCGAGCCGGGTCGCCCCGGTGTGGAAGAAGTCCCGCAGGCGCCGGACCACCTCGCCCGCCCGCCGCGCCTCGGCGCGCATGCCGTTGATCGCCGCCTCGAGCCGACTGCCGGTCTCGCCGCGCACTTGGAGGGCGTCGTAGGCCGAGGCATAGGCGCCCATCGCCGTCAGCGGCTGATTGAGCTCATGAGCCAGGGCGCCGGCCATCTCCCCCGCGGCGGCGAGCCGCAAGGTCTGGCGCAGCTCGCTGCTGGTGCGGCACTGCTCGTCCACCACCCCGCCGATGAAGAAGCCGACGAGCACGATGACGACCGCCAGCATCTGCAGCTCGGCCATCGTCACCGCCCGGAAATCGAGCACCTGCATGGCGCCGATCATGCCGAGCTGGAGCACGGTCGCGGACACGATCGCCCCGGCCATGCCCTGCCGGACCGAGGCCCAGACGATGGGCAGGAAGAGAAAGTAGAACAGCTTGAAGCCGCCTTCACCGCCCAGCCCGAAGGCGATCCACAGCACGACCACCCCCAGCAGCGAATGGCCCAGGGTCTCCCAGCTCCGCAGCACCGTATGCAGCGCCAGCCGGCCCCGCCCGACGCTGAGCCACCAGAAGAGCGGCATCGCCACGGTGATCCCCACCGCGTCCCCGACCCAGGACCGGACCACCCCGGCCGACCATCCGTCCCACGGCAGCAGACCGAGCAGGCAAAGGCTGCTGACATACACCAGGCTGTTGAGCAGCGTCCCGCACACCACCGGCAGCATCCACCCGACCAGGGCCGCCCGGTCGTCGAGCAGTGTCGTGGGCGCCATGCGTCGCCGGAGCACCGCGCTCAGCAGCAGATAGCCGGTGGCGAGGATCAGCGCCGGGAGCAGGCGGTTCCACCAGGGGAAGGGCACCCCGCGCACCAGATATTCGCCGAGCAGGACGGCGACGACCAGCACTGGCCCGGCGCCCGGCCCCCGGCGCAACAGGAAGACGAGGCCGAGGGCCGCCGCCGGATTCCAGGGCGTGATGTTGAGGCCGTGCAGCGGATGAATGAAGCTGGCGGCGTCGAGGGCCACGTAAAGCGCGACAAAAGCGAGGGGCAACAGAAACTTGGACAAGACGCAGGCGGCGTGGAGCATGGCGATGGCGGCATTCTGAGCCAAGCGCCGCAATCCGGTAACACGGGCAACCCGTACGGCTTGCCCCTAAGCGATCCCCGAATTTTCCTGCGGGCCCTGGCCGGGTACCGTAAGGCACGACGCCTCACCCGGCCCGCTTCACCGGCCTTGCCACAGCCTCCGCCCCCCTGGCGTGGAGGTCTTGGCGTTTCAGGTGCGGAGCTGGCCGGCCATCGTCGGCGCCCGCCCCCGCGGGGCGATCCGCAGACTGCGCGGGCACGCCCGCTGATCCCGACCCGCCCGGCCGGCACGGCGGAACGCCCGCCGGCCACGCCCTTTACCGACGGCGCGGCCACTGGGGCGCCACGGCTCCGCGTCCGCCCCGGACATCATTTGAATGGTGGATATCCCATGTTGAAAATTGGTCTCATCGGCTACGGCAAGGCAGGACAGGCTGTCGCAAATGTCCTGCAGGCAGACCCGGAGCTCGAACTCGCCTGGATCGCCCGAAGGACCGGGCAGGAGAGCGCTCCCCGCGCCGACGCCCCGCCCCCCCCCATCGTCGGGATCGACCGGCTCGCCGACCCCGACTGGCTGGACCGCCACCCGGTCGATGCGCTGATCGACTTCTCGAGCCCCGCCGCCGTCCACCGCTACGGCGAGGCGGTGCGCCGGCGCAGGCTGATGCTGGTGAGCGGAATCTCCGCGTACAGCGACACGGACCTGGCCTACGTCCGCTCCCTGGGCGAGGACGCCCGGGTGATGAGCTCGCCCAACATCACCCTCGGGATCAACTTCCTGATCCTCGGGGCCAGGCTGCTCCGCGAGATCGCCCCCCACGCCGACGTCGCCGTGATCGAGGAGCATTTTCGCGACAAGCCGGAGGTCTCGGGCACCGCCCGCAAGATCGCCGAGTCACTGGATATAAAAGACGACGACATCCGGTCGCTGCGCCTCGGTGGCATCGTCGGACATCACGAGGTGGTGTTCGGCTTTCCGTACCAGACGGTGCGGCTGGTGCACGACTCGATCCGCCGGGAAGCCTTCGGCACGGGCGCCGTCTTTGCGCTCCGCGAGCTGGCGAAGCGCACCGGGCCGGGCTACTACAGCTTCGAGGACCTGCTGGTGCAACGGCTGCGCAGCCAGTTGCTGGCCGCCTGAGGAGAGCGGCGCAGGGCTGGGATCAGGGCCGGATCTGGATGCCCCAGCCGAAACCACCGTACGGCGCGAAGCGGGGATGGGGGTAGGGATAGCCGAAGGGGTAGCTGCGATAGGGCCAGAACGGATCGGCGTAGGGCACGCTGCGCCGGTAGCGCTCGGCGTCGGCCTGGGCGCGCTTGAGGGCGGCGGCCTGCTCGGCGTCGCGGCGGGCGCGCGCGGCGGCGGCTTCGTCCCGGGCCCAGCGCTGGTGGGCCTCGTCGAGGGCGTCGAGGACCTCCGGCGCCACGCCCTGGGCCTTCAGGCGCACCGCCTCGGACGGGCTGATCGGATGGCGGGTGCCGGTGCGGCGGATCTCGTCGATGAGGGCGGCGCTGGGCTGCCCGGCGCGGGACCGGGCGACCACCTCGTCGAGGCTGAGGGGCAGCGCCGGCTGGCGGGCGCTTTCGATGCCGGCCAGCGCCGCCGGGTCGAGCCGCTGGATGGCCTCGGGGGAGGCGTGCGGCGCGGCGCAGCCGGACTGCAGCAACACGGCGGCGAGGACGGCGGCAGGTGCCAGGTGGCGCGCGAGCATGCCCCTCTCCTACAGCCGCTCGTAGAGGCCGACCACCAGATCCATCTGCTCGAGGATACGCTCGCTGGTGGTGCCCACGTCGGAAGCCGCCTTGACCCGATCGGCGGCGGAGGTGAGCTGCAGGGCGTTCTGGAAGAAGAACCACTGCTGCTCCACCAGCGCCAGCTCGGCCTTGATCTGGGCGGTGTTCTGGCTGGCCGCCTTGAGGGTCTCGTGGGCCTTGGCGAACTCCTTCATCGACGCGTCGAGCATGCTCGACGCCTCCGCGGCATTGACCCCCATCTGGCGGAACAGGTAGGCCTTGGCCATGCGCTGGGACAACATACGCTGGCGGCCGGAGAGGTTGATCAGCTGCCCGCTGGCGGTGCCCGAGACCTTCTCGTAGGCCACGGTCAGCTTCTGCGCCGCGGCGAGCACCGCCTCGTTGTGGGTCCAGATGGCCTTCGCGTCGCTGCGGATGTCCACCAGCAGCGGGCGGCAGGCGCGCCATTCCTGCTCGAGAGCCTGGGCCAGCCCGCGGATCTCGTCGCCGGGCTGGAGGCTCTTGAGCTCGCCGAGGATCTGCTCGAAGGAAGCCAGGGACTGGTGCAGGATGCTCCGCCCCCGCTCCGGCAGCACGCCCTGCACCAGCAGCAGCCAGGCCTTGGCGCTGCGCTGGGACAGCATGCGCAGCCGGCCGGACTTGTTGATCGCCATCGGCAGGCTGAGGGCGGTGCCGGCCACCGGGGCCGCGACGGCAGTGGCCGACAGCAGGCCGCAGGCCGCACCGAAGATCACGAAATCACGTCTTTGCATGTCAGGCTCCCGTGCCGCCGACCGTCAGTCCGTCGATGCGCAGGGTGGGCTGGCCGACGCCCACCGGCACGCTCTGGCCGTCCTTGCCGCAGGTGCCGACGCCCGGATCGAGGGCGAGGTCGTTACCGATCATCGAGACCCGGGTCAGGCAGTCGGGGCCGTTGCCGATGAGGGTCGCGCCCTTGACCGGGCGGGTCACCTTGCCGTCCTCGATGAGGTAGCACTCGGAGGTCGAGAAGACGAACTTGCCGGAGGTGATGTCCACCTGCCCACCGCCGAAATTGACCGCGTAGAGGCCGTTCTTGACCGACGCGATGATCTCGGCCGGCTCGTGCTGGCCGGCCAGCATGATGGTGTTGGTCATGCGCGGCAGCGGCAGGTGGGCGAAGGATTCGCGGCGTCCGTTGCCGGTGGGCGCGACGCCCATCAGGCGGGCGTTGAGCATGTCCTGCATGTAGCCGGTGAGGATGCCGTCCTCGATCAGCACGGTGCGCCGGGTGGGGTTGCCCTCGTCGTCGATGGTGAGGGAGCCGCGGCGGTCCGGCAGGGTGCCGTCATCGACCACCGTGACGCCCTTCGCCGCCACCTGCTGGCCGATGCGGCCGGCGAAGGCGGAGCTCTCCTTGCGGTTGAAGTCGCCCTCCAGGCCGTGGCCGATGGCCTCGTGGAGCAGGATGCCGGGCCAGCCGTTGCCGAGCACCACGGTCATGGTGCCGGCCGGCGCCGGGCCGGCGCCGAGGTTGACGCGGGCCTGGTGCACCGCGGCCTTTGCGTAGTCGCCGAGCACCGCGTCGCTGAAGTAGGCGTAGTCGTAGCGCCCGCCGCCGCCGCCCGAGCCCTGCTCCCGGCGGCCGTTCTCTTCCATGATCACCGTCACCGAGACGCGCACCAGCGGACGCACGTCGGCGGCCAGGTGGCCGTCGCTGCGGGCCACCAGCACCACCTCCCAGGTGCCGACGAGGCTGGCCATGACCTCCTTGACCCGCGGGTCCTCGGCCCTCGCCATCGCCTCGAGGCGCTCCAGCAGCCGGACCTTGGCGACGTCGTCAAGGGAATCATGCGGGTTGCCGGCGCCGTAGAGGGCCAGCGGCGGTTTTTTGACGGCCTCGATCTTGTGGGCCTTGCGGCGCCCGGCGGCGGCGATCGCGCGGGTGGCGTCGGCGGCGTCCTTGAGAGCCTTCAGGCTGATGTCGTCGGAGTAGGCGAAGGCGGTCTTCTCGCCGGTGATCGCCCGCACGCCGACCCCCTGCTCGATGTTGAAGCTGCCCGACTTGACGATGCCCTCCTCCAGGCTCCACGCCTCCGAGCGGTGGTACTGGAAGTACAGGTCGGCGTAGTCGAGCTTGTGGCGGAAAAGCTTGCCGAAGACCTTGTCGAGATCCTCGAAATCCAGGTCGTAGGGCTTGAGGAGCAGCTTGCTGGCGGTCTTCAGCGGGCTGGGGGTCGGATTCTTGCTCATGGGCTTTCGGTTCGTGAAGACGGTTATTTGATCTTGCGGTGACGCAGGGCCGGCAGGCAGGCCCGCACGCCGGCAATACGGGCCGGATCGACGTCGGCCACCACCACCCCGGGGCCCTCGGGCAGGCTCGCCAGCACCTCGCCCCACGGGTCTATGATGATGCTCTCACCCCAGGTCCTTCGGCCATGGGGATGTGTCCCGCCCTGGGCACTGGCGAGCACGTAGCACTGGTTTTCGATGGCGCGGGCGCGCAGCAGCACCTGCCAGTGGGCGCGGCCGGTGGTGTGGGTGAAGGCGGCGGGGAGCACGATCAGGCTCACCTCGCCCATCGCCCGGAAGAGTTCGGGGAAGCGCAGGTCGTAGCAGATCGACAGCCCGATCTCGCCGCAGGGCCCGTCGAAGCACACCACCTCGTTGCCGGCCTCGATGGTGGCCGACTCGTCGTAGCGCTCGCGGCTGGTCTCGAAGCCGAACAGATGCACCTTGTCGTAGCGGGCCACCCGGTGCCCGGTGTCGTCGAACACGAGGGTCGAGTTGCGCACCTTGTCGGGGTCGTCGGCGGCCAGCGGGATCGAGCCGCCGACCACCCACAGCTTGTGGCGGCGGGCGGCATCCTTGAGGAAGTCCTGCAGCGGGCCCTCGCCATCGCGCTCGCGGATGCGGATCTTGGCCGTCTCGTCGGGGCTCATCAGCGGGAAGTATTCGGGCAGCGCCACCAGCCGGGCGCCCTGGGCTGCGGCCTCGCCGATCAGGCGGTCGGCCTCGGCCAGGTTGGCGTCCACGTCGGGGCCGGAGATCATCTGCACGGCGGCAATGCGGCAAAGCTGGGAGCTGTTCATGGGGTGCGTTCCTCGCGCTGTTTCGTGGGCGCGGCCACCGGGAGGGCAGCCAGCTTTTCCACCTTGGGGTCGGACCAGTTGCCGGTCACGGCGTATTCGAAGCTGAAGAGTTTCTCGACCGGGTCGCGCAGGGCCTTCTGCACGAGGTAGGTGGCCACGCCGACCATCGGGTGGATGGCCCCCATCGAGGCGATGGCCGAGCCGACGGCGATCGACTCGGACAGGGTTGGCTGGACCTTGACCCGCAGGTTCTGCGACTCCCGGACCGCGTCGGCCTCGCCGCTCATGAAGACCCTGGCGGCCGGGCCGGCGAGTTCGAGATCACTGGTGCGCAGCACGCCGTTCTTCATCTGGATGCTACCGGAAACCCGGTCGAAGGCGAATCCCTGGGAAAACACGTCGCGGAAGTCGAGGGTGATCCGCCGCGGCAGCGCCTGCAGGCTGAGCACCCCGAGGAGCCGCCCGACCCCCGGCTCGAGCTGGGCGAACTGGCCGTTGTCCACCGCCACCTGCATCTGCCCGCCCAGGCTGGGCAGGTGCAGCGCGGTGGGCGGCCCCTTCCAAGCGAGCTCGCCGGCGAGGCTGCCGCGGCCGCGCCGCACCGCCTCCGGGTAGCCGAAACGGGCGAGCAGCTTCTCGACGCTGGTGACGTCGAGCCGGAAGTCGAGCCGGGTCTCCTCGCGGGTGCCGGGCCGCCACACGCCCTTGCCCGACAGCACGCCGTCGGGGTTGGCGATGCTGAGCTGCTCGAGGCGCCAGGTTTCGCCCTGGTTGGCCGCCTTCAGCTCCAGCCGGCCGAGCTGGCGGCCCCGCAGCACGAAGCTGTCGGCGCTGATGTCGAGTCCCGGCAGCTCGGAGAGGCGCTCTTCGTCGGGCACTTCCCGCGCGGGCGCCGCGTCCGCGTCGGGGCTGCCGATGGTCAACTGCCGGAAGCGCGCCTGCAGCCGGCCGCGGCCCTGGTCGCGCCACACGAAGTCGCCGCTGGCCTCGCGGCTTGCCAGGCGCGCCTGCCAGCCGCCCTCCTCCATCACCGCGCGCAGGCGCACGTCGCCGAGGCGCTGGCCGAACATCTGCAGCTCGCCCGCCCGCAGCGCCAGGCCGGAGATCGGGAAGGCCTCGTCACCGTCGCTGGCCGCGGCCTCTGCCGGCCGGCCGGGCTTGCCGGCGAGGGCCTTGCGCCAGGCGTCGGCGTCCAGCCGGTCGGCGCTGGCCGACAGCATCACCCCCTTGTCGGCGAGGCGCAGCGGCTCGTTGAGGGACATGCCGCCCCGGGTCACGACGCTGCGCTCGCCCCGATACTGGCGCTGGAACTGGGCCTGGAAGACGCTGCCCGCCGCCAGCCTGAGCGTGTCGCCGGACACCGGCCGGCCGTCGCCCGCCGGCACGGCGACCTCGAAGTGGAAGGGCATGCTCGCCGCCGCCGACTTGTTGAGCGGATCGGGCAGGCTGGAGACGATGCCGTTCAGGGTGCTGTCGAGCACGAACTCGACGCCACCCTTCTTGGGCACGGTGACGGCCCCCTTCCACGGGGCGCTGCCCGACAGGTGATCGAGCAGCGGCAGGTCGACGGCCTGGCGCAGGCCGGTGACGCTGAGGGTGCCCTGGGTGTTCAGCACCACGCTGCCGTCGGGCCGGGTGCCACCACTCACCATGACCGGGTCGCCGAACACCCGCGCGCTGCCGTTCTTCACCACGAGCTGGCTCTCGGTGAAGGCGACCCGCCCGGCCGCCTCGGTGAAAGCCGGCAGCGACGGAGCCACCCGCAAGGCATTGTGGGCAAACTGGTATTCGCCCTTGACCCGCGAGGTTTCGATCTTCGCCAGCGGCAGCACCAGGTGCAGGTCGAGGCTGCCGTTGCCCTCGACGCGGAAGGGATCGGTGAAGTGGTTGATGCTCGCCGCCACCGGGCTCTCGGCGATGAAGCGCAGGAAGTCCTGGGTCGGGCCGCTGGCGGTGCCGCGCACGCTGAGCACATCGTTGGTCTCGAAGTCCGGCAGCACCGCGGTGACGTCCGCGAGCGTGGCGCCGAAGATCCGGCCGCGGTGGGCCTTGATGGTCATGCCGGCGCCCTCGAAGAGCAGCTCGCCGGAGATGCCCTCGATCCTCGGCCAGCCCTGGGCGTAGTCGAGCAGGCCGTCGGTGACCCGGGCGGTGACCCGGAAAGTGCCGTCCTTCGGGTTGCGGAAGGGAAACTTGGCGAGATCGCCCTTCAGCACCAGCCGCGCATCCTCGGCCCGGCCGCCGGCCAGGCTGTGCTCCAGCCAGTCGCGGGCTGCCTTGCCGACCACCGTGGGCATGTAGCGCCACACGGCGCGGGCGTCGGCCTCGGTGAGGCGGGCCTGCAGGTCGATCTCGCCCGGCGTGTCGCGGCTGGCCCGGTAGCGCCCGGCGGCCGAGCCGCGGGTGTCGCGGTTGGCGAAGCTGGCGCTGGCCAGGGTCACCTCGAGGATGCCGCCCGGGTGGCTCCAGCTCCCGTCGGCGGCCAGCTCGGCCAGGGCCAGGCGCGGCGCCGGGAAGATCTGCGGCAGGTCGAGGCTGGCATCGCGCCCGCTGAGGCTGAAGCGACCGCCCTTCTCGTTGCCCTCGATGCGCCCGGAGAGGCCCGAGAAACCCGGCCAGGCCCCGACCGGGGCGATGCCCAGGCGGGTGAAGCGCGCATCCACCGCGTAGCTCGCGAGGCGGCCGACGCCCACCGTCCACCGGACGTTGGCCGGCGCCACCTGGCCGGCGGGGGCCAGGGCCGCCAGCCGCGCCCGGAAGGCCGGGTCGAAGGGCAGGCGCCCGGCCAGCTCCGAGAGCACCGACAGATCCAGCTGGCTGGCCACGAACTCGCCCTGGGCCGGCTCCTTGCCGCGGGCTTCGCGCAGGCGCAGGAAGAAATCCATCGGCGCCAGCGCGAGCCCGTCGCGGGTCACCAGCGACAGCTTGCGCCCGCTCGCCTCGGTCACCCCATCCTCGTCGCGGTAGCGCAGGCGGCCGGAGGCACGGGCAAGGGGGATGGCGTCGAGCTCCGCCCCCAGCCGGGCGTGGGCGTCCCGCAGCGCGAAATCCGCCGTCACGCCGCTGAGCCGGCCCGCGGCGACCTCCAGCCACAAGCGCAGGCCGCCGGCGCCATCCACGTCGAGGGGGTAATCCACCCACTGGCGCCAGGCCCCGAGAGCGGCATAGTCGAGGGCGGCGTAGAGCTCGCCGCGCCAGTCGGCCAGCGTCGCCGGGTCGCGCCCGCGCAGGTCGCCCCGCACATCGAGGGCCGCCGCCAGCCGGGCCGGCGGCTGGGCGCGCAGGCCGAAGCGGTGGTGGGCGCCGCGGTTCTCGAGGCGGAACTCGAGCTTGTCGAGGGCCAGGTCCTCGGCCCCGCGCAGGGCGTCGCTCCACACCAGGCGCGCATCGCGGATCACGATCTCGCGCTGGTCGAGCAGCCAGTGGGCGAAGTCGCCCTGCCCGCCCCCGGTCTGGACCGGCAGCCCGGCGACGAAGACGCGCCCGTCGGCGAGGCGGCGCACCGCCAGCTGCGGCCCGGCGATCTCGAGCCGGTGCAGGCGCAGGCGCAGCAGGAGCAGCGAGCTCCAGCCCGGCTGGGCCTCGACCCGCTCGAGGCTGAGGGCCGGCCGGCCGGCGGCGTCCTTGATGGTCAGCCCGCCAAGCCGGAAGGTGGGGCGCAGCCCCTCCCAGTCGGCCGACAGGCTGTCTATCTCCACCGGCAGGCCGAGGGAGCGCGACAGCAGCCCGGCGACCTCGGCCCGGTAGGCCGGCACCTGGGGCAGCGCGAAGTGGCGCAGGCCCAGGAACAGCAGCCCGCCGGCAAAATAGACGGCCAGCGTCAGCCAGGCGAGCCGGCGCAGCCACAGGCGCGGCAGGTGCAGCAGCGGAAAGCGGCGGCCCTCAGCCACGCGGGGGCAGGCCGGCACGCGGGCCGCAGCGCGGACCGCAATGAAGGCCGGAGAAGACGGCGGGATGGCTCACGGCGCGCTCAGCACGGGGCCGCCGGGCCCGCAAACGCAGCCCGGCACGCCACACATACGGCATCGGGCTTGACGAAAATCAGTCCGGCAGACATAAGTCGGGGTCACCATAAGCAATTCCGCATTCTACCAATCGGCCTCCACCATGTCCGAACAGCCCACGGCCCTGCCCCAGCCCATCCTCGACGCCCTTTCCTGCTCGCGCTTCCTGCGCCGCCAGCTCGACAGCCGCAGCTGGCTCGCCCCGCGCCTCGCCGCGAGCATCGCCGCGCCCCTCGACGCCACCGCGCTGCGCGACTTCCTGCGCGACGAGAAGATCGACGACAACACCCTCAAGCCGGTGCTGCGCCGGCTGCGCGCCTGGGTCATCTGCCACGTGATGGTGCGCGACCTGGCCGGCCTCGCCAGCCTCGCCGAGGTCACCGAGACGATGACCCTGCTCGCCGACATCGCCGTCGAGACCGCCCACGACATCCTGCGCGACCAGCTGATCGCCCGCCACGGCATACCGCTGTCGGCCGACGGCCGCGAGCAGGAGTTCATCATCATCGGCATGGGCAAGCTCGGCGGCCGGGAGCTCAACGTCTCCTCGGACATCGACCTGATCTACGTCTATCCCGAGGACGGCAGCACCGCCGGCCCCAAGATCATCGACAACTTCGAGTTCTTCACCAAGCTCGGCCGCGGCATCATCCAGGCCCTCAACGACCTCACCGGCGACGGCCAGGTGTTCCGGGTCGACATGCGCCTGCGCCCCAACGGCGACTCCGGCCCGCTGGTGGCCAGCTTCGACATGCTCGAGAACTACTTCATCACCCAGGGCCGCGAGTGGGAGCGCTACGCCTGGATCAAGGCTCGCGTGATGACCGGCATCCGCAGCGCCGAGCTGGCCGACATCGCCCGCCCCTTCATCTTCCGCAAGTACCTCGACTTCGGCGCCATCAACGCCATGCGCGACCTGCACGCCCAGATCCGCCGCGAGGTGGCGCGCAAGGACATGGCCAACAACGTCAAGCTCGGCCCCGGCGGCATCCGCGAGATCGAGTTCCTGGCCCAGGTCTTCCAGCTGATCCGCGGCGGGCGCGACACCTCGCTGCAGATCAAGCCCACCCTCAAGGTGCTCGACCGCCTCGCCGAGCGCGGCATCATCACCCGCGAGGCCGAGCAGCAGCTGGCCGCCGCCTACGACCTCCTGCGCCGCGTCGAGCACCGCCTGCAATACCTCGACGACGCCCAGACCCACAACCTGCCGGGCAGCCCCGACGACCAGGCGCTGATCGCCCGCGGCATGGGCTTCGACACCTACGACGCCCTGCTGGCCGAGCTCAACCGCCACCGGGAGATCGTCGGCAGGCACTTCGACACCGTCTTCGGCGACCCCACCGAGGAGGGCCACAGCCTCGACGAGCTGTGGGCCTGCGCCGCCGATGAAGAACGCAGCGCCGAAGAATTCCGCCGCCTCGGCTACCCCGACGCCGCCGCCGCCGCCCGCCGCCTCGCCGCCGCCAAGAACGGCAGCCGCTACCAGCAGATGCCGCCGGGCATCCGGATGCGCTTCGACCCGCTGATCCCGCGGGTCGTCGAGGCCGCCGCCGAGACCGCCGACCCCAACGCCACCTTCGAGCGCCTGCTCGACCTGCTCGACGCCATCAGCCGGCGCGGCTCCTACCTGGCCCTGCTGCAGCAGTACCCGCAGACGGTGCACAAGGTGGCCGAGCTGGTCGGCGCCTCCAGCTGGGCCGCCCAGTTCCTCAACCGCCACCCGATCCTCCTCGACGAAGCCCTCGACCCGCGCCTGCTCGAGGAAGAACTCGACCTGCCCGCCTTCCGGGCCGAGCTGGCCCGCGCCCTCGACGAGATCGAGCCCGACATGGAACGCCAGATGGACCTGATGCGCGAGCAGCACCACGCCCAGGTGTTCCGCCTGCTCACCAAGGACATCGCCGGCAAGCTCACCGTCGAGCGCCACGCCGACTACCTGTCGGCCCTCGCCGACATCATCGTCGACCTCGCCGTGGCGATGTGCTGGCGCAAGATCAAGAACCGCCACCGGGACGATCCGAAGTTCGCGGTGCTGGCCTACGGCAAGCTCGGCGGCAAGGAACTCGGCTACGCCTCCGACCTCGACATGGTCTTCGTCCATGACGACGACGCCCCCGAGGCCGCCGAGCTGTACACCCGCCTCGGCCAGCGCACCAACACCTGGCTGTCGGCCCAGACCCCGGCCGGCCAGCTCTTCGAGACCGACCTGCGCCTGCGCCCCAACGGCGACGCCGGCCTGATGGTGGTGTCCCTCGAAGCCTTCCGCCAGTACCAGCTCGAGAACGCCTGGGTGTGGGAACACCAGGCCCTCACCCGCGCCCGCTTCTGCGCCGGCGACCGGGAGATCGGCGCCAGGTTCGAGGCCATCCGCTGCGAAGTCCTGCGCCAGCCGCGCGACCTCGCCAAGCTGCGCGAGGAGGTGCTGGCGATGCGCCAGCGCATGGTCGACGCCCACCCCAACAAGACCGGGCTGTTCGACCTCAAGCACGACCGTGGCGGCCTGATCGACGTGGAGTTCATCGTGCAGTACCTCGTGCTCGGCCACGCCCACCGGCACGCCAGCCTCACCGGCAACCTGGGCAACATCGCGCTGCTCGGGATGGCCGGCGAGCTGGGCCTGATCCCGGCCGAAGCCGCCGCGGCGGTGGCCGACAGCTACCGCGAATACCGCCGCCTGCAGCACGGCCTGCGCCTCAACAACCAGCCCTCGCGGGTGCCCCACGAGCAGGTCGCCGCCATGGCAGAGGGCGTGCGGCAGCTCTGGAACCAGGTTTTCGACGACCACCTCGCGGCCTGACCGGACCGGCGGACGGCGGGCAGCAGCGCCCGCCGCCCGCCGGAGCACAGCCCACCGCAGGTCAAAAAAGTCAACACAAGCCCCCCCCAAACCCGTACAATCCGCCAACCGTGCGCCTGCCAATCAGCGCACCGGCCTATTTTTTTCATTCGTTTCGTCCGATCCCCCCGATCGCGAAATCTCGTTGCGCCCGCCCCGATTGGTGCCGCTCCCCGTGAGCGGTCAGGCCGTCGCAGGAGCACACAATCCCATGACTCAAGCCGAATCCGCTGCGCAGGCAGCGGTTGCGATCAGCTTTTCCGATCTCGCCCTCAGCGAACCCATCCAGCGCGCCATCGCCGAAACCGGCTACACCGCGCCCACCCCGATCCAGGCCCAGGCCATTCCGCAGGTACTCGCCGGTGGCGACCTGATGGCCGCCGCCCAGACCGGCACCGGCAAGACCGCCGGCTTCACGCTGCCGATCCTGCACCTTCTCTCCGAGGCCCACGCCCACAACCAGAAGGCCGGCCGGCCGCGCTGCCTGATCCTCACCCCGACCCGCGAACTCGCGGCCCAGGTCGAGGAATCCGTGCAGACCTACGGCAAGCACCTCCCGCTCACCTCGATGGTGATGTTCGGCGGCGTCGCCATCAACCCGCAGATCACCCGGCTCAAGAAACGCGTCGACATCCTCGTCGCCACCCCGGGCCGCCTGCTCGACCACAACACCCAGGGCACCATCGACCTCTCGGGCGTCGAGATCCTGGTGCTCGACGAAGCCGACCGCATGCTCGACATGGGCTTCATCCGCGACATCAAGAAGATCCTCGCGCTGCTGCCCAAGAAGCGCCAGAACCTGCTGTTCTCGGCCACCTTCTCCGACGAGATCAAGGCCCTCGCCGACGGCCTGCTGCACAAGCCCGGCTTCGTCGAGGTCGCCCGCCGCAACACCGCCTCCGAGCTGGTGCAGCAGTCGGTGCACCTCTGCCCGCAGAAGCAGAAGCGCGAGCTGCTCGCCTTCCTGATCAACAAGCACCAGTGGTTCCAGGTGCTGGTGTTCACCCGCACCAAGCACGGCGCCAACAAGCTCGCCGAATACCTCGGCAAGCACGGCATCCCGTCCGCGGCGATCCACGGCAACAAGAGCCAGTCGGCGCGCACCCGCGCGCTGGCCGACTTCAAGGACGCCAAGCTGCAGGTGCTGGTCGCCACCGACATCGCCGCCCGCGGCCTCGACATCGACCAGCTGCCCCAGGTGGTCAACTTCGAGCTGCCCAACGTGCCCGAAGACTACGTGCACCGCATCGGCCGCACCGGCCGTGCCGGCGCGTCCGGCGCCGCCGTGTCGCTCGTCGACCGCGAGGAGCTGCCGCTCCTGAAGGACATCGAGCGCCTCATGAAGCGCCTGATCGAGAAAGTCGAGGTGCCCGACTTCGTGCCCTCCGCCGCGCCGCAGGAATCCGACGAGCGCCCGCCCCGCGAACCCCGCCCGGCCCACCAGGGCAAGCGCGGCGAACGGGAACGCCGCGAGCAGAAGCCGGCCCAGGCCGAGGCTAGCCGCCAGGGCAAGCCCCAGGGCCAGAAACCCGCCCAGGGCCAGGGCCGCCCGCAGCAGGCCCAGAAGCAGGGTCAAGGGCAAGGCCAGGGTCAGCCGCGCAGCGGTAAACCCCAGGGCCAGGCAGCCGGCGGCCAGGGCATCGAGCGCGGCAACCGCGCCCAGCCCGAGCGTCGCCCGGGCGGCCGCGACACGGATGACGACTTCGGCAACCGCGTCGATTACCAGTCCCGCCACAAGTCGCCCTACCGGGATCCGGACGCACCCCGCGGCGGCGGCCATCGCCACGGCAACGCCAGCGGCAACGGCGGCAACCCCAACCGCGGCACGCCCGCGGCCCTCGAGGAAGCCCGCCGCCAGCCGGTCACCCTGACCGGCCGTCGCCCGGGAGAGGCCAAGCCGGCCCTCTTCAGCAGCCCCCGCGGCGGCCAGGGCGGCAACGGGGGCAACGGCAACCGCTGATGTGCTCCTGATGCGCCCCTGAACCGGCTCATCATCAGGCCCGCCTGCTCCCCGGGCGGGCCTTTTCGTTTCATGGGCCCCTGCACGGGGCCTCGCTTACGGCTGGAGCGAGGTCGGGCTCTGCACGACCACCACCACCGGCGCGGGCGTGCGGGCGTATAACGTTGGGGCGGGTGTATGGTGGGGGCGGGGGGCGGGGGGGCTGCCGGCGAAGACCAACAAGACCACCACCACCGGCGCGGCCTTGCGGCCGTCAACCTTGGCACGGGGAGAATCGAGGCGGCCGGGCTCGGCCTGCATGCCGACGACGACCATCACCCCACCGAGGAGCAGGCCGACCAGGAAGGACTTGAGACGCACCGCGAGGCGGCTGGAATTATTACGGGTGGACATTTTTGGCACTCGACTTGGTCAAAATCTATAACTTTAGTTATACGCCCCTCAGACCCGATTACCCGTGATGGGTTTCGCGGCAAAGGAGGTCGCACCCTGGTCGGAATGCACGGCGCCCGATCCGGGCGCCCTGCGGGCTTGAAGCCGGCCGGCCCGCCCCCACATGGGAAGCATTCTCATCGCACAGGCGCAACCCCCATGCAGAAAAAACTCCAGTTCAGCCTGTGGTATTTCGTCTTCGCCCTGTTCGCGATCTTCACCCTGCACGACCTGTGGGTGCAGATGCGCACCGTCGAACCCGTGCCCTACAGCGAGTTCCAGCGCATGGTGAAGGACGGCGAGGTGAGCGAGATCGCGATCACCGACAACACCATCCAGGGCACCCTCAAGAAACCCCTCGCCGACGGCCGCCAGAAGTTCGTCACCACCCGGGTGGATCCGGCGCTGGCCAGGGAGCTGTCCCAGTACGACGTCAAGTTCACCGGCCTGGCCGAGAACACCCTGCTGCGCGACATCCTCGGCTGGGTGCTGCCGGCGGTCATCTTCGTGGGGATCTGGATCTTCGCGATGCGCAAGTTCGCCGGCAAGCAGGGCATGGGCGGCGGCTTCATGAACCTGGGCAAGAGCAAGGCCAAGGTGTATGTCGAGGCCGACACCGGCGTGAGCTTCGAGGACGTGGCCGGCGTGGACGAGGCCAAGGACGAGCTGAAGGAGGTCGTCGGCTTCCTGAAAGACCCGAAGAGCTACGGCCGCCTCGGCGGGCGGGTGCCCAAGGGCGTGCTGCTGGTCGGCCCGCCGGGCACCGGCAAGACCCTGCTCGCCAAGGCCGTGGCCGGCGAGGCGGGCGTGCCCTTCTTCTCGATCTCCGGCTCGGAGTTCGTCGAGATGTTCGTGGGGGTCGGCGCCGCGCGGGTGCGCGACCTCTTCGAGCAGGCCCGCGCCAAGGCGCCGGCGATCATCTTCATCGACGAGCTCGACGCCATGGGCCGCGCCCGCGGCGCCTTCGCGATGGGTGGCCACGACGAGAAGGAACAGACCCTCAACCAGCTGCTGGTCGAGCTCGACGGCTTTGATTCGTCCTCCGGCCTGGTGCTGCTGGCCGCCACCAACCGCCCCGAGGTGCTCGACCCGGCCCTGCTGCGGGCCGGCCGCTTCGACCGGCAGGTGCTGGTGGACCGCCCGGACAAAAAAGGCCGCGTGGCGATCCTGCAGGTGCACATGAAGAAGATCACCCTCGCCCCGGGGCTCGACGCCGAGCAGGTGGCGGCGCTGACGCCGGGTTTCTCTGGCGCCGACCTGGCCAACCTGTGCAACGAGGCAGCCCTGGTGGCCACCCGCCGCAATGGCGACGACGTGACGCTGCGGGACTTCACCGTGGCCGTCGAGCGCATCGTGGCCGGCCTCGAGAAGAAGAACCGCGTCCTCAACGAGCACGAGCGCACCGTCGTCGCCTACCACGAGATGGGCCACGCGCTGGTGGCGATGGGGCTGCCGGGCACCGACCCGGTGCACAAGATCAGCATCATCCCGCGGGGGGTCGGCGCGCTGGGCTACACCATCCAGCGCCCCACCGAGGACCGCTTCCTGATGACCCGCGCCGAGCTCGAGAACAAGATGGCGGTGCTGCTCGGCGGCCGCGCAGCGGAGCTGCTGATCTTCGGCGAAGTCTCCACCGGCGCCGCCGACGACCTGCAGCGGGTCACCGCCATCGCCCGCTCCATCGTGATGCGCTTCGGCATGCACGAGGCGCTCGGCAACGTCGCCTACGACAGCGACAAGACTAACTTCCTCGGCCAGGCCGCGCCCCAGGCCCAGGAGCGCAGCTATTCCGAGGAGACCGCCCGCGAGATCGACTGTGCGGTGCGCGAGATCGTCGCCCGGGCCTTCGAGCGGAGCAGCGCGATCCTCGCCTCGCGGCGCCCCCTCCTCGAAGAGAGCGCCCGCGACCTGCTCGCCCGCGAGACCCTCGACGAGGCGGATCTCAAGGCCATCCACGACCGGGCGACGGCCGGCTAGGGTCGCCTTCGACCCAAGGCCCCGGCGCGGGGCCTTGTCATCGGAGGCGCCGGCAGGGCTACAATCAAGGGAAACATGCGCCTTTGCCCATCATTCCGTCCCGGAGGTATTGCCATGCACCGTTTCCACCTGCCCGCCCTCGCCCTCCTCGCCAGCGCCACGCTCGTCGCCCAGCCGGCCGCCGCCCAGGAGTCGGCCACCCTCAGGAAGATCAAGGACAGCGGCACCATCTCCCTCGGTCACCGGGAATCCTCCATCCCCTTCTCCTACTACGACGACAGGCAGCAGGTGGTCGGCTACAGCCATGAGCTGATGCTGAAGGTGGTCGATGCAGTGAAGGCCGAGCTCAAGCTGCCCAGCCTCGCCGTCAAGCTCACCCCGGTCACCTCCCAGAACCGCATCCCGCTGGTGCAGAACGGCACCGTCGACATCGAGTGCGGCTCCACCACCCACAACAAGGAGCGCGCCCAGCAGGTCGCCTTCTCGAACACCCTCTTCATCATCGGCACCCGCCTGATGACGAAGAAGGATTCCGGCATCCAGGACTTCCCCGACCTCGCCGGCAAGAACGTGGTCACCACCGCCGGCACCACCTCCGAGCGCCTCATCCGCAAGATGAACGACGACAGGAAGCTCGGCATGAAGATCATCTCCGCCAAGGACCACGGCGAATCCTTCCTGACCCTCGAGACCGGCCGCGCCGTGGCCTTCATGATGGACGACGCCCTGCTCTACGGCGAGATGGCCAAGGCCAAGCGCCCCGGCGACTGGACCGTGGTCGGCACGCCCCAGAGCTTCGAGGCCTACGGCTGCATGATGCGCAAGGACGACCCGGGCTTCAAGAAAGTGGTCGACGCCGCCCTGGCCAGGGCCATGACCTCCGGCGAGGCCGAGGCGATCTACCGGAAGTGGTTCACCCAGCCCATCCCGCCCAAGGGCCTGAACCTCAACTTCCCGCTCTCCGAGGCCATGCAGAAGCTCTACAAGGCGCCCAACGACAAGGCCTTCGAATGACGGCCGGCGGGGCGCGGGAGACGGCTCCCGGCGCCCCGCCCGGGGGCCCTCACGCCCCGCTCGTCGCCCACCCACTCCCCACTTTCCACCAACGCCATGAGCTACCAATGGAACTGGGGCATCTTCCTCGCCCCCGCCGCCTCCGGCGACAGCACCTACCTGGGCTGGATGCTCTCCGGCCTGCAGGTGACCGTCGCCCTGTCCCTGTCGGCCTGGGTCGTCGCCCTCGCCCTCGGCAGCCTGATGGGCGTGCTGCGTACCGTGCCCAACCGCGGGCTCTCGGGGCTCGCCGCCACCTACGTCGAGGTCTTCCGCAACATCCCCCTGCTGGTGCAGCTCTTCATCTGGTACTTCGTGCTCCCCGAGCTGCTCCCCTTCGGCCTGGGCGACGCCTTCAAGCAGGACCTCGACCCCCTCACCCAGCAGTTCCTCTCGGCGATGCTGTGCCTCGCCTTCTTCACCAGCGCCCGCGTCTGCGAGCAGGTCCGCGCCGGCATCAACGCCCTGCCCCGCGGCCAGAAGAACGCCGGGCTGGCCCTGGGCTTCACCCTGCCCCAGACCTACCGCCACGTGCTCCTGCCGATGGCCTTCCGCCTGGTGGTGCCGCCGCTCACCTCCGAGTTCCTCAACATCTTCAAGAACTCCGCCGTGTGCTCGACCATCGGCCTGCTGGAGCTCGCCGCCCAGGGCCGCCAGCTCGTCGACTACACCGCCCAGCCGTATGAGTCCTTCATCGCGGTCACGGTGCTCTACCTGCTGATCAATGTGGTGGTGATGACCCTGATGCGCGTGGTCGAGAACAAGACCCGCGTGCCGGGCTACCTGGGAGGGAAGTGAGATGTATGAATTCGACTGGTCGTCCATCCCCGGGGCGCTGCCCTTCCTGTGGGAGGGCATGAAGGTGTCGCTGGAGATCACGCTCACCGCGGTGCTCTTCGGCATCGTGTGGGGCACGGCGCTGGCGATGATGCGCCTCTCGGCGGTCAAGCCGCTGGCCTTCCTGGCCGCCAGCTATGTGAACCTGTTCCGGGCGATCCCGCTGGTGAT
Organism: Zoogloea sp.; assembly: GCF_041908905.1. Lineage (GTDB taxonomy): Bacteria > Pseudomonadota > Gammaproteobacteria > Burkholderiales > Rhodocyclaceae > Zoogloea. Next base: position 37,920 of record NZ_JAYREK010000020.1, read on the forward strand.
GGTGCTGCTGTGGTTCTTCCTGATCGTGCCCCAGTTGCTCAAGGGCTTCTTCAACCTGGACCCGAACACCGACGTGCGCCTCGCCTCGGCGATGGTGGGCTTCGCGCTGTTCGAGTCGGCCTATTACTCCGAGATCATCCGCGCCGGCATCCAGAGCGTCCCCAAGGGCCAGGTGGCCGCCGCCTCGGCCCTCGGCATGACCTACGCCCAGGCGATGCGCCTGGTGGTGCTGCCCCAGGCCTTCCGCAACATGGTCCCCCTGCTGCTCACTCAGGCCATCGTGCTGTTCCAGGACACCTCCCTGGTCTATGTGTCGGCCCTGGCCGACTTCTTCGGCGCCGCCTACAAGGTGGGCGACCGCGATGGCCGGCTCGTCGAGCTGCTGCTCTTTGCCGGTGCCGTCTATTTCGCCGTCTGCTTCGCGGCCTCCCAGCTGGTGCGCCGCTACCAGCAGAAACTCAACGCCCACGTGGCACATTGATTGCGGGCTCACCCATGATTTCGATCCAGAACGTCTCCAAGTTCTACGGCAGTTTCCAGGTGCTCACCGACTGCAGCACCGAAGTGCGGAAAGGCGAGGTCATCGTGGTCTGCGGCCCGTCGGGCAGCGGCAAGTCCACGCTGATCAAGTGCGTCAATGGCCTCGAGCCCTTCCAGGCCGGCACCATCACCGTCGACGGTATCCCGGTGGGCGACCCGAAGACCAACCTGCCCAAGCTGCGCAGCCGGGTCGGCATGGTGTTCCAGCACTTCGAGCTGTTTCCCCACATGAGCATCACCGACAACCTCACCATCGCCCAGATCAAGGTGCTCGGCCGCAGCCGCGAGCAGGCGGTGGACAAGGGCCTCAAGCTGCTCGACCGGGTCGGCCTGAAGGCCCACGCCGGCAAGTTCCCTGGCCAGCTCTCCGGCGGCCAGCAGCAGCGGGTGGCGATCGCCCGTGCGCTGGCGATGGACCCGATCTGCATGCTCTTCGACGAGCCCACCTCGGCCCTTGACCCGGAGATGATCAACGAGGTGCTCGACGTGATGGTCGAGCTGGCCCGCGAAGGCATGACCATGATGTGCGTCACCCACGAGATGGGCTTCGCGAAAAAGGTGGCCAACCGGGTGATCTTCATGGACCAGGGCCGCATCGTCGAGGACGACAGCAAGGACGCCTTCTTCGGCGCCCCCCGCTCCGAGCGCGCCCGCCAGTTCCTGGCGCGCATCCTGTCGCACTGACGCCTCACCGCCCCACGCCATGATCCATCTCCTCGCCACCGGCGGCACGATCGCCGGGGAAGCCGATCCCGACGCCCGACCCGGGCGTTACCGCGCCGGCGTGCGGCCGGTGGAGGCGCTTCTCGCCGCGGTGCCCGGGCTAGACGCCCTCGGCCCGCTCACGGCCCGGCAGATCCTCGCCCTCGACAGCAAGGACATGACGCCGGCCGACTGGCTGACCCTCCTCGCCGCCACCCGGGCCGCCCTGGACGAGCCGGCCTGCGCGGGGGTGGTGATCCTCCACGGCACCGACACCCTCGAAGAAACCGCCTGGTTCCTGCACCTCACCCTGCCCGCCGGCAAGCCGGTGGTGCTCACCGGCGCGATGCGCCCGGCCGACCACCCGGCCGCCGACGGCCCCGCCAACCTGCGGGCGGCGTTACGCCTGGCCGCCAGCCCGGAGGCCTGCGACAAGGGGGTGCTGGTGGTGATGAACGGCCAGATCTTCGGCGCCCGCGGCGTCGTCAAGGCCCGCAGCACCGGGCTGGACGCCTTCGAATCCCCCGAGCCCTGGCAGTCCGCCCGGCCCGACGGCCGCTTCGCCGGGCTGCAGGTGGCGGAACTCCCCCGGGTGGACATCCTGCCCGGCTATGCCGGCGCCCCGGCCGACCTGATCGACGCCAGCGTCGCCGCCGGCGCCCGAGGGCTGGTGCTGGCCCTCGCCGGCAACGGCAGCGTGCCGGCGGCCTGGCTGCCGGCCCTGCGGGCGGCGCGCCGGCAGGGCGTGGCGATCGTGCGCGGCAGCCGCGCCGCGGGCCCCGTGGAAGCGGACGCCAACGCCGACGACACGGGCGAAGGCTGGCTCACCGCCGGCGACCAGCCCCCCCCCAAGGCCCGTATCGCGCTGATGCTCGGCCTGGCCAGCGGGTTGGGCGGCGAAGCCCTGCGCGCGGTGCTGCTGGCCTGCGACGCCGCGCGGTCCATCAGGCCGGCGCCGGCGTGATCACGGGCCGGCGCTAAGCCGCCCGCTGCCCCCGCTCCTTGCGGGCAAAGGCGGCGCGGGCCTCTTCCAGGATCTGTGCCAGCTCATCCCGCGACGCCTTGGACGACTGGATGAGCTGCCCCTCGTCGTGGAGGATCGCCTGCTGGCGGGCCAGCAGGTCGGCGTCGTGGCGGGCGAAGCGGCTCACCAGCTGCTCGGCCAGGGCCGGCGGCTCATGGAGCAGCTCGAGGGTCCACCGGGCCAGCTCCAGGCTGGCCGGCAGGGTCTCGCGGATCTGGCGCTGGATGCCCAGGTCCATCAGGCGGCTGGCGTGAAAGCGGTTGCGCGCCCGGGCGACGATCTGCACATGGGGGAAATGCCGGCGCACCAGCTCGGCGGTACGCAGCGACGCCTCCACATCGTCGATCGCCAGCACCAGGACCTTGGCCTCGCCCAGCTGCGCCGCATGCAGCAGGTCCAGGTTGCCGGCGTCTCCGTAGAACACCTTCAGGCCGAACTTGCGCACCACGTCCACGTGCTCCGGGTCGGCGTCCAGCGCGGTGAAGGGCACCCCGCGGGCCAGCAACAGGCGGCCGACGATCTGCCCCATCCGCCCGAAACCGGCAATCACCACCTCCGCCCCGCCGTCCGGCATGGTGTCGAAGTCCCGCTGCGGCGCGGCCTTGTTCTCGGCCTGGGCCAGGCGGTCGCCGAGCATCAGCAGCAGGGGCGACAGGGCCATCGACAGCGCCACCACCAGGGTCAGCTTGTCGGCCTGCACCTCGCCGAGCACCCGGAAAGACTGGGCCGCGTCGAACAGCACGAAGGCGAACTCGCCGCCCTGGGCCAGCGCCAGCGCCAGCGGCCGCGCGTCGGCCTTGCAGCCGCCGATCAGGCGGCGCAGGGCATACAACGTCACGAACTTGATGACCACCAGGCCCAGCGTCAGACCGAGGATCTGCCACGGGAACTTCACCAGCAGGCTGAGGTTGGTGGACATCCCCACGGCCATGAAGAAGAGGCCGAGCAGCAGCCCCTGGAAGGGCGCGATGGAGGCTTCCAGCTCGTGGCGGAACGCCGAATCGGCCAGCAGCACCCCGGCCACGAAGGCACCCAGGGACATCGACAGGCCGCCGGCCTGCATCATCAGCGCCAGGCCCAGCACGGTGACCAGCGCCGCGGCGGTGAACATCTCGCGGCTGTTGACCCGCGCCACGTGGCGGAACAGCGCGTTGAGGAGCGGCCGGCCGACCACCGCCACCACCACCAGCAGCCCGAGGCCCACGCCGGGGTGGGTCAACGCGGTGGGCTTGCCGGTGCCAAACAGGGGGATCAGGGCCAGCAGCGGGATCACCGACAGATCCTGGAACAGCAGGATCGCGAAGGCCTCGCGCCCGTGGCGGGTCGACAGCTCGCCCCGCTCGGAGAGGGTCGGCAGCACGAAGGCCGTGGACGACAGGGCCAGGATGATCCCGACCACCGCCGCCGCCGGCACCGACAGCCCCAGATAACGCCCCGCCGCCGCCAGCGCCAGCGCCGCCCCGGCCAGCTGCAGCGCCCCCAGCCCGAACACCGAGCGGCGCAGGGCCCACAGGCGCGAGGGCTTCAGCTCCAGCCCGATCACGAAGAGCAGCAGCACCACCCCGAGCTCGGCCGTGTGCAGCAGGTTGTCCGGGTCACGCACCAGCTTGATGCCGAAGGGGCCGATCAGCATGCCCACCGCGAGATAGCCGAGCACCGTCCCCAGACCCGCCCGCTTGAACAGCGGCACGAAGACGACGGACGCCAGCAGGAGGGCGGCAAAGGTGGTCAGGGATTGCATGGGCGGGGAGGACGCGGGCCTTCGGAGCGGTAACCCATCGAGTTTCTCACAAAGCCCCCTCGCCGACCGGGCGTCGAAGGATCTGGAAACAATCGACGGCCCCCTTCGCCCCGATGAAAACCCAAATCGGGCGTCGGATTTTCTTACAGCGCGGGCGCTCCCCCGCGCCACGCGTCATTCCCCAGGGCGCCGGGCGAGGGGTCAGGCCGGGGAGATACACCATATTCGATGTTTTTATAAAAATTGGCACATTTACTGCTTCATGAGTGTCGGGCGCATGGTTTTCAACGTATCTCTCACCATTACCGGAGACGACAATGAAATCGGCAAAAAAAAGGATCGTGCACACACTGACCGCCGCCGCCACCTGTGCTGCGATGGTCTCCCCCGCGGCGGCCTTTGACCTGACCGGCGGCTACTACATGACCTACGGCGATGCGAACTCCTATTCGCTACCGATCAATGGTCTGGAAGTGATGGCCGGCCCGGGACAGATCGACCTCTACACCAAGCTGGGGCTGCAGAGCCAGCTCGGCAACCCGATCGCCGGCATGGACGACGCCTTCGACACGCCGAGCGCCAACAACATCAAGGGCTTCCGCATGGGCAGCGGCAACGAACCCGGCAGCGCCAGCCCGGAAGGCAGCTGGGACCGCATCGGCTGGTGGGACAGCTCCCTGGAGGCCCTCGACACAGCCCTCGACCTGAGCAGGAACGCGCCGGTCTTCTTCTTCGCCAACAACGAGACCGGCTACGGCGACAACCTGGCGGGCTGGGCGCGGGTCGAACTGACCCACAACGGCGTGGTGATCGGCCGCTACGACCTCACCAACGACGACCACGACCCGACGAACGGGCTGCCCGGCTACGGCGCCCCGCCGGTCGGCGGCGGGGTTGCGGGCACCGGCGCCCCGCTGGCCGACGTCCAGCGCTACACCTCGGACGGCGCCGCGCCACAGGTCACGGACTTCCTGATGTCCGGCGGGCTGGTCTGCGCCGACGCCAGCGGGATGGTGGATTGCAGCCAGCCCCACCTCTTCGAGTTCCAGCACAACCTGGGGGGCGACCGGGCCGCCTACGCGATCGTTTTCCCGGAGCTCAACGTCAAACTGGCCGACGTGCTCGACACCCTCGCCTCCAACGTCAATCCGGGTGAAACCCTGGCGAACTACGCGCTCCACGTGGACTTCCGCCTGGGCTGCGGGCCGGAAGGCGCCTTCCCGCAGGTGCCCGCCGGTGGCGGCAGCGCCTGCGACCCCGACTACGCCCTCAACGGCGGCAGCGAGAAGGTGTTCATCGGCACGATGGAGAACGTCCAGCGCGTTCCCGAACCCGCCTCGGCCGCCCTGGCCGCCGTGGGCCTGCTGGGGGCTTTCGCCCTGCGGCGCAAGCCCACGGCCTGAAAGCGGCGCAGCGGGACACTCGAGGCCGGGGGCGACCCCGGCCTTTTTCGTGGGTGCACCGCCGCCGAAAAGCCCCTCCCGCGGCCTGACTCACCGCATTTTCCCCTGCCGGCACGCCGTTCTGTCGGCATTTCTTACACTCGCCGGCCGCTTTTTGCAGCCTCGGACGTTGCCGTGCCGGGCTTCGAGCCTGTTCCGCGGCGTGACAAGGCCATGGGGAAATATGTGCTCCGGCGCCGAAATATCTAAATTTTAAAAAATTTTTAAAAATAAAAAATATTTCATGGGTGGCGGACCCGCCTGCCCGCCGGGCCGCACCCGTTCATCGGGCCCCGGCGCGCTTGTCGGTGGTTTTTACGTTGTCGCGTGCGCGCCGGCGGTCGCACCGGGGGCCGGAAACATCGGGCCGGCCACCACTCCAGGCGCTGGGCGCCCTTACAGGCCGGGGTCCTCGCCGCCCCCGGCCAGCGCTGCATCCACGACCCGCCGACTCAGGTGCGGCGCGAAGAGCTCGATGAAGGCATACACGTAGCCGCGCAGCCAGGCGTTGCGGCGCACCCCGATCCGCGTGGTGCTGGACTCGAAGAGATGGGCGGCATCCACCATGCCCAGCCCGCGGTCGGCCACCGGATCGTAGGCCATCCGCGCCAGGATCCCGATGCCCAGCCCCATCCCCACGTAGGTCTTGATGATGTCCGAGTCGATCGCCGTGAGCACCACGTTGGGCTTGAGGCCGCGGCCCATGAAGGCCTTGTTGATCTGGTTGCGCCCGGTGAAGGCGAAATCGTAGGTGATGACCGGATAGCGCGCGATGGCCTCCAGGGTCAGCGGCTGGGTGCTGAGGATGGGGTGGCGCAGGGGCGCGATCACGCAACGGTTCCACTGGTAGCAGGGCAGCATCACCAGGCTGCCCTCCTCGGCGATGGCCTCGGTGGCGATGGCGATGTCGGCTTCGCCGGAGAGCACGTATTCGCAGACCTGGCGAGGGCTGCCCTGATGCAGGGACAGGCGCACGTTGGGGTAGCGCGTCACGAAGGCCTGGATCACCGGCGGCAGGGCGTAGCGCGCCTGGGTATGGGTGGTGGCGATGGACAGGCTGCCGCTGGCTTCGTTGCTGAACTCGGCCCCCACCTGGCGCAGGTTGTCCATGTCGAGGAGCATCCGCTCGGCGATCGTCAGCACCTGCTGGCCCGGCTCGGTGATCGCCACCAGGCGCTTGCCGTGGCGCACGAAGATCTCGACGCCCAGTTCCTCCTCGAGCAGGCGGATCTGCTTGGAAACGCCGGGCTGGGAGGTGAACAGCGCCTCGGCGGCCTCGGAGACATTGAGCCCGTGCCGGGCCACTTCGAACACGTAACGCAGTTGCTGGATGTTCATGGGAAACGCGCCGGGCAGCCCCGGGGAGCCTATATAACTTTTTGTTCTTATAGTTTAACCCAGCAAAGCTATTTGCCCATAACCGCTGCCATTACAATGCGGCGCACAAGATTTCGAGGGTCATCATGGACATTGCTTACACCGTTGCCGGCTTTTCCGTCGGCGCCATCGTCGGCCTCACCGGGGTCGGCGGCGGCTCGCTGATGACGCCGCTGCTGGTCCTGCTGTTCGGCATCCACCCCTCGGTGGCGGTCGGCACCGACCTGCTCTACGCCGCCATCACCAAGGCCGGCGGGACCCTGGCCCACGGGCTGAAGGGCACCGTCGACTGGGCCATCACCCGCCGGCTCGCCCTCGGCAGCATCCCGGCCGCGGCGCTGACCCTGCTCGTCCTCGGCCAGCTGGCGCCCGGCGGCATCGGCGGCGCGACGGGGCTGATCAAGGTGGCCCTCGGCGTGGCGCTGCTGCTCACCGCGGTGGCGATCATCTTCCGCAAGCAGATCCAGGCCTTTGCCCTCCGCCACTCGGACGGGCGCGAGAACCCGCGCCGCACGGCCACCCTCACCGTCGTCACCGGCGCCGTGCTCGGCGTGCTGGTGTCGATCTCGTCGGTGGGCGCCGGCGCCCTCGGCGTGAGCGCCCTGTTCTTCCTCTACCCCCGCCTGCCGACCCTGCGCATCGTCGGCAGCGACATCGCCCACGCGGTGCCCCTCACCCTGGTGGCCGGCATCGGCCACTGGTTCCTGGGCAGCGTCGACTGGTCGCTGCTGGGCAGCCTGCTGATCGGCTCGCTGCCGGGCATCTGGCTGGGGAGCCACGTTTCCACCCGGGTGCCCGACCGGGTGCTGCGCCCCATCCTGGCCGGCATGCTGGTCCTGGTGGGTGGCAAACTGATTGCGGCCTGAACGCTCCGAACGACAATAGCCTCCCCGGGCGCCGCCGCCCGGCTCGAAAAACAGACAGGAACCCAGCATGTACCGTTACGACCCCTACGACCAGCGAATCGTCGACGAGCGCGTCGCCCAGTTTCGCGACCAGACCCGCCGCTACCTGGCCGGCGAGCTCTCCGACGAGGAGTTCCGCCCCCTGCGCCTGCAGAACGGCCTGTACATCCAGCGCCACGCGCCGATGCTGCGGATCGCGGTGCCCTACGGCCTGCTGTCGTCCACCCAGGTGCGCGAGCTGGCCCGCATCGCCCGCACCTACGACAAGGGTTACGCCCACATCACCACCCGCCAGAACGTGCAGTTCAACTGGCCCGAGCTGAAGGTGGTGCCCGAGATCCTGGCCGGCCTCGCCACCGTGCAGATGCACGCCATCCAGACCTCCGGCGCCTGCATCCGCAACATCACCTCCGACCCCTTCGCCGGCGTCGCCGCCGACGAATACCTCGACCCGCGCCCCTGGTGCGAGATCCTGCGCCAGTGGAGCACCTTCCACCCCGAGTTCGCCTTCCTGCCGCGCAAGTTCAAGATCGCCGTCAATGGCGCCACCGAAGACCGGGCCGTCATCCAGTGCCACGACATCGGCCTCGAGCTCAAGCGCGACGCGGCCGGTGAAATCGGCTTCCGCGTGCTGGTCGGCGGCGGCATGGGCCGCACCCCGATCATCGGCGAGGAGATCAACGCCTTCGTGCCCTGGCAGGACATCATCACCTACTGCGAGGCGATCCTGCGCGTCTACAACCGCTACGGCCGTCGCGACAACCTCTACAAGGCGCGCATCAAGATCCTGGTGAAGGCCCTCGGCGTCGCCGAGTTCAAGCGCCAGGTCGAGGAGGAATGGACCTTCGGCAAGGGCGGCCCGAACACCCTCACCGAGGCCGAGCTGACCCGCGTGGCCGGCCACTTCACGACGCCCGCCTACGAGACCCGGCCCGCGGATGACGCCGGCTACGTGAGCCAGCGCGCCGCCGACCCGGCCTTCGCCGCCTGGGCCCGGCGCAACGTGCTGGCCCATCGCCAGCCCGGCTACGCCATCGTGGTGCTGTCGCTGAAGGACCCCAAGCGCGCACCCGGCGACATCACCGACGCCCAGCTCGACCTCGTCGCCGAGCTGGCCGACGCCTACAGCTTCGGCGAAGTCCGCGCCACCCACGAGCAGAACCTGGTGCTCGCCGACGTCAGGCAGTCCGACCTCTTCGCGGTGTGGGAGAAGGCCCGCGCCGCCGGCCTCGCCACGCCCAACTTCGGCCTGCTCACCGACCTGATCTGCTGCCCGGGCGGCGACTTCTGCGCGCTGGCCAACGCCAAGTCGATCCCCATCGCCAACGCCATCCAGGCCCGCTTCGACGACCTCGACTACCTCCACGACATCGGCGACATCGAGCTCAACATCTCCGGCTGCATGAACTCCTGCGGCCACCACCATGTAGGCCACATCGGCATTCTCGGCGTCGACAAGAACGGCGAGGAGTGGTACCAGGTCAGCCTCGGCGGCAGCCAGGGCAACCAGACCAGCCTCGGCAAGGTCATCGGCCGCTCGTTTGCCGCCGCCGAGATGCCCGATGTGATCTCCAAAATCATCAATGTGTATCTGGCCCAGCGCCAGCCGGGCGAGCGCTTCATCGAAACCGTCCGCCGCACCGGCCTCGACCCCTTCAAGCTCGGCGTGTATGGCGAAGCCGCCGTCACCGAAAGGAAGCAAAATGCCTAAGCTCATCAAGAACGGCCGCCTCATCGACGACAGCGCCGAAATCCTCGTGCTCGACGAGAGCCAGGCCCCCGAGGCGCTCAGCCTGCCGGCCGGCCCGGTATTCATCCCCCTCGCCGTCTGGCAGGCCCACAAGTCCGCCTTCAGCGACCGCAAGGACGTCGGCGTGTGGCTCGACAGCCACGACAACGTGGAAGACCTCGCCCCCGACCTCGGCGAGATCTCCGCGGTGGCCCTCAACTTCCCCAAGTTCACCGACGGCCGCGCCTACTCGGCCGCCGCGCTGCTGCGCAGCCGCTACGGCTTCAAGGGTGAGATCCGCGCCATCGGCGACGTGCTGCGCGACCAGTTCTTCTTCATGCAGCGCTGTGGCTTCGACACGATCCAGCCCAAGGCCGGCAAGTACTCCGACGCCCAGCTCGAAGAGAGCCTGGCCAGCCTGAAGGATTTCTCGGCCCCCTACCAGGCCGCCATCGACCAGCCGGAACCCCTGTTCCGCCGCGCCCAACGCAGCGCCTGAGCGAGGAGCCGCCATGCACCCGAACCAGAACCCCAAGCTCGACGACCCGGCCCTGCTGGCCAGCCTCGAAGCCAAGGTCGCCCAGCTCAAGGCCGACCTCGCTGCCTGGGCGGCGGAGCTGCCGGCCATCACCCTGGCCAACAGCCTCGGCGCCGAGGACATGGTGCTCACCGACGTGATCGCCACCAGCCAGCTGCCCATCGAGATCTTCTCCCTCGACACCGGCCGCCTGCCCCTCGAGACCTACGACCTGATGGCCCGGGTGCAGCAGCACTACGGCCTCAAGCTCAAGTTCTACTATCCGCGCCACGAGGCCGTCGAGGCCTACACCCGCGAGCACGGCATCAACGCCTTCTATGGCAGCGTCGAACTGCGCAAGGCCTGCTGCCATGCCCGCAAGGTCGAGCCCCTCGGCCGGGCGCTGGCCGGCAAGCAGGCCTGGATCACCGGCCTGCGCGCCCAGCAATCCACCACCCGCACCGACCTGCCCAAGCGCGAGCTCGACGCGGGCAACGGCCTCGTCAAGTTCAACCCGCTGGCCGACTGGACCGAAAAGGAAGTCTGGGCCTACATCCGGCTGAACCAGGTGCCCTACAACGCCCTCCACGACAAGTTCTACCCAAGCATCGGCTGCGCGCCCTGCACCCGCCCGATTTCCATCGGCGAGGACGTGCGCGCCGGACGCTGGTGGTGGGAGAATCCCGAATCCAAGGAATGCGGCCTGCACGTCAAGAAGTGACGGCGGCCCGAGCCACATCAACCGAGTAAATCAATGTCGACGCTCACCAAACAAACCCTGAGCCACCTGGACTGGCTCGAATCGGAAGCCATCCACATCATGCGTGAAGTGGCCGGCCAGTGCAGCAACCCCGTGCTGCTCTTCTCCGGCGGCAAGGACTCCATCTGCATGCTGCGGATCGCCGAGAAGGCCTTCCGCCCGGGCAAGTTCCCCTTCCCGCTGATGCACATCGACACCGGCCACAACTACCGCGAAGTCGTCGAGTTCCGCGACAAGCGCGCCGCCGAGCTGGGCGAGCGGCTGATCGTGCGCTCCGTCGAAGACTCGATGAAGCGCGGCACCGTGGTGCTGAAGAGCGAGAACGAATCCCGCAACAAGCACCAGTCGGTGACGCTGCTCGAGGCCATCGAGGAATTCGGCTTCGACGCCTGCATCGGCGGCGCCCGCCGCGACGAGGAAAAGGCCCGCGCCAAGGAGCGCATCATGAGCTTCCGCGACGAGTTCGGCCAATGGGACCCGAAGAACCAGCGCCCCGAGCTGTGGAACCTCTACAACGCCCGCAGCCACAAGGGCGAGAACATCCGCGCCTTCCCGATCAGCAACTGGACCGAGATGGACGTCTGGCAGTACATCGAGCGCGAAGGCCTCGAGCTGCCGTCCATCTACTTCGCCCACACCCGCCCGGTGGTGATCCGCCAGGGCGCGATCGTGCCGGTCAATGTGCCGCTGATGAACGGCGAGCTCACCAACCTGCCCAAGGCCGGCGAGGAGATCGTCGACCTGCAGGTGCGCTTCCGCACCGTCGGCGACATCTCGTGCACCGCGCCGGTCGAATCCGCCGCCGACAGCGTCGAGAAGATCGTCGTCGAAACCGCCACCACCACCATCACCGAGCGCGGCGCCACCCGTCTGGACGACCAGACCAGCGAAGCCTCCATGGAACAACGCAAGAAAGAGGGTTACTTCTGATGTCCGCCCACGTTGAAGACCACGGCCTGCTGCGCTTCCTGACCTGCGGCTCCGTCGATGACGGCAAGAGCACCCTTATCGGCCGCCTGCTGTTCGACACCAAGGCAATCCTGGCCGACACCCTGACCGCCATCGAGAAGACCTCCAGCAAGCGCGGCATGACCGCCGTCGACCTGTCCCTCCTCACCGACGGCCTGCAGGCCGAGCGCGAGCAGGGGATCACCATCGACGTCGCCTACCGCTACTTCTCCACCGGCACCCGCAAGTACATCATCGCCGACGCGCCGGGCCACGAGCAATACACCCGCAACATGGTCACCGCGGCCTCCACCGCCAACCTGGCCATCATCCTGATCGATGCGCGCAAGGGCGTGCTCACCCAGACCCGTCGCCACAGCTACCTCACCAAGCTGGTGGGCATCCCCCATGTGGTCGTCGCCGTCAACAAGATGGACCTCGTCGACTACGACCAGGCCACCTACGATCGCATCGTCGGCGAATACAAGGCCTTCGCCGACCAGATCGGCCTCACCGACGTGCGCTTCATCCCGCTGTCGGCCCTCAACGGCGACATGATCGTCGACCGCGGCGAGCGCCTCGGCTGGTACGACGGCCCGACGCTGATCGACATCCTCGAATCGGCACCCGCAGCCCACACCGAAAAGGCCGAGAGCTTCCGCTTCCCGGTGCAGTACGTCTGTCGTCCCCAGGCCTCCGACAACCCCGAGCTGCACGACTACCGTGGCTTCATGGGTCGCGTCGAAGCCGGCGAGATCAACGTCGGCGACAGCGTGACGGTGCTCCCCAACGGCCTCACCACCCGCGTGAAGGACATCCAGCTGTACGGCCAGTCGCTGCCCAAGGCCATCCACGAACAGTCGGTGACCCTGCTCCTCGAAGACGAGATCGACATCTCCCGCGGCGACATGATCGTCGCCAGCGGCGAAGCCCCGGCCCAGAGCAAGCAAGTCGAAGCCCTCGTCTGCTGGCTCTCCGAGACGGCCCTGTCACCCGCCCGCACCTACTGGCTCCGTCACACGACCCGCGAAGTCAAGGCCAAGGTCGCGGCGATCGCCCACCGGGTCGACATCAACACCCTCGCCAACGAACCGGCCACCACCCTGGCGATGAACGACATCGCCCGCGTCAGCCTGAAACTCGCCCAGCCGATCTTCGCCGATCGCTATGAGGACTCCCGCGCCACCGGCGCCTTCATCCTCATTGACGAATCCACCAACAACACCGTCGGCGCCGGCATGATCGTCGCCTGACGAAGCCTTCCCACCACGCCCCAAAGCCCGCCCGGCGCAAGCCCGGCGGGTTTTTTCACGGTCAGCGTCCGGACGCACTGGCCCGACAATCTCCGCCCGTGAAGCCTGGCAAACACCACCGACGGGGCGGAGCCAGCCCCAACGACGCCCCCAAAGGCAACGCGTGGCCACAAGCTCATCCCATCGATTCAGAGCTACGCTGCCAGAAGCACCATATCCGGCGCGCCGGCCTGCCCGAAAACATTGGCCGCGGCGACGCTTACCGTCGCACAGTTGATGTACCGTGGAAATGACAAAAAAACTCTCCGGCCGGCGGTGAGAATCCGCAGATCGCATCGCCAGGACCTGACTTGCAAACACCCGGCTCGACATCCATACATCTGCTGCGGACGAAAAAAAAGCCAGCTAAGCTGGCTTTTTTTAGCATCTGCCTTAATCAGGCAGCGGCTTGTTCCGTTTCCGGCGCGGCAACTTCAACTTCCGGACGGTCGAGCAGTTCGACGAAGCACATCGGAGCGTTGTCGCCATCACGGAAACCGCACTTCAGGATACGCAGGTAACCGCCGTTGCGGGCGGTGAAACGCGGACCCAGCTCGTCGAAGATCTTGACGACGATCTCGCGGTCGCGCAGACGGTCGAAAGCCAGACGACGGTTGGCCAGGCTCGGCTTCTTGCCGAGGGTGATCAGCGGCTCAACAACCTTGCGCAGTTCCTTGGCCTTCGGCACGGTGGTCTTGATGACCTCGTGACGCAGCAGGGAATTTGCCATGTTGCGCAGCATAGCCTGACGATGGCTGCTGGTGCGGTTGAGCTTGCGAAGACCATTACGGTGACGCATTTGGAATTACCTCTTCTTCGTTACGCTCAACCGAGCTTTTCCAGCCCGGCCGGCGGCCAGTTTTCAAGTTTCATGCCCAGCGTCAGACCGCGCGAGGCAAGGACTTCCTTGATCTCGTTCAGCGACTTGCGGCCCAGGTTGGGCGTCTTGAGCAGTTCGGTTTCGGTGCGCTGGATCAGATCACCGATGTAGTAGATGTTCTCGGCCTTCAGGCAGTTCGCGGAGCGGACGGTCAGCTCGAGATCATCAACCGGACGGAGCAGGATCGGATCGATGGTCGGAGCCTTGGGCGCCTCAACCGCCGTCGGAGTGCCCTCGAGATCCGCGAACACGGAAAGCTGATCCATCAGCACCCGCGCCGCGAAACGAACGGCCTCTTCCGGATCGACAGCACCGTTGGTCTCGATGTCGAGCACCAGACGGTCCAGGTCGGTACGCTGCTCGACGCGAGCGCTTTCCACCGAATAGCTGACACGACGAACCGGGCTGAACGACGCGTCGAGAACGATACGACCGATGGTCTTCGTCTCGCCCGCCGCCGGACGCTGGTTGCCGGGGACGTAACCACGTCCCTGCTCGACCTTGATCTGCAGATCGAGCTTGCCGCCCGGCGCGAGGTGCGCCAGCACGTGATCCGGGTTGATGACTTCGACGTCGTGGGAGACTTCGATGTCCGCGGCCGTCACGACGCCTTCGCCAGCCTTGACCAGCGACAGCGTTGCTTCGTTACGACCATGCAGCTTGAGAACAACACCCTTCAGGTTCAGCAGCAGGTCGACAACGTCTTCCCGCACACCATCCAGCGTCGAGTACTCATGCAGTACGCCCTCGATCGACACCTCGGTCGGCGCGTAGCCCGGCAACGAGGAGAGCAGAATCCGGCGAAGCGCATTACCAAGCGTATGACCGAAGCCGCGTTCAAACGGCTCCATGGTCACGCGGGCATGCACCGGCGAAACGTTCTGCACCTCGATGATGCGCGGTTTCAGCAGAGCATTACTTTGCATCGACAATCCTTCTATAGAGTCGCGCCAGAGGCGCGACCACCATTAACGCGAATACAGTTCGACAACCAGACCTTCGTTCAGGGTCGCAGGCAGTTCCGCGCGCTGCGGATAAGCCTTGAACGTACCCTTGCCGGCCTTGGCATCAACAGCCAGCCACTCGGGGAAGCCACGGGAATCGGCGGCTTCCAGAGCGGCCTTGACGCGCAGCTGGTTGCGAGCGCTGTCGGTCAGAGCGATCTCGTCGCCCGGACGAACCGTGTAGGACGGGATATTCACGCGCTTGCCATTGACCAGGACGCCATTGTGGCGAACGACCTGGCGTGCTTCGGCGCGGGAGGCACCGAAGCCCATGCGATAGGCGACGGCATCCAGACGGCCTTCGA
The DNA here is from genome assembly GCF_041908905.1 of Zoogloea sp. Lineage (GTDB taxonomy): Bacteria > Pseudomonadota > Gammaproteobacteria > Burkholderiales > Rhodocyclaceae > Zoogloea. Next base: position 53,086 of record NZ_JAYREK010000020.1, read on the forward strand.
GCAGCTGCAGCAGGTTCTCACCGGTCTGGCCCTTGCGACGGTCAGCTTCGGCATAGGTCTTGCGGAACTGACGCTCCAGCACGCCGTAGACGCGGCGGATCTTCTGCTTTTCACGCAGTTGCACACCATAGCCGGACAGGCGCTGACCAGACTTCTGGCCGTGCTGGCCAGGCGCATAGGAGCGACGCTCGATCGCACACTTATCGGTAAAGCACTTTTCGCCCTTCAGGAAGAGCTTTTCACCCTCGCGACGGCACTGACGGCACTTCGGGTCAAGATTACGAGCCACTGTTCAACTCCTTGTCAGATACGACGCTTCTTCGGCGGACGGCAGCCGTTGTGCGGGATCGGCGTGATATCAGTGATCGTGGTGATCTTGATACCCAGCGCGTTCAGCGCGCGAACGCTGGATTCGCGACCGGGGCCGGGGCCCTTCACGCGCACTTCCAGGTTCTTGATGCCGCACTCGATGGCCACCTTGCCAGCCGCTTCGGCGGCAACCTGGGCAGCGAACGGGGTGCTCTTGCGGGAACCCTTGAAGCCGGCGCCACCGGAGGTAGCCCACGACAGCGCGTTGCCCTGGCGATCGGTGATCGTGATGATCGTGTTATTGAAAGAAGCGTGCACGTGGGCGATGCCCTCAGCCACGTTCTTTTTGATCTTCTTGCGAACCTTCGCAGCAGTCTTTGCCATGTCTTATCCCTGATTACTTCTTGCCGGCGATCGCCTTGCGCGGCCCCTTACGGGTACGGGCGTTGGTACGCGTGCGCTGGCCACGAAGGGGCAAACCACGACGATGGCGCACCCCGCGATAGCACCCCAGATCCATGAGGCGCTTGATACTCATCGTCACTTCACGACGCAGGTCACCCTCGACGGTGAACTTCGCGACTTCGTCGCGCAGCCGTTCCATGTCCGACTCGGTCAGATCCTTGATCTTGACGGAGCGGCCAATGCCGGCCGCATCACAGATCTGTTGCGCACGAGTGCGCCCAATACCGAAAATCGCGGTCAGCGCGATCTCGGTGTGCTTGTGGTTGGGAATGTTTACCCCTGCAATGCGGGCCATGCGTTCACCCCAAAATGCTAAACGTTAAATTATAAAGAATGCGGGTGACCGCATCAACCCTGACGCTGCTTGTGGCGCGGATCAGTACAGATCACGCGAACAACACCTTTGCGACGGACAATCTTGCAGTTTCTGCAAAGCCGCTTGACCGATGCTTGAACTCTCATTTCTAGCTCCTGACTACTATTCTGTTATTTCGCTCGGAAAACGATCCGGGCCCTGCTCAAATCATACGGCGTCAGCTGCACCGTAACCTTGTCGCCGGGAAGAATCCGGATGTAGTGCATCCGCATCTTCCCCGAGATGTGGCCAAGAACCACGTGGCCATTTTCAAGCTTCACTCTGAAGGTCGCATTGGGGAGGTTCTCGAGAACCTCACCCTGCATCTCGATGTAATCTTCCTTCGACATAAGCCTACTTGAGCGCGGACCGGGAGCCCTTGAAGTTAGCCTTCTTCAACAGGCTTTCGTACTGGTGGGACATGATGTAGGCCTGAACCTGGGACATGAAGTCCATCGTCACCACCACGATGATCAACAAGGAAGTCCCGCCGAAGTAGAAAGGCACATTCCACTTCAGGATCAGAAACTCCGGCAGCAGGCACACCAACGTGATGTAAACCGCACCAGCCAAAGTCAGACGCATCAGGATCTTGTCGATGTAGCGCGCCGTCTGCTCACCAGGACGAATCCCCGGGACGAAGGCCCCGCTCTTCTTCAGGTTGTCGGCCGTCTCCTTGGAATTGAAGACAAGAGCCGTATAGAAGAAGCAGAAGAAAACGATCGCTGCCGCGTACAAGATCACGTAGATCGGCTGACCAGGAGCTAGAGTAGAACCCAGATCCTTCAGCCAGGTCATGCTCTCGGAAGAACCGAACCACTGAGCAAGCGTTGCCGGAAACAGGATGATGCTCGATGCAAAAATCGGCGGAATCACGCCCGACATGTTCAACTTCAGCGGCAGATGCGAGCTCTGACCACCGTAAATCTTGTTGCCCACCTGTCGCTTGGCGTAATTCACGAGAATCTTGCGCTGACCACGCTCCACGAAGACCACCACCCCGGTGACGACGACCACCAGCACACAGATGACGAGTGCGGTGAAGGGGTGCATGGCACCGGTGCGAACCAGCTCAAAGAGACCGCCGAGCGAATTCGGCAGACCAGCAGCAATACCCGCGAAGATGATGATCGAGATCCCGTTACCCAAGCCACGCTCGGTGATCTGCTCGCCCAGCCACATCAGGAACATCGTCCCGGTGACAAGAGTTGAGACAGTCACAAAACGGAACATCAGACCGGGATCGATGACCAGACCCTGCTGAGACTCCAGCGCGACAGCGATACCCAGACCCTGGAACAGGGCCAGCGCAAGCGTGCCATAGCGCGTGTATTGAGTAATCTTACGGCGCCCGCCTTCACCTTCCTTCTTGAGCGCCTCGAGCTGCGGGGAAGCCACAGTCAGGAGCTGCATGATGATCGATGCCGAAATATACGGCATGATCCCCAGCGCGAAGATCGTGAAACGGGAAAGCGCTCCGCCCGAGAAAAGGTTGAACACCCCGAGGATGCCACCCTTTTGACTCTTGAACAGATCCGCCAACGCCACCGGATCGATGCCCGGCACCGGGATGTGGGCTCCGATGCGATAAACGATCAGAGCCCCCAGCAGGAACATCAAGCGACGCTTGAGGTCCCCGAATTTTCCCGGCGCCGCCAGCGCGGACTGCTGATTAGCCACGCTGAACCTTACTCGGCAGACTGAACGGAACCGCCAGCCGCTTCGATAGCTGCCTTGGCACCCTTGGTCGCCGCCACACCACGCAGGTTGACCTTGCGGGTGATGGCGCCGGACAGGACCACCTTGGCCGCGAGCGCGTCGGCGGCGACGATGCCGGCCTGCTGCAGAACGAGCAGATCCACATCCTCGACCGGCAGAGCCTCGAGCTCGGACAGGCGAACCTCACCGATACGGGCACGCGTCAGGGACACGAAGCCGCGCTTCGGCAGACGACGCTGCATGGGCATCTGACCGCCCTCGAAACCGACCTTGTGGAAGCCGCCAGTACGGGACTTCTGACCCTTGTGACCGCGACCGGCAGTCTTGCCCAGGCCGCTACCGATGCCACGGCCCACGCGCTTCGCAGCGTGCTTGGCGCCAGCGGCAGGTTTAATCGCATTCAAGCGCATTTAAGCCTCACACTTAACGAGGTAAGCGACCTTGGTGATCATGCCGCGAACAGCAGGGGTATCCTGCAGTTCCACCGTGTGGTGGAGTCGGCGAAGTCCAAGACCGCGAACGGTTGCACGATGGGACTGCTTGGTACCGATAACGCTCTTGACGAGCGTAACTTTCAGTTTCTTATCGGACATGACTTACCCCTGGATCTCTTCGACCGTCTTGCCACGCTTGGCGGCAATCACGGAAGGAGCATTGGTGGCCATGAGGCCGTTCAGCGTGGCGCGAACCACGTTGTACGGATTCGTGGAGCCGATCGACTTGGCGATGATGTCGGTAACGCCCATCACTTCGAACACCGCGCGCATCGCGCCACCGGCGATGATGCCGGTACCGGTCGGAGCCGGCTGCATCAGGACCGACGAAGCGCCATGCTTGCCGATCACGGAGTGATGCAGGGTGCCGTTCTTCAGGGACACCTTGTTCATCTTGCGACGAGCTTCTTCCATCGCCTTCTGGACGGCGACCGGGACTTCACGGGACTTGCCCTTGCCCATGCCGATACCACCATCACCATCACCCACCACGGTCAGAGCGGCGAAGCCGAGAATACGGCCACCCTTCACAACCTTGGTGACGCGATTGATGGAGACCATCTTTTCGCGCAGGCCGTCATCACGCTCGTCAGAGGCCTGAACTTTTTTAGTTTGCTGCTTAGCCATGTTCAACCTCGCTTAGAACTTCAGACCGCCTTCGCGGGCGGCATCGGCAAGCGCCTTCACGCGGCCGTGGTACTGGAAGCCGGAACGGTCGAAGGCGACCGCCTCGATGCCTGCAGCCTTGGCGCGCTCGGCAATCAGCTTGCCCACCACCTCGGCGGCGGCCTTGTTGCCGCCGTTCGACACCTGGGCGCGAACTTCCGCTTCCACGGTGGAAGCGGCGGCGAGCACCTTGGAGCCGCAGCCGGAGATGACTTGCGCGTAGATATGGCAGTTGGAACGGAACACGGACAGACGGACTGCCTTCATTTCCGCAATCTTGGCACGGGTTTTCCGTGACCGGCGCAAACGCGTTTCCTTCTTGTTGATCATGATCCGCCCTTACTTCTTCTTGGTTTCTTTCAAGGTGACCACTTCGTCCGAGTAACGGACGCCCTTGCCCTTGTAGGGCTCCGGCGCACGGTAGGCACGAACTTCAGCGGCAACCTTGCCGACGACCTGCTTGTCGACACCCTTGATAACGATTTCGGTCTGCGTCGGAGTCTCGACCTTGATGCCGACGGGCATCTGATGGACCACCGGGTGGGAGAAACCGAGGCTGAGGTTCAGCTTGTCACCCTGGGCCTGGGCACGATAGCCCACGCCAACCAGGTTCAGCTTGCGCTCGAAACCCTTGGAAACGCCGATCACCATGTTGTTGACCAGTGCGCGCATCGTGCCGGACATGGCCTTGCCATTGACCGCACCTTCGATGGCGGAGCACTGAACACCGGCCTCGCCCTGCTCGACCTTGACAGACGGATGCACAGCCTGCGCAAGGGAGCCCAGCGGGCCCTTCACGACGATCTGGCCTGCATCGATCTTGATTTCCACACCTGCCGGAACAACGACCGGATTCTTGGCTACACGGGACATTGCGATTCTCCCTTAAGCCACGACGCAGAGCACTTCGCCGCCGGCACGGGCAGCGCGCGCAGCGCGGTCGGTCATCACACCCTTCGGGGTGGAGACGATCGCCACACCGAGGCCATTCATAACGCGGGGCAGGTCATCGCTACCCTTGTAAACACGCAGACCAGGGCGGCTGACGCGTTCGATACGCTCGATGACCGGACGGCCTGCGTAATACTTCAGCGACAGGGCCAGTTCGGCCTTGCCTTCGCTCTGCGAGACAACGAAATCGTCGATGTAGCCTTCGCTCTTCAGAACCTTGGCGATTGCAACCTTCAGCTTGGAGGAAGGCATCGCGACAGAGCTCTTTTGCGCCTGCTGCGCGTTGCGAATCCGCGTCAGCATATCGGCGATCGGATCAGACATGCTCATCTTCGACCCCTTACCAGCTTGCCTTGGTCATGCCGGGAACTTCACCGCGGAAGGCAACTTCACGCAGCTTGTTACGGCAGAGACCGAATTTACGGAAAACACCACGCGGACGACCAGTCTGCTCGCAGCGGTTACGCTGACGGGACGGGCTCGAATTACGCGGCAGTTGCTGCAGCTTCAGACGCGCAACCATGCGCTCCTCGTCCGACAGCTTGGCGTTGTTGATCTGCTCGAACAGAGCAGCACGCTTGGCCGCGAACTTTGCAACCATCTTCGCGCGCTTCTCTTCGCGATTGATCAGAGACAGTTTCGCCATAAAACCCTCAGTTCTTGAAAGGGAACTTGAACGCGGCGAGCAGAGCGCGCGCCTCGTCGTCCGTCTTGGCCGTCGTGGTGATGCTGATATTCATCCCGCGCAGAGCATCGATCTTGTCGTACTCGATTTCCGGGAAAATGATCTGCTCTTTGACGCCCAGGTTGTAGTTGCCACGGCCATCGAAGCCCTTGCCGGCAATACCGCGGAAGTCGCGGATACGCGGCATGGCGATCGTGACCAGACGGTCCAGGAACTCGTACATGCGCGGACCACGGAGGGTGACCATGCAGCCGATCGGATAGCCGTCGCGAATCTTGAAGCCGGCGATCGACTTCTTCGCCTTGGTGGTAACGGGCTTCTGGCCGGCGATCTTCTGCAGATCGCCAACAGCGTAGTCCAGAACCTTCTTGTCGCCCACGGCCTCACCAACACCCATGTTCAGGGTGATCTTGGTGATACGCGGGACTTCCATGACCGACTTGTAGCCGAACTTCTGACGAAGCTCAGGCGAAACGGTCTCTTTGTAGAATTCTTGCAGGCGCGCCATGACTATTCCTTACGCATCCACTACTTCGCCATTGGACTTGAAGACGCGAACCTTGCGGCCGTCCTCGAGCACCTTGAAGCCAACGCGATCAGCCCTCTGAGTCGCAGCATTGAACACCGCCACATTGGAAGCCTGGATCGGCATTTCCTTTTCGACGATGCCGCCAACCTCACCCTTCATCGGGTTCGGGCGCACATGCTTCTTCACGCGATTGATGCCTTCGACCACGACGACATCGCCGTCGACGCGAAGGACGGTACCGCGCTTACCCTTGTCTTTGCCCGTAAGGACGGCGACTTCGTCGCCTTTGCGAATCTTGTTCACAACTACTCCTTAGAGAACTTCGGGCGCCAGGGAGACGATCTTCATGAACTTCTCGGTACGCAGTTCACGCGTCACCGGTCCGAAGATACGCGTACCGATCGGCTCGCCCTTGTTGTTAAGCAGGACCGCGGCATTGCGGTCGAACTTGATCAGCGAGCCATCCGGACGACGCACGCCCTTGGCGGTACGAACCACCACGGCGCTGTAAACGTCACCCTTCTTGACACGACCACGCGGGGCCGCATCCTTGATACTCACCTTGATGATGTCACCAACACCGGCGTAGCGACGCTTCGAGCCGCCAAGCACCTTGATGCACATCACATAACGCGCGCCAGTATTATCGGCGACGTCCAGCATCGATTGCATTTGGATCATTTAAACTCTCCAACTTGACACGCTATCGGCGGCCAGTTTTGGATCCCGTTCGGGTTGATTGGACTTGCACAGGAACCGTGCAAGAGCAAAGACAGCAATAATAATGGCTTGCCAATCTCTTGGCAAGCCATTTATACGAACAACTACAACTTAGACTGCAACAACCTTTTCGAGAACCTGGGTGACACGCCAAGTTTTCGTCTTGGAGATCGGGCGGCATTCCTCGATCTGGACCAGATCGCCTTCCGCTGCCTCGACACCCGTCTCAACGTGAGCGTGATACTTGGCGGTACGCTTGATCACCTTGCCGTACAGCGGGTGCTTCACGCGACGCTCAACCAGAACGGTCACGGTGTTGGTCATCTTGTCGCTGACAACACGGCCAACTTCAACGCGCTTGTTTTTAACTTGATCGTTCATTTCGCACCCGCCTTCTCGCGAAGAATGGTCTTGACTCGGGCGATGTCCTTGCGAACCTTGCCGAGCTGCGAAGTGTTGCTCAGCTGCTGAGTCGCGATCTGCATGCGAAGGCTGAATTGAGCCTTCAGCAGTTCGAGCAGTTCAGCGTTGAGCTGGCTGGCGTCCTTCGCCCGCAATTCCGAAGCTTTCATGATTTACCCCATCCTCCGGACAACGAAGGTGGTCTCGATCGGCAGCTTGGCAGCAGCCAGGCGGAACGCCTCGCGAGCCAGAGCCTCGTCAACACCATCCATCTCGTACAACACCTTGCCCGGCTGAATTTCAGCAACCCAGTATTCCGGGCTGCCCTTGCCGTTACCCATACGCACTTCCGCCGGCTTTTGCGAGATCGGCTTGTCCGGGAAAACGCGAATCCAGATCCGCCCGCCGCGCTTGATGTGACGGGTCATGGCACGACGGGCAGATTCGATCTGGCGAGCAGTAAGACGACCACGCCCAACCGCCTTCAGACCGTACTCGCCAAAGCTTACAGCGGCACCGCGGGTGGCGAGACCCTTATTGCGGCCCTTCTGCTCCTTACGATACTTCCTTCTCGACGGCTGCAGCATCATTCACTCCTGCTTCTTTCTTGGTCCGTTTTGCGCCATCAGCCTGTTCGCCGCCGGTGCGGCGCGCGGGCCGCTTGGCACCCGGCTTGCTGTCGGCACCCTCATTGCGACGACGGCCGCGGCGAGCTTCGCCTTCGTTTTCCGTCGCAGCAGGCTGCTCGTTACGGGCGAGAGCCTCGCCCTTGTACACCCACACCTTGATGCCGATGACACCGTAGGTGGTGTGGGCTTCGGACACGCCGTAGTCGATGTCGGCGCGCAGGGTGTGCAGGGGCACACGACCTTCGCGATACCACTCGGTACGAGCGATTTCGGCACCGTTCAGACGGCCGGAGCTCATGATCTTGATGCCCTGGGCACCCAGACGCATGGCGTTCTGCATCGCGCGCTTCATGGCGCGACGGAACATGATCCGCTTCACGAGCTGCTGGGAGATCGAGTCGGCGATCAGCTGAGCATCGGTCTCGGGCTTGCGAACTTCTTCGATGTTCACATGCACCGGCACACCCATGATGCCCTGCAGGTCGGCCTTCAGCTTCTCGATGTCCTCACCCTTCTTGCCGATCACGACGCCCGGACGGGCGCTGAAAACGGTGATGCGGGCGTTCTTGGCCGGACGCTCGATGACCACACGGCTCACGGAGGCGTGGGCGAGCTTCTTCTTCAGATGCTCGCGGACCTTCAGATCCTCGTTCAGCATCGTGGCGAAGTCGCTGCCAGCAGCAAACCAGCGGGAGCCCCAGTTACGCGTTACCGCCAGGCGAAAGCCGGTCGGATGGATTTTCTGTCCCATGGGTTCTCCTTACTCTCCGACCGTCACGTAGATATGGCAGGTCGGCTTGCTGATGCGATTGCCACGACCCTTCGCACGAGCGGTGAAACGCTTCAGCGTCATCCCCTGCTCGACGTAGATCGACTTCACGCGCAGCGCGTCGATATCAGCGCCGTCGTTGTGCTCGGCGTTCGCGATCGCAGACTCGACAACCTTCTTGATGATCTTCGCGCCTTTTTTAGGGCTGAAGGTCAGAATGTTGAGCGCTTGCTCGACCGACTTGCCGCGAACCAGATCTGCAACCAGACGGCCCTTTTGTTCCGACAGGCGAACGCCGCGGAGAATGGCTTTGGTTTCCATCGTCATCTCTCCTTAGCGCTTGGCCTTCTTGCTGGCGGCGTGACCCTTGAACGTCCGGGTGAGCGCGAATTCGCCAAGCTTGTGGCCAACCATGTTTTCGGAAACGTACACCGGGATGTGCTGGCGACCGTTATGCACGGCGATCGTAAGGCCAACAAAATCCGGGAGCACCGTGGAGCGACGCGACCAGGTCTTGATCGGGCGCTTGTCATTCGAGTCCCGAGCCGCGTCCACCTTCTTGAGGAGGTGAGCGTCGACAAACGGGCCCTTCTTAATAGAACGTGCCATGTCTTACCTCTTATCGCTTGTGCCGACGCTGAACAATCATCGAGTCGGTACGCTTGACGCTACGGGTACGATAACCCTTGGTCGGCTGACCCCACGGGCTGACCGGCACGCGGCCTTCGCCAGTACGGCCTTCACCACCACCGTGCGGGTGATCGATCGGGTTCATCGCCACACCGCGAACGGTCGGGCGAATACCACGCCAACGATTCGCACCGGCCTTGCCGATCTTGCGCAGGCTGTGCTCTTCGTTGCCGACTTCACCGATGGTCGCGCGGCACTCGACGTGCACGCGGCGGATTTCACCGGAGCGCAGGCGAACCTGAGCGTAGATGCCTTCGCGAGCAAGCAGCTGAACCGAGGTACCCGCAGCGCGGGCGAGCTGAGCACCCTTGCCAGGGATCATCTCGACACAGTGCAGGGTCGTACCAACCGGGATGTTGCGGATCGGCAGCGCGTTGCCAGCCTTGATCGGCGCCTCGGAGCCACTGACGACGGTCTGACCGACGACGAGACCCTTCGGGGCGATGATGTAGCGACGCTCGCCATCGGCGTAGCACAGCAGCGCGAGGTGGGCGGAGCGGTTCGGGTCATACTCGAGACGCTCGACCTTCGCGACGATGCCGTCCTTGTTGCGACGAAAATCGACGAGACGGTAGTGCTGCTTGTGACCGCCACCCTTGTGACGGGTCGTGATGTGGCCGTTGTTGTTACGGCCGGCCGTCTTCGACTGCTTCTCGACGAGGGAAGCAACCGGCGCACCCTTGTGCAGGTTCGGGCTGACGACCTTGACGACGGCGCGGCGGCCGGCGGAAGTCGGTTTGACTTTAACGAGTGCCATCTTGCTTACTCCCCGGCCGCGAAGTTGATTTCCTGGCCCGGCTTCAGGCAGACGTACGCCTTCTTCCAGCCCTTGCGGCGGCCCATCATCTTGCCGAAGCGCTTTTCCTTGCCCTTGACGTTCGCAACCTGGACGGCCTTCACTTCAACCTTGAAGAGAAGCTCGACAGCAGCCTTGACTTCCGGCTTGGTTGCGTCGCTGGCGACACGGAACACCACCTGCTCGTTCTTGTCGGCGATGTAGGTCGCCTTCTCAGAGATCTGGGGAGCGAGCAGCACCTGCATCAGACGCTCTTCCTTGAATGCGCTCATTGCCACATCTCCTCCATCTTGGCGACGGCACCCTTGGTGACCAGCACCTTCGGGAAACGCACCAGGGAAACCGGATCGGTCTCGGTGACATCCAGAACGAGGACGTTCGGAAGGTTACGAGCCGACAGGTACAGGTTTTCGTCAAAGGAATCGGTGATCACCAGAACCGACTCAAGACCCATGCCCTTCAGTTTCTGGGCGAGGAGCTTGGTCTTCGGCGCTTCAACCGCAAAACCCTCGACAACCGACAGACGATCTTCACGGGCCAGCTGCGACAGGATCGCGGCAACACCGGCACGGTACATCTTGCGGTTAACCTTGTGGGAGAAGTTCTCGTCCGGCTTGTTCGGGAAAGCGCGACCGCCCCCACGCCAGATCGGGCTGGAGCCCATACCGGAACGGGCACGACCGGTACCCTTTTGACGCCACGGCTTGTGGGTCGTGTGAGAGACTTCGTCACGACCCTTCTGGGCACGATTGCCAGAACGGGCGTTGGCCATGTAGGCAACGACGACCTGATGAATCAGGGCTTCGTTGTAATCACGACCAAACAGCGCGTCGGACGCCTGAAGGGTCGCAGCAGCCTGACCCTGTTCGTTCAACAGCTTCAGTTCCATCACGCCTCCGTCAGTTACCCGCCTTGACAGCAGGGCGAACAACCACATCGCCGCCATCATGGCCGGGCACACCGCCCTTGATCATCAACAGGCCGCGCTCGAGATCGACGCGAACCACTTCCAGGTTCTGCACGGTGCAGTTGGCAGCACCGAGATGACCGGTCATGCGCTTGCCCGGAAAAACACGACCCGGATCCTGTGCCATACCGATGGAACCCGGCACGTTGTGACTACGGGAGTTACCGTGGGTCTGACGACCGGAAGCGAAGTTGTGACGCTTGATGGTACCGGCATAGCCTTTACCAAGCGAGACACCACTCACGTCGACTTTTTGACCGACCGCAAAAATATCGACACCAACGACGTCACCAGCCTTCAGAGAGGCAAGACGATCGGCATCAACGCGGAATTCCTTGAAAACGTGACCCGCCTCGACACCAGCCTTGGCGAGATGGCCGGCAGCAGCCTTATTCACACGACTGGCACGCCGAACACCAAAGGTCACCTGAACGGCAGAGTAGCCATCCGTTTCAGCCGTTTTGATCTGGGTCACACGGTTGTTGGACACGTCCAGCACAGTCACCGGAATGGAAGCACCATCCTCGGCAAAAATGCGAGTCATGCCCACCTTGCGCCCGACAAGGCCTAGACTCATTTTATTCTCCTTACCCTGGTTGCGATTGACCAGGACCGATTGCAATTACAAGATGCGCCAAAAAGCACAAGGGCCGGATTATATCGGCCCTTGCACCAGTAACGCAATACTTTTGATTTACTGCAGCTTGATCTCGACGTCCACGCCAGCCGGCAGATCCAGCTTCATCAGCGCATCGACGGTCTTGTCGGTCGGATCCACGATGTCCATCAGACGCAGATGGGTGCGGATCTCGAACTGATCGCGAGAGGTCTTGTTGACGTGCGGCGAACGCAGCAGGTCGAAACGCTCGATGCGGGTCGGCAGCGGCACGGGACCACGGACGACAGCGCCGGTGCGCTTCGCGGTATCAACGATCTCGAGGGCCGACTGGTCGATCAGCTTGTAGTCGAAGGCCTTGAGACGGATACGGATCTTCTGGTTTTGCATTTTGTTTCCCAAAGAGCAGTCGGTGCGGCACACCATGCGCCGCACCCGTTTGAATATTACTCGATAACCTTGGCAACGACACCGGCGCCGACGGTACGACCGCCTTCACGGATGGCGAAACGCAGACCTTCTTCCATGGCGATCGGAGCGATCAGCTTGACGGTCATGGAGATGTTGTCGCCCGGCATCACCATCTCGGTGCCTTCCGGCAGGCTGATGGAACCGGTCACGTCCGTGGTACGGAAGTAGAACTGCGGACGGTAGTTGTTGAAGAACGGGGTGTGACGGCCGCCCTCTTCCTTGGAGAGGACATACACCTCGCCGGTGAAGTGGGTGTGCGGCTTGATGGAGCCCGGCTTGCACAGCACCTGGCCGCGCTGCACGTCTTCACGCTTGGTGCCACGCAGCAGCACGCCGACGTTGTCGCCAGCCTGACCCTGGTCCAGCAGCTTGCGGAACATTTCCACGCCGGTGCAGGTGGTCTTGACGGTCGGGACGATACCGACGATCTCGATTTCTTCACCCACCTTGACGATGCCGCGCTCGACACGACCGGTCACCACGGTGCCACGGCCGGAGATCGAGAACACGTCTTCGATCGGCAGCAGGAAGGGCTGATCGATGGCACGCTCCGGGGTCGGGATGTAGCTGTCGAGGGCGTCGGCCAGACGGAAGATCGACGGCTCGCCGATGTCGGACTGGTCGCCTTCGAGGGCCTTCAGGGCGGAACCCTTGACGATGGGCACATCGTCGCCCGGGAAGTCGTACTTGGAGAGGAGCTCGCGCA
>NZ_JAYREK010000021.1:0-61649 GCF_041908905.1 Zoogloea sp.
ACTTCAATTTCTTTGTGGCAGCGACCGAAGCCACTACCCCTCGAAACCGAGTACCCACACCTATCGGTTGTTCATCTTTTTAAAGAACCGCCGCATCAGCAGCGAAGAGGTGCGCATTATACAGAGACCAAAAACCCTGTCAAGCATCGCGAGAAAATTTATTTCAGCATCTCGCAAAACCTGAGGCCAGAACGCTACAACCAACCGGCCCTGCTGCTACCTCCCCGCTACCGCGCCCCAGACATCAGTGCGCTGCAGCAAGAGAGCGCGCATTATAAAGAACTATCGGAACCCGTCAACACGTTTGGGAAAATAAATTTCAGGTGCGCTTTTGAAGCGCACCGCACCGCGCCCTTCGAGGCTCAGTCTCCGTCCTCGACGATCCCGCGGCTCTTGAGGCGATAAACCATCTGCGGCCTGGTGATGCCAAGCAGGCGCGCCGCGGCGGCGACGTTCCCGTTGGCGCGGGCGAGCGCACGCTTGAGCAGCAGGGTCTCTACCTCGTCGAGCGAGACGTTGTCACAGCCATCGCCTTCGCCGAGCAACAGGTTGCTCACGCTGCGACTGACCCGATCCAGTTCGCGATCAGGCTCGGCATCGGCAACCAGAGCCGCGGGATCGCTCGCGACAAGCTGGCCGCCACGCCCCACTTCGAAACGCTTCTCGTCGAACCGCTCGCCACTTGTAAACAGATGGGAGCTATCCACAGGACCGTTGTCGCTACCCAGGATCACGCCCCGCTCGATGACGTTTTCCATTTCGCGCACGTTGCCCGGCCACTCGTAAGACAGCATGGCATCGACGGCGCGCTGGGTGAAGCCCGTCAGGGAACGGCCGTGCATCTGGTTGTACTTGGAGAGGAAGTAGGACATCAACAAGGGGATGTCCTCGCGGCGCTCCCGCAGCGGCGCGATGAACACCGGAAAGACGTTGAGCCGGAAGAACAGATCCTCGCGAAAACGGCCGGCCCTGACCTCCTCCCGCAGATCGGCATTCGTCGCCGCGATGAGGCGGACATCCACCTTCCTGGTGTGCATGTCCCCCAGGCGCTCGAGCTCCCCCTCCTGCAGGACGCGGAGCAGCTTCCCCTGGGCGCTGGCGCTGAGCGTGCCGATCTCGTCGAGGAACAGGGTTCCGCCGTCCGCGCGCTCGAAGCGCCCCGGGCGGCTTTGCATCGCCCCGGTGAAGGCGCCGCGCTCGACGCCGAACAGCTCGGACTCGACGAGCTGCTCGGGAATCGCCGCGCAGTTCACCGCAACGAAGGTCTTGTTGCTGCGGGCGCTCATCCGGTGCAGCGTGCGCGCAAACACCTCCTTGCCGACGCCGCTCTCCCCCAGAAAGAGAACGGTAGCCTGGGTCGGGGCAACCTTGCGGACCATGTGCATGACCGCGTTGAAGCCGGAGGAGATCCCCACCGGCCCCTCGGTCGCCCCCCCCTGCGCGCCGGGCAGGCCCAGCGGGCTGATCAGCTGCTTGCTGGACGGCAGCCCCTGCGCGGCCAGGAAATCCGGCGTCATGTAACGGAGGTCGTGGGCTCCTTCCTCGCCCCATTCCTCGACCAGCTTGCCGATGATCCGGCACGACGGATGCCCCATCGACTGGCACTCGACCTCTCTATATAGAACCTGGCGCCCCATGAACTCCGTCGAGAAGCCCGACGCGTAACCAATCTGCATCCAGCAGGCAGGCTCGTCGCCGATGGAGAAGTGGCGGATGTGCTCCTCGTCTTCCACCGGGCTGGTCCACAGGAATTCCCCGTAGTGCCGGCCATGCTCGATGTCGAACTCGAGCCGGACGGCCTCGGAGACACCGATGCCCTCGAGGCAGTGCATCTGCGGGCCCACCACGAAAATATCCTTGAGCGACGTCTTGGAGCGAACCTTGCGGGCCATCTGCGCATCATGAACCCCCGCGCGGTAACCCATCCGCGTGAAGAACCCCCGGGCGACATCCATGCCGAGCACTTCGATCATCTCGCGACGCAACGCGCCGAGCGACTTGGCGTGGATCAGCAGCATCCGCTGATCATCGAGCCAGATCCGCCCATCGCTGGTGGAAAAACGAAGCCGCGCCAGCAGATCGGCCAGGTCGGGGAAGCGCACCTTGTCGTGCTCGACCTTGGCTGGATCGACGACCGGGACGCGATCGCGCGCCGCCGTCGACTGGGCACGAGCACCGCCTCTCATCGCACGCCTCCACGATTCACACCGGGCCCTCGCCCTACGCCGCAACTACCGATAGCTTTCATGGGTTTTCCAGTCTCCTCGCATCGAACAGATGCCTCACAACGCCTCGCGGCCACCCGCCGACGGATCAAAGATACGCTGCCCGCCAGCACAGGAAAAGCTTTTGGCTTGTTTGCTGCACTGCACATACATTTATTGATGCATGCTGCACTGCAATATTTATCGACACATTAAATCATTTGATTCACTTCACCACCCGGTGACGCCAACCCCTACCGCAGGGGCTCCCCCACCCACTCCCTTCAAAATTCAAAAATCGCTTTGTGGCACAAGGACTTCCTCACATTGCGAGGGAATCCGTCACAGAGCTGGCACGCCCCCTGCTAAAGAAGGGTGCTGAGGCTGTAAGTGTAACCAAATGCTCGAAGCTCCCAACGGTGCTTTCGAAGCCAAGACAAAGCCCACTAATGCCCGGCAGAGAGGCACGAGGAGGAAAGAGAGCATCAGGCAGGACAAAGCGCGACGCGGGCCGCCCAGCGGTCACTCCCGCCAGCCCCTTGCCCAGGCTCTTTTTCTGCAGACAGACCTGGACGGCGCAGCCAACCGTCGCATGCCTGCCGGAGGTCTGTCCCCCGGCGACACCGGACAGCTAGTCCTGAAGCAGTTCTCGATTGTGACCACGAATAGGAGACGAGCGTGACCCAAGTCAATCAAGACACCCAAGCAAAAATTGCCAAGCTGGAAGCGATGCTTGAAGAAGATACGGCCAAGAACATGTACCGTATCGATCGCGCGGCCTTCACCGACGAAGAGCTGTTCGAGCTCGAGATGAAGCACATCTTCGAGGGCAACTGGATCTTCCTGGCCCACGAAAGCCAGATCCCGAACCCCAACGACTACCTCAACATCTACGTCGGCCGCCAGCCGGTGCTGATCACCCGCGACAAGACCGGTCAGCTGCACGCGATGGCGAACACCTGTACCCACCGCGGTGCGACCCTTGCCCGTCACAAGAAGGGCAACAAGTCCAGCTTCACCTGCCCGTTCCACGGCTGGACCTTCAACAACAGCGGCAAGCTGCTGAAGGTCAAGGACCAGACCCCGGACGCCGGCTACCCCGAGTGCTTCAACAAGGACGGCAGCCACGACCTCGTCAAGCTGGGCGCCTTCGAGAACTACCGCGGCTTCCTGTTCGGCAGCATCAACCCGAACGTCAGCTCCCTCGCCGACTACCTGGGCGAAGCGGCCAAGATCATCGACATGATCGTCGACCAGGCTCCGGACGGCATTGAAGTGCTGCGCGGCACCGGCTCCTACACCTTCGACGCCAACTGGAAGCTCCAGGCCGAGAATGGCGCTGACGGCTACCACGTCACCGCGGTGCACTGGAACTACGCCGCCACCCAGGGCCGCCGTACCGCCGACGGCAAGGAAGACACCATCAAGGCCATGAGCGCCGGCGGCTGGGCTCGCCAGGGCGGTGGCTCCTACTCCTTCAAGAACGGCCACATGCTGCTGTGGACCAACTGGGCCAACCCGGAAGACCGTCCCCTGTGGCACAAGCGCGACGAGTGGATCGCCAAGTTCGGTGAAGCCAAGGCCGACTGGATGCTCAAGAAGTCCCGCAACCTGTGCATCTACCCGAACGTGTATCTGATGGACCAGTTCAGCTCGCAGATCCGCGTCCTGCGCCCGATCTCCGTCGACAAGACCGAGGCCACCATCTACTGCATCGCGCCGAAGGGTGAAGAGCCCGCCGCCCGTGCCCGCCGCCTGCGCCAGTACGAAGACTTCTTCAACGCCACCGGCATGGCCACCCCCGACGACCTGGAAGAGTTCCGCTCCTGCCAGCACGGCTTCAACGCCCGTGCCGTCAAGTGGAACGACATGACCCGTGGCGCCACCCACTGGGTCAAGGGCCCGGATGCCAACGCCGACCTGATCGGCCTGAAGCCCGAGCTCTCTGGCATCAAGACGGAAGACGAAGGCCTGTACGTCATGCAGCACGTGTACTGGCTCGAGACCATGAAAAAAGCCTATATCGCCGAACAAGCCGAACAAGACGGAGCCAAGTGATGCTGTCCTACGAAGCCATTCAATCTTTTGTTTTCCAAGAAGCACGTGCCCTTGACGAGCGCCGCTGGGCCGACTGGCTGGAGTTCTATGCCGAAGACGTCGAGTTCTGGATGCCGGCCTGGGATGAGGACGACACGCTGACCAACGATCCGCAGAACGAAGTCTCGCTGATCTACTACGCCAGCCGTTCGGGCCTGGAAGACCGCATCTTCCGTATCGAGACCGAGCGCTCCAGCGCGACGATCCCCGACACCCGCCACGGCAAGTCGATCTCGAACCTCGAGGTGCTGTCCCAGGACGAAAACAGCGTCAAGCTGCGCTTCAACTGGATCACCAACAGCTTCCGCTACGACATCCTGGACACCTACTTCGGCTACTCCGAATACACCCTGGACACGTCTGGCCCGAAGCCCGTGATCAAGAAGAAGTACGTGGTGCTGAAGAACGACTACATCCACCACGTTCTCGACATCTATCACATCTAAGCCGACGTGAAATGACCCGTCCGTGCCCGCACGGACGGGTTGCTGCATTCAATCGCCGATAAGGACAATCCTATGCCGTTCAACATTGCCCTGCAGTTCGAAGACGGGGTCACCCGCGTCATCCCGTGCGACGCCAACGAGCTTGTATCCGAGGCCGCCTACCGCGCCAAGATCAACATTCCCCTCGACTGTCGTGATGGCGCCTGCGGCACCTGCAAGTGCCATTGTGAAAGCGGCACCTACACGCAAGGTGTTTACATCGAGGATGCTCTGAGCGACGACGAAGCCGCGCAAGGTTTTGTCCTGACCTGCCAGATGAAGCCGACCTCCGACTGCGTGATCAAGATCCCCGCGTCGTCGGCTGCCTGCAAGACCGAGGTCGCCACCTACAGCGCCGCCCTCAGCGAGATCAACCGCGGCTCGCCGACCACCGTCTCCTTCAAGCTGAAGGCCGACAAGCCCGTCTCCTTCCTGCCCGGCCAGTACGTGAACCTCGAAGTGCCCGGCACCAAGGAAACCCGCGCCTACTCCTTCAGCACCGCACCGAACCAGACCGAACTGGGCTTCCTGATCCGTGACGTCCCGGGCGGCCTGATGAGCACCTACATGCGCCAGAACGCCGAAGTCGGTGGCGCGATGAACTTCACCGGCCCCTACGGCAGCTTCTACCTGCGCCCCGTCGAGCGCCCCGTGCTGATGCTCGCCGGCGGCACCGGTCTGGCCCCGTTCCTGTCGATGCTGCTGTGGCTCCAGAACAACCCGACCACCCAGCCGATCATGCTGGCCTATGGTGTCAACACCAATGACGACCTGGTCGAACTCGACACCCTGAACGCCCTCAAGGCCGCGATGCCGAACCTGGAGTTCTTCACCGTCGTCGTCGATCCCGCCAGCGGCCACCCGAAGTGCGGCTACGTCACCGACCACCTGAGCGCCAAGGAGCTCCACGACGGCAACGTCGACGTTTACGTCTGCGGCCCCCCGCCGATGGTCGAAGGTGTCCGCAAGTGGATGTCGGGCGTCGGTGTCACCCCGAACAGTTTCCATTTCGAGAAGTTCTCGTCTTCGACCGCAGGAGCCCACGAATGAGCAACGCCGCTCGCTTCAAGAAAAAAGTCGTCATCGTGACCGGCGCCGCCCAGGGCATCGGCCGGGGCGTCGCGATGCAGGTTGCGGCCGAAGGCGGCAAGGTGCTGGCCGTCGACCGTTCCGACCTGGTCAATGAAGTCGTCGAGGAGATCAAGGCCGCCAAGGGCAAGGCTGCAGCCTTCCAGGCCGACCTCGAAACCTTCGCCGGCGCCCAGGCCGTGGTTGCCGAGGCCCTGCGCAAGTTCAAGCGTGTCGACGTGCTGATCAACAACGTCGGCGGCACCATCTGGGCCAAGCCCTTCGAGTTCTACGAAGAAGCCCAGATCGAGGCCGAAGTGCGCCGCTCGCTGTTCCCCACCCTGTGGTGCTGCCGCGCCGTGCTGCCGACGATGATCGAGCAGAAGAGCGGCGTCATCGTTAACGTCTCCTCCGTCGCCACCCGTGGCGTGCACCGCGTCCCGTACTCCGCGGCGAAGGGCGGCGTCAACGCGCTGACCGCGTCCCTGGCCATGGAGAACACCAAGCACGGTATCCGCATCAACGCCACCGCTCCCGGCGGCACCGATGCCCCGCCGCGCCGCGTGCCGCGCAACCTGAACCCGGTCGAACCGAGCGCTCAGGAAAAGGAGTGGTACCAGGGCGTGATCGACCAGACGGTCGACTCCAGCCTGATGCACCGCTACGGCACCATCGATGAACAGGTCGCCCCGATCCTGTTCCTCGCCTCCGACGAGTCGTCCTACATCACCGGGTCGATCCTGCCCGTTGCTGGCGGCGACCTCGGCTAAAAACAAAAAAACTCCCGGGCAAATCCCTCCCCGTCACCCCACAACCATTATTACAAATAAATAAACTACTCAAGCGAGACAACATGGCCAAAATCGACGTTCACGAAATTGCCGACCACGCGAAGTTCAATGGCTTCCACGGTATGGTTCTGTTCTGGTGCGCAATCATCATCATCTTTGACGGCTACGATCTGGCAGTCGCCGGCATCGCCCTGCCGTCCATCATGAAGGAGATGGGCGTCACCCCCGCCACCGCCGGCTACATGGTCAGTTCGGCCTTGTTCGGCATGATGTTCGGAGCCATGTTCCTGGGGACCATCGCCGACAAGATCGGTCGCCGCTGGGCCATCGTGATCTGCATCGTCCTGTTCAGCGTGTTCACCGCGGCGGCGGGCATGACCCACGACCCGGTCACCTTCAGCATCACCCGCTTCCTTGCCGGCCTAGGCATCGGCGGCGTGATGCCCAACGTGGTCGCGCAGATGACCGAATACTCGCCGCGCAAGATGCGCAGCACGCTGGTGACGCTGATGTTCAGCGGCTACTCGGTGGGCGGCATGCTGGCGGCGGTGCTCGGCAAGGGTCTGATCGAAACCTACGGCTGGTCCTACGTGTTCTACGCGGCGGCCATCCCGGTGCTGATCGTGCCCTTCGTGCTGCTGTCCCTGCCCGAATCGATGGCCTTCCTCCTGAAGAAGGGCCGCATCGACGAGCTCAAGAAGATCATCCAGCGCCTGGAG
Organism: Zoogloea sp.; assembly: GCF_041908905.1. GTDB lineage: Bacteria > Pseudomonadota > Gammaproteobacteria > Burkholderiales > Rhodocyclaceae > Zoogloea. The sequence goes on from NZ_JAYREK010000021.1 coordinate 7,365, forward strand.
CCCAGCTACACCCCCGCCGCCTCCGACAGCTTCGAGCTCCCCAGCACCCAGAAGGTCGAAGGCGCGCCGATCGGCAAGCTGTTCCTGGATGGCCGTGGCCTCAGCACCGTGATGTTCTGGATCGCCTTCTTCATGTGCCTGTTCATGGTGTATGCGCTGAGCTCCTGGCTGACCAAGCTGATGGCCCAGGCCGGTTACAGCCTCGGTTCCGCGCTGACCTTCGTGCTCGTGCTCAACTTCGGCGCCATGATCGGTGCCATCGGCGGCGGCTGGCTGGCCGACCGCTTCAGCATCAAGAAGGTCGTGATGTGCTTCTTCGCGCTGGCTGCGGTGTCCATCACCGCGCTCGGCTACAAGATGTCCACCGAAATGCTGTACCTGATGGTCGGCCTGGCCGGCGCCTCCACGATCGGCACCCAGATCCTGATCTACGCCTACGTCGGCCAGTACTACCCGATGGCGATCCGCTCCACCGGCATCGGCTTCGCCTCCGGCGTCGGCCGCAGTGGCGCGATCCTGGCACCGATCGTGATCGGCACCCTGGTCGGCATGGCCCTGCCGCTGGAGCAGAACTTCATGGCCATCTCCATCCCGGCCGTGATCGCGCTGATCGCCATCGGTCTGGTCAACCAGAAGCGTTCGGCTTCGGCCCTGTAATAACCCCGCCGGGTCCCGGCCCGGCCAGGTCATCCGCCGCCCCGGCCCCGGGGCGCGGTTACGGACCTGAAACCGTAGTGACTGCCGCAGCGCCGGCCTGCCGCCGACGCGAAGCGTCAAACCCGCAGTATCATGGCAAAAGCCTTCGCCCCCTCGCCCGCCGGCCCGGCGCGCAGGGGCCGGCGAAGCAACGAATTCCCAACCCTCTGCTTCTCCAACCTCCGCCCACAACCATCATCAAGGCAAAGAAGGCCAACGGAGCATGAAGCACACCATCACCATCGAGAACACCGGGGAAAGCTTCCTGTGCGACGAGGACACCAACGTGCTCCTCGGCATGGAGCAACTGTGCCGCAAGGGCATCCCGGTCGGCTGCCGCAACGGCGGCTGCGGCGTGTGCAAGGTTCAAGTCAATAAAGGTCAATACAGCAAGCGGAAAATGAGCCGCGGCGTGGTCAGCGCCGACGAAGAGGCCTCCGGCTGCGTGCTGGCCTGCAAGATCTTCCCCCAGAGCGATCTGGAGGTAGAGGTGGTCGGCAAGATGGCGCGTGCCATTGTCGCCCAACAGAGTAAGTCGTCCGATTTCGGGTTCACGACGACGCTACAAACCAATAAACCCGCAGAGGAGAATTGAATGGCACTGACTGGCGTTTTGCGCCCTGGGCACGTCGCACTGCGCGTGCTCGAGATGGAGCCGGCCCTGAAGCACTACAAGGACGTTCTCGGTCTCATCGAAGTCGCACGCGATGACAAGGGCCGGGTCTTCCTGAAGGCCTGGGACGAGCACGATCACCACAGCGTCGTGCTCCGCGAGGCCGACGAAGCGGGCATGGACTACATGGGCTGGAAGGTGGACTCCCCCGCCACCCTCAAGAAGCTGGCTGCCGACGTGGAGCAATCCGGCCTGGCAACCGACATGTCCTGGGTCCCGGCCGGCGAGCACCCGACCACCGGCGAGCGCTTCCGCTTCACCGTCCCGACCGGGCACGTGATGGAGCTCTTCGCCGAGAAGGGCATCGTTGGCAACAACTGCGGCACCGACGGTCCGGACATCAACCCCGACCCGTGGCCGGACGGCCTGAAGGGCATCGCGGCGACCCGCTTCGACCACTGCCTGCTCTACGGTGACGACCTCGACGGCACCGTCAAGCTGTTCACCGAGGTGCTGGGTTTCGGCATCGCCGAACGGGTGATGCTGGCCGGCGACAAGAACTTCATGATCGGCGCCTTCCTGTCCTGCTCGAACAAGGCCCACGACGTGGCCTTCATCCGCCAGCCGGTGAAGGGCAAGTTCCACCACGCCTCCTTCGAGCTGCGCAGCTGGGAGCAGGTCCTGCGTGCCGGCGACATCCTGTCCCGCACCAAGACCTCCATCGACATCGGCCCGACCCGTCACGGCATCACCCGCGGCGAGACGATCTACTTCTTCGATCCGTCCGGCAACCGTAACGAAGTCTTCTCCGGCGGCTACATCTACTACCCGGACAAGCCGGTGATCACCTGGTACGACGAAAGCCTCGGACCGGCGATCTTCTACCACGATCGCAAGCTCAACGAAGCCTTCCTGAGCGTGTTCACCTGATAGGTCGGTCCCGCGCACCGGCGTTTTCGGTGCGCGGGGTTTTGCACAGACGATTTGCAGCAAAAAATATCGAGATTTTTTTCAAATATCGGTATATTACGCCCTGTCGCAGGACGTGGATTCCGTCACGTGCTGCGGTGAGTAAAACGCCTTCCAGACGCAGTTTGTCTGTTCAAGACACCAGGCAAAGACCATCGGTGCACGGCAGGGGCCGCGCCACCACAAGGAGAGAGTACGACATGAAAGACATCCTGAATTTCATCAACGGCGAGTACGTATCCAACGCGAGCGGCAAGCGGTACGAGAAGCGCAACCCGGTCGACAATTCCCTGATCGGCATGGTCCACGAAGCTGGCAAGCCGGAAGTCGACGCCGCCGTCGCCGCCGCCAAGGCCGCCCTGAAGGGCCCCTGGGGCAAGCTGTCGGTGGTCGAGCGCTGCAACATGCTCGACGCCATCGTCGCCGAGATCAACAACCGCTTCGACGACTTCCTGCAGGCCGAGATCGCCGACACCGGCAAGCCGGTCTCCCTCGCCTCGCACATCGACATTCCCCGCGGCGCGGCTAACTTCAAGATCTTCACCGACACGATCAAGAACGTCTCGACCGAGTCCTTCGAGATGCGCACCCCCGACGGCAAGACCGCCCGCAGCTACGGCGTGCGTACCCCGCGTGGCGTGATCGCGATCATCTGCCCGTGGAACCTCCCGCTGCTGCTGATGACCTGGAAGTGCGGCCCGGCCCTGGCCTGCGGCAACACCGTGGTCGTCAAGCCCTCCGAGGCCACCCCGAGCACCGCCACCCTGCTGGGCGAAGTGATGAACAAGGTCGGCGTCCCGGAAGGCGTCTACAACGTCGTGAACGGCTTCGGCGTCGACTCCGCCGGTGCCTACCTGACCGCCCACCCGGACGTCAACGGCATCACCTTCACCGGTGAGACCAAGACCGGCACCGCCATCATGAAGGCCGGTGCCGACGGCATCCGCCCGGTGTCCCTCGAGCTCGGCGGCAAGAACGCCGCGCTGGTGTTCGCCGACTGCGAATTCGACAACGCCGTCGCCACCGTGACCCGCTCCTGCTTCGAGAACGCCGGCCAGGTGTGCCTGGGCACCGAGCGCGTCTACGTCGAGCGCCCGATCTTCGACAGGTTCGTCGCCGCCCTGAAGGAGCAGGCCGAGAAGATGAAGCCGGGCCGTCCGTTCGACCCCGACACCAAGATCGGCCCCCTGGTCAGCAAGGTTCACCAGAAGAAGGTCCTGGGCATGTACGCCAAGGCCAAGGAAGAAGGCGCCAACATCGTCTTCGGCGGCGGCATCCCCGACATGCCGGAAGAGCTGAAGGACGGCTGCTGGGTTCAGCCCACCATCTGGACCGGCCTGCCCGAGACCGCCACCGTCGTGACCGAAGAAATCTTCGGGCCGTGCTGCCACATCCAGCCCTTCGACACCGAAGAGGAAGTCGTGGCCATGACCAACAACAACCGTTACGGCCTCGCCACCTCCATCCACACCCAGGACATCAGCCGCGCGATGCGTCTGGCCGGTGAGATCGAAGTCGGCCTGTGCTGGATCAACAGCTGGTTCCTGCGCGACCTGCGCACCCCGTTCGGCGGTGCCAAGCAGTCCGGCATCGGCCGTGAAGGCGGCGTGCACTCGCTCGAGTTCTACACCGAGCTGCGCAACGTGATGGTCAAGTACTGAGAACAGGCGCGATGAGCCAGAACCCCGAGATCGCCAACAGCATCCGCACCGGCGAGTTCAACAGCAACGTCCACGACGTGGGCACCGGCGGCGGCCTGCCGGTGATGCTGATCCACGGTTCTGGCCCGGGCGTCAGCGCCTGGGCCAACTGGCGCCAGGCGATCCCGGCCCTCGCCCGGGACCGCCGGGTGATCGCGCCGGACATGGTGGGCTTCGGCTACACCGATCGTCCGGCCGGTATCCAGTACTCGATGGACACCTGGGTCCGCCAGGGGCTCGACCTCCTCGACGCCCTCGGGCTCGAGAAGGTGCACCTCGTCGGCAACTCCTTCGGCGGCGCCCTGGCCATGGCCCTGGCAATCCGCGCCCCCGAGCGGGTGCAGCGCCTGGTGCTGATGGGCTCCGTCGGCGTTCCCTTCCCGATCACCGAAGGGCTCGACGCCGTGTGGGGCTACGAAGCCTCGTTCGAGAACATGCGCCGCATCATGGACTACTTCGCGTGGAGCCGTGACCTCGTCAATGACGAGCTCGCCAAGCTGCGCTACGAAGCCAGCATCCGCCCCGGCTTCCAGGAGTCCTTCTCGGCCATGTTCCCCGCCCCGCGCCAGCGCTGGGTGGATGCGATGACCAGCGCCGAGGCCGACATCCGCGCCCTGCCCCACGAAACCCTGATCATCCACGGTCGCGAAGACAAGGTCATCCCCCTGTCCAACTCGCTGACCCTGGCCGACTGGATCCCCAACGCGCAGCTCCACGTGTTCGGCCACTGCGGCCACTGGACGCAGATCGAGCACAGCGCCCGCTTCAACCGGCTCGTCGGCGACTTCCTCGCCGAAGCCGACCCGCAATCCTGACCCTGAGGTTTTCCCCCATGATGGATAAATCCAAGATCGAAAAGTACGGTGACGAGCTGTACGAAGCCCTCGTCAACCGCAAGGCCGTCGCTCCCCTGACCGACCGGGAAGCCGACATCACCATCGAAGACGCCTACCAGATCCAGCAGCGCATGATCCAGCGCCGCCTCGACACCGGTGAGACCATCATCGGCAAGAAGATCGGCGTGACCAGCAAGGTCGTGATGGACATGCTCAAGGTCGACCAGCCCGACTTCGGCATGATGACCTCCGGCATGGTCTTCAACGAAGGCGAAGCCATCGACACCAGCACCATGATCGCCCCCCGCGCCGAAGCCGAAGTGGCCTTCGTGCTCAAGAGCGACCTGCAGGGCCCGGGCGTCACCGCCGCCGACGTGCTGCGCGCCACCGAGTGCGTGGTCCCGTGCTTCGAGATCGTCGACTCCCGCATCCAGGACTGGAAGATCAAGATCCAGGACACCGTCGCCGACAACGCCTCCTGCGGCGTGCTCGTGCTGGGCGGCCTGCGCAAGAGCCCCCGCGACATCGACCTGGCCCTCGCCGGCATGGTCCTCGAGAAGAACGGCGAAGTCATCAGCACCTCCACCGGCGCCGCCGTGCAAGGCTCCCCGGTGAACGCCGTGGCCTGGCTGGCCAACACCCTCGGCCGCCTCGGCATCCCGCTGAAGGCCGGCGAGGTCATCCTGTCCGGTTCCCAATCCCCGCTCGTCCCGGTCAAGGCCGGTGACAGCCTCGTCTGCTCCGTCGGCGGCCTCGGCAGCACCTCGGTCCGTTTCATCTGATCCCAGAAAGAGACCCTTCCATGAATCTCGATAACGCAACCATCCTCAAGCTCGCCGAGCACCTCGAAAACGCCGAACTGCAGGCCTTCGACGTCACCAAGATCACCAACGATCACCCCGACATGGATTGGGACGACGCCTACGCCATCCAGGACGAGATCCGTCGCCGCAAGGAAGCCCGTGGCAACAAGATCGCCGGCCTGAAGTGCGGCCTGACCTCCTTCGCCAAGATGAAGCAGATGGGCGTCGAGACCCCGGTGTTCGGCTTCGTCGCCGACTACATGTCCCGCCCGGACGGCGGCGAGATCAAGCACTCCGAGCTGATCCACCCGAAGGTCGAGGCCGAGATCTGCATCGTCACCAAGGCGCCGCTGAAGGGCCCCGGCTGCCACGTCGCCGCCGTGATGGCCGCCACCGACTTCGTCGTCCCGGCCGTCGAGATCATCGACTCCCGCTACCGCGACTTCAAGTTCGACCTGAAGAGCGTGATCGCCGACAACACCTCCTCCGCCCGCTTCGTGATCGGCGGCAACATGCGCAACCTCGACGAACTCGACCTGCGCACCCTGGGTGTCGTCCTCGAGATCAACGGCGAGATCCGCACCATGGCCGCCGGCGCCGCCGTGCTGGGCCACCCGCTGGCCGCCGTCGCCATGCTGGCCAACCACCTGGGCGCCCGCGGCCAGGAGATCCCGGCCGGTACCTTCATCATGACCGGCGGCGTCACCGAAGCCATCACCGTCAATCCGGGCGACAACGTCAATGTCCGCTTCCAGGATCTCGGCTCCGTCTCGATGCGTTTCGTCTGAGACAAGGCCGGGCACTGACGGAGTGCCGCCGCGCTACTTGCCCGGGCCGCAACCGCGGTCCGGTGCGCAGCGGCCGCTCCGCCAGCGCGGCTCGGGCGCCGAGGAGGGCCGGGCAAACCCGGCCGCCCCGGCGGCCCGCACCCGATTCTGATTCCGGTCGGCATCACCCTGGCGACGGCCCAGGCAGGCTCGCGAGGCCCCGCAAGACCAGGGAACCGGGGGCGGAGACAAACAAGAGGACACTTTCATGTCATCCAAGCAAGACCTCAGCAGCACCTTCACAAAAGAAACCGGCGACATCCATCTGGGTGGTATCGACGCGCTGGTTCGACTGACCCTCGATCAGGTGCGCACCGACGCGCGCCGCGGCCTCAAGACCGGCATGTTCGTCTCCGGCTACCGCGGCTCTCCGGTGGGCATGCTCGATGCGGCGCTGATCAAACAACAAAAGCTGCTGCTGGAACACCACATCAAGTTCGTTGACGGCCTCAACGAGGACCTCGCCGCCACCGCCGTGTGGGGCACCCAGATGATGCACACCGTCGGCAAGCAGAAGTTCGACGGCGTCACCGGCATGTGGTACGGCAAGGCCCCGGGCGTGGACCGCTCCGGCGACGCCCTCAAGCACGCCAACTACACCGGCATCGGCAAGAACGGCGGCGTCCTCGCCATCGTCGGCGACGACCCCAGCTGCAAGAGCTCCTCCCTGTGCAGCCAGTCCGAGCCCATGCTGTTCCACGTGGGCATCCCGTCGCTCTACCCGAGCAACGTCCAGGAAATCCTCGACTACGGCCTGCACGGCTACAACATGTCGCGCCTCGGCGGCCTGTGGGTCGGCATGAAGATCGTCACCAACGTGGCCGACGGCACCGGCACCGCCAGCGTCGACCCGTCCCGCCTCAACTTCGTCACCCCCGACCTGATGTTCGACGGCCAGAAGTTCACGCCGAACATGAACCTCGGCATGAACGTGCGCGTCGAGGCCCTCGAGATGGAGCAGTCGCTCTACACCCGCCGCCTCGAAGTCGCCAAGCGCTACGCCCGCGAGAACAAGCTCAACAACGTCGTCATCCCCAACCCCGACGCGTGGCTGGGCATCATCACCGCCGGCAAGACCTACAACGACCTCATGCAGGCCTTCCTCGAGATGGGCCTCGACGCCGACGCGCTGCGCCGCTACGGCATCCGCGTGCTCAAGATGGGCATGCTGTTCCCGATGGAACCGACCATCGTGCGCGAGTTCGCCGAAGGCCTCGAAGAGATCTTCGTGATCGAAGAGAAGCGCCCCTTCCTCGAGATGTTCGCCAAGCAGGTGCTGTACGGCCGCGCCAACGCGCCGCGCATCGTCGGCAAGTTCGACGAGGAAGAGAAGGAGCTCCTGCCCCACTACGGCGAGTTCGAGTCCGACATCATCGTCCGCGCGCTGCTCAAGCGCCTCGGCCGCAAGACCCGCATCGAGTCCGCCGAGAACTGGCTCAAGCGCCTCGACGAGATCCACGCCCGCGCCAAGCTGCCGACCGCCGGCCGTACCGCCTGGTTCTGCTCCGGCTGCCCGCACAACAGCTCCACCGTGGCGCCGGAAGGCAGCATCGTGTCGGCCGGCATCGGCTGCCACACCATGGCCATGTGGATGAACCGCAACGTCGTGATGGGCACCCACATGGGCGCCGAAGGTGCGCAGTGGATCGGCATGGCGCCGTTCACCGAGACCAAGCACATCTTCCAGAACATGGGCGACGGCACCTACGCCCACTCCGGCAGCCTGGCGATCCGCTACTGCGCGTCCACCGACGTCAACATCACCTTCAAGCTGCTGGTCAACTCGCACACCTCGATGACCGGCGGCCAGGCCATCCAGGGCGCCAACCCGGTGCCCAACATGGTCGCCGACCTGCTCGCCAACGGCGTGCGCAAGGTCATCGTCACCACCGACGACCTGTCACTGTACTCCGGCATCCAGCTGGCCGGCCACACCGAGGTCATGCACCGCGACCGCCTCGACGAGGCCCAGAAGGAACTCGCCGCCACCCCCGGCACCACCGTGCTGATCCACGACCAGGAGTGTGCCGCCGAACTGCGCCGCGCCCGCAGCCGTGGCAAGGCGGAAGAGCCGGCCGAGGTCACCATCATCAACGAGCGCGTCTGCGAAGGCTGCGGCGACTGCGGCGAGAAGTCCAACTGCATGAGCGTGGAGCCGGTCCAGACCGAATTCGGCCGCAAGACCCGCATCCACCAGTCGTCCTGCAACAAGGACTTCTCCTGCGTGAAGGGCTTCTGCCCGTCCTTCCTCACCATCACGCCCAACCCCGAACCCGCGGGTGACGGCGCGCCGAAGAAGAAGAAAAAGGGCCGCATCCCGGTCCTCGACCGCGAGCTGCCCCAGCCCGTCAACAAGATCGACGACACCATCGGCGTCGGCATCCACGTGATGGGTATCGGCGGCACCGGCTCGGTGACCGTCGTGGCGACCCTGGCCAACGCGGCCCGCCTCGAAGGCAAGCACGTCATCGGCCTCGACCAGACCGGCCTGGCCCAGAAGGGCGGCGCGGTGATCTCCGACATCAAGATCACCCACGTGCCGTTCCAGGGGTCCAACAAGATCTCCGACGGCCGTGCCGACCTGTACCTGGGCTTCGACATCCTCAACGCGACCGACCCGAAGAACCTGGACAAGTGCAGCCCCAACCGCACCATCGCGGTGGTCTCCACGACCCAGACCCCGACCGGCCAGATGGTTTCCAACCGCAAGGTGTTCTTCCCGAACACCAAGAACCTGACCGCCGGCATCGACCGCGTCACCCGCAAGGACGACAACGTCTTCCTCGACGGCCAGGCGATGGCCGAGGGCCTCTTCGGCGACGCGATGGCGACCAACAACTTCATGGTCGGTGTGGCCTACCAGGCCGGCACCATCCCGCTGAAGGCCGAGTCCATCGAGCAGGCCATCAAGAACTCCGGCGTCGGTGTCGAGCAGAGCCTCGCCGCCTTCCGCTGGGGCCGCATGGCCGTGGTCGATCGCGCCTTCGTCGAAGCCGAGATCGCCAAGCAGACCGGCGCCGATGTCATCAAGCTGAAGGCTGTTCCGCAGCTCTCGCCGGCCGCCCGCGCGATCGTCGACAGCGTCGGCGCCCAGGGCGAGGTCAAGCGCCTGCTGGAAATCCGCGTGCCCGACCTGATCGACTACCAGGACGAAGCCTACGCCAAACGCTACGCCGAGGTGATCAAGCGCGTCGTCGCCGCCGAACAGCGTGCCCTGCCGGGCAGCCAGCTGTCCGAGGCCGCCGCCCGCTACCTCCACAAGCTGATGGCCTACAAGGACGAGTTCGAAGTGGCCCGCCTGCACACCGACCCGGCCTTCCTGGCCCAGCTCGACGCGCAGTTCAAGAACGGCTACACGGTGAAGTACAACCTGGCGCCCCCGCTACTCTCCGAGCGTGACCCGGAAACCGGCCACCTCCAGAAGAAGCAGTACGGCGACTGGGTGTTCAAGGCCTTCCAGTTCCTCGCCAAGCGCAAATCCTGGCGTGGCGGCGCCCTCGACATCTTCGGCAAGACCGAAGAGCGTCGCCAGGAGCGCCAGTCCATCGAGGACTACATCAAGGTCCTGGACGAGATCATCTCCCGTCTGAGCGCCACCAACCACGCCGCTGCGGTGGCGCTGGCCAGCGTTCCCGACGAGATCCGCGGCTTCGGCCACGTGAAGGAGAAGAACCTGGCCACCGCCAAGAAGCTGTACGAAGAGCGCCTGCAGGCCTTCCGCAACGCCGAGAAGGCCCTTCAGACCGCCTGAGCGGCCCCCTGACGGCTGCCCCCCAGACCCCCGCGGCGGCAACGCCGCGGGGGTCTTTCATTGGCGCCCGCCGGCAAACCCGCCCCGGAGGTGACCCGACTCCGCCTCCGTGAAATTCCTGACGAATGGATGCACAGGCCATATTGCGTCGCACCATCCATGACGCTATTCTTACCCCGTCTCCTCCACCCTCCTCCTCCGGTGTGGATTTAACCCGAGCGACGTCCCCGTCCCTCGGGTTTTTCTTTTTGGGCCGGGGCTGCCGGGCGCCCCCGTCGCGGGCCGGCCTTCCCTCTCCATCACGCCCCCGGGTGTCCGGCCCCACCTCGGAAGCCGAAGCCCGGAGGCCTCTGCGCCGGGCTTGCCGAAACCCTCCATCCGACATGCCATCGTTCCGTGGGCCGCGCGGACTCGACGGGCACAGCACGGAATCTGGGCTGACTATTTGTCGAAAATTTTTACACTTTTTCAAAACCAGCGCCGGGAGAAAATAAAAAGTCAAATAAAATCATATTCCTACATAAACGGCATGAAAAATGCTGTGATCAACAGGAATCGTAGTCGGTATTTGCGTCTTGTTTTTTCAACATAGGGGAAAATCATGCGCACCACTCGTCGTTCCTGTGTCATCGCCTCCGCGTTCCTTCTCGTCCTGTCCGCCGGAGTGAATGCCGCCCCCCCCAGCCTGAGCGGCCCATCCAGCCTTACCCTGGGCAGCCGTGCCCAGTTCGGCGGCATCAACTACGCACCCTATGCCCCCATCACCGTGGTGGTCACCGATCCATCGGGCGGTCAGCACAGCCAGAGCCTGGTGGCCAGCGCGTCGGGCACCGTCAGGTATGAGCTCAATGCCAGCATTCCCGGGCAATACCAGATCCAGGTGATTGATCGTAACGGGGCCCTGCTGCAGAAGCTCACCCTGCCCGTGCGGCCCTGATCCGTGGCGGGGGAAAATGATGAAATCACCCACCTTGAAATGGCGGCGGGCGCTTCCGGGCGCGTGCCTGCTGCTGCTTTCGGCGATCACCCCAGCCATCTCCGACCCCGGGGTGCTCTTTGTCTCCAACCGCGATGGCGCGCTGCAGATTTACCGGATTGCCGCCGACGGCACGGGCGAAGCGCGCCTCACCGACAGCCAGGGCAACAACCAGCCCGCCTGGTCGCCCGATGGCCGGCGTTTCGCCTTTACCTCCGTGCGCGACGGCAACCCCGAGATCTACACGGCCAATGCCGATGGCAGCGCAGTGCGCCGGCTCACCGACCATCCCGCCGCGGACGTCCGCCCGGCTTGGTCGCCGGACGGCAAACAGATCGCGTTCGTTTCAGGCCGGCAGGGTCGTGACGACATCTGGCTGATGCAGGCGGACGGCAGCGGACAGCGCCTTCTGACCGCTGTGAACGGCGGACTGGGCGGCGGCGGGCTGATCTGGTCGCCCGACGGCAGCCGGCTGTATTTCCTGATGAGCGTCGGAACAAAGCATCAGGTCTTTTCGATCAACGCGGATGGCAGCAACCTCACGGATCTCACCTCAGCCTTCTCGAAGGGCGCGAAGGGCGAGCCCGACCTGTCCCCCGACGGACAGTGGCTGGTGTTCACCACCGCCGAAGACCGCAGCCCGGTCAATCTGGTGGTGATGCGTTCGGACGGCAGCGAAGGGCGCCAGATCACCCGTGCCCAGGGCGACAACTATTCGCCACGCTGGTCACCGGATGGGCGCCACATCGCGTTCGTGTCGAGTCGCGACGACCTCGTGCGCTCCGAGATCTATGTTTCCAGGCCCGACGGGAGCGACGCCCGCAATGTTTCGCTGAACCCGCGCGACGACTTCGAACCGCGCTGGCTCGACGCGCACACCGTGCTTTTCGTCAGCATGCGCGACCCGATCACCCAGCTGTATTCCGTCGACATCGCCTCTCCCCAGCCGCGGCGCATCACCCGCAGCCAGGCCCTCGAGCTCGAACCGACACCATTCGTCGGGGGACTTCTGCCAGCCGCCCCGACAGCACGGATGTATTCCGGGGTTTCGCCTGTCCTGAACCGCCAATTGCCCTAAGAGGAACTCATCATGACCCGCAAGCAGATACTCAGACTCAGCAAGGTCGGTTTTTTTGTTGCGGTGGCCACCTGTGCCATGCAGTTGCAGGCCGCAGGCAAGACCTACACGCTGAACGCCGACTTCGATCAGGGCACGTCACTCAACGTCAATCACCTCTCGCCTGATCAACTGCAGCTCAACGTCGTGACCTCCACCTTCCCCTTCCTGTGGGTTGCCAACGGGGGGGAAGACACCGTCAGCAAGATCGACACCAAGAACAACAAGGAAGTCGCCCGCTACCGCACCTGGTTCGGCCCGAGCGGCCAGCCGGGCTACTACAACCACCTCGGCGACCCCTGGTCCGGCCCGGCGCCATCGCGGACCGCGGTGGACAAGGACGGCAATGCCTATGTGCTCAACCGCCACTTTGAAGGCCGGCCGGCCGTGCTGCTCAAGATCCTTGCCTCGGGCGGGATCGACCGCAACGGCAACGGCGTGATCGACACATCCCTCGACGCCAACGACAACGGGACGATCGACACCGCCGAAATCATCCCCCTCGCCGACAGCAACAGCAACGGCGTGCTCGACCCCAACGAACTGGCGGACGAGCGCATCGCCTGGGCGGTTCGCGTCGGTCCCGCCGGCGGGCTGGGCCGGGGCCTGTGCATCGGCACCGACGGCAACCTGTGGGTCGGCCTCTTCAACAGCCAGGCCTATTACAAGGTCAGGGCCACGGACGGGGCCATCCTGGCCGGGCCGATCAGCACGACACCGACGCCGGGCATGCCGAGCGCCGGTGCCTGGACACCCTACGGCTGCCTCATCGACGGCCAGGGAACCCTGTGGTCGGCAGGTCTCAACTCGCCGATGGGCAAGATCACCAACACCCAGAGCAACACCGGCCCGTGGACCATATCGTCGTTTTACCCGGGCTACTCCAACTATGGCATCGCCCTCGGCTCCGAACTGGGCGTGACGATGGTCTACCTGGCCACGCCTTACAACAATCTGACCTTCGCCAAGTTCAATTCGGCCACCAACACCTTCACCAACCCGACGCCGCCCAGCAGCCGCTACAGCACGTCCGGCATCGTCGTGGATGGCGCCGGGGATGTGGTGACCGGGCCCTATGGCAGCGGCGGGCTGGTCAAGTACAAGCCCGACGGCACCGTCGTCTGGACCGCCCCCACCCAGTTTTCCGGTGAAACCCGCGGCGTGATCCCCGACCAGGACAACAACCTGTGGCAGATCAGCCGTACCGGCGCGCGCGTCATGAAATACCGCGGCACCGACGGCGCGCCGCTGGGCATGGTCTCGGTCGGAAACCAGCCCTACACCTACAGCGATGCCTCCGGCTCGACCGTGATCGGGCAAACCAGCCCGAGCGGCAGCTGGACCGTAACCTTCGACAGCGGTACGGCAGGCAGCCCCTGGGCGCCGGTGTGGTGGAACGACTCCGTCCCGGCCGGCGCATCCCTCAGCGTGAGGGTGCGCACCGCCGACACCCCGGCGGACCTGCCGCTGAAGGCCTGGACCAATGTGACCAAGGGCGGCCCGATCGCGCTGACCGGACGCTACATCGAAGCCCAGGCCAACTTTGCCACCACCACCGGCAGTCCGTCGCCCGTGCTGTACGACCTCACGCTGGCCACCCCGAACGTGGGCAAGTGCGACGCCGACCAGGATGGCGACATCGACCAGGCCGACCTGGCGCTGATCAGCAAGGCCCGCGGCCAGACACCAACGGCAAACGATCCGCGCGACGCGAACGGCGACGGGCGCATCGACCCCCTCGACGTCAAGACCTGCATCCCGCGGTGCACGCGGGCCAATTGTGCAATCCAGTAAGCGCGAATGGATGAGGCCCGGTGGAAGCACCGGGCCCGGCCACCACCTTTTCGAGTCACCGCCCATGGAGTTCTCATCATGAAGATTTCACGCATCGCGGGAGCCTTGCTGCTCTCCCTGACCGCGGCCGGCGCGCAAGCCGTGCCACTTTCCACGCTTCTCGGCGGTGGCAGCATCGTCGCCAACGACCGGCTCTTCGACAGCTGGTTCCTGACGAGCTACAGCACTTCCGACGCAACCCGCAGCTTCAATGCGGACAACATTGACGTGACGGCGCTCACCGATGGCGGTGACAAACCCGGCCCGGGCCTTAACTTCAGCGTGTCGAATGGCGAGCTGACGGTGACGGGGGATGGCATCTATGGCTTCATCGACCTGATGTTCGGTTTCCGTGTCTCGACCCTCGACCCGCTCAGCCGGATCGGCGACAACTCGCTGGCCTATGCCGGAGGCGCTGCTTACTGGGGTGTCCTGGTCGATGGCAGTTTTGACGTCGGCAGCTACATCCACGAAAGCATCGGCACGGCCCAGGGGGGTAGCGACCTGGGCACCAAGAACATCGAGTTCAGCACCCTCGACGCGGGTAACGGCCAGGTCGATACGCGCAAGCTCAGCGACTCGGCCGTGTTTCCCGCGCAGAACGAGATCTGGGTGACGAAGAACATCCTCGTGTGGGCCGTCGACAACACCGACAGTGCCGGCGTCTTCGGCTTCGAGCAGCGTTTCTCGAAAGCCGTGCCGGAACCGGCCAGCTTCGCCCTGATCGGCATCGGCCTGCTTGGCCTGGGCGCGATGCGCCGTCGCCAGGCCTGAATGCGCTACCCGGGCGGGAGTCCTCCGGCATGGAGGGCGCCCGCCGTTTCACGCCTTGTCTTGCGTCTCCGCCTGCGAATCGCAGCCCGGCGACGGCACGATATCGGGCTCGAAGCCCCAGTCGCCGTAGGTGTACCAGTCGTCCCCGAGCATCTCGGCCGGGTGCTGGGTGCGCCCGGAACCGTTGCCGCAGGCGAGGGAATCCGCCGGGCAATACTTGTCGCAGCCCCAGCAGATGCGCTCGGGGTGAGCCGGGTGGAGGGGGAACTTCTTGGCCATGGCGACAAGGCAGCAAGTCGGAAGATCCGCCGCAGCATACGCCGCGCCCGCCGCATCGCTTTGACTGCGGTCAAGCCGCCCGCCGGCCGGCTACTCGCACAGCGCCCGCCAGCCCGCGGGAATGGGCACCGCGCGGATGCGCGTCGGGTCGCCGGCGTCACGCACGGCAAACACACGCACCTCGCGCCCTTCGGCGATCACCGTGTCGCCGCGGCGGGCGACGTGGCGCATCACGAAGCTTTTGGAGTTCCACGTCTCGACCCAGCTCTCGATGTCCAGGTCTTCGCCGTAGGTGGCCGGGTTGCGGAAGCTGGCCTGGGCATCCACCAGCGGCGTGCCGATGATGCCGCAGTCCCGCTCGGTGTCGCGCCAGCTCGGCACGCCGCAGGCGCTGAAGAACTCCCGGCTGGCGGTGTCGAACCAGCGGAAGTAGTTGGAAAAATGCACGATCTGCGCCGGGTCGCAATCGACGAAGGCGACCCGGTAGCGGTGGATGTGGGTGCGGGGCACGTCCTCTCTCCCGGAAAAATGGCGGCGCCCACCTCGCCGCCCGCAATCACGGTCGGCAAGGGGGCGCCGGAATGCGCAGGCCCGCGGCTCAGCGGCCGCCCACCCGCTCGGCCAGCCGGCCCCAGTCGGCCTCGAACAGCCCGGCGTCCATCAGCTGCACGTCGCGCATGATGGGCGGGAAGTCCATGTGGGCCACGATGTCCCGCTCGATGTCGATGCCCGGCGCCACCTCCAGCAGCTCGACACCCTCCGGGGTGAGCCGGAACACCGCCCGCTCGGTGACATACAGCACCGTCTGCCCGGTGCCGGCCGCGTAATGGCCGCTGAAGGTGATCTGCTCCACGTGGTCGAGGAACTTGCGGCTCTTGCCCTCGCTGACGATCTTCAGCCGCCCCGCCTCGACGGCGATCTGCAGCCCGCCGGCGGTGAAGGTGCCGCAGAAGACCACCTTCTTGGCGTTCTGGGTGATGTTGATGAAGCCGCCACAGCCCACCGGCCGGCCGCTGAACTTGCTGACGTTCACGTTGCCGTGCCGGTCGGTCTGGGCCAGGCCGAGGAAGGCCACGTCGATGCCGCCGCCGTCGTAGAAGTCGAACTGGGCCGGCTGCTCCACCACCGCCTCGGCATTCGACGCGTGGCCGAAGTCGAAGCCCGCCGCCGGCACGCCACCGATGGGGCCGGTCTCCAGCGTCAGCGCCATCATGTGCTCGATCTTCTCTTCCGCGGCCACCGAGGCCACCCCCTCCGGCATGCCGATGCCGAGGTTCACCACCGCCCCCGACTTCAGCTCCATCGCCGCCCGCCGCGCGATGATCTTGCGCTCGTCCAGCGGCAGCGGCGCCATCGCCCGGGTCGGCACCTTGATGTCGCCGGCGTACACCGGGTTGAAGTAGGTGTTCATGGTCTGCAGGTGGTTCTCGGGCTTGCCGATCACGAGGTAGTCCACCAGGATGCCCGGGATCTTCACGTCCTTCGGGTGCAGGGTGCCGTTCTTGACGATGTGCTCCACCTGCACGATCACGATGCCGCCGCTGGTCCGCGCCGCCTGCGCGATCGACAGCGACTCCAGCAGCACGCCCTCGCGGGCCATCGACACGTTGCCGTTCTCGTCGGCGTAGGAGCCGCGCAGCAGCGCCACGTCAACCTTGGGATTGCGGAAGTACAGCCACTCCTCGCCGTCCAGGTGCACCACCTCGACCAGGTCTTCGGTGGCCGCCGCATTCACCTTGGCCCCCTCGATGCGCGGATCGACGAAGGTCTCCAGCCCCACCTTGGTCAAAAAGCCTGGCCGCCGCCCCGCCACCTGCTTGGGGATCTGCACCAGCACGCCCTGGGGCAGGTTGTAGGCCTCGACCTTGTTGTCCATGATGAGGCGCATCAGCTCCGGCCCGCCGACGCCAAAATGCCCGCCCACGATGCGCTTCAGCAGGCCCTCGGCGGCAAAGTGGTGCACGCCCCGGTCCTTGCCGTTGCCCACGCCGGTGGCGTGGTAGAGCGTCAGGTCGCGCGGGTGGCCAGTGGCGTTGAAGGACTCGCGGATTGCCTTGACCGCCTCCTCGGCGAAGCCCGCCAGGCCCATGCCCGTGCAGTACACGGTGGCACCGTTCTTGACCAGATGGCCGACGTCGCCGGCTGCGATGATTCTCGCCATGTCGCGTCCCCTCGCCCTTACTTGCCGGCCAGCCGGACGGCGCCGTCGAGGCGGATGAGTTCGGCGTTCACCATCACGTTCTCGACGATGGAGCGAGCCATCGCCGCAAACTCGGCCGGCCGGCCCAGCCGCGGCGGGAAGGGCGTCGCCTTGCCCAGTGAGTCCTGCACGTCCTGGGGCAGCGCCTCCATCATCGGCGTCAGGAAGAGCCCCGGCGCGATGGTGTTCACGCGGATGCCGTAGCGGGCCAGCTCGCGGGCGATGGGCAGCGCCATGCCGACCACGCCGGCCTTGGAAGCCGCGTAGGCGGCCTGGCCGACCTGACCCTCGAAGGCGGCGATCGAGGCGGTGTTGATGATCACCCCGCGCTCGCCCTCGGCGTTGGGCTCGCCCTTGGCCATCGCCGCGGCGGCGAGGCGGATCATGTTGAAGGCACCCACCAGATTGATGTTGACGGTGCGCGCGAAAGCCTCCAGCGAATGGGGGCCATCCTTGCCGAGCAGCTTCCAGGCCGGCCCGACGCCGGCGCAGTTGATCAGCCCGTGCAGCCCGCCGAAGCGGCTGACGGCCAGGTCCACCGCCGCCTGGGCCTCGGCCTCGCTGGTGATGTCGGTCTTGCAGAAGGCCGCGCCTTCGCCCAGCGCGGCGGCCAGCGCCTCCCCCTTTTCCACGCCCACGTCGGCGATCACGACCTTCGCGCCGGCTCCGTGGAACGCCCGCACGGTGGCCTCACCGAGGCCCGAGGCGCCGCCGGTGACGATGAATACCGAATCCTGAATCTGCATCTGCTGTCTCCTCCGTTGTGTGCTGGCCGGGCTTCGGCCCGGCTTCGCCTCATGCGTCGATCGCGGCGGGCCTCAGGCCCGCTCCACCAGGATCGCCATGCCCTGGCCGCCGCCGACGCAGGCCGAGGCGACGCCGAACTGCTGGTCGTCCAGGTGCAGCTGGCGCGACACCGTGTGGGTCAGGCGCATGCCCGAGGCCCCCAGCGGGTGGCCGATGGCGACTGCGCCGCCGCGGGTGTTGGCGCGCTCGCGGTCGAGGCCGAGCTCGCGCTCGCAGCCCAGGTATTGGGCGCTGAAGGCCTCGTTGATCTCCACCCGGCCGACGTCGGCCAGGCTGAGGCCGACCCTGGCCAGCACCGCGCGGATCGCCGGCGCCGGGCCCATGCCCATGATCTCCGGCGGCACCCCGGCCGAAGCACCGGCCAAGATGCGCGCCAGGGGCTTCAGACCATTGGCCCGCACAAAGTCGCCCGAGGCCACCAGAACCGCCGCTGCGCCATCGACGATGGCCGAGCTGTTGCCGCCGGTCTGCACGCCCTTGAAGGCGGGCTTGAGCTTCTGCAGCGTCTCGAGGCTGGTGGGCTTGACGTGCTCGTCGCGGGCAAACACGGTCTGCCGGTCGGCCAGCTTGAGGAAGCGGCTCTGGTAGCCCTCGAGGGCGAACTCGGCGTTCGTCACCGGCGCCACCTCGTCGTTGAAGTAGCCGGCATCCCAGGCCGCGTTGGCGCGGGCGAAGGTCTGGGCGGCGTAGGCGTCCACCTCCTCGCGGGTCAGGCCGTAACGCACCGCGACGTTCTCGGCGGTGTTGCCCATGCCCTGGCGGGTGGCCGGGTCGGTGAAGGCTTCCCACAGGAAGTCCTTGAACTCGACCTGCCCCATGCGGAAGCCGGCCCGGTGGGTGTAGGCCGCCACCGGGTTGCGCGACATGGATTCGGTGCCCACCGCCAGCACCACCTGGGCGCTGCCCAGGGCGATCTGGTTGGCCGCCTGCAGGATGGTCTCGAAGCCGGTGCCGCAGATGCGGGTGGCCAGCATCGCCGGCGCGGTGGCCGGCACGCCGGCGTACAGGCCGATGTGGCGCGGCAGGTAATAGGCGTCGAAGCCGGCCTGGGCCATGTTGCCGGCCACCACCGACTGCACCTGGGCGGCCGGGATGCCGCTGCGCTCGAACAGCGCGCGGGCGGCGAAGATGCCCAGGTCGATGGGGTTCACGTCGCGCAGCACGCCGTTGTAGTCGGCAAACGGGGTGCGGGCGCCGGCCACCAGGTAGATGTCGTCGTAGCGGGTGACGAGGGCGTTCTGTTGGAAATCTTCGTAAGCCATGGCTCAGCCTTTCTTGCGGTTGAGGAAGTCCTGCATGCGCTTGTTGGCCTCGTCGCTGCTCTGGGCGAGGGCTGCGGCCATGGACTCGGTGTACAGGCCGTTGGCCATCGACATGTCGCCGATGTTGGCCACGGCGTTGATCGACGCCCAGTTGGAGAGCGGCGCGTTGCTGGCGATCTGGCGCGCCAGGCGGAAGGCCTCGGGCAGCACCTCGGCGTCGTCCACCAGGTAGTGGGAGAGGCCCAGGCGGTAACCGTCCTCGGCGTCGTAGCGGCGGCCGGTGAGCATCATCTCGGTCATGCGGTCGGGGCCGATGATCTTGGAGACGCGCACCGAGGCGCCGCCGCCCACGAAGATGCCGCGCTGGCCCTCGGGCAGTTGGTAGAAGGTGCTGCGCCCGGCGACCCGCACGTGGGTGCTGGTGGCGAGCTCCAGCCCGCCGCCGACCACCGCGCCGTGGAGCGCCGCCACCACCGGCCGGCCGCCGAACTGCACCTTGTGGAATACCCGGTGCCACCACTGGGAATGCTGCAGCACCTCGAAGGGGGTGCGGACCTGATGCTCGGAGAGGTCCAGTCCCGCCGAAAAATGGGCGCCCTCGCCCGAGATCACCACCACCGTGGCGTCGGCGCCGAGGCCGTCGAGGCCCGCCTCGATGTCCTTGAGCAGGCCGTTGTTCACCGCGTTGCGCTTGGCCGGGCGGTTGAGCCGGAGGTGGGCGATGCCGTCTTCGATGCTGAGCAGGATGTTCTCGTAGTTCATTTTTTCCTCTGTGTTGGCGGGGCGGCAGTGCTGTTCTCCCTGCCCCGCGTGTTTCTCAGGCCGCCCCGGCGGGCACGATCACGTCGTGTTCCGGCTGGTCGGCATGCAGGCGCAGCACCAGGTCGGCGCGGCGGGTGAGCACCAGGCGCTGGTTGATGTAGCCCTTGTCGGTGATCTCGCCGGCGTCGATGGACGGCGGCTCGATCAGCAGCATCGCCCGCGCCGCGTAGCCGGACGAACCGCCGCCCTCCTTCTTCAGCCGGGCCAGGCCGCGGGCCACCATCGCCCGCACCGAGGGCTGGTGAAGCAGCTCCTCGACCGAAGCGTCCGGCGGCAGGTTGGACGACAGCTTTCGCAGCTCGGGGATGTTGGGAAAGATCAAAAAGCCGATCTCGTCCCGGTCGTGGCCGGTGACGACGATGTCCTGAGCCACCGGCACCAGGGCGTCGAGGCCCTTCATGCGCAGGCTGCCCACATGCACCCAGGTGCCGGTGACGAGCTTGAAGTCCTCGCCCACCCGGCCGTCGAAGAGCAGGCCCTTCTGGGGCTGCAGCCGGTCGAGGAACTCCACCGCGTCGCCGATCTTGTAGAAGCCCTCCTCGTCGAAGGCCGCCTCCGACAGCTCGGGCAGCTTCCAGTAGCCGGGCATCACGTTGGGGCCGCGGACGCGCACCTCCAGCTTGTCGGCCGACGGCACCAGCTTGAGCTCGGTGCCGGGGATGGGGATGCCGATCACGCCGGAGCGGTCGGGGGCGAAGTGGCTGTCGGTGCACAGCGGCGCGGTCTCGGTGGAACCCCAGCCGGACACCAGCGGCACCCGCACGCCGATGGTCTCCACCGACAGGCGGCCCAGCTCTTCGTAAAGGTGCTGGGGCAGCGCCGCGGCGGCGTAGAAGATCACCTGCAGGTTCCTGAAGAAGGCCTGGCGCAGGGCTTCGTCCTCGTGCAGCGCCGAGACCAGCATGTCGAAGCCCCGCGGCACGTTGAGATACACCGTCGGCGAGACGTCCTTGATGTTCTTCAGGCTGGTCTCGAAGGGGGCGCCCGGCACCGGCTTGCCGGCGTCCAGATACATCGTGCCGCCGTTGCGCAGCACCATGTTGAAGTTGTGGTTGCTGCCGAAGGTGTGGCTCCACGGCAGCCAATCCACGACGACCGGCGGGGTGCGCTCGAGGAAAGGCCAGATCTGCGCCTTGGCCTGCTGGTTGGAGCACATCATGCGCTGGGTGTTGATCACCGCCTTCGGCGCCCCCACCGAGCCGGAGGTGAACAGGAACTTGGCGATGGTGTCGCCATTCACCCGGGCGTAGGCGGCGTCCACCGCGGCGCCGTCGGTGCGGGCAAGCAGCTCGCCGAAGGGCACGCAGCCCTCGGCCGGGCCGCCCGCGCTGCCGGTGACCACCACCCCATCGTGCAGCGGCGCGATGGCCGCCAGCGCCGGCGCGAAACGGGCGTGGTGCTCGACGAAGATCACCCCCGGGGTGATGTGGCTGATGTTGCCCTTGAGCTTGGCGAAGTCCTTCGACACCAGCGAGTAGGCCTGGGAGATCGCCGACACCGGCACGCCGATGTGCATCGCCGCCAGCATCAGGATGGCGTGCTCGATGCTGTTGTCGGACAGCACCACCACCGGCCGCTCGGCCGACAGCCGCTGCCCGAGCAGCCAGGTGGCCACCGCGCGGACGCGGGCCAGGGCGTCAGCGTAGGTGAGCTTCACCCACTCGCCGCCGGCGCCCCGCTCGGCCAGAAAGGTGCGCTCCGGCGCGGCGGTGGCCCAGCGCTCAAGGTGCTGGCCGAGCTTGGCCGGCACCGCGCCGAGGGCCATCGGCGAGCGCATCACGCGGCTGCCGTCGGGCCGGTGGTCCACCTGCACGGTGGCCGGCGCGAAGAGCTGCAGAGGGTCGCGAATGATCGCAGTCATGGCGGCCTCCCTCACTTGCCGGACAGCACTTTCCAGTCGCCGCCCTGCACGCGCACCAGCACGCGGGCGCGCTCGTCGAGGCCGAAGTGGTCGCTGGCGCTCATGTTGAAGACCCCGTGGGCGCCGGCCACCTCGCGCTCGGCCTCGATGGCGTCGCGCAGGCCCTTGCGGAAGGCCGGGGTGCCCGGCTTGCCGGCCTTGAGGGCGGCGGGCACGGCCTTCTCGATCAGCTTGTAGGCGTCGAAGGCATAGGCGCCGAAGGACGACACGCTGCCCGGGCCGTACTTGGCCTCGTAGAGCTTGATGTATTCCAGCGCCGGCTTCTTGGAGGGGTGCGAATCGGGCAGTTGGGCCGCCACCGCCACCGGCCCGATCGGCAGGATGCCGCCCTCGACGGCCTTGCCGCCGACCTTCAGGAACTCTTTATTGGCCGCCGCGTGGGTCTGGTAGATCTGGCCCTTGTAGCCGCGCTCGGCGAGCGTGGTGTGGGGCAGCGCCGCCGGGGTGCCGGAGCCGGCGATCATCACCGCGTCGGGCTTGGCTGCCACCAGCTTCAGCACCTGGCCGCTCACCGAGGTGTCGGTGCGGTTGTAGCGCTCGACGGCGATCAGCTTGATGCCGGCCGCCTCGGCGGCGGCGGTGATCTGCTTCAGCCAGTCTTCGCCATAGGGGTCGGAGAAGCCGATGAAACCCAGCGTCTTCACGCCGGTTTCCTTCATGTGACCGACCAGGGCCTTGGCCATCAGCGAGTTGTGCTGGGGCGCACGGAAGACCCAGGTGTTCTTGGCGGCCGGCAGGTCCACCGGGCACATCGCCACCTGGGGCGTCTGGGTCTCGTTGGCCACCTCGGCGATCGCCGCGCAGGCCGGGGTGCTCGACGAGCCGACCAGCACATCCACCTTGTCTTCGGTGACGAGCTTGCGGGCGTTCTTGGTGGCCTGGCCGGGGTCGGTGGCGTCGTCGAGCACGATGTAGTTGATCTTCTCGCCGCCGATGCTGGTCGGCAGGATCGCGAAGGTGTTCTTTTCGGGGATGCCCAGGGACGCCGCCGGGCCGGTCGCCGACACGGACACACCAACGTTGATGTCGGCCCGGGCCGCGCCCGTCACGGCCAGCAGAACCAGGGTGGAAAGCACGCGTTGCTTGTTCAGCTTGTTCATTTTGTCTCCTCCGGTGGAATGTGGTCCCGGCTTTACGGCCCGGAGCTTGTATCAGATATGAGATTTATTGCCACGTTTAAAATATACTTTACAATAATCTCACAACGCAAGAACTCTTATTTGATACGAAGGAGGAGACAATGTCCCACTACCAAGCCCCGCTGCGCGACATGCGCTTCGTCATTCACGAGCTGGTCGGGAGCGGCCCCGTCTGCGCCCTGCCGGCCTACGCCGACTGCGACGCCGCGCTGATCGACGCGGTGCTCGAAGAGGCCGCCCGCTTCGCCGGCGACGTGCTGTCGCCCCTCAACCCGGTGGGCGACCGGAACGGTGCGCGCTGGCTGGCCGGCGCCGACGGCAAGGGCGAAGTCCGCACCGCCGCCGGCTTCGCCGACGCCTACCGGCAGTTCGCCGAGGGCGGCTGGATGGCCCTCCCCTGCCCGCCCGACCACGGCGGCCAGGGCCTGCCGCGCCTGCTGGCGGTGGCGGTGAGCGAGATGTGGAAGTCGGCCAACCTGTCCTTCTCCCACGTCATCACCCTCACCCACGGCGCCATCGAGGCGCTGCTGATCGCCGGCTCGGACGAGATGAAGGCCACCTGGCTGCCCCGGCTGGTATCGGGCGAATGGACCGGCACGATGAACATCACCGAGCCCCAGGCCGGCTCCGACCTGGCCGCCATCGCCTGCCGCGCCCTGCCCCAGGCCGACGGCAGCTACCGCCTCAGCGGCCAGAAGATCTTCATCACCTACGGCGACCACGACATGGCCGCCAACATCGTGCACCTGGTGCTGGCCCGCACGCCCGACGCGCCGGCCGGGGTCAAGGGCCTGTCGCTGTTCCTGGTGCCCAAGTATCTCCTCGACGCCGACGGCAACCCGGGCGAACACAACGACGTGTATTGCACCTCCATCGAGCACAAGCTCGGCGTGCACGGCAGCCCGACCACCACCCTGGTCCATGGCGACCACGGCGGCTCCACTGGCTACCTGATCGGCGAGCTCGGCCGCGGGCTGGAGATCATGTTCGTGATGATGAATTCGGCGCGCCTGTCGGTGGGCACCGAGGGCCTGGGCGTCGCCCAGCGCGCCTGGCAGCTCGCCTCGGCCTACGCCAGGGACCGCGTGCAGGGGACCGAAGTGGGCCAGAAGAGCGGCGAGCGCGTCGCCATCGTCCGCCACCCGGACGTGCGCCGCCTGCTGATGACCCAGCGCAGCCACACCGAGGCGATCCGCGCCCTGGCCTACACCATCGCCGCGCTGCAGGACGTCGCCCACCAGTCGGAGGACGCCGCCGCCCGCGACGCCGCCCACCGCCGCGTCGAGCTGCTGACCCCGGTGCTCAAGGGCTGGAGCACCGAGAGCGCCGTCGAGCTCACCTCGATGGCGATCCAGATCTTCGGCGGCATGGGCTTTGTCGAGGAGACCGGCATCGCGCAATACATGCGCGACGCCCGCATCACCCCGATCTACGAGGGCACCACCGCCATCCAGGCCGCCGACCTCGCCGGCCGCAAGATCGCCCGCGACGGCGGCCAGGTGCTCGCCGCGCTGGTGGAGGAGATGCGCGCCGACCGCGCCCGGCTCGCTGGCGCCTGCAACCCGCAGCTCCAGGCCATCGCCGCCCACCTGGGCGAAAGCCTCGACCACCTGCAGGCCGCCACCACCGCGCTGCTCGATAAGATGGGCCAGCAACCCGCCGCCGGCCTGCTGGTGGCCGAGCCCTACCTCAAGCTGCTCGCCACCGTGGTCGGCGGCTGGCTGATGGGCAAGGCCGCCCACCTCGCCAGCCAGGCCATCGCCGGCGGCAGCAGCGATCCCTTCTACCGCCACAAGCTCGCCTCGGCCAGGTTCTACGCCGACCACCTCCTGCCCCGCAGCGCCGGGCTGCTGGTGACGGTGCAGGCGGACAACGGGCTGGTGCTTGAGCTGGAGGACGAGGCGTTCTGAGGCGGACCGCCGCCCGCGAGCCCCACACGGCACAGGCGGCGGCCCCCTCGACCCGGCCATGCGGTTTGTATTTAAGTATCGACTGAACTAGAATAAAGGATCAAACGACACCCAAAGAACCCCCACCATGGTGCTTGTAAGTCCAGAAAAGATCGCTGCGGTAATGGCCCTGGCGCCCGTCCCCCACTCCTTCGCCGAACTCGACGAGATGGTCTCGAAGGGGCTGCCAAAAGGCGCCCTCAAAGCCAGCATCGACCATATCTGCGTGAGCGCAGAAGCTCGCCGGCAACTGCTGTATCGCATCGTTCCCGAGGCGACCTACAAGCGGCGGCGGGAGAAGCTTTCCGCAGATGAGTCGGAGCGGGCCGAGCGCCTGGCCCGCATCTTCGCCACGGCTGCTTATGTCTGGAACTCCGACGAGGACGCGCGGGCATTCCTGACGACGCCTCACGCGATGCTCCAGGGGCGCAGCCCCCTGGAAGTCTCCCTCACCGAGCTTGGCGCCCGCCGCGTCGAAGAACTGCTGTGGCGCCTCTTTCACGGAATCGCCGCCTGATGCGGCTGTACCGGATCGGCGACGAACGGCACCCGCTGTGGGACGGCTCCGGTGCGGCCCTCGTCGGCGGCCGCTGGAACAGCCCCGGGCGGCCGCTCATCTACGCATCGCTGAGCTACGGCGGCGCGATGCTCGAAATCCTGGCCCACGCCAACATCGGGCGGGTTCCGACAACCCACCGCTACGTGATTGCGGACGTGCCCACGGTCGTCCCGGTCGAGCAGCGCAACGCCTCCTCTCTGCCTGCCGGCTGGGATGCCGAAAGCACCGCCGCGGCACGGCGCTTCGGCGACCAATGGCTCAGCGAACTCCGCAGCGCCATCCTGCTCGTGCCCTCGGTGGTGGCCAGACTGGAATGGAACGCACTGGTGAACCCCGCCCATCCCCAGGCCACACGCATCACGCTATCAGAGGCCGAGCGCGTAGTGTGGGACAGGAGGCTGTTTTCAGGCTGAAAACGCCAGCAGGACGCGCCCGGTGACGCCATGGGGGCACAGCCTGCACGGCGCAACACCTTTGCGGTGCGGAGCGGCCCGGCTTGATGAGCCGGCTTCCATCAGACCCCGGCCAGTTCAAGTGCGCGCGAAACCGGTTCAGGCCCGAGCCCGGCAAGTTCATGTCCGCGCTGAAAAAGTTCATGTCCGAGCTGAACAAGTTCAGGTCTGAGGTGAACCTGTTCAAGTGCCGGCCCGGCAAGTCCATCTCCAGGCTGAAAAGGTTCATGTCCGGGCTGAAGAAGTCCATGTCCGAGATGAACCTGGCTCACCTCGAACTTGAAATAGTTCAAGTCCGAGCCTAACCGGTTCACCAAAAACCTGAACCCGCCGGCGCCTGGCCATCGGTGCTTGCCCCTTAGCGGGCCGCGCGGCGGCACGTGCCATACGGAAGCATCGAGGCCAGGCATCGGGCCGGAGATTCAGGCTCGCCGCCTGCGGCGCGAGATCAGACACCTCCCGGACACTTCGCGGCCCCATCGCCGGATCACGCCCCGCTGCCCTGACGGCCTCCCGTGCCCTCCACGATCTTCTCCACCACCTCATCCACCGTCAGCGGGGTGGTGTCGATGATGAGGGCGGCCATGCGGCCGAGGTGTTCGCGGGCGGCGAGGGTGTTGCGGATGTTCTCCATCGCCTCGCGGTAGTGGCTGGGGGTGGCGATGCGAGCGTCGTGCTGTTCCATCACGCGGCGGAAGTGCACCTCCGGGTCGGCGCGCAGCCACACGGTGTAGAAGGCGCCCAGCAGCAGCTGGTAGGTCTGCGGCTCGACGACGATGCCGCCGCCGGTGGCGAGCACCACCTCGGGCTGGGAGACGGCCAGCTCCTCAAGGCAGCGCTTCTCGAGCCTGCGGTAGCCGGCCTGGCCGTAGAGGGTGATGATCTCCTGCACGCTGAGGCCGGCTTCGCGCTCGATCTGCTCGTTGAGCTCGATGAAGGGGCGCCCGAGGCGGGCCGCCAGGGCCCTGCCGACGGTGCTCTTGCCAGCGCCGCGCAGGCCGATCAGCGCGATGCGCTTGTCCCGGGCCGGGGCCGCCGGCTGGAACTCGGAGAACAGCTTCTCGCGGATCTCGGTGAGCCGGTTGGCCGGCTGCTGGCGCAGGAATTCGACGATCAGCGCCAGATCGCCGGAGAGCTGCTCGCTCTCGGAGAACAGCTTGGCGAGGGGCTGGTTGAGGGCCCGCGCGACCTTGCCGAGCACCACCACCGACACGTTGCCCTGGGAGCTCTCGAGGCGCGCCAGGTGCGGTAGCGAGACGCCCGACTGCTCGGCCAGGTTCTTGCGCGTCATGCCGCGCTGGCTGCGGAAAAGGCGGATGTTGCTCGCCAGCGTGGCCAGCAGGCGGGCCGACTCCTCGTCGAGGCCCGCCGCCGCTGCTTCGTGTTGTTGCTCGTCCTGCGCCGCTGTCACGCTGCCGCCCGTCATGTCTGGAAAGTGCGGCATTTTAGCGCCCCGCGGGCCAGATCCCAATGCGGGGCACCGGCGCGGCTTGATCGGGGGCAAGCCGCGTGAGCACAATCAGCATTTCAGGTGGACAACATCGCCTGGTGCTTGCTGCCGAGGCCCAGGTAGGCTTCGACCACCCGCGGGTCGTCGGCGAGCTCCCGCGCCGGGCCCTGCATGGCCACCGCGCCCATCTCCAGCACATAGGCGTAGTCGGCCACCTGCAGCGCGGCGCGGGCGTTCTGCTCGACCAGCAGGATCGATACCCCCCGCTCGCGCAGCCCGGCGATGATGCGGAAGATCTCGCGCACGATCAGCGGGGCGAGGCCCAGGCTGGGCTCGTCGAGCATCAGCAGCTTGGGCTTGCCCATCAGGGCGCGGCCGATGGCGAGCATCTGGCGCTCGCCGCCCGACATGGTGGCCGCCGCCTGGCTGCGCCGCTCGGCGAGGCGCGGGAACAGCGCGAAGACCTCTTCCATCGTCTGCGCGTGGTCGCGGTGGCCCTTGCGGAAGCGCTGGAAGGCGCCCAGCAGCAGGTTGTCCTCGACACTCATCTCGCCAAACAGGTCGCGCTTCTCGGGCACCAGCGCGAGGCCCTGGATGACCCGCTTCTCCACGTTGGCCGCGCGCTGCACGTGGCCGTCGAAGTCGATGTGGCCACTGGACGGCAGCAGCCCCATGATCGCCGCCAGGCTGGTCGTCTTGCCGGCGCCGTTGGGGCCGATCACCGTGACGATCTGCCCGGCGCCCACCTCGAGGCTGATGTTGTGGATGGCCTCGACCTTGCCGTAGTTCACCCGCAGGTCCTGCACCTTCAGCAACGCGCTCATTCCACACCTCCCAGATAGGCCGCCAGCACCCGCTCGTCCTGCTGGATTTCCTCCGGCAGCCCTTCGGCGATCTTTTGTCCGAATTCCATCACCACGATGCGATCCACCAGGCCCATCACGAAGTCCATGTCGTGCTCGACCAGCAGGATCGCCACCCCCTCGGCCTTGAGCTTCCTGAGCAGCTCGGCGAGGGCCTCCTTCTCCTTGAAGCGCAGGCCGGCGGCCGGCTCGTCGAGGAGCAGCAGCGACGGATCGGCGGCCAGAGCGCGGGCGATCTCGATGATGCGCTGCTGCCCGAGGGCCAGCGAGCCAGCCTCGTCGTGCATATGGGCCTCCAGCCCGACCCGGCGGATCTGCCGCGCCGCCTCGGCGAGCAGGCGCTCCTCCTCCTTGCGCTCCAGGCGCCAGGCCGACGGAAACACGCCGCCGCTGCCGCGCAGGTGGGTGCCGATGGCCACGTTCTCGAGCACGCTCATCTTCGGCAGCAGGCGCACGTGCTGGAAGCTGCGGCTCATGCCCAGGCGGGCGATCTCGCGGGAGTCACGGCCGGTCACCACCTGGCCGGCAAACACGATCTCGCCGGCGGTGGGCGTATCGACGCCGGAGATCTGGTTGAACATGGTGCTCTTGCCGGCGCCGTTGGGGCCGATCAGGGCCAGGATCTCGCCGGCCTTCATGCTGAAGTTCATGTCCTTGTTGGCCACCAGGCCGCCGAAACGGCGGGTGACGTCCTTCACCTCGAGGATCACCTCGCCGCGTGCCGGCAGCGTACGCCGGGGCAGCGCGGCGGCGCCCTCGACGACCACCTTGGGCGCAGCCTTCACCCGGAACAGTTGCAGCAGCGCCGGCCACATGCCCTCGCGGGCGCGGTGCAGGATGAGCAGCAGGAGCAGCCCGAAGACGATGATCTCGAAATTGCCGGCATGGCCGAACAGCCGCGGCAGCCAGTCCTGCAGCCACTGGTTGAGCAGGGTCACCAGCCCCGCGCCGACCACCGCCCCCCACACGTGGCCGGCGCCACCGACCACCGCCATGAAGAGGTATTCGATGCCGTGGTGCAGCCCGAAGGGCGACGGGTTCACCAGCCGCTGCATGTGGGCGTACAGCCAGCCGGCGGCGCAGGCGTGCAGCGCGGCGATGATGAAGATCACGATGCGCGAGCGGGAGGTGTCCACGCCCATCGCCTCGGCCATCACCACGCCCCCCTTCAGCGCCCGGATCGCTCGCCCCTCGCGGGAGTCCAGCAGGTTGTGGGTGGTGATCACCGCCGCCAGCACGAAGGCCCAGATCAGGTAGTAGATCTCGCCGCCCTCGTCGAGGCGCCAGCTACCGATGCTGATCGGCGGCAGGCCCGAGATGCCGCTCTGGGCCCCCAGGAAATCCAGCGTGCCGAACAGGAAATACAGGCTGATGCCCCAGGCGATGGTGCCCAGCGGCAGGTAATGGCCCGACAGCTTGAGGGTCAGCGAACCGAGCAGGAGCGCAATCAGGCCGGTGATCACCAGGCCCGCCAGCAGCGCCAGCCACGGCGATGCGCCGGCCCAGGCGATCCAGCCCGGCAGACTCGCCGAGGTGGTAAGCACCGCGGTGGTGTAGGCCCCGACGCCGACAAAGGCGGCCTGACCGAAGGACGTGAGCCCGCCCACGCCGGTGAGCAGCACCAGGCCCACGGCGACCAGCGCCGAGATCCCGATGTAGTTGAGCAGGGTCACGTAATAGGGCGGCAGCAGCGCCGGCACCGCGGCCAGCACGACCACCAGCGCGAACAACTGGATGATGCGTTTCATTCTTCGTCCTCCACGTGATGACTGTTGAAGGAGCGCCACAGGAGCACCGGGATGATCAGGGTGAACACCAGCACCTCCTTGAAGGCGCTGGCCCAGAACGACGAGAACGACTCCAGCAGCCCCACCAGCACCGCACCGGCGGCCGCCAGCGGATAGCTGGCCAGCCCGCCGATGATCGCGGCAACGAAGCCCTTCAGGCCGATCAGGAAGCCCGTGTCGTAGTAGATGGTGGTGATCGGGCCGATCAGCACGCCGGAAAACACCCCGAGCAGCGCCGCCAGCAGGAAGGTGAGCTTGCCGGCGACCACCGGCGAGATGCCCATCAGCTTGGCGCCGGAGGGGTTCACCGCGGTGGCCCGCAGCGCCTTGCCATACAGGCTGCGCGTGAAGAAGGCCGCCAGCCCGATGATGAAGGCCAGCGAGCAGCCCACCACCCACAGGGTCTGCAGGTTGATCGACACCTCGCCGATGCTCAGGCTGCCCTCCGAGAACGGCGCCGTGCGCGCGCCCTCGGCACCGAAGAACACCAGCCCCAGACCGGTGAGGATCAGATGCACCGCCACCGAGGCGATCAGCAGGATCAGCACGCTGGTCTCGGCGATCGGCTGGTAGGCGATGCGGTAGATCATCGGCCCCAGCGGCACCAGGATCGCCAGGGTCAGCAGAATCTGCAGCGCCATCGGCAGGCCGCCCGGCTCGACCGCGTGCAGCAGCGCCGCCAGCGCCAGCGGATAGGCCAGGTTCCAGCCGAGCAGGCTGGCGAGGCCGTCGGTGTCGCGGTCGCGCAGCCGCGCCAGGCCGTCGATGGCGGCCACGATGGCCCCCATCGCCACCAGCAGCCACACCGTGGCCGGCACCTTGCCGGCCTGCAGCATCGCCAGCGTGAGCGCCCCGAAGGCGACGAACTCGCCCTGGGGAATGAAGATCACCCGCGTGACCGAGAAGATCAGCACCAGGGCCAGCGCCAGCAGGGCATAGATCGCCCCGCTGGTCACCCCGTCCTGACCGAGTATCAAGATGATTCCTGCGTCCAAAGCAGCCCCCTTTTATGTGTGTAAGCACCCTGCGCGGACGCCGCCGGCGGCGCTTGCGCCGCACCGCTCTTTTATGGGCGCCCCGTCTCCGAGAGATATTTTATACGATACTTTATGAGAGTAAATATCTTATTTGATATTTATCGTCCCGTAAGAAACATCCGCTACCTTCGGCTGTCAATTCCAGTGGCCGTCGCCGCCTGCGACATCGGTCACGCAGTGCACAAGCGGCGCCCTCCAGCCACGCCGCCAGTTGCCGTGATCAAGGGCAATCCACACTTTGATGCAACGCAGCAAGGTGCTAGGCTTCAACAACGGGCTACCCCGCTACTACACGAGTCAGACCATGAGTGAAGTTGACCTGAAAAAATTCTTCCTCGAAGAAGTTCGCCTCTTCGAGAACTTCTCTGCCGACAAGGTCGATCTGATCGTCGCCCAGTCGCAGCTGACGACCTTTGAAGGCAACGAGGCGATCCTCGAGACCGGCGACGAGAGCAAATACATGGGCGTCCTGGTGAGCGGCCACGCCGAGATCTCGGTGACCGACAAGACCGGCAGCCGCATCGTGATCAGCCAGCTCGACAAGGGCGACGTGTTCGGCGTGATGTCCACGCTGACCGGCGAGCGCCTCACCGCCGACGTGATCGCCGGCACCCGCTGCCTCGTGCTGCTGATGCCCTACGAGGTGTTCAGCACCCACGTGCTGACCAACCCGAAGGCGGTCACCTATCTGTCGCGCCTGCTCCTCGACCGCATGCGCCACCTCGCCACCGACGTGCTCAACGCCCAGACCGGCGGCCCGGCCAAGGCGGACGACCCCTACGCCCTGTCGCTGCACAGCGACACCCCGGGCAAGGTGCTGGCCCTCAACGTGGGCCTCAGCCAGATCCATTTCGGCATCTACGACACCCGCGACCTGGGCTCCGACGTGCACGGCATCATCGACACCTCCGATGCCGCCGCCGCCCACATCACGGTGAGCGTGGGCCCCCAGACCCGCAAGCTGGTGCGCGACGCCTTCCCGCTGTCCGAGCTGTTCAAGGTGATGCAGGAAGCCACCCAGCTCCTCGGCAGCGCCTTCGCCTTCCACCCCGAAGAGGTCACCGCGGTGGGCCACCGGGTCGTGCATGGCGGCAGCAAGTTCACCAGCTCGGTGGTGATCACCCCGCAGGTGATCAGCGAGATCGAAGCCCTGGCGGTGTTCGCCCCGCTGCACAACCCGGTCAACCTCGACGGCATCCGGATCGCCATGCAGCGCCTGCCCGGCGTGCCCCACGTGGCGGTCTTCGACACCGCCTTCCACCAGACCCTGCCGCCCTACGCCTACCTCTACGGCCTGCCCTACGAGCTGTACAAGAACGAAGGCATCCGCCGCTACGGCTTCCACGGCAGCTCCCACCGCTACGTCTCCCTGAAGGCCGCCGAGGTGCTCAAGCGGCCGCTCGGCGAGCTCGAGATCGTCTCCTGCCACCTGGGCATCGGCGCCTCCCTGTGCGCCATCGACCACGGCCGCTCCGTCGACACCACGATGGGCATGACGCCCACCGACGGCCTGATCATGCCCAGCCGCTCCGGCAGCATCGACCCGGCGGTGATGATCCACCTGATGGAACACCACGGGATGAGCCCCGAGGAGCTGTCCCGGCTCATCAACAGCGAGAGCGGCCTGAAGGGCATCTCGGGCATCTCCAGCGACATCCACGACATCGAGACCGCCGCCAGCGAAGGCCACCACCGCGCCCTGCTGGCCCACAAGGCCTTCTGCTACCAGGTGCGCAAGAACATCGGCGCCTACGTGGCGGCGATGGGCGGCATCGACGTGCTGGCCTTCACCGGCGACATCGGCGAGACCAGCGCCACCGTGCGCAGCCTGGCCTGCCAGGGCCTCGGCTACATGGGCATCAAGCTCGACGAGGAGAAGAACCGCAACCTCGGCAAGATGGGCGACTGGGCCATCATCTCGGCCGACGACTCGCCGGTGATCATCCTCGTGATCGCCAACGACGACGAACGCCTGGTGGCCTGGGAAACCCTGCGCGCCCTCGAGCGCAACGCCCTGATCATGGCGGTGCGCGAAGACCAGGCCGAGGCCCCGATCCCCATCGAGATCTCCGCCCACCACGTGCACCTCTCCCAGGGCGACGTGGAGAAGCTGTTCGGCCCCGGCTACCAGCTGACCCCCGAGCACGAGCTGTCCCAGCCGGGCCAGTTCGCCTGCGCCGAGAAGGTGCACCTGGTCGGCCCGAAGGGGCGCATCGCCAACGTCCGCGTGCTCGGCCCGACCCGCAAGGAGACCCAGGTCGAGATCGCCATGACCGAGCAGTTCAAGGTCGGCATCCAGCCGCCGATCCGCGAATCCGGCGACCTGGCCAACACCCCGGGCATCACCCTCGAAGGCCCCTATGGCAGCACCACCATCGAGCGCGGGGTGATCTGCGCCCAGCGCCACATCCACATGACGCCCGAGGACGCGCTGCGCTTCCGCGTACGCGACAAATACATCGTGCGCGTGCGGGTCGAGGGCGAGCGGGAGCTGATCTTCGGCGACGTGGTGGTGCGCGTGAACCCGGCCTACCGGCTGGCCATGCACATCGACACCGACGAGGGCAACGCCGCCAACATCCGCACCGGCATGCTGGGTTACATCGAAGAGATCCAGTCGCGCCACTGACCGAGGCGCGGCGGATGTCAAAAGGCCCGACCCCGCATGACGGGGCCGGGCCTTTTTCATGGTGCCGGCGTGGGCGGGCGGCCGGCGGGCCGGGCTACTTGAGCCCGACCACCGCCATCTTGCGGCGCAGGAAGGCGATCTGGGTCTGCAGGGGCAGGCCCTTGGGGCAGACGTCGTGGCAGCCGAGCAGGCTCATGCAGCCGAACACGCCGGTGTCGTCGCCGATCAGCTCATAGAAATCCTCGTCGCTGCGCGCGTCCCGGGGGTCGAGGCGGAAGCGGGCGATCTTGTTGAGGCCGATGGCGCCGACGAAATCCTCGCGCATCCGCAGGGTGCCGCAGCCGGCCACGCAGCAGCCGCACTCGATGCAGCGGTCTAGCTCGTAGATGGCTTCGGCGAGCACGGGCTCCATCGGCGCCTCGACCGCAGTGAGGTCCGGCTCCTGCTGGCTGTGGATCCAGGTCTCGAGGCGCTCGGCGGTGCCGCGCATCCACTTGCCGGTGTTCACCGACAGGTCGCCGATCAGCTCGAAAACTGGCAGCGGCGCCAGCGTGATGGTGGCGCCGAGGTCCTTGGTGAGGGTCCGGCAGGCCAGACCGGGGCGACCGTCGATGAGCATCCCGCAGCTACCGCAGATGCCGGCGCGACACACGAAATCGAACTGCAGCGAGGGGTCGAGGTTCTGGCGCACCTCGTTGAGGGCGATGAAGAGGGTCATGCCCTCGCCTTCTTCAATCGAGAAGTCCTGCCAGCGGGGTGCTTCACCCGGGGCGCTGCGCAGGATGCGCAGGGTGAGGCTGCGGGGCTTGGCGGCGGCGCTCATCAATGCCCTCCCCGCACGACGTTGCGCAGGCCATCCCAACCCTGGGCATGGTGGCCCGGGGCGACGCGGATGCGCCCGCCCAGGTCACGGACGAAGGTGGTGCACGGCACGCCGGGCCAGCCGTCGATCAGCACGCTGCATGTGTTGCAGGCGCCGGCGTGGCACACGAAGGCCTCGCCGAGGGTGGGCGGGAGGGCGTCGCCCAGTTGCCTGAGGGCGCACAGCACGGTCATGCCTTCGGTCTCGATGAGTTCGAATTCGTGCTGCCCATCGTCTTCAGCGGCGATCGACAGGGTGAGGGTGCGGACGTGGGACAGGGGGGCGTTCACGGTGTGTCTCCGAGCCTTTGATTGCGGCCCCGGAAGGGCTCCGGGAGCAGATGTTCGAAGGGCATCAGGGCGTGCTGCACGGTATGGCGGTCGGCGTCGCCGAGGGCTGCGCGGATCGCGGCGATCTCGGCGGCGCGGGCCTCGGTGGCCGGGTGGGCGATGGCGTCCTTGGCGCCGTAGCCGCGCCAGCCGGGGGGCAGCTCCATGCGCGAGACGTCGAGGGGCTCGTAGGCCAGGGTCGGCAGGGTCTGGCCGGCATCGGGCCAGCGAGCCAGGGTGCGCTTGAGCCAGTCGGCGTCGTTGCGCCGGGGGTGGTCTTCCCGGTAGTGGGCGCCGCGGCTCTCGGTGCGCTGGAGGGCGCCATGGGCCACGCAGAGGGCGAGTTTCAA
This sequence comes from Zoogloea sp., assembly GCF_041908905.1. Lineage (GTDB taxonomy): Bacteria > Pseudomonadota > Gammaproteobacteria > Burkholderiales > Rhodocyclaceae > Zoogloea. The sequence goes on from NZ_JAYREK010000021.1 coordinate 42,957, forward strand.
CATCTTCTGCACCCGGTAGGCGGTGACCAGCTCCGGGTTGGCGCCGGGCCGCCGGGTTGCGATACCGATGCTGCGGCTCCTGACGAGCAGGTGCTGCAGTTCCTCGACGGCGGATTCGAGCAGGTCGCCCCGGCGGAAGATGCCCACCTTGTCGGTCATGATCTCCTGCATGCGGGCCATCAGCGCCGCGGCGTTCTCGCTGCCGTCGCCGTGGAGGAGAGTGTCGATCCGGGCCTGTTCCCGTTCGAGGAACTCCCGCACGAGGGCGGTGGAAACCTGCAGGTCGCCCGCGGAAGATTCCACGAAGTCGGCCATCGTCTCGCCGACGATCATCCCCGCCACCACCGTCTCGGCCACCGAGTTGCCGCCCAGCCGGTTGAAGCCGTGCAGGTCCCAGCAGGCCGCCTCGCCACAGGCGAACAGCCCGGCGAGCCGGGTGGACTGGCCGGAGGCGTCGGTGCGGATGCCGCCCATCGAGTAATGCTGGGCCGGCCGCACCGGGATCAGGTCGCGGGACGGGTCGATGCCGAGGAAGTGCTGGCAGATCTCCTTCACCTCGCGCAGGCGGCCGTCGATGTGGGCCTTGCCGAGCAGGGTGATGTCCAGCCACAGGTGCTCGCCGAAGCGGCCCTTGACGCCGTGGCCGGCGCGGATGTGCTCCTCCATGCGGCGCGACACCACGTCGCGGGAGGCGAGCTCCTTCTTCTCGGGCTCGTAGTCGGGCATGAAGCGGTGGCCGGCGGCGTCGCGCAGCAGGCCGCCGTCACCCCGGCAGCCTTCGGTGACGAGGATGCCCGCCGGCACGATGGTGGTCGGGTGAAACTGCACCGCCTCCATGTTGCCCAGCTCGGCGATGCCGGTCTCGAGGGCGATCGCCGCGCCGATGCCTTCATTGATGACGGCGTTCGACGTCACCCGGTAGATCCGCCCGAAGCCGCCGGTGGCGATGCAGGTGGCGCGGGCGATGTAGGCCGACAGCTCGCCGGTGACCAGGTTGCGCACGATGGCGCCATGGCAGCGGCCCGCGTCGTGGATCAGCGCGATGGCCTCGCAGCGCTCATGGACGGGGATGGATTCGGCCACCGCCTGGTCGCTCACCGCGTAGAGCATGGCGTGGCCGGTGCCGTCGGAGACGAAGCAGGTGCGCCACTTCTTGGTGCCGCCAAAATCGCGGGCGGCGATCAGGCCGTGGGCCTCGGGCCGCTCCGCGAGGCTGACCCGCCGGCCATCCACCACCACCTCCCGCTCGCCGGCCTGGACGCGGTTCCAGGGCACACCCCAGGCGGCCAGCTCGCGCACGGCCTGGGGCGCAGTGTGGGCGAACAGCCGCGCCACCTCCTGGTCGCAGCCCCAGTCGGAGCCGCGCACGGTGTCTTCAAAGTGCACGTCCTCGTTGTCGCCGGCGCCCCGGGCGGTGTTGCCGAGGCTGGCCTGCATGCCGCCCTGGGCCGCCGCCGAGTGGGAGCGCTTGGGCGGCACCAGGCTGAGGATGATCACCTCGTGGCCGCGACGCCGGGCGCCCACCGCCGCCCGCAGCCCCGCCAGCCCGCCCCCGACGACGAGGACATCGGTGTAAACAATGCGCATGTTCAGCGCCCCCGCAGGCTGATCGCCGGCGCCGCATCGGCGCCACCCGCCAGCGCCGCGGGCACGGACTCCGGCACGTAGGGCTCGCCGGCCCGGTCGGCGTGGGCGATGCCGAGCTGGATGTAGGCCAGCAGCGTGACCAGCCCGAGCCCCAGGAAGAACAGGCTGAAGCCGGTCTTCACCACGCGCAGGCGTCGCCGCGTGGCGGCCGGGTCGCGCCCTTCCAGCCAGCCCCACTTGAGGGCCAGGCGGTAGAGGCCGATGCTGCCATGCACCTCGACCATGAACAGCAGGATCAGATACAAGGGCCACAGGGTGCCGGTCCAGATGCGGTCGGCGGACTCGTAGGGGCCGATCGCCGCCGGCTGGGTGAGCATGCCATACAGGTGCACGGTGCCAAGAAAGAACAGCGCGAAGCCCGTCCACAGCTGGATCCACCACAGGCCGGTGTCGGCGTGGCGCAGCTGCGCCTTGTGGGCGGAGAAGGCCTTGTACTGGCGGAAGCTGGCCGGAAACTTGCGCATCGCCAGCCAGGCGTGCAGCACGAACACCGCCAGCACCCCCCCCACCACGCAGGAGACGACCCACGGCTGTGGCGTGCCGAACAGCCAGCCGGCCTCGAAGAAGCGGGCGACGCTGTAGAAGGCGTCCTGGCTGATCAGGATGCTCGACACGAAGAACATATGGGCGACGAGGAACAGCGCGAGGAACAGGCCCGACGCGCTCTGCAGCAGGTCCAGCCGGGCCGGCCAGCGGCTCCGGCGAGCCATGCGGGGGCGGGAGGCCTGAACCGCGGCGGCCGGTGCAGCGGCAGCCCCACCGCGGGATGACGCCGCGGCCGGCGTCAGGGGCGCGGCGTCGGCCAGCGCCCGGTGTTGGAGAGAACGATTCATGATGAGAAGACCACAACTGTTGCCCCGGGGCGGCGCGCCCGCGGGCCGATCCGGAGCGGCCCGGCGCCTGCTGCGCCCTTCCCGCCGTCCGCCGATACGCCTTGTCTCCTCGCATGCCGGTACGTGCCGGCTTGTCATGGCGTGAATGTAGCACGAATTTATTGCAGTGCAGCAATGCACGCCGACACGGCGGCCGGGCTGCAATGCCGCCAGCCCGCGCGGGTTACACTGCGCCCCTCCCACCACCATCCGTAAAGCTCATGCAGATCTGGATCGACGCCGACGCCTGCCCGACGGTCATCAAGGACATCGTCTTCCGCGCCGCCGAACGCCTCGGCATCGCCACCATCCTGGTGGCCAACCGCATGCTGCGCACGCCACCGTCGCGTTTCATCCGGGCGATCCAGGTGCCCGCGGGCTTCGACGTGGCCGACCGCCACATCGCCGAGCGGGTCGCGCGGGCGACCTGGTGATCACCGCCGACATCCCGCTCGCCGCCGCGGTGCTGGGGCGCCAGGCCCATGCCCTCAACCCGCGGGGCGAGATGTACTCGTCCGCCAACATCGCCGAACACCTGGCGATGCGAAACTTTATGGAGGGGCTGCGGGAGAGCGGCGTGCAGACGGGCGGCCCGGCGGCCCTGGGTAACGGCGACCGGCAGGCCTTCGGCGCCGCGCTCGACCGCTTCCTGGCCCGCCGCTCAGGCTGAGGCGCCGCCGGGCGGCGGCAGCCGGGTCGGCCGGACACAGCCGTCGTCGATGCCGTCCAGCTCGATCTGGATGGTGGGATGGTTGATGTGGAAACGGTGGGCGAGGCCCTCGGCCAGCGCCACCACGAAGGCATCGCCCGGATGGCCGGCGGGCATCACCAGGTGGGCGGTGAGGGCCACGTCGGAGGTGCCGAGCGCCCACACGTGGAGGTCGTGTACGTCGACGACCCCGGGCTTGGCGAGCAGCCAGGCGTGCACCTCGACGAGATCGATGCCCTCCGGCACGCCGTCGAAGGCGAGGTGCAGCGACTGGCGGAACAGGCTCCAGGTGCCGAGCACGATCACCACCGCGATGGCCAGGCTCACCAGCGGGTCAAGCCAGCCCCAGCCGAACTGCAGGTACAGCAGGCCCGCCGCGACCACCCCCAGCGACACCAGCGCGTCCCCCGCCATGTGCAGGAAGGCGCCGCGGATGTTGAGATCGGTCTGGCTGCCCGCCATGAACAGCCAGGCGGTGAGGCCATTGACCAGCACTCCGACCGCCGCCACGACGATCACCGTCCCGCCCGCCACCGGCTCGGGCGCCTGCAGGCGCTGCACCGCCTCGAAGGCCAGCGCGCCCATCGCGAAGATCAGCAACAGCGCGTTGGCCAGGGCCGCCAGGATCGAGGCGCGCATCCAGCCGTAGGTGCGCCGGTGGGTCGGGCGCAGGCCGCCGGCGAGGGACGCCCCCCAGGCCAGCACCAGCCCGGCCACGTCGGAGAGGTTGTGCCCCGCATCGGCGAGCAGCGCCAGGGAGCCCGACAGCCAGCCATATACCCCCTCGACGACAACGAAGCCCAGGTTGAGGGCGATGCCCAGCGCGAAGGCCCGGTTCCAGCCAGCGGGCGCGGCCTGGTGCTGGTGGTGACCATGCCCGTGGTGGGCATGATCGTGATGGGCGTGGCTCACGGGGCAGGCTGCATCAGCTCATCGAGCCCCTTGCGCAGCGACCGCGAACGGGGCGGATCGGACACCCCGACACGGCAGAAGAAGGTGAGCCCCTGCTCCGGCCCGAAGCCGCCCAGGCGCTCGAACTCCTCGGCCAGCGCGAGGGCCCCCTGGGCGATCTCGGGCAATGCCGAGAACGACTTGCCCTGGCGGGCATACCAGCGAAAGATCAGCGGCGTCATCTGGGGCTGCAGGTGCAGGCCGACCGCGGCCGCCGTCAGCCACACCCGCTGCAGCGCGACACCGCCGCGGACGTGGTCCTCGATGCTCCGGGCGGGCACGTCGGCGCGGATCAGCACGTGGGCGGCACAGGCCCGCGCCGGAATGTAGTCGAGCTGGACCCGCGGCGCGATGGTGCCGAACAGGTAGGTATTGAAGAACTTGACCCGCCCCCAGCTGGCCATCACCCACTCCATCAGGCGGGCCGTGGCGGGATCGACGCCCACCGCCTGCTCGGGGATGCGATCCTTGCTGAAGCGGGTGCGCCACTCGATGATCTCCTTGTGCACCGGGTAAGCCTCGGGGCAGATCAGGCGCAGGTAGGCGCTGCGCCACAGGAAACCCGCCACCGCCTTGCGCTCCGCGGAGGACTCGAAGAACTGGGCGGAGTAGCCCGGGCCGGGCGCCGCCGCCAGCGCGGCCCGCTGGGCCGGGCTGAGGGGCGTGGTGCGCATCGCGCGGCGCTGCACGACGCGGGACTCGATGTAAGGCAGCAGCGGGTCGGGGGCGATGCCCGGCCGGGCCTCGAGACGGACATCGAACACCGGCGCCCGCTCAGGCGAGCCGACCCGCAACGCCCAGCTGGCCGCCAGCCCCTCGCCGGTGGCGGCGATGCGCAGGGTTTCGAGCAGCGCGCCATGGGCCATGTGGCTGGCGTGGCCGTTGAAATCGTAGAGACACCAATCACGGGTGTCGCTGCCATGCACGACGAGATGGTCGTCGCCCGCGATCTCGAAGCGCCAGGGCTGGGTGTTGTCGCCACTGGGGGCCCAGCGGGCCAGGTCGAGGATCTTGAGGAGGGTTTCGCGACTGGCCATGGAGAAGTCTCCGGAGGGCTTCAGCGGCGCATCGCGCGCAACTGGCGGCGCGCGATGAACAGGCCGATCTGCTGAAGCGGGTTGCGGTTGCCGCCCGGCCGCCAGGTTTTCACGTAGCGGTTGCGGTAGGCGTCGAACTGGAAGCCCCAGGGGGCGCACAGCACCTTGCCGCGGCCGAGGAGGATCTTGAGCACCTCGACGGCAGCCACCCCGGCACACAGCTGGCAGGCGGCCCCCGTGCTGGGACCACGCCGCTCGGAGAAGTTCACCCGCGACGGGTCGGCCAGGTAGCCGCGGTTGAGCATCGCCGGCGACAGCCCGAGCACGAAGCGGACCGCCATTTCGTCCTCGTCGCAGCCCTCGAAGCGGAAGTACTCCTCGAAGCTCATGTGGCCGGGCAGGAAGGACAGCACCGCCGTCCCCATACCCAGCGGGGCCGCGGTGACGGCCGGGATGCCGCGCTCGTGGCAGGCCTTGAAGGTGTCCCGGCGGGCCTTGAAGGCGAAGAAGTCGAGGCCGTCCACGTAGACGTCGACGCCGTCCAGGAAATCGCCCAGGTTGGCCTCATTGACGCCGCCTGGAAAGATGCGGATGTCGAGCTCGGGGTTGATGTCCCGAGCCATCTCGGCCATCACCTCGACCTTGGGACGGTCGAGGGTGGACATCATCGCGCCGGCCTGGCGGTTGAAGTTGACGAGGTCGAAGCGGTCCATGTCGGCGATCGTGAACGCACCGACCCCCAGCCGCGCGAGGGTCAGCAGATGGACGCCGCCGACGCCGCCGGCTCCGGCAATCGCGATCCGCTTACCGCGCAGGGCCGCCTGCTCGGCTTCGGTCACCCACCCGATGTTGCGGGAGAAGGCTTCTTCATAGCGAAAGGGTTTTTTGGCTGGAGACATGCAACCTGTATCCGTCACACGGGGAAGCAGTATCATACGATAGTTCGGCCAGCCAGCCGCATGGAGCATGCCGGCCGAGAGCGGCTCAGGCCAACGGGCCCGTCCGCCCCTGCCCCGGCATGGTCCGGCAACCCACTCACGCAGCCCCTCGATTGCCATGCACGTCGACAACGCCCCGCAAAGCAGCCCGCGTCCGCAGCGCCACGCCGCGACCCCGGTCTATGCCGCCACCGTGAAGCTCGCGGTGCGCAACATCCTCCGCCAGAAGTTCCGCACCGGCATGACCCTCGCCGCGATCATGTTCGGGGTGGTGAGCCTGGTGCTGGCGGGGGGCTTCGTCGCCGACATCTTCATCCAGCTCGGCGAAACCATCATCCATTCCCAGACCGGACACCTGCAGCTGTTCAAGCCGGACTTCCTCGAGAAGGGAAGCCGCTACCCGGAACGCTTCCTGATCGACAAGCCCGAGGAGATCGCAAAGAAGATCTCCGCCCACCCCGAGGTCGATGCGGTGATGGGCCGCGTGTATTTTGCCGGCCTGCTCAACAACGGCCGGCGCGACCTGCCCATCATCGGCGAGGGCGTCGAGCCCGACAAGGAGGCGAAGCTCGGCAGCCTGCTCAAGATCGTCGAAGGCCAGCAGCTCCGCGACCAGGACACCGACGGCGTGCTCGTCGGCCAGGGCGTGGCCCACTCCCTCGGCCTCAAGCCCGGCGACTCCGTAACCCTGGTCATGAACGCCGCCGAAGGCGCGATGAACACCCTCGACTTCCGGGTGGTGGGCATCTTCCAGAGCTTCTCCAAGGAGTTCGACGCCCGCGCGGTGCGCATTCCGCTGGCGGCCACCCAGGAGCTGCTGCAGGTGAAGGGCGTCAACCAGATCGTGGTGGCGCTCCACCGCACCGAAGACACCGACCAGATGCTCGCCAGGCTGAACGCCGAATTCAGCGGCACCTCCTTCGACCTGCGCAGCTGGCGCACCCTGTCCGACTTCTACGACAAATCCGTGCAGCTCTACGATGCCCAGTTCGGGGTGCTGCGCCTGATCATCCTGCTGATGGTGCTGCTGTCGGTGACCAACAGCGTCAACATGAGCGTCTTCGAGCGCCAGGGCGAGTTCGGCACCATGCAGGCGCTGGGCAACCGCCACCGGGACATCATCCGGCTGATCCTCGTCGAATGCACGATCCTCGGCCTGGTCGGCGCCGTGGCAGGCGCCCTGCTGGGCATGCTGCTGGCGCTGGTCATCTCGGCCATCGGCATCTCGATGCCGCCCCCGCCCAATGCGAACATCGGCTACATGGCCTTCATCCGGATCGTCCCCGCGACGGTGATCGGTGCGTTCTTCGTCGGTTTCATCGCCACGGTGCTGGCCTCGGTCTACCCTGCATTCAAGGTCTCGCGCATTCCGGTCGTAGATGCCTTGAGGCAGAACGTTTGAACTGACACATAAAGGGCCTTCTAGCCATGTCCTTACTCGATAGGTTCAGCCTGGGCGAAGGCTTCCGCAAATACTTCCAGGTCGAAGCCGCGTTCAGCGACACGCTGCGCGATGCCGTCTACGGAATCCGCCACGAGGTGTACTGCGAGGAGCTCGCCTTCGAGCCCGTACGCCCCGACCGCCGCGAAACCGACGAATACGACCGGCACAGCCTGCACTGCCTGCTGCGCAGCTCGAACGATCCGTCCACCCTGGTCGGTTGCAACCGTCTGGTGCTCGCCCGCCCGGAAGACCCGGATTTTCCGCTGCCCTTCGAGCACACCTGCCGGGCCACCCTCGACCGCTCGATCATCGACCCGGCCCGCCTGCCGCGGCACACGATCGCCGAGGTTTCGCGCCTCGCGGTCCGCGCCCAGTACCGGCGCCGGAAGGGTGAGACCAAGACGGCGCTGGCCCTCAGCGACGACGACTTCGGCACCAAGGATCAGCCCCGCTTCCCCTACATCCCGATCGGCCTCTACCTGGCGGTGATCGCCCTCGCGAAGCGCGAGGGCGTGGAAACCCTGTTCATGCTAACCGAGCCGAGGCTGGCCGACCACTTCGCCAAGCTCGGCGTGCGGATCACCCAGATCGGCGGCCCGGTCGAGCACCGCGGCATCCGCGTACCCTCGATGATGAACGCCACCGATGTCATCAACCGGCTGCGCTTCTTCGTCAAACCCATCTGGCGGGTCGTCGTCGAGGAGATCGACGCCGGCTATGCCGCGCTGGGCCGGCCGGCCTTCCTGCCGCCACGCTGAGGGGCGCTCCGGGCGTAGAATTCCGGTTGCCCGCCGGCCCTGCCGGCCTCACCGGAATCACCCCAGGAACCCTGATGAACACCCGCGTCTCCCTCTACCAGGCCCGTTACGGGTCGCCCGAGGTCACGGTGCCGAGCGCCGGCTCGGCCCTGATCGATCAGCTCCTCGCCCACCGTTCGGTGCGCGCCTACCTGCCCGACCCGGTCAGCGACGACACCCTCTCCGCCATCATCGCGGCCGCCCAGTCGGCAGCAAGCTCCTCCAACCTGCAGGCCTGGAGCGTCGTCGCGGTGCGGGACACAGAGCGCAAGAGCCGGCTCGCCAGCCTGGCCGGCGAGCAGGAACATATCCGCCAGGCCCCGCTGCTCCTCGTCTGGCTGGCCGACCTGGCCCGCCTGGAGCGGGTCGCCGGCAAGGTCGGCGAAGCCTGCGCCGGGCTGGATTACCTCGAAATGCTCGAAGTCGGCGTGATCGACGCCGCCCTGGCCGCCCAGAACGCGGTGGCCGCCGCCGAGTCCCTCGGGCTGGGCACCGTTTACATTGGCGGCATGCGCAACCAGCCCGAGGCCGTCGCCGCCGAACTGGCCCTGCCACCGCGAGTGATCGCCGTGTTCGGCCTCTGCGTCGGCACGCCGGACCCGCAGGCGCAGGCCAGCGTCAAGCCGCGCCCGCCGCAATCCGTGGTGCTGCACCAGGAGCGCTATTCCCTGCCCGCCCAGGATGACGGGCTCGCCCAATACGACGGAGCCATGAGCGCGTTCTACGCCAGCCAGGGGATGAAGGTCCGCGGCACCTGGTCGAATCACTCCGCCAAACGCATCCGCGACGCCGGCGCGCTGAGCGGGCGCGACCGACTGGTGGAGGCCCTCCACCGCCTGGGCTTCCCGCTCAAGTAAGCGCCAGCGGCGACGCTCGAAAAAGCGGGCGTCGCATCACCGATGAGATCGCTCATCGGAAATGGACGCCCTCCAAGTCGGATCGCCTGATCAGGCCGGCCCGCAACCAGGCCGGCCAACCAATACCTAGCAATAACCGGGCCACAAGAGCCGGGCGTCTGCCATACGGCACGCCAGGCGGACCCGCCAGGCTCCGGCCGCCAACCCAGCCCCCCAAAAAAGAGACTCGCCTCCCCGTGACCGCACCGGCATAGTGCTTCACGCCCCAAACCGGAGCCTGACGCGAGCCATCGCCCATCCCGGTCCACAAAGAAAAACCGCGCCGGAGGCGGCTGCCTCGGGCGCGGTCGGGAGCAGGCGTGAAGCCGCTTACAGCATGGCCTTCAGCAGCTTGCCCATTTCGGACGGGTTGCGGGTGACCTTGAAGCCGCACTCTTCCATGATGGCGAGCTTGGCGTCGGCGGTGTCGGCACCGCCGGAGATCAGCGCGCCAGCGTGGCCCATGCGCTTGCCGGCCGGCGCGGTGACGCCAGCGATGAAGCCGACGATCGGCTTCTTCATGTTGGCCTTGCACCACATGGCCGCTTCGGCTTCGTCCGGGCCGCCGATTTCGCCAATCATGATGACGGCATCGGTGTCGGGGTCGTCGTTGAACATGCGCATCACGTCGATGTGCTTCAGACCGTTGATCGGGTCACCACCGATGCCGACGGCGGAAGACTGGCCCAGACCGATTTCGGTCAGCTGGGCGACGGCTTCGTAGGTCAGGGTGCCGGAGCGGGAAACCACGCCGATGCGACCCTTGCGGTGGATGTGGCCCGGCATGATGCCGATCTTGATTTCATCGGGGGTGATGAGGCCGGGGCAGTTCGGGCCGAGCAGCAGGGTCTTCTTGCCACCGGCGGCTTCCTTGGCCTTCATCTTGTTGCGCACTTCCAGCATGTCGCGGACCGGAATGCCTTCGGTGATGCAGATCGCCAGATCCAGGTCGGCCTCGACGGCTTCCCAGATCGCGGCAGCGGCGCCAGCGGGCGGCACGTAGATCACGGAGACGGTGGCACCGGTTTCGGCAGCGGCTTCCTTGACGGAACCGTAGATGGGCACGTCGAGGATCTTCTCGCCGGCCTTCTTCGGGTTGACGCCGGCGACGAAGCAGTTCTTGCCGTTGGCGTACTCGATGCACTTTTCGGTGTGGAACTGACCGGTCTTGCCGGTGATGCCCTGGGTGATGACCTTGGTGTCTTTGTTGATCAGGATGGACATTCGGTAACTCCTTACTTGACCGCGTCGACGATCTTCTGGGCCGCTTCGGCCATGGTGTCGGCAGCAATGATCGGGAGGCCCGAATCACGCAGGATCTGCTTGCCGATGTCTTCGTTGGTGCCCTTCATGCGGACGACCAGCGGAACCGACAGATGCACTTCACGGGCCGCGGTGACCACGCCGGTGGCGATGGTGTCGCAGCGCATGATGCCGCCGAAGATGTTGACGAGAATGCCCTTGACCTTGGGGTTCTTGAGCATGATCTTGAAGGCTTCGGTCACCTTCTCGGTGGTGGCGCCGCCGCCCACGTCGAGGAAGTTGGCCGGCTCGGCACCGAACAGCTTGATGGTGTCCATGGTGGCCATGGCCAGACCGGCACCGTTCACGAGGCAGCCGATGTTGCCGTCGAGGGAGATGTAGGCCAGATCGAACTTGGAGGCTTCGATCTCGTCGGCGTCTTCTTCATCGAGGTCGCGCATGTCGACGATCTCGGGGTGACGGTAGAGGGCGTTGGAGTCGAAGTTGAACTTGGCGTCCAGAGCCTTGATGGTGCCGTTGCCTTCCAGGATCAGCGGGTTGATTTCCGCCAGGGAAGCATCGGTTTCCATGTAGCAGGTGTAGAGCTTCTTCAGGGTGTCGACGGCGAAGGCGACGGAGGCCTCCGGAACGCCGATACCGCGAGCCAGGATCTCGGCCTGGGCGTCGGTCAGACCGACCAGCGGATCCACGAATTCCTTCAGGATCTTCTCGGGCGTGCTGTGGGCGACTTCCTCGATGTCCATACCGCCTTCGGAGGAAGCCATCACGGCAACCTTCTGGGTGGCACGATCGGTGAGCACGGCGACGTAGTATTCTTTTTTGATGTCGGCGCCTTCCTCGATCAGCAGGTTGCGCACCTTCTGGCCTTCCGGGCCGGTCTGGTGGGTCACCAGCTGCATGCCGAGGATGGCTTCGGCGTTGGTCCGCACTTCGTCGAGCGAACGGGCCAGCTTGACACCGCCGCCCTTGCCGCGGCCGCCCGCGTGGATCTGGGCCTTCACGACCCAGACCTTGCCGCCGAGATCTTCGGCAGCCTTGACCGCCGCATCGACGGAAATGCAGTGGAAGCCCCGCGGCGTGACGACGCCATACTTCCTCAGTAGTTCTTTTGCCTGATACTCATGAATTTTCATGGTTGCCCTTCGATCGAAGTCTTAGCCTGTACGGCCGCTTACGCTTGGTTGATGGGACTCTTCGGAGCCCTTGAGGCTCCGCGACGTCTGCGCCGTTCTCCCTCGTCCAACGCAGACACCGCCCTGCACCCTGGAAGCCTGCCGGCGTCGGCATCCGCTCCCGGGAGACAAGCCTACACGACCGTGCCCGGAACATCCGGGCAAGACCGTACTCAGCGCCTGTAATTATAAATTATACACAAAACATCGCGTTCAACCTCTTTCGCGCTGGCCTGCCGGGCGCGGGTACGCCCATCACGCATCGGTCGGCTCGCGGTACCAGCGCGGGTAGTACTGCAGAACGGTTGGCGAACTCGTCTCGAGGGCGTGGCAGCGGTCGAGCTGGAACGGCTTATCGCCGCTGTCGTCGTTCTCGCGGCGAAAGGTGGCGAAGGTCTGGATCGCCGCGGTCGGCAAGGAAAACAGCAGCTCGGTGAGGTGGGAGCACCCCCGCACATCGGCGAACATCTCGCTCACCGTGCGCCGGAATCCGCGCAGCAGGTTGAGCCCGACCAGCCGCCGATAGGCCGGCCCGATGGTGTCGCAGGCGCCGGGATAGGGAACCCAGTCGGAGCAGGCCTCCACGTCGATGATCGAGAAGTTCTTGTCGAGCGTCACCCGAACCATCAGATCATGCAGTGGATCTCCGTGCTTGCGCAGGCCGGAGGCCAGCTGCATGTCCCTGTCCTTCAGGTCGGTGAGACGGGCATCCAGTTCGAGCAAACCGTCCTCGCGGAGAAACCCCTCCACCTCGATCCGACGGAGGTGGGCACGCGAGCGGGCAACTTTAGGCAGGGAGAGTGGCATGGCAAATCGAAAGAAGACAAAATTCGTAAAAAGGCGCGTCAGAGGTCTCGCGCGCAACACAAGGGCGCAATTCACAGCCGACAAGATCCGGCGACAGTGCCCAAACTTCTTTAGAATACTGTAGCTTTGCCGTTTACACGCATGCTTGATTGATCCTGCCCCGGCCAACCCAGTCAACACCGGCACTTCGCGCCGGAGCGACCACTCACTCTTGATGAACAGTCCGCGCAAGCCGCTTTCCCTGCTCATTGCCCTGCCAATCTCCCTGGGGAGCCTCTCCGCCGGGGCAGTGGGGTTGGGCGACCTGACCGCCGGGTCGAGACTGGGTGAGCCGCTCCGGGCCGAAATCAGACTGCTCAATATGGGCGGTGCGGAGTTCGATCCGGCTTGCGTGCGCCGTGCCAGCACGCCGGACGACGACCTCCCCTGGGTCCGCTCCGCCCGCTTCCGGGTAGCCGGCAACAAGCTGATCGTCACCACCCGCGAGCCACTGAACCATCCGATCGCGATGCTCGGTGTCCAGCTCGGGTGTGAGAACCCGGTCCGGCGTGACTATCCGATCCTGCTCCAGCCCCCGGTGGGGCGAAACGCCGACGTCTCCCCTCCCGAAGCCGCCCCGGCCCAGCCTGTGGGCACCCCGGCAGCGGCGTCGCCGCGGCAGGCACGCCCCCGCGCCACCACCGCCCCGGAGATCCACGCTTCGTTGGCAGTGCCGGCGCCCCCCCGGCAGCCGCGACCGCGCCGGTCGGACCACCCGCAGGCGCAGCGTCCGGTGCCCTCGGGCTCAGACCGCCTGATCCTCGGCAGCGGCGCAGAAGCAGGGCTCGCACCGCTCCGCATGAGCCTGCTGCTCTCGAGCCCGCCCAGCGGCGACGAGGCGGACGGCACCCGGCAGGCCTTGCGCCAGGAACAGCGGACCCTCGCCGAGATCGATGACCGGATCTCCGCCCAGCTGGAAGTCGACGAAAAGATCCGGCGCCTCGAGGAGTATCAGAAGATGCTCAAGGAGCGCGTCGCCCAGCTCGACCAGCACAAGCCCGTCTCGCCGGCGAGCGCTCCGCCCAGCCCCCCGACCGCCGCCGCACAGCCCCCCGCCCTGGACACCCTCCTCGGCACCCTCAAGGAGTGGGGCCCGGCAGCGGGAGGCGTGGCGGCGGTCGTCGCAGGCCTCGGCGCACTGGCCTGGATGCGTCGCCGCCGGAAGGCCGAGGAAGCCGAGATGACGACGGAGCCGGCCTTCGAGACCGACATCGGCGCCAGCGCGCCGCCCCACACCACCGTCAACCGACCGAAACGCGAGGAACCGGCCGAGATGCGGGCGATGCCGCCCGTCCAGCACTCCGTCGCTCCGATGCCGCCGGCCGACACCTCGGCCGAATGGGTCGACCCGACCTTCGCGCCCCCCCACCCGATCCCCTTCGACGAGACGGTGGACGAACAGGACTCCGCCCTCGAACTGGCCGAGATCATGATGTCCTTCGGCCGGACCCAGGGCGCTGCGGAAACCCTCGCCGACTACATCCGGAACAACCCCCGGCAAGCGGTCAAACCCTGGCTCAAGCTGCTCGACGTCTATCACGTCGCCGGCATGCGCGCCGAGTTCGAGGCTCTGACGCGGCAGCTCAACAAGACGTTCAACGTCAAGATGGTGAGCTGGAACGACTTCAAGGCCGTCCGCACGGCCCCGGCCGACTCCGTCGAGCAGATGCCCCACATCATCCAGCGCCTGCAGGAGCTCTGGGGCACCCAGGAGGCGCAGGCGTACATCCACCAGATCCTGCGCGACAACCGCGACGGCACGCGCCAGGGTTTCCCCCTAAGTGTCGTCGAGGAGCTGCTGCTGCTGCTGTCCATCCTCGACAGCGAACTCGGCGCCTACAAGCCGCCCTCGGAAGAGCCCGCGCTGGAGCCCATGGTCAAGTCCGAGCCCGACACCGAGCTGCGCATCGACTTCTGAGCCTCCGCCCCTGGTCAGGCGTCACACCGGGTTGTCCACCTCGACGAACTCCGCTTCGATCCCGAACTCCCGCGCCAGATGCGCACCAAGGGCCTGGACCCCGTAACGCTCGCTGGCATGATGGCCGATCGCCAGATAGGCCACACCGGACTCCCGCGCCAGGTGGGTCGTCTGCTCGGAGACCTCACCAGACACAAAACAATCGACACCGGTGGCGATCGCCTGCTCGAAAAAGCCTTGCGCGCCGCCGGTACACCACGCCACACGCCGCACCTCCTGGCTGCCCTCCCCCAGCATCAGGGGCTCCCGCCCAAGCCGGGCAGCAGCGCTCCGGGCCAGTACATCCAGCCTGAGCGGGTGGGCCAGGGCGCCCGTCCAGCCCAGATCCTGGTCACCGAAACGCCCGTCGGGCTCCCAGCCCATGAGCCTGCCGAGCTGCGCATTGTTGCCCAGCTCGGAATGCGCATCAAGGGGCAGGTGGTAGGCGATCAGGTTGATGTCATGCCCGATCAGGGTCGCCAGACGCTTCCGGCGCATGCCGGTGACCCGCCCGTCCTCGCCCCGCCAGAAATACCCATGATGCACCAGCACCGCGTCGGCGCCCCGCGCCACCGCCGCATCGAGCAGCGCCTGGCTGGCGGTCACACCGCAAACGATGCGCCTCACCTGCCCGCGTCCTTCCACCTGCAAGCCGTTTGGGCAATAATCCTTGAAACGCGCGACCTCCAGCAGGGTATCCAGATAGCGCAACAATTCGGCTCGTTCCATGAGCGGCCCCCTATAAACCAAGCATTATCTCAACGCGCATTGCTGCGCTCTCGGTGGCAGATTTTACGATGCATCGCCTGTGGATGATCTTTGCTCAGACGGTCACGATATCGGTGGCGATCCTCTTTGTGGTCACCACGCTCCGGCCGGACTGGCTCGGAGAGCGCAATACCCCGCCGGCCGTCACCATTCAGGAAGCCATCGCCCCCGGCAGCGTCCCCGCCGCCCGGGCGCCCAGTTCCTATGCCGATGCCGCCCGCCTGGCCCTGCCTTCGGTCGTGCACATCTTCACCAGCAAGGAAATCAAGTCCCAGCGCCATCCCTTTGCGGACGATCCGCTGTTCCGCCATTTCTTTGGCGACCGGCTCGACAACCAGCCCCAGCAACGCGCCTCCGGGCTCGGCTCCGGCGTCATCGTGTCACCGGAAGGTTACGTCCTGACCAACAACCACGTGATCGAAGGCGCCGACGACATCGAGGTCGCCCTCAACAACGGCCGCAAGCTCCCGGCACGCATCGTGGGACGCGACCCCGAATCAGACCTCGCCGTGCTGCAGATCAAATCCGGCGGCAAGCTGCCCGCCATCACCTTCGGCCATACCGACCAGCTGCATGTCGGCGACGTCGTGCTGGCCATCGGCAACCCCTTCGGCGTGGGGCAGACCGTCACGATGGGGATCGTGTCCGCGCTGGGCCGCTCCCACCTGGGCATCAACACCTTCGAGGACTTCATCCAGACCGACGCCGCGATCAATCCCGGCAACTCGGGTGGTGCGCTGATCGACGCCAGCGGCAACCTCGTCGGCATCAACTCGGCCATTTATTCGCGCACCGGCGGCTCGCTGGGGATTGGCTTTGCGATACCCGTCTCCCTGGCGCGCAACGTCATGGAACAGATCATACAGACCGGCTCGGTCACCCGCGGCTGGATCGGTGTCGAAGTGCAGGCCATCACGGGCGAACTCGCCGAGTCTTTCGGGCTGCCCTCCAGTGACGGCACCCTGATCTCCGGCGTCATGCGCGGCAGCCCGGCCGATCGGGCGGGCATTCAGCCCGGCGACGTCCTGCTTACCGTGGATGGGCGCAAGGTAAATGATCCCCAGTCCATGCTGGAAGCCATCGCCGCGTTGCGGCCGGGCCAGAAGGCCGACTTCGAGCTGCGCCGCGGCAAGGCCGGCATCAACCTGAAAGTCGAGATCGCCCGACGCCCCGCCCTGTCCCGGGGAGACTGAGCGCACCGATCCCAGCGACATCGAAGCCTGCGGGCTCAGGCCGCGCTGGCCACCTGCGCGCGGATCCGGTCTCGCCAACACGACGCCACGTCGAGCATGCGGTTGGCAAAACCCCATTCGTTGTCAAACCAGACCAGGAAGTTCAGCATCCGATCACCGCTGAGACGAATCTGCTGGCCATCAATGATGGACGAGTGAATGCTGTGATTGAAATCGATCGACGCATGTGGCTCCGCCGTGAAGGCAATCCTGCCGGAACCGCAGCCGCCTGAAGCGCCCCGCAGCAGGGCCGACACCTCGGCCATTCCCACCGGGCGACGCAGGCTCACCACGAGATCGATCGCCGACACATTGACGACAGGAACCCTGATGGCCTTCGCCTCAACCTTCCCCTCCAGCATGGGCAGGAAGCGGACCACCCCCTTGGCCAGGCCCGTCGCCACCGGAATCATCGACTGCATGGCCGACCGCGTGCGATGCAAATCCGCATGGTGATAGCCGTCGATGAGTGGCTGATCGTTCATCACCGAATGCAAGGTCGTCAACAAGACCTGCTCGAGTCCGTAAGCCTCCTCGAGCAGCGCAAGCACGGGAACGATCGCATTGGTCGTGCACGAGGCGGCCGAAACGATACGCTCCTTGCCGCAGAGAACCGTCTCGTTGAAGCCATAGACCACGGTCTGGTCCACATCCGCCGCACTGTGACCAGGATGAGACAACAGCACGCGACGGCATCCGGCGGTCAGAAAGGCCTCCAGCTGATGACGATAGCTATACTGCCCTGACGCCTCGATCAGGATGTCCACGTCCAGTTCGGCCCAGGGCACGCCATCCGGGGTCGAGGCATGAAAGACCGGAATCACTGCGCCGTCGATCACCAGCCTGTCATCGACGACCTCTACCTCCCCCGGAAACCGACCATGGGTCGAATCGAAGCGGGTGAGATAGGCGATGCTCGCCAGATCGGCGGGGTCGTTGATGGCGACGACGACGAAATTCCTTCTAGAAACCGACTCCGTCAAGGCACGCAGGAAACAACGCCCGATCCTGCCATACCCATTGATGGCAATCCGCAGGGGGCGCAGCTCGCTGTCCATCACTTGGAAACCTGCGCTGCGCCAGAACGATCAGATGAACCCAACCGGCCTGCCACGATCATGCCTACCGCCATCGCGGCCACATAACCCAAGGCAGACGCACTGCCACGAGCAGCGACGACCAATGCAGGCCCCGGACAATATCCGGACAACCCCCAGCCGACTCCAAACAGTGCGCTCCCGAGGAGGAGCTTGCCGTCAATCGGGGCACTCACGCGGCGGTCTGGCTCCCGGCGGATCACCCATTGAAAAACCGGCAGAGCGACACACACGGCGCCCCCCATCACCAGCGCCAGCGATGGATCCCAGGCGCCGCCAATATCAAGAAAACCCTGCACTTTGGAAGGGTTGGTCATTCCAGACAGCAGGAGTCCGATCCCAAAAATCAGGCCGGAAAACAATGGCGACAACAACTTCAACATGGGCTTCACGCCGCTCCCCCTGAAACGCCTCGTACGACGGCAACCGTCACCATCCCCGCAGCCATGAACGTCAATACAGCCACCAACGACCGGGGTGACAGCCGGGACAAGCCGCAAACACCATGACCGCTGGTACATCCGCTCGCCATCCGCGTACCGTAACCCGTCAGAAAACCGGCAAGCAACACACCCCAGACCGACAAGTCAAAGCGGGGACGATACGCCTCCATTCCCGGCATGAGCCAGGGCGCAGTCAGCATGCCGAGCAGAAACAGCAGCCGCCAGCCACCGGCCTGCATGGCCTGCCCCATCAATGCCTCACCGAAGATACCACTGATGCCCGCAATACGACGACACGCGAGAAACAGGATGCTCGCGGCCAGGCCAATGAAGCATCCGCCCACCAGGGACATCAATGGCGTAAAGCTCTCATAGTCGATCGTAATCAAAAAAACCTCTTTTCTCGACAGACCTCGACAGGCAACTTTCGTCCCAGCGCACAACAACCCAGGACTTCTGGAGAGAGCACCTGCGACTTTCTCCACTTTTTTATCTTAAAAAGCGAAACCCCCTGCAGCGTTTGCTGCAGGGGGTTTGCATGGGGTTAGTCTGACGATGACCTACTTTCACGCACGGGTGTGCACTATCATTGGCGCGGTCTCGTTTCACGGTCCTGTTCGGGAT